>JAXHNF010000013.1:0-102482 GCA_034520745.1 Alkalibacterium sp.
TTCAAGATGAGATCTCCCATTCCTTTAAGGAAGTAAGACCCCTGAAAGATGATCAGGTAGATAGGCTGGAAGTGGAAGCACAGTGATGTGTGGAGCGGACCAGTACTAATCGGTCGAGGACTTAACCACGCAAGGTGGTTCAAGGGTATAAGATGTCGGTGTTGTTTCAACCATTTGTGTAACGATTAAATCAGCTGTCCAGTTTTGAGAGAACAGCGTTCTCCAATAATATAAAGAAGAGTCACTGTGCGGTGACGATGGCGGGAAGGACCCACCTGTTCCCATTCCGAACACAGCCGTTAAGCTTCCCAGCGCCGAGGATAGTGAAGGGTTTCCCTTTGTGAAAGCAGGACGTTGCCGTGCAGCTCTTTTTTTATATCTATAGAAAAATAGTGTGATTCCGCAATAGCTCAGCTGGTAGAGCGCATGACTGTTAATCATGATGTCGCAGGTTCGAGCCCTGCTTGCGGAGTTTTTTTATGCCTTTTTGACTTGAATAGAATCACTCAGTAAACAAAAAGAGAGCGACGGGATAAATCTTTACCCCGTCGCTCTCTTTTTATGCATATTTATACGTTACTATTCGTGGCTGTTGAAGTGATAGACTGGCTCGTCTTTTTTCTCATCATAATCAACAACTAGATCATAACGACTGAAAAACCAGTCATCTTCTTCACCCGCATAATATGTGATGCCATTGACTTCTGTTTTCCCTAGAACATCACCATCAGGATGCTCAACGCTCATCCCTACTGAAAAACCCTCATGAACCTCCGTTTTTCCATAGGTTTTGCCAAAGAAACGTACGGCATCGCCTGATTCCAGGGCTAATTCATCTTCAAACCATGTAACTGCTTTATCGGTCAGCGATATTTTCATAATCAAGGTTCCTTTCTTTACTTACTGATGTGTTCAATGTCATGCAATAATTATAACATTAAAAATAGAAAATTAATCCCGAACGGGTATCCAATCAGGAATGGATATGAGAGTGTTCCAGAGAGCTTCCGGGATGTGATAGCACGGGTAATTAGACTTACTTATAGCCGTTTCAATCGTTCGTTCTTCATCGTTTTGGATTTTCTGAACCCATTTTGGGTCAATGATCAGCTGTTTTCCCAGCGCGATCATTTGAGAATAATGTAAGGCTTTTTCAGCATCATCCGATGATTTAATTGACCCGACACTGATAAGGGGGACCCTTCCACCAATGTGCTCTCCGATTTTCTGCGGGAATTTGCTGCTTGTATTCACGCAAACCATTCAGAAGAAGGCTGATAATAATAATTCACCGATAGATGTAGATAATCGATTTCTTCGTTGATTAATGCATCAACTAAATATAAAGTGTCATCGATTCTTATGCCCGGTGTTTCGATTTCTTCAGGAGAAAATCGGTAACCGAGAAGAAATGGTTTCTTTGCGTATTGATCTATGATGGATTGACAGTGTTTAACCACTTCGAGCGGGAATGTCAGTCTTTTTTCGATAGAGCCGCCCCATTTGTCTGTTCTCTGGTTAGAATGAGGGGAAAAGAACTGCTGGAGCAGATAAGTATTGGCTCCGTGAAGTTCTACACCATCAAAGCCTGCGTCGATGGCACGTCTGACTGCAGAACCGAACTGATGGATAAGGATATTTATCCCACCGTCGGTCAGTTCTTTGGGGTATCCGCCCATTTTCTTTCTGCCCGGACAGCAGAAGGGGAGATGGGCTGCCTTCCACCGTTAAACTTCCGCTGACTCATTCTGCCGCCGTGATATATCTGCAGAATCGCTTTGGCTCCTTGAAGCTTTATCACTGAAGCAAGTCGGCTCAGTCCTTCGATGTGAGTATCCTTTGCTGCACTCATTCCGTTGGGAAAGGCTTGTCCTTCTGAAGAGATGTAGGCACAGGCGGTGATCACAGCCCCGGGGCCACTCGATCTTACCAGGTAATAAATGAGTTCCTCTTCTGTTACTTCCCCTTCAGCTGTGCTTGAGCTTGTTGTCATGGGAGCCATAAGGACTCTGTTTCTTAATGTAACTCCTTCTTTCACCGTGTAAGGTTCTAAGAATGTGTAGGTCATTTGATCCCTCTTTAAGTTATTGTTATATATGATGTTTACTGTGTAAAAGTAAGCTGCTTTACTCATTTTATATGTATTGATCAGGGTTGTCAACGAAACGGGAAAAGGTGCTGTTTATCCATACGAAAAAGAGCAGCCTCTTAGATAAGCATAGCGAGAGCGCTACTAGTGCTTTATCCGTCGAGTCTGCTCCTTAAATGTTAGGTAGAGGGGAATTACTGAGCTGTATAACCGCCGTCAACGAGCAGGGTGATTCCTGTGACAAATTCATTTTCAGCAATGAACACTGCTGCATGTGCGATTTCTTCAGGTTGGCCCAGTCTTGCCGACAGGGTGTTTATCAACTAAGTTATCATAGTACTCGCCCAAAGCTTCTCGGTTGACCATTCCGGATTCAACGTAGCCGGGAGCGATGGCAGCACAGCGAATATTATCTTTAGCATACTGTAGAGCCAGAGACTTCGTCATCATAACGACCGCACCCTTAGAAGCGTTATAAGCAAAGGCTGTAGGTTCTCCGACGACTCCTAAGATAGAAGCGGTATTGATAACGACGCCGCCACCATTTTCGCGCATTTTTCTGACAGCATACTTGGAACCGAAGAAGACACCGTCCTGATTGATCTTGATGACTTTGGAATAATCTTCATAAGTGAGCTCATGGGTTTCCCCTTGGGCACCAATACCGGCATTGTTGAGTATAGATATCAAGGGATCCGAACTTTTCAACGGCCTTGTCAATCAGAGAGACCACTTCGTCTTCTTTGGAGACATCAGCTTTAATGAAGATGACATCGCCTTTATCTTTCAAGCGTTCCGTATGTTTCTCGCCGGCTTCTACATCGTAATCACTTAATACGACCTTGCAGCCTTTTGCCAGGAAGGCTTCTACGGTAGCCAGACCGATACCTGAAGCGCCTCCTGTAACGACCGCGACTTTTCCTTTCAGTTCATTCATCTTATGCACTCCTTTTCGTATTTTATTTCACAAATTCATTATACTACACAGGATTTGTTTTACAAACGGAAGCCCTTACATATTTATCTTAAAGCTGTTCTACTTGTGTTTTTATCCCAAACTTGACGAGTTTGTGAAAGCAGGCTGATGAACCCGGTTGCATATGGAAGGTGGCTCTTTCACCCTTAGGCAACATGCACAAAACATTTCGGTCTTTTTTGTGCACGTTTACATAGGATTGTTGAAACGTTTTCACTATAATAAGAATTGTCAACTAAACAATGTTTGATTCAAATTTAAGAATCATAAAACTCAAAAGAGAAAGGTGTTTTTTACTAATGGTAGAAATCGCAATGAAAAGTATTTACAAACGTTATGACAACTCGGATGAATTTGCTGTATCGGATTTTGATATGCGCGTCAAAGACCGCGAATTTATCGTTTTTGTTGGTCCCTCCGGTTGTGGGAAATCAACAACGCTCCGCATGATCGCTGGTCTGGAAGAAATCACTGACGGTGAATTATGGATCGGAGACACAATGATGAACGATGTGGCTCCTAAAGATCGTGACATCGCGATGGTTTTCCAGAACTATGCGTTGTATCCGCATATGACTGTATATGACAACATGGCTTTCGGATTGAAACTGCGTAAATACAAAAAAGACGAAATCAAAAAGCGTGTTGAGAATGCTGCGATATTTTAGGACTTGACTGCCCTTACTTAGACCGTAAACCAGCTCGCGTTATCTGGTGGACAGCGTCAGCGTGTCGCTTTAGGCCGTGCGATCGTTCGTGATGCTAAAGTGTTCCTGATGGATGAACCTCTGTCAAACTTGGATGCTAAACTGCGTGTTGCCATGCGTGCTGAAATCGCCAAACTTCACCAGCGTCTGAACACAACATCTATCTACGTTACCCATGACCAGACTGAAGCGATGACCATGGCTGACCGTATCGTTATCCTGAAAGACGGTTTCGTACAGCAGATCGGTTCACCTAAAGAAGTTTACGACTTCCCGGTCAATGTCTTTGTCGGCGGATTTATCGGCTCTCCTGCCATGAACTTCTTTGACGTAACTCTTAACGGTAACCGTATTAACAATGGTGACGGCTTAGATATCGAAGTTCCAGAAGGAAAAATGAAATTACTCCGTGATAAAGGTTATTCAGACGGTTCTAAATTAGTGTTTGGTATCCGTCCGGAAGACATCAAGAGCGAGCAGGTTGCTTTAGAATCTTTCCCTAACTCAGTAGTAAAATCAAAAGTTACCGTTTCAGAGCTGTTAGGTGCTGAAACAATGCTTTACTCACAATTAGGAAGCATTGAGTATATTGCACGTGTTGATGCGCGTGACTACCACAAACCGGGTGAAGATGTCGATTTGGCCTTCGATATGGGTAAATCACACTTCTTCGATCCAGAAACAACCAACGTTATCCGTTAATACGAGATAATTTGAGTTGATTTAAAATAGCCCCCTTTTTTCCTCTCTGGTATACAGTGTATACTCAGAGAGGTTTTTTATTTCCTCGTTTATGTTGAAGCTAAATTAGTGTAAAATGGAAGTATTATAATGTATGTCGAAAGGGGAATTTAATCTGCGCCGATCCAGTGCGCAGAGACTATGATGACTAAAGTCAGAGGTTTCGAGATCGTATCAAAATATAAAGAAGATAATTTAAGCTTACCTAAGAGAGCAACGAAAGGATCGGCGGGGTATGATCTGACCGCGGCAGTGGACATGGTTGTGCCTTCTGTATTCAAAGCTTTGTCCAGAGAAAGTCAGTCTGAAGATAATCCTGTGCGTTCGACGCTTATCCCGACAGGTGTCAAGGCGTATATGCCTGAGAATGAATACCTGCTGCTGGCAAACCGCTCGAGCAATCCGATGAAACGGCAGCTGGCGGTTCCCAATGGCATCGGTGTGGTTGATGCGGATTATTACGGTAACGAAGGCAATGAAGGCGAAATCTTTGTTCAGGTGATCAACTATGGTCTGGATGATGTCAAGGTCGCTAAAGGCGAACGCATCGCCCAGGGCATCTTCTCCAGATATGAAATCGTGGATGACGAAGAAGAGGCCTTTGATGAACGGACAGGCGGCTTCGGATCTTCCGGAAGATAAAAGTAGGAATAGTGAATTATAGTAAACTAAAAGGGGTCAGGAACTTGGCGAAAAAGAAAGCAACGGTATTTGTCTGTCAAAACTGTGGGTATGAATCACCGAAGTATTTAGGTAAATGCCCGAGTTGCGGGACATGGAATCAGATGGTAGAAGAAAAACTGCCGGACAAGACGGACAGTCGCAGTCGGGTAACGATGACAGGTAAAGCTTCCAAGGCAGAACCGATCACAAATATCACTATTGAAAAAGAAGAGCGTGTAAAGACAAAGATGGTCGAATTCAACCGTGTTCTAGGCGGAGGAGTGGTCCCTGGCTCGCTCGTTCTGATTGGGGGAGATCCCGGCATAGGCAAATCGACGCTGCTCCTGCAGGTGTCGGCACAGCTGAATCAGGGGGGCGGCAAAGTCCTTTACGTTTCGGGTGAAGAGAGCATGTCTCAGATAAAAATGCGAGCGGAGCGCCTGGAACTCCGCGGGACAGATTTCTATATCTATGCAGAAACGGAAATAACCGCTATTGCACAGACCATCGAAACACTGAAGCCGGACTATGTCATCATCGATTCGATCCAGACGATGCATCATGCCAATATCGACAGTGCATCCGGCAGTGTGTCTCAGGTGCGGGAATCGACATCGACACTGATGCAGATAGCCAAAATGAACGAGATCGCTATCTTTATCGTTGGTCATGTCACTAAAGAAGGCTCGATCGCCGGTCCGAAAATGCTGGAGCATATGGTGGATACGGTGCTTTATTTTGAAGGCGAGCAGCACCACACGTTCAGGATCCTGAGAGCGGTCAAGAACCGCTTCGGTTCCACGAACGAAATCGGCATCTTCGAGATGCGAAACGGCGGACTGGAAGAAGTGATCAACCCGTCACAGCTGTTCCTTGAAGAACGGCTGGCCGGTGCGACCGGTTCGGCAGTCGTTGCAGCGATGGAAGGTACCCGGCCGATCCTGGTCGAGATCCAGTCGCTCATTTCACCGACAGTCTTCGGAAACGCCAAGCGGACAGCGAGCGGGCTCGATTATTCGCGGGTCTCTTTGATCATGGCTGTACTGGAAAAACGCACGGGTCTGCTGCTTCAGAATCAGGATGCATACCTTAAAGCAGCCGGCGGGGTACGACTGGACGAGCCGGCGATCGATCTATCCATCGCCATCAGCATCGCATCCAGCTATAAGGAGAAAGAAACACGTCCCACCGACTGCTTTATCGGTGAGATCGGACTGACAGGTGAGATAAGAAGTATTTCCAAAATCGAACAGCGCGTCAAAGAAGCTGCGAAACTTGGCTTCAAGCGGATATTTATTCCCAAGAACAACAAAGACGGCTGGGACATGCCCAAGAATATCGAAGTCATTGGATGCACCACACTGGCAGAAGCAATCAAACGGGCCTTTTCCTGAGTGAAAAAGGCTGATTGATTCTTATTTTACCGTAAGATTGGTATACTAATGAAGTATGGACTAAAAAATCATGAAAAGGAGGGAGTAAATGGTAGCGAAATTAATACTGCTCACTTTCGTACTGGTCGGAGGCAGCCTGGGTTACAATGCCTTTCCGGAGCTGATCGCAAACTGGAATGATGCCCCCAGCTGGCTGACGCATCCGATCGTCGGAATGGCTTTAGGAGCAGGGATATTTTATATCGTTTCATTAACGGCCGTCAAACCGATAGAGAAGGCCATAGCAAAAGTCGAAAAAGTTTTCAGTGAAATGAGTATTGCTTATCTTATGTTCGGAAGCATTGGTGCGATTATTGGACTTATTTTTGCTTTACTGATTAGCTTTTTTATCAATGCTCTGAATATCATCTTTATCAGCGATACCGTACCGTTTGTTCTGGCAATAGCTTTTGCTTATGCCGGTTTTCAGCTTGGTACGTCACGTAGAGAAGAAATCAGACGCCTGTTTTCACCCAAGACGGAAAAACAGGAAAACAGTGATGTGCTGGACAGAAAAGAAGGAGAAACATTCCGGAAATATAAAGTTCTCGATACCAGTACGATCATCGACGGACGTATCCTGGATGTCGTAAGGACGGGATTTCTGGAAGGTGTGCTGGTCGTTTCTCATTATGTCCTCAAGGAACTGCAGTACATTGCGGATTCATCGGACAGCCTGAAACGGGTGAGAGGGCGCCGCGGGCTGGATATTTTAAATGCCCTGCAGAAAGAAAAAAACATTACCCTTGAAATGGATGACAGTGACATTCCGGAGACAGAAGAGGTCGACTTGAAGCTCGTTCATCTGGCGAAGAAAATGGACGGCATGGTCATCACGAATGACTTCAACCTCAATAAGGTCGCTGAGTTCCAAAACGTTTCGGTCCTCAATATCAACGAACTGGCCAATGCCGTGAAACCGGTCGTTATCCCTGGTGAAGAAATGCGGGTCATGATTGTTAAAAAGGGGACGGAACGCAATCAGGGTGTGGCTTATCTGGATGACGGGACCATGGTGGTCGTCGAAGAAGGCAAAAACCATATGAATGTAACCCTGGATGTCATTGTCACCAGTTCGCTTCAGACCAATGCAGGGCGAATGATATTCGCCAAGCTCAAGTCAGACCAGAAGTCGCTGGATCATGGGTAAGATTAAACTGGCTGAGCAGTACGAAACGATCCTGCTGGCAGCTGGATCAGCAAAGCGTTTTGATCACCCGGATAAGAGGAATAAAATCCTGCTTCCTTTGGGTCAACGGCCTGTTTTTGACCATTCGCTCAGATTGTTCGTCAATGACCCGAACTGTCTGAAAATCTGGTTTGTCGTCAATCCCAGAGATGAGGCGAGAATAAAAAAATATATCGGAGAACTTTATAAAGAAACACCGGACAAAATCAGCTGGGTGTGCTGGAGGCAAAGAAAGGCAGGACAGCGTTTCATGTGCCCTTGAGAGGGTGACCTGTGAGACGGATAAAAAAGTGATGATCCATGACGCTGCTCGTCCCTTCGTCACAGAAGAGCTCATCAAGCGTCTAGTCAAAGCCGGAAAGCAGGCTGTGGCAGTCACATTAGGGATTCCAGCCACGGATTCGATGAAGCGGGTCAGAAATTTCAAAGTGACTGAATCGCTCTGTCGGCCGGAAGTCTGGCACATCCAGACCCCGCAGCTTTTTGACTGCAGCGTTCTGAAAAAAGCGGTGTACAAGGCTGAAGGAGAAAATTTTTACGGGAATGAAGAAGCCGAACTGGTCGAACGTGCCGGTCATCCTGTCACGGTCGCCCTCGGATCAAAATACAACTTCAAACTGACCACACCGTTTGATTATCAGGTGGCGAAGATGCTTGAAGAAACCCTGAACGGTAACTCTCTGGAGTGAGATTTACCGGTTTTTGTGGAAGAATTGCCGAAATAATGGTAAGTTTAGACTACTGTGACTTTTTAATAGAGAAAAATCGAAACCAAAAGGAGCGTTTTATTATGACAGACAAAATTCGCGTACGCTATGCACCGAGCCCAACCGGCCATCTGCATATCGGGAATGCCCGTACAGCGTTATTCAACTACTTATATGCCCGCCATCACGGAGGGGATTTCATCATCCGGATCGAAGATACTGATCAGAAAAGACATGTTGAAACGGGTGAAGAAAGTCAGCTGAACAACCTGAAATGGCTGGGGATCGACTGGGATGAGAGCGCGGACGTCGGTGGACCTTTTGGACCTTACCGTCAGTCTGAGCGTAAGGATATTTATGATCCACTGATCGATCAGCTGCTCGTCAGCAACCGCGCCTATAAGTGCTATTGCACCAGTGAAGAACTTGAAGCGGAACGCGAAGCACAGCGTGCACGCGGAGAGATGCCCCACTACAGCGGGAAATGTGCCCACCTTTCAGCTGCTGAGCAGAAAGAAAAACAGGCAGAAGGTATCACGCCTGTCATACGTTTCCGCATTCCTAAGGGAAGCACGTATACGTTTGACGACATGGTAAAAGGAGACATCTCCTTTGAGTCCGATTCGATCGGCGGAGACTGGGTCATCCGCAAGCGTGACGGCATGCCGACATATAACTTTGCCGTGGCTGTGGACGATCATTACATGAAGATCTCGCATGTCCTTCGAGGAGACGACCATATCGCCAATACACCCAAGCAGATGATGATCTATGACGCCTTCGAATGGAAAGCGCCGCGCTTTGGGCACATGACACTTATCATCAATGCTGAAACAGGGAAGAAACTGAGCAAGCGCGATGAAACGATCCTGCAGTTCATTGAACAGTACCGTGATCTGGGTTATATGCCGGAAGCCCTGTTCAACTTTATCACACTGCTGGGCTGGTCGCCTGTCGGTGAAGATGAACTGTTCAGCAAGAAAGAATTCATCGATATGTTCGATCACAAGCGTTTAGGCACATCGCCGGCCGCTTTCGATCCAAATAAACTCGAATGGATCAGCAACCAGTACATGAAAAATATGGACAGAGATGAATTGACACTGAAAGCTGTGCCTCATCTCGTTGAAGCCGGCTACGTCGAAGCGAATCCTTCCGAAGAAAAAAGTGAATGGATCAAGAAACTGATCGGTCTGTATCAGGAACAGATGAGCTATGCCGCACAAATCACGCAGCTTGCCGGTCTGTTCTTTGAAGATACACTTGACTGGTCAGAAGATGCCAAGGACATCCTGAAAGGCGAAACTGTACCGACTGTTCTGGATGCATTCAAAGAGCAGCTTAAAACGGTCGAACCATTTGAAGCCGATGAAATCAAAAAAGCGATCAAAGCTGTCCAGAAAGAAACAGGCATCAAAGGCAAGAATCTGTTCATGCCGATCCGCGTGGCCGTTTCAGGTCAGGAACACGGACCGCAGCTGAATGACACGATCGAACTGCTGGGAAGAGAAAAAGCGATCGCCAACATCACTAAAGCACAAGACCTGATCAGATCCTTTTAAAGCATAAGCAGTGAAGAAAGGCTATGAAGCCATGCAACCCGAACTTTCTTTCAACCGGTTGTGTGGCTTTTCTTTTTGACGGCTGTGAGTTCAGAGAACGATTCAGTTTCAACTTCAAATGCAACAGAAGAAGGGAGTCTCTCAAGATGATACACATTTACAATACACTGACACGCAAAAAAGAAACCTTCATCCCATTAGAAGAAGGCAAAGTGAAAATGTATGTCTGCGGCCCGACGGTCTACAACTACATCCACATCGGCAATGCGAGAAGCACTGTCGCGCTTTGATACGATCCGTCGCTACTTCACTTACAGAGGTTACGATGTCGCTTATGTCTCCAACTTTACCGATGTGGATGATAAGATCATCCGTGCGGCCAAGGAGCTGGGGCAGACGGCTCCTGAAGTAGCAGACAGATTTATCGAAGCCTTCTATGCTGACACGCAGGCGCTTGAGGTCAAAAAAGCGACCCACGCCCCACGCGTGATGGACAACATTCCTGACATCATCACGTTCGTCAAAGTCCTGATCGAGAACGGTTATGCGTACGAATCAGCAGGCGACGTTTATTACCGCACAAGACGTTTTGAAAAGTACGGCAACCTGAGCCGGATTTCTCTGGATGACCTTGAACTCGGTGCTAGCAACCGCCTGGGTGACGATGAGACAGATAAAAAAGAAGACCCGCTGGACTTTGCTTTATGGAAAGCGGCCAAAGAAGGCGAAATCAGCTGGGAATCCCCCTGGGGCAGCGGCCGGCCGGGCTGGCACATTGAATGTTCGGTCATGGCGACGAAATACCTGGGGGATACGATCGATATCCATGCCGGCGGGCAGGATCTGGCTTTCCCGCATCACGAGAACGAAATTGCCCAGACGGAAGCAAAAACGCATCAGACTTTTGCCAACTACTGGATGCACAACGGTTTTGTCACGATGAACGAAGAGAAGATGAGCAAGTCGATCGGCAACGTGGTCCTGGTCAAAGACCTGCGTGAACAGCACGATCCGAGAGCGCTGCGCTTCTTCATGGCAACGGCACATTACCGCCGTCCGATCAACTATTCGCTCGACGCGATCGAAGAGGCCAAGACCAATCTGAACCGCATCGAGACGGCTTATTTCAATGCCTCGCACCGTTTAGAGCAGGCAGAGGATAGTATTAGATGAGGACAAGGCGGATATGGATCAGCTTGAAGAACTGAAGGCCGCGTTCATCTCGCATATGGATGACGACTTCCAGGCTCAAAACGGCATCACCATTGTCTATGACCTCGTCCGTTTCATCAACCGCTATCTTGAAAATCCGGATGTATCCAGAGTGGTGATCGAATTTGCCCTGCAGCTGCTGGAAGAGTTCATGTATGTCTTTGGTATCACATTGGAAGCAACCGAAGAGCTGCTGGATGAGGATATTGAAAAGCTGATCAAAGAAAGAGAGATCAGCAAGGAAAGAACGCGATTTCCAGCGGGCTGACGAGATCAGAGACCAGTTGAAAGAACAGAATATCCTGCTTGAAGATACGCCGCAGGGTGTGCGCTGGAAACGGGGAGAAGACCGTGAGTAAATCAGTGGATCCGAAACTCCTGAACGGTCTGGCCCTGGCTTACATGGGGGACGCCGTCTATGAACAGGCAGTCAGAGAGCACCTCATCTACTCAGGTAAAACCAAGCCGAACCGGCTGCACGTTTCAGCGACCAGTTACGTTTCGGCAAAAGCTCAGGCGTATCTGGTTGAACGAATGACAGAACAGGCATTGCTCACTGAGGAAGAGACAGGCTATTACAAACGCGGCCGGAATGCCAAGAGCTACTCCAAGGCCAAGAATGCTGATTCCGGGACATACAGTCAGTCCACGGGGTTTGAAGCACTGATCGGCTTTCTGTATCTGACAGATCAGAGCGAGAGGCTCAGCGAGCTGATAAACTGGAGCATCACCGAAATCGAAAACAGTCAAGGAAAGGAGCAGTGAATATGGCGATAAAAAAAAGAAAAAACAGGAATGAAAAACCTGAGAACGACAAGCAGGTGGCTTCGTCGATCGCGGAAGACGAGATGGTTTACGGCCGGAATCCGGTACTGGAGACGTTAAGATCCGAACGCGACGTCAACAAACTGTTCGTGCAGGAAGGTCTGACGGACAACAAGATCAGCAAAGTGGTCAGTGAAGCGAAAAAGCGGAAAGTGCAGCTGTCCTTTGTACCGAAGACCAAGCTGGACAATCTGTCTGACGGTGGGAACCACCAGGGACTCGTCCTGGCGGCCAGTCCTGTGAACTACGCGACGCTGGATGACTTGTTCGACAAAGCCAAGGAGAAAAAGGAAGAACCCTTCTTCATCCTGCTGGACGGCATTGAAGACCCGCACAACCTGGGTTCGATCATACGGACAGCCGATGCCAGCGGTGCGCACGGAGTCATTATTCCCAAGCGCCGGGCCGTCGGTCTGACCTCTACGGTCGCTAAAGCATCAGCGGGCGCGATCGAACATGTGCTGGTTGCGCGTGTGACGAATATGGCACAGACGATCGATGAACTGAAAGACCGCGGAGTATGGATCTTCGGCACCGATATGAAAGGCAAGGACTACCGCTACTGGGACGTCTCGTCACCGGTCGGTCTCGTCATCGGGAGCGAAGGCAAAGGAATGTCCCGTCTGGTGAAAGAGAAAGTGGATGAAACCTTATTCATTCCGATGGTCGGGGACGTTCAGAGCCTGAATGCGAGTGTGGCATCGAGTCTGCTCATGTACGAAGTGTTCAGGAAAAGAAACGCACTGTAAAAAGAGTTCAAATAAATATGAAAGGAGGGGAGTTTAAGTGAAGAAAGAACTGCTGTATGTAGACGGATATAACATGATCGGAGCCTGGCCGGAGCTGGTGAAACTGAAGCGTCAAGACAAGATGGCGGATGCCAGGGACCGGCTGCTGCATGAACTCAGCAATTACGCCAAGTATGAAGGTCAGGAGATCCGTATCGTATTTGACGCCCAGCTCGTTCCGGGCATTGCCCAGCGCTATGACAAGTTCGATGTGGCCGTCATTTTTACCAGTGAAGGCGAAACGGCCGACAGCTATATCGAAAAAGCAGTCGGAGAAGAAAACCTGCTGATCACGCATGTCCAGGTCGCCACATCAGATCTGGCCGAGCAGTGGCTGATTTTTCAAAAAGGCGCCACGCGCAAGTCGGCCAATGAACTGTACAAGGACATCAAGCGGGCCAAAAAGAACATCGCTGTGGACAGTACGCTCTACCGCATGCAGAACCGGTCGCGCAACTCCCCTCTGAAAGATGAAGACCGCAAGCGACTCGAAATGCTGTATTATGATATGATAAAAAAACCATGGGATGATTAGTCATCTTTTAAAAGCCTGCGTCAAACTGACTTTATAAGTCGGTTTGACGCAGGCTTTTAACGTATTATGAGATTTTACTCACAAAGGTCAAAAAAAATAATGACTTATAGAATTAAAAGCAAGTATAATAAGATGAAACGCTTTCAATTGAATAAAATATATACATGCTAGCGAACATAACTGTACGATTGTTGCTAATCGCAATGATCAGAAGGAGAAGCAAGGATGAAAAAATATCCAGGAAAAGAAGAGCAGAACAAAAAGAAAACGTATAAGGATATCAGTGATCCGGTAGTCGATGCGCTGGTCAGTCGAATTCAGGAAGGAGATAAATCCGTTTTTCCTGAACTTTTAGAACGATGTGACTATCTGTTAAGAAAGTCGATATACCGGAGATTTATTAAAGGATATGAACGCGAGGATCTTTTTCAGGAAGCTTGTATGATTCTCGTTGAATGTATTGTCAAATTTGATACGAAAAAAGGAATGAGCTTTAATCAGTATGTCTGCCTGTCTCTGGACAACCACTTCAACAGACTGGTCAGAAAGAGCAATGCGATAAAAAGAAAATCATTCAAAGAATCCCTGTCTCTGGAAGGGGTGCTGGAAGAAAAGGGCTATCAGCTGGCAGGACCTGCAAAAGCGATTCAACCGGAAGATAAGCCGATAATGAAAGAGACGATGGAAGAATACATAGAATATTTGTCTTCTTTCGAAAAAGAGGTCTGTCTTTACTTCTTTTTGGGTTATTCCTACGAGCAAATCGCCCATGAAATGAAATGCCCCAGACAGAAAGTAATGAGTGCCAAGCACCGGTGTACCTTGAAGTACCGCGAAAATTTCATGCAGTGAGTTAACGGACGTTTTACGTACTGTATCATATCTTCATCCTTTTAAAAACATCGATTTTCCAAGTTCTTATTAGGTGCTATCTCATGTAGTCGCTACAAAAGCAGTATAGTGACCCGTTTATGTCAATTGTTTTTCTGAACTGGCTGCTAAATCTCTATTGGAACCAGTTAAAATATGAGTGACTTTAGAAGTCGTTCCAAAAGGCGTATTGTAACCAGTTAGTCTATGGCTGCCGAGTGAAGTAGTGCCAAAAAAACTTTTGGTACTACTTCACCGCTCAATTACTGTTGAACGCGTTTCAAAAGGCAGATTGTGACTAGTTTGGAGGAGCCTGGCTCATGAACAGGTCTCAATGCATACTGAAATCCGATTACTGTTCAAAAATAGAATTAAATTATGAAAAAGTCCTGAACAGAAATCTTGAAAGGATTTCTGCTCAGGACTTTTCTGGTGTGATCAATATCAAGTCAAGCCGTTACTCAGCTTTTTTCCTGTTTTTGGTCTTTTTTTTTCATCGTTCTGCTGTCTGAAGCGCTGAATGGTGGAGACATGCTCCATCAGGAAGTTGGCGGCGATGCCGATCGCAATCCCCGACAGGATGCCCATGAATGACAGGACGGGCAGATAAAGCAGGACGGTCCAGGTCTGGGCGATCGTACTGGCGACCAGGAGCTGCCCCAGGTTGTGGAGGATCCCTCCGGTCGCACTCACGCCGATGATGCTGACCCGCTTGCCACCGAAGAACTTGACCGAAAGCATCCCGAAGTAACTGAGCAGTGCGCCCGCTGTACTGTAGAGGAAGGTCGAAAGGGTCCCGCCAAGCAGCGTCGTCATCAACAGACGCATCCAGACGACTTTGAAACTGTCTTTAAGAGGCAGGGTGTATATGGCGACGATGATTATTAAGTTGGCTATCCCGAGCTTCGCACCGGGTGCAAAGGCGAACGGGAAAGGGATGCTGCGCTCGATCAGGCCCAGGATGACGGCTTGAGCGGAAAGCAGCGAGATATAGATCATTTTCTGTGTCCGATTCATATAAAATCCTTCTCTTTTCTTCTTTTATCTATTCTGAACGTTCACTTGATAGTTACAGTTTGCCACAAACAGCGGCAAGTAGCTACGGTCATTAAAAAATTATTATAACAGATATAATCTTGTGAAAACATAGACAGGATAGCACTTTTGTTGTAATATGTACAGAGAAATTGAAACGGAAGGAAAATGATGAAATGAAAAAGCGTCACAAAATCGCTTTAGCTCTCGTGGGACTGCCTCTGTTCACGCTGTTTTTAACGGCCTGTGAAGAACAGGACCCAAGAGGACTTGCTGAGAGACCCTTGGAACGTACAGAATTTTTACTTGGAACAGTCGCAAATATAAGAGTATATAACGAAGGAAAAGAAGAAGCTTTGGATCTGGCGTTTGAACGTGTCACTGAACTGGATCAGTGGTTCGCCATGCAGAAAGAGGATTCGGAAATTTCCGAAGTGAACCGTCAGGCCGGTATCGCTCCTGTGGAAGTCTCCGACGAAGTGTTCCACGTCATGGAACGGGCCCTCTACTATGCTGAAGAATCCGGCGGCGCATTCGATCCGACCATCGGTGCCGTGACCAGCTTATGGAACATCGGTCAGGAATATGCAGCCGTGCCCGACCAGGATGAACTGGATACCGTCCTGAACGTAGTGGACTATAACCTGGTGGAACTGGATGAAGAGAATCAGACCATCTACCTTGAAGAAGAAGGCATGAAAGTGGATCTGGGCGCGATCGCCAAAGGCTACATCACGGATGAAGCGGCCCGTGTACTGACAGAAGAAGGTGTGGATACAGCCATCATCGATCTGGGCGGTGACCTGGTCGTACTCGGCAACAGCACGAGGGACGAGAATGAACCTTGGCGTGTCGGTGTTCAGGATCCATACGGCGAACGCGGGGAGATACTCGGGATGATCGAGCTGTCAGACAGTGCCATCGTAACGTCCGGTATCTATGAACGAAATGTGGAGGAAGACGGAAAATCCTATCACCACTTGATGAATCCTGAAACGGGCTTCCCGTTTGAAAACAATATTTCCGGTATCAGTATCATCGCAGACAATGCCATGGATGCCGATGCGATCGCCAATATCGCTTTCTCCAAAGGGGTCGAGGACGGACTCGACTATATCAATGCTATTGAGGGTGTGGATGTCATATATGTGACAAAGGACAAAGAAGTCTACACGTCTGATGCTATCTTTGACCTGGTTGAAGTTACCGGAGATGAGTATGAAAAAGTGGAATAGACTGATTTGACAGGCTTTGAGATAGATGGTAAAGTAAATGAGATAGTGGATAATTATGGATATGCAACGCGAAAAGCGAGGAAAATTATAATGAAGAAAAAACTGGCATTAGCCTGCACGGAATGCGGATCAAGAAACTACTCCAAAGAAGTAGGTATGAAAGTCCGTACAGAACGTCTGGAAATAAAAAAGTATTGTCGTTATTGTAAAACACACACATTGCACCGTGAAACCAAATAAACCCTCTTCATAATGAGAGTGGAAGGAGCTGCCCATGAGTAAAGTCAAAACATTTATAGGCGAAGTCAAGCATGAATTAAAGGAAACGACCTGGCCGACTAAAGAAATGATGAAAAAAAATACAGCTACGGTCTTTGGCGTCATGGCATTCTTCGGCGTTTTCTTTTATGCCGTCGACTCTGCCATTACCTTTTTATTGAACTTAGTATGACAAAAAGCAAAATCAGTAGAATTTAAGAAATCTTCGTGCTATACTACAGTACGAGAACCGATGAAAAACCTTCTCTTTCACGTCCTGTGAAGAAGGTTTTTTTAGTATAAAAAAATAAAGATCAGACAAAGGAGTTCGAAATGGATTTAAATTTTGAAGAATTAGAACACTCAAAAGCATGGTACGTCCTGCAGACTTATTCAGGCTATGAAAACAAGGTCAAGCAAAACCTGGAATCCCGCGCACAGAGCATGAATATGGAAGATAACATTCTGCAGATACTGATTCCTGAAGAAGAGACTACAGAAGGAAAAGATGGGAAAACGGAAATGGAAAAGGTATTCCCCGGGTATGTTTTAGTTGAAATGATCATGTCGGACGAAGCCTGGTATATCGTCAGAAACACACCGGGAGTGACCGGGTTCGTGGGCTCGCACGGGGCAGGAAGCAAGCCTTCACCGCTATTGCCCGATGAGGTCGACCAGATCCTCCGCAGCATGGGCATCAATCCGCGCAGAGTGGAAATGGACCTTGAAATCGGCGAACGTATTCAGATCAATGAAGGGGCCTTCGCCGGTATGGAAGGTAACGTCACAGCCCTTGAAACAGAAAAAGGCAAAATCAAAGCATCGATCGAAATGTTCGGTAGAGAAACAAATGCCGAGCTGGATTACAACCAGATCTCAAAAATCGATTAAGTGATTCTTGCTTTTAGAGTTCAAGTGTGGTAACATTTATCAGTGCGCCATATACACTCACGGAGTGTCGTGGTGTAGAAACATAGTGGGAGAGGAAAATTGAAACCTCATTTAACCACTCACGGACACAAAATCAAGGAGGTATGTCTCGTGGCAAAAAAAGTAGTCAATGTCGTGAAATTGCAGATACCTGCAGGGAAAGCTAATCCGGCACCCCCAGTAGGACCAGCATTAGGACAAGCTCAAGTAAACATCATGGGATTCTGTAAAGAGTTCAACGCTCGTACAGCTGACCAGGCAGGGTATGATCATTCCTGTTGTTATTTCTGTTTATGAAGACCGTTCATTCACATTTATCACTAAAACACCACCTGCAGCAGTTCTGCTTAAAAAAGCAGCTGGCGTTGAGTCTGGTTCAGGCGAACCAAACACTAAAAAAGTGGCAACTGTAACCAGTGATCAGGTAAGAGAAATTGCTGAAACAAAAATGGAAGACCTAAACGCAGCTAGCGTTGAAGCAGCAATGCGCATGGTCGAAGGTACAGCACGCAGTATGGGATTCACTGTCAAAGGTTAATCCGATAATCTCATAGCTTGCTGACTCCGCATCCGGTCATTCAAAGACAGCTTTGAATGATAAGAAGTGCACTCTCATTATGTCAGTGCATTCAGTGCGGAAATCAAGTGGGAGGTCAAACCGTTAACACCACACTAAGGAGGAAAAAAAACATGGCGAAAAAGAGCAAAAAATTCTTGGCTGCTTTGGAAAAAGTAGACAGAGAAAACTTATACAATGCAACTGAAGCTTTAGAATTAGTAAAAGAAATCGACTACGCCAATTTTGATGCTAGTATTGAAGTAGCATACAGATTAGGTGTCGATCCTAAACAGGCAGATCAGCAGATCCGTGGCGCAATGGTATTGCCGCACGGAACGGGTAAAACACAGACCGTTATTGTTTTCGCAAAAGGCGATGCTGCAAAGGCTGCTGAAGAAGCAGGCGCAGACTTCGTTGGCGACAGCGATCTTGTAGAAAAAGTACAAGGCGGATGGCTGGAGTTTGACGTGGTCGTTGCTGCACCGGACATGATGGCAGAAGTAGGGAAATTAGGTCGTGTCCTTGGACCTAAAGGTTTAATGCCTAACCCTAAAACAGGAACAGTTACACCCGATGTAGCCAAAGCTGTTAATGACATCAAAGCCGGTCAAGTCACTTACCGTGTCGACCGTCAGTCAAATGTACACGTACCGATCGGTAAAGTGTCCTTTGACATTGAAAAACTACAGGAAAACCTGGCTGCACTTCATGACGTGATCGTGAAAGCTAAACCTGCAAGTTCAAAAGGTGTTTACATCAAGAACATGGCAGTAGCCAGCACATTCGGTCCCGGCGTTAAAGTCGACCCAAGTACTGCAGTTAAATAAAAAAGTTTAAAATTTCTCTTGACCTGTGTAAGGCAGCTTGCTATACTTATGCAGGTTAAGGAAATAACTTAAATTAAATATGCATTGATGAATGAAGGTGACGGGAAACTGTTACCGGATAATACCGAAGACAGTATGTGGCTTTTGCCTTAATATCATACCGAGGACACAAGTGATTACATTAATCAACTATGACCCCTCTATGTCTACGGTGACATGGGGTTTTTTTGTACGACAGATCCTTTCGGGGCTGCCTTATCAACGAAATCCTCATTTCAATCGATCAGGAGGTGAAACATCAATGAGTAAAGCAAATGTCATTGCAAAAAAAGAAGAAATCGTCAATGATATTACGAAGAAATTTCAAGACGCAGAAGCTGTCGTAGTCGTTGACTACCGTGGTTTGACAGTGGAACAAGTCACTGAATTACGTAAACAGTTACGTGAAGCAGGGATTGAAATGCGCGTTTTGAAAAACACTATGCTTCGTCGTGCTGCAGAAGCAGCTGATTTGTCAGATTTGGTAGATGTCTTCAAAGGACCTACTGCTGTAGCATTCAGTAACGAAGAAGTGGTTGCCCCTGCAAAAATTATTGCAGAATTCGCTAAAACTGCAGAAGCTTTAGAAATCAAAGGTGGCGTACTGGAAGGTAAAGTTGCAAGTGTTGAACAAATCAACAAAATTGCTACACTGCCAAGCCGAGACGGACTTCTTTCTATGCTGTTATCTGTACTTCAGGCACCTGTCCGAAATACAGCATTGGCAATCAAAGCTGTTGCAGAGAAAAAAGAAGAAGAAGCTGCATAAAGCAGTCTCTTCAACTGAGTCACATCTATGCAGCTGCCTAGCTGTATAGGATCAAACTAAAACTTAAACTATAAACGGAGGAAAACAAAAATGGCATTAGATATTGAAAAAATCATTGCTGACTTGAAAGAGTCAACTGTCGTAGAATTAAACGACTTAGTAAGTGCGATCGAAGAAGAATTCGGCGTTGAAGCTGCAGCACCAGTTGCAGCAGCAGGTGCAGGAGCAGCTGCAGAAGCTGAACAAACAGAATTCACTGTTGAACTGACAAGTGCTGGTTCAGCTAAAATCAAAGTAATCAAAGCAGTTCGTGAAGCTACAGGTCTTGGCTTGAAAGAAGCTAAAGCATTAGTAGACGGCGCACCTGCACCAGTTAAAGAAAATGTTTCTAAAGAAGAAGCAGAAGAATTAAAAGGTAAATTAGAAGAAGCTGGCGCTTCTGTAGAAGTTAAGTAATTCTATTTAACTTAAACACATCGAATCCCCCTGCTGTAAAGAATTCTTTACAGCAGGGGGATTTTTTGTTCTACACTTTTGTGTCAATTTCGGTATTGAGTAGGAATGAGACGGAATATCTGATAGAATGTGTCATTGTACAGTGAGATACTTAATGCTTACCAGAATTCATCTGCTGCACAGAACAGAAAGGAAGAAATTAATAAATGAATAACGATAAATATCCTCAGCGCATAGATTACGGTATCATTCTATCCGTGATGCTGCTGGCCATACTCAGTATTGCTTCGCTTTATTCGACGACCAGTTTTGATTCAGGGCGCGCCGTTGAGCATGACACTCAAGCAGATCATGTGGTACGGACTGGGTACGATCGCCGTGCTGGTCCTTATGCAGTTTGATTCGGAGCAGTTATGGAAGATGACCACTTATTTGTATATATTAGGGATCAGTCGTTCTGTATATCTGACGCTTTTGATTTATGACCGGAACCTGGCGATGCGGACCGGAGGGAAGTCCTGGATTCGTCTTGGCCCGCTTGGCACCATTCAGCCCTCGGAATTTGTAAAGATCCCGTTCATTCTCATGCTCGCCAAAGCGGTGACGAAACATAACAGTACATTTAAAGTCAGAGATTACGAAAGTGATTTTCTGCTGATGGGTAAGCTGATGCTGTATGCTGCTCTGCCTGTGTTGCTGGTGTTCATGCAGAACGATCTGGGGACCGGCTTAGTCTACCTTGCCATTCTTGTCGGGATGATTTTACTGTCTAGGTATCAGATGGCAGATCCTTCTGCCGATATTTTTATTTGTTACTACTGTCGGGGTCACACTTATCCTGCTTGCTGTTTATAATCAGGAATTCCTGCTGGAAACAGGCTTGTTCAGTCCGTATCAGTTTGCCAGGATCAATACCTGGCTGAATCCGCATCTGGGTTCGACGGATGATACGTACCAAGTGACACAGGCCTTCAAGTCGATCGGATCCGGTGGCGTTTTCGGCAAAGGATTCGGTGTGAGCGAAGTCTATGTTCCAGTCAGAGAATCGGACATGATTTTCGCGACGATCGGCGAGAACTTCGGCTTTGCCGGCGGGTCATTTTTGATCTTCACCTATTTTGTTCTTGTCTATCATATGATAAAAGTCGTGTATGATACTAAGAACGAATTTTATGCCTACATTGCTACGGGCGTTATTATGATGATCGTCTTTCACGTACTTGAAAACGTCGGGATGAATATCGGCCTGCTCCCGGTGACTGGGATCCCGCTTCCTTTTATATCTCAGGGTGGCTCGTCGCTGCTCGGGAACATGATGGGGATCGGTCTGATTATGTCGATGCGTTTCCATCACAAGTCGTACTTCTTCTCGGGCGAAGGCGAAGACTTCCATCCGGGGACGGCATAAGATGAGAAGGAAGGGAATGGCAGAATGATAAAGGACAGAATCAAATATGTTGATAAATATCTAGTGTTTCCCTATCTTGCGCTGACGATTTTCAGTATCATTATGATATACAGCGCAAGCAGTTACAGCGCTCTCCATGATTACGGCAACCCCCATCACTATCTGCCCAGACAGCTGATTTTTGTCGGGATGTCTTATGTACTCTTTGTCTTTTCTCTGTATCTGCCTCTGCAGATACTGAAACAGAAGAAGGTTGTCATTTTCGGGATCGTGGTGACGGCCGTTTCGCTGTTCTTTCTGCTCCTGTTCGGAAGAGAGATCTATGGAGCGAAAAGGTGGATCGAAACACCGCTGTTCAACATCCAGCCAGCCGAATTTACAAAGTTCATGGTGATCTGGTACCTGGCTTATATCCTGTCGAAAAAACAGAAAAAGATTGCTGAAGATTTTTTCCGTGCGGTCGTTGCGCCGATTTTTCTAGTGGCTCTGATCGTGCTGTTTATATACATTCAGCCGGATACCGGTTCGTCATTTATCATCGTGATCATTGCGGCCGTCATGATTTTTGCCAGCGGAGTATCTCCGAAACTGGGGACGAGGATGTCGGTTTGCTTGGTGTCGGTGGCCTGTTCGGGCTGACTCAGCTGATCAGGACCTTCGGCACAGATCTGTTTTTTCTTGACGAGTACCGCTATAACCGCTTTTTAGGCTACTGGGATCCTTTCCAGCTGGCAGAAGGAGCCGGGCTTCAGCTGGTCAATTCCTACTATGCATTGAGTCGGGGAGGTCTGTTCGGGGTCGGATTCGGCGACAGTGTGCAGAAGACGGGCTATCTGCCTTTTCCGTATACCGATTTCATCGTTGCGATCATCGGCGAGGAGTTGGGGCTTTTCGGCATTTTCCTGCTGTTATCGGTGTTTGCGCTGATGGTCTCGCGGATGATCCTGACAGCGATCCGGTCAAAGAGCGCCTTCAATTCACTGCTGAGCATCGGCGTGGCCTCCATGTTTCTGATCCAGGGGATGATCAATCTCATGAGTGTTGTCGGTCTGATGCCTATAACAGGCATGACTTTCCCATTCATCAGCTATGGTGGGTCGAGCCTGATGGTGCTTTCCGTCTCGATCGGTCTGGTAGCAAATATTTCGGCACGTGTCAATTATCAGAGAGCTAAAACCCAACTATAGGAGGATGTTATGCGACTCTATATCAAACAGAAAGTCTGGTCATTCAAGGACCGTTTTACGATAAAAGATGAGGCAGAACAGGATGTCTACTACGTTGAAGGTGAAGCATTCACTTTTGCCAAGAAATTGAGACTGTACAATAAAGACAATGAAGAACAGCTGTATATCGAACAGGCTCTATGGAAATTTCTGCCTGAGTACCATCTCTATCAGGATGGACAAGATGCTGCAACGGTGAAAAAAGACTTTGCCCTGTTTAAAAACAACTACACGATCCTCGGCCGCGGACTGGCATATCGAAGGTTCTGTGATGGCGCATGATTATGTCATCAAAGAAGGAAATAAAGTCATTGCGGATATCAATAAGAAGTGGTTGTCCTGGGGAGACTCGTACGAAATAGACATCCAGGACGAACGTTTCGTGTCGCTGCTGCTGGGTATCGTCGTTGTCATTGATGCGGTTATTGCACAGGAAAACCCTCCGGGTCAGTAATACAAAATAATAAAAGAAGCGGTCAGGCTATATCTCCTGGCCGCTTCTTGCCGTTTATAATATCATTTTATATCTCTCAGTGTCTTTTCAAGGATAGTCTCCAGTCTTGTTTAAGCCCGCTTCAACGAATGCTTCGAGGCGATAAAGAGCAGCGGCAGATTAACGGCATGAAAGACAAGCGCGATCGTGAACGCCAGGGCATAAGAACCGGTAAAGTCATAGGCATAACCGACAAGCGTCATGGATAAAGCGGCACCGATGCCGGCAGACAAAGACAGGATCGGGTAGATCCTGACGTACAGTTCCTTGCCGAACAGTTCTGTGGTCAAAAGCGGCAGAGCCACGGCCGGTACCGAAAAGACGGTGCCGAACAGCAAGGCTGCGAAGATCAAAATATACGTATTTGATAGAGTCGAGCATCACGATGCTTACGGCATTAACACTAGCATGATGGCGCTCGCCTTGACCACGCCCAGATAGTCGCTCAATGAGCCGAAAATGAGTTTGAACGTGATGTTTCCGATCATCACCGCAGAGAGCATGATTCCGCCCACCTGTTCAGACAAGAGGTTAGATTCTGCATAGCCGGGCAGATGCTGCGAAATGCCGGCAATGGAGGTGTGCGAAAAAGCGATGACGAAAATCAGGATGAAAGCAATATTGGTAAAAGAAAAATTGATCCAGTTCGGCTGTTTTATCAGGCGGTTTCTTTCCTCCTCTGACTCATCGTGACCGTAAGGAAGGAGGCCTTCTTCTGCAGGGTCCAGAGTATATCGGTAAAAGATCGCAGGCAGTGCCAGCAGGATCATAAGGATCCCCATCGCAACAAAGGACATTTCCCAGCCGACACGGCTGATCAGGAACGTGAATATGGGCGAAAAGATGGCACCGGCGATCCCGCTGAATCCGAAGGAAAGACTCATGGCCAGCCCTTTTTTCTTCTCAAACCAGTTGTTGACGATCAGGGACAAGGGGATCATGGCGTAGAAGCTGGCGCCAATCCCCGGATGATCCCGAGAAGGTAAAAGCCCCACATGCTTGTTGTGAAGGCCATGGCGATGGTCGAAAGCGAGGCGAGCGCAACACCTGTGATCAGGATCTTTTTCCAGCCGAACCTGTAAAGCAGGGGAGTGAAGAACAGGGAAACGACGGCCAGGGCGATGGACGACAGGGTAGCGTGCATGGCGAACGTTCCGACGTAAACGTCAAGGTCCTGGGCGACGGGGGTGTAAAAGACACCGATGACATTCATCGTCAGCCCGATGGAACTGGCGGACATGCCGCAGCTGATTGCCAGGACCAGCCAGTGCTTGATGCTTTTAGCTTGTTGATTCATTCTGTGTAACCTCTCTCAGTAAGATGGTATTTCTAGTATACTAGTCTGCGCTCTTTAAAGTAAAGCTTAATTGCTGTTAAACTTTCCAAACTTTATCTTGCTTTACAGAAAAACACTTGGTAAACTGAAGTGCAAGCAAAATTCCTTTAATTCTATCCAGAGAGGTAGGAAAGGATGGAAAAATTTCATATAGCTGAAACGCTTCGGATCGTTCTGCCTGTGCAGGTCAACGTGCAGCAGCATATCCAAAATGCGGATTCAGCATCCATCTTATCTAAAGGTCCTTTTGCAAAACAGAAAAGGGCATTTCTTTATGCCCGAAAATAAGGAAGAAGGATGATAAGATATGGCCATTCAACAACGACCGTTAATATTAGACGTGGAGGCTAAACCGAAACTCTTCACGGGATTATTTTTAAGTCTTCAGCATGTATTCGCCATGTTCGGGGCAACGATCCTGCGTATCCCGTCCTGCTCAACATGCCCGGTTTATCTGTAGCGCTTTGGCCAGTGGTGTGCGGGAGCGATCGATTTATCAGATCGCAACAAAAGCGAAAGTGCCGGTTTATCTCGGCTCGTCATTTGCCTACATTGCCGCGATGCAGATAGCGATAGATCAGATGGGCGGGGACATCAGTGCTGCGCAGACGCAGGGATCGTCATGGTTGGTGTCTTGTTCTCGTTGTCATTGCCGGCCTCGTTCACGTTCGTGCTGTCGGAACGTCCTGGGTGGACGAAGCTGCTGCCTGCGATCGTCATCGGGCCGATGATGCGGCGGTCGTCAGTCGGATCTGGGGCTTGGCGGCGAATGCTGTCCAGAATGCCGGGTTGTGTTTGCCGGGATCCGACTGGCGGACTGGATCGCTGTCGGTGACGACCTTCCTGATTGCGGCTTTAACGTCGATCCCGAGGCGAAAGGCTTCCTGAAGATCATACCCTTCCTGGTCCAGCGATCATCGGTGCGCCTGCCTCTGCTTGCGGCAGTACCTTGGCGTCGTCGGTTTTAACGGCGGTGAGGGAAGCGAGCTGGATCGCTCTTCCGGAATTGTATCTGCCTTTTGAAACAGACACGTTCCAGAGCTACAACTTTTACTTCGGTCCTGAGAGCTGGGCGCTGCTTCCGATCGTGCTGGTAACGGTAGCCGAACACATCGGAGATCATTTCCGGTACTGGGCAGAGATTTGTGACCGCGAATTCCTGCGAAGAACCGGGACTGAAACGCACGCTGATCGGTGACGGGGCGGCCACGGCGATATCGGCTTTCTTCGGTGGACCGGCCAATGCAACCTACGGCGAGAATACCGGCGTGATCGGGATGGCGCCGGATCGCATCGGTCTCAAGCGTCATCGGGAACGCCGGCCTGCGTTGCCATCGCTCTGAGGCTCCATGGGCAAGTTTACGGCGCTTCGATCTCAACGATACCGGCTGCTGTCACTCGGGCGGGATGTCGATCCTGCTTTACGGCGTGATCGCCAGCAACGGGCTCAAAGTCATGATCGAAGACAAAGTGGACTTCAATCAGTCGAGAAATCTGATCATAGCCAGTTCGATGCTGGTCATTGGTCTGGGCGGAGCGGTGTTCGACATTGCCGGACTAGTAACACTGTCCGGGACAGCGCTGAGTGCCATTACAGGAATCCTTTTAAATCAGATCCTGCCTAAAGAAGAACCGGCATATGAAGTGGAATATGAACGAGAGTCGACGTCAGATTCAAAGTATGAAGCTGAATACGAGCCGGTAAACTAGCCTTTTCGTCAGCCGGTATATTACAGAGATGATTGTAGTGTTGAAGCCTGCATAGTATACTGTTAGGTAAAGACCTAACAGAAAGAGGCATCGACAATGACAGATCACTATTTTACATCCAAACCGAATGCAAAAGAAAATGAAAAAAACTTTGAAGTCACTTTAAAAGGAAACAAGTTGAAATTTTACACAGATTCAGGCGTTTTTTCCAAAGAGCGTGTCGATTACGGCTCTCGGGTGATGATCGACGCCATCGACCCTTCTGTATTCCCGAATGAAAAAGTACTGGATATGGGGTGCGGCTACGGGCCGGTGGGCTTATCTTTAGCCAAAGCTTTCCCGCAGTTGAACATTGAGATGGTGGATGTCAACGAACGGGCCCTTAACCTGGCTAGAAAAAATGCTGATGAAAATGCAGTCAAAAATGTGAAGATCTATCTTTCTTCAATATATGAGAATGTTGAAGAAAAGTCTTTTGGTGCAGTGATCTCCAATCCGCCGATAAGGGCAGGAAAGAAAGTCGTGCATCGGATCATTTCAGACGCGCTATGAGCATCTGGCTGATCAGGGCATTCTGATCATCGTATCCAGAAAAAAGCAGGGTGCGCCAAGCGCCAGGCAAAAGATGATCGATGTTTTTGGGAATGTGGAACGCATCGGCCTGGACAAGGGCTACTGGGTACTGCAGGCAATTAAAAACTAAAATTCTGATGGAATAAATCGAAAAAACTGCGGCCTGCGGGTCGCAGTTTTTTTGTACAAGGAACGTGTTCAGAAGACTTGATCAGACCGATCATTGCAGGCAGGCATTAAATACAGATTTCCCCTTGACGATAGTGGGCATTTACTGTAAAGTTAATAGACGCTAAACAAAGTATGAAAATGAAACACGTGCGAAATATTGTCCGTACGCGATTTCTGAAGCTAAACAAAAGAATGTGTGATGAATACACCTGTATCGTTCACTAATCTTTTGTCTTTTTTTTGGCCTAAAACAGGGTAAAACCCATCTGTTTAATCGGATGGTAATAATTGTAACCGGATTGTAATCTTGAAATTATGTACGATCCGACTCAGGCCAGAAGCTTCTGATTATGACGACTAGTGACTATTTATGAGGTGAAGAGGTTGGCAGGCCAAGACGTAAAATACGGCAAGCACCGTACACGCAGAAGTTATTCACGAATCAGTGAAGTATTAGAACTTCCAAACTTAATCGAAATTCAGACTAATTCATATGACTGGTTCTTGGAAGATGGACTTAAGGACATGTTCAAAGACATATCTCCTGTAGAAGACTTTTCCGGAAATCTGGCACTGGAGTTTACCGACTATCAGTTCCAGGAACCGAAATACACCGTAGACGAAGCAAGACAGCACGACGCAAACTATTCAGCACCTTTATATGTGAAGCTCCGTCTGATTGTCAAAGACACAGGTGAAGTAAAAGAGCAGGAAGTATTCTTCGGCGACTTCCCATTGATGACTGAACAGGGCACCTTTATCATAAACGGTTCCGAACGTGTCATCGTTTCCCAGCTTGTCCGTTCACCGGGTGTTTACTTCCATCCTAAAGTTGAGAAGAACGGCATGGAAGGGTTCGGCTCGACCGTTATCCCTAACCGTGGGGCCTGGCTGGAACACGAAACAGATTCCAAAGGCTTATCCAATGTACGTATCGACCGTACGCGTAAAATCCCATTGAGTGTTCTTGTTCGTGCCTTAGGGTTCGGATCGGACGATGAGATCCTGGATATTTTCGGATCCAATGAAAGCTTGTCCGCAACACTTGAAAAAGACGTGCACAAAAACATCTCCGACTCTCGTGTCGAAGAAGCGCTGAAAGACGTCTATGAACGTCTGCGTCCGGGCGAACCAAAGACTGCTGATTCATCACGCAGCCTGCTGACTACACGTTTCTTTGATCCTAAAGCGTTATGATCTGGCACGTGTCGGCCGGCTATAAAATGAATAAAAAACTTGACCTGAAAATCCGCCTGATGGGACTTACTCTGGCAGAATCGCTTGTTGACGGTGAAACGGGAGAACTCCTGGCTAAAGAAGGCACGCTGATCACTCGCGAAGTCATGGACGAATTAGGCCCGCATCTCGATAATGGGCTTAACCACGTCACGCTGCATCCATCAGATGATGGCGTCGTGCCCGAGCCGATCGAACTGCAGATCGTGAAAGTCTATGCACCGCAGGACAGCGAACGTGTCATTCACGTCATCGGCAATAACCGTCCGGACAAAGAAGTGAAGTACATCATTCCTGCAGACGTGATTGCATCGATGAGTTATTTCTTCAATCTTCAAGAAGGCGTCGGCGAAACCGATGATATCGACCACTTAGGAAACCGACGTATTCGTTCTGTCGGCGAACTCCTGCAGAATCAGTTCCGTATCGGCTTGTCCCGTATGGAACGTGTGGTGCGCGAGCGTATGTCTATTCAGGACACCGTCTACGACAACACCGCAGCAGCTGGTCAATATCCGTCCGGTCGTTGCTTCGATCAAAGAGTTCTTCGGATCATCTCAGCTGTCACAGTTCATGGATCAGACGAACCCTCTGGGCGAGCTGACGCACAAGAGACGTCTGTCAGCCTTGGGGCCCGGCGGTTTGACTCGTGACCGTGCCGGCTATGAAGTCAGGGACGTTCACTATTCCCACTATGGCCGTATGTGTCCGATCGAAACGCCTGAGGGACCAAACATCGGGCTGATCAACAGCCTGTCATCTTATGCAAAAATCAATGAATTCGGCTTTATCGAAACACCTTACCGTAAAGTAGACAAGAAAACACACCGTGTTACAGATGAAGATCAGTTACCTGACTGCAGACGAAGAGGATCTCTACGTTGTCGCTCAGGCAAATGCGCCGCTTAACGAAGACGGCTCATTCAAAAATGATCTGGTACTGGCACGTACAAAAAACAATAATGAAGAACTGGATGTATCCAAAGTGGACTACATGGACGTTTCGCCTAAACAGGTTGTTTCGGTAGCGACGGCATGCATACCATTCCTGGAAAACGATGACTCCAACCGTGCTTTGATGGGTGCGAACATGCAGCGTCAGGCCGTTCCATTGATCCAGCCGGAAGGACCGCTTGTCGGAACAGGTATGGAACATACAGCTGCCCGCTGATTCCGGTGCTGCGATCATTGCCAAAAATTCGGGTACTGTCGAGTATGTCGATGCGAAGCAGATCCGTGTCAGACGTGAAGACGGTGGACTGGATAAATATCATATAGCCAAATTCAAACGTTCCAATGCCGGAACCTCTTACAACCAGCGCGCACTGGCAAAACACGGCGAAGTGGTTGAAAAAGGAGATATCCTGGCTGACGGCCCTTCAATGGA
This sequence comes from Alkalibacterium sp., assembly GCA_034520745.1. GTDB lineage: Bacteria > Bacillota > Bacilli > Lactobacillales > Carnobacteriaceae_A > Alkalibacterium. The sequence goes on from JAXHNF010000013.1 coordinate 29,946, forward strand.
AAACGGTGAAATGGCAATCGGGAAAAATCCGCTGATCGCCTTTACAACCTTTGACGGATATAACTTTGAAGATGCGATCATCATGAGCGAGCGTCTGGTCAAAGATGATGTCTATACCTCCATTCATATCGAGGAACACGAATCAGAAGCGAGAGACACCAAGCTCGGACCTGAAGAAATCACACGCGAACTGCCGAATGTCAGCGAAGAAGCGCTGAAGAATCTGGACGACCGCGGAATCATACCGCATCGGCGCAGAAGTCCACGACGGAGATATCCTGGTCGGTAAAGTAACACCTAAAGGCGTATCCGAGCTTTCGGCAGAAGAAAAACTGCTGCACGCTATTTTCGGTGAAAAAGCCCGTGAGGTCAGAGATACATCACTTCGTGTCGCACACGGGGGCGGCGGGATCGTTCATGACGTCAAGATCTTCACACGTGAATCCGGAGATGAACTGTCTCCAGGCGTAAACTATCTTGTTCGTGTATTCATCGTACAGAAACGTAAAATCAACGTCGGCGACAAACTTGCCGGACGTCACGGAAACAAAGGGGTTGTATCCCTGATACTCCCTGAGGAAGATATGCCGTTCATGCCGGACGGTACACCTGTGGATATCATGCTGAACCCTCTCGGGGTACCTTCACGTATGAATATCGGGCAGGTCATCGAACTTCATATGGGTATGGCCGCCCGCAAGTTAGGTATTCACATGGCCACACCAGTATTTGACGGTGCCACAGATGAAGACGTCTGGGCAACGATCAAAGAAGCGGGCATGGATGACGATGCCAAGACCGTTCTCTATGACGGCCGTACAGGCGAAGAATTCGACAACAAAGTATCCGTCGGTGTCATGTACTATATCAAACTGGCCCACATGGTCGATGATAAACTGCATGCACGTTCGACCGGACCATACTCACTTGTTACACAACAGCCGCTTGGTGGTAAAGCACAATTCGGTGGACAGCGTTTCGGTGAGATGGAAGTATGGGCACTAGAAGCATACGGTGCCGCTTATACCCTTCAGGAAATCCTGACTTATAAATCAGATGACGTGGTTGGTCGAGTGAAAACATACGAAGCCATCGTCAAAGGCGAAACCATTCCAAAACCTGGTGTACCTGGAGATTGTTCCGTGTTCTCGTCAAGGAACTACAAGCGTTGGGACTTGATCTGAAAGTACTGGATATCAATAAAGAAGACATTGATCTTCAGGATACAGATGAAGATGATGATTTCGGAAATATCGATTCGTTGGAAAAAATGAAAAAAGAACAGGACGAAAAACGTGCTGAAGAGGCTCGCAAGAAAGCTGAAGAAGAAACAGCACGTATGGAACAGCAAGGACAGGATCAGGAACAGGAACAAGAGTAACTCAGACAGACCGGATGTGAGCCTGGCCGAAAAGCCGGCTCCCGTTCAGCTGTTCTAAAAATAGAGGAATAGATACGTGAAGCATAGGGCAGCTTCATAATCTACTAAAGGGAGGTAGCCCCTTTGATCGATGTAAATAAATTTGAAAGTATCCAGATCGGATTGGCTTCACCAGATAAGATCCGTAGTTGGTCTTATGGAGAAGTGAAAAAACCAGAAACAATCAATTACCGAACACTTAAACCAGAAAAAGACGGTTTATTCTGTGAAAGAATATTCGGACCGTCCAAAGACTATGAATGTGCCTGCGGCAAGTACAAGCGTGTCCATTACAAAGGGATCGTCTGTGACCGCTGTGGGGTCGAAGTAACCAAATCCAAAGTCCGTAGAGAACGCATGGGACATCTGGAACTGGCTGCTCCGGTCACGCATATCTGGTATTTCAAGGGCATCCCAAGTCGTATGGGTCTGATTTTAGACATGTCACCACGTGCGCTGGAAGAGATCATTTATTTCGCTTCCTACGTTGTGATCGATCCAGGCGATACGCCGCTCGAGAAAAAGCAATTGATGACTGAAAGAGAATACCGTGAACGCCGTGCACAGTACGGGAATAAATTCCAGGCAGATATCGGTGCCGAAGCGATCAAGTCACTGCTCAACAGTGTTGATCTGATCGAAGAAGTCAAAGAGCTGAAAGAACTGCTTCAATCGGCTACGGGTCAGAAACGCACCCGTGCGATTCGCCGTCTCGATATCCTGGAAGCATTCAGAAATTCAGGCAATGACCCGTCATGGATGGTCATGGACGTTGTGCCGATCATCCCGCCGGAACTAATGACCAATGGTTCAGCTTGAAGGTGGACGTTTCGCAACAAGTGACCTGAACGATTTGTATCGTCGCGTCATCAACCGTAACAACCGTCTGAAACGCCTGCTGGATCTTAACGCACCGCATATCATTGTTCAGAATGAAAAACGCATGCTGCAGGAAGCCGTCGATGCATTAGTCGATAATGGCCGTCGCGGCCGTGCCGTGACCGGACCGGGCAACCGTCCGCTTAAATCTCTTTCTCATATGCTGAAAGGGAAACAGGGACGTTTCCGTCAGAACTTGCTGGGTAAACGTGTCGACTATTCTGGTCGTTCCGTTATCGTTGTCGGACCGACACTGAAAATGTATCAGTGCGGTCTGCCGAAAGAAATGGCTATTGAACTCTTCAAACCATTCGTCATGCGCGAACTGGTCGCCAGAGAGATCGCCAACAACATCAAAAACGCCAAACGTAAAGTCGAGCGTATGGATGAAGAAGTATGGGCCGTTCTGGAAGACGTCATCCGCGAACACCCGGTCCTGCTTAACCGCGCACCGACACTTCACAGACTGGGTATCCAGGCATTTGAGCCGGTCCTCGTTGAAGGTAAAGCGATCCGTCTGCATCGCTGGTCTGTGAAGCATACAATGCCGACTTTGACGGTGACCAGATGGCTGTTCACGTCCCGCTAAGTGATGAAGCGCAGGCAGAAGCACGTATCCTGATGCTTGGCGCACAGAACATTTTGAATCCGAAAGACGGTAAACCTGTTGTTACACCATCTCAGGATATGGTTTTAGGTAACTATTATCTAACGATGGAAGTGGTCGGCAAGATCGGCGAAGGCATGATTTTCTCAAGTACTGCCGAAGCTATTCAAGCTTACCAGACAGGTTATGTTCACCTGCATTCGCGTGTCGCTGTACATGCTTCATCGTTGCCGGACAAACCGTTTACAGATTCACAGAAAGACCAGTTTCTGATCACGACTGTCGGGAAACTGATTTTCAATGAGATCATGCCAAAAGAATTTCCATACTTGAACGAACCGACTCCGGAAAATCTGGAAAAACAGACACCGGACAAGTATTTCGTCCCTTATGGAACAAACATCAGGGAACATATCAGTGACATGCCGATCATTGAACCGTTCAAGAAGAAAAACCTAAGCAGTATCATTGCTGAAGTCTTCAAACGATTCCAGGTCACAGAAACATCCAAGATGCTTGATAAGATGAAAAACCTCGGATACGGCTACTCAACGAAATCAGGAATCACCGTCGGTATTGCCGACATATCTGATCTTAAAGAAAAAGAAGAGATTCTGGAACAGGCCCACAAACAGGTGGACCGAATCAATGCTTCACACCGACGTGGCCTGATAACAGAAGAAGAACGTTATACGGCTGTCATCGAAGTATGGACTAAAACCAAAGACACGATCCAGGAACACCTGATGACTACACTTGACAATCACAACAACATCTTCATGATGAGTGATTCCGGTGCCCGTGGTAACATCTCCAACTTTACCCAGTTAGCGGGTATGCGTGGACTGATGGCTGCGCCGAGTGGACGGATCATGGAACTGCCGATCACTTCGAACTTCCGTGAAGGGCTGTCTGTTCTGGAAATGTTCATCTCGACTCACGGAGCCCGTAAAGGGATGACAGATACCGCGCTGAAAACAGCCGACTCCGGGTATCTTACCCGTCGTCTGGTCGATGTGGCGCAGGATGTCATTATCCGTAACGAAGACTGTGGCACAAAACGCGGTCTGGCTGTTGAAGCAATCAAAGACGGCAATGAAATCATCGAACCATTAGATGAGCGTATCATCGGGCGCTATGCCCGCAAGACCGTCAGACATCCTGAATCAGGAGACGTCATGGTTGCCGAGAATGAACTGATCACTGAAGATCTGGCCAAACAGATCGTAGATTCAGGTATCGAACAGGTCACGATCCGTTCGGCCTTCACATGTAACGCCAAACACGGTGTATGTAAGAAATGCTACGGTCGCAACCTGGCTACCGGACGTGAAGTCGAAGTCGGGGAAGCGGTCGGAACGATTGCAGCTCAGTCTATCGGCGAACCGGGTACTCAGTTGACGATGCGTACCTTCCATACCGGCGGAGTTGCCGGTGACGATATCACGCAGGGTCTTCCTCGTGTTCAGGAAATCTTTGAAGCCAGACATCCTAAAGGTCAGGCTGTCATTACTGAAGTAACCGGTGAAGTCATCTCGATCGATGAAAAAGCAGGCGAAAGAACCAAAGAAATCACAGTGAAAGGTGCAACAGATACACGTACCTACACCGTGCCAAGTAATGCGCGTATGCGTGTCAAAGAAGGAAGCTTCATTGAACGTGGTGACGCCTTCAATGAAGGGTCGATCGATCCGAAGCAGCTCCTTGCAGTCAGCGATGTCATCAAACTGCAGAATTATCTGCTGAAAGAGGTACAGTATGCTTACCGCAGTCAAGGGGTGGAAATCGGCGATAAACACATCGAAGTCATGGTGCGTCAGATGCTGCAGAAAGTTCGTGTTCTCGATCCGGGTGACACCAATATCCTGCCGGGCAGCCTGATCGATGTGGATGATTTCAAACAGGCAAACAAAGATACTTTGCTTTCTGGAGGACTTCCTGCAACGGCCCGTTCAGTGCTCTTAGGTATTACGAAAGCGTCGCTTGAAACGAACAGTTTCTTATCTGCCGCTTCGTTCCAGGAAACGACACGTATCCTGACAGATGCTGCCATCAGAGGGAAAAATGATCCGCTTATCGGACTCAAGGAAAATGTTATTATCGGTAAATCTATTCCAGCCGGAACAGGTATGAAAGTGTATAATGACATGGAGCCCAAAGAAGTCGGCGTCGTCAGCGAGAACGTTTATAGTATCACCGATGAACAGAAGCAGTCTGAAAAAACAGAACAATAAACTTTAAAGGGAAACAGAGCGGCGTCAGCTGCTCTGTGATACCCTGATATTTTGAAAAAAATCAGGTCATCTATTGACACTGAATTCTACACGTGATATTATGCTATAGGTGCTTTTGTGTACAGATTCCTGTTCTGGATTCGTCCAGCTCAAAAGAAAAACAGTCGTTCTGACTGATGCACAAAAGCCATTATAGTCATATATTCAGGTATCTGAGAATGCATAAGATTCGCATCAAGCATGCGATCATTCTTTTTTGCTTTTCAATGAACCACCTGGATGTGTGGGTCTAGAAATTAAAAAGAAATTAAGTTTGAATGAAGGGAGGACACATGAAATGCCTACAATGAATCAACTGATCCGTAAACCTCGTAAATCCAAAGTAAGCAAGTCTGAATCACCAGCTTTGAATAAAGGTTACAACACTCAAAAACGCAAGCAGACAACGGTATATTCTCCACAAAAACGTGGTGTTTGTACTCGTGTGGGAACAATGACTCCTAAAAAACCTAACTCAGCGTTACGTAAATATGCACGTGTTCGTTTATCTAACATGATCGAAGTGACTGCATATATTCCGGGTGAAGGACATAACCTGCAGGAACACAGCGTGGTACTTATCCGTGGCGGTCGAGTAAAAGACTTGCCGGGAGTACGTTACCATATCGTTCGTGGTGCTCTTGATACTGCTGGAGTATCTGACCGTAAGCAAAGCCGTTCTAAATACGGAACAAAACGCGCAAAATAAAAAAGGAAGTGGAGTGAGGCGTTAAGTTCAACCCGACATTTAAACAATGGAGCGGTGAACTGCCGAACGAAACTAGACTAAAAAAAATCTGAAATAATTATCTCTTGAAAGGAGGAATTTGAATGCCGCGTAAAGGTCCTGTTGCAAAACGTGATGTATTGCCAGATCCAATGTACAATAGTAAATTGGTTTCCCGTTTGATCAACCGCTTGATGGTTGACGGTAAACGTGGGAAAGCATCTTCGATTTTGTATGATGCATTTGATCAAATCAAAGAAACAACTGGCAATGATCCAATTGAAGTGTTTGAACAAGCACTTAAGAACATCATGCCTGTATTAGAAGTTAAAGCTCGTCGTGTCGGAGGTTCCAACTACCAAGTACCTGTAGAAGTACGTCCTGACCGTCGTACAACTCTTGCGTTACGCTGGTTAGTTAACTACGCTCGTCTTCGTGGTGAAAACACCATGGTCGACCGCTTAGCTAAAGAAATCATGGATGCAGCCAACAACACTGGTGCTGCTGTCCGTAAACGCGAAGAAATCCACCGTATGGCAGAAGCAAACAAAGCGTTTGCTCACTACCGCTGGTAAGATGATCATTTTGCTGACTTTCTATCTGATAGGAAGTCAGTGGGATTCATCTGATGATACAATATCCGTCTTCATAAAAGAATGAAGTGAATTTATTTAAGAGAGGTGTAATGATTAGTGGCCAAGAGAAAATTTCCTCTAAAACAAACACGTAATATCGGGATCATGGCGCATATCGATGCTGGTAAAACAACAACGACTGAGCGTATCCTTTATTACACTGGCCGAATCCATAAAATTGGTGAAACTCACGAAGGTGCGTCACAAATGGACTGGATGGAGCAAGAACAGGAACGTGGAATCACGATCACGTCTGCTGCGACAACAGCTCAATGGAACGACCACCGTGTAAACATCATCGACACTCCAGGACACGTGGACTTCACAGTTGAAGTTGAACGTTCACTGCGTGTACTTGATGGTGCGGTAGCCGTTTTAGATGCACAGTCAGGTGTTGAACCACAGACAGAAACAGTATGGCGTCAGGCAACGACTTATGGCGTACCGCGTATTGTTTTTGTAAACAAAATGGACAAAATCGGTGCAGACTTCCTGCACTCGAATGAAACGCTGCATGACCGTCTGCAGGCTAATGCCCATCCGATCCAACTTCCGATTGGTGCCGAAGATGACTTCAAAGGTATTGTCGACTTAGTTGAAATGAAAGCTTGGATGTACGGAAATGATTTGGGAACTGAAATCAATGAGATTGATATTCCTGAAGACATGGTTGAATTAGCTAATGAATGGCGTACGAAGTTAGTCGAAGGTGTTGCAGAAATGGACGAAGAGCTCATGATGCAGTATCTTGAAGGCGAAGAAATCTCTAACAAACAGTTAAAAGATGGAATCCGTAAAGCAACATTGAGTGTAGAATTCTACCCAGTGCTTGTCGGTTCTGCCTTTAAAAACAAAGGGGTACAACTCCTTTTAGATGCTGTTATCGATTATCTGCCATCACCGCTTGATGTACGTGCCATTGTTGGACACGAACAAAGAAACCCTGAAGCTGAAGTTAAAGTTGAAGCGGGCGATGACCAGCATTTTGCTGCTTTAGCCTTTAAAGTTATGACAGACCCATATGTTGGTCGTCTGACATTCTTCCGTGTGTACTCCGGTACATTGGAATCAGGTTCTTATATCCTTAACGCAACAAAAGATTCCCGTGAACGTGTCGGTCGTATCCTGCAGATGCATGCGAACTCTCGTGAAGAGATTCCTGAAGTGTTCTCTGGAGACATCGCGGCGGCTGTTGGACTTAAAGACACGTCAACAGGCGATACTTTATGCGATCCTGGAACATCCAGTGATTCTTGAATCAATGGAATTCCCTGAACCGGTTATCCAAGTTGCCATCGAACCAAAATCTAAAGCTGACCAGGACAAAATGGGCTTAGCCCTTCAGAAACTGGCTGAAGAAGATCCTACGTTCCGTGCAGAAACGGATCATGAAACTGGAGAAGTTATCATTGCCGGTATGGGCGAGCTTCACCTGGACATCATCGTTGACCGTATGAAACGTGAATTCAAAGTTGAAGCTAATGTAGGAGCTCCACAAGTATCTTACCGTGAAACATTCACGAAACAAGTTGAATCCGAAGGTAAGTTCGTTCGTCAGTCCGGTGGTAAAGGTCAATACGGTCACGTATGGATCGAATTCACACCGAATGAAGAAGGAGCAGGCTTCGAATTTGAAGATGCTATCGTTGGTGGTGTTGTTCCTCGTGAATACATCCCTGCTGTTAAAGCTGGTCTGGAAGCGTCACTTGACAATGGTGTCTTAGCGGGCTATCCATTAGTTGACGTGAAAGCTAAACTTTATGACGGATCATACCACGATGTCGACTCAAACGAGACGGCGTTTAAAGTAGCAGCGTCACTGGCACTTAAAAATGCCGCTAAAAAAGCCGGTGCTGTTATCCTTGAACCTCTGATGGCTGTTGAAATCACAGTTCCAGAAGATTACATGGGTGATATCATGGGTCATATCTCAGCACGTCGAGGAAACATCGAAGGATCTACTCAACGTGGTAACGCAGTAATCGTTAAAGGATTCATTCCTTTATCTGAAATGTTCGGTTATGCAACGTCATTACGTTCTGCTACACAAGGTCGCGGAACATTTACAATGCAGTTTGACCACTACGAACAAGTGCCTAAGAGCATTGCTGAAGAAATCATCAAGAAAAATGGTGGAGAAGCTTAATTCAGAGTTGAATCTGAAAGCCGCACTCAGTCAGGGTCTCTGAATGGATTCTTTTGACTGACTGTGCCTCTGCTATATATTGATTTTATACCGGTCTATCGGTATAATGAATGAGTGAAAATAGAAATAGAAAATCGTTTCTATTTTAAAAAAATTAGAACAGAACCCTAAGGAGGAAATGTTTAAAATGGCTAAACAAAAATTTGACCGTACTAAACAACACATGAACATTGGTACTATCGGACACGTCGACCACGGTAAAACAACATTGACAGCTGCTATTACGACTGTATTAGCTAAGAAAGGTTATGCAGAAGCACAAGCATACGACAGCATCGACAGAGCTGCAGAAGAAAAAGAACGTGGAATCACGATCTCTACTTCTCACGTCGAGTACGAAACAGATACTCGTCACTACGCACACGTTGACTGCCCAGGACACGCAGACTACGTTAAAAACATGATCACTGGTGCTGCACAAATGGACGGAGCTATCTTGGTAGTTTCTGCTGCTGACGGCCCAATGCCACAAACACGTGAGCACATCCTGTTATCTCGTCAAGTTGGCGTACCTTACATCGTTGTTTTCTTAAACAAAGTTGATATGGTCGACGACGAAGAATTGCTTGAATTAGTTGAAATGGAAGTTCGTGACTTGCTTTCAGAATACGACTTCCCAGGCGACGACATTCCAGTTGTTTCCGGTTCTGCTTTGAAAGCTTTAGAAGGCGACGAAGCATATCAGGAAAACATCCTTGAATTGATGGAAGCAGTCGACACTTATATCCCTGCTCCAGAACGTGACTCTGACCGTCCATTCATGATGCCAGTTGAGGACGTATTCTCAATCACTGGTCGTGGTACTGTTGCTACAGGTCGTGTTGAGTCTGGTAAAGTTTCTGTTGGTGACGAAGTTGAAGTTATCGGTATCAAAGATACTGCTAAAACAACGGTTACTGGTGTAGAAATGTTCCGTAAATTATTAGACTACGCTGAAGCTGGCGACAACATCGGCGCACTTTTACGTGGTATGTCTCGTGATGATATCGAACGTGGACAAGTTTTAGCTAAACCAGGTTCAATCACACCACATACAAAATTTGACGCTGAAGTTTATGTATTGTCTAAAGAAGAGGGCGGACGTCACACTCCATTCTTCTCAAACTATCGTCCACAATTCTTTTTCCGTACAACTGACGTAACTGGTGTTATCGACTTGCCAGAAGGTACTGAAATGGTTATGCCTGGCGACAACACAAACATGACAGTTTCACTGATTGCTCCAATCGCTGTTGAAGACGGAACTAAATTCACGATTCGTGAAGGCGGACGTACAGTAGGCGCTGGAGTTGTAACAAACATCATCGAATAATTTCGATACTGTTTGAACAATTTTAAAACACTGAAACACCTGGAAGATTTCTTCCAGGTGTTTTTTTAAGTGTTAAAGTGAATGAGTTTTGGCGAGGTAGAGGCCAGCTCGTGAAGATTAGTGAGAATCGGATATGAGTTTAATGATTCTGAAGGTAAACTTATTGCGATTAGACCTTTTCGTTATGAGTTGCAGTGTATTTGGACCATACTCATACCGATTTTTCCAGTTTATGAAAGAGGCCCCCGGGAACTCGAGGCCTCTTCTGTTTGTTTTGGTAAGCGAGAAAAGGAGAATAATCTGAGTTTGATAATCCATGATGCGTGTTGCTTTATTTTTTAATAAGACTAGGCATAATTGACTTAGGCTTTTTATGGCATAGTAAGTTGAAGCGCAAATAAAATAGTGAATAGACACGATTATTTTCTGGAGGTAAAGCATGAAAAAGTATTTGGGTATCGGTCTGGTCATGCTGGCCGGAGTATTCTGGGGGATCAGCGGAGGGATCGCCGATATATTGATGGAGAGAGACTGGAGTCCCACCGTGATCTCGTTTTACCGGGGCGCTGTCGGGTTGGTCTGTTTTTTTGTCTGGTTCCTGACGCATTTCAGACAGAATCTGACTAAATCCAGTCGTTTTTATTTATGGTCACTTCTGGCGGGTGCTGGAGTTGCCGGAAACTTCACTTTATATTTTTTAAGCATTCAGGCCTCGAGCATTCCGGTAGCCGCTACGCTGATGTATACGGCCCCTGTATTTGTCCTTATAGCCTCTTTTGTTGCGGGGATAGAACAGTCCACCTGGTTCAAATGGGGATGCATCGCGGCGGTTCTTTTTGGTATTGTTCTGCTTACAGGTTCTTATGACATTGAGTCGCTGTCGGGCAGTTTTCTTTGGAACAGCGGCAGGGCTAGGGGCGGGGTATTTCATATGCTGTTTTTATCTTCGGATTCAAGAAAGCGTCTGAAATTGGGAGGCAACCGGCCGCTCTGTCGACTGCCTTTCTGATATTCTGTCTTCATTCTATTCTTGCTGATGGATACCAAAGAAGCAGTCAGTGTGCTGAACTTGCAGTGATATCGGCTGGTTTCTGCTTTTAGGCGTACTCGGCGCCGGAATCTCCTTTATCATTTATGTGATCGGCCTTCGCCGGACCGCTCCGTCGACCGCTTCCATGGTGGCGATGGTCGAACCGGTGACTGCGTCCATATTCGGCGTTGTCTTTCTCAGCAATCTGTTGTCGCTCGTCCAACTGGCAGGCATGGGGCTGATCCTGGCCACGATCACTCTGCTCAGTATGAAAAAGTCCGGATAAAAGGACGCGGATAGACGGCGGTTGATGTTAATCGTGGAAATGACTTATCGCTGAACAAAAGATTGAACAGCTGACGTTTATGACAAAATCGCAGCTACTTTAGAAAAATACTGACCGGGCCCCCGTCGCAGTACAGGGGGGCCCGGTCAGTGTTTTTACATAATAACAGTACGCTGCATATTTTTGCTGATTTAATAGTCATAAAATGCCGACCCGGCCGAGCATCGATATGGGGTAGAAAAGGGAAAAAGTTGAGCATTTCGATCATTACGGTCCGTTCACTGCCCGCGAAAGGTCCCGCTGATGCCCCTCCTGGTCCATAAAAGGCCCGGTCGGCAAGTTCGGTGAACTGGTCAAAGATCACAGAGCTTTCCGGCACGAATGGTTTCCACTCATTCATATACATCTGGACAGTCTGACCTTTTGCAGGTTTGTGTTTCAAATGATAGAGTTTCAAAATCACCCAGGATATGTTTGTCTTCTGGAGAGTTTCTCTTTACTGATCAGTAAACGAGGCAGCCACAGCAGCAGCCGCCATCTGAAAATAAGAACGAGACTGCCTGTCACTGCGGATAATCAGACTGGCGTGGTATAGGATGGCGCGCAAGCGTCGGCTTCCTGACTGGCCGATGGAGGAGTCAGCTGCGTCTTCGGCTTGTCCGGGACCTTCCTGCCCTTCCAGTCCGGCTAATTCGTCGGCGCTGTTCAGTGCGTCGGATTCGTCACCGTCTGTGTCTTCTCTTTCCGCCTCATCGATTTCCAGTGTATCTTGATCGTCAAAGGAGTATGTTTCGCCCCGTATGGCTTCAACGGGCTCGTGGTTGGTGACCGGACTGGCAAAAGAGGGACTCGGCTCGAAGGGAACCCAGCCGTAACTTGGGAAAAAAACTTCCGGCCAGGAATGGGCATTGGAATTATCAATGATGAAAGTAGGACGTCTTCGCCTTCAGTGACGATCTGAGAACCGGGGTAAACCCTCGCGTCCATCTGGCCGGTATGCCCAGTGTACGGAGCAGGACCGTCATGGCTGTTGAAAAGTTGTCGCAGTAGCCGACTTGGGATTCGAAACAGAAAATGGTCGACATAGTCAGCGCCTTGAGGGGTGTCTTCTGAATCAAGCAAACTGTAACGGTAGCCGCCTTCTTCCTTGAGGTATGACTCAACGGCACGGACCATGTCATATTCCGTCTCCAGACCTGCGGTGATCTCTTCTGCGAGCTCAGTCACACGCTGCGGCAATGCAGTGGGAAGCTGGAGCTCCTGTTCGAACCACTGATAAAACAAGTCATCATCTTCGATTTCATCTGCGGATTCGAGTTCAGCCGTCTCTTCCCGGTAAGTGGCGATCAGCGTCTCCCGCCAGCCGTCATCAAGGCGAAGCGCCTCTTCCTCCAAACGGTCAGGGAAGGTTCTGTCATAAGTCAGGGTATAGCCGTCCGGCCCGTCTGTTTCACTCTGAACAGTCAGGTAACTGCTCGTCTCATTGATTTTCAGAGAAAGATCGGCTTCAGTTTCATCCAGTTCCAGCTCCCTGAGACCATAAGGATAGGCGATGTAGGTCAGCTCGTCGAACCATTCGAGTCTTGCTTCAGACAGAGTCTCAGATGACGAGTCGACCGGGTCCGGTGTGTCTGAAATCAGGTCCACATTCAAGGTGTCATTTTTCCGGAAAGTGTAAGATGATGGGATGGAACGCTGGCGCTGCGCTGTTTTCACTGTTCCAGCCTAAACCGGTATACTCTGTCCGGTTCATGACCTTCCAGTAATTCGGACGTTCGGTATAGGCGCGGAAAACTGAAGAAAAATCCTGCTGCAGCCGTCCGCCCAGCCGGTCCGTATTCGTGCCCATGCCGGTCCGGCGGAAGCCTAAGCCGGCAGTACGCGCGTTGATCCAGTCAAAGAACCCTCTTTCATCCAGTCTCTTCTGATAGGCATTGGACTTTGTTTCGACCCATTCCTGGCTTCTTTCCAGAGGATCCAAAGCAGCATAAGAGAGACCAGTCAACACCAGGATGGCAAGAATGACGGCAAGACTATTCCAAGTGAAAGCGAACGGGTCAGACCGGGGCATCAGTTGAGAGACAGCGATCAGCAGAAAACCGAAACCGGTAAGAAAAACCAGGTAAGACAAGACGGGTCGGGAAGTAAAGGTATGCAGGACCATCAGATAGATAAGCCCGGCGAACAAAGACGGGAGAGCCAGATGAAATCTGAACAGCAGGAAAGTCAGAATGGTTATGAGCAGAAAAACAGCGCTCATTGTCAGCAATACAGGCAGATCGACCAGTCTGATTCCCACAAGGTCGTCCCATTGCCGGGCTCCCAGCGACCATGTTTCAGCTACCCAGTTTCTGAAACGCAGCGCATCGTTTTCAGGGGGAAAGAGGATATAAATGTAAATAACGAAGAAACTGAACTGCACCATTAAATACAGCCACCATTTTTTAAAAAGAAAGGCAGACAGGTGAGTCAGGATGAAAAAGAAAAACAGTAGACCTTTGCCGTATATGTTATTGATATCCATGAGCAGATTTAGTACGGGCAACAGCAGAAAACTGTGCAGGATCAGGAGCAGCAGGAAATTAATGAGCACTGTGTCTGTCTTTGACGGTAATCATTGTCTGACTCTCCTCCTTTCACCTGATCCAGGAGTTCTTCGTCGATATAGTGGTGGTCAAAGTCTGAAGACGAGGGCAAGGGTACTGTGAACGTTCGGGATCTGACAATTATTTTCTTTGATTTTTTATCGGTGACCTGACGAAACAGCCGGGCAAGTTCGTTCTGGTCACCGGCCGGTTCGATGGTCAGGAAGCTGTCTTCTGTCTGTTTTACGTTCATCTCTCCACCGAAACGCCCCAGTAAGTATATGTTCACTTTCTGAGTTTCCTTCAGATCCTGAAGCAGGCTGTAGGCCAGGCTGAGCAATGCTTCAAAAGTGTCCGTCTCAAGTCCCAGAAAGTAAAGAGCGATGGGCGACTCTTCTTCCGTTTCATACTCCTTGACCATCCACTCTCCGCGCTTGAGGCTGGCTTTCCAGTCGATACCGGAGAGCGTATCCCGATTCTGAAAGGATCTCAGTTCGTTCATATAGTAATCGTGTTCGAATGAGCGGGAAGGGCGGGAGAAGCGGGGATCGATCGTGTACATGAGCTTTTCCCGTTCAGTCTTCGTCAAAAGATGCGGAAAAATATCGATAGCGACAGGCACGGTCAGCCGTGTGTGCCTTTTCCATACTCCGAACAGACCGGTACTTGTGATATCAAGCGTAAGTCTGTCATGATGGCCTCTGGGGAGAGGGACTGAGTGAAAACGACTCGCTATCTTTCGGTTGAACAGGACCGAAACGTGATCGGTCTGCCGGACATGAGGCATCAGCATCGTGATCTTTACAGCTGATACAAAATAGGGGGTCCTGCTTTTGTTTTCGATAATAAAAGAAAGCATATTGATTGTCTTCCGTCCTCGAACGGTCCATGTGAGTGAGATGATAAGACTGGCGTGTTGAAAAAAAGGACAGAAAGATCCAGAGGGTAAATGCGTAGAAAACATACCAGGAAGCTGTCGCGGGGAAAATGAGCATGTAGACAGTGACAGCCAGGTAAACGAAAAGAAACCAGAAATGTCTTAGGATACGCAAAGCTCTGCTCATCGTCTGAACCTGGTCTGGGTCGGGATCATCAGTTCCTGAGTCAGCTGATCGATAAAGCTGTCTGTTTCTTCCAGGCTTAAATGATTCTCAAACAGCAGCCGATGCCGGTATAACGGTTTGAGAATGTCCAGGATATCCTGGGGAATAACATAATCTCGGCCGGCGAGCAGTGCATGGGCCCGCGCGGAAGCAAGCGCAAACTGGTTGCCCCGCGGACTGATCCCCAGTCTGACTGCAGGATGATTACGCGTCAGAAGAGCCAGAGAGACGATATACTTGAGCAGCGCTTCCTCGACATGGATATGTTCGACAGTATCTTTCAATGTCAGAAATTCTTCGATAGACATGACGGGCGTCAGCTTTTGTACTTCTTTCTGCTGATCAGGTGCCGCCAGCATCTGGACTTCCTGCTCGGCATTCGGGTAACCGATAGACAACTGAAAAAGAAAACGGTCCAGCTGAGCTTCCGGAAGAGGGTAAGTCCCTTTATATTCGATCGGGTTCTGCGTGGCCAGGACAAAAAAGGATTGGGCAGACGGTGTGTCCTGCCGTCCAAGGTCACCTGTTTTTCGGACATGGCTTCAAGCATGGCAGCCTGGGTTCGCGGCGAGGTCCGGTTGATTTCATCCGCCAGCAGAAGCTGATTGAAAATAGGGCCTTTGCGAAAATTGAATAAGGTGCCGTCTGCATCGGGAACAGAAAAGCCGATAATGTCAGAAGGAATGAGGTCAGGGGTGAACTGGATACGGGCGAAGTCTGCATCCAGACATTTGGCAATGGTTCGTATAAGCAGTGTCTTGCCGACCCCGGGGATGTCTTCGAACAATACATGACCGCCGGCAAGCATGGCGACGATCGTCAGCCTGGTCACATCTTTCTTGCCGATGACGATGCGGTCAACGGTATCGATCAGCGTATGAAGCTTTTCGATAGACAGATGTGTCTCCTGATAAAATGGCATATCGTTCCCTCCTCCGGTTATAGTCTGGTTAGTGATAGGTTATTGATGAATGTAAAAATAACAGAATCTATTATGTCTGTTTAGTTTATTGTATAGAGAATGCCGCGATAACTCAACGATTTAGCAATCTGACAGACAATGACACGGCAGATAAATGACGAGTGAAAACTGTAAAAGCAGCGTGTTCGTACATATATAATATAGAGGGAAGACAAAAATCATCATTCAGAATTTAATTTTGATTTATAAAGAAAAAAGACTTGATTATATCAGTCATTGTCTGTATACTTGTAAAGGTGTCTGTGAGTGACAGGACTTTTCTGGATAAAAGCATGCCGTCAAGGTCTTGCCTGCCATTCAGAGGGGGAGGGTAATTCACGGAACCAAGGCTAGGAAGCGAGAGGTTGCGACACACCCGGCTGCATTGCCATGGAGGGTCGTTGGAAATTTTCGTGGAGCTAGGTTTATTTTTAAAATAAGCGAAGGAGGGAAATATCATGGCGAAACAAAAAATTCGTATTCGTTTGAAAGCTTACGAACATCGCGTACTTGATCAATCAGCAGACAAAATTGTGGAAACAGCAAAGAGAACTGGGGCAGAAGTATCCGGTCCAATTCCATTGCCGACTGAACGCAAACTGTTCACAGTTATCCGTTCACCGCACAAATACAAAGACTCACGCGAACAGTTCGAAATGCGCACACACAAACGTCTTGTGGACATTTTGAACCCGACAGCTAAAACTGTTGACGCATTAACTAAACTTGACTTACCGTCAGGCGTAGATATTGAAATCAAATTATAATAAATAAAAAATCATAATAACGGAGGTGTACTCATGACCAAGGGAATCTTAGGAAGAAAAGTCGGAATGACTCAAATTTTCAGTGAAGCAGGGGAATTGATGCCTGTTACAGTGATCGAAGTTCAGCCTAACGTAGTATTACAAGTTAAAAACGCTGAAACGGACGGTTACAACGCTGTTCAATTAGGGTATGAAGATAAACGTGAAGTTTTATCTAACAAACCGGCAAGAGGTCATGTTAAAAAAGCTAACACGGCTCCTAAGCGCTTCATTCGAGAATTACGAGATGCTGAGCTAGGGGACGTCGAAGTTGGAAACGAAATTAAAGTAGACACATTTGCACAAGGCGACATCGTTGATGTCACAGGAACGTCAAAAGGTAAAGGATTCCAAGGGGTTATCAAACGTCACGGCCAAAGCCGCGGACCTGAAACTCACGGATCTCGTTATCACCGTCGTCCTGGTTCAATGGGTATGGCTACTCATCCCGGACGCGTATTTAAAGGCAAGAAATTAGCCGGACGTATGGGCGGAGACAAAGTGACTGTACAAAACCTTGAAGTGGTTCGTGTCGATACAGACCGCAACGTACTTCTGATCAAAGGTAATGTCCCAGGTGCTAAAAAATCACTTATACAAATACAAGCTGCAGTAAAAAGCGGCAAGTAATAGATTAGGAAGGGAGGACTAGCAGAATGCCAACTGTAACGTTATTTAAACAAGACGGAACGCAAAATGGTGAAGTATCATTGAACGATGCGATCTTTGGGATCGAACCAAACGAAAATGTTGTTTTTGATGCAATCACTATGCAACGCGCTTCATTGAGACAAGGTACACACGCAGTAAAAAACCGTAGCGCAGTACGTGGCGGAGGACGCAAACCATGGCGTCAAAAAGGAACTGGACGTGCGCGTCAGGGTTCTATCCGTTCACCACAATGGCGTGGAGGTGGTACAGTCTTCGGACCGACACCACGTTCATACGCATATAAGCTACCGAAAAAAGTTCGTCGTTTAGCAATCAAATCTGTGTTATCTGCCAAAGCAGCAGGCGATGACATCATCGTATTAGACGGTTTAAGCTTCGACGCACCAAAAACGAAAGAGTTCAGAGCTATGCTTGGAAGTCTGGAAGTAAACAGAAAAGCATTAGTTGTCTTAGAAGAGGGTAACGATTTTGCAAAACTATCTGCACGTAACATTCCTGGAGTGAAAGTTGTAGCTCCTAACAATGTATCTGTGCTGGATGTTGTTTCGCATGACAAACTTATCTTAACGAAGGCTGCTCTGGAAAAAGTAGAGGAGGCTCTTCAATAATGGATGCACGTGACATAATCTTACGCCCGATCATTACAGAAGCTTCTATGTATGCTATGGAAAACAAAAAGTACACATTCGAAGTGAGTGTTCGCGCTAAAAAAACTCATATCAAAAAAGCAGTCGAAGAACTTTTCGATGTAAAAGTTGACAAAGTCAACGTTATCAACACAGCTCCCAAACCTAAGCGTATGGGACGTTATGAAGGTCACACCAAAAAACGCCGCAAAGCGATCGTGACTTTAACAGCTGAATCAAATGATATTGCATTGTTCGGAGACGAAGAATAAAGATTAAATCAGTTTCACGAAAAATAGTTAAACAAGGAGGGGAATAACGTGGCAATTAAGACATACAAACCTACCACTAACGGACGTCGTAACATGACAGGGTCAGATTTCGCTGAAATCACTACAAATAAGCCTGAAAAGAGCTTGTTGAAACCGAACCCCAAACGTGCCGGACGTAACAATGCTGGTAAAATCACTGTCCGTCATCAAGGCGGAGGCCACAAGCACAAATATCGTGTGATCGACTTCAAACGTCAGAAAGATGACGTTCGCGGTATTATTAAAACGATCGAATATGATCCAAACCGTTCCGCTAATATCTCATTGATCCAATATGAAGATGGAACAAAAACTTACATCCTATCACCTAAAGGAATCGAAGTAGGTCAAGACATCTACTCAGGTCCGGATGCAGATATCCAAGTAGGGAACGCTCTTGCATTAACTGATATCCCTGTTGGTACTGTGGTACACAACATTGAACTGAAACCTGGCAAAGGCGGACAACTGGTTCGTTCAGCCGGAACATCAGCTCAGGTGTTAGGTAAAGAAGGCAAATACGCTCTTGTTCGTTTGGAATCAGGCGAGACTCGCATGATCCTGGCTAGCTGCCGCGCAACAATCGGTACAGTTGGTAACGAACAGCATGAACTGATCAACATCGGTAAAGCCGGACGTAACCGCTGGAAAGGCAAACGCCCAACAGTTCGTGGTTCTGTAATGAACCCTAACGATCACCCGCACGGTGGTGGTGAAGGTAAAGCGCCAATCGGTCGTCCAAGCCCAATGTCACCATGGGGTAAACCGACGCTTGGTAAGAAAACACGTAATGGTAAGAATCGTTCAGATAAGCTTATCGTACGTCGTCGTAAAACTAAGAAAAAATAATCAGAATAATAATTGATTCAAAAAGTAATATTATGGGGTAAACCCGAAGAGGAGGGCAATACATGAGCCGTAGTTTGAAAAAGGGACCTTTCGTCGATGATCATTTGATGAAAAAAGTTCGCGAAATGGATGAAAACAACAAACGTGTAATCAAAACATGGTCACGTCGTTCAACTATTTTTCCGAACTTTGTAGGTTATACCATTGCCGTATATGATGGAAGAAAGCATGTGCCAGTCTATGTTCAAGAAGACATGGTCGGACACAAACTAGGTGAATTTGCACCAACAAGAACGTATCGCGGACACGGCAAAGACGACCGCACTACGAAACGTTAATAGCGAAGGGAGGATACATTCATGGCAGAAACAGTAACAGCAGCAAAAGCAACTGCTCGAACGGTTCGCATCGCACCACGTAAAACACGTATGGTTGTTGATACCATCAGAGGGAAAAGTGCTGCAGAAGCTATTTCTATCCTTCGCTTCACTAACAGAGGAGCAGCGGAAGCGGTAGAAAAAGTTTTGATGTCAGCAATTGCAAATGCTGAACACAATTACGATATGGATATTGAAGAATTAGTCGTAAGCGAAGCCTATGTAAATGAAGGAGCAACCTTAAAAAGGTTCCGTCCACGTGCTAAAGGTGCAGCTTCACGTATAAACAAACGAACAAGCCACATTACGATCGTGGTAACAGAGAAGAAGGAGGGGTAATCAGTGGGACAAAAAGTAAATCCTCATGGTATGCGTGTCGGCGTCATCCAAGATTGGGACGCTAAATGGTACGCAGAAAAAGATTTTGCAGACAAATTACATGAAGACCTTGCTGTTCGTGAGTACATTGCTAAAAAACTAAGTGATGCCTCTGTTTCTCGTGTAGAAATCGAACGTGCAGCAAACAGAATCAACGTATCAATCCATACTGCCAAACCAGGAATGGTCATTGGTAAAGGCGGATCAGAAGTTGACTCTTTAAGAAATGGTTTAAACAACTTGACTGGCAAACGTGTTCACGTCAACATCGTTGAAATCAAACGTCCAGACATGGATGCTACACTAGTCGCTAAAAGTATTGCTGAACAGCTTGAAAACCGTATTTCATTCCGTCGTGCACAGAAGCAGTCAATCCAGCGCACAATGCGTTCAGGTGCTAAAGGTGTTCGTACAATGGTAGCCGGTCGTTTGAACGGAGCAGATATTGCCCGTAGCGAAAGCTTTGCAGAAGGATCCGTTCCTTTGCACACACTTCGTGCAGATATCGACTATGCTAACGAAGAAGCCGACACAACTTACGGTAAAATCGGAATCAAAGTATGGATCTATAAAGGAGAAGTTCTTCCCGAAGTTCGAGAAGATAAGAAAGGAGGGAAATAACCAATGTTAGTACCAAAACGTGTAAAACACCGTCGCGAATTCCGTGGTAAAATGCGTGGAGAAGCTAAAGGCGGCAAAGAGATTGCATACGGTCAATACGGACTGCAGGCAATAGACTCTGTCTGGATCACAAGCAGACAAATCGAATCAGCTCGTATAGCGATGACTCGTTATATGAAACGTGGTGGGAAAGTATGGATCAAAATTTTCCCTCACAAACCAGTGTCAGCTAAGGCAATTGGTGTTCGTATGGGTTCTGGTAAAGGAGCTCCTGAGAGCTGGGTAGCACCTGTCAAACGTGGTAAGATCATGTTTGAAATCGGTGGCGTATCTGAAGAAGTCGCTCGCGAAGCCTTGCGTTTAGCTTCACACAAACTACCGGTTAGAACTAGAGTAGTAACTCGTGAAGAAAGTGGTGACTCAAATGAAGGCTAATGAATTAAAAAGCTTATCCACTACTGAATTAATAGAAAAAGAAGCAGAATTCAAAGAAGAGCTGTTTAACTTACGCTTTCAATTAGCTACTGGACAATTAGAAAACACCGCTCGTATCAGTGAGGTACGTAAGAATATCGCGCGTGTTAAAACTGTTTTGCGCCAAGCTGAAATGGCATAGTAAGAGGATAGTGTAATAGCTTATTCAAAGGAGGCTAGAAAATGGCTGAACGTAACGATCGTAAAGTGTATCAGGGCAAAGTAACTTCTGACAAAATGGATAAAACCATCGTGGTGGAAATCGCAACGCAGAAACAGCACCCTAAATACAAGAAACGTATTAAATACTCAACTAAATTTAAAGCACATGATGAAAACAATACTGCTAAAACTGGCGACGTTGTTAAAATCATGGAAACTCGTCCATTATCTAAAGATAAACGTTTCCGTTTATTAGAAGTGGTTGAAGAATCAGTACAATTATAATAAGATCCGGGGAACCGGGAGCTACACAGCGATGAAGTAATCTTTATCGTGAGTTTGAAAGGAGGATCCTAACGTGATTCAAACAGAAAGTCGTATGAAAGTCGCTGACAACTCTGGAGCACGTGAAGTGCTTGTCATCAAAGTTTTAGGCGGTTCAGGAGCCAAAACTGCAAATATTGGTGACGAAGTCGTTGTTTCTATTAAACATGCTACACCAGGCGGCGTTGTTAAAAAAGGGGACGTTGCTCGTGCAGTAATCGTCCGTACTAAATCTGGCGCTAGACGTCCAGATGGTTCTTATATCAAATTTGACGAAAATGCTTGTGTAATCATTCGTGAAGACAAAGCACCACGTGGAACACGTATCTTCGGACCAGTTGCTCGTGAATTACGTGAGAATAACTTTATGAGAATTGTTTCGTTAGCTCCGGAAGTTCTGTAATTCCGATAAACGTCATAAGGAGGTGCGCTAGAGAATGTTTGTAAAAACAGGAGACAAAGTCAAAGTAATAGCCGGTAAAGATAAAGGCAAAGAAGGCACGATATTAGCTGCTATGCCTAAACAGAACAAAGTTATTGTTGAAGGACTCAACATCATGAAAAAACATACCCGTCCTACTGGTATGGGACAAGAAGGCGGAATTGTTGAAAAAGAAGCACCAATTCACGTTTCTAATGTTCAACTGATCGATCCTAAGACAAATGAATCTACTCGAGTAGGTTATAAAGTTGAAGATGGCAAGAAAGTTCGCTACGCTAAAAAATCTGGCGAGACACTTTAAATCAAAGTAGGAAAGGAGGGCATTCATTTATGACACGCCTTAAAGAAAAATATAACAGTGATGTACGTTCATCATTAGTTGAAAAATTTGATTACAGTTCAATCATGGAAGCACCAAGAGTTGAAAAGATCGTTATCAACATGGGTGTTGGTGAAGCTGTATCAAACACAAAGAACTTAGATAAAGCAGTAGAAGAATTAACACTTATTTCTGGACAAAAACCAGTGATCACGCGTGCTAAGAAATCCATCGCTGCATTCCGTTTACGTGAAGGCATGCCGATCGGTACGAAAGTAACCCTTCGCGGTGATCGTATGTACGATTTCCTTGATAAATTAGTTACTGTTTCATTACCTCGTGTACGTGACTTCCGTGGAGTAAGCAAAAATGCGTTTGACGGACGTGGAAACTACACGCTGGGAATCAAAGAGCAGCTTATTTTCCCTGAAATCGATTATGATGATGTGGACAAAGTTCGCGGTATGGATATTGTCATCGTTACATCAGCTAACTCAGATGAAGAAGCTCGTGAATTACTTGGACAATTGGGAATGCCGTTCCAGAAATAACCTAAACTACCTGTTAGGAGGGTAATTGTAAAAATGGCTAAAAAATCAATGATTGCTAAAACACAAAAAACCAGCCAAGTTTTCGACACATGAGTATACCCGCTGTGAACGTTGTGGACGCCCACATGCTGTATATCAAAAATTCAAATTATGCCGTATTTGCTTGCGTGAGCTAGCTTATAAAGGTCAAATTCCAGGCTTGAAAAAAGCAAGCTGGTAAACAAAACGAAAACTTGCCGCAAAGGAGGCTACAACGAATGGTCATGACAGATCCAATCGCAGATTTCTTAACTCGTATTCGTAACGCTAACAACGCTCGTCATACGAAAGTGGAAATTCCTGCTTCTAACTTGAAAAAAGGTATGGCCGATATCCTGAAATCAGAAGGTTTCATCAAGGATGTTGAATTCGTGGAAGATGACAAACAAGGCATCGTCCGCATTTTCTTGAAATATGGTCAGAACAACGAACGTGTCATCACTGGCTTGAAACGTATCTCAAAACCAGGATTGCGCGTTTATGTTAACGCAGAAGAAATGCCTAAAGTGTTGAACGGACTAGGAATAGCTCTTGTTTCTACATCAGAAGGTGTTGTCACAGACAAAACAGCTCGTGCTAAAAATATCGGCGGAGAAGTACTCGCTTACGTTTGGTAATGAGTTAAGATAGATGAAGGAGGTGCCGGACTTTGAGCCGTATCGGAAAACAACCAATTACGATTCCTGAAGGTGTTGATGTCAACATCGACGGTAACGTAATTACAGTTAAAGGGAAAAACGGAGAATTGAGCCGTGAAATCAGCCCTATTATTGATGTTAAAGTTGAAGATGATCAAATGACATTTGTACGACCTGACGAATCAAAAGCAAGTCGTACTATCCACGGAACAACTCGCGCTATTGTGAACAACATGGTCGAAGGTGTTACTGTCGGTTTTGAAAAAGTTCTTGAATTCAATGGTGTTGGTTACCGTGCACAAAAACAGGGTAACAAATTAGTCATCAACGTTGGACTATCACATCCAGTTGAATTTGAAGAAATCGAAGGATTAACAGTTGATGTACCATCTAACACTGTTGTTTCTATTAAAGGTGCAAGCAAAGAAAAAGTTGGCGCTTTGGCTGCCAATATTCGTGCCGTACGCCCACCAGAGCCTTATAAAGGTAAAGGGATCCGCTATAGAGGCGAAAACGTACGCCGTAAAGAAGGTAAAACGGGTAAATAATAAGCTGAAAGAGAACATTATAGCTTTATGTTATAACGTTCTGCTTCACTTTTTACCACAAACCTGATGATCTCATTTAAATGAGAATCTTGAATAAAGAGGTGACAATTGTGATAACAAAACCAGATAAAAACAAATTACGTCAAAAAAGACATAAACGCATCCGCAGAAATCTTTCTGGTACTGCTGAGCGCCCGCGTTTGAGTGTGTTCCGTTCGAACACAAACATCTACGCTCAATTAATTGATGATGTAGAGGGTGTAACGCTCGCAAGTGCATCTTCCTTAGATACTGACGTTTCAGGCGATTCGAAAGTTGAAGAAGCTGCTGCAGTAGGCGCATTGATAGCTAAACGTGCTAAAGACAAAGACCTTTCAGTCGTTGTTTTTGACCGTGGAGGATATCAGTACCACGGACGCGTGAAAGCATTAGCAGACGCAGCTCGTGAAAACGGACTATCATTCTAGAGAAAAGGAGGAATAACAGTACATGACAACTCATATTGATGCATCTAAATTAGATATTGAAGATCGCGTTGTTGAAATCAACCGTGTAACTAAAGTTGTTAAAGGTGGACGTCGTCTTCGTTTTGCTGCTTTAGTCGTTGTTGGAGACAGAAACGGACATGTCGGTTTTGGTACAGGTAAAGCTCAGGAAGTTCCTGAAGCGATCCGTAAAGCGATCGAAGCTGCTAAAACAAATATGGTCGAAGTACCGATCGTAGGAACGACATTGCCACACAAAGTCATTGGACGTCACGGTGGCGGTAATATCATTCTGAAACCTGCTACAGCCGGTTCAGGAGTTTCTGCTGGTGGTCCAGTACGTGCGATTTTAGAATTAGCCGGCGTACAAGACGTTTCTTCCAAATCTGTCGGATCTAGTTCGCCGATCAACATGATTCGTGCAACGATCGATGGAATCAATCAGCTGAAACGTGCAGAAGACGTAGCAAAACTTCGCGGGAAATCCGTTGAAGAATTACTTGGATAAGGAGAGATGACACAATGGCAAACTTGGAAATAACATTAAAACGCAGTTTAATTGGTCGTCCTCAAAAACAACACCAGGTAGTTAAATCGCTGGGTCTTAGAAAAACAAATTCGTCAGTCGTAAGACCTGACAATGATGCAGTACGAGGCGCAATTAAGCATATCGCTCATTTAGTCGATGTTAAAGAAGTTTAATGAGCAAAGAGTCTAACCAAAGGAGGTGCCAAGATTTATGAAACTTCATGAATTAAAACCTGCAGAAGGATCACGCAAATCACGTAACCGTGTTGGTCGTGGATCATCTTCTGGTAACGGTAAAACATCCGGTCGTGGTCAAAAAGGACAAAAAGCGCGTTCAGGTGGTGGAACACGTTTAGGTTTTGAAGGTGGCCAAACGCCATTATTCCAAACTTTACCAAAACGTGGATTTACAAACTACAACCGTAAAGAATTCGCAATTGTCAATTTAGACACATTGAACCGTTTTGAAGAAGGAACAGAAGTTACTCCAGAATTGCTTGTTGAATCAGGAGTAATCAAAAACAAAAAATCCGGAGTCAAAGTATTGGCGAAAGGAAACGTCGATCACAAACTTACTGTGAAAGCTAACAAGTTTTCTTCTGCAGCTAAGGAAGCGATCGAAGCTGCCGGTGGATCAGTAGAGGTGATCTAAGAATGATCGAGCTGATTAAAGGTGTTTTCAAAGAAAAAGATGTTCGTAGTCGTGTCATGTTCACTCTTGGGATTCTGATCGTTTTTCGTTTAGGTACGCACCTTACTGTACCCGGCGTTAACGCTGATTCCTTAGGGGACTTGTCAAGTACCGGTTTATTCAACTTACTGGATACATTTGGTGGTGGGGCACTGAGCAGTTATTCAGTATTTGCTCTAGGTGTTTCACCTTACATTACGTCTTCTATCGTCATTCAGCTTCTGCAGATGGACGTCATTCCCAAATTCAAGGAATGGTCCGATCAGGGCGAAGTCGGGCGAAGAAAGTTAAACCAGGCAACACGCTATTTAACGATTTTCTTAGCATTTTTCCAGGCTATCGGTATTTCTTACGGATTCAACGCATTAACGGGGTTGGGATTAGTTCGTAATCCTGGTCCGGCAACGTATGTTATGATCGCGATCATATTAACAGCAGGAACGATGCTGGTCATGTGGCTGGGCGAAATGATCACTGTTCACGGTTTCGGGAACGGCGTATCATTCATCATCTTCTCTGGTATCATCGCGCGTTTTCCACAGGACATTGGACAGTTCTACAATACGCAAATCAGGAATGCCGGCGATGAAATTGTCAGTGCATGGGCACTGGCAATCAGTATCGTCGTTGTATTCATCCTGCTTGTACTGCTGGTCACTTATGTGGAAAATGCAAAACGTAACATACCGGTCCGGTACTCCAAACGTGCAAGCACATCGAAAGACAGTGCTGTATTACCGCTGAAAGTAAACTCAGCTGGCGTTATTCCAGTAATCTTCGCGAGTTCGTTTCTTATGACGCCTCAGATCATCCTGGGCTATTTTGCACAGGGCAATCAGAATGAAGGCTGGTTCCAGGTATTGAATAATGTATTCAATCTTCAGGAACCCATGGGTGCTGCACTTTATACAGTACTTATCGTCTTGTTCACGTATTTCTACGCGTTTATTCAGGTCAATCCTGAAAAAGCTGCGGAAAATCTGCAAAAACAAAACGGCTACATTCCGAGTATTCGTCCGGGACGGGCAACTGAAGAATATATTGGATACATGCTTATTCGCTTAAGTACAGTGGGAGCTATTTATTTAGGAACGATTTCACTGCTTCCGATTATCGCTTCTGCTTTATTCAATCTGCCTGGTTCTCTCGCATTAGGAGGAACAAGTCTGCTCATCGTAGTTGGTGTAGCACTTGACTCTATGCGACAGCTGGAAGGATTACTGAGCAAGAAGAGTTACCAAGGTTTCATTCAGCGCGCATAAGCGACTTTTTAAAATTGAAATAAGACGATTTGCCCGAACGTCACAAAGACTATGGTGGGTAAATCGATCTTTTTTCCATTTATGCTGTTGAAACGAGTGAATGAATTAAGGAGGAAGCATGATGAATTTGATCCTATTAGGTCTTCCTGGAGCTGGAAAAGGGACACAGGCGGCGCGTGTTTCGGAAAAGTACAACATTCCGCATATTTCCACCGGAGATATGTTTCGTGCAGCGATGAAAAACAAGACAGCTCTTGGCTTGAAAGCAAAAGAATATATGGACGCAGGTGATCTTGTTCCCGACGATGTAACAAACGGAATAGTGAAAGAGCGTCTACAGCAAGATGATGCAAAAAGAGGGTTTCTGCTCGATGGCTATCCTCGTACACTGAATCAGGTTCAGGCCCTCCAGCAAGCTCTGGCTTCTACAAACAGAAGACTGGACCATGTGCTGTATATCAAAGTACCGAAAGATATTTTGAAGGAACGCCTGACCGGCAGATTCATGTGTTCGAATTGTGGAGCAACTTACCACAAGCTTTTCAATCCGCCCAGAGTGGAAGGAACTTGTGACAAATGCGGCTCGCATGACTTTTATCAGAGAGAAGATGACAAACCGGAAACGGTGGAAAATCGTATCGAGGTAAATGAAAAGCAGACAGAAACACTGGCAGAACATTACAGAGAACAAGGTCTCGTCAGAGAAATCGACGGCGAACAAAGTCCTAAACAAGTGTTTAAGGATATTGTGGACATATTAAACTAAGAAGTCCGATGTTTTATGATGAATCCTTGCAATGATCAGGTATGCATGATATAATAGTACGAGCGTCAAAAAGCAACGATGCACAACAACTATTAGAGCATAAAATACAGTGAGGCATGATGCTTTCGCTCTATTCATGTGTACAGAAGTGAGATATCAAAGGAGGAAACCAGGCGTGGCAAAAGACGATGTTATAGAGATTGAAGGAACCGTCCTAGAAACTCTGCCCAACGCAATGTTCAAAGTAGAACTTGAAAACGGTCATGAAATTCTAGCACACGTTTCTGGCAAAATTCGTATGAATTACATCCGGATTCTGCCTGGGGATAAGGTAACGGTTGAAATGTCTCCATATGATTTAACACGTGGACGCATTACGTATCGATTTAAATAAACTTAGGACTCCGAAGACATCAGGGAGGGAAAGTTCATGAAAGTAAGACCATCAGTCAAAAAAATGTGTGACAAGTGTAAAGTGATCCGTCGTAATGGCCGTGTAATGGTTATATGCGAAAATCCTAAACACAAACAACGTCAAGGCTAATTTTTAAAACAGGAGGTGCATAGACATGGCTCGTATAGCAGGTGTAGATATTCCACGTGACAAACATATCGTCATTTCATTAACTTATATTTATGGAATCGGTAAAACTACAGCTCAAGAAATCTTAGAAGCTGCAGGAGTTCCAGAAGAAACTCGTGTCCGTGAATTAACAAACGATCAATTAGATGCAGTCCGTGCTGAAGTAGATAAGCGTAAAGTCGAAGGAGATCTTCGTCGTGAAGTTCGTCAGAACATCAAACGTTTAATCGAAATTGGATCATACCGTGGCATCCGCCACCGTCGTGGTTTACCAGTTCGCGGTCAGAACACTAAAAACAATGCGCGTACGCGTAAAGGCAAAGCAGTCGCTATTGCCGGCAAGAAAAAATAATTATCACCAAAAGTTAGGAGGTCAATCTTCGAATGGCTAAAGTAAAAAGACCCGCTCGTAATCGTAAACGTAGAGTGAAAAAGAATATTGAACATGGTGTAGCACATATCCGTTCAACATTCAATAATACAATCGTAATGATAACTGATGCACATGGGAATGCAATTTCATGGTCTTCTGCAGGCGCGTTAGGATTCAGAGGTTCACGTAAATCGACTCCTTTTGCCGCACAGATGGCTGCTGAAGCAGCTGCAAAAGGCGGAATGGAAAACGGCATGAAATCTGTCGAGGTTTCTGTAAAAGGACCTGGTTCCGGCCGTGAAGCTGCGATCCGTTCACTGCAGGCTACAGGACTTGAAGTCACTGCAATTCGTGACGTAACACCGGTACCACATAACGGTTGCCGTCCTCCAAAACGTCGTCGCGTATAATATTAATTATATTTCAGATGTCGTTTTTGGGATAGCGTTGAATAACGTTTTGAAAGGGGTAAACGGATTATATGATCGAAATTGAAAAGCCGGTAATAGAAACAGTTGAGATCAGTGAAGATGGAAAATTCGGGAAGTTTATCGTAGAACCGCTTGAGCGTGGATACGGAACAACTTTAGGGAATTCCCTGCGTCGAATCTTATTGTCATCTTTGCCTGGTGCTGCCGTCACAACTTTACAGATCGATGGTGTTCTGCATGAATTCAGTGCGATCGATGGTGTTGTTGAAGACGTCACTGCCATCATCTTGAACTTGAAAAAGCTCGCGCTTAAACTGTATTCCGACGAAACAAAAACCATTGAAATAGATGTTGAAGGGCCAGCTACTGTTACAGCAGCCGACATTATCTTTGACAGCGATGTTGAAATAATGAACCCTGATCTCTATATCTGTACAGTCTCTGAAGGCGGACACTTGCATGCTCGCATGGAAGCGCAAAAAGGCAGAGGTTATGTACGTGCTGAACACAACAAACACGAGGATATGCCGATTGGTGTATTGCCGGTTGATTCGATATATACCCCGATCAGCCGAGTGAATTACCATGTCGAAAATACACGTGTTGGAGAAAAGAACAGTACGACAAGTTAACACTTGACGTCTGGACAGATGGATCGATTTCTCCAGAAGACGGTGTCAGTCTGGCTGCTAAAATCATGACTGAACACTTGAATATTTTCGTTAACCTGACAGAAGAAGCACGCGAAGCAGAGATCATGGTCGAAAAAGAAGAAACACAAATGGAAAAAATGCTTGAGATGACAATCGAAGAGCTGGATCTGTCTGTACGTTCTTATAACTGCTTGAAACGCGCCGGCATCAACACTGTACAGGAATTAACAAATAAAACAGAACCAGAAATGATGAAAGTCCGCAATTTAGGACGTAAATCGCTGGAAGAAGTAAAACTTAAACTTGGCGAGCTTGATTTAGGCTTACGCGAAGAAGAATAATTTGTAGTTAAGGGAGGATTTCGACCAATGGCTTACCGTAAATTAGGACGTACTAGTTCTCAACGTAAAGCAATGCTTCGTGACTTGACATCTGACTTGTTTATCAACGAACGTATTGTAACAACTGTGACTCGTGCAAGAGAAGTATCTTCACTTGCAGATAAAATGATCACTTTAGGTAAACGTGGAGACTTGCACGCTCGTCGTCAAGCTGCTGCTTTTGTTCGTAACGAACTGGCAACTGTATCAGAAACTGAAGACGAAATCGTAGTACAAACTGTACTGCAAAAAATATTCAACGATCTTGCACCTCGTTTTGCTGAACGCAATGGAGGATACACTCGTGTCTTGAAAATGGGACCTCGTCGTGGTGACGGTGCTCCAATGGCTGTTTTGGAATTAGTAGAAAAAACAGCAGTTTCAAGTGATGAAGACGCTGAATAATTAAAGTTTAACAGACTAGAAACCAATCACTTTTGGATGTATGATGAGCGCTATGATGATGGAGATTTTCTCCAAGTGTCTAGCTCAGTTTCTCCTGAGGGTATCCTCAGGAGAAACACCATATATCGTAAAGTGTTTTTTTGTTTGCAAGAACTGTTATTACATAGGCATCAGCTGCACGGATCGACTGTCCTCGCTGGCAGTCATGATTCATAAAGTTTCATCGCTGAAAAGGTTTACAAACGCTTTTTACTATTGTTATACCTATGTGTTTTTGGTAATCTTGTAATGTTGAGTAACTGTCAAGACACCTTCGCAGCATCGTTGATTCGAATGCATGTGACTGAATAAAAAAGTTGAGGTAAATCATGACTGAAATAATACGTTTGAAAAATATAACATATAAATATGATGACGAAGATCCGCGTCCTGCCCTGCAGGATGTTTCTTTTTCGATCACTAGAGGTGAATGGGTCGCCATCATCGGTCCCAACGGTTCCGGCAAGTCGACGCTGGCCAAGACGATCAACGGTCTGATCGAACCTGACAGCGGTGAAGTCGAAGTAGGCGGTCTGATGCTGAACGAGAAGAACGTCTGGTCCATCCGCGAGATGGTGGGAATGGTTTTTCAGAATCCGGACAATCAGTTCGTGGGCTCCACGGTCCAGGACGATGTCGCGTTTGGCCTGGAAAATCTCGGTATTCCGCGCGAAGAGATGATCGAACGGGTAAGAGATGCACTGGATAAAGTGAATATGCTTGAGTTTGCCGAAAGAGAACCGGCAAGGCTTTCAGGCGGTCAGAAACAGCGTGTCGCGATCGCAGGCATCGTGGCGCTGCGTCCAGCCATCATGATTCTGGATGAAGCCACCAGTATGCTCGATCCTCAGGGCAGGGAAGAAGTGCTGCGCACGGTCAAAGAGGTAAAGGAAGAAGAAAACCTGTCTGTACTGTCGATCACCCATGACATCGATGAAGCGGCAGCCGCCAACCGGATCTTAGTGATGAGAGACGGACAGATGATTCAGGAAGGCACGCCGGAAACCATCTTTTCTTTCGGCGAAGAACTCGTTGAAATGGGTCTGGATCTGCCTTTCCCAGAACGGCTGAAAGCTTCACTGAAGAAACAGGGTCTCGATGTACCGCATGACTATTTGACAGAAGAAGGGATGGTGGACTGGCTATGGACATCCGTTTCCAAGATGTAGGCTATACTTACCAGAAAGGGACACCATTTGAAAGCAAGGCCATCTTCGATATCAACATGTCTATCAGAGACGGCTCTTTTACGGCCATCGTCGGACACACGGGCAGCGGGAAGTCGACGGTCCTTCAGCACTTGAATGCGCTGAAAAAGCCCACTGAGGGCACGGTGACCATTGGGGACCGTGTGATAACCGACCATTCAGAGAATAAAGGCCTGAAGTCGCTGCGGAAAAAAGTGGGGATCGTGTTCCAGTTTCCCGAAGCCCAGCTGTTTGAAGAGACAGTAGCAAAAGACATTGCCTTCGGTCCGAAGAACTTCGGCCTCAGTGAAAAAGAGGGATCGAGAAAGCCCGTGAACTCTTGCCGCTCGTCGGTCTGGACGAAACGTTCATGGACCGCTCGCCGTTTGATCTATCCGGAGGCCAGATGAGACGTGTCGCGATAGCGGGCGTTCTGGCGATGGAACCGGAAGTGCTGGTTCTGGACGAGCCGACAGCCGGACTGGATCCGCAGGGCCGCAAGGAAATCATGGATATGTTCTATCATTTATATAAAAACAAAGGTCTGACAGTCGTTTTAGTCACGCATCAGATGGATGATGTCGCTGAGTATGCCGATCACATGATCGTCCTGGAAAAAGGAACGGTCATGAAGGAAGGGCATCCCAGAGACATCTTCAAGGAAGCCGGCTGGCTGGCCAGTATGCAGCTGGGCGTTCCTTCCACTGTGAAATTCGCCCATGAACTGGAAGAAAAGTTTGAGTGGCTGTTCGATCCGCTGCCTTTGACTACAGATGAACTGGCTGCACAGATCATCGAGAAACTCCCGTCTAAAGGGGGTGGGTCAGTATGATGGATAAACTTATTTTCGGGCGCTACATCCCCGGCGATTCGCTGATTCACCGACTGGATCCTCGGACCAAACTGATGGGGGCCATCTGGTTCATCATCATTATTTTCCTGGCCAACAACTGGATTTCTTATGCCGCGCTGATCGTGTTCGTCTTTACGGCCGTCAAGCTTTCGGAAATCAATCCGAAGTTCTTTATCAATGGCGTGAAGCCGCTGATCTGGCTGATCCTGTTCACCGTCATTCTTCAGATCCTGTTCACTAGCGGACAATCGATCTGGTTCAGGTTCGGTCCGGTCGTTATTTCAGAGGAAGGCGTGCTTAACGGCGTCTTCATCTTCTTCCGTTTCGTCCTGATCATTTTCATGTCGACGATCCTGACTCTGACGACCATGCCGCTCTCGCTGACGGATGCGATCGAGTTCCTGCTGCGTCCTTTCGCGGCTGTCAAGGTGCCGGTCCACGAGATCGCCCTGATGCTGTCGATCGCTCTGCGTTTCGTTCCGACACTGATGGACGAGACCGAGAAGATCATGAACGCGCAGCGTGCGCGAGGCATCGATTTCGGCGAAGGAAATATCTATGAACAGATGAAAGCCATCGTTCCGCTTTTGATCCCCTTGTTCGTCAGCTCATTCAACCGGGCTGAAGAACTGGCCACGGCTATGGAGGCCCGCGGGTATAAAGGCGGCGAAGGCCGTACAAAATACCGTCAGCTGTCCTGGGAAAGCCGTGACACGATGGTTATGGTTGCCTTTGGTGCCCTGTCCGTATTATTATTTATATTAAGAACGTAACATGAAGGATAAAGATGAGAATCTTTATCCTTTTTCATTATATTAAGAGGAATTACTCGTCAATGGACGAGTATTCACACTATATTAGTAGCCTGTTTAGGCCAACTCTATCCCAGTCTCCAGTGAGTCATCCTGATATCGGAGAGTATAGGATGATCTCAAGAAAGCAACGCTCGAGCTGTACCATATAGGCCTAATGTCGGTTGCTCAAGGAAAGCAACACTTGAGCTGTGCCATATAGGCCTAATGTCGGTTAGCTCAGGAAGCAACACTTGAGCTGTGCCATATAGGCCTAATGTCGGTTAGCTCAAGGAAAGCAACGCTCTAGCTGAGCCATATAACGCCTGACGTCGGCAAGCTCTAAGGAAAGCAACACTTGAGCTGAGCCATAGAAGGCCTACGTCGGCAAGCTCACAGAGAAGCAACGCTCGAGTTGTACCAAATAAGGTCTGGATTCGGCTGATGCCGAATCCCACCTATCGGAAAGAACCCTTTATACATTAGGCAAAAGCATATTGAGTAAAGAGAAAAGGAAGATTCGGATGACAAGTTTGAGATATAAAGCTAAAATTGCCTACGACGGTACACATTTTTCGGGTTATCAGGTGCAGCCGGACGAACGGACGGTTCAGGGAGATCTGGAAAAAGCCCTGACGAAGCTGGCGAAGGGTCAGAAAGTCCGGGTTCACGGTTCCGGACGAACAGATGCCGGTGTTCATGCACGAGGACAGATCATACATTTTGATTTCCCGTTTTGAGATCGAATCGAACGGTCTGATGATCGGGATGAACACTGTAACGTCTCCGGAAATAACCGTGCTGGAGGTCGAACGTGTGGATGAGACTTTTCACGCGCGCTACCTGGCAAAAGGGAAAAAATATACATACCGCGTCGACAACAACCGGTTCCGGGATCCTTTTAAAAGGTATTACAGCCATCATCACCGGTACCCGATGGACGAGGCAAAAGTGAAGCAGGCGCTGAGTCAGCTTGTGGGCACGCATGACTTCACTAGTTTTGCTTCCACGCATTCGGACAAGGAAAACAAGGTCCGCACGATCTACCAGGCGACAGTTGATGTCGACGAAGACACTGGTGAATGGCTCTTTACTTTTGTCGGCAACGGCTTTCTGTACAACATGGTCCGTATCCTTATGGGGACGCTGCTTGAAGTGGCAGATGGCAGACGCGAACCTGAAGAAATAAAGGAGATCATTGCGGCAGAAGACCGGGAAGCGGCAGGCCCGACAGCCTCACCGGCCGGTCTGTGCATGGAAGAGGTCTACGATGCTGTCAAAGACATCCCCGGCGCTACTTAAAGGAGGAATAATGCATGATTCGTAAACAGTACAAAGTGACCGGACACCTGATCGACGTTTCCTATACGGAAAGAGAAGTGGAAGAAATCTTCCAACCGCTCCTGGAGACCCTGACTGATCTGCGAAAAGAGAAGAGTGAGCGCGTCATTGTTTATCTGGCAGCGCCACCGGGAGCCGGGAAGACGATCCTGTCGATGATTCTGGAAGAGCTATACAAGGAACAGACATTTAAGTACACGTTTCAATCCGTCTCGATGGACGGGTTCCACCATTATAACAGTTACCTAGAAGCAGCATACGGTCAGGAAAAACAATGAAGACGTAAAGCTGAAAAAGTACAAGGGCATCCCGAGTCGTTTGACCTGGAGAAGCTCGAGCAGAAGATCAGAGACTTGAAAACCTCTGCTTCCGTGCAGTGGCCGACCTATGACCGAGCCCTGCACGATGTTTCAAATGAAACGGTAGAAGTGGATGCGGATATCGTCTTGGTCGAAGGGAATTATCTGCTGCTGGACAAAGCAGGCTGGCGGCGGTTAAAAGCTCAGGCTGACTACACCGTATTCATCGATGCGACGCTCGACCGGCTTGAAACCCGTCTGATCGACAGAAAACAATTGGGCGGGGCAAGTCAAAAAGAAGCTGTCGAGCACTACAAGAAAACAGATAAGGTCAATGCCGAACTGGTACTGAAACATTCAGTGGATGCTGATCTGACGCTCACGCTCACACCTGACGGATTTACCCAGTAAAAATAAGTCATATCATAATAAAATCAGTATTCTTGAAATAATCCGGAAACTCCATTATTTCTCCATAACTCTTTCCTATACTAAGGTTACAGAAAGAAGAGGAAGGAGAATGAACATGAAAAAAGGAATAACAGCCGTCACAAGTTTATTTGTGCTCAGTTTGGCCGGGCTCAGTTTAGCGGATAGTCAGGAGGCTGAAGCAGCTGCCCAGAAGGATCAGGATCAGTCTTTCAACTGGAAGTGGGAAAACCATGATGAAAACATGCGCAGTCACATGAACGCCATGCACGGGAGAAAAGGGCTCAAAGAACACTCAGGACAGATCGTTTGAATCCGGTAACGGAATCCAGGAAAATAACAATTTGAAGAATGCAACCGGCGCTGAAGAACTAGCTGAGGGCGAGCTACAAAGCCGGGACTGGGAAGACAGACATGAAAGAATGTGGGAATACCGAAACGACAGACTAAAAGACTATGAAGAGGACCCGTCAGAAGCTCCGGAGCATTCTTTCAAGACATGAGAGGCCATATGAGAAGATTCAACAGCTTCTCTTTTGAAGAAATGAACGAGTGGATGGATGAAATGCACGGATCATTCAATTTCCGCTGGGGCCACAGATTCTGGAATGACGATGATCAGAACGAGAATGATGGCATCGAGCTTCCGGGCAGAGGGTTCATGGACCGGTTCGAATATTTTAATGAAGAATGAACGACAATGTAGAGCCGTCTGCTGAATAAAGCCGGCAGCGACTCAATGAATCGAGACGATACGTGCTGAAAAGTCACTTGTCGTCTCTTTTTTACTTGATAAAGCTGTGGGTCAATGCCATGCCAAAGGTGGCTCACGTCATATTCATTGTATCCAGGACCCGTTTGTACTTTAATAGAAGGTGACAAGACCACTGCATCACGAGGAGGAATCTGCCATGACAGAGAAGCTGAATGAAAAAATCAGAAAGCGTTACGACCGCGTTTCCGGTGTTTATGATTCGATGGATAAGATGATGAGAGACAGCTGGCGACAAGACCTGCTCAAAGACGTCAGAGGGAATGTCCTGGAAGTCGGTATCGGAACGGGAGCAAACCTGCCGTTTTATCCGGAAGGGATCCAACTCACAGGAATCGATTTCAGTCCGAAAATGCTGGAGCATGCAAAGAGGAAGGTGGAAACTCTGTCTTTGCCGTACCAAGTCACGCTCACTGAAATGGATGCGCAGCAGATGAACTTCCCGGATGATACCTTTGATTATGTGGTGACCACCTGTGTGTTCTGCTCGGTCCCCGATCCGGTCAGAGGACTGAAGGAAATCGGCAGGGTCTGCAAACCTGACGGCAGGATCCTGATGCTGGAACATATGCGAAGCGACAATAGAGCAGTCGGCAAAGCGATGGACGTGCTGAATCCTCTGGTCGTGAATACCTGGGGCGCAAACATCAACCGTAAAACACTGGAGAATATCAGTAAAGCAGGTTTGCAGATCGTAGAGAAGGAAAATCTGTTCTCCACCATCGTCAGGAAGCTGGAAGTGAAACCAGACAAATGAAAAAGTGAAGTGACAGAGACGTGACGGCCGAAAACTGACCAGTTCTCGTTTAAAAAGCAGATTTCTTCAGAAAACGCAGCAAAACAGTATTTTAAGCGTGAAAATACTATACTATTTACAACGGTGATACAGTCCTGTAATAATAATTGTTTGTTTTGTTACAGAATTTAAATCTGATTCCCCCATTCTTTGTGCTATACTCATTCGAGTGGAAGAAAAAGAACGGTAAATGATGATTTTTATAAATAGATAAAACCACTGAATTAGTAAAAACACACCTTAAATGACTATTAAAGAATGGGGAGCTTTCTGTTTGAAAAAAAATCTTATTGTAACATTAATGACTTCGATCTTACTGGCAGGACCTTTGATGAGTTTGACACAAGCGGATGCATCTCAAGAATCAGAAGATGCAATGAGTCAGGAAGAGAAGTCTTTTGAAAAGGAAAAAGCAGAACTTGAAGAAACTATTTCAGATGCCCAGGCAACCATCGATGACCTTGTTGTAGATATAAGCAGTCAGGAAGCTAAGAGTGATGATGCCAAAGAAGAAATCGAGCAGACTCAAAAAGAAATCGCTCAGTTAGAAGAGCAGATGAAACAGCGCAATGATAAATTAGTAACCAAAGCACGCTCTAATAAGAATGAAGTCAAGAGCTCAGCAAATCTGTTCGAACGAAGGAAAGATGAGAATAACTCAGCTCCTTCTGATCAGTATATTAAACTGGCTCAATTAGGAGACCAGAAGACACTGGAAAGAATCGAAGAACAGATGAAACGTCAACTGGAAGAGTTAAACAGCGTTGAAGCAGAGCTTGAGGTCAGCCGAAAAGACCTGATGAGCCTGCAGACTGATTTAGACGACAAATTCGTTCAGATCGCAGAAAAGTATGAACTGTCTGAAGAAGAAAGAAAATCGTTCATCAACGAACAGACGATCACAGCTGAACGGACCAGCAATCTAAATGAAGAAATGAAAGCTGAAAAACAGCGTATTTTTGAAGAAGAAGACGAAAAGCAGGAAGCCAAACGTCTGGCTGAAGAAAAACGTGAAAAAGAAGCGGAAGCAAAGGCAGAAGCTGAAGCAAAAGCTGAGGCAAAAGCAAAAGCAGAAGCATTAGCTAAAAAAGAGGTAAAAGCAGAAGCTGAACGTAAAGCCAAAGCAGCGAAAGCAGAAGAAGCAGAGGTCTCGACTTCTTCATCCAATGAATCAGCAGGCAGCGGCTGGACGCGTCCGGCAAGCGGCAAAATCACCTCGCCATTCGGTCAACGCACGCATCCTGTGACC
Organism: Alkalibacterium sp.; assembly: GCA_034520745.1. Classification (GTDB taxonomy): domain Bacteria; phylum Bacillota; class Bacilli; order Lactobacillales; family Carnobacteriaceae_A; genus Alkalibacterium. The sequence continues at coordinate 68,420 of JAXHNF010000013.1, forward strand.
GGTGAAAAAGGTTCTTTCCATTCGGGTGTCGATATTGCAGGCAGCGGCTCGGTCATAGCCTCCCGCGCAGGAACAGTGACATCAGCGTCTTATTCTGGAACGTATGGACACACAGTGATTGTTGATCATGGTGGAGGGTACTCTACCTTGTATGCACACATGAAGCCTAACCTAAGTGTCTCTACCGGTCAGAAAGTATCTCAAGGGCAGCAGCTCGGAGTTATGGGGTCCACCGGACGTTCCACGGGTGTTCATTTGCACTTTGAAGTACGTAAAGGCGGAGAGAGCGTCAATCCGATGAACTATATCAAGTAGAGGGATTGTAGACTGGTCACCAAAAACATAATAAGATAAAAGAGGGAGAAAACACAGTCGTTTTCTCCCTCTTTTATCTGTAATCATGCTGGCGAACAACTGTATCTGATCGTTGGATGAGTAAAAAAGCGGCGGGGTCCATATTTTATCCATAAGTAAGGATTATTATATAATAGTAAAAGAAATAATCCAATCATCGAGTCAATGCTGGATGAAATGAATCCTGACTAAAATACAATAGTGAACAGTGAGAAATGTGTAACGAGGTTCAAGGAAGAGGTAATCTTACAAATAGTAGTAGTTTGATAGGAATAAATTATATTCGCTTGTTTTAATCTACCTTAGATAATATAATATTCTGATATTTAATCAAATTTGTACATCCATAGTTATTACTATTATAGATCATATAAAAATGATGGAATTAAATTATTCAGATATAGTTAATTGGAATTAGAAGTTATCAAGAATATATTCTTTTGCATTTGTTTAAAATACAGCATGGGAGTTTAATATTAGCAACATGACTTTTGTGATTATTCTATTTGTTTGTATTGAGTTTAGTTTAACATTACAAAATGTAATCAAAGATATAAGGTTTGTCACAAAATTGAAAACCCAATTATCTTTATATAGTGCTATAATGTCTCTAAAGTTGAAACGATAGTACATTAGAGCGAAAAGTTGTTTAGTCATCTAGTAGGGTCAGCAACTTAATTAATGAGTGAAAACATATTGTAGGAGGAGTTATAATTGAATAAAAAAAGAGTTATTAAAATTTTGACATCAGTATTATTTTTAGGAGTTATATTAAGTCCGGTAGAAGTCGAAGCTTCTCAAAAATTAAATGAATTAGAAAAGCAGCAACAAGAATTACATAAAGAATCTCGAGAAGTTAACAATCAGATTTACAATCGCGAAGAAAAAATGGAATCACTTGAAAAAGAAAAAGTTAAGCTGGAAAAAGAGGTTTCTGCACTTCAGGCAGATATCGATACCTTAGTTGTTGAAATCAATGAGCAGGAAAAAGAGATCGAACGCATCAAAGCTGAGATCGAACGCCTGCAGGAAGGAATCGCACAACTGCAGAAACAGATCGATGACCGTAATGAACAGCTGGAATCGCAGGCACGTTCGGTACAGACGAACGCCAGCGCTTCAGATATTGTTGACTTATTGATGTCAGCTGAAAGCTTGTCTGACTTAGTTGGACGCATCAACGTCGTAAACAAGCTGGTTTCTGCAAACCAGGACATTATGGAAGCACAGATCGCTGACCAGAACGCTTTAGAAGAAAACGAAAAGCAGGTCAAAGTGGAACAGGAAGAAATGGAAACTGTTAAGCAGCAGCTGGAAGTCAGCCGTAACAACCTAGTTAATCAGCGTGTTGAACTGGATGACAAGATCGTTCAGATCGCTGAAAAATATGAAATGACTGACGAAGAAAGAAAATCCTTCATCAATGAACAGGCGATCATCGCTGAACGTACCAGCACAATAAATGAAGAGATGAAGGCTGAAAAACAGCGTATAATTGAAGAAGAACGCGCGAGACAAGAAGCGATTCGAATTGCACAGGAAAAAGCGCAGAAAGAAGCCGAAGCTGCTGCAAGAGCTAAAGCAGAGGCGAAAGCTCAGGCAGAAGCCAAGGCCAATGAAAAAGCACAAGCTGCAACATCCTCAAACAGCTCAAACAGCGCTTCTTCAAGTAGTGCATCTTCAAGCAGTTCTCAATCAAACAGCAGCTGGACCCGTCCGGCAAGCGGAAGAATTTCTTCCCTTACGGCTGGAGAATACATCCAATCTTTAAGGATCGTCGTTTTCATACAGGCGTGGACATTGCGGGGAGTGGTCCCGTCGTAGCAACACGTGCAGGAAAAGTAACGACTGCTGGATATAACGGGGCACTTGGTTATTACGTTAAAGTGGATCATGGTGATGGTTTTGTAACTGTATATTCACACATGCAGCCTAATTTAAGTGTTGCACGTGGGCAAAGCGTATCACGAGGACAACAGCTAGGTATTATGGGAACCACAGGAGATTCAACCGGTGTGCATTTAGATTTTAAGGTTTATAGAAATGGTTCTACAGTCAATCCGATGGATTATATAAAATAGTGACAGTTTTTTAAAACAATAGTGGGGTAAAACGTATTATACCGTATTTTCTAATATATTCTATCCGTTAATTGCTAAAGCAGTAACGACTATGACATAGTAGACGACGGAGCTGGTTTTTGAAGCCGGTTCAAGAAAAATTATTTGTAAGTACGAGAGGGGCTGTGACTTTTGTCTAGCTCCTCTCGTTTTTTTGTTATCCTAATAACGTTTAAGTATTGTAAAAATATTCCGGAAGGAAAATGGATTTGTATAAAAACCGAATAAAAGAGTTGACAAGTTACGATTACAAGTGTAAACTTAGTAAAAGTACAACGATTACACTTGTAATCGAACAAGGAGGGACATGATGTTAAAGAATGAGTCAGTGCCTATTACTGAGGCAGAATGGGAAGTTATGCGTGTGATCTGGGCAAATGAAAATGTCTTAAGTAGAGATATTATAGAAATATTGTTTGAAAAAAAGCGATGGAAACCAGCTACTGTTAAAACGCTGCTCGGACGTTTAGTTGACAAGGGAGCTATAGAAACAGAGACAAAAGGAAATAAATATATCTATTCAGCAATAATCACTGAAGATGCATGTATGAGCGCATACACTGAGGAAATTCTCTCACGCGTCTGTATAAAACAATCAAGTCACGTTATTTATTCTATGATAAAAAGAGCGAAACTTAGTAAATCAAGTATTGCAGAGCTTAAAGAATTATTGGCCGAGAAAAATAATACGGCTTTAGAGGAGGTACCATGTGAATGCGTGCCTGGACAATGTGAATGCCATTTACATTGAAAATGCTAGAAAGATTTGACTAAAAGTAACGACTGAGTTTTGAATTAGAAATAAAGTAATGCGTAAAAAACGAATTTACCATAAGGAGGCATATAAAATGTCAAAAGTAAGTTTAGTAAAAAAAAGGTTTAAAATCGAAGGTATGACGTGTAGCAGTTGTGCAGGAATTATCCGTGACACACTAACATCTTTAAATGGTGTCATTAGTGCCAATGTGAATGTAGCCGCTGAAAAAGGAGAAGTGGAATATGATGAGTTAATACTAACACCCGTAGAAATTGAAAATGCTGTAGATAATGTGGGTTATAAGGCTGTCATGGAAACTGAAGAAAGCACACAGAAAAGCACCTTGAAAATAGAAGGAATGACTTGTACAAGCTGTGCCGGTAATATAGAAAAAACCATAAAAAAATTAAAAGGTATTGTATCTGTAAACATCAATTTTGCAACCGAAAAACTAACTGTAGAATATGATCCAAAAATAATAAGAATAAATGATATGCAAAAGTCAGTCTCTTCTATAGGGTATGAACTTAAGATTGAAGAGAACGAAAATGCAGATGTCGATGAAGATGAAGTTAAAATCAATAAGGCTAAAAAACTAATGTTAACATCAGCGATTTTTTCTTCTTTGATTATGGGGTTAATGATAATTCATATGTTTATCGTACCGATTCCCGGGTATTTACCGATTATAGCTGCTTTAGGTATACCTATTGTTTTTGGAACAGGCTGGCATGTTCATGTCGGAAGTTGGAAAGCTATAAAACACGGGAACTTGAATATGGATGTTTTAGTTACACTTGGTTCATTACCTCCGTATATTATTGGATTAATGGGTCTGTTTCTTCCATTACAGTCATTTATAGAAATGGCTACGACTATCATGACTTTTCACTTGACAGGGAAATATTTAGAAGCTCGTGCAAAAGGGCGTGCTTCTCAGGCGGTCAAGAAATTACTCCAGATGGGAGCAAAGACTGCCAAAGTCATTGTTGATGGAGAAGAAGTTGAGATGCCAGTTAAGGATCTTCAGCCCGGAGATATTATGGTCATTCGCCCCGGGGAAAAAGTCCCTACAGATGGGGTCGTGATAGAAGGCAATGGACTGTTGGATGAATCTATGGTTACAGGGGAATCTATGCCTGTAAAAAGAATAAAAGATGATGAAGTGATTGGAGCGACGATCAATAAACAAGGCCTGTTAAAAGTAAAAGTTAGTAAGGTTGGGAATGATACATTTTTATCGCAAGTTGTTAAAATGATGGAAGATCTTCAAGGATCTAAAGTTCCTATACAGGAATTTGCCGATAGAGTAACAGGATATTTTGTTCCTGCAATCATCATATTAACGATAGCAACATTTATTTCATTTAATCTTTTTCCGGAGTTTCATTTAGGGATTATTAATTGGGCGTCAAACTTTTTACCATGGGTAAACCCGGACTTGACACCACTGACATTATCGTTTATCACTGCAACAGCAGTTTTAGTTATTTCCTGTCCTTGTGCACTTGGACTAGGGACACCTACTGCGTTGATGGTAGGAAGTGGAATGGGAGCAGAGAATGGGATATTAATCCGAAATGGTGAAGCCATTCAAACGTTTAAGGATGTAAAAGCGATCGCATTTGATAAAACAGGAACAATAACAAAAGGAAAACCGGAAGTCACTGATTTGCTAACAGAACAAGGACTTAGTGAAAGCGACTTTTTATATTATGCAGCTACCATGGAGAAAGGGTCTGAACATCCTTTAGGACATGCAATAGTGGAAAAAGCCAAAAGTGAAGGCATAATCACCGGTATGGTGGTAGACTTCAATGCCCTCGTCGGGATGGGAGTCAAAGGGATTGTTGATGGCCAAGAAATCATTATCGGAAATAGAAAACTTATGAAAGAAGCGGGGGTTATTTTTGATTCTTACGAGAATGACTTGGTCCGATTAGAAGAAGAAGCCAAAACTGCTATGCTGCTAGCAAAAAATAACAAGTTGTTAGGTATTATCGCAGTTGCAGATCCAATAAAAGAAGAATCAGCGGAAGCGATTAAAGCAATAGAAGCTATGGGTATTAAAACAGCAATGATCACAGGAGACAACCAAAGGACAGCTGATGCAATAGCTAAAAAAGTAGGAATCAGTCACGTTATTGCTGAGGTCTTACCTGACGGCAAAGTATCTGCAGTAAAAAATCTTCAAGATCAATATCATACAGTAGCAATGGTTGGTGATGGGATAAATGATGCACCAGCTCTCAAACAGGCAAATATAGGAATTGCAATAGGAACTGGAACAGATATCGCCATCGAAGCTGCAGATGTTACCTTGGTAAAAGGGGACTTGAATGGCATAACCTCAACAGTTAAGCTATCAAGAGCTATTTTTAGAAAAATCAAACAAAACTATTTTTGGGCGTGGTTCTATAATGCCGTATTTATTCCAGTAGCAATGCTCGGATTATTACATCCGATGATTGGGGCCGCAGCCATGGCTGTCAGTTCTCTGAATGTAGTGTATAACTCGCTTCGACTTAAAAAGACTGACATAAGTTCTCAGACTGTAACGGGATAATAACTGCAGTCTGGAAGTAACCGGTACAAATACTATGAGGAGGGAATAGCTTGGAAGAAATAGTAGTAGTAGAAGGTATGGACCGTGAGTGTTGTGGCAAAACGGTCAAAACTAGTTTTGAGAACATGAAGGATGTCAATAATGCAGAAGTAGATTTGATCAAACAGACTGTATTGGTCGAAACAAATAGAATAGTAGTACCGGATGAATTTCGTCAGGCGTTATCAGATACAAATTTTAAAGTGCTATATGTTTTAAATGAAGAGTGATTTTTGTCAAATGACAATTAAATTAATTATTTTATGATGGGAAAAAGCTTGCTTGACACAACTCTGCTTTACTTCCCATTTACAAAAAGTGATTTTCTGATTTAATACTGTCGAAAACCGTACTTGAATTTAAAGTATAAATATTACTAAAGGAGTGCATAGAGATGAAACACAATCATGAAGGTCATGAGCACAGTAATGGGCATGACCACGGAGACAACAGTCTGGTAGGGAAAGAGCATGTGGGTCATGCTTATCATGAAACCCAAGTAGAAGAGGGGATTCACGATGACCGCGGTCCTCATGACGAACATGAAGGTCACGGGCATCACCATCATGGGAACTTTAAGGAACTACTCTTCAAATCGTTGCCACTAGGCATTATTGTAATGCTGATGACCCCTCTTCCGGGAGTGATAGAGCGAGGGCTAATTACCTTTCTCATACTCTGATGTTGTCGCTGCTCTTGTCGCAACAGTGCTCATCATCTATGGTGGTCGGCCATTCTTCACGGGAGCTGTTTCCGAACTGAAAAAAGGAGCTCCGGGTATGATGGCGCTCGTTTCACTTGGCGTCGGGGTAGCCTATTTATACAGTGTCTATGCGGTTATTTCAAGATATACAACGGGTGAATTCGTTATGGACTTCTTCTTTGAATTTGCATCATTACTTTTAATCATGCTCCTTGGTCACTGGATTGAAATGAAAGCAGTAGGTGAGGCAGGAGATGCCCAGAAAGCGCTGGCTGAATTAGTTCCGAAAGATGCCCATGTAGTTCTGGAAGATGATTCAATCGATACACGTCCTGTTGCTGATTTAAAAATAGGAGACATCGTTCGCGTTCAAGCTGGAGAAAATATCCCAGCAGACGGCATAATAACCAGAGGCGAATCTCGAGTCAATGAAGCCCTTTTAACTGGAGAGTCCAAACCTGTTAAAAAAAGTGTCGGAGATGAAGCCATAGGTGGATCTACCAATGGCGAGAGTGTATTGTACGTTGAAATAAAAGAAACTGGAGATCAGTCGTTTATTTCTCAAGTCCAGACATTAATCAGCCAAGCGCAAAGTCAACCTTCAAGAGCAGAAAATATTGCTCAAAAAGTAGCCGGATGGTTGTTTTATGTTGCGGTTATTGCGGCAACTTTAGCATTCTTTTATTGGGCATATACTGTAGACCCTCGAACTGCTATTGTTTTCGCAGTAACGACGATGGTTATTGCTTGTCCTCATGCATTAGGGTTAGCGATTCCGCTAGTCGTAGCTCGCAGTACAACTTTAGGTGCCAGCCGGGGATTGTTAGTGAAGGACCGTGATGCATTAGAAACTGCAAGAAATGCAGAGGTCATGATTTTAGACAAGACAGGTACTCTGACTACTGGAGAATTTAAAGTGCTCACTATCAAAAGTCTAAACGAAAACTACACAGAAGATGAAATTTCGGCGTTGATGGCAGGAATCGAAAGCGGATCGGAGCCATCCTATCGCCCAGTCTATTACACGTTACGCTGAACAGCACGGTGCTCGCCCAGTATCGTTTGATTCAATTGATGTGGTATCAGGTGCCGGGGTCAGAAGGCTATGCTGATAGTCGCAAATACCAGTTGATCAGTCAGAAAGTGTTTGGAGATGAAATAGCAATCGATGTTCCCAAAGGTGCAACATTAAGCATATTGGTTGAAGATGGTGAAGCTATTGGTACGGTAGCCTTAGGTGATGAACTGAAAGAAAAAAGTAAAGAATTGATGCAGGTGCTGAAGGATAATAATATTCAACCTATCATGGCTACCGGGGACAATGAAAAGGCTGCTCAGGGAGTGGCTGAGATTTTAAACATCGAATATAAGCCAATCAATCTCCACAGGATAAATACGATTTAGTTGAATCACTGAAAAATCAAGGCAAAATAGTCATAATGGTTGGTGATGGTGTTAATGACGCTCCATCACTTGCTATGGCAGATGTCGGTGTAGCCATAGGAGCTGGTACACAGGTGGCTATAGATTCTGCAGATGTCATCTTAACTCAATCTGATCCTGGGGATATTGAAGCATTTATAGAACTGGCAAATAAAACAACAAGAAAAATGAAACAGAATCTTATTTGGGGTGCGGGTTATAATGTGTTTGCTATTCCAATAGCTGCTGGTGTACTGGCCCCGATAGGCATTACAATAACACCTGCAGTCGCAGCGATATTAATGTCAATGTCAACAGTCATCGTGGCTATTAATGCAATGACATTAAAATTGAAAAATTAGGTGATCTTACAGCGTTTAAATGAAAGGAGGGATTTATCAACTGTTCATTTACTATGACCAAGTTAATGAACTTAATGAATACAATTTAAGATCAGTCCAAAAGGAGGATAAATTAGTTATGGCAGTAAAAGTAGCAATTAACGGGTTTGGCCGTGTTGGGCGACTGGCGTATCGTCGTATTAAAGAATTAAACGGTACAGAGTTAGAAGTGATTGCAGTTAATGATTTAGCTGATAATCAGGATTTGGCTTATCTGCTGAAATATGATACGGCTCATGGCATTCTCCCTTATACTGTAGAAGCTGGAGAAAATTCTATTTTTATCGATGGTAAAGAAATTCAGACGTATAAAGAAGCAGATGCCAGGAAATTACCATGGAGAGAAATGGATATTGATATTGTACTGGAGTGTACTGGTTTTTATACGTCTTCAGAAAAATCCCAGGCCCATATAGAAGCAGGAGCTAAAAAAGTGATGATTTCTGCTCCACCTAAAGATAATGTAACTAAAATTGGGGTTTACGGAGTGAATGAAAATACGCTGACGAAGGAAGACAGAATCGTTTCTGCTGCTTCTTGTACAACGAATGCGCTGGCTTTAATGACGAAAATTTTGGTGGACGAATTCGGTATTCAAAGAGGATTAATGACCGGTTCACGTGCATATACGGCTACACAATCTCTTCAAGATGCTCCCGGAGGAAGGAAGAAACGCGCGGGCGCTCAAAATGTCATTCCGACATCAACAGGCGCATCGAAAGCATTAGGTAAGGTTCTTCCAACAGTTGATGGAATCATAACAGGAACCTCAACGCGTGTTCCTGTTATAACCGCAGGCTTTGTAGAACTTTACTCAGTGCTTGGCAGGAACGTTACAGTGACCGAAATAAACAGAGCAATGAAAGCCTCTGAGAACGATGCTTATGGCTATACAGAGGATGAAGTAGTATCTTCTGATATCATTGGTGATACTCACGGTTCTGTCTTTGACGGAACGCTGACTGAGGTAATGGATGCAAACGATGGACAGCTTGTAAAAACTGTTGCCTGGTATGATAATGAATACGGTTTTGTTTCAAATATGATCCGACTATTGGAGTATTTCACACAGCTGGGATGATCCAGTAAGCACCTGTTTTAAAACTTATCTCAGATAGGAGTATAGGAATGAAAACATGGATAACCATTGAAGGGATAGAATGTACTGTCTGTTCAGAAGAGATTGTGGCAGAAGTCTCAACCTCACGTACAGTGGAAGATGTATTTAATGGTTTACACAAAAAGATGCTGTTTATTCATAAGAAAAAAGGTGTTACAAAAGAGATTTTTTTAAATTCAATGAGCCGATTACCTGAAATAATGAACCGGGTCATAACAAAGTACGAATGTACGTGTCAAGCTGTATGCCGAATGTTTTCAGAGTCGATCTATTAGCAGAGTAAGAAGTGCATAAAACTTAAAGAATCAACAAAAAAATAAAATGGAAAGAGGGAAAAATAATGAGAAAAGAAGTAAGAGTAGAAGGAATGAAGTGCGAAGGTTGTGCCAGAAATGTACAAGAAAGACTCTCAGGTATCGAAGGGGTAAATACAGTAGACGTAGATTTAAAAAATGAGAAAGTCGTTTTAGAAAGTCAGTCAGAAATTGACAGTGAAACACTCAATTCTGCTTTGTCAGAAACAAAATACAGTGTAGCCGATTAACGGAAGGTTTTCACTTCGTTGATATGAAATGGAAATAGTTTAAACTGTTCAAAAGAAAGAAGTATCCGTGACTATCAGGATAGCTTCTTTCTTTTGTTATACGGGGAACTATAACTCTCGTAAATGCAGACTGTATAATAAGAACCTGCAATTTTTTAGAATCCATATGTTCTCCATAACTTTTTCATATACTTCCTTTATGAATAAATTTAGAAAAAAATACAAGTATAGTCAGTCGGATTTAGGGTCTTGATATCTTGGTGTAACTGACAATAAAGAAGTGGTCAAAAACAATCTGAGAGCTGCACTTTATTTTCGTGACTATGTTTAGAAAAAAAGAAGGAGAAAAATCATATGGTAGAACTTTTTATCATTCGGCTTATTGCTCGTTTCAAAAAGAAGGAAGCGGCTGGATGAAGAGGATAATATTACTAATTTCGATTTATATTGCCGTCTTTGTTCGGTATTCTAGGTGCCCGTCTGGGTTATGTTCTTTTTTTTGATCCAGCCAAATATCTGGAAAATCCTATGGAGATGCTCGGTATTACCCAGGGTGGATTGTCTATTCAGGGAGCAATTATTGTTGCAGGTATTTTTGCATTATGGTATATAAAAAAGAAAAATATGGCGTTAGGTAAAACTGCGGATGCCATACGTTGCGGGAGCAATTTTAGGTGAGAGCGATGGGGCGTGTCGGATGTGATGTGTTCGGGACTTCCGATGAGTCGAAATTGGCCTTGGGGAGTGATGGTTCGTGGCCGTTAAAAGTGCTCCCATCCGGCACAATTATATGAAGTAGCACTGAACTTTATTTTATTCTTAATTATCTGGAAAAGAAGACGCACAGCCAAGTTTGATGGAGAATTATTCTTTATATATATAATTGGTTTTGCTGCTAACAGATTTATTGTAGAATTCTTCAGAACGAATCCCCAGGCAATCGGCCCATTCAGTATCGCTCATGTGTTGAGTTTAGCGATTATAGCCATGGGTATCCTTTCATTTATTTTTATGAGAAACAAAAATGCTGGAAGTTATGCTTCCGATAGTAATGAAGAAGTCAGTTTAAATAGTTCATGGGTTTATGGAGTGATTGCTGCAGCGTTTGTTCTGTCTGTCATTTTTTACTATGGTATTCATTTTATCTATAGCCGATGATAACTAAAGCAGGTTACCCAAGGGGGAATAATTATGGAAACGATCTTGTTTGTTGTTCTAATGGTTCTGGGTCATCTATTAATGATGCATTTCATGCCGGGAATGGGAGGACATTCCCACGGAAAACAGAGTCCCACGGATAGTAATCAACTTGAAGTGGAAAAAGTAAAAGAAGAAAACAGACGGTTAAAAGAAGAATTAGCCGCTGTAAAGACAAAAATAAATAATTAACCATTAAAATGAGGCTGATTACACATTGAGACAAAAAATAATTAAAATTAATGGCTTTTTGATGGTTTCGCTTTTTATTCTATCACTATCGATAGCTATAACTATAAATTTTTTTCCTTTATATTCGTTTGATATCGATTTTTTGAATATTTCGGAATATTTAGAGATGCCGAAAGAACAACTTCTAACTAACTATCGAATTTTGTTGGACTACCTGAATAAACCCTGGATAGATGAATTGTTACTGCCGGACTTTCCTAGTTCAGACAGAGGGTTATTTCATTTTACGGAAGTGAAGGAGTTATTCCTATTGAACTACCAGATTCTATTTTTCACAGGAACAGGAACGTTCTGGTTTTTCTGGTATGCGAAAAAAAAAGCAATTTTCTGAAGACTTTCTGTTGTACTTCAGGTTGGGAATAATAGTGTCACTGACTGCAATTGTTGCACTGCTGCTGAATTTTGACAGTCTTTTTTTATTGTTTCATCAGACCTTTTTCAATAATGATGCATGGTTATTCAACCCGGCAACGGATCCCATTATTCTGGCATTGCCAGCTGATTTCTTTATGCACACATTCTTATTAACCTTTATTCTTATAGAGCTCTTTCTCGTAATCGGCTATTCTGTTTCAAAAGTTAAAGTCAATAACCGCAGAAAACAGATTAAAGGGCAACAGATTGTAAATAATGCAGAAAAAATAATTCAGCTACATTAGATAAGGGATTGTCTGAAAGGAAAAGAACAAGAAGAATTAAGTGGGAGAAAGTATAACAGTAGTTTATTATAGGCTAGTGTACACTTGTATAAGATAGTTTCAGAAATGTTGAAAAAAATGTTAAAATATTAAGTGACTTGGAGCAGCTGCTGTTTTTTCATAAGTTTTAGCCTACCGTTAAGGAGTGAAATATGATACTTATATTATTAGGTCCACCGGGTTCGGGGAAAGGAACTGTTGCTGAAAAGATAAATGTTAAACATCATTTTCCGGTAGTATCTGTGGGAGAGATGCTTCGTTCTGAAATCAAGATAGGAACACAAATTGGAAAGAAGTCTTCTCAGTATGTTTCATCAGGGAGATTAGTCCCCGATGACATCATTAACTCTCTTGTCATAGAATGTATACAGAAGTATAACGATGAAGAGTCGATCATTCTGGACGGTTATCCGCGTACACTGAATCAGGCCTGGACTTTAGAGGAAGAATCAGAAAATGAACTGATGGTTTTTTATCTGGATGTAGACAAAGATATACTGATAAATCGTCTTTTAAATCGACGAAGAAAAGATGACACAAAAGAAACGATCAGCCAGCGTTTTGAGACGTACCAGAATGAAACGCAGCCTTTATTAGAGTATTACAGAAAAATAGAAATCTTAGTAAAAGTAAGCGGAGAGACCTCTGCTGATATTTTTCAAGAAATCGAAAAATTTTTATAAGTTTTCAACAGCATTAATTTTATTGATTGAAAAAAAACTTAAGATATTGAAAGGAGCATGTATGACAGTATACTAGTAGTGGATGACGAACAGACCATATTGGATATTATCCAAGCCTATTTAACCGCTGACGGGAATAAAGTCTTCTTAGCTGATAACGGCGAGCAGGCCATTGAATTGTTTCAATCCAATCCCATAGATTTTATTGTGCTGGACATCATGCTGCCGGATTACTCTGGGTGGGAAATCTGTGAGGAAATAAGGAAAACCTCGGAGGTGCCCATTATTCTTCTGACGGCCAGATCTAATGAACAGGACATCATCAAAGGACTGAAACTTGGAGCCGATGACTACATTAAAAAACCGTTCAGTCCTAAAGAACTCCTGGCAAGGATCGAGACTGTAAGAAGAAGGACAAAAACTTTTGATAATGATGAAAAGTGGGTTTTCAATAAAGGGGAACTGATCATTTATCCGGAGACCCTGGAAGTGACCGTACGAGGGAACGCAGTTGTTTTAACTCACACCGAATTTGAACTGCTGGCAGCGATGGCAAGAGATCCCCGTCATGTCTTTTCACGCGAGCAACTGCTTGAGAAGGTCAAAGGACTTGAAGCAACGGCCATGGATCGAGTCATCGATTCACACATAAAGAACCTGAGAGCAAAATTAGAATCAGATCCTAAAAAACCAGTTTATATCGAAACCGTTCATGGCAGCGGGTACCGTTTTGGGGTGAAAAATGAAGAAAACGTTATTTAATCATTTGTTTATTTATATTTTAAGCGGAAGTATCCTTATCATTTCCTTGTTCAGTTTTTTAATGTTCCAGATAACTGAAAATCGGTTCGGGGACTATTTAAGTGATCGTTATGCTGCAGAAAGAGAAACGGTCATTGAAACAATAGAAGCGGCATATACGGGAAGTGAGCAGTGGGATAGGGAAGTGTTGTCGAGTGTGATTCAAAATGCCATGCATTCTCACATGCTGGTCAGAGTCGTTGATACTGATGGAGACGAAATCATCAGCCATACAACACCAATGGGCCAGCATATGCAGAGGATGCAGAGGGTATCCGTAGTGCCGAGTGATAACTGGGCAGATGAAGAAGTCGAACTGTTTTCTGAAGGCGACTATATTGGTTCAGCTTTTATTACTTTTCCGGGCTTTCAGGAGTACACAGCTGAAGAAACCGAATTTCTTGATGACCTGACAAGTGCTGATCGTCTTGATGGGCTTATCTCTATTATAGTTGCGGGCATAATGGCTATATGATCTCGATACGCTTAAGTAGACCTATCACAGCCGCCAGCAGACGAACACAGCAGATCGCTCAAGGGAACGATATAGTAACTGAAGATTTTGAAGACGAAAAAATCAGCGAGCTCTTTCAGCTGCAGCAGAGCGTTACTGCTCTGGCGGCCCAGTTAGCTGAGCAGAAGAGGATCCGCAATCAGCTGGTTTCTGATTTATCCCATGAAGTAAGAACACCATTAACTGCACTGCAGGGGAATATCGAAGCAATGCTTGACGGAGTCTGGGAAGTCACACCCGAGCGGCTGCATAGTCTGAACCGTCAAGTCATCCGGCTGGCGCACTTAGTCCAGCTGATCGATCAGCTGGAAGATGCAGAAGAAAGCAGCAGCCACTTAACCTTGGAAAAGTTTGATATCAAAGAACTGCTCTCTACGGTAAAGATCGCTTTTGAACCACAGGCGAAAGCAAAAAATATCACTCTGAATCTAGAAGCTCAGTCTGAAATGGATCGAAGCAGACAGAAATAAACTGGATCAGGTCATGACGAACCTTGTGGCTAATGCCATGAAGTTCACTCCTGAAGGCGGGAATATTCAATTGCTGTCCCGGAAAATAAAGGATGACCTCGTTATTACTGTTCAGGATAACGGCCAGGGCATTCCTGAAAGCAAACTGAAGTATATCTTTGAACGCTTTTATCAGGCTGAACCTTCACGGAACAGTGAACTTCAGGGTCAGGGCATCGGGCTGGCCGTCGTTAAAAGTATCGTAGATGCGCATCATGGCAGAATAACCGTTGAAAGTGAAGAAGGAAAGGGTACGTTGTTTATAGTCGTATTACCAGTGAGACAATAAAAGTAAAGAAAGAAGAGGAACTAAATTATGAAAAAATTGATAGTATTAGGATTAAGCACCACGTTTATTTTGATGGGATGTTCAGACACAACAGATACAACCGACTCATCCAGTGAGACGGCTATCCTTGAAGAAGAGAACATCCAGGACGAAATGCCCGGGATGGACGAAGCTGACGAAGTGGTAGAAATGGACGAAATGATGGGGATGGATCATGACGGAGAAATCCCATCTGATCTACAAGAAGCTGAGGATCCAGCATTCCCTGTAGGAAGCATTGCCATTATCACAGCGACCCATATGCCGGGAATGGAGGGGGCTGAAGCGACTATATCTGGAGCCTTCGACACGACTGTATATGAAGTGAGTTATACTCCGACAGATGGCGGCGAAAGAGTGCTCGATCACCGATGGGTTATACAGGAAGATTTAGAAGAAGGGACAGAAGTAGCAGAGCCTGGTGAAGAGGTCGTCCTGGACGTTGAGCACGCTGAAGGCATGCAGGGAGCTGTTGCAATCGTTGAGGTAGCATATACGGGAACGATCTATGCCGTCGATTATAACTCGACAATAGATGGTGAGAGAGTAACCAATCATATGTGGGTGACCGAAGACGAACTGGAAGCTCCGGAAGAGTAAAGGGACAACGCTCATTATCCAATAGGCATGAAATAAACTAAATTACGACGTCAAAAGACAGTGAAATCTGCTTTTGGCGTCTTTTTTTCTTGTAAAAAATAATTTCCATAGTGAAAATACATAAAATATCCACAACTGGCTTGTATGATTACATTGTAAAGAAAAAATAAAAAAGGAGTGCGATCAGAAATGAATTTAATTAGTGGAGTTTTATCAGGAGTATTAGCAGTTACCGGGGTATTTAGGAATATCTCAGTTTTCGGAACAAGATACGTCAAATCAAGATGCAGTTATCCAGGAACAAGTGATGGAAGTTGATCAAATGCGAGATATAATGGATACAGTCGAATTTGAGGACATGGAACTGCATATGGAAGAGGGCGTCTTTAATTTTGGACAAATGAAATCTCATAGTGATGAAATGCATCCGGACCTTAATAATCAGGAGCTTAGAGAGCTATACAAAAGTATGCATGGGACTGGTGGTTCTTCCCGAAGCAGCAATTTCAGAGGAATGGACATGCATCAGTAAATAACCGTAATGCAGTCGGATAGGGATCTTGACTTAGACTGTTTTTCGATTTAAGTAAGCAAACAGGTATCTAATAAAGCTACCCGGTCAAAAGGAAACAGAAGAATAAACAGATGACAAAAGGTCACAGGAATTTCCCTGTGACCTTTTTGCATGTATTTAATTTGAATCAACTTGTAAAGTTATCAAAGTAGCCTTGAATATGGATGATCGGTGTCCCTTTGTCGCCGCTGCCGGAAGTCAGGTCGGAAAGCGAACCGATCAGATCAGTCAGTCGTCTCGGTGTGGTTCCCGTGCTTCCATTTCACCGATCAGATCGGCCTGCTTGTTGACGATATGATCCGTGATGGCCGTCTTCAGCTCGGTGCCGCTCAGATGGGAGAAATTGTTGTCAGCCAGATACTTGAGCTTCACTTCGTTCGGTGTCCCTTCCAGGCCTTTGGTATAGGCAGGAGAGACAACCGGATCGGCGAGTTCCCAGATCTGCCCGACGGGATCCTCGAAGGCACCGTCGCCATAAATCATGACTTCGAGCGTCTTCCCTGTGGCGTCTTTAAGGCGTTGCTGGATCGCTTCGACTAATGGCTGAGCATTGTCCGGAAAAAGCTTTATAGTCTCTTCAGTGGCCTGATTTGACCCGAGAAGGCCATATTCCGTATTGAAGCCGCTGCCGTTCATGGATTCAGACAAGACGTCGTCCAGGCCGAAAATCTTTTCTGCTCCGGCAGCTTTCACTAAGCGTTTGGTACGGAAACGGCTGTGTATATCACAGGCCAGCACGTTTTTTGTGTAGTCGACGATGGTCTTGGCGTCGTTTGAAAAGATGACTTCGCAGTTTGCGCCTTCAGCTTCGACCAGCGATTTGTAGTACTCGATGTAGTCCCACACCGGTAAATGGATGTTTCTTGTAGCCGAAATGACTGCGGAAGTCCTCTTCGGTCAGGACGTCGGACCATGGGCTGATGCCTTTTTCATCGAGTTCATCCAAAGAAACCAAATGATTACCCACTTCGTCTGACGGATAGCTGAGAAGCAGGACAACTTTGCCCACACCGCGTGCGATGCCTTTCAAAATATTCGAAAAACGGTTGCGGCTCAAGATAGGGAACACGACGCCAACGGTTTCTCCGTCGTATTTATGGCCGATGTCTGTCGCAATATCATCCAGCTTGGCATAATTGCCCTGTGCCCTTGCAACGATGGACTCGGTCATGGTGATGATGTCACGGTCCATGAAGGTGTAGCCGTCTGTTTCCGCTGCGTTCAGGACGGTCTCCACGACGATTTCTTCCATATTGTCGCCTTCTTTGATGATCGGACTGCGCAGCCCGCGTACCACTGTACCTAAAGTTCTTTCCAAAATAATCTCTCCCGATGGTTTTATTTTTAATGGATTACATGAAAAGTTCCAGTCATTCTGAAACCCTTATACAGTATACACGGAAGCGAAGGAATATAAAACGGAAATTCGGAGAACTGCACATCCTTTTTGTATCAAAGTACCGCCGATAGTAGGCCTGTAATAAACCGTTATCATGCTATAATGGGAAAAAGGCTGAGAGGAGTCGGAAAGACATGAAAATACTTGCGGCCATCGATTCATTCAAAGGATCGATGACGAGTGAAGAAGCGAACGAGTGCGTGAAGGGAGCACTGCCTGAACATGAGGTGACGTGTTTCCTGATTGCTGACGGGGGCGAAGGAACAGTGGAAGGCCTTCGTTATCGCTATGAACGGAAAAATCATGACCGGAACGATCACCGGCGTCAATGGGGAGCCTTATATGGGGAAATGGGGCTGGATCGAAGAGGAGAAAACGGCCGTAATCGAAGTTGCTGAAGGTGCGGGAATCATACAGGCGGATAAAGATACCTTCCATCCCCAAAACCACACAAGCTTCGGTGTCGGCGAACAGATTGCTAAAGCGCTTGATTCGGGAGCTGAGACGATTATCCTGGGCTTAGGAGGCAGTGCGACCGTGGACGGAGGAATGGGCCTCATGCAGGCGCTGGGAGCCGATTACAGAGATGTTGACGGAGGAACCCTTCCGGTGCTTCCCGTTCAGATGAACCGCATCCGGTCCATTGACTTGTCCGGACTGGACGCGCGCGTAAAAGAAGTCCGCTGGCTGATCGCTTCGGATGTCACGAATCCTCTGCTTGGTGAAGACGGAGCCGTGTATGTCTTTGGTGAACAGAAAGGGCTGAGTCGGGCTGAACTGTCCGGCTATGACGCTGACATGAAAAAGTATGCCGATCTCGTCTCAGAAGTGACCGGCCAAGATGAAAGAGACACAGAGGGAGCCGGTGCTGCCGGAGGGATCGGTTTTGCTGTCCTGTCTTTTTTTCCGTGTGAATTCAAAAGCGGGTTGTCTTTGCTGGCGGAAAAAGGCGAACTGGAAAAGCGGATCGGCGAAGCAGATCTGGTCATCACGGGTGAGGGGAAATTCGATGGTCAGTCGCTCGGCGGCAAAGTCCCTGTCGGCATCAGCCGGCTGGCAAAAAGACAGGGCGTCCCGGCTATCCTGTTTGCCGGCAAGATAGATACAGACCTTACCAGCCTGAAAGATGAAAACCTTCAGGCGCTGATTCCCATCGTGGATGCACCGATGACACTTGAAGAAGCGATGACTCAGGGGCCGCGTCTTCTAAAAAAAGCGGTCGAGCGTGCCGGCCTGCTGCTGGCGCTTGAAACAGGAAGAAACGAATGACGGACTGAGGCGCCAGTGCATAATGATCCACTTGAACGGATAAAACTGTTATCATTAAGGTATCTATGCACGTTCACTGAATCAGAAAAGGAGTTCCGATAATGAGAGAATGGATCAATCAATACGCTGAAGACTTTCCGTTAATTACTAATATCATTATTTTTGTCTTGCTCATCGTTGTGGTCCTGTTCATCAGAAGATTAGTGATGAACCGTCTGTATAAACGATTCAAGGGGTCAGATAACTGGTACGTGACGCGGAAAATTGGGAGGTGGATCACCAACTTACTTTTAGGGCTCTCCTTTATCTATATATTCGGAAGTGATTTGACCGGCTTTACAACAGCTATTGGACTGGCAGGTGCGGGGGTCACCTATGCACTGAGAGAAGTCATCGTCAGTTTTGCCGGCTGGTTTGCGATCATGTTCGGAGACTTTTTCAAGACGGGAGACCGCATACTGCTGGGAGGAACGAGAGGGGACGTCGTTGATATAGGCCTGCTGCGGACAACCCTGATGGAATTAGGCGAGTGGGTGGACGGAGACCAGTATACAGGGCGTACGGTGCGTGTGGCCAACAGCTATATCTTTACATCACCTGTCTATAATTATACTTCAGAATTCGAGTTCATATGGGACGAACTTCATATCCCGCTGCACTTCGGCTCAGATGTAAAACTGGCTAAAGAGATCGTCATGGGCGTCGCTGTCGATACCGTGGGTACGTATAATGCTCGTGCTGAAGCGGAGTGGACTGAAATGAAACGGCGGTACCGCATAGAAAGTGCCTCTTTGAAACCTCAAGTCTACATTTCTTTTGATGATAACTGGATCACCTTAAGTATAAGGTATGTAGTCGATACAAGAGAACGCCGGGTGGTAAGAGACCGCATGTTTACACAAATTCTGGAACAGTTCAAAGAAGTTGCAGACGCAATCGAATTAGCTTCAGAAACATTTGAAATCGTGCATGAGAAGAAAAGAGAATGGAACAGATATGAGAGAGAAGAGGGAGAAAGAAATAAGATAGATGAGAGAGCATTGTCTGGAATGATGAACTGTGATCTGACATTTTACAATGTTTGTGTTGCGTTTACATTTTCAGCCTGTTATAGTCTATCTGTACCAAAAAAATTAAATACGAACGATCCTGGGAGTCTTTTTAAGAAGGCTGAGAGTGATGTATATCAGACCAGTAACCTGATCAGCGTAATGGCTGCGTAGGGAGATCTATATATTATTATGTCTCTTTCCTATGGATTTTTTTCGTTAGGAGGAGTTTTTTTATGTCAAAAAACTATGTCAACTACGGAAATTGTTCATCTGGAAAGCCTGGTTCCACTATGGGAATTACAGGCGCTCGCTTCAACTTGTCACCGATGAGTGATGATTTTGAAACGATTATTTTAGATGCAATCAAGAAAGTCGACCTGGTCGAAAGTATGGTCACATACCGACCATATCTCGCAACGGTTTACCGTGGAAAAGAAGAAGCGGTGTTCGATGCTTTGAAAGCCGCGTACGTCCATGCTTACCGCGAAGGTGTGCATATCAATCTGGAAGCAACCTTTTCCAAAGGCTGTCCCGGTGACAGTGACAGCGACTATACACTGGAGTTCAATGATCCAAAAGTAAATCAGGCCACGACGAAAGATATCGATTTTCCGGTCATCGGCAAGTATGCCCTCTATCCGATGGGGTCAGATCGATATTACATGCCGACCATCGCAGAAGTCGTCAATGAAGGCATCGAGCGCGGGGTCGTTTCAGGCTCCGGCCATTACGGGACGAATCTGAGCGGGAATGTCCATGATGTTTTTGATTATCTGGCATATGTCGCCGATACAGTCGGTAAAGAAGTCAGCCACTATGTGATCCAGTTTACCCTGCTTTGCAATGCGCCAGAGGGGGAAATCAAATGAACAAGAACAAACTGACATTACGTGATTATCTGCTTATGGCTCTGATCTCGGTCGTTTTCGGGATTTTGTATCTGCTGGCTGTTTATGCGGGCACAGCTTTGACGACTGTACTGACACCGTTCGGCCTGGGCATCCTGGGCTACGAACCGTTTTACGGCATCTGGTTCATGGCGGCGATCATCACGACCTATCTGATCCGCAAGCCTCTGGTAGGGATCATCACGGAAGTTATTGCCGCTCTGATCGAAGTCCTGTTAGGCAATATGTTCGGTGTCATGGTCCTGGTCTCTGCGTTCATTCAGGGCGTCGGCGTTGAACTGCCGTTTACCTTTACCAAGTATGAAAAGTATTCTTATAAAATCACCATGGTTTCAGCAGCTTCAGCGACCATTCTGTCGTTTATATGGACGGGATTCAGAAGCAACTATCTTGCCATGGACTGGCGTATCGTCCTGGCGATCTTTGTCATCCGTCTGTTAAGCTCCCTGTTCTTCACCGGCTACCTGTCCAAACTAATCTGCGACAAGCTTGACGAAGCGGGGATTTTAACAAACAGGCTCGACGCTGGTGAGGTCAATGAGTAAGACGACACTTGCTGTTGAAAACCTGTCCTTTCAGATTGGCGGAAAACAGATCCTTGACTCAGTCAGTTTCGAAGTGGACAAAGGCGAGATCCTGCTTCTGTGCGGTGGAAGCGGGAGCGGAAAAAGTACGCTGGCCAATCTCATCAACGGTTATTTTCCCGAAAACGGCGGGAAGCAGGACGTCGCCCATATTAAAATTCGTGATGAAGAGGTTCAGACGCTCTCAGTCGTCCAACGTTCAAACCATGTCCGGACTATTTTTCAAAACGCCCGGCTGTCTTTCAGCATGAAGACCCTGCGTGAAGAAATGGTGTTCTGCCTGGAAAACAGTCGGGTGAACGCGGAAAAAATGGATAAGGTCATTAAAGAAAAAGCCAGATACTTCAACCTGGAGTATCTCCTGGACCGTTCGTTTGACGACCTGTCCGGCGGCGAACTTCAACGGGCGGCCTTTGTCTGTGCGGATCTGGTGGATGTCCCGCTTTATATCATGGATGAGCCATTCGCGAACGTGGATGAGGCAACGATGCAGGACTATATCCGCTACATGAACGACCTGGCTGACAAAGGAAAAGTGATCATCGTGATCGATCATCATATCAGCCGGTGGCGATGGGTGGACCGCTGGCTGCTGATCGACAGCTGCCATCAGCTGCGTGACCTCTCACTGATCCAATCAGAGGCTGAAAGAGAAAAGCTTCTGACTGATGAAGGTCTCATTGTCGATACCTCAACAGTCTTGAAAAACAGTACGGAGTCCGAACACGTTCTTCTGGAACTGGACAAGGTATCGGTCTATCATGAAAAGACACTGAGAAAATCATTGTTCAGAAAAGAAAAACAGAGGAATACACTGATCGAAGAGGCGGCGTTCGATTTGACTGAAGGCACGCTTGCCGCCCTCGTCGGACCGAGCGGTATCGGGAAGACGTCCCTGTTTCAAGGCCAGTACTGAATGTTTCCCCGTATCAGGGGGACATTCGTCTTGGCGGGGAAGATATCAGAGACCTGAAGCAGAAAAAGCTGTACTCAAAAATCGGTCTGGTGTTTCAGGATCCGTCCCTGCAGTTCGTGAAGACAAAGGTGCTGGATGAACTGGCATTGAGCCTCACAGCCTGGAATTCTATGGAAGAAGAGCAGGCGGAAGCACAAGCAATGGACATCCTGAACCGGCATCACTTTGAAAACAAAGCTAGGCAGTCGCCTTGGGTATTGAGTCAGGGACAGCAAAGAAGACTAGCCGTTTTATGTATGACGGTCGGTGATCAGAAACTGCTGCTGGTGGATGAACCCACGTACGGTCAGGACGCCAGAAACGCAAAAAAAAT
Organism: Alkalibacterium sp.; assembly: GCA_034520745.1. GTDB lineage: Bacteria > Bacillota > Bacilli > Lactobacillales > Carnobacteriaceae_A > Alkalibacterium. The sequence goes on from JAXHNF010000013.1 coordinate 91,103, forward strand.
CATGGACAAACTGCACGAAGCTCTGCCGAAACGGCATGACCTGTCTGTTTACCAGTCATGACCGCACGCTGGTGGATGCTTATGCTGATCAGATTTTTGAGATCAGAGACAGGAAAGTGGGGCGGGTCAGATGATCGATTCAATAAACCCGACGGCCAAGACGATCGGTATCCTGGCTGGAACGATCCTCCTGGGACTCACCTTCCAGTGGGAAATCAATTTGCTGGTCGCTCTGCTCTGCCTGGTATTTCTGGCCACGTCCAGACGGGTAGAGCCGGCTGTTCTGCTGAAAGCGATGATACCCATCGCACTGATCTCACTGAGCTACTTCTTTACCGGCTGGCTGTTCAGTTCCGAGCAGGCGCTCTTTGCTTCTTCAGCTAATGCAGTGACCGGTTCAGGCGGCAGGGATCTAGTCAATGGCTTGAACCTGAGCACGCGGATCTTTTCCTTCGCCATGCTGGGCATCAGCTACAGTCTGACGACGGACGCTCATGAACTGGTCGCCAGTTTTATCCAGCAAGCTAGGATGCCGATGAAAATGGGCTATGCCATCCTGACGGCGATCAATTTGACGTCTTTGATACGAAGGGAACACGAAAATTCCAGACTGGCGCTCCAAGTAAGAAACATCCCCGTCAAGCCGTTCGACACCAAGCCGCTGTTTACCATGATGGTCCGCATGATCCGCTGGTCCGAGCGGCTGTCTCTGGCGATGGAGTCCAAAGGCTTCAGTGAAGACCGCGTCATGCAGCTGCAGATGCGAGTCAAAGCGAAAGACGTCTTCTTTGCGGTCGGGCTGCCACTATTGATCGTCGCGCTGGGATTTGTTTTTGTTTAGAGTATCTTTTAATAAGCAATAGGCCCCTTCTGGAGTAGATTCCAGAAGGGGCGTATATAAATATGTATTGCGGTTTGTTAGACCTTGTTGGCAGATGGCTCGGTTACATAATCTTTCTGATTCTTCAAGTTCTTGTTTATACTTTCCAGCAGGAAAACAATTCTGAATAAAGTACCGGCTATGATGCCTGTTCCTATTAGTATTCCTAAATTTCCTAAAAAGAACAGGACAGCAGCGATGGTGATCGAAATGAAAATCGACAGTATCAGATACAATGAAACCACTCCTTCCTTATTTGTATATACTATGTTGATTATAGCATGATTACGGCAACAAAAAAATGAACAAAAAAAGATCGAACAAATAAGGCCGTCTTTTACCAGATGTGATCCATAGGTAAAGAACGACCTTATGTTTACTTGCTGTTATTTACTGCTCAGAAAAAAGCTTCTCGTTATTGATGAACTCTTCCACGGTCAGGCCAAGTTTTAGATCATCGTAATAGTGTCCGTTCGTATAGATAGCCCGCCTGATTCTGCCTTCTTTAATGAAACCGACTTTTTCATGCATGGATTTGAGAAGCCAGGTTTCCGTCGACACAGCCGGAATTACACTTCTGAAGCCTCAGTTCGAAGAAAGCATACCTTAACACGATGCGTATCGCCTCCTGGGCATACCCGTTATTTCGAAACTGTCGGTAAATGCGGATGCCGAAACTGAAGGTTCCGTTTTTCATATCGATCGAATTGAGGTAGAGGGCTCCGACATGCAGTCCCTCCAGGTTATCGATCGCAAACATGAAGCCATTCGCAAAATCCTTGAAATCAGTCCATTCACTGACTTCGGTCTTATCCATATCAAGACTCTTGGGCAACTCGACTCCCCAGTTCATAAGTCTGAAGCCATTGCTGTCGTTGGTTTCTTCATTCCTTAATAATGCGTCCGATTCTTTTACAGGACGAAGGGCGACACGGTTGCCCCTCCAGAAATTGTGATCCGTATTGGTGAAAATAAACTCTTTTGAGGCCCATTCATTAGTCATCTGCATGTCTCCCAACATGTAACTGTGATATGATCAAAATTAAAGAAAAACAAACTCTTTCATCCAGATTATTTGAAGAATAGTGTTAACTAATTGTAGCATATCTTAAGGAAATAGAGTTAGGGTAAGGGCCATGAAAACCGCGCTGGACCCTGTGGTAAACGCCTTGAGGAGATCGTAAATGAACAGAAGAACCTGAAGAGTGAAAAAGCAAGAAAATAATAAAATACTGTTTGACTTTTCAGGTCATTCGCGGTAAGATATTAGACGGTATTGTTTGCCGCCACTACAAGCCTCGGAAACTTGATATTGGAACAAACAACGAAGACTTTCTCGTATACTTTTTTTAACGGTACTAAAAGAGATAGGGAAAGCAACTATTAGTGAAATTTAAACTTAAAAGAAAAATTGGAGGTTAAGATCGTGCGTACAACATTTTATGGCTAACGAAAGCAACATCGAACGCAAATGGTATGTCGTCGACGCTGCAGATATTCCTTTAGGACGTCTGTCAACAGTCGTTGCATCTATTTTACGCGGTAAAAACAAACCTACTTTTACACCACACGTTGACACGGGTGACCACGTAATCGTAGTAAACGCATCAGAAGTTAAATTGACAGGTAAAAAAGCAAGTGACAAGATCTATTCTCGTCACTCAGGACACCCAGGTGGACTGAAGCAAGTATCTGCGGGTACTATGCGTGCTCAAAGACCTGAACGTTTAATCGAAACATCAATCAAAGGCATGCTTCCTCATAACTCATTAGGACGCAAACAGATCAAAAAACTGCACGTATTTGCTGGACCTGAGCACAACAACCAAGCTCAAAAACCAGAAGTACTAGACATCACAAACTTAATTTAAGGAGGGACATCCATTGGCTCAAGTACAATATTTCGGAACTGGTCGTCGTAAGAATTCAACTGCTCGTGTTATCTTGACTCCAGGTTCTGGTAAAATCACATTCAACAGTAAAGATATCACTGAATATTTAAACTTTGAACACCTGCACTTAATCGTTAGACAACCTCTTGCTGTTACTGATACAGTAGACAGCTATGACATTAGAATCGATGTTCACGGTGGAGGATTTGCCGGACAAGCAGGCGCTGCTCGTCACGGAATCGCCCGTGCATTACTGCAAGTAGACCCTGACTTCCGCGGTCCACTAAAAGCAGCTGGTCTATTAACACGTGACCCACGTATGGTCGAACGTAAAAAACCAGGTCTTAAAAAAGCGCGTAAATCTCCACAATTCTCAAAACGTTAAATTACAAGCATTTTGGAAGAGCTCCTTTTCGAAGGAGTTCTTTTTTTAGTCATGATTCAAAATAATCTTTCGATGATTAAACGTATAGAATGTAGTGTAAGAATCAAAAGGCGGTGTACAAAATGAATGCAAAAGAAAAAATGTTAGAAATCATTAAAAAGAAACAAGTGGGTGGCGGAAAAGATATACAAAGAGATACGCCAAAAAACGATCAGAAATACATGCGTAAAGCGCCGATTATTTTTAATAAGTAATTTTATAGTGCAGTAAATAAGTTTGGACACTTTCCTCTTTGGAAGGTGTTTTTTTATTTTTAACTGAAAAAATATCAGTGGTAACAGCTGGTGAAGTAATAATTTCAGTATGCAAATCTTATGAATAATACGATAGTAATGATAGTATTAAGTAAATGAGAGTAATAAAAGATATAAAAACGGCTGTGCATGAAACAGATGTTTTATTAATCATCTTAAATTTATGGCAACTGATAGGAAAAGTTCTTTTCAGATGAAAGAGAGATAGCGTTGAGAGGGTGTGTGCAGATGCAGTTCGAGTTGTGGAGTGCTTTTCATTACTTTATGATGATTTTTCCATTTGTGCTTGCACTTGGTTTATACAAGATCACTCAAGACAAAAGCTTTGCCGTCAAACGAAAAGTTGCCATAGCGATGGGGATGACCCTGGTAGGCATATTAGCCACCAGACAGATTTATATTTTCAGTAACGACGGCTTAGGCCCTGAAGTTTTCCCATTCCATGTCTCTCACTTTGCCAACATTCTGTTGCTTATCGTTGCAATCAATCCTAATCTTCGTGTGATAAACGCGATCGCCTGGTGCTTGAATGTGCCTGCAGGCCTGGCAGCCGTCATATTTGCCAGTGGACTGGAAACTTACAGTAATGTACTCAGCATTCGAGGCCTTGCCTATGTTTCAGGGCATATGCTGATTGTAGCGACGGGGCTTTATCTGCTGTTGACAGGGATGATCCGGATCGATCGGAAAGCCCTTTTAAAAGCTTATGAGATTATGGTGCCGCTGTATTTATTGTCTGTTATCGTAAATAACTGGTTTACTGATATTTTTAATGAGAGGTCCAATTATTTTTTCACCTATTCACCGGGAGCGGCAGCGCCTTTAAAGTACCTATACAACCTAGGCTCTGATATCACAGTATCTGGAATTACATTCAATCCGGTCTATCTTCTGTCTCTTGCCATTATAGGAGCGGTGATCATGTTTCTGATGTATCTGCTGGCGAAACTGTATTATTCCAGATAGGGTTCATAAGTTTAAAGGAGACAGGTTAACTGAAGTTGAATAGACAATATAATAATAAGGAGGAAGAAAATGAAAGTCGTCGTTATTGGTGGAAGTGGACATATCGGAACGTACTTGGTTCCAAAGCTGGTGAGAGAAGATCATCAGGTAATCATGGTCAGTCGGGGGAAAAGTGAGCCGTATATCAAAGACTGGACTTGGGAGAAGGCGGAACAGGTCACACTGGATCGAAGCAGTGACCTGGACTTTTCTTCGAAGATCGCAGAAATGAATGCAGATGTCGTCATCGATCTCATCTGCTTCAAACTGGATGAAGTCAAAGAGACGGTGGCTACACTGAAAGAAACTGATCTCTCGCATTACCTGTACTGTTCAACCATCTGGACACATGGACGGACTGAGACCATTCCTGTCGATCCGAACGGTGAGAAACACCCGCTGGATGAATACGGCAGACAGAAATATGCAAGTGAGAAATATCTGAAGCAGGAATACCGCGTCAACGGCTTCCCTGCAACGATGATCAGTCCTGGGCAGATCTGCGGTCCCGGCTGGTCGATCATCAGTCCGCTGGGTTACGGAGACGATAGTGTTTTCCAGACTATCGCAGACGGTGAAGAGATAAAACTGCCGAACCTCGGGATGGAAACTCTGCACCCGGTGCACGCTGAAGATGTGGCGCAGATGTTCGTGGATGCGATGAACCACCGGACACAGGCTCTCGGCGAGAATTTTTATGCCGTCTCAGAAGATTCGCTGACGCTTTACGGCTACGCCATGGCCATGTACCGGTTCTTCGGGCAGGAACCTAAAATCAGCTTCCTTTCATGGGATAAATGGTGCCATCACATGGCAGATGAAAAGCAAGCGAACGTTGCCTTATCTTCATTTAGCGCGAAGCGGTCATTTCAGTATTGAAAATGCTAAAAGACTGCTTGATTTCCAGCCGAGATACACAGCTACACAAGTGATTGAGGCAAGTATTCAAAGCTACATCGAGCGAGGAATCGTTACCACTGACTGATAATGATAGAAAGCCTGAAAATCGGTAGAGGACAGGAGAATAATATGAATGTAAGACGGATCAGACAGGTTTGTGACTACTTTCTGTCATTGTCTGCACTGGAAGTAGTTGCAAAAACAATATTGCGACTAGTTCGCATTCAATCATCATTCAGAACTGGTCACTTAATCGATATTGATACAAGTTGCTGATCCCTTCAGAAACAGAAGTGGTCACAAAACGCTTATTGAGACCAGTTCCTGCTCCGTGATCTACAGAAGTAGTCACAAAAAGCATATTGGAACAAGTTTATTGCTCATTCACTGTTGAAGCCGTTTAAAAAAGCTGATCAAGACTAGTTTGGCATGGAGTGACTACTGACGCGATACCTGCGTTAATCGGTTGTTGTCAATACCTTTAAAAGCGAGACTGTGTATGATCAGGTTGATATCTGGTAGTGTCTTAACAGATTAGTCTTTCGCCTGTACACTAACGATTAAAAAAATTCAAACGTAATCGATAAAGTTCGATTATTAGCAGATTATAGCTTGTGAAATTCATAAAATATCCATATTCTAAGGCTATAATATCCTCAAGAAAGAACAAAGGTTTATAGAGGAGGAAATTTAGTGGGCTTAATATTGATAGTTATCATAGGCTATTTCACGTTCAAGTATTTCGAGGATAATCCCGGGAAGCTGAATAGGTCTTGGAAGAATAATGAGGCCTTAGATATCTTAAATGAAAGATATGCCAAGGGTGAAATAGACGAGGAAGAATACAGATACAAGAAAGAAATATTAAATCAGTAAGGAGTGATTAGATGCACGAATATTGGGGAAATGGATTTAATAATATGATGAATTTTGGATATGAAAACAGCTGGTGGTTTATGATTTATGATGGGTTGAAATTTTTAATCATCATAAGCCGCAGTAATATTTATTGCCAGAATGATAGTGACCAACTCTAATCACCGTCATACGACACATTCAAGTCATGCAGTTGATATCTTAAAAGAAAGATATGCTAGAGGAGAAATCTCGGAGGAAGAGTACAGAGACAAATTAAACAAGTTAAAAGATTGATCACCCGTCATTCTATAGAGGAAATATAATGATAGTGTTTATGAAAAAAAGTAATAATAACCAAACGTTTAAAGGAAAAATAAATTCCGAAGCAATGATTGGCCTATTTGGTATATCCAATGTAAATGATATCTCCGAAAAAGTTGAAAAGACACGAGATAAATTAATTGAATTTGCGGTCTGGAAGGAAGGATAAAAGCTGTCTTTAGTGTTTTTTTAGGACGGCTTTTTAATAAGGGACATCAAGGCGTGTATACGATAAGAAAATCCTCTCACAATAGATAGTAGCGATTGATGCGAAACGTATCGTCAAGTTAATATTATATCAATGAAAGGGGTGATTGAATGGACAAAAATAGAAAATGGTATACCCTTATAGTGCTTTCTACACTCCTCCTTATAATGTATGCCGGATACTTTTTCACGGATTTGGGAAGAGGATTAGGAACAATGGGAGAAAATGACAGACAATCGGTGGATTCAGGAAGAAACACTGAAACAGAGAACAGCCAGAATGAAAGGAACAATAAGCTGCCTATTCCGCCCCTCTTGGATGACAAGAATCCTGAAGAAGGAAAAGCAGAATTTGATTTAAATGTACAATATGGAAAAAAAGAATTTATAGAAGGGCAGGAAACCAATACGCTTGGTTATAATGGTGATTATTTAGGTCCTATTATCAGAGTAGATAAAGGGGACGATGTGAAAATCAATGTAAACAATGGATTAGATGAGCCCACTACCGTCCACTGGCATGGCTTGGAAGTGCCAGGGGAGATGGATGGAGGACCCCATCAAGTCGTGGATCCTAACACGAGCTGGCAGCCATATTTTACAATAGATCAGCCTGCAGCAACACTCTGGTACCATCCGCATTTGCTTCATAAGACGGGAGAACAGGTGTATAAAGGGCTGGCAGGGCTTTTTTATATTGAAGATGAACACTCTAAAGAATTAGATATTCCAAAAGAACATGGTGTAAACGATATTCCCCTCGTCATACAGGATAGACGATTTTCTGATGATGGTGAGATGCCTTATGACTTAAGTATGAGAGATGTAATGAATGGCTTTCTAGGAGATACTGTATTAGTTAATGGAGCGATTGCTCCAGAATTAGATGTGAAAAACGAAGTGGTCAGATTTAGGCTGCTGAATGGCTCAAATGCACGCTCTTACGATTTCAATTTCAGTGATCGTAGTGCGTTTCATCAAATAGCTTCAGACGGCGGTTTTTTGGAAAAGAGTATAGAAATGAACGAACTGTCCCTCGCCCCAGCTGAAAGAGCAGAAATACTGGTAGATTTATCAGAGCACAGTGTAGGAGATGAAATAGTTTTAAGAGATGGAAGTTATGAAGTGATGAAAATAAATATAGTAGAAGAAGCGACTGATTCCAGCAGTGTGCCTGAAGCATTAGTTGATATCGTTGAATATGACAGAGAAGAAGTCGTGAATACGCGCAGGTTTGTCATGAGCGGTATGGGGCCCATGGTGGCTATAAATGGTAAGCAAATGGATATGGACAGAATAGATGAACACTTAAACTTAAATGAATTAGAAGAATGGGTCATCAGTAATGATTCGGCTGGAATGGGAATGATGAGTGACACACCCCATCCCTTCCATGTACATGGGGTTCAATTCCAAGTGATAGAGAGAAATGGCGGAGAACCGCCATTGAATGAACAGGGATGGAAGGATACCGTAATGGTAGAGAGTGGGGAAGAAGTAAGGATTTTAGCTAAGTTCAAACAAAAAGGATTGTTTATGTATCACTGCCACATACTGGAACATGAAGATGCAGGCATGATGGGCCAATTTTTAGTCGAATAAAGAAGTAATGGAGATGATTAAATGTATGATGGATTTACAGATAGATTAGCTGATATGGTCGTTGTCTGGTCAATACCGATGGTTTTAGTGCTGTTGATTGGTTTGTCAGTAGTTATGATAATTATAAACAATAAAAACCGTCGTCCATCGATAAATAATCGCTCTCTTCAGAAATTAAATGAACAATACGCCAAAGGTGAAATCGATGATGCAGAATACAGCAGACGTAAAAAAGAAATCAAAGGACTGTAAACCGGTAGAGAATCCTTTGTTTTTGATCATCAAAACCAATGAGCAGTAAATTCAAAAAATAATAGGCTTAAGAAATGTAGAGAAGTGAGTGACTCGAACTAACATAATAAAAGTCCGGAACAGGAATCTTGTAAGATTCTGTTCCGGACTTTTATTATGTGAAAAGGCTAAAAAATGTCTGGAAGCATTGAGTCATGAGGTAAAAAGATTTATTGTATAAGATGGAGCTTCTGATTTGTTTCAATCAACTAACAAAAAATAAGCTGATCCATGATATAATGGAATGGGTATTTTTAGCATCTGTAAAAAGAAATAAACTAAGGAGATTAATAAATGACTTATGCACTTGAAATAAAAGATTTGAAAAAAGTCTATGCCGGGGGCGTTGAGAGCGCTGCGCGGGATCGACTTGACGGTGGAAGAAGGGGACTTTTATGCTCTCTTGGGTCCGAACGGTGCCGGGAAATCCACGACCATCGGGATCATCACGTCCTTAGTCAATAAGACCTCAGGAAAGGTGAAGGTCTTCGACTATGATCTGGACAGCGACCTGACGCGAGCCAAGCAGCAGATCGGTCTGGTCCCTCAGGAGTTCAACTTCAATCCGTTTGAAAAGGTCCAGCAGATCGTCGTCAATCAAGCAGGCTACTACGGTGTGCCGCGTAAAGAAGCACTGAAGCGCAGCGAAAAGTATCTGAAGCAGTCGGGCTTGTGGGAAAAAAGAGATGTGCGTGCCCGCATGCTGTCCGGCGGAATGAAACGCCGACTGATGATCGCCCGGGCGCTGATGCACGAACCACGTCTTCTGATTTTGGATGAACCGACCGCCGGAGTGGACATTGAGCTGAGACGCGAGATGTGGGACTTTTTGAGAGAACTGAATGCGAACGGCACGACGATCATTCTGACGACGCATTATCTGGAAGAAGCCGAAATGCTCTGCCGCAACATCGGGATCATCCGTGCCGGTGAACTGATCGAAGACACCAGCATGAAAGCACTGCTGTCCAAACTGCAGTTTGAGACGTTCATCTTTGACCTGGAGTCTTCTGACACCAAGCCGGAGATCACAGGTTACCAGAGTGAGCTTGAAGACGAGCTGACACTTTCGGTCGAAGTCGAGCGCGGTCAGGGCGTCAATGACGTGTTCGAACAGCTCACTCAGCAGGGGATAAAAGTCCTTTCCATGAGGAACAAGTCGAACCGTCTGGAAGAACTCTTCCTGAAAATCACAGAAGAAAGTAAGCAAGTGGGGTATGAACATGTATAATCTATATTTGACAGCTTTAAAAAGTCTGACAGTGAAAGAAACGAACCGCTACCTGCGTATCTGGGTACAGACCCTGGTCCCGCCGGTGATCACGACGTCTCTGTACTTCGTCATCTTCGGCAATCCTGATAGGCGGCCGGATCGGGGAGATGGAAGGCTATTCCTACATGGAATTCATCGTTCCCGGGCTGATCATGATGTCCGTGATCACGAGTTCCTATTCGAACGTCTCGTCATCCTTCTTTTCACAGAAATTTCAGAAAAACATTGAAGAACTGCTGATTGCACCTGTGCCGACACACATCATCATGTGGGGCTTCGTCGTCGGGGGACTCGGTCGAAGCATCCTCGTGGGAACGCTGGTCACGATCATTTCACTCTTTTTTGTGCCGCTTCAGGTATTTTCATGGCCAATAATCATACGTGACACTGCTTATGACGTCGATTCTGTTCTTCGCTGGCAGGCTGCTTAACGGTATTTTCGCCCAGTCTTTTGACGACGTGTCGATTGTGCCGACTTTTGTTCTGCAGCCTTTGACTTATCTCGGTGGGGTGTTTTATTCGATCTCGATGCTGCCTCCGTTCTGGCGGGCCGTTTCACGCATCAATCCGATCGTTTACATGATACTCGGGCTTCCGTTACGGCTTTCTTGGATCATCGACGTGCCTGTGGTATTGACGATGATCATTCTGATCCTTTTCATCACCGTGCTGTATGCGGTCGACTGGTATCTGATTGAAAAAGGCCGCGGACTGAGAAGCTGATGACCGTATAAGGGGCTTTGAACGGTTGAGTATGATAGAATTGACCTTGAAGGAAAACGCAAGAGCATTCACTAGGTCGATTCAACGAAAAGGGGTAGACAATGTTAAAAAATAACGATTTTTCAGATGTCACTTTGGGACGAAGAACGATACGAGTGTACGATGAGAATGTTAAAATTCCCCGTGAAGAAATGCTTGAAATGATTCAAAAAGCAACCAGAGCCCCGTCATCATTGAATCTGCAGCCTTGGCGCTTTGTCGTGGTGGATAGTGAGGAAGGGAAAGCAAAATTACGGCCATTGGTTCGATGGAATACAACACAAAACGATACATCATCAGCGATGGTTTTGTTGTTTGGGGATCTGCAGTGTTATGAGTACGGAGAAGAAATCTACGATAAAGCAGTGGCAGAAGGAAAAATGTCAAAACAAGAGAGAGATGAGCAGCTGGCTGAAATCATTCCTGAATATAAAAGTTTTCCTAAAGAGAAAATGAAGAAGGCAGTGAGACTTGATTCCAATTTAGCCGCTATGCAGTTCATGCTGGTTGCACGAAGCCACGGCTATGATACAAATCCGATCGGTGGTTTTGAATACGGTCAGTTAGCAGAAGCGTTTGATTTAGACAAAGAACGTTACGTGCCCGTCCTTATTCTGGCAGTTGGCAAGGCTGCGGAAACAGTGGAAGAAACCGTCCGATTAGACGCAGAACGATTCACCACGTTTAAAT
>JAXHNF010000014.1:0-167644 GCA_034520745.1 Alkalibacterium sp.
AGTTTTTCTTTTATAAACCTTTCAGCCGGTCTTTTTTTAAACATACCCGTCGATGCCTCTGATTGAGTAGTTCAAAAACCGCAGTGTTCGAGAGAAGCCTCTCCTGAGTTTTGAACGACGAGTTCTCGCTATATTGATATCCTTGACGGTCGCTGTCCGTTCACGATCTGAATGAGTCAGACTTTTTTGTTCCCGGCCGATCAGGAGCGAATGAGAGCGACAGATGTGAAAACCTGAAGGGTCATCAGACCTCAGCCAGTCAGCGTAAGCGTGTCAAATGATTTAAAACGTGCTCACAAGAGTGTTGGGATCCGTTATTTCATCCGTTTCGATCCTTAGCGAGGTGGCTTTGTTTCTCTAAGGAAGTATCAAAATCTTCTATGCTTTTATTTGAATTGATCCGATACCGATTACGATTCCGGATAATCGTGAACCGCTGAACTGGACTCAGTCAGTATGCCGCACTTTTTTTCCGTTCAAAATGAGGTCGTTCGGCCACTTGATTTTTACATCACCGTGAGTCGCTAGCGTTTGATAAAGAGCTGCTGCGGCAAGCTGGGTGAACAGAGATTTCGCTGTTATCCACAGCAGGTTTCCGTATCAGTGAAAAAGCGACTGATTTTCCTGAAACATCTCGCCATCTTGTCCAGCCTGCCTTTGCCTCGGTCTAATGATCAGTCGATACCAGTGTATCTGACTCAGACTGATCTCAGCTGGATAGTGCTGTAGTGTTTGTTGAGGGAAGAGAACGTTCGAAATGAATGAGTGTTTTTGGTGTGCTGTCCTTTAGTCTTTCAAAATTGCAGGCGGATAAATCGGAGGAAGTTTGAGAGTCACAGTGTCATTTGCTGTCTGAAGCGGATAACCGGCTTTTTAGATCCTCTATGCAGGCTGAACAGCCTTGTTGAGACTGCCTAGTCAGATGTGCAAGAGAAGCTAGGCTGACACTTGGGGATAGTTGGCTTTCAGATGATCGATAAGGGTCTCTTTGTCAGTCATAATGGGCTCCTTTGTAATGGAATGAATCTTCTAGTGCTCAGTATACCGGATAAGTCGGAATTTGCCTACATCTGTGCTATACTTTATATACGAGTGTATACGAACGGGCTCTACATAGGTGAAAAAGACTATAAGAAAAGATGATAAAAGCTGAATAAGCTTATTTTGAGGTGGAAAATAGTGAGTAATATAAAAATTATTCCTCTTGGAGGAGTAAGAGAAAACGGTAAGAATTTATACGTTGTGGAATCAGGAGAGGATATTTTTGTTTCTCGACTGCGGGCTTATTTATCCCGAAGACGAACTTTTCGGAATCGATGCGGTTATTCCGGATTTCAGCTATCTGGAAGAAAACGAAGACAGGATCATGGTGTCTTCCTGACACATGGTCATGAAGATGCTATCGGCGCCTTACCATATTTCCTGGATTTGTTTGACGTTCCGGTCTTCGGATCAGAACTGACGATAGAACTGGCCAAACTCTTTGTCAATCAGTCTAATCTAAAACCTTCTTTTGATGACTATCATGTGATCGATGAAAAGACAGAGATCGACTTTAACGGGAAACTTGTCAAGTTTTTTCCGCACGACCCACACGATTCCTGATTCAATGGGGATCGTTGAGACAGAGGAAGGCAGTATCGTCTATACCAGGGAACTTTAAATTTGACCAAAGCGCCCAGGATATGTACAGGAGTGACTTGTCTCGAATTTCGGATTTAGGTAAAGCAGGCGTTCTTGCCCTGCTGAGTGATTCTGGAGAAGCTGAAAGTCCTTATGAAAATGTATCCGAGAAAAAGGTTCAGGAGGAAGTCCTGGATACCTTCTTGAATACCAGCAGCCGGATAATCGTGGCAGCGGTCGCAAGTAATATCCTGCGTATCCAGCAGGTGCTGAATGCCGCCCACCGTTCCAACCGTAAAGTATTCATTACGGGCAAAAATCTGGAAGCGATACTTGAAACAGCCATGAAGCTGAACAAACTGACCCTGCCTGATGATAATCTGATCGTTCCGGTCGATAAGATCGATCAGTACGATGATGACAAAGTCCTTATTCTCGAAACGGGAGCTGCAGGTGAGCCGATCAAGACGCTGAACCGCATGGCGCACCGGCAACCATCCGCAGGTGAATATCAAAGAAGGCGATCTGATCTTCATAGCAACCAGTCCTTCTACAGCGATGGAAGTCATGGTTGCTGAAACTGAAAACCTGGTTTATCGTGCAGGAGCTACGGTCAAGCATATTTCAGACAATATGAAAGCGTCCGGACACGCAACACCGAACGATCTTCAGCTGATGATCAATCTGCTGAAACCAAAGTATTTCATTCCTATACAGGGTGAATACAGGATGCTTGCCGCGCATGCCGATTTGGCACATGAAACGGGTATCCCGTATCAGAATATCTTTATTTTGAGTAACGGTGACGTGGTCAGTTATTTCGAAAAACAAGATGACTCAAAGCGGTCAGGTTTCCGCTGACAACACGCTGATCGACGGTATAGGTATCGGAGACATCGGTAATATCGTCTTACGTGATAGACGCCTCCTGTCTGAAGACGGCATATTCGTCGCTGTCATTACGATCAACCGCAAGAAACAGAAAATCGTTTCTGACCCGCATATCGTAACAAGAGGCTTTGTTTTCGTTAAAGAAAGCCAGGATCTGATCAATGAATCATCAGAGATCGTGAAGGATATCGTTAAAAAGAATCTTAAACATAATGATTTTGACTGGGGCTCGATCAAGCACGATATTCGCGAAGCCCTGAACAGTCATTTATTCAAGAAAACGAAAAGACGTCCGATCATTCTGCCTGTGATCATGGCAAGTCAATCAGGAACCGTCGCTTTAGAAGATAGTATTACAATAATGTAAAAATTAACTAATATTACTGTACTGGGGGAGTCAATGCGATTGACTGAGAGTGAACTGATAGTTCAGACCCTTTGAACCTGTACGTTCATGCGTGCGCAGGAAGAGTACTCTTTGAGGAAAACGTTCAGACAGATAGGACTTATCCTGTCTCAGAACAAATCTCCTCCCTGGTTCAGTAAAAACTTGGGAGGAGATTTTTTTATGCAAAATAGAAAATTACGTATTTATCTGGAAGGGACCTTGTTTGCGGCTATCGCTATGGTCCTGTCGTTTATTCCAACAGGCATCGGTTCATCATTCAGTGTCTCACTGGGGATGATCCCCTTGACCTTTTATGCAATCAGGCGCGGACTGCTTCCTGGCCTTTATGCCGGCTTTCTGTGGGGACTGCTGCACTTTGTCACAGGATCCGTGTGGATGCTGAACATCTATCAGGTAGTGATCGAATATACACTTGGCTTATGCTTTTGTAGGACTTGCCGGTTTTTACAGCAAAGAAATTCTCAGAAATATCTCACTGGACAAGCATAAAACGGTCCAGTTCTATGTTCTGCTTGCTGTATTCGCAGGGGCTGTGGGACGCTACTTCTGGCATTTCATCGCAGGGTGGATTTTCTGGGGTGACTATGCTCTCTGGGGATTCAGCGCTATCTGTTTTCGCTGGTCATGAACGGATTAAGTATGATAGTCACCGCACTGGTTACAGCGATCGTCATGCTGATCCTGTACAGAAATTCTCCGGTCATCTTTCATCCGAAAAAATAATATTAGACCTGACTCCCTTTATTTCTAGACAGATAGAGTAGAGCTAATGTAAACTGGAGTAAATGAAGGTATATAAAAGGAGTCATATATGAATATCATTTCTACACTATTCTGGCTGGCGATACTGCTCAACTCCGCCCTCGCTGTATTCACTGTCTTTCGGGAAAAAGAAAAGATATCGCCGCGATCTGGGCCTGGCTGCTGGTCATCACTATGCTGCCGGGTATCGGGTTTGTCATCTATCTGTTTTTAGGGCGCAAAATTTCCAAAGAAAAGATATTCGACATCCGTTCCCAGGAGCGCATCGGTATGGCTCAGCTGGTCGAATCTCAGAAGAAACTGATCGAATCAGAAAATCTTGATGTTCCTGAATCCAAATACCAGGATAAAACGTTCGAACTCATTCAGCTTTTTTTGAACAGCAATGAGGCTGTGCTGACGAAAGGAAATAATGTGAGGCTCATCAGTGACGGCGATGATAAGTTCGATCAGCTGCTGAAGGATATCAGCCAGGCAGAGCATCACATCCATGTGACCTACTACATTTTCAGAGGCGACAATATAGGCACCAAACTTGTCAGAGCGCTGTGAGGAAAAAGCGAAACAGGGTGTTAAAGTTAAAGTGCTGTATGATCCGGTCGGTGCAAGAGTATTAGGGAAACATTTCTTTGATGGTTTAAGAGAGTTGGGTGGTCAGGCTGAACCTTTCTTCGGTTCACGCTTTTTTCTGATCAACTTAAGACTGAACTATCAGAAATCACAGGAAAATAGTAGTGATCGACGGGAAAATCGGCTATACGGGCGGGTTCAATGTCGGGGATGATTATCTGGGGCTCTATGAAGAAATGGGCTACTGGCGTGATACGCATCTGAGGATCGAGGGGAACGGCGTGCTTTCTCTGCAGACCCGTTTTCTTATGGACTGGAATGCCTCTACAAAAGGCAGAATCGATCAGCTATGATGAAGTGTATTTCCTTTTCAGGTGTTAAAAGGGTCGACTGATATGCAGATCGTATCAAGCGGTCCGGACAATGAAATGCATGCGATAGAAAAAGGATTCATCAAACTGATCAGTATGGCAAAAGAATCCGTTTACATCCAGACGCCTTATTTTATTCCTAATGAAGCGTTGATGGAGACGATCAAGATCGCCATACTGTCCGGTATAGATGTCAAGGTGATGATCCCAACAAGCCTGATCACCCGTTTATATACAGAGCCACGCTCAGTTACGCAACGGAACTGATCGACTATGGAGCCGAAGTTTATATCTATGACAGTGGCTTCCTGCATTCCAAAACCATTGTTATAGATGAAGAACTTCTGTCTGTCGGGACGGCAAATTTTGATATTAGAAGCTTTAGAACTTAATTTCGAGGTCAACGCCTTTATATATGACCGTTATCTGGCGAAAGCTCAGGTTCAGCTCTTTCAAAAATGATGCAATGGGATAGTTATCTGCTGACAAAAGAAATCACAGCAGACTATTCGAAATGGGAATTGTTCAAACAGCAGTTCAGTCGTCTGTTTTCCCCTATCTTGTAAGACTTTCAAGACCGTCATGCTGATGGTCTTTTTTTCTGCTGTGTATCATGAAAGACTGGTTTGTCAATAGATAAAATAACAGCTCTGCAGATAACTTGGATCTGTGTCATGATCCGGTCTTCTGCAGAGCTGCTGTTATTTTAGATGATAGTGTTTTCTGATGTGTCTGATGTCCCGCGCATTGACTAGGTAAGTGATGGCTCCTTTGTCTGACTTGATGATTATCTGTGTTGATTTGGGTGAGAAGTAAGGGATACCGGTAAATTCACTGATGCCGCCTGACTGTGAAGTAGGGTTGACCTGAACCACGATAGGGAACCGCTTCTTAACAGCGAGTTTCAGATAAGTAGCAATTTGCTCTTTAGGCATTTGTGCCTGAACCTTCATAAAAGGAGTAAATAAGGAACCGTAACCCTTTTTTATATATTCTACAAATGAATGTCTATTCTCAGCTGATCTGCTCATAATTATCCTCTCCCGAACGTATGTTACCTATAGTATAGCGAACGAACATTCATTCGTCAATAATTTTGATATATTTAATCTATAATGTTTCTATTTATTATTAGAATACGTATAATAAACAGTGTAGTAAAAAAGGAGTGATTTAAAAAGATGGAATACCAGCTAATTACTGATTCATGTAGTGACCTGCCATTGGAAGTGGTAGATAAATGCAACCTGGATATTGTTAATTTCATTATCAATATGAACAACGAAGAATTGGTGGATGACATGGGAAAAACATTCGATAAAGAAGCATTTTTCCAGCGTCTCAAAAACGGTGAAACGGCATCGACTTCTCAAGTCAACGTGCACTCATACTTAGAAAAATTCAAATATTATGTTGAGAAGAAGATACCCGTTGTTTATCTCGCATTTTCTTCAGCGTTATCTGGTTCGTTCAATTCGGCAGTACAGGCTAAGAAGATGCTGATCGAAGAATATGACGAAGTGGACATTACGATCGTCGACACCAAAGCTGCCAGCCTTGGTCAGGGTCTCCTGGTTTATGAAGCATGTCAGAAAAAAGAAGGCGGTTTTTCTAAAGACGAACTGATCCAGTGGCTAGAAGACAGCAAGTTGAACTACCATTCATGGGTCACGGTTGATGATATCAGACATCTGCAGCGTGGCGGAAGGATCTCCGCTACTGCTGCCACGGTGGGAACACTGCTTCATGTCAAACCCATTTTAGTTGTCGATCCTGAAGGAAAGCTGATCCCTTCGGCAAAAGTGAGGGGAAGAAAAAAATCCATCAATTATCTGGTCGACCAGACGATTGCCCATTTGACTGATGCAGGTGATCATACAATTTTTGTCGGACATGTCGGCGCCAGAGAAGAAGCGGAATCGATCAGAGATAAATTAATGGAAAGAGTCGAGTCCTAAGGAAGTCATCGTCTCCAGTTTTGGGCCGACGGTAGCCGCCCATACGGGTTACGGATCGCTGGCTGTTTTCAATTATGGTGACCAAAGGATCGGATAAGTGGATCGCTGACAGTCGACACTGACCGTGGAAACTAGTATACTAGTTGACAATTTATTTTAATGTGTGGTATAGTTAGTTTGTTCGTAACACAATTAATAATAATTTTTATACGGTTGGGCGTTGGCTTTCAAGGATAATTTCTTCTGGGGTGAGAAGAAGCTTGTTAGCTGCGCCCATTTTTTTGAAAGGGGGAAGAAAATGAACCGAGAAGCTATAAATTATGTTAAAGAAGCTGAAGCAAGAGTCGATGAACTTCGTATAAATGCTGAAGCAGAGATCAAAGAAATTAAAGCTGCAAAAGAAGAAGAAATACAGAAACACAAAGAGCTGACAGACAAAGAAGTAAATGATTTCCGCAGAGAGAAATATGATGAGATGGAGTCAGCGCTGGAAAAAGATGAAAAAGAAATGAACGAGACAGTCCAGGCGGAGACTGTTAAATTCGATCTTGCTTACAAAGAAAAGAAAGATGTGTTAGCCAATCGAATAGCGGAGGAGGTATTGCGTCGATATGGCAATAGCTAAAATGAAAAAATTGACATTGTTAGCAGAACATGCTCATAAAGAGAATGTTTTGAAAAGTGTACAGAGATGCAGAGTGTTGAAATTGTCTCGCTTGCTGATAATGACGATGAAGATTTATTAGAAGGATTTTCTAAAGAAACATCTGATACGAAAACGTACGATTTCAAAGGCAGACTTCAGGATGTTGAATATGCTATTGATTATCTGGATGACTATGTTGCTCAGCCGGGATTGATTGAAAAGCTGAAGTCTAAAAGAGAAGTGTTTTCTCTGGCAGAATTGGAAAAGTATGTTGAGAAAGCCGATATTGATTCACTACTTGAAGGTGTTTCAACAAAAGAACGGGAAATAAACAAACTGGACGAAGAACTGAACAACTTGAGACAGGAAGAACAATTCTTGAGGAAATGGCGCGGCCTTAATTTTTTGCCAAGAGAGGTCAAGCAGTTTAACTTGATGCATGTCATGATTGGTACTGTGGATATAGAACGATCGGATCCTCTTATCGCATCTATAAAGGAAAACGGTAAAGTCTATTACGAAGAAGTATACAGACGTAGTGATGAGGTTGCTTATCTCTTCATTCTTCCAAAAGACGCGATCAAGGCATTGACGGATAGTATCAATCAGTACAGTTACAGTGAACTAGAGTATGATTATAGTGTTCTGCCAGAAGATGCGCTTTATAGAAATCTCTCGGAACAGAAAGAAAAAAGAGAGATAATGGCTGAGTCTGAAGAAGGAAATGGATGGCTGGAAATCAGTCTACAAAGATTTACAGTTAGCTGAAGAATACTACTACAATTTATCTGAAAGAAAAAAGCGAAAGATATCCTCATCGATAGTCCGCACTTGTTCCTGATGACTGGATGGATCGAGGAAGAAAAAATTGAAAATCTGAAATCCAATATCAATCAGGAAGTCGGCGAGACCGAGGTTGTTATTCTGACTGATGAAATCAAGATGGAAGAATACAGGGATGTACCGATCGTGCTGAAGAATAATAAAATAGTTCAGCCGTTCGAGATGATCACTGAAATGTTCAGCTACCCACAATACAATGAAGTTGACCCCACTCCGTATATGTTTCCGTTCTTTATGATTTTTTTCGGAATGATTGGTGCTGATTTAGGTTATGGTCTACTGTTATTGGGCTGCGACATTTGTTGGTTTGAAATATCTTAATATTGAAGGGTCTACAAGAAGGTTTATCAAATTCTTGCATATCCTTTCTTATCCGACTATGGCTGTGGGAGTATTCTATGGGAGTTTCTTCGGAATAGAACTGCCGATACAAGTGCTCTCGCTGCAAGACGATGTAATTGAAATCATGATTCTTTCCGTAGCTATCGGAGTTTTCCAATTAGTTATTCGGTTTGTTTATGAATGGTATCATCAAAGGGCGTCAAGGACAGAGAGCCTCAAGTTATATCGATGGATATTCATGGGCGTTTATGCTCATAGGTGTCGTTCTCTATATACTAGGATCAATGGTCTTGGATATGCCTTTACTGTCTCAGATCGGTATTGGACTGGCATTGATCAACGTAGTCGGTATTCTGATCGTTTCCACTATCTCAAGCAACGAACAAAGGACTTGGATTTGGACTTAGGTTTATATAACTTATACGGGATCTCTGGTTATGTTGGAGATATCGTAAGTCTATACACGATTAATGGCTCTTGGTGTCGCGAGTGCGAATATTGCGTATGGCGTTTAACATGATCATCGGTTTCTTACCTGCCGTTAATGCAGATTTACTGTCGGTGTCGTACTGATCATTGGCGTTACACGCGCTTTAAATATCGCGCTTTACTTTCTTAAGTGCGTACGTTCACTCGTCTAGGTTACAGTATGTAGAATTTTTCGGTAAATTCTTTGAGGGCGGCGGCACAACCGTTGGCTCCTTTGAGAACACTTGAAAAATATATATGGTTGACCAGAAAAAGTAAGGGTTTAATATAATAAAAAATGGAGGAATAAATATATGGATAATTTGTACAAACAATTTTCGGAGAAAACATGGGTCAGGTATTTGCAGCGATAGGTGATTGCTGTGGCAGTTATCTTTTCAGGCATCGGTTCATCTACGCGGGGTTGCTGCTGCTGGTGAAGCAGCTGCTGCTTTAACTAAAGAACAACCAGAAGCATTTGGTCGTGCATTGGTACTACAAATGCTTCCAGCAACACAAGGGCTTTACGGCTTCGTTATCGGACTCTTGATCTTGCATTGAAATCTCTCCTGACATAGGCTGTATCTCAATGGATGGTATTTACTGATGGCTGGTCTTACCAGTTGGAATCACAAGTTTATCTTCTGGTGGTAACGCAAGGACGCGTATCTGTAGCGGCTATGCAGATCCTTGCACAAAAACCTGAACACACAACAAAAGGTATTATCTACTCAGCGATGGTTGAAACATACGCTATCTTAGGTTTCGTTATTTCCTTAGTAATGATTATCCTTATAATACCAAAACAGGAATTCGACTTCTTGAACAGAGTATAGCCCTTTTTCTATGGGCTCATTCATTACTCTTCGTAATAATAGAACGACTAAGGAGGTTCAGTAGATGGCAGATTTAAAACTGTTGACAGAAAGAGTTGTTGAGAAAGAAAAAACAGCGATCCGTCAGCGTGTAGAAGAAGCGCGTGAAATTGCTGAAGAAGAGGTACAGGCTGCTCGTGCAAAAGAAGAACAAGATAAAATTGCACGTAAGCAACTAAATCGATGTAACAAACGTCAACAAAAGACTATGAAATTCGAGAAAAACACATTAGAAGTTCAAAAAAGAAACAATATTCTAGCAGCAAAACAATTGAATCTTTCAAAAGTATTGAAAGATGCGAATGAGGAACTTGATCAGATTCAAGAGCCTGCATTTAAGAGGTTTCTTGCTGACATCCTGAACTCAGTTCAAAGCTGAAGGCAGCATTGAACTCGTACTGGGTGAGAAAACATCTGGACTTGTGTCTCAAGAATGGATTGATGAAACAACGGGCAAACAGCTACAATGCAACTCTTTCAAACGAGACCGTAGTTGAATAAAGCTGGTGTACTTGTGAAGAAAGAAGGAATCGAGTACAACTTTATGTTCGATGCCCTGGTTGAAGATGCAAGAGCGGAGCTCGTACTGACATCATCAACTGCAGAATTGTTCAATTAAGGAGGAGAGAGAATTTGAAAGATATCGCTTATGGATCAAGTAATGTTCTCATACGTGTCTACGAGAACAACCTCCTCACTAGCGCTCAATTTGAAAGAATGTTGACAGCAGATTCGTTTGAAGAGGCTGTTAACGTGCTTACGTGAAACGCCTTATCGTAATGATGTTGACAGAATAAAAGAAGATAAAAATTATGATTCAATGTTCATGAATGAACTGCATCAGACGTATAATGCAGATGTTTGATATCGTTCCGAACAAAGAATTGATCGAACTTGTTGGATTCAGATATGCTTATCATAATTTGAAAGTCTTGTTCAAAGAAGAAATCACTGACCAGGACTTGGATCATCTGTTCATCCCAATCGGACGATACCCTATTGCTGAATTGCGTCAGGCCGTTCGTACAGGAGAGTCAGAGGTTTTACCAAAAGCATATATGGATAGCATTGATGAAGTGAAAACGGATTATGATGAATATCAAAATGTTCAGGCAGTAGATATCATATTGGACAGAAGATATTTTACGCACTTGCGTTTTCTGGCAGATGAAACTGGAGAGACTGGGAATTTGACATACCAGCATTGATCGAACGCTATATCGATTATAATAATCTTTCCACGCTAGTCAGAGGGATGAAACAAAAACGTACACGTAACTTTATGCTGACCGTTTTGTCCAGTTCGGGATCTATTCCCAAAGAGGAATTACTGGAGTTTAGTGAATAAAGACCTGAATGATGTTAGCTCAGTTTTATAAAAAAACAGTCTATCGTCAACTTATCGATACAATCAATCGATAAAGAATCCGGGGAATTGTCCACGGTCAATGTCGATTTTGAAACAGACAATGCATACATGGAAAAAATGCGTGAAGCAAGGCTGGAATCCTTTGGCCCGATGCCTGTTATTGCCTATCTGTACGCCAAGGAAACTGAGGTCATGAACTTGCGCCTGATTCTTTCAGGTAAAGAAAATGGACTAACGGCGGATGAAATCAGAGAAAGGATGCGATTGAACTATGCCTAATAAAATTGGTGTTGTTGGAGATAAAGAGTCGGTATTGGCTTTTAAAATGCTTGGCTTTTCTGTGTCTTTTGCATCTGAGGCTAAAGAGGCGCGCCGTCTCATCGACAGTATGGCAGATAAAGACTTCGGCGTGATCTATTTAACGGAACAATTGGCAGAGATGATCCCCGAAACCATTAGACGCTATGATGCAAAAATGAAACCTGCCATCATTTTGATCCCGAATCATGCTGGTTCACGAGGAATTGGTAAGAAACGTGTCCAGGATAATGTGGAAAAAGCAGTGGGTCAAAATATCTTATAGGAGGGTACGAATTTGAGTAAAGGAACAATTGTGAGTGTTTCCGGTCCGCTGGTTACAGCTAGCGGTATGGAGACTGCAAATATACAGGATATTTGTCGAGTAGGTAAATTAGGACTGATCGGCGAAATTATAGAAATGAGAGGCGACGTTGCCTCGATTCAGGTTTATGAAGAAACATCAATGGTCGGACCTGGTGAAAGTGTGGAAACGACCGGAGAAGCGTTATCAGTAGAATTAGCGCCTGGTATGATTTCCCAGATGTTTGACGGTATTCAAAGACCGCTGGATGAATTTATGGAAAAAACGCAGAGTAATTACCTTGAAAGAGGCATGTCGATCGCACCTTTGAACCGTGATAAAAAATGGGAGTTTGTTCCCGCTGTTGAAGTTGGAACAGATCTGACTGAAGGGGACATCGTGGGGACCGTTCAGGAAACGAATGTTTTAGAACACCGTATCATGATTCCTTATGGCGTAAAAGGTAAATTGAAATCTATCGAATCTGGCTCGTTCACTGTGATGGATACGATTTATGTATTAGAAACAGAAACTGGCGAGAAAGAATTTACCATGATGCAGAAATGGCCTGTTCGTCAGGGCAGACCTATTGCGAAAAAATTAAACCCGATCGAACCTTTGATTACAGGACAGCGTGTCATCGATACATTGTTCCCTGTAGCTAAAGGTGGAGCAGCTGCCGTACCTGGACCATTTGGAGCGGGTAAAACAGTTGTTCAGCACCAGATCGCTAAATGGGCCGACGTTGACTTAGTTGTTTATGTTGGTTGTGGTGAACGCGGGAACGAAATGACAGACGTAATCAACGAGTTCCCTGAACTGATCGACCCGAATACGGGCGAATCGATCATGGCTAGGACCGTATTGATTGCAAACACGTCAAACATGCCCGTAGCCGCTCGTGAAGCATCTATCTACACAGGAATCACGATTGCGGAATATTTCCGTGACATGGGTTATTCTGTAGCGATCATGGCTGACTCAACATCACGTTGGGCGGAAGCTTTGCGTGAAATGTCAGGCCGATTGGAAGAAATGCCTGGTGATGAAGGATATCCAGCTTATCTGGGCAGCCGTATCGCCGAGTATTATGAACGTGCCGGAAAAGTGATTTCACTAGGAAGCACAGGCAGAGAAGGCAGTATTACAGCTATCGGTGCCGTATCACCTCCAGGGGAGATACATCTGAACCCGTTACGCAAAACACCTTGCGTGTGGCTAAAGTGTTCTGGGGACTTGACAGTTCTCTGGCTCAAAGACGTCACTTCCCATCTGTCAACTGGCTGAATTCTTATTCGTTGTATTCCAATGACATGAACGCCTTTGTCGGGAAAAAACTGGATGTCGACTGGAGCGGTATGGTCACTCATACTAAAGCACTGCTTCAGGATGAATCTGAGCTACAGGAAATCGTCCGTCTGGTCGGTGTGGAGTCCCTTTCTGAAAGAGACCGCCTGAAGTTAGTCACGGCACGTATGATTCGTGAAGACTATCTGCAGCAGAACGCCTTCGATGATATCGATACGTATACATCAAGAGATAAGCAGTACGAAATGCTCAACACTATCTTGAAGTATCAGAAGGAAGCAGAAAAAGCAATGGATCTGGGTTCTTACTATGACGAGATCATTAAAGGGACAGAAGATGTCCGTGAAAGAATCGGCCGTATGAAATTCGTTCCTGAAGAAGAATTATCACGCATCAGAGAAATCAATACACAAATCGAAAACGACATGAAAGTAGTACTTGAGAAAGGTGGTGTGGAATCAGATGCTTAAAGAGTATAAAACAGTTTCAGAAATTGTTGGGCCGTTAATGACCGTTCAGGGTGTTGAAGGTGTCAAGTATGATGAATTAGTTGATATCGAACTTCAGACGGGCGAACGTCGACGTGGACAAGTTTTGGAAATCAATGGAGATAAAGCGGTTGTTCAGTTGTTTGAAGGTTCAACGGGTATTAACTTGGAAGACACCAAAGTCCGTTTCCTCGGTAAACCACTATCGCTTGATGTTTCAGAAGATATGATCGGACGTACGTTTGACGGGATGGGTCGTGTAAACGACGGCGGACCAGATCTGATACCGGAAAAAAGTCTTGACATCAATGGACAGGCTATCAATCCGATCGCCCGTGAATATCCGGATGAATTTATTCAGACAGGTATTTCCACTATTGACCACTTGAATACACTAGTACGTGGACAGAAATTGCCGGTATTCTCTGGTTCTGGACTACCGCATAAAGAACTGGCTGCTCAGATAGCCAGACAAGCGAGTGTAACGAACAAAGAAGAAAAATTTGCTGTTGTTTTCGCAGCCATCGGAATCACGTTTGAAGAAGCTGAATTCTTTATGAACGACTTCAAAGAAACAGGCGCGATCGACCGTTCCGTGTTGTTCATCAACCTGGCGGATGACCCGGCGATCGAACGTATTGCGACACCGCGTATGGCTTTGACAGCGGCCGAATATCTGGCTTTTGAAAAAGACATGCACGTGCTCGTTATCATGACAGACATGACGAACTACGCTGAAGCATTGCGTGAGATCTCAGCTGCCCGTCGTGAAGTGCCTGGCCGTCGTGGTTATCCAGGGTATCTATACACGAACCTGGCAACATTATATGAACGTGCCGGCAGACTGGAAGGAACAAACGGGTCTGTTACACAGATACCGATTTTAACGATGCCTGAAGATGACATCACGCACCCGATCCCTGACTTGACCGGTTATATCACTGAGGGACAGATCATCTTGTCTCGTGAACTGTATAATCAGGGCTTTCAGCCACCGATCGATGTCCTGCCTTCCTTATCCCGTCTGAAAGACAAAGGTACAGGCGAAGGTAAAACACGTGAAGATCATGCACCAACGATGAACCAGATGTTCTCTGCTTATGCTGAAGGTAAAGAAGCAAAAGAATTGTCTGCGGTCCTTGGTGAAGCGGCCTTGTCTGATTCAGATAAGAAGTACGTTGAATTTACAAATAAATTTGAAAAAGAATATGTTAACCAGGGGAACTATACCAACAGATCGATCGAAGAAACTCTGGATTTAGGCTGGGATCTGCTGAGAGTACTTCCAAGACCTGAACTGAAACGTATCAAAGATGATATGCTAGACAAATATATGCCAAAAGGAGAGTGAGGTAAATGGCTAAGTTAGACGTCAACCCCACTCGTATGGAACTTTCAAAATTAAAGAAACGTTTAGGTGTAGCAAGTCGTGGTCATAAGCTGCTGAAAGACAAACAAGATGAGCTTATGCGTCAGTTTATTGAACTGATCAGAAAAAATAATGAGTTGAGAAACCAGGTTGAAGAAAAACTGGAGAAAGCCATGCAGTCTTTTGCAATGGCAAAATCATTATTACACGAAAACTATATCGAAGAACTGATGGCGGTCCCGACGCGAAGTGTCTCTTTGAATATGGGCCGTCGGAACATCATGAGTGTCAGAGTACCTCAAATGAATTTCAACTATGATGATAATGTCGATGATGCGACAGAGTTGAGCTACGGGTATTTAAATTCCAATGGTGAACTGGATCTGACATTCGAATATCTTGTAGAAGTCATGCCTCAGATGCTTGAACTGGCAGAGATCGAAAAAACATGTCAGTTGATGGCTGACGAAATCGAAAAAACAAGACGTCGTGTCAATGCGCTGGAATATATGACGATTCCTCAACTTGAAGAAACCATCTACTTCATTCAGATGAAGCTGGATGAAAGTGAACGTGCAGCGATCACCCGTCTGATGAAAGTTAAAGACATGGGATAACAGAATAAACTAGTTGTAAATCACCGGAAGAAGTTGCACAGATTAAACTTCTTCCGGTGATTTTTTGTACGTAAAGAAGCATATTTCAGTTATAATGGGTATACGTACAGGAAGTCATTGATTATTCTTTTTAAAAACAGCCACCATGTGAAGGGAGTGTCTCTATGGAACCTGCATTTTTCGAGAAAGAAAAGGTTAAACGGGCCATCGTTTTCGGGGGCGGCGGTGCCAGAGGAGCCTTTGAGATAGGCGTGTGGAAAGCGCTGGATGAGCTTGACTACCACGCGGATATTGTCACGGGCACTTCCGTCGGTGCGCTGAACGGCGCACTATACATTTTGGGCGATCAGACCGGAGCCGAAGAAATGTGGAAGGAAATCGAAACACGGGACGTTTTCGGCTTTGAATCTCCCGCTGAAGTCGCCAACCTGGGTGATTATGGAAAGACGCTTTCGGAGTTTGTGGTGAAAATCATTAAAGAAAAAGGATTGAGCCTGAAACCGCTCGAAGACATGGTAGTCAGATATATTGATGACGAGAAGGAAATCAGAGAAAAGAAAATCATTTTCGGGCTGTCTACGGTCAATTTCAAAACAAAAAAACTGGAGAACTATTATCTGGAAGACATTGAAAAAGGTAAACTGAAAGACTATCTGCTTGCAAGCTCTGCCCTTTTTCCGGCAATGGAAAAATATTATATTGATAACGTACCTTATATTGACGGCGGCTACTTGAACAACATTCCGATCGACATGGCTCTGAATAAAAAACCGGATCAGATGGTCATTGTCGATATCCACGGTCCAAGTTTTTTCAGACACGATCCACGTATAGAAACGTGTGAGTACATGTGGATCCGTACGAACTGGCCGCTGGGAGACATGCTTCTTTTTGACAAGCGGAGAACAGATATCAACATCAAACTTGGTTACCTTGAAACGATGAAGCTGGCAAAATCGGCTGATTATATCGGACACTGGTATACATTCGATCCAAGCCAGTATAATCGCGAAAACGAAGCTTTTTACATCGCTTTGCACGAACTTCTGACAGGGCAGCGCTCCAGACAACTGTTCAGACATATCGATAAAGAAGGCTATCAGCGGGAACTGCTGAAAGAACTTTCAAGAAAATGGAAAAAAGTAGTTAATGAAGAGAATATCATGGAAGCAGTGATGGAAATCACAGGTAGAACGTTCAAGATCTCTCCAGATCAGAGATATGATATAAGAGCCTTCCGTGAAACCATCAGAGTTCGGGCCAGGCGTTTACTGGAAACCGAACAGGAACAGCCGATAAAAGCATTCGAACCCGCCTATATACTCAGCAGAAAAGAATGGAGCAAGGAGTTCTTCGAGCAGCTGCCACTGGTTTCCAACCGCAGAATGACGGTACAGATCCTCCGCTGGATTTCAGATGAAACGATCAGCTGGGATCATCCATCTGTTCGCTGTCATTTTAAAAGCCAAACCGCTTCCACTGATCCAGGCTCTCTACTGTAAGTACTTATTCTCTCTTGAAAATGAAGATTTTTAAAAATCATTTCATTTTTCTGTTATAATATGGTAGAATTGAGGATAAGTTTTTATCGATAGTATCGGTTAGGAAGGAAGTTCAAATGGAAGATCGTGGTTTGCTTATCGTGTTATCGGGACCTTCAGGTGTCGGCAAAGGAACAGTAAGAAAAGCTATTTTTGAAAATCATTCCAATGACTTTGACTATTCCATCTCCATGACGACCCGCTTGAAACGGGAAGGGGAA
Source organism: Alkalibacterium sp. (assembly GCA_034520745.1). GTDB lineage: Bacteria > Bacillota > Bacilli > Lactobacillales > Carnobacteriaceae_A > Alkalibacterium. The sequence continues at coordinate 17,273 of JAXHNF010000014.1, forward strand.
GTGGAAGGCGTGGATTACTTCTTTAGAACCAAAGAAGAATTCGAGGAATTGATCAAGGAAGATGGCCTGCTGGAATATGCCAATTACGTAGGTAATTATTATGGTACACCCATAAAGTATGTCAATAAGACTTTAAACGAGGGTCGTGATGTCTTTCTGGAGATCGAGGTCCAGGGAGCGCTGAAAGTCAGAGAAAAAATGCCGGAAGCTATTTTCATCTTTTTATCCCCGCCTGATCTGGAAGAGTTGAATTCTCGTATCGTCAATCGCGGAACAGACAGTGATGAAATGATTGAAAAGAGAATGAAAAAGGCAGTTGAAGAACTGAAACTCATTCAATATTATGATTACGTCGTTGAGAATGACACAGTGGAAAATGCCGCTCGCAAGATTCGAAACATCATTGAAAGTGAGCATTTAAAAGTGACCAGAAATCTGAAAGAGTTTGCACATATAATCGAGGAGATGGAATAAATGTTATTATACCCTTCACAGGATGATCTGCTGAATAAGATCGATTCAAAATATTCATTGGTGATATTAGCTGCAAAAAGAGCTAAGCAGTTACATAATGGAACTGCAACTAAAATGCTTGAAGACTACAAGAGCGTCAAGAATGTCGGCAAATCTCTGGAAGAAGTCATATCGGGAGATTTAGTCATCAATCCTGACAGCCTAGAAAAATAAATAATATCTAACCTCTGTTCCAGGTCTTTTATGAGAGTCTCTCTTTTAAAAAACTAAGCGCAGAGGTTTTGTGTCTAGTATATAACAACGAATAAAGACATGAAGCCAGTTTTACTGATAAAATAAGAAAAAGATCTGCGAGGTGTTTGGAATGTTAAAAGGGAAAAAAATAGCACTGTATGTTACTGGAGGTATAGCGGTTTATAAAGTCGTCGATCTGATGCGCTCGCTGATCAAGCTCGGTGCAGAAGTGCAGGTGGCTATGACAGAGTCAGCCACTCACTTTGTCTCTCCGCTGACGTTTCAGGTATTAAGTAAAAAATCGGTCTATACGGATATCTTTATGGAAGATAATCCGGCACAGGTCAATCACATTCATTTTGCCGACTGGCCGGATCTGGCTTTGGTCGCACCTTTGACAGCCAACACACTGGCTAAGATCGCCAATGGTCTGGCGGATGATTTTGTGACGTCTGCCCTGCTGGCTACGACCTGTCCGGTTTTCACCATCCCGGCTATGAACGAGCATATGTTTGAAAATCCCGCGACTCAGAGCAATATTGAAACCCTTCGCGGCAGACAGATCTATGTCATGAACCCGGATGAAGGATTTCTGGCTGAAGGGTATTCCGGCAAAGGCCGGTTTCCTGCCCAGGAACGAATCATTGATGAACTGCGCCAAGTGATCCGCGAAACAAACAGTCACTTCGCCTTTGAAAGGGAAAACGGTGATGGTGACTGCCGGAGGAACAAAGGAACGTATCGATCCCGTTCGGTTCATATCCAATGATTCCTCGGGGAAAATGGGCCATGCCGCTGCGGAGGCGGCGTGGGAGAGTGGCGCCGATGTCACACTGATCACAGCCAGTCCGCTTTCCGTATCGAAAAACATCACTGTTGTCCGGGTGGAATCAGCCAGAGAGATGTATGCGGCCGTTTCTGAAGGCTTTGATAAGGCTGACGTTCTGATCATGGCTGCGGCTGTTTCTGATTACAGTCCTGAACATATGCATGACCGTAAGATGAAAAAACAGGATAATCTGACACTCTCATTCAAAAAAAATCCGGATATCTTAAAAGAAATGGGTACGCGAAAACGGCCGGATCAATGTCTGGTCGGTTTTGCTGCCGAAACGGATAATCTGGAAGAATATGCCTCCAGGAAATTAAAGGATAAGAATGCCGATCTCATCGTGGCGAACGATGTTTCAAAGGATGACCGCGGATTTAACGTGGATAAAAATGAAGTGATTTTCTTCAGTCAAAAGAGTGATCCGGAAACGATCCGACTCAAAGAAAAAAGTGAGATCGCCAAAGATATCATCAACTGGGTTTCAGATCATATAAATTAAAAGGAGATGCCTAATGTCTCTAGTAGCAGATATCATAGTGGATGTTCCCACTTTACAGACGAACAGACCTTACACATACAGCATTCCTGAAAGATTTCATGACATTATAGAGCCCGGGATGCGAGTCGTCGTTCCTTTTGGAAATGGGTCCAGGAAAGTCCAGGGATTTGTGGTCGGCATCAAGGAGCAGGTATCCTTCGATATCGAACTCAAGGCGGTCGATTCTTTGATGGACAGTTATCCTGTTTCTGACAGAAGAGCTTATAAACCTGGGAGAGTATCTGGCTCATGAGACCTTCAGTTTCCAAATCAAGTGCTATCAGACCATGCTGCCCGCTGTCATGCGTGCCAAATACAGCAAGGTGATCAGGATCATTGACGAAGTCCCCGAAGCCGTTTTATGGGATATCTTCATGGGTAAAGACGAGATGACCTGGGAAGAAGCTGAAAGACAGAACGTACTGAATCAGATCATTCAACTTGAAAAAGAAGACAAAGTGGAAATAGAATATGACGTCAAAGACAAGGCTGCAGTGAAGAAAGTTAAAAAAGTGAGAGCTTCGCTTGACTTTGAAGCTTATGAGGAACTGAAAGCAGAAATACGCTCCAATGCAAAAAAACAGAAGCTGTTTCTCGATATCCTGCAGTCTATGGGAGAAGAGGGGGCTTTATCTTATTCTGAATTAAAAGAATGGGAGCTCACCTCGTCGACCATCAAGACCGGAGAAGAAAAGGGCTGGTGTGAGGTGTTCACTGAAGAAGTTTACCGTGACCCCTATGCGTCTTCTTACTTCGAACAAACGAAGCCGATGACACTGACTGATGATCAGTCTCAAGCGTTTAAAGCCATAAATGGCTCTATCGCAGGTGCTAGGCATGAAGTGTTTCTTTTAAAAGGAGTCACGGGAAGCGGGAAAACGGAAGTCTATCTCCAGACGATTGCTGAGGTACTTGACGAAGGCAAGGGAGCATTGATGCTTGTTCCAGAAATCGCCCTGACGCCCCAGATGGTCCACCGGTTCAAAAGCCGGTTCGGTGAACAAGTTGCTGTCCTGCACAGCGGCTTGTCCAACGGAGAGAAATACGACGAGTGGCGAAAGATCGAGAAGGAAGAAGCCAATGTCGTTGTCGGTGCACGTTCTAGTATCTTTGCACCACTTAAAAATATTGGTATCATTATCATTGACGAAGAACATGAAACGAGTTATAAACAGGAAGAATTCCCCAAATATCATGCAAGAGACGTCGCCATCTGGCGGGGAGAGTATCATGACTGTCCTGTCGTTCTGGGAAGTGCCACGCCTTCTTTGGAATCACGTGCACGAGCGACGAAAGGGGTCTACACACTGCTGGAACTGAGCAGTCGAGTCAATGACTATCCTATGCCGGAAGTGACGGTCATAGATATGAGAGAGGAAGCCAGAGAGGGAACCGTTCCATTTTTTCCGAATCTCTCCTTGAAGCTTTGCAGCTCCGGATCAAACGAAAAGAACAGTCGGTTTTATTATTAAACAGAAGAGGCTACTCATCATTCGTCATGTGCCGGGACTGCGGCTATGTCCTGGAATGTCCGAACTGCGATATTTCACAGACGCTTCATATGGATACGAAAACGATGAAATGTCATTACTGCGGGCATGAAGAAGCGATCCCTAAGAAATGTCCAAAATGCGAGAGCCGGTCGATCAGGTATTTCGGTACCGGAACACAGAAAGTAGAAGAAGAACTGCAGACGCTGATGCCGGATGCACGGATCATACGCATGGATGTGGATACGACACGGAAAAAAGGGGCTCATGAAAAGCTGTTCAACAAGTTTGAAAAAAGAGGCGGATATCCTTCTCGGGACTCAGATGATCGCCAAAGGACTGGATTTTCCTGAAGTGACCCTTGTTGGCGTGATCAACGCCGATACGGCACTTGGACTGCCCGATTTTCGTTCGGCTGAAAAGACTTTTCAGCTGCTGATCCCAAGTCAGTGGACGTTCCGGTCGGGGAGAGAAAGAAGGCCAGGTGATCGTCCAGTCTTATAATCCTGAACATTATGCCATTCAATATGCGAAGAAACATGATTATGATGCGTTTTATAAAAGAGAAATGCATTTAAGACACATAAGTGAATACAGCCCGTATTACTTCCTGCTTAAACTATCGGTAAGTCATGAAAATGAGATGACGGCCGCCAAGAAAATCAGCCAGTACACGGATTTTATTCGTCCAGCCTTAACGGACAAGGCCATCGTTTTGGGACCGACCCCGAAATCGATTGCCCGGACACACAATCGCTACCATTTCCAGGTGCTCATCAAGTACAAGCAAGAGGCTGGATTAACCGAAAAACTGCACGAGCTGCTGCAGGATACGCAGAAAGAACAGGCTAAAGGGGTATTCATATCCATCGACTATCAGCCGTTAGATTTTATCTAGAAACGAGGTTAGACAATGTATAAAGTTATATTCATGGGGACACCGGAATTCTCGGTGCCGATTTTGGAAGCACTGGTCAAGAGCCCATTGTGTGAAGTGATCGGTGTGGTAACGCAGCCCGACAGAAAAGTGGGACGGAAAAAAACACGCACGGCACCGCCTGTCAAGAAAAAAGCGGAAGAGTACGAGATCCCCGTTTTACAGCCGGAGAAATTAGCCGGAAGTGAGGAGCTGAGAGAGGTCCTGGACTTGAATCCGGATCTGGTAGTCACCGCTGCATATGGACAGTACGTCCCGACCGTGTTACTGCATACACCGCCATTCAAAGCTGTCAATGTCCATGCCTCTCTGCTTCCCAAATACAGAGGTGCGGCGCCGATCCACTATGCACTGATCAATGGTGACGAAAAAACCGGTGTGACGATCATGTACATGGAAAAGGAAATGGATGCAGGTGACATCCTCTCACAACGAAGCATACCGATCGAAGATTCGGACACCGTCGGCAGTTTATTCGACAAGTTGAGTCTCTTAGGAAGAGATCTTCTGATGGAGACTCTACCTAATTTGTTCGATCAAACGCTCGATCCGAAAAAACAGCGGGAATCTGACGTCACGTATGCACCGATGATCAGGCCTGAAGAAGAAAAAATAGCATGGGAACAGCCAGCTGAACAGATCAGTAACAAAATCAGAGGCATGAATCCATTTCCGGGAGCCTATACGCTCCTGAATGGACAGCGCTTCAAAATCTGGCGGGCAGTACCACTTAAAACAGCTGACGACAGGGAACCGGGAACGATCATAGAGATAAACAAGAACGAATGTATAGTGAAAGGCCTTGATGACACAGCTCTGTCACTGATGGAAGTGCAGCCGTTCGGCAAACCGAGGATGGCGATCAGAGACTTTCTGGCCGGAGCACTAAATTATTTAGAAGAAGGAATGCGCTTTGACGATGACAAATTTGAAAAATAGCAGCCGCTACATTGCTGTGACGCTACTGGAAAAAATCGAAAAAAATCAGTCATTCAGCAACCTGCTGCTGAGTGAAGCGGTCAATAACCATCAGCTGTCGGATAAAGACAGAGGTCTGCTGACTGAACTTGTGTACGGTGTGATCCAGAACAAACGGCTTTTAGATTACCAGCTGGAGCCGTTTCTGAATAATCCGGAAAAGATCGACAACTGGGTCCGTCAGCTGCTGAGACTGTCTTTGTATCAGATGACTCAACTGGACAAGATCCCTGCTCATGCGGCCGTCAACGAAGCGGTTCGTATCGCCAAAGCGAGAGGCCATAAAGGGATAGCCGGACTGGTCAATGGTGTTTTGAGAAGCATTGAACGCCAGGGTGTACGGTCGCCGGAAGAAATCAAAGATCCCGTCACTTTTTTGTCTGTGAAATACAGTTATCCTGAATGGATCATTGAACTGCTGAAGGATGAGGTCGGTCTTGATGAGACAGAAAAAATCGCTCGATCATTATCCAAACGCGCAAAGCTCAGTCTGCGTGTCAACACCCGACTCAAACCTATGCAGGAAGTCATTCGTCAACTTGATGAAGAAGGATACAAAGTCAGAAAAAGTGAAATTGCCAGAGACGGTCTGATATGTGAAAATGGTCTGCCGGTTCAGTCTTCATTATTTAAAGAAGGCATCATCACCATCCAGGACGAAAGTTCGATGCTCGCTGCAGAAGCGATGCGGATTGAAGAGGGTGACAAGATACTGGATGCATGTGCTGCACCCGGAGGTAAAACGACGCATATGGCAACCTATCTCAATGGGGCTGATGGGTCCGTCATGGCACTGGATCTGAACAGGAACAAGCTCAAAAAAGTCGTGAAAACGCCGAGCGCCTTGGGGTTTCCGACCGTATCATGACCCGGCAGCTGGATGCCAGGAAATCCGGGGAAGCGTTTGAAGAACAGGCCTTTGACAAGATACTCGTGGATGCCCCTTGTTCAGGACTGGGACTGATGAGACGCAAACCTGACATCCGCTACCAGAAGTCACTCGATGACATTTATTCGCTTCAGAAAGTTCAGGGCGAAATACTGAACAGCGTGGCGCCTCTTTTGAAAAAAGGTGGACGGCTGATTTACAGTACCTGTACAATAACATTAAAAGAAAACAACGATGTGATCGAGGCCTTCCTTAAAGATAATCCCGACTTCACTGTCGAGCCCGTCTTTACGCACGAAGGAATAGTCAAGCCTTCCGATACGGGTTATATCAACTTGTATCCGCATTACTTTGACACGGACGGATTTTTCATTGCGAATCTGATCAGACAAGACTGATCTAAAACGAAGAGTTCCTGATGCTGAATCAGGAGCTGTTCACTCTTACATAGTACCAATCAATATAAGTAAAACTGGAGTGAATGAAACTGAAAATTTTCAAGAAAACCCATATTGGCAAGCGTTCGATCAATCAGGATTATGTGGAAACATTTTTGAATAAAGACGGTCAGCTTTTAGCCGTCTTGTGTGATGGAATGGGTGGGCATAAAGCAGGAGATATCGCCAGCGAGATGGCTGTTCTGCAGATAGGCAATCACTGGAAAACGACGTCGTTCGGTAATGCACAGGAAGCCAGTACATGGCTCGATCAGCATATCAATCTGGAAAACAAACGCATCTACAGAGTCGCCAAAACATACAGTGATCTGGACGGGATGGGAACGACGCTTGTTACAGCTGCCTATATAAAGGATGAGATCATTATCGGCAATATCGGAGACAGCCGTGCCTATCATCTGGATCAGAATGAGCTGAAACTGATCACAGAAGATCATTCCTTCGCCAACGAACTGAGACTCAATGGTGAAATTACGGAAGAAGAGGCCAGAACGCATCGTCAGAGACATGCTCTGACACGCTCGCTGGGCGTATTCAATAAAGTTGAAATAGATTTTTTCTATTTGAAAAAATCAGAGGAGTCCGTACTTATGCTCTGTTCAGACGGTCTGTCAAATGGGCTGGACCATCCAGAAATGCAGACTATACTGACGAGACCGGTGTCTTTAAGTGACAGAGGAAATATACTGATCGAAAATGCGCTGAGAAACGGATCTACAGATAACATAACGGTTTGTCTGATCGAAAATTCAGATAAGACCCATATTGAAGGAAAGGAGGGTAAATAAGTGAAAATTGGTGATAGAATTAGTAATCGCTACAAGCTGATCAGAGAAATAGGTGCCGGTGGGATGGCTAAGGTTTTTCTAGCCGAGGACCTTATACTGGAACGCCAGGTCGCCGTCAAGCTGATGGCCTATAATTTCCAGAATGATGAAGCAAGCCTGCGCCGCTTTAAAAGGGAAGCACTGTCTACGACGGAGCTGCTTCATTCAAATATTGTCAATGTTGTCGATGTCGGTGAAGACGAAACACCGTATATCGTTATGGAGTATGTTGAAGGATATGATCTGAAGGAATATATCAAAGAGCACCATCCGATCCCCTACAGAAAAACCGTCAATATCATGACACAGATTTTAAATGCAGTGGAATATGCACACAGGCATAATATCATTCACAGAGATTTAAAGCCTCAAAATATTCTCATTGCTCATGACGAGACAGTCAAGATCACTGATTTCGGGATAGCTGTCGCTTTATCGGAAAATTCGATCACTCAAACCAATTCGCTCTTAGGTTCTGTTCACTACATATCACCAGAACAGGCAAGAGGCAGCATGGCAACTAAACAGTCGGATGTTTACTCTCTGGGTATCCTCCTTTATGAACTGCTGTCAGGTGAAGTACCGTTTGACGGTGAATCAGCTGTTTCGATAGCGCTGAAACATTTTCAGAATGATATCCCTTCGCTTAGAGAAAAAGATGCGTCACTGCCACAGGCCCTGGAGAATGTGGTCCTTAAAGCGACGGCTAAAGAACCCGTAGACCGTTATCAGTCAGTTCATGAGATGAAAACGGATCTTAAGACGGCATTATCAGCAGATAGATCAAAGGAAGAGAAGTTTGTCCCTGCTGAGACGGTCGATGACAAAACACGTATCATCTCACCTGTGCCTCCTGCAGCATCCAAAGAAAACCGACCCTCACCGGCGGAGAAAAAAGAAGCCAGTCAAGAGAAGAGCATCAACCGGACACAGACAGTTAAAACGAATAAACGCAAAAAAGTGCTGCTAAGCATTATTATGCTTCTCGTCCTGTCGGTCATTGGTATCATGCTGTTCATAATTTCTCAGCCTAAGGAAGTAGAAGTTCCGGATCTGCAGGGTGTAACAGCAGAAGAAGCTCAGAGAGAACTTGAAAATCTGAATTTAGTCGTCGGTGATATCATCGAACAGAACCATGAAGAAATAGCAGAGAATCAGGTCATCCGCAGCAGACCAAATGCCGGGTCTGTTTTGAGGGAAGACGGAGAAGTCGATCTTTATGTGAGCATCGGTAAAACACCTGTCGCTGTAGATAATTATGTGGGTGACGTGTTCGAGGATGTGAGAGCAGAACTTACAGAGATGGGCTTTACAGTCGAAAGAGAGAACGACAATGACCGGATCATACCTGAAGGGCAGATCATTTCTCAGAGTGTTGGAGCCGGCGAAGAGGTCATACCTAGCGAGACTACGATCGTATTGACTGTCAGCGATGGACCTGAAGGGCATAATCTGATCAATCTGACAGGCTATTCGCCCGAAGGTGTTGAAAGGTATGCGGATGACTATAACCTGTCTGTGACGATCACCCGGGAACCTCACGCAACTATCCCGGAAGGGCAGGTGTCAAGTCAGTCACCGGAACCCGGATCTTTAGTCTACAACGGCTCTCGCATATCGGTCGTCTTTCCGACCGGACCGGAAGAACCGGAAATCGTTTCCTTTGACAGGGGGATAATCATAGAATATGTTGATGTTCAGGAAGAGACCGAAACTGGCGAGAACTGATCCGACGGCTGAAAATGGAGATGCCGAGCCGGCAGAACCAGTCCGGGAGCCCAATCAGATCGAAATTTATGTTGAAGATGCCGAGAACTCATTTGAGGAGAACATATCGTGCATTTGATATCTATGAAGATACGCCGGAGATCATCTCTTTCAATGTTCTCGAAGGAGAAACGGCACGTTACAGGGTCGTGAGGAATGGCGAGATCATAACGGAGGAAACAGGTATTAGGGCGAACGATTAGAAAGGGAGTGACTTCGTGTACAAAGGCCAGATCATTAAAGCGCTGAGCGGGTTTTACTATATAAAAGACAGAAGAAGGCAGAATTTACCAGACACGGGCACGGGGTATTTTCCGAAAGAAAAAAGTAACCCCTCTCGTTGGAGACTATGTTGAATTCAGCTATGAGACAGAAAACGAAGGCAGTCTGGAGACGATTTATCCCAGAAAAACGAGCTGCAGAGACCGGCGGTTTCGAATGTCGATTTAGGCATCATCGTTATGTCTGTCAGCAGTCCTGATTTCTCCACTTCTTTACTGGACCGTTTTCTCGTGTCGCTGGAATACCGAGACATAGAACCGGTCATTTATGTGACTAAGACTGACATTGCTTCTGAATCAGAATATAAACGGACAGAAGAGATCTGCAGAGACTATGAAAGAATCGGGGTACAAAGTCATCCTGCCCGAACGGGGAAATCGTTGGGACCTGAGGATGTGACAGAAAGCCTGTCTGACTACGTAAAGAACAAAACAGTGGTATTTATCGGACAGTCAGGTGCAGGGAAATCGACACTGCTGAATAAAATCGATCCGGATCTGAACATCAAGACCGCAGATACATCGAAATCTCTCGGTAGAGGGAAGCATACGACCCGTCATGTCGAGCTGCTCCCGGTCATGGGCGGTCTGATCGCGGATACGCCCGGTTTCAGTGCCATCCAGTTCGAAAAAATAACTGAACAGGAATTAAGCGAATGTTTTCCGGAAATCTGGGAAGCGGGCAAAAACTGCCGCTTCAGCAGCTGTATCCATCAGAACGAACCGGACTGCGCCGTGAAAGAAGCTGTGGAAAATGATGATATTTCACAAGACCGATACAAGAATTATCTGTCCTTACTAGAAGAAATCAAAAATAGAAAACCCCGTTACGGAAAGAAAGGAGAATAATGATGAAAATAGCACCTTCGATCTTGAGTGCCGATTTTGCAAACTTGAAAGATGATATCATTAAAGCACAGGAAGGTGGGGCAGACTGGATCCATGTCGATGCCATGGACGGTCATTTTGTACCGAACCTGACGTTCGGTGCGAATGTGGTGAAAGCGATCCGTCCGCATACACACCTGCCGATCGACTGTCATCTGATGGTGGAAAATCCGGAAAATTTTGTAGAAGATTTTGCTCAGGCAGGAGCAGACTACATCTCTATTCAGTATGAGAGCACGGCACATGTGAATCTGACGCTGCAGCTGATCAAGAGCTTTGATGTAAAAACAGGTATCGTCGTCAATCCCTCGACGCCTGTCAGCCTCCTGGAGGATGTCCTTCCGATCGTAGATATGGTACTTATCATGACTGTTAATCCGGGGTTCGGCGGGCAGTCATTTATTCCCGAGACACTGACAAAAATCAGAAAACTTGATGAACTGAAAAAGGAGAACGGATATAAGTTTCTGATCGAAGTCGATGGCGGTATCAATCCTACGACAATCAAAGAATGTGCAGAAGCCGGAGCCGATGTATTTGTGGCAGGATCCTATGTATTCAACTCTGACGATCCCGGTGAACGCATTGAAACATTAAAAAATGCGGTGACGGAAGGTGACTAAAACGGCTCATATCGTCCTTGGGGCTCCTGCAGATGGTGCAGTCTTTCCGGTGCCCGAGCCTGATGATGTTGTCATAGGCGTGGATAGAGGTGCGATCGAATGTCTGTCTCGAGGAATTCGCCTGACGATGGCCGTTGGAGACTTTGATTCTATTTCCGCCACGGAGAAAAACAAACTCCAGTCGGCTGTGAATGAATGATCTGGACTACGATTCTGATAAGGATGATACCGATGCCGAAATCGCACTGACTTTGGCTCTTAAGGACGAAACAGTGAGGACTTTTTCGATATATAACTGGTCTGGCGGTCGATTCGATCATCTGCTGAGCATTCTGTATCTGATCTATCAGCCGAGGTTCAAGACTCTAATTGGCCGACTCACTTTTTATGACGCTGCAAACACTGTATCTTTTTATGAACCGGGAGAATACACTATTCAAAAAGAGACGTCAAAAAAATATCTGTCCTTTATTGGAATGGCACCACTAAAAGAGCTGACGCTTAAAGAGGTCAAGTACCCGCTGTCTGATCAGTCGTACGCGTATCCCAGAGCACTGATAAGCAACGAATTTCTGAATGAGACTTGCCGTGTTTCCTTCAAGGAAGGGATACTGGCAGTGATACAAGCAAGATGCAAATAAAAAGAACGGATATCCGAAGGTAATAACACCTTGAGATATCCGTTCTTTTTGGTTTTTAAACGCGTTCAACTTTACCTGATTTTAAAGCGCGAGCTGAAACCCAAACTTTTTTAGGTTTGCCATCAACCATGATACGAACTTTCTGCAAGTTCGCACTGGAAGGTACGTTTTAGCACTTGTTGTTAGCGTGAGAGCGATTATTTCCGCTTCTAGCTTTACGTCCAGTTACAAAACATTCTTTAGCCATTTTTCTCCTCCTTCGTGCTTAGCTTTAGTGAAAAAAGCTAACTCATACTTATATAAAATAGCATATTTTTGGAGGTGAAGCAAGTATTTTTTAAAAAAGAATCAAGGCTTTTTCCTTTACAGAGCCTGAAAAGGACTGAAAGAGCAGTGTATTTATTCATTAAAGAAGAATACTCCCTATAAATCCAGGCCGTTTCAGTGTATACTGGGTAGAGTGTGAACGAAACACGACCTTTACCTGCACGGGTCATTCCGTTTGGGGTATGAAGAGACCTTATCTTTTTATCAGGTATAATATGCTAAAATATGTTTGAATATCAAAGAAGAATAATAGCGATACATTATTTTTATTAACTGAAAGGAGATCAGAGCATGAGCGTTCAGATGAATACAGAATATGGGAACATAGAAATGTCAAGCGATGTCATTTCCACGGTGGTCGGCGGAGCTGCAACAGAAATTTTCGGGATCGTTGGAATGGCAAGCCGCAATCAGGTAAGAGACGGCATCAATGAAATTCTTAATAGAGAGAATTATTCCAAAGGTGTTATTGTGAGACAGGAAGATAAGGACATCGCTGTAGATGTCTATATTATTGTCAGTTACGGCACGAAAATAACCGAAGTATCAAAAAATGTCCAGGAAAGAGTCGGCTATCAGCTTGAACATGATTTGGGAATCAAGGCAACTTCCGTCAATGTCTTTGTCCAGGGTGTCAGAGTACAAAACGATATGTAAGCCAACGTCACATGCGTTAAGTGACAAAGGAGGAAAAGTGAAAAGTGAATGTAAATAGTTTAAAAGCAAAGAAATTCAAAGAAATGGTGGCTGTTGGAAGACAGCGCCTGGATGAACATACGGATTATGTCAATTCCTTGAACGTATTTCCCGTCCCGGATGGGGACACTGGGACAAATATGAATCTTTCATTCACCAGTGGAGCGAATGCGGTGAAAGAGTCTTCGAGTGAAAAAATCGGAGAGTTATCTCAGGCGCTTGCCAAAGGTCTGCTTATGGGAGCGCGAGGGAATTCCGGCGTTATTTTATCTCAGCTGTTCAGGGGGTTCTCCAAAGCCCTTGAAGGGAAAGAAGAAGTGACCGCAGGCGACCTTGCAAAAGCATTCCAGGGCGGAGTGGATACCGCCTACAATGCAGTCATGAAACCTGTGGAAGGAACGATCCTGACTGTGGCGAGACAATCGGCCAAAGCAGGTATGCGAAAAGCTGAAGAAACAGACGATGTGATCGTTCTGATGGAAACCGTACTGGAATCGGCTAAACGTTCGCTGAAAAAAACGCCGGATCTGCTGCCGATCTTGAAAGAAGTGGGTGTTGTGGACAGTGGCGGACAAGGGCTGGTTTATATTTATGAAGGCTTTCTTTCTTCGCTGACAGGGGAAGCTCCCGTCGAGGAAGACGAGCATAACCTTGAAGAAATGGTCCGCGCTGAACACCACAGAAGCGGTGTACATGAACATGTGAACACAGAAGATATCACCTACGGCTACTGCACGGAGATCATGGTTCATATCGGTGAAGGCGAAACGGTGGAAAAAGAATTCGACTATGACGAGTTTCGTAATTATCTGAATGAACTGGGAGACTCTCTGCTGGTCGTTGCAGATGAAGAGATCATCAAAGTTCACGTCCATACCGAGCGTCCGGGCGAGGTCATGAATTATGGTCAGAAATTCGGCTCACTGATGAAAATCAAAGTCGATAATATGCGCGAACAGCATTCGGCCTTATCGGGCGAAGATAATACAAAAGCCGAAGAAAAAGATTTTGCTGTTGTAGCTATTGCACCGGGCGAAGGACTCAGAGAACTGTTTGAAAGCCTGGGCGTGGACTACGTTCTCCAGGGCGGTCAGACAATGAACCCGAGCACCGAAGACATTGTCAAGGCAATGGAAAGTGTGCCGGCTAAACAGTATATCGTGCTTCCCAACAACAAGAATATCTTTATGGCTGCTGAACAAGCCGTTGAAGTGATCGATGCAGATGCTGCTGTCGTGCCGACCCGCACTATTCAGCAGGGACTGACGGCCATGCTCGGATATAATCCTGGTGTGGATCTTGAGTCCAACAAGGAAACTATGGCTGCTGAAATAGAGATGGTCAAGTCCGGTCAAGTCACTTTTGCGGTCAGAGACACTGAACTGAATGGTCTGACCATCAGAAAAGACGACTACATGGGGATCATTGACGGAGATATAAAAGTTTCTGCCAAGGAACTATTTGAAGTCACGTTGGAAACGATCAAAGCCATGCTGGACGATGAAAGTGAAATCGTGACAGTCCTGATCGGAGAAGATGGAACAGAAGAAGAGGCAGATAAATTAGCTGAGTATTTGGAAAAAGAGTACGCTGAGATCGAAGTGGAGATCCACCACGGCGGTCAGCCGGTATATCCTTACCTCATTTCTGTAGAATAAAAGCAGAGGAATAGAGAAACGACTTGTTATTCTGTTGTTTTCTCTATTTTTCTTTATTTAAAAAGAAAGGAGGAGCCTATGACACTGTCTGTGGAAGATTCGGTCGCTGCTTTAAGCGGAGTCGGTGAAAAAAGAGTCGAGGCACTGAACGACCTGGGTATCTTTTCTATCCTTGATTTACTGACGTACTATCCTTTCCGATTTGAAGATCTGACCGCAAAGTCCATTGAAGATATCGAAGAAAATGAAAAAGTCGTCTTAGAGGGTACTGCAATTTCGGAAGGAACGGTCTCTTATTTCGGTAGAAAGAGAAACCGTCTCACGTTCCGGATGAACTGTGATCATGTCATTGTTTCGGTCACTTTTTTCAACCAGCCTTATCTGAAGAAACAGATCGAAGCAGGAAAAGACATAAAGGTCTTCGGGAAGTGGGATGCGATCAGACGTCAGCTGAACGGGATCAAGATCCTTTCCTCTGACCTTGAAAACGATAAAGAAGCGATCTACCATTCGTCGAAAAACATCAGACAGTCTACGATTTTCAAACTGATCACGCAGGCTTGGAAGAAGTATCAGGACGTCATACCTGAAGATCTGCCCATATCCATTCGTGAGCAGAACCGGCTGCTGTCGCGCAGAGATATGATCTGCCGCATGCATTTTCCGGAAACAAGTGAAGAGCTGGATGAAGCAAGATATTCTGTGATATTCAGAGAATTCTTCATTTATCAGCTGAAAATGGCCTGGATGAAAAGACAGACTAAACTGGCACAGAATGGTCTGAGTATAGATTACGACGTAGGCAAACTGAAAGCATTCTTTGACTCTCTGCCGTATGAACTGACGAACGCGCAGAAGCGTGTCGTCAATGAAGTGTGCAGAGACCTGAAAATCAAAGGACAGATGTTCAGGCTTCTGCAGGGGATGTCGGGAGCGGCAAGACCGTCGTGGCTGCTGCTGCGATCCTGGCTGCCAAAACAGCCGGGAAACAGTCCGCTCTGATGGCTCCGACAGAAATACTGGCGACTCAGCATAAGCAGTCGCTGGATGAAATGTTTGAAAAGACAGCTATCCGTGTGGATCTGCTGACAGGTTCGACCAGAAAAAAAGACCGTGAAAGCATACTTCAGAGACTGGAGAACGGCGAAACAGATTGTGTCGTCGGGACCCATACACTCATTCAGGAAGATGTCGTGTTCGATTCGCTCGCGCTGGTCATCACCGACGAACAGCATCGGTTCGGTGTGAACCAGAGGAAAACACTTAGAGAAAAGGGCCCGAATCCGGATGTGCTGTTCATGACCGCGACACCGATACCCAGGACGCTTTCGATCACTGCCTACGGAGAAATGGACGTTTCGGTCATCGATGAAATGCCCTTGGGACGCAAGCCCATATCGACGTACTGGATAAGGCCGAAGCATTTCGACCGCATGACTCAGTTTTTGAAAAAAGAACTGTCAAAAGGTCATCAGGTCTACATCATCAGTCCGCTGATAGAAGAATCCGAGACTGTGGATCTGGAGAATGTCACGGCGCTTTATCATACGTACAGTGAAATTCTGGGAGAAGACTATGCCGTCGGTCTGCTGCACGGTAAAATGTCAGCGTCCGATAAAGAGCTGATGATGGAAGCCTTTCAAAGCAACAGAGTCCAAGTGCTCGTATCGACGACCGTCATCGAAGTGGGGGTCAACGTGCCGAATGCGACGATGATGATCATTCATGATGCGGACCGTTTCGGACTCGCTCAGCTCCATCAGCTGAGGGGACGTGTCGGACGAGGAGATCAGGAGTCTTACTGCATACTCATCGCCGATCCTAAAGGGGAAAAAGGTGCCGAACGCATGGAGATCATTACTGAAACGTCCGACGGCTTTGCTTTGAGCCAGCGGGATCTGGAGATGCGCGGACCAGGTGATATATTCGGAAAGAAACAATCCGGCGTGCCGGAATTTAAAGTAGCTGATATAGTTGAGGACTATGATGTTCTGGAACAAGCCAGATCGCTGGCTCAGCAGCTGATCCAATCCGAAGATTTCCTTGTAAATGAAGAATATCGTTCCTTAAGGGAAAGTCTCGGTATCCATAATGAAAATGAAATGATTCTTGATTAGATATGACAACGAGGAGGAAATATTATGAGAATTGCCGTAGATGCCATGGGCGGAGATAACGCCCCTTCAGAAATAGTAAAAGGTTGTGTAAAAGCCGCACGTGATTTTAGTGATATCACGATCGTGCTGTACGGGAAAGAGGATTTGATCCGTAAAGATCTGGATGAAAGTCTGACGAATATTGAGATCGTTCATACAGATGAAAAAATATTAAGTGAAGATGATCCAGTACGTTCTGTAAGAAGAAAAAAAGAGGCGTCAATGGTCAAAGCCGCCCTTTCAGTTAAAAACGGGGAAAACCACGCGCTGTTTTCTGCAGGGAACACAGGAGCGCTGCTGGCTTCAGGGACACTTCTGATCGGAAGAATGAAAGGTGTCGATAGACCGGGGCTGCTGGCGACCTTCCCTTCGCTTTCTGATAAAAGCTCTGTTTTTCATGTCATAGATGTCGGAGCCAATGCAGATTCAAAACCTTTGAATATCAATCAGTACGCTACTTTAGGTTCTCAGTACGCCAGACATGTGCACGGCGTAGAAAACCCCACAGTCGGGCTTTTGAATAACGGAACTGAAGAAAACAAGGGAAACATACTGTCAAAAGAAGCCTATCAGCTATTAAAGGCTAATGACGCCATCAACTTTATCGGTAATGTGGAAGCGAGAGAACTGCTCAACGGAGTGGCCGATGTCGTTGTGACTGATGGATTCACCGGGAATGCTGTACTCAAGACGATCGAAGGCACTGCTCTGTCGATGATGACTATACTCAAAAATTCTATTTATAATAATGGGATAAAAGCCAAGGTCGGGGGACTGCTGCTGAAAGACAGTCTCAAAAGCATGAAAGACCTGCTGGATTATTCAAAATATGGCGGAGCTGTTTTATTTGGTATCAAAGCCCCAGTTATTAAAACACACGGGTCAGCTACAGAAGAACCAGTTTATCATACCATCCGTCAGATCAGAGACATGCTGGATTCACAGCTGCTGGATGAACTCATTGATTATTTTGAAAAAAATACCGATAACGAGTAAACGTTTGAATAAAATATGATTTTTTCGAAAAAAGATGGAAATCACTAAAATAATACGATACAATAACATTTGTGAACAAAATGATAAATTGGTAATAGTATTATTATAAAAGAATAACAGCTGACTATAACTACTCAAAGGAGCATCAATAATGACAGAACAAGAAGTGTTTGAAAAAGTACAGGCGATAATAGTAGAAAGATTAGGCGTCGATGAAGACAAAGTCTCAAGAGATACGACATTCAAAGATGACCTGGGGGCAGATTCGCTGGATGTTGTCGAACTGGTCATGGAGATGGAAGATACGTTCGGAAAAGAAATCTCCGACGAAGATGCAGAGCAGATCACAACGGTTGGCAAAGCAGTGGATTACATACATTCGAAATTATAAAATGACTGACTGATATTTACAGTCATTATAATATAATGAGAAATACATGATAATTAAATGCTAATAATTTTAACCAATTATTATAAAATGAGGAAAAACCGTTGATATGTTAATGAAAACAGTGTATAATTCGATTTATATTATTAAACGTTTCATTAGAATAGAATGAAGGTTTAATAATCTTCTCTCGAGAAGTTATAAAATTTTCAGGGAAGAACAGCATAGGAGGTTAAGTAGTGGCCGTCGAACGAAGTTTGTTAGAGGTTAATAACTTAGAAACAGGGTTTCGTTTTGGAGAAGTCTATCATAATGCAGTAGATGATGTTTCATTGACATTAGAAAATAATGAAATTTTAGCTATTGTAGGAGAATCCGGTTGTGGAAAATCTACACTTGCCACATCGATTATGGGACTTCATGATCCAAAGAATACTCAAATCAAAGGTGAAGTGCTATACAAGGATTTAAATTTACTCGACCTTAATGAAAAGTTATATAACCGTATCAGAGGAAATGACATTGGGATGATATTCCAGGATCCGCTGGGCTCTTTGAATCCGTTGATGACCATATATGATCAGATATCTGAATCACTGGAATACCATTCAGACTTAAATGAGCAGCAAAGAAAAGACCGCGTTTTAGAATTACTGAATCAAGTAGGTATTCCAAGACCGGAATATATCATGAAAAATTATCCGCATGAACTGTCAGGCGGGATGAGACAGAGGGTCGTCATAGCGATCGCACTGGCTAACAAGCCGCCTGTCATCATCGCCGATGAACCGACAACAGCTCTTGATGTGACTATTCAGGCTCAAATCCTTGATCTGATGGTGGACATTCAGGATGAAACGGGATCAGGCATCATCCTGATCACACATGACCTGGGAGTCGTTGCCGAAACAGCAGACAGAGTCGCTGTCATGTATGCAGGACAGATCGTCGAGGAAGCACCAGTCGAAGAACTGTTTGCCAATCCGAAGCATCCGTATACCAGATCACTTCTGAACTCCATTCCACATGAGCTGGAAGGGGAAGACGATGAACTGCATGTCATACACGGCACAGTTCCGTCACTGCAGAAGCTGCCGAGAAAAGGATGCCGGTTCGCTCCGCGGATTCCGTGGATAGAAGAAGACGCTCACGAAGAAAAGCCGGTTTTACACGAAATCAGTCCAAACCACAAAGTGAGATGTACATGCTGGAAACACTTCCACTTTGAAGGGGAGGAGAAATAAGATGGCTTTCTTAGAAGTTAAAGATTTAAAAGTACATTACCCGATCCGCGGGGGGATCTTGAATACTGTTCAGGATCATGTAAAAGCTGTCGATGGTATCAACATGTCGATAGAAAGCGGAAAAACATATGGTCTGGTCGGTGAATCCGGTTCAGGTAAAACAACGATCGGCAAGACGATCATCGGACTGGAAAGAGCGACGTCCGGAAAGATTTTCTATGAAGGCGATAATGTTACCAACCGAGCTCGAAGCAGAAAAAAGAAGTATGCAAATTACAATAAAGATGTTCAGATGATTTTCCAGGATGCTACATCTTCCATGAATCCGAAGAAGCGTATCATCGATGTGATGTCAGAACCGATGCATAATTATTTTGACTATACGCCGCAGGAAACGAAGAAACGTGTAGCAGAATTACTGGAGATCGTCGGAATGAATGCTGAAGCGATGTATAAGTATCCTCATGAATTTTCAGGAGGCCAACGACAAAGGATCGGTGTCGCCCGTGCTGTGGCCAGTGATCCGAAACTGATCATTGCCGATGAACCGACATCAGCCCTGGACTTGTCTGTACAGGCCCAGGTACTGAACTTTATGAGACGCATCCAGAAAGAATTTGGACTGAGTTATCTCTTCATATCCCATGACCTTGGTGTCGTTCAGCATATGTCAGATGATATAGCCATCATGCATAAAGGGCGTTTCGTTGAACAAGGATCCAAAGAGAATATCTATAGTAATCCGCAGCATATTTACACTAAGCGTCTCCTGTCTGCTATCCCGGATATGGACCCTACCACGCGCAAAGCGCACAAAGTGGAAAGACAGCGCGTCGAAGCAGCCTATGATGCACAGGAAACTGAGTATTATGATCCAAACGGGCGTGTATATGACCTTCAAAAATTCGGAAAAGATCATTTGGTTGCTTTGAAACCGGAAGAACCTAATGCATCCTTACAAAATGAAAAAGTCAGAACAGGAGGGGAAAATTAAACATGTGGAAAACAATTATCAGACGTGTCCTGTTGATGATCCCTCAAATCCTGATCTTAAGCATCCTGATTTTTATTATTGCTGACTTCATGCCGGGTGATCCGTTTACTGGCCTGATTGATCCGAACCTGGATCCGGCACAGATCGAAGCAATGAGGGAAGCTTATGGTCTGAATGATCCGCTGCCCGTTAAATATGTCAGATGGATGACCAATGCTTTCCAGGGAGATTTCGGTAGAAGCTTCAACTATCAGCAGCCCGTTACAGCGGTCATTGCCGGAAGAATCGGAAATACGATAAGACTTTCACTGTTGTCTGTTATCTTAACTTACCTGATCGGTCTGCCGTTAGGTATCCTGGCAGGGCGTTACAACGAGTCAGTATTAGACAAGACTGTACTGGTTTATAACTTTGTCAGTTTTGCTGTTCCGATTTTCGTTTTAGCCTTGATCATGGTCTGGATATTCGGTTACAACTTGAACTGGTTCCCTGCTCGAGGCAGTATCAGTATCAATGCTGATACACAGTGGGAACGATGGATGAGTCAGCTGTATCACTTGCTGCTTCCGTCGATCACGACAGCCATACTGGGAACAACAGCTATCATTCAGTATTTGAGAAGTGAAATAATCGATGCCAAAGTATCCGATTATGTCAAAACGGCTCGTTCAAAAGGTGTGCCGATCCAAAAAGTCTACACTAAACATATTTTCAGAAATGCGTCACTGCCGATCGCTTCCGGATTCGGATTTACGATCGTAAGTTTATTTACAGGATCGATCTTCATCGAACAGATCTTTACGTACCGCGGGATGGGATATTTATTCCTCCAATCAATCAATACGCGTGATTACAGTGTCATCTTCGTCTTAGTCTTGTTCTATGGCTTCATGGCTCTGATTGGAACATTACTATCTGACTTGATTCTTATGGCAGTAGATCCACGTATCAGGATTGATTAATCTAATGATTTTTATAGAAAGGAATGAATAACTCTTATGGCAACAAATAAAGACGCAGAAGCAGCGGTTTTATCAGATGATATGGCTGCCTCTGCCCCACCGATGGGATTTAAAGTTATTGTTCGAGAATTTATGAAAGACAAACTGGCAATGGTTTCATTAGTCCTGCTGATCCTGATATTAGCGACCGTATTCATCTGGTCTTTCATTATCGATCAGTCACAGGTTCAGCGAGTCAGCCTATGGGATTCTTATTTACCTCCGATGTCAATGAGTGAAGATCCTCTATATGAGGGCACTAGGTATATTCTGGAACAGATTCAGCAGGACGGGATATTTTCGGTCTGCTTCTGATCGGTGCACGTAACTCGCTGCTGTTAGGCTGGTCAGTGACGGTCGTATCAAGTGCGATCGGTATCGTTGTCGGTATCCTGGCTGCTTATTACGCCGGACTGGTTGACAACATCATCATGCGAATCATCGACTTTATCATGATTCTGCCTCAGTTAATGATCATCATTATATTTGTGACTATCGTACCAAATTATAATGTCGTGACGTTCGCCTTCATACTGATCTTGTTCAGCTGGCACGGACAGGCCCGTTTCATTCGTGGGCGTGCTCTGACAGTTGGACGGTTAGATTTCATCAGTGCTTCCAAAACGATGGGCACCCCGTCGCTGATTATAATGCTTCGAGAAATGATGCCTAATATAAGTTCACTGATCATTGTCAACTTGACGTTGAACTTTGCAGGTAGTGTTGGCTTAGAAACAGGGTTATCTTACCTGGATTCGGTCTGCCGACCGGAACACCGAGTTTGGGGACGTTAGTTTCCTATGCCACCAATCCAGATATTCTGGAAAATAAAGCTTGGGTTTGGTTACCAGCTTCAACCTTGATACTTGTGTTGGTGCTGTGTATAAACTATGTCGGTCGTGCGCTACAACGTTCGGCAGACGCAAAACAAAGATTAGGATAAGAGAAGGGAGAAAAATATGTCAAATAAGAAAAGATACAGCATGTTAGCAAGTACAGCTGCCGTTGCATTTTTACTAGCAGCTTGTGGTAACGGGGATACAGAAGACACATCAGAAGAAAACGGTAATGGTACAGATACTTCTGAAGAAGTAGATGAAGATTCTGGTGAGGACGCATCAGGCGGGGAGCAAGACGGTCCTGCACCAATCGAATTTGATACGCGTGTGGAGAATGAAGGCGAAGCAATCGATGGCGGGACTTTAAGCATCGGTTATGTATCAGATTCACCATTTACAGGTATTTTCAGTACAGAACTTTATACGGGTAACCCCGATGCAATCGTCATGGGTTACATGATGGGTACTTTGATCGGTTATGACGAAAACTATCAGTTTGATGATTCAGGCGCTGCTACTTTCGAAATGGACCAGGAAAATAATCTCGTAACGATCACATTGAAAGACAACGTTATGTGGCATGACGGAGAGCCTGTCACTGCAGGGGATATCGCTTTTGCTCATGAAATCATCGGACATCCTGACTACACAGGCGTACGTTACAGTGGTGACGTAGCTAATATCGTCGGAATGGAAGCCTTTAAAGACGGTTCTGCCGACAGTATCGAAGGGCTGACTGTTGTTGATGATCAGACTCTTGAAATCCAGTACGAATCAGTCGGTGTTCAAATGCTTCAAGCCGGCGGTGGCGTTTGGGCTTATGCTGCACCTCGTCACTACCTGGAAGACATTCCGGTAGCTGAACTTGAATCTGCACCTGAAATCCGTGAAAATCCAATTGGTTTCGGACCGTTCAAGGTCGATAATATCGTTCCTGGTGAATCAGTATCTTATACAGCCTTTGAAGATTACTACCGTGGAGCACCAAGACTTGACCGTATCGAACTTGAGACAGTTCCTACTTCAACGGCAGTAGCAGCGATGGAAAATGCTTCCTACGACTTGTTCGTCGGCATGCCTACAGACCAGTATGAAAACTTTGCAGACATCCCGGGCTACTCAGTCCTAGGTGTTGACGATACAGCTTACACTTATATCGGATTCAAATTGGGCGAATGGCAGGCTGCTGAAGAAGACGCAGACGGAAACATCGTTGAACCAGCTCAGAACGTACCAAACCCAGATGCAAAAATGGCAGACAAAAACTTGAGACAGGCCATGGCTTATGCAATCGACAATGATGCTGTTGGTGCTCGATTCTATCAAGGTCTGCGTCGTCGTGCAAACTCACCGATCATCCCTAACTTCTCAGATTACTATGCTGAAGATGTAGAAGGTTACCCATATGACCAGGAAATGGCTATCCAGATCCTGGATGACGCTGGGTATGAAGACGTTGATGGCGACGGTATGCGTGAAACACCTGACGGCGAAGAGTTAGTGATCAACTTTGCTTCAATGTCCGGTGGAGAAGTCGCAGAACCTATCGTTGAATACTACATGCAGGCATGGGAACGTGTCGGTTTGGATGTTCAACTGCTTGAAGGCCGTCTGCATGAGTTCAACTCATTCTACGACCGTGTAGAAGCTGACGATCCTGAAATCGATATCTATCAAGGTGCCTGGGGAACAGGGTTCGACCCAACTCCGGAAGGCTTGTATGGACGTTTTGCTCCATTCAACTATACTCGATGGGCTTCTGAAGAAAATGACGAGTTTATGGATGCTATGACGAGTGACGAAGGTTTCGACATCGACTGGCGCGCAGAACAGTTCAGAGAATGGCAAGCATACTTTATGGAAGAACTGCCGGTCATTCCGACATTATTCCGTAAAGCTGTAACTCCAGTCAACAACCGTGTCGGTGCTTATGACATCACTGTCGGCGAAAATCCTGACACTGAAGGTGCTGGACTGCACACACTTTACCTGATCAGCGAAGACCGCGCAACTGAATAAGACGAGTCACTAAATCTAAAGTGATGGTAATCAGAAAACACCCAGGGTTCATTTCCTGGGTGTTTTTGATATTAAATATTTGTAGTTATTTTTTCTATCGGGTATGATGGATATTAGGTTCAACTGTTCTTTTATGAGAAACTACGAATTCAAACTATTGAAAATGAGGGTTACATATGTTTTTAGCCTGGCGAGAAATAAAATATTCCAAGACACGTTTTGCATTGATCATCGGCGTTGTGATTCTGATCGCTTACCTTGTTTTCTTTCTGACTGGACTGGCTTACGGTCTGGCGCAGGAAAACCGAATGAGCATCGATAAATGGGAAGCGGACGGTATTGTTTTGGCTGATGAGTCCAATTTGAATATAAACATGTCCATGTTCACGAAAGATCAAATGGAGGATATCGAAGCCGCTGAGAAAGCATCCCTGGGTGTCGCACCAAGTGTGGTTCAGCCGGTAGGAAAAGACGATGAAGAAAGTAAAATCAATGTGACGTTTTTCGGTATTGATAAAGAGGAATTTATTTTTCCGGAAGTTGTTGAAGGTGAAGCCTTTGATGCCGAAGAGGAAGTTATTGCTGATCTGAGCCTCAAGGAAGAAGAAGGAATCGAAATCGGTGACGAGCTGTCGCTGGCGGGGATGAATCTGTCAGTGGAAATCGTCGGCTTCACTGAAAATGCCAAATTCAGTGTCGGCCCGGTTTTATATGCAAACCATGCGACGTATCAGCAAATCAGAGCCAGCGGTTTCGGAGAAAGAGAAGAGGAAATCATAAGTGCCGTTGTCGTTCGCGGAGACAATGATCTGTCTGGTGTCGAAGTGAGCAACGAAGATCTGAATTTATATTCGATAAGTGAATTCATCTCCAACCTGCCCGGCTATACAGCCCAGGTGTTGACATTCGGACTGATGATCGGCTTTTTAGTCATTATCGCGGCCATGATCATCGGTATTTTCATCTATGTTCTGACCCTACAAAAATCATCGATGCTTGGTGTAATGAAGGCGCAGGGTATTTCTTCGAGGTACATTGCCAAATCGGTGGTGGGTCAGACTTTTCTGCTTTCATTTATTGGTGTGTTTACAGGTCTGATCTTGACGTTACTGACCGGGATCTTTCTCCCGTCCGCCGTTCCCTATCAGAATAATCTGCTCTTTCTAACAAGCATTACAGTGCTTTTAATTATAGTGGCTGTAGCAGGCGCTTTTTTCTCTGTAAGGACGGTCGTCAATATCGATCCGTTAGAAGCTATAGACTAGGAGACCAGCATGAAATTAATCGAATTAAAGAACGTAAAGAAAACATTTGAAGATGGCCGGAAAACGATTGAAGCATTGAAACCTACTGACTTTTCAGTGGAAGAAGGCGAATTTGTCGCTGTCATTGGACCGAGCGGATCCGGCAAGAGTACTTTTCTGACCATTATCGGTGGACTTCAGACGCCTACTGAAGGGAAAGTTTTTATCAGAGAGGATAAATTCAGCGAGCTGAGTGAAAAGGAGCGGGCTAAAAAGCGATTCAGTGAAATCGGATTTATTCTTCAGGCGTCCAATCTGATCCCCTTTCTTACAGTGAAGGATCAGTTGAGACTGGTAAATAAAATCGAGAAAACTGAACTCGACGCAGAAAAAGTACAGAATCTGCTGTCGGAACTGGGCATCGATCATCTAATGGATAAGTACCCAAGTGAACTGTCCGGTGGTGAAAAACAACGTGCAGCCATTGCTCGAGCGATGTACCATGATCCGGCTGTTATACTTGCAGATGAACCCACGGCTAGTCTGGATACGGACAGGGCTTTTGAAGTCGTAGAGATCCTTGCACGGGAGACGAAAAAAGAAAAGAAAGCGACGATCATGGTGACTCACGATGAGCGACTGACGGATTATTGTGATTCTGTCTATATGATGCAAGATGGCGTTTTAACAAAAAAATAAAGCAAAGTAGGCGATAAAAATGGGAAAAACTGTAAGTGTCATAGGAGCAGGGGTGGCTGGACTGGCCAGCGCCATCCGTCTGCAGAACGCCGGTTACGAAGTGACTTTATTCGAAAAAGAAGCGTTGCCGGGCGGGAAGATGAATCAGATCAAAAAAGACGGGTTTACCTTTGATGCAGGTCCGAGCATCGTCATGATGCCCGAACTCTACAATGAAGTGTTTGAAATAGCCGGACGTGACCCGAAAGACTATATACCGATGCAGCGTCTGGACCCGATGTACTCTGCTTTCTTTGAAGATGAACGGATCGACATCTCATCTGATCTGGTCAAGACGATCGAACATCTTGAGGGGATCAGTGATGAAGATGCCGCTGGGTTTCTGGCATACCTGAAGGATATCTATGAACGCTTTATCGTTGCAAAAAAATATTTTATTCAGCGGCCTTTTAGAAAAGCCAGTGATTTTTACACCCCATTTATGTTGAGACAGGCCATGAAACTCAAGACGTTCGACAGTGCCAATCATTCGATCGGTAAATTTGTCAAAGATAAACGCCTGCAGCAGATTCTGAGCTTTCAGACGCTTTATATCGGTATTTCTCCAACGAACGGACCTTCTTTGTACACGATCATTCCCATGATCGAGTACCTCTATGGCATCTGGTTTATAAAAGGCGGCATGCATACGATGGCCAGCTCGATGGAGCGTTTGTTCAAAGAGCTGGGCGGGACTGTTCACTACAATACTCTGGTTGATGAAATAGTGATCGAAGATAAAAAAGCGACAGGCATAAAGGTCAAGGGAGAAAAAATCCTTTCTGACTATGTCATGTGCAATGCAGCATTTTCCTTATGCGATGAAAAATCTGGTAAAAGATAAAAAAGCCAGAGGGAAGTATACGGACAAAAAAATAGATGAGATGAAGTATTCCTGTTCGTGTTTTGTGATGTATTTTGGAATGAACAAAAAATACGATACTGTGGAAAACGTCCATAATTTTGTATTTTCAAAGGATTTAGACCAGAACCTGGAAGAAATATTTGAAGGTGAATTACTGGAACAGGCCTCCTTTTATGTCTATATCGCTTCTAAAATGGACGAGGATCTGGCGCCGGAAGGTAAAGACGGGCTTTACGTTTTACTGCCTGTATCCGATCTCTCCACAGCGCAATATGAATGGACGGAAGAAACAATCAGGTACTACCGGAATCAGGTGTTGTCCAAATTGAAGACGATCGAAGGGTTTGAAACAGTCGAAGAGGACATTATTTCTGAAAGCTATAAGACCCCTGTCGACTGGGAGCAGGACTATAATGCTTATAACGGTGCGACGTTCGGTCTAAGGCCGACATTGACTCAGAGCAATCACTTCAGACCACAGGCAAAGGCAAAACATACTGAGAACCTGTACTTTACCGGAAGCAGCACTCATCCGGGAGCGGGAGTGCCGATCGTATTGACTTCCGCCAAGATCGCGACAGCAGAACTGATTAAAGACGATAAGTAAGGACAAAAAGAGCAGCAGACTGGCGATTTTAAGCCAGTCTGCTGCTTCTTTTTTTACAGTTTGAAATATCGTTCTAGATAGTCTGATAATCCATCTTCGTGATTATTTTTATAAGTTATATCGTTACTGATTTTCTTCAGTCGGTCAGAACCATTGGACATGACAACACCGTGTCCGGCATACTGGATCATCTCAAAATCATTCTCCTGATCACCGAATGCAATGATATCACTGCGGTTCAGGTTATAAGACCTGGCGATGCGTTCAAGTCCCATAGCTTTCTGCACCCCGGCGGCAACGACTTCAAGACATGGTGTATCTCCGCCCCACATGCGGACCTCAACGGAATTTTTATAGGTATCGATGATCTTCTGCTCTATTTCCGGCTGGTACTGTCTCGTCACAGTGAATACTCCGACAGAAGTCGGATCTTCAAGTAATATTTCAGGTCTCAGCTGCTTGCTCATGTGGATGCCTTCTGGAAAGAAATCCGGATAAGGCTCATATTCACCTTCGATGTAGATATCTGACCGGGATTCTGCGGCAATGAGCTGAACTTCCGGGTTGGTTTTCAGAGAAAGCATAGACAAGGCAAGATCCTTGCTCAGAGTCTTATGATAGCCGTATCTCCATGATAGATCAGCCGGATTATGAAGCCAGGCGCCGTTGAAGTTGACGATCGGTGTATCGAGTTCCAGCTGCTTGTAGTAATAATAGCTGTTTCTATAGGGACGTCCCGTGACGATGGATACAATATGTCCGTCATTTCGCAGGCGTGTCAGCGTTTTTTTCGTTCTTTGAGAGATTTCGGAATGGTCATTCAAAGTCGTACCATCCAGATCGAGTGCGATAAGTTTTCTTTTCATAAAATCATCCTTTAGCTGTCATCAGTCATTTGTCTTTTCCAGTATAGCAAAGCTGTTGAGAAATGTATAATTATAATTTCAGAGTGCAAACTGTCACGATTTGTTCATCTTAATTATTGATTTTTCTGAAAAAACATCTGCTAATGTGGTAAAATGAACGAGAATGAGGAGGGGAATCAATGACTGAGAAGAAAACAGTCTGGTCTGAAGAAGAACTTGAAGATATTAAAAAACGTATCATGGAAGCAATGGAGCAGGTGATCGACCCGGAATTAGGTATCGATATCGTGAATTTAGGTTTGGTATATGAGGTGAATGTGTTTAACGGCGGTTACTGTGAGATGAAAATCACTTTGACGACGATGGGGTGTCCGCTGGCGGATGTCATCACTGAAGATATTCTCAACGCTATGAAAACGATCCCTGAAATAACCGAAACTGATGTGAAGCTAGTCTGGTACCCGGCCTGGGATACCTCACGAATGAGCAGATATGCCCGAATCGCACTTGGCATAAGATGATCGATCGAACTCTCAAGAAAGTATAAGGAATAACTTTTTATTCCTCATGCTTATCTGAGAGTTTTTTTGTTATAATTATTAAAGACCAGGGTCGAAAATTAAACTGTAAAGATATAGAGGTGAGCGAATCGATGAATTACATACCTTTAAACGTTATAAGTGCTTATTCATTACTGGAAAGTACCATTACCATCCCCAAACTCCTTAAACAGGCTGAAAATATGGGATACCAGAGCATAGCACTTACTGATAAGGAAGTCATGTACGGGTCTGTTGAATTTTACCTGAAAGCCAAAGAACTGGGGATCAAGCCCATTTTAGGTATCACGATAGATATATTTCAGGACAAAGATTCTGACAGAGGATTATCCGTGGTCTTACTGGCTAAAAATGCCAGAGGATATCAGGATCTGCTGGCTTTGTCGACGCTGATAAAATATGAACAGGAGTCAGTGACGTTCAGCAGGCTCAAAACATATGCTGATCATCTAATCGCCATTGTGAATCAGGACAGTATCAAAAAGTGGCTTGAAACAGAAGATTCCGTTATCAAGTCGGTGTTGGAAAATCTGAAGAGGACCTGCAGTGACACTTACGTCGGTTTAGCATTCAATGGAGACAATCAGGAAGTGGTGAAAAAAGTATCTCAGATCGCCAGTGACGTGTCTTTACCGAAAGTGGTAAGTGAACCGGTAAAATCTCTGGACGAAAAAGATGCGCTTTCTTTAAACGTTCTAAAGGCAATCAAAGATCAGACCACCCTTGAAATGGAAGAAGAGCCAGCCGGTCAGTCGTTTTATTCACTACAGGATAAATCAGCAAAGATCGAGTGGTATAAAACACATGGTTTGAGTGATGCTTTAGAGAATTCAGTACGCATCGCAGACTCGATCGATCTGCAGTTGAGCTGGGAAAGCGTGCTGCCACAGTTCGCCACACCTGAAGGGATGAAGTCTGAAGACTACCTGACAAAGATCGTTCGTTCACAGCTGCAAAGCAAGCTGCCCGATCACACTGAAGAGTATGAACAGAGGATCGAGAAAGAGCTGAGTGTCATCATAAAAATGGGTTTTGCAGATTATTTTCTTATTGTCTGGGACCTGATGAAATATGCGCATAAGAAAGAAATCGTTACAGGAGCCGGTAGAGGGTCGGCGGCCGGTTCTCTCGTGTCCTTCCTTCTGAATATTACCGATGTCGATCCAGTGGCCTATGATCTTCTGTTTGACCGGTTCCTGAACGAAGCACGGTTTACGCTTCCGGATATCGACCTGGATTTTCCTGATGACAAGCGGGACAGCATATTGCAGTATGTTCTGCACAAATATGGAAAAGAACATGTTGCTCAAATCGCCACCTTCGGCACCTTCGCCGCTAAAATGGCAGTCCGCGACACTGGGAGGGTATTCGGCCTGACATCGGCAGAGCTGAAAAGTTGGTCTGACGCTATCCCAAGCGCACTGGGGATGACGTTAAAGCAAGCCTATAAAGAATCGGAAGCATTCAGAACACTCGTAAACGAGAGCGAAACCAGCAAGAGCCTGTTCAAGACGGCGTTGAATCTGGAAGGACTGCCGCGGCATGTCTCGACACACGCAGCCGGCGTCGTCATTTCAAGAGATCCGCTCGTTCATACTGCTCCCCTTCAAGAGGGGAACGGTTCGATGCCTCTGACTCAATTTACGATGAATGATGTAGAGACAGTCGGACTGCTGAAAATGGACTTTCTTGGCCTGAAAAATTTATCGATCCTGGCAGACTGCCTGAAAAATGTGCCTGAACTGAAAGGCTCAGTGAAAGAAAAACTTGATGCCATCTCTCTTGATGATCCGCAGACACTCGAGTTGTTCAGGCGGGGAGATACCAGCGGGATCTTTCAGTTTGAGTCCAGAGGAATACGAAACGTCTTAAGAAAACTTCAGCCGTCCAGTTTTGAAGATATCGTTGCCGTCAATGCACTTTACAGACCAGGTCCAATGGAACAGATTGATGTTTATATAGAACGCAAAAAAAGCGACTAAGCCTGTTGATTACGTTCACGAAGATTTAAAAGAAATACTTGAAGTGACCAATGGTGTAATGGTGTATCAGGAACAGGTCATGAAGGTCGCCTCGAAAATAGCCGGATACAGCCTGGCAGAGGCGGATATACTAAGACGGGCGATATCCAAAAAAATAAAAAGCGAAATAGATGCAGGCCGCAACCAATTCGTTGCAGGAGCCAAGGAAAGAGGATACAGTGAAAATGTTTCTGCTCAGATCTATTCACAGATCGAACGCTTTGCAGATTATGGTTTCAACCGTTCTCACGCTGTGTCGTATTCGAAGCTGGCATTTCAGCTAGCATATTTCAAAGCACACTTTCCCGCTGCTTTCTTTGTATCCCTGATGCGCGCGTCGGCCAACAATAAGGATAAACTGAACAACTATTTACTGGAAGCCAAACAGAGACGTATCGAACTCGTTCATCCCGATATCAATCAGAGCGATGAGAACTTCAAAGTCAGCAATAAGCGAATATGCTTTCGGATTCAACGCAATTAGAGGGCTTCGGAAAGATTTCATCCAGCATGTTTTATATAAAAGAAAAACCGAAGGAAATTTCAAAGATTTGCTTTCTTTTGTGGACCGTATCGATGAAAGATGGAGAAAAGAGCAGTATTTACTTCCGCTGATCTATGCGGGAAGTTTCGATCAGCTGGGGCATAACCGCCATTCGCTCGTTGATGCCTTGCCGTCGATGCTTGATAGTGTAAAAATGAGCAGCGGTAACATGGAATTGTTCGAATCGCTCGCGCCCCGCATTCATCGAAAAGAGGAATACAGTCTCGAAGAACGGCTTGAGCAGGAGTTTGAAACGACCGGCTTTTATCTGTCGGGGCATCCCACGGACAAGTTCATGGACATTAGAAAAGATGTTCAGGCAACGTATCTTACTGAGTCTACTGTCAATAAAACGGAAATCTACATTGTATCCATTCGGGATATAAAGAAAATCCAGACAAAGCGGGGAGAACCGATGGCCTTTTTAGAGGTGACAGATGCTTCAGGTGAAGCCACGTGTGTCCTGTTCCCTGATGTCTACCGGAGATATTCCAGAATACTGGAAAAAAACAGAGTTTTCATTGTCAAAGGTAAAGCTGAATTCAAAAAAAACAAATGGAATATCCTCGTTTCTACTATGCAGGATCCGGAAACAGTCAGCGTGTCAAAAAAGAGTCACCTGTATCTGAGATTCCAGGACTTGAAGGGACAGCGAGATTTATTTAATGAAATCCTTAAAATCCTCGAACAGGATAAAGGTGAGATTGAAGTCATCGTTTATGATCAGGTGAACGACAGAAAAGAGAAACTTAAGCCTAAATACAGCCTGAACAGGGAAACTTCAAGTATTGCATCTATCAAGGATATATTAGGAGAAAACAATGTGATTTTAAAATAAATTTAAAAATTTGCCTATATATCCGTATTTTATAAGACAATTCAATGAAAAAGTGATAAGATAATAGATGGATGTTATTAAATGATGATTTATAAGTTACTTGAGTAAGGAAGATCTTCTTTGCTCAAGGTGTCATACATATCTTTGCCGGCAAAGCCGTCAGAGGTGGAAAGAAAAATTGCATTGAAGGTGGATTTTAGATGAAAAGAATTGGAGTTCTTACAAGCGGGGGAGACGCTCCGGGAATGAATGCCGCAATTCGAGCAGTAGTTCGTAAAGCGCTTCATGAAGGTATGGAGGTTTATGGCGTCAATTACGGTTTTGCCGGACTTGTTGCAGGTGATATCAGGAAACTGACACAACGAGATGTGGGTGACATGATTCAGCGCGGCGGTACATTCCTGTATTCTGCACGCTATCCTCAGTTTGCTACCGAAGAAGGTCAGTTGAAAGGGATCGAACAGCTCAAACGTTTCGGTATCGAAGGTCTGGTCGTGATCGGTGGAGACGGCTCTTACAGAGGTGCCTATGCATTGACGAAACATGGTTACCCTTGTGTGGGCGTACCTGGTACGATCGATAATGACATACCCGGAACTGACTATACTATCGGTTTCGACACGGCTATCAACACCGTGCTGGACGCATTAGACAGAATCAGGGATACAGCGACATCACATGTCCGCACTTTCGTTATCGAAGTGATGGGAAGAGATGCCGGAGATATTGCATTGTGGACAGGGATAGCAAGTGGTGCTGAACAGATCATCATCCCTGAAAAAGATTTTGACATTACAGATGTAGCTGAGAATATCCGGGAAGGTCGAGAAAAAGGCAAGAAACATTCGATCATCATTCTGGCCGAAGGGGTCATGGATGGACAGGAATTTGCTGAAAAACTGGATGCTATCGATAATTTCCATGTCAGAGTAACTGTCTTAGGTCACGTGCAGCGCGGGGGATCACCGACTGCTAGAGACAGAGTACTTGCTTCTCAACTGGGGGCAAAAGCTGTCGATGCCCTTAAAGAAGGACATGGCGGGGTCTGCGTAAGTCTGTACAGAGAAGAATTAGTTGTCAGAGATATTGTTGAAACATTAGATAACATGAAACACAAGCCAAACTTAGACCTGTATAAACTCAATGAAGAAATTTCCAACTGATCAAGGTTATACAGGACAATAACTTTAAGTCATCATTTTATAAAAAATATACAAATAGGAGAGTAAATATATGAAGAAAACAAAAATAGTTTGTACCATAGGACCTGCCAGTGAAGCACCGGAAACATTGGAAAAACTGATCGAAGCAGGAATGAATGTCGCTCGTCTGAATTTCTCTCATGGCGATCATGAAGAGCATCTGGCTCGTATTAAAAATATCCGCAAAGCGTCTGAAAAGACAGGCAAAATGGTTGCGATCATGCTGGATACTAAAGGTCCGGAAATCAGAACCCATAACATGAAAGACGGCGCTATTACTTTGACAAAAGGAGATACAGTACGTATTTCCATGTCTGAAGTTGAAGGAACCAAAGATAAATTCTCTGTCACTTATACTGACCTGATCAACGATGTTTCTCCGGGTTCAAGCATCCTGCTTGATGACGGTCTGATCGACCTGCAAGTTACCGACCTGGAACATGATAAAGGCGAGATCGTTACAACAGCTCAGAACACAGGCGTACTGAAGAATAAAAAAGGTGTCAACGTTCCTGGCGTATCTGTCAACTTGCCTGGATTGACTGAAAAAGACCGTTCAGATATTCCAGTTTGGACTGGATAATGATATTGACTTATATCGCAGCTTCATTTGTCCGCCGTCCATCTGACGTTCTGGAAATCACTAGAGATCCTTGAAAAACAGGGTAAAATGCATGTTCAGATCATTCCTAAAATCGAAAACCAGGAAGGTGTCGACAACCTGGAAGAAATCCTGGCTATAGCTGACGGTTTGATGGTCAGCTCGTGGTGACTTAGGTGTTGAGATCCCTACGGAAGATGTGCCTATCGTTCAGAAACGTATGATTTCATTATGTAATAACGCCGGTAAACCAGTTATCACAGCAACTCAAATGCTGGATTCGATGCAGGTCAACCCGCGTCCAACAAGAGCAGAAGCATCAGACGTAGCCAATGCTATTTTCGATGGAACAGATGCTATCATGCTTTCAGGCGAAACAGCTGCCGGAGATTATCCTGTTGAGTCAGTACAGACAATGTACAACATTGCCATGCGTACTGAAGCATCACTGGTCAATCAGGATGCCTTTGCACTTAAAGCCTATGACCAGTACGATATGACTGAAGCTATCGGTCAGGCAGTCGGACACACGGCTAAAAACTTGAATATCCACACAATCGTTGCTGCCACTGAATCAGGGCATACGGCCCGCATGATCTCAAAATTCAGACCTAAAGCTGACATTTTAGCTGTAACATTCAGCGATGAGACAGCAAGAGGATTAGCTCTGCAGTGGGGCGTTCAACCGACTGTCGCAGATAAACCCGCTTCAACAGATGACATGTTCAACCTGGCTACACAAACGACTGTTGAAAAAGGATTCGCTAAAGAGGGCGACCTGATCATCATCACAGCAGGTGTTCCAGTTGGCGAACGCGGCACGACCAATGTCATGAAGATCCAGCTTATCGGATCTAAATTAACAAGCGGTCAAGGAGTCGGTTCTGAATCAGTTATTGGTAAAGCGATCGTAGCAGGTTCTGCTGATGAAGCAATCGAACGTGCAATCGAAGGCGGCATTTTAGTTGTCAAGAGCACGGATAAAGACTACCTTCCGGCTATTGAAAAATCTGCGGCCATCGTCGTGGAACAAGGCGGATTGACCTCACATGCAGCCGTAATCGGTATCGCAATGGGTATCCCCGTCATTGTATCTGCTGAAAATGCGACAGAATTGATCGAGCAGAATGAGCTTGATCACTGTTGATGCACGTCGTGGCATCATTTACCGTGGTGCAACAACAGCCATTTAATCAAAAATTCAATAAAATAGTTCAATAAGTTAAGAATGAGACAATGATTGATAGAATTCGTAGGATTGATGTTCTTGAGCATCTTCGAAATGACATCGATCCATTGTCTCATTTTTTGTTTTGACCCGAAATTCAAAGGAGATCTTAAAATGAATAAAGACCTGGCAACGGAAATAACAGCAATCGTCACTGATGAAAATGAAAAAGAAGTTTACGCTCAGAAAAACGGAATCACCTATAAGGTCCTCTCTGAAATCGATGTCGCTGTGGGAGATGTAATAAAAGGATTCGTTTACCTGGACAAGCAGGACCAGGCAGTTCTTGTGACTGAAAAACCTGCCATCAACAAGGAGACTTTCGGATGGGGAACCGTGGTGAAGGTCAACAGAAAACTGGGGGTCTTCGTCGATGTCGGCTGGGAAAACAAAGATGTCGTTGTTTCAATGGACGATTTGCCTGCTGAAGGACGCTTATGGCCGAAAGAAGGAGGAAAACTCTATCTCTCGATCAAAGTGGATGACAAGGACCGTATCTGGGGTGATCTGGCACATGAGGAAAAATTTTTCGAAGAGTATCAGGAAGGCAGCAAACAGATGCATAATCAGGATGTGACAGGGGTCGTTTTTCATCTTAAGAAAAGCGGGACGTATGCAATGACTGAGGATAACTACATTTTATTTATCCACCCAAGCGAGCGTGACGAGGAGCCAAGACTAGGTCAGGAAATTTCAGGCCGTGTGATCGGCTTAAGAGAAGACGGCGTCCTTTATGCTTCGATGCAGCCACGAGCCCACGAAGTAATCGAAGACGATGCGCTGATGCTGCTGGAAATGCTCAAACGTTCGGAAGACCGTCATATTCCGCTTCCATAATAAAACAGACCCGGAACTGATCAAGAAGCAGTTTGGCATAAGCAAAGGCCAGTTCAAGCGTGCAGTAGGTCGACTGATGAAAAAAGGACTGGTCACACAGGATGAAACGGGAACGAAATTGATCAAAGATCCTTTAGATGATCAATAATCAGGTTGAGACTTTAGTCATATTCTTTTATACTTATTCTAATAAGGAGTAAGTATAAAAGAATATAAATAAGAATCAATACAATCTAAGGGAGTTCAGCATGAAAAAATTAGACTCTTCATTTAAAATCATCAAAAAGAAATTGCATGAGGCAGGGTTCAAACTTACCCCGCAGAGAGAACTGACAGTGGAAGTGCTGCTTGAGAAAGAAAAAGCGCACTTAAGTGCTGAAGAAGTGTATCTGCTGGTCAAATCAAAAAACACAGGAATCGGTCTGGCGACAGTTTACCGGACGCTTGAGATTCTGACTGAACTGCAGATCATCAATAAACTGACCTTTCAGGACGGGATCGCCCGCTACGACTTGAACACGAATGATGACAAGCACCAGCACCATCATCTTCTTTGTCTGAAATGTGGCAGGATCGAAGAAGTGAAAATCAATATGCTGCTGGAAATAGAAATGGAAATCGAAAAAGAATACCAGTTTATAGTGAAAGATCACAGACTGACTTTTCACGGCATCTGCAGCGACTGTGCCAAGGATCAGTTGGGGAAATGAAGGATACAAGTATGCTGAATCTGGAGCCGTTTGAGGAATATGTCGTTTTTCTGAAAATAGAAAAAGGGCTGTCTGCCAATACGGTCAGCAGTTATCAGAGAGATATCGCGCAGTATATCGAGTATCTGAAAGAAAACGAAATCAAGACATGGGAGGAGATAGACCGCTATCTCCTTCTTGTTGTTCAGCCGAACAGAAAGAAATGAAAAAAGCGGATAACACGATCATCCGCATGTTTTCAAGCATCCGGAAATTTCATCAGTACCAAGCAGGAAGGTGATACAAAAGAAGACCCCATGCTGTATGTCAAAACGCCTAAGAAGGCGGACAGCCTGCCGAAAATCGTATCCATGCAGCAGATCGACCAGCTGCTGCAGACACCGGATACCACGAAACCTTTAGGCATCAGAGATCGGGCCATTCTGGAAGTGATGTACGCAACAGGGCTCAGGATCACTGAACTGATCGAACTGACGACAAATGATGTTCATTTATCCATGAA
The DNA here is from genome assembly GCA_034520745.1 of Alkalibacterium sp. GTDB lineage: Bacteria > Bacillota > Bacilli > Lactobacillales > Carnobacteriaceae_A > Alkalibacterium. The sequence continues at coordinate 54,811 of JAXHNF010000014.1, forward strand.
GCTTATCCAGATCGTCGGTAAAGGAAATAAAGAGCGGCTGATTCCAATTGGTGATATGGGATGCAAGTGGCTCGATTATTATCTGACGACCACCCGTCCTAAATTGATGGAAAAGGCGTCACAGGACACCAATGTTATTTTTTTGAATTCCCGTGGAAGCCCTTTAAGTCGTCAGGGCGTCTGGAAAAACTTAAAAAAACTTGCCCAAAAAGCAGGGCTGAAAAAATCGATCACTCCGCATACGCTGAGGCATTCTTTTGCGACCCATTTACTTGAAAATGGAGCAGATCTGCGTGTCGTACAGGAACTGCTGGGTCACGCAAATGTATCGACGACCCAGATCTATACACATATAACCAAGCATCGGCTCAAAGATGTCTATTCGACGTATCACCCCAGAGCCTGAGAACCGTAAATGAGTAAAGTCTAAAAATATCTTCATAAAAGCGCTAAATACAGCGCCATTCTTGCATTTTAAGGGTGACTGATTTATTCTTGAAGTAAGAGAGATTAAAAGGAGGAAATATTAATGAATTTTGATCGCATACATTTAGTTGTTTTAGATTCAGTTGGTATCGGGGAAGCCCCTGATGCAAAAGAGTTCAATGATGAAGGCGCGCACACTTTAGGCCATATCGCCGAAGTAGCCGGACTTGAGGTTCCTCACATGCAGGAGCTGGGTCTGGGGAATATCGCTCCTTTAAAAGGGATCGATCCCGTCGACACTGCCAAAGGGTATTTTACCAAACTGGAAGAAAAATCAGTCGGTAAAGACACCATGACTGGTCACTGGGAACTGATGGGGCTGCATATCAAAACGCCGTTCCGCGTTTTCCCGGATGGTTTTCCTGAGGACTTGATCAAGCAGATCGAAGAACATACAGGAAGAAAAGTGGTCGGAAACAAACCGGCTTCCGGGACAAAAATCATTGAAGAGCTCGGTGAACATCAGATGGAAACAGGGGACCTGATCATTTACACTTCTGCCGATCCGGTGCTTCAGATCGCCGCTCATGAAGATATCATCCCTCTGGAAGAACTTTATGAAATCTGCGAGTACGTCAGAGAAATCACCAAAGACGATCCATATATGATCGGTCGTATCATTGCCCGTCCTTATGTTGGAGAACCCGGCGATTTCACACGTACAAGCAACCGTCATGACTATGCACTTAGTCCTTTCGGCGATACCATCCTGGTATTTTCTGAAAGAAGACGGCAAAGACGTCATCGCTGTCGGTAAGATCGACGATATCTTTAACGGCAAAGGCATTACGGAATCTGTTCGCACAAAATCCAATATGGATGGCGTGGATCAGCTGCTGAAAGTCATGAACAAAGAGTTCAACGGTGTCAGCTTTACGAACCTTGTCGATTTCGATGCCCTGTATGGTCACCGTAGAAATGTAGAAGGCTACAGGGACGCTCTGCAGGCCTTTGATGCTCGTATGCCAGAACTTTATGACGCTCTGGAAGAAAATGATCTGCTGATCATTACAGCCGATCACGGCAATGATCCTACAGCTGAAGGGACAGACCATACGAGAGAGTATGTGCCTGTGCTGATCATTCACCTAAATTCAACAAGGGCACAGAATTGCCTCAAGGCTTGTTTGCGGATATCAGCGCAACGATCGCAGACAACTTCGGCGTTAAAGACACTGGCTTTGGTGACAGTTTCTTAAACAAGTTAAAATAAACCATTTAAAGGAGAATAACTGAATGACTGAAAAGTATACGGCATCAATAGAAAAAGCAGCCTCTTTCTCTGAAAGAAAAAGGCATGGAAGGCACCTGAAATTGGCTTGATCACTGGGATCCGGCCTAGGGGAGCTGGCGAATGAAGCAGAAAATGCGATCGTCGTTCCTTATGAAGAAATACCTGAATTTCCCGTTTCTACTGTTGAAGGTCACGCTGGCCAGCTGGTCTACGGTGATCTGGGCGGGAAGAAAGTACTGGCGATGCAGGGACGTTTTCACTACTATGAAGGTTATTCGATGCAGGAAGTCACTTTTCCCGTCAGAGTGATGAAGGCACTGAACATCCAGTCGCTTGTCGTTACCAACGCTGCCGGCGGAGTCAATGAAAACTTTGCTCCGGGAGATTTGATGATCATCACTGATCACATCAATATGATCGGCGAAAATCCTCTGCACGGGCCAAATGATAATGCTCAGGGACCTAGATTTACTGACATGAGCAGTGCTTATAATAAAGAGTATCAGCGCATCATTGAAGAAGCTGCAGATGAACAGGATATAACTGTTCAAAAAGGTGTTTACCTGGGGAATTCTGGTCCGACCTATGAAACGCCTGCAGAAGTGCGTATGATCCGTACGTTAGGCGGCGACGCCGTTGGTATGTCCACGGTCCCTGAAGTGATCGTTGCCAATCATGCCGGTCTTAAAGTGGCTGGTATTTCCTGTATAACCAACTATGCAGCAGGGATGCAGGAGAGCCTGAATCACGATGAGGTCGTAGAAGTGACGACGCGCGTCAGAGAGACTTTTAAGTCCTTAGTTAAATCCGTCATTTCTAAACTTTAAGAGATATCCAAAACAGAGAAAGAGCGAAAGTTTCTGACTTTCGCTCTTTCTCTGTCTGTATTGTGCCGTATGCGTTTGATTTTTAAGCCATAAGTAGGTATGATTATCATGAATGATTTTCACTTGACCAAAAAACTAAAGAGAAAAGTGGGAAATAATGAATACAGATAATTATACTGGACGACTAATGAATAACATGGAAGTGAATGATAAAAATCACCTGGTCATCGGTGGCATGGATACTGTCGATATTGCCGCTAAGTACGGTACACCTGTAAATGTTTATGATATCTCATTGATCAAAGAAAAAATAAATGCTTTCAAAGATGCGTTTAAGGCGTATGCCAATAAGACGCAGGTGGCTTATGCCAGCAAGGCTTTCTCATCCCTTGCGTTATATGAAATACTGGCCAAAGAAGATGTGTCTCTGGATGTCGTCTCAGGGGGGGAGCTTTTTCTTGCGCTTGAGGCAGGCTTTCCCAGAGAACGAATCCATTTTCACGGAAACAATAAATCCTATGAGGAACTCGAAACGGCTATCCGTGAATCGATCGGCTGTATCGTTATCGATAATTTCCATGAGATAAAAATGATAGAAGAACTGTCCAGCAAACTGGAGAAAAAAGTGGATGTCCTTATCCGTGTGACTCCCGGCGTGGAAGCACACACGCACGAGTACATCACCACTGGACAGGCCGATTCTAAATTCGGTTTTGACCTGGCTTCCGGGCAGGTCGAAGAGGGAATCAGACAAATAGATGCTGCTCTAAACATCAACAGTATCGGGCTTCACGCTCACATCGGTTCGCAGATCTTTGAAGTTGACGGATACCAGGCAGTGATCGAGAAGCTGATGGGTAAGGCGAAAGAATGGAAAGAGGCCTATGGCTTTGATCTGAAGGTCTTAAATGTCGGCGGCGGATTCGGGATACGCTATACGGAAGATGATTCACCGCTGCCACTGGATGCTTACGCCAAAGCCATCATGGATGCGGTCAGAAAGTATGCGGGGATCAACGAACTCGAGCTTCCTGAGATTTGGATCGAACCGGGCAGGAGCATTGTAGGCGAGGCAGGGGTCAGCCTGTACACGGTCGGGACTCAAAAAACGGTTCCGTCAGTCAGAAAGTATGTCTCGGTCGATGGCGGAATGGCTGATAATATAAGACCCGCTCTTTATCAGGCAGAATATACGGGCGTACTGGCTAACAGGGTCCAAGCTGACAGTGAAGAACTGGTTTCCATTGCCGGAAAGCATGCGAAAGCGGGGATATGCTGATATGGGACATCACATTGCCGGAGCCCCGACAGAATGATATCCTGGCTATATTCAGTACCGGAGCTTACGGATATTCTATGGCGAGTAATTATAATCGTCTGCCCAGACCTGCCGTCGTGTTCATTGAAAACGGAAAAGATTTTTTAGCAATCCGAAGAGAAAAAGTCCAGGATTATCTAAGACTGGAAAACAGTATTAAAAATTGGAAGTAAACGAGGAGGGCGCTTATGCTCGTCAGATACAAAGCTGATTATCAGAAAATCACAATGGGGCTATTGTCTTACGTACCTGATTTAAAAGATACGGGGCGATTGACCAAAGAGATGGAATGGTATAGTCAGGAAGAGAACAGACAGCTCTTTTTATGGAAAAGTGAAGAGACGGGGGATTTGGCTGGTGTTTTGGGAATAGAGGAAGATGAAGAATCGTCCTCCTGGAGTACATATTGCTGTGAATCCCTCTTATCGTGAAGAAGGTATGGCTTACCGGATGCTCAATGCACTGAGCAGCCTCTATGCGTCCAAACGAATCGTCGGAACGCTTGAAACAGCATCTATCATTACAAAATGGCAGAAAAGAACAGATCTTCAATAAGATGAAAAAGTAGGAACATGAATGAGTGAAAAATGGAAAGTCAACCTAGATGTATTTGAAGGGCCGCTGGATCTGCTGCTCCATCTGATCAATAAACTGGAGATAGATATTTATGAGATCCCCATCAGAGAAGTGACAGACCAGTATCTGAACTATATCCATGCAATGCACATGCTGCAGCTCGATGTCGCCGGAGAATATCTGGTCATGGCGGCTACTCTCATGTCGATCAAAAGTCAGCTGCTTCTCCCGAGAAACGAGTCGTGGGAAGACGAGGGTGAGGAATATGCTGTTCAGGAAGATTCCATTGAACAGCTTCAGAAGAAACTGCTGGAATACCGTAAAATCAAGTATGCTTCGACAAAACTGAATGAGAATCGTAAAAAACGGGAACAGTATTTTTCAAAACCCCATGAGGATCTGACTCATTTTCAGCAGTTCGTCCCCATGGAAACAGGGGAGCTCGATCTGAGTGATCTGATCGGTGCATTCGGTGAAATGGCAAGAAGAAAAGAATGGCTGGACCCTTTACCGAATACCATCGAGATGGAAGAAATCACTGTTAACGAGAAAATCGAGTGGCTGGAAAAAACCATGCTGCAGAGCAAGCACCCTGTTGCTTTCAGATCGCTGTTTACGGTGCCGACCAGAAAGGAATATGTGGTCACTTTTCTGGCGCTGCTGGAGATGATGAAAGAAAACAAAGTCATGATCGAGCAGACTGAGAGCTTCGGTGAGATCTTTTTGTCCCGTGTACCGCATGAAAAGAAAGGATTGAGTCAGCGAAATGAATGAATCAGCTACATACGAAGCACTGCTTTTCGTCAGCCGGTGAAGAAGGCATGAGGCTGAACGACTTGGCTCAGTTGACAAAATCAACGACCGACCATGTTAGAGTCTGTCTGAAACAGCTGTCCGAACGCTACCTTAACGAAGAAAGCAGCGGGCTGGAACTGATCGAGACTGCCGAGACGTACCGTCTGGTCACGAAGAAAGACTATTCAGCAGTGATCGAACAGTATGCGCAGTCGCCTTTGACAAAAAAACTGAGTAAGGCTTCGGTCGAGACTCTGGCTGTAATAGCATACAAGCAACCCATCACAAGGATGGAGATAGAAGACATCAGAGGTGTTCAGTTGTCCTCAAGTCTGCAGAAACTGAAATCAAGAAATCTGATTCAAGAAATCGGACGTATTGAAGCACCCGGAAGACCGGTCCTCTACGGAACGACGGATTATTTTCTTGATTATTTCGGATTGAATGATCTGACAGAACTGCCTGAACTGGAAGTTGAAGAAGAACTGGAGAACCAGAGTTTATTCAGTGAAGAAATGGAATTTTAAAGGAGATTGTTATGGAACGTTTACAGAAAGTAATGGCTCATGCGGGAGTGGCTTCCAGGCGGGCATCAGAAAAATTGATCAAAGAAGGCCGGGTAAAAGTCAACGGTAAAGTAGTGACCGAAATGGGGATAAATGTGAGTAATGACGACACGATCTCGGTCGACGGCGTCCCCATCACAAAAGAACAGAAACTATATTTCCTGTTGAACAAACCCAGAGGGGTGATCTCAAGTGCGGATGATCCTAAAGGAAGAAAAACAGTGGTCGATTTTTTCTCTCATATCGATCAGCGTGTCTATCCGGTCGGACGTCTGGACTATGATACGACGGGAGTGCTTCTGCTGACGAATGATGGAGAACTGACGAACCAGCTGACTCATCCGAAATATGGTATCGAAAAAACGTATGTCGCAAAAGTCACTGGGCTGATAGACAAGAAAGCCATAGCTAAACTGGAAAAAGGCATGAATATCGATGACTATAAAACGCGCCCGGCCAAAGCCAGGATTTTAGACATCGATCCCAAGAAAAATGTCAGCATGGTGGAACTGATCATTCATGAAGGAAAAAACCATCAGGTCAAGAAGATGCTTAAAACAGTCGGTTACCCTGTTGAAAAATTGAACAGAGATCAGTATGGGTTTCTGACCACAGAAGGTCTTCAGTCCGGCGAATGGCGTGAACTCAAAACGTTTGAAGTGAACAAACTGAAGCAGCTCGTTAAAGATAACTCCTGAGAGTGAATATATTGGCACAAATTGAACTCATTCGTTATAATAGTAATAGATGAAATTTTGCTGAAAAGGTTTAATACTAGTATTGATCAAAGTACGAATCAGAGGAGTGTCTAAACGTGACCGAAGAGACGAATCAAGATAACAGAAAGAAGCTGCTGGTAGTTGATGATGAAGACAGAATCAGAAGACTGCTGAAAATGTATTTGGAAAAAGCTGATTACAGTATCGAAGAGGCAGAGAATGGACAGATAGCCCTTGATATGGCGCTTGAGAATGACTATGATCTTATCCTTCTGGATGTCATGATGCCTGAAATGGACGGTATCGAAGTTGCTGAAGAAATCAGAAAAGAAAAGGAAACACCGATCATGATGCTGACAGCCAAAGGCGAGGAACTGAATCGCATTCAGGGATTTGAAGCAGGCGTGGACGATTATATCGTCAAGCCGTTCAGTCCTCGTGAGATCGTCCTTCGTGTCGCGGCAATCATCAAGCGGACTGAAAGCAGATTCGCCAGCTGGAGGCAGCAGTGAGGTCTCTGATACACTGACCCTGCCTCATCTTGAAATCGATAATGACTCAAGAAGAGTCACAGCTGACGGCAAGGCAGTCAACCTGACACCTAAAGAGTATGACCTGCTCCATTATCTAATGTCATCTCCTGATCAGATCTTCGGCCGGGAACAGCTGCTCCGTGAAGTGTGGAAATATGAATTCTTCGGCGATTTAAGAACAGTAGACACTCATATCAAGCGATTGAGAGAAAAACTCAAAAAAGAATCTGAAATAGCTTCAAAAATGATCGAAACAGTCTGGGGATTAGGTTACAAACTGAATTCTTACCCGGATGACGAAGAGGAGTAAGTTTATGAAATTGAATGTAGTGGCAATCAGAATCTGGCTCATTACGTTTGGGATCACGATATTATCTTTCGTCATTACGACTGTCTTTTACGGTGTATTCTATTCTCAGGAAATCAAAAATAATTACATGAATGAATACGAACAGATCATTACAAATGTGGAGCAGCTGGCTATAGCGGATCCACATTTTTTATTGGACAATATTCAGTCGATCAGTAATTTTCATTCTCAAGTCGATTTTGCCCTGCTGATAGATGACACCTATACACCCAATGATGAAGAGTGGGTCCTGCCTTTTGAAGAGAGAGAGCAGCAGCTCATCGCGGATGAAGCGGGGATCATGGATAATATCGAATCCAGCGAAACAGTACAGATACGCTCTGACCGAAATGACAACTATGATCCGAACATTCCTTATGTTTTCCATATCCAGCCTACTGTGATCGATGGAGAGGAAGCACTTCTTTATTCCCTTGCCGATCTTTCTTTTCTGGTCACTCTGGAAAATCGCATGCAGTATCTGCTGACAGGGCTGATCATTGCACATGTTTTAATAGCGGTCTATTATTATATCTACCTTAAACGCAACATATCCGAACCGATCAATGCAATGACTAATATTGCTTTCGATTTTGCCCGGGACGATTTCAGTCATCAGCTGCCTATATCAGGACGGGATGATCTATCTGAACTTGCCATGGCGATGAATAAAATGGGACATTCGCTGGAGACGAACCGGACGGTCGTTAAACAGGAGAAGGAACTGCTGGCGCATATACTCGAAAACATCGAAACGGGGATTTTGTATTATGACTCCGATAAGACATTGCTGCTGTCCAATCCGGTAGGCGAAATATTTCTGACCCAATACCAGGTGGAAAAGGCTAATTTCTCGAGCCATGATCGAGTATGTGGATGTCGATGAAAAAGTGAACGAAGTGATCAGAACCCAATCTTCGGTGGAATTCACCATTGAGATGGAAGAAGCTTTCTATGCCGTGACGATTTTGCCTTTGATGGAGGCACATGGCCGTGACATGCGCGGGCTTGTCGTTTCGACTAAAGACTTGACCAAGGAGCATCGTCTGGACAGGATGAGAGTAGATTTCATCAATAATATTTCCCATGAACTGCGGACTCCGCTTGTCATGGTCCAGGGTTACAGCGAAGCCATTTTGGATGATGTGGCGGAAAGCATTGAAGAGAAAAAAGAAATGGCTCAGATCATTAGGGATGAATCTCAGCGAATGAACCGTATGGTCAATGAAATGCTCGATCTGTCACGCATGGAAGCAGGCTACATCGAACTGCAGAAATCTGAAGTCAATCTCAACAGCTACCTTAGAAATCTTCTGTTCCGTTTTGACAATATGGCCAGTGACTCGGAGGTTTCGCTTCAGATGGAAGCCCCGAAAGAAATCGTCCATCAAATGATCGACAAGGACAAGATGGATCAGGTTTTTGTGAATATCATCAACAACGCCATCAGACATACCAGCATGACAGACAAGGATGAAAAAATCGTCACGCTTCAGCTGCTCAAAGAAGAAGAGCTCAATGAAGTCGTCATGATCGTCAAAGATACCGGGACAGGCATCCCTGAAGACGATCTGCCGTACATCTTCGACCGTTTCTTTAAAGCGGACAAATCAAGGAACAACTTTGCGTCCAATGCCAAAGGGAACAGGTATCGGTTTATCCCTGGTCAAGAATATCGTTGAAGCCCACGGCGGCTATATCGAAGTCGAATCGACATTTCAGAAAGGCTCATCGTTCATCGTGCACATACCGATGGATGATGAAGATGAGTAGGATCATGCCGACAGTCAAACGGGTATCGACACTTGACAAATAGAGTAGATGGCTTATAATCACTAGTGAAAATAAAAATAACTAATGATTCATCTTCAGGGGCAGGTAATCCCGACCGGTGGTACAGTTGAGGAGCGAGTGAAATTGCTGAACTGGTTTGATTCCAGTACCGACAGTATAGTCTGGATAAAGAAGATGGAGCTTTTTGACTGAATAAAACTGTCTATCGCTCTGTTCGTCTCCTGCAAGTATGGCGATGAAGCAGAGTTTTTGTTTGCTCATACTTCAGGTTGGACGGAGTGGGTCAGAGTACCGATAAAGTTCACCCTAAGCAGGATGAATCCTTTCAGGAGGATTTATTATGTCAAACAACAAAACAAGAAAATTAGTCGGTATTGCGATGCTGGCATCACTGGCATGGGTCATTTCCATGCTGTCGTTCCCGGTGCTTCCCGGATCACCGTTTTTAAAAGTCGATTTCAGTGATCTGGCCGTACTTTTCGGTATGTATGTCTATGGACCGCTTGGCGGGATTGCCATCGCATTCATCCGATCACTTTTATCCTATGTTCAAAAAGGCGGAGAGATGGGCTTTCCTATCGGAGATACCGCTGCTTTTATCGCATCACTCTCTTACACGCTGCCGATTTATCTGATACTTGTCAGATACGGTGCGAGTTTAAAAGAAAAAATCGCAGGCATCATTACATCCACATTGTCTCTGACCGTTGTGATGTCTGCACTGAACTGGCTGTTCATTGCACCGGCTTACATGGCCGTCATGGGCTTCGATGTCGGACCGATGCGGACTTATTTACTATATGCCGTAGTGCCGTTCAACCTGATCAAAGGGGTTTTAGTGGGACTCGTCTTTTATGTCGCGTTTGCAAAACTCAGACCCTGGCTGGACAAAACCAAGAAAAAATTTCAGAAAAAACGTAGTCGTACAGTAACTGCAGGACAACCACACTGACATCAGATACTTTTGAGCAGGAGAATAAATAATAGCAGATTTTCTGGCCATTATTTATTCTCTTTTCATTTGCATGAGAAACATAAAAATCAGGCCAGAATGGAGCTGGGAAGAATGGTATAATGGATTTCACTTTAAGTTTCAGCGAAAGAGGTGAGAAAAGCTTGGATGATTTATTTTTAGAGCATTACATATTGAGTCTTTTTACAGACGATACTCAGGTGACTGTGAAACAATTGAGTCTGATCGCCGGAGGGAAACGGACGCCGTCTGTCTTATTTAATGTTGAAAAAAACAGACTGTATGCATTGTATTTCTCTTTTGCCGGACGTCTCACTTCAAGAGTGGGAGAGACTGGTTCAGTCGCTTGTGGACAAACAGTTCCTAAAAATCCAGGACGACTAATCTGCTTATCGCCCCTGATGGACTGAAAGAGAGAAGCCGGTTTTATAGAAGGATCATGTCTTTCAGAAATGATCTCGATCAGCTGCGTTACTCTTCTGCCAAGAAACTGTTCTGGGACCGGTTTGTATTTGCCACTCAGATCTTTTCTGAGTACAGCTATCAAAACAAAAACATTATGTTCCTTTTCTTGCTAATTTAGATAATCAGTCGAGTCTGAAAAAATGGCTGGCTGACCAGAATACACCGATGGAAAAACTGGCTTTCCAGTGGTTTGAAGAGCTGCAGATATTATTCGGCTCTCTGCCGGCTGAAAGCTCTGACTTCATAGCGGGGCATTTTATAGGCCATGATCACAGCGGCAGTACGAGCCGACAACTGAAGGAAACATATGACTTGAGTGATGCTCATTACAAAGTGCTGCTCGATCAGCTGGCTTACCGGCTATCTCAAAGTGAAACAGGGGAGCAACCTCTGATTTTCCTCGCTTTTTAAAAGAGCAGATGAGGAGTCCGATGAAGGCCTGAGTTACAGTGCCTGGATGACCCGGACGATCTGCTTGAAAAGGAGGCATTCATCGAAGCGGTCGCTGCTGTGAGAAAACTGAAAAGCAACACGATCAAGGAACATATACTTGAATGCGTGCTGGTAGGTGACTGGCCATATTACAGTAATTATATTGAACCGGCACACTATACAGCACTACATTCCCTGTTAGAAAAAGCTGAAGTGAAGACATTTTCTGAAGCAAAAGCTGTCATCGATGATTTGGATTTTTTCACTTATCGCCTGATTGAAATTGAGAGGACGAGACAGAATGAATGAAAAGCTAAAAAGACAGATGTATGAAATGCTGGCTCTCAAATTCGGCTTCACCTCTTTCAGACCGGGTCAGAAAGAAGCGATCGAAGCGGCACTGACTGGGCAGCATTCACTCGTCATGCTGCCGACAGGTACCGGGAAGTCCTTATGCTATCAGCTTCCTTCTTATTTCATGAAAGGAGCGACCCTGATCGTCTCACCGCTGCTTTCACTCATGGAGGATCAGGTGGAGACAATGAAAAAGAATGGAGAAAAATCCGTCGTTGCACTGAACAGCTTCATGTCACAGAAGGAAAAGAGACTGATCATGAAGAATCTGAACAGATACAAGTTTATTTTCATGTCTCCCGAGATGGTCCAGCAGGAAAGGATCCTGTCTCAGCTGAAAAGACTGAGCATTTCATTGCTCGTTGTCGATGAAGCCCATTGCATCTCGCAGTGGGGAATGGATTTTCGGCCGGATTACCTCAAGCTGGGGGACATCAGGACCGAGCTGAACGATCCGCTGACGATGGCTCTGACCGCAACAGCCATTGAGAATGTCAGGAATGAAATCATCAGGAATTTGAAGCTCGAGACAAATGTCCAGAAAGTGATCTATTCAGTCGACCGGCCGACGATTCAGCTGAGAGTCGAACTTTGTCAGGGGGATAAAGAAGAGAGACTCTTTCAGGCCATCACTGAGTTCGAACGGTCGGGCATCATTTATTTTTCAAGTAAAAAAGCCTGTGACCGGGTAGCAAAAAAAATCCGCGACACGCTACCTTATTCTGCTGAGAGTTACCACAGTGATATCGAAGCGGAAGACAAGAAAAAAATCCAGGCCCAGTTTCTGCGTAATGATTTAGACATCATCTGCGCCACGAGTGCATTCGGCATGGGGATAGATAAACCGGATATAAGATACGTGATCCATTATCACATGCCGGCCAATCCTGAAATGTATTTGCAGGAGATCGGCCGGACAAGCCGGGATAAACAGGGTGGTGTCGCTCTGCTGCTTTATGAAAACGGGGACGAATTCATTCAGTACCGACTGCAGGAAGAATCGCTGCCTGACGAACAGGAGCTTGCTTTTGCTTATGCCCATCCCAAGGCGCTTGAATCATTGAAAGAGGACAGCAAAAGTCGACTGGCCGCTTATTTTATAAATCAGAAAGTCGATGTCGAACGGGCGCGGCAGCTGGTAGAGGAGCGGAAGCTCTATAAAAAGAAACAGCTGGGCGTAATGGTCCAGTATGCTCTGACGACTAACTGCAAGAGAGAAGCCTTGCTGGATTACTTCAGTGAAAAATCTGTCCACAGGTCCGGTCCGTGCTGCTCGAGCTGTCAGAGCGACCTGCCTTTACCTGAAGCGATGAAAAACAGTCACAACCTCATGGAAACAGAAAAAAATCAGCAATGGGAAATGATTTTGAACAAATTATTTAATTTTAGCGGGCAGTCCAAATTTTAGCCTGTTCTGTGCTATAATGAATATCGAATCGCAAGAGAGGAGTCAAATGATGAGTAAAAAAGAACGGCAGTCGATGGAAGAGCTCTGGTCGAAACGCTTCGACGAAGAAGCTGAAATCAATGAGGAACCTTTATCAAGAAAAGCTAAACGTGAAAGAGAAAAAAGTATTTCTCCCATATTGACTGTAACACTGATATTTTTGGCTTTGCTTATCATCCTGCCCACTTCGGCTTATGTCTGGTGGTCAAGCCAGGATGAGAAGTCTGAAGATCCGGCCGCTCCAACAGTTGAGCAGGTGGCTGAAAACAGTGAAACCGAAGAAGCCGAGTAAAGATGACCTTCAGAAGATGAGAGTTCGGATCCGGCTGACGATGAAGAGACTTCACCTGATGTGTCCGATGCGGAAGAAACGGACGAACCGAATGAAACAGCTTCTGATACAGCAGATGAAAGAAGTGAAGCGGACTCAACAGAAGACGGGACCGAAGAAACAGCTGCAGAGACACCAGCTAGGATCGGATTCTCAGGCTCAGGACTCTGAATCTCAGGAGTCAGCAGGCGAGCCGGAAACCGGTGAACAAGCGGCAACTGAATCTGCAGCTGAAACGGAAGACGAGTTGTCACAGTCTTCTCGGCGCGGACTACTATACCGTTGAAGCAGGAGACAACATGTACCGCATCGCCCTCAATCATGGCATGTCAACAGAAGAACTGATGCAGCTGAACGGGCTCCAGGATGAAACGGTATACGTGGGTCAGGAACTGAGAGTCGAATAAATAATCAGGAAAGTGTGGAAAAAATGGAAAACAATTCTTTAACCATAGCAATAGACGGTCCTGCCTCATCAGGCAAGAGCACAGTGGCCAGGCGGATCGCTGCTGACTTGAACTTGATTTATGTGGATACAGGAGCAATGTACCGTACACTTACCTTTGAAGCACTGAAAAACAACGTAAACATCAAAGATCAGGAGGCTCTTGTCGAGCTGCTGGAAAAAACGGATATTACGTTTGAACCGAACCGAAAATGGACAGTCCGTCTTTTCCAATGGCGTGGACGTTACTTACGGGATCAGAGAAAACAATGTGACCAATACCGTTTCGGTCGTTGCTGCTCATCCTAAAGTCCGCCGGCTGATGGTCAAACGTCAGCAGGACATGGCAGAAAATAACGGAGTCGTCATGGATGGCCGTGATATCGGGACGGTCGTTCTGCCGAATGCGGATCTGAAGATCTTCTTAGTTGCCAGTGTCAGGGAACGGGCAGAACGCAGACATAAAGAAAACAAAGAAAAAGGCATATTCTCTGATCTGGAACAACTTAAAAAGGACATAGCAGAAAGAGATTACAAGGATTCGACCCGTGAAACCTCTCCGCTGAAACAGGCAAAGGACGCAATCAGGGTCGATACAACGAAAATGTCCATAGAAGAAGTTGTGGATCATATAAAAAAACGGATAAAAACACGTATAACGACGGGTTTTTTTAAGAGATAGAATGTTTTAGTGGAAATTGTTGCGTATATTCGGTACAATTAATTATGTAGGAATTATTGGTTTTGGGAGGCAGATATTATGACAGATGAAAACAAGAACGAAATGAATAATGCAGAGGTGACTGAAGAGGAAGCAGTTGAGACCGCTAATGAACAAGTAGAGGTCAACACACCAGGCGACACTTCCCCTGAAGATGTCATGGCTGAAAATGAAGAAGCACAGGTACAGCCTGTTGTTGAGTCAGCAAATAACGGATCTGAGTCAATGTCAGATGTTATGAGAGATGTTGTTGACGTGGCTCCTGGAGATTTAGTCCAGGGCACTGTTTTAACCATCGATAATGACAAACAGGTAATCGTCGGCTTAACCGGAGGACAAGAAGGTGTTATCCCTCCGAGAGAACTGGCAAACGAACGTTTCGACCATCCTTCTGACATCGTGTCGATCGGTGATACGATCGATGTTGTCGTGTTGAGAGACGTCAAGGATAAGGAGCAGGGAAGCTTCGTATTATCTAAAAAACGCGTCGATCAGCGTAAAGTATGGGAAGAGCTGCAACAGAAATATGACAACGATGAAACGATCGAAGCAGAAGTTTCACGTGTTGTCAAAGGCGGACTGACTGTCGATTTAGGCGTGCGCGGATTCGTTCCGGCATCACAGATCGATACTCACTTTGTCAGTGACCTGAATCAGTTTGAAGGCAATACGTATACCTTCAAGATCATTGAAATCGATCCTAAAGAACGTCAGCTGATCTTGTCACGTAAAGTCCTGCTTGAAAAAGAACGGGCTGCTGAAAGAGAAGAAGCTCTCAGAGAATCTTGAAGAAGGATCTGTTGTTGAAGGCGAAGTTGTTCGTCTGACCAACTTTGGTGCATTCGTCAATGTCGGAGGCGTGGACGGACTGGTTCACATTTCTGAAATCGCTCATGAACGCATCGATTCTCCAAAAGACAAATTGTCTAAAGGTGACAAAGTTGACGTTAAAGTCCTGAAAGTAGACAAAGAGCAGGAACGTGTGTCACTATCGATCAAAGAAACGTTACCTGGACCATGGGACAATCTTGAAGATGAACTGCCTGCAGGCACTGTTACAAAAGGAACAGTCAAGCGTGTAACAGACTTCGGTGCTTTCGTGGAAGTCAAACCAGGTGTCGAAGGTCTTGTTCACATTTCGGAAATGGCACACAAACACGTGGAAACACCTCATGAAGTTGTAGCTAAAGATGAGGAAATCGAAGTTAAAGTGCTGAGTGTCAATCCTGAAGAAGAACGTATTTCTCTAAGCATCAAAGCGCTGGAAGAAAATACGGAAGAATCAGCTGACATGGAACAGTCTAAACCGAAAGCCGCTTCCAGAAAAGCACCTAAAAAAGAATCTCAGCGTAAACCTGACATCAAACAGCCGTCATTGCGCGATGATGACGACGAAGGTTCATTCACATTAGGTGATCAGATCGGAGATCAGCTTTCAGGATTCCTGACTGACGACGAAGAGTAATCGATTTAACGGTAAAATTACCGCACCCAGCTGTATCAGGTTTAATGCCTGATCCAGTTGGGTGTGCTGTTTTATTGAGAAGAATAGAAAAATGAAGGAAGGTGTTTTAATGGTAAAACCAACTGTCGCTATCGTCGGACGTCCGAATGTAGGGAAATCCACGATCTTTAACCGTGTCGTAGGCGAACGCATATCCATCGTAGAAGACACATCAGGCGTGACCCGGGACCGCATATATGCGGATGCTGAATGGCTCGGCCGGGAGTTTGCCCTGATCGATACAGGCGGGATCACATTGGAAGATGAACCGCTGAACGTTCAGATCAGACAACAGGCTCAGATCGCCATTGAAGAGGCTGATGTCATCATTATGATGACGAGTATCAAAGAAGGCGTGACCTATGAGGATCAGCAGGTGGCTCCGATTCTGTTCAAATCAGGGAAACCAGTCATCTTAGCAGTCAATAAAGCGGACAATCCCGAGCTTAGAAGTGAGGTTTACGAGTTCTATTCATTGGGACTAGGAGATCCATATCCTATTTCGGGTGCTCACGGCTTAGGTTTGGGAGACGTCCTGGATGAAGTGATCAAACACTTCCCTGATGCTACTGAAAGTGAGTATGATGAAGCAACGATCAGATTCAGTGTGATCGGAAGTACCGAATGTCGGCAAATCCAGTCTGGTCAATGCAATCATCGGTGAAGAGCGTGTTATCACGTCAAATATCGCCGGTACGACTCGTGAAGCAGTGGATACACGCTTCACTACTCAGGACGGCCGAGACTATGTCGTGATCGATACAGCCGGAATGCGTAAAAAGGGCAAGGTTTATGAAAACACTGAGAAATACAGTGTATTGAGGGCCTTGAGAGCCATCGAACGTTCAGATGTGGTTCTGTGTGTCATCAATGCGGAAGAGGGCATAAGAGAGCAGGATAAGCGTGTATTCGGCTATGCCCATGAAGCCGGCAAAGGAATCATCATCGTGGTAAACAAATGGGATACCATCGAAAAAGAAACCAATACCATGAAAGAGTTTGAGCTTGATATTCGGGATGAGTTCCAGTATCTCAGCTATGCACCGATCGTCTTCGTATCGGCCATAACTAAGAAGCGGCTTCATTTACTGCCTGAACGCATCGAGCAGGTCTTCATGAACCGTAACTTGCGTATCCAGTCATCGATCCTGAACGACGTGGTGATGGACGCTGTAGCCACCAATCCGACGCCGACAGATAAAGGCCGCAGACTGAAGATATACTATACGACTCAAGTGTCTGTATCGCCACCGACGTTTATTATCTTTGTCAACGACCCGGAGCTTCTGCATTTTTCGTATGCGCGTTTTCTGGAAAACAGATTCAGAGCGACGTTTAATTTTGAAGGAACACCTATTCGCATAATTCCACGCAGGCGGAAATAAAGTAACTGACAAATCCTGATATGACAGGCAGATTTATACATGGAAAATCACTGTATTTTCAAGAGAATTGTATAAAAGCATTGCAGTATCAAGGATTCTATGGTATCTTTTTAAATGAAATGTCACAACAGACTATTTCACCCAAGTGCATTCTAAAAAGTGAATGTAGAAAGATCGCAAGTTAATTCATTCAATTAGCATGCATCGATCTTCTTTTGAGGAGGTGAAAGAATACGATGGCAAATAAAGCAGAATTAATCGAAAAAGTAGCATCTTCAGCTGACCTTACTAAAAAGGACGCAACAGCTGCAGTTGAAGCAGTTTTCGAATCAATTAAAGATACATTAGCTGACGGTGAAAAAGTACAAATCATTGGTTTTGGTAACTTTGAAGTACGCGACCGCGCAGCACGTAAAGGACGTAACCCTCAAACTGGGGAAGAAATCCAGATCCCTGCAACTAAAGTTCCAGCATTCAAAGCTGGTAAAGCTTTAAAAGATGCAGTCAAAGCATAAAAGTATCATACTTTTTAATTGTCGAGATCATTTGATCTCGACTTTTTTTTGTGTTTCAAGGTTTCAGGTGGTTCCGCGCGTATCTTGTCGGGAAGTCAAAGAAACCCCCGTGTACAGTACTATCGCTACCTGATTTACTCAGCGATTCTTAAATGTAATTTAAAGGGTAAATCAATTGACAATCAACCGAGTTGCAAGTAGGCTTAATATTGAAGCAAACATACTATCTGAAAGGATGATGAATGGACTATGTCCTCCAATCTCAAAGAGGAAATAAGGAAAGAAGCGAAAGAGAAGAATGTTAGATTCTTAAGACTGATGTTCACTGATATTGATGGCGTTATAAAGAATGTTGAGGTGCCGATCAGTCAGCTGGATAAAGTTATGGATAACGAGATGGCTTTCTGATGGTTCATCGATCGACGGTTTTGTGGAGATCGACCAGAGTGATATGAAACTGCATCCGGATTTAGACACATGGCTTATTTTCCCCTGGAAAATTGCTGATAGCGACGGACGCATAGCTCGCTTTATTTGTGATGTCTATATGCCTACCGGAGAACCGTTTGAGGGAGATCCCAGAAGTAATTTAAAACGTGTTCTTAAAGATATGGAGAATCTGGGTTTTACAGAATTCAATCTAGGTCCTGAACCCGAATTCTTTTTATTTAAACTAGACGAATACGGTAATCCAAGCAAGAATCTAAACGACAATGGAGGATATTTCGATTTAGCACCGACAGATCTGGCAGAAAACTGCCGAAGAGACATAGTCCTGGAACTCGAAGCCTTAGGTTTTGAAATTGAAGCAAGTCATCATGAAGTGGCTCCCGGTCAGCATGAAATCGACTGGAAATATGCGGATGCTGTAGAAGCATGTGATAATATCCAGACATTCAAACTGATCGTTAAGACGGTTGCCAGAAAGCACGGTCTACATGCGACGTTCATGCCGAAACCGATCGAAGAAATCAGTGGTTCAGGCATGCACTTCAATATGTCATTATTTAAAGACGGGACAAACGTCTTTTATGATAAAGACAGTGAAGAAGGATTGAGCACGACGGCTTATCAGTTTATTGCCGGTCTGCTAGACCATGCTCAGGCTTATACAGCTATCTGCAATCCGATCATCAATTCATATAAACGACTCACACCCGGATTCGAAGCGCCGGTCTATGTAGCCTGGTCTGGAACCAACCGGACACCGCTTATCCGTGTGCCGGCTTCAAGAGGCCAGTCTACGCGTGTAGAACTGAGAAGTGTAGATCCGACGGCTAATCCTTATCTCGCTTTAGCAGTGCTGTTAAAAGCCGGATTAAGAGGGATTTCAGAAGCGAAGAGTGCGCCGAGTCCGATAAATAAAAATATTTATAATATGGACCAGTTTGAGCGCGATGAAAACCAGATACAGTCGCTGCCTAAAAATTTAGCGGAAGCTTTAGAGGCTTTGAATGCAGATGAAACCATCAAAGATGGTCTAGGGGAACACATCCTGGAAAGATTCACTGCCACCAGAGAAGCGGACTGGAGAAAATATATCAAAACGGTCTCACAATATGAAATGGACCGCTATTTCAAGTTATACTAATAAATAATCAATGTTGATAACTCCCTGCAGAAGATCCAGTAAAGATCTTTTGCAGGGAGTTTTTTGATATTGAAATATAAAAATGCAAGCAATGAAAACATTTTGCTTGCACTCTAAAAACAATAGTGGTATTATTCAAAAGTACTTAATATAATAGGTTTTAAAGGAGATAATACCGTATTGGTATAGATGGGGGAGATTGGTATGAAAGAGATAACTAAGGAAATGATCGTACAGGATGTCAAAAAGGAAAACGTGAGATTTTTGAGGTTGATGTTCACTGATATCCTGGGTATCGTGAAAAATGTGGAAGTACCTGCCAGTCAGCTCGATAAAGTCCTTGAAGGTAAAATGATGTTTGACGGCTCTTCGATCGAAGGTTTTGTGCGTATACATGAATCGGATATGTATCTGAAACCTGATTTCAGCACATGGCTGGTTTTTCCGTGGGAAATAGAAACAACAAGAAGCGGTCGTGTGGCACGTCTGATCTGTGATATTGTGCATCCGGACGGTTCACCGCTTTTCAGGTGACCCCAGAACGAACCTGAAACGAATCATGGATGAAGCGAAGGAAATGGGCTTCTCCTCATTCAATTTAGGGCCTGAACCTGAATTCTTTTTATTTAAACTGAACGAAAACCATGAAGTCACTGAGAATTTAAATGATAACGGCGGATACTTTGACCTGGCACCGACTGATCTGGCAGAAAACTGCCGTCGGGATATCGTGCTGGAGCTTGAAGATCTGGGCTTTGAGATCGAGGCCAGTCACCATGAAGTGGCACCGGGTCAGCATGAAATCGACTGGAAGTATGCGGATGCTGTGGAAGCCTGCGACAATATCCAGACCTTTAAACTGATCGTCAAGACCGTTGCCCGCACATATGGTCTGCATGCAACGTTTATGGCAAAACCACTGTTCGGCATCAACGGCTCAGGTATGCACTGCAATATGTCTCTGTTCGAAGGTGAAGAGAATGCCTTTTATGATGAGACAGATGAAAGACAGTTAAGTGAGACAGCCTATCAGTTCTTAGCCGGTCTGCTTCACCATGCCCCGGCATACACTGCCATAACAAACCCGACCGTCAACTCTTACAAGCGTCTGGTCCCTGGTTATGAAGCGCCTGTTTATATTGCCTGGTCAGGAAGCAACCGTACGCCAATGATAAGGATCCCGGCTTCCAGAGGACTGTCTACACGTCTGGAAGTGCGTTCCGTCGATCCGATGACCAACCCGTATCTGGCCCTGGCCGTTATGCTGAAAGCTGGTCTGGACGGCGTGAAGAACCAAATGACTCCACCAAGTGAAACATGTGATAATATTTATGAGATGAACGAATATGAGCTGGAAGAAAACGGCATCACCTTACTGCCGACCAGTCTGCACAGTGCACTGAATGTCCTGAAAGAGAGCGACATCATGAAAGATGCACTGGGTAATCACATCTATAAAAACTTCTACCAGTCCAAGCTGGTCGAATGGAACACCTATAAAGCTCAGATGAGCCAGTGGGAGAAAGACAGCTACCTGCATCTCTACTGATCACAAGTAAAGAAAAACGTCGAACGCGTTTGCAGTTCGGCGTTTTTCTTATATAATCAGATAAATCGCTAAGACTGCCCGTCAGGCAGACTGAGTAAATAAAGGATTTGGAGTGGAAAAAATGAAAATCTATACAGGTAGAGGCGATCATGGAAATACAAACCTGATAGGGGGAGGAACAGTGAAAAAGACGGACAGACGTGTGGAAGCTTATGGCAGTGTGGATGAGCTCAACGCCCACGTCGGACTGCTGGCCAGTATGATCAGAGAGGAATGGGCCGTTTCCAGAAGCTACATCACGGAGTCACTGAACCTTATCCAGCATCTTCTATTTGATATCGGAAGTATACTGGCGGACAAGGAAAACAAAATGGCGTTGTCATTCGACCGCTTTGAAATCGATAAGATCGAACAGAAAATAGATGAGCTGAACAGTCACTTGGATGAGATAAAATATTTTGTGCTTCCAGGAGGAACAAAGCAGGCTTCTCAAGCTCATGTCGCCCGGACGGTCACACGCCGCGTGGAAAGAACCATGCTGAAGCTGAACGAGCAGGAACCCTTGCCCAAAGAAATGTTGGTCTATATCAATCGGTTATCGGATTATTTTTTTGTCCTGGCCCGTTATCTCAATAAAATAGCCGAAAAGAAGAAGTTTTTTATAAAAAAACAGGTGAAGTCTTTCATAACGATTAGTCGGTCGAAATAAAAAAACGAAACAGAAAAAAGATCCGGTCAGTTAACTGACTGGATCTTTTTTCTGAAATGTTTAATTACGTTCTGGGAGGGATTCGAACCCCCCGACCGTTCGCTTAGAAGGCGAATGCTCTATCCAGCTGAGCTACCAGAACAATTTTACCAACAGAATTTATTATATAGGGGTTCAGAGGTAAAGTCAATAATAATTTATTAAACTTGTATAAAAGCCCTGGTCCAGTGTAAACGAGGGTCACCCTCTGCAGCTCAATTCATTCCATTTCACTCATCTTTTCGTTATAATTATGACAGAAAATATAATATGAGGAGAATGAGAGATGGACTGGTTTATTGACTTGAATCCTGTTCTGCAGGCACTTCTTGCAACACTTTTCACTTGGGGAGTCACTGCTTTAGGTGCAGCGGTCGTCTTTTTATTTAAAGAAATCAACAGGAATTTACTTACTGGCATGCTGGGTTTTGCCGCGGGAGTCATGATCGCGGCAAGCTTCTGGTCACTGCTTGCCCCTGCGATCGAAATGGCAGAAGCGACGGATGTGCCTGGATGGATACCTGCTGTGGTTGGATTCATGACCGGTGGGGCCTTTTTGTTCCTCACTGATAAGCTGCTTCCACACCTGCACCCCGGGCCTGGAAATGGAAAGAAAGAGGGGATTAAAACAGACTGGCAGCGCAGCATTCTGCTTGTCTTGGCTATCACCATTCATAACATACCGGAAGGACTGGCGGTCGGTGTAGCTTTTGGAGCCGCTGCAGCTGACTTTTCCTCTGCAACAGTCGCGAGTGCTGTGGCTCTCGCGATTGGTATCGGCCTGCAGAACTTCCCGGAAGGGGCCTCTGTATCTGTGCCGCTTAGAAGAGAAGGATTCAGCAGGCTCAAGGCCTTCGCTTACGGTCAGGCCTCAGGAATCGTCGAGCCTATTGCAGGGGTCGCAGGTGCGGCCCTAGTACTGCTCATGCGTCCTGTCTTGCCTTATGCGCTGTCTTTTGCAGCCGGTGCAATGATCTATGTTGTCGTTGAAGAGCTTATTCCTGAAGCAAAACTTGAACGGCATAATGATATCGGAACAGTCGGGGCGATGATCGGGTTCACGGTCATGATGTTTCTGGATGTGGCCTTGGGATAAGTGACTGAGCATTCAGCTTTCAGTTGTTATAATTGGTGACTTCAGGCTGTCTTTGTTAAAATTGACAGTAAGATGACCTAACAAACAGGAGGAATCGGATATGAAATTTTTATATGCTCAGCAGCAGATCGGCAACATGGTGGCGGAAATCGAAAGACTGGTTCAAAACCAAACTTATACTAAAGATCAGCTGATTCTTGTGTGCACTGAAGACCACCGAGCAGACAGTGAATCGATGGTGGAGATCACAGTTCAGACTGTTGACCCTAAAAAGTCAGACAACATTAAAGATCATCCATTTGCAGATCTTGAGATAGAAGACGATGGAATGAATGTGTATGAGCATATGGTTTCCAGAGGCGGCTACATTCTTTTAGCGAGTGATATTCCTGCCCCCGACGTTACAGAGGAGCGGAATGCGGATGAAAAATCCGAACTTAAAGAAGACAAATCAGATGATACCAAAGACATCAAAGACCGGCCGGACAAGTCTGACATGTCTTCACCGGAGGACGTCACACCGCCAGGGTTCGGCGTGGATTTCAATGAGCCGAAATCAGATGCCGATACCCATGAAGATGTACTTAATCCAAAAGGACCGAATCCGGATAACCACCGAAGATAAAAAAAACAAGCTGCGTGCTGCTATGAAAAAAGCAGGCAGCCTGTTTTTTTATATTGAAATCAGCCGGGAAATTAGATATAATTGGAAGTGCAACTGCGAGAGTTACCCAAGTCCGGCTGAAGGGGACGGACTCGAAATCCGTTAGGCGGCTTTGTGCTGTGCGAGGGTTCGAATCCCTCACTCTCGGTAATCAAATAGAAAGGAATGATGATATGTCTAAGAGAGACTGGTTCACGGTACCCAATCTTCTGTCTTATTTCAGGCTGATCCTCATTCCTTTTTTTGTATACTATTATGTCATGGCTGAAACAGCGATGGACTACAGACTGGCGACCGGGATCCTTGTTTTATCCGGCTTTACGGATGCAGCGGACGGGTTCATCGCCAGAAAGTTCCATCTGACGACGAAAATCGGCCAGTTGCTCGATCCGGTCGCCGACAAGCTGACTCAAGTCGCTGTCGTCAGTGTGCTGATGCTGAGATGGCCGGTATTCACCTTTTTGTTTCTGCTGTTTGTCATCAAAGAGAGCTACATGTTTTTTGAACTGATTCGTCTTTACCGCAAGGACTTGAGTGTTGACGGAGCCAAATGGTACGGCAAGATCGCGACCATCGTGTTTTATCTGACGATGTTCATTGCTGTCTTTTTCCCGAATCTGTCTACGGTCACGGTTGTGTTCTTAGTCGTTCTTGCCAGTGCCTATCAGCTGCTTGCACTTTTTTATTACGCCAAACTATTCAACTATCTGCATAAAAGCGAGGGAAATTGAGTCTTGTATTTTCCCTGCTTTTTTTTGTGGTATGATAAGTAACTCTGAGGTAATTACGTAAACAGAGGTTAAATCGTGTTTCGATCAACAAAAATATAGCTAACAAGCAAAGGTGAGTAACAAATGACAAAAAATCTGGATGAACTGAAAGCATTGACTATATTACTGAAAGCATCTTCGAGCGTTGAAAAAGTCGTGAAAAAGGATATGTCGTCTTATGGATTGAATGCGACTGAATTTACCGTTTTGGAACTGCTCTACAGCAAAGGCAGACAGCCGATACAGAGGATAGGGCAGCAAGTGCTGCTCGCTTCAAGCAGCATCACGTATGTTGTCGACCAACTGGAAGAAAAGCAGTTTGTGATCCGCGTCGCTGATCAGGCGGACAGACGCGTGACTTACTGTGAACTGACTGATGAAGGCGAAAAACTGATGGATGAGATCTTTCCCCGACATGCAGAAAAGATAGCCGAACTATTTGCCGGGTGTTCCCGCGACGAAGTGCTGGCCCTTCAGATCCACTTTGAAGAAAGTCGGTTACAAGGCAGCAGAACTGCTTGACTGACCTCATTTTCAGCGGTTATAAAACGTCCAAAATCGGCCCGGAACAGTGTTTAGTCGATAAACGCTGTTCTTTATGGTATAATGATTAAAGGAGTTTAAAAACTTTATGAAAGAATTGAGGGATGATAGTGGCAAAAGTTGAAATTACCGCTGAAGTTCAAGACCTGGTGGAAACAGAACTAAGAAAAGGCGCCAGCAATTCCCGTATTGCTAATCTATTAGATTTGCCTTACAAAGAAGCCGTTGAAATCATAGATACGATCAAAGAAGACTTGAGACCGGATGTAGGGGACGAAATTGTTTTCTCTTTCAGAGATGAACCTATGGAAGGTACGATCGAGAAGCTTCTGACAAACAGTGCGATCGTTAAGATCAACTGGACACATTCAGCAGAAAGAATGCATGATTTAGTTGAAGAGAAAACGGTTGTAAACTTTAAAGATATTGAAGGATTCAAGACTCAGATCACTGAAAATCTAGAACCTGAAGCATAAGTTTCTGATAAGCCATTTCATTGATGGCTTATTTTTTTTACAATCTTTTCTTGACAGTGAAGATGATCTAAGTTAATATTTTGATTGTCAAATAGTTTGATGTTCAAACAATATTTGCGATTCAGGATTAGGAGGAGTTGATGTGGATCAACGCATAAATGAAGTCAACGGTTATTTAGTCTCGATTTTCAATGATGTACTGATGATTGAAGAACGAACGTTGCAGTCAAGTCAATTCAAAGATGTTTCAATTAAAGAAATGCATACCATCGAAGCGATCGGCATGTACCGGGAACACACCACCAGTCAAGTAGCAAAGAAACTCGGCGTTACCGTCGGGACACTCACTGTTTCGGTCAATAATCTGGTCAGAAAAGGCTATGTCGATCGTATAAGAAATGAAAAAGACCGGCGGGTCGTAACGTTGGCTCTTACTAAAAAGGGCCGGTTACTTTACCGTCTGCACGATAAATTCCATCGGGACATGGTAAAAGAAACCATCAACGAGATGGATGAAAAAGAATCGGAGGTACTCATGCATGGGTTGAAAAATCTTCATGGGTTCCTGGAACGTACAAAGGAGCAGTTGCCAGACTAATGAAAACCTTTGGAGTAACGATTCAGTCTACAGGCAGATATGTTCCTGAAAACAGTGTATACAACGAGACACTCACTCAGTGGATGGATACGTCTGACGAATGGATCAGAAAAAGAACTGGAATAGAGAAAAGACATCTGTCCTTAGGGCAGGATACGAGTGACTTGTGTATTGGGGCCGGTAAGGATGCTTTAAACAAGACCACCATAGACCCCAGTCAGATCGGTCTGATCATTGTGGCAACAATGACACCCGACAGTCAGTCGCCGTCGGTCGCCAGCAAAGTGCAGGCGGCTCTCAACGCCCAGAATGCGGTCGCGTTTGATCTAAGTGCTGCTTGTTCAGGATTTATTTATGGCTTATCCGTTGCGGAAAAAATGCTTAGACACATGTCTCTGCCTTACGCTTTAATCATCGGTGGAGAGGTCATGTCAAAAGCACTGGACTGGAGCGACCGTAAAACGTCCGTCTTGTTCGGTGACGGGGCCGGAGCTGTTCTGCTCCAGAGAGATGAGAATGACGATGCATTTATTGCCGAGGATTTACATACTGACGGTGAACAAGGCAATGCATTAGTTTCAGGTGAACAGAGCGTCAACAACCCACTCTGTTCACCTGAAGGGAAAACCAGTCACTTAACAATGGATGGCCGGGCGATCTTCAATTTCGTGACCAGAAAGATACCAAAAAGTATCGGCCTGGCGCTGGAAAACGGAAGCACCGACCTTGATGAGGTCGACTATGTCCTGCTTCATCAGGCAAATGCCCGAATCATCGAGATCGTTTCAAAGAAACTGGGCAGTCCTTTGTCCAAGTTTCCGATGAATATTCAAGATTACGGAAACACATCCGCTGCCAGTTTACCGATATTACTGGATGAACTAGTCGAAAATCGGACCATACAGATCGGCAGTGGACAGAAAATCGTTTTAAGCGCGTTCGGCGGGGGATTGACCTGGGGAACGCTATTGATCAAACTATAAAAAACTAAACCAACATACATGGAGGAAATCAAAATGACAACATTCGAACAAATACAGGAAATCATAGTGGACCAGTTAGACAAAGAAGAAAGCGAAGTACAATTAAACACAAACTTCAGAGACGAACTTGAAGCAGACAGCTTGGATCTATTCCAGATCATCAACGACATCGAAGACGAGTTTGATATCAAAATCGAATCTGAAGAAGGTTTGAACACGGTTGAAGATTTAGTCAATTACGTGGAAAAACAAATAGAATCCAAATAAGCTGGAAGGAGCTCCTAGATGAATCAATCATTAATAGAACAGATAGGTATTGATTATCCTATTGTACAAGGAGCCATGTCTTGGGTAGCGACACCGAGTCTTGCAGCGGCCGTTTCAAATGCCGGTGGTTTAGGCATGCTGGGCGCCGGTCACGAACCTGGTGAATTTGTCAAGAAAAATCATTCATGAAACAAAAAAAATGACGGATAAACCCTTTGGTGTGAATGTCCTGCTTTTATCCCCTTATGTGGATGACGTGGTCGACGTGGTCTGTGAAGAGAACATCAAAGTCGTCACGACCGGAGCGGGGACCCCGGGCAAGTACATGAAAAGATTCAAAGCAGCCGGCATCACAGTCATTCCGGTCGTTGCTTCTGTTGCGCTGGCAAGACGTATGGAAAAAGAAGGCGCTGACGCTGTCATCTGTGAAGGGATGGAAGCGGGCGGTCATATCGGGAAACTGACGACGATGACTTTAGTGCCTCAAGTGGTGGATGCCGTGGACATTCCCGTCATCGCAGCCGGCGGCATAGCAGATGGACGCGGGATGGCTGCCGCGATCGCTCTCGGAGCGGATGCAGTGCAGCTGGGCACACGATTTGTGGTTGCCCATGAAAGTATTGCTCATGATACGTTCAAACAACGGATCATCAAAGCCCGTGACATCGATACGGTCGTTACGGGTCAGATCACAGGTCATCCTGTACGCGTACTGAGAAACAAGCTCACAAAAGAATATTTGAGAGTTGAAAAAGAAATGTCGAGCGATGACAACCCTGATTTTTCACGCCTGGAAGCCTTGGCTAAGGGTGCTTTGAGAAAAGCTGTCGTAGAGGGAGATAAAGACGGAGGATCGTTCATGTCAGGACAGATCGCCGGTCTGGTAACCAAAGAACAGAGCTGCCATGATATTATCCAGGAACTCATGCAGGAGTATGACGAAATAGTCAGACATCCGGTCCTTTTTTAAGCATATACTTTGATATTCAAACTAATTTAGGGGACACAAATGATGCAGAACAGGAGAGATAGCTTGAAAACAGCATTTTTATTCAGTGGTCAAGGAGCCCAGTATAACCTTATGGGACATGAATTCTACAATGAATTCGATGAAGTCAGACAGCTATTTGATGAAGCAAGCAGTCTGCTTGAGGTTGATCTGTCTGAGATCTGTTTCCGGGAGGATAAAAGGCTGAATGAAACACCTTATACTCAACCGGCGATCTTGACTGTCAGCCATGCGATCGAAGAAGTCATCAGGCACACGCTAAACATCACGCCTGACGCTGTTGCCGGTTTGAGTCTGGGCGAATATACGGCCCTTGTTTCATCAGGGGCACTAGATTTCAAACAGGCAGTGCCTCTCGTTCATAAGCGCGGGTCTTTGATGGAGCAAGCCGTACCGGATGGTGAAGGGTCCATGGCAGCGATACTGGGTCTTGACTCAAAAACACTGGAAGATATATGTCAAGACGTTTCAAAAGAGTCTTACGTTGCCATAGCCAATTACAATACACCGGAACAGCTGGTGATTTCAGGAGAGACGACCGGCGTTGAAAGAGCAATGACGAAAGCGGAAGACAAAGGGGCCAAAAGGGTTATACGACTGAATGTCAGTGGACCTTTTCACACCGAATTACTCGCACCGGCAGGCCGGAAGTTTTCACAGGCGCTGGACGGCGTTAGTTTTGGGGATTTTGACTATCCTGTCTATTCCAACGTCGATGCAAAAATTTATAAAGATAGCGAAGCGATAAAACCATTACTGACAAAACAGATCTCTTCACCGGTCAGATTCGAGCAGATGATCAGACAGATGATTTCTGATGGGGTGACGACATTTATCGAAGTGGGACCCGGAAAAACCCTGCGTTCTTTTGTAAAAAGCATCGATAGATCCGTCACAGTTAAAAATATCGAAAAAGTAAAACAGCTGGAAACCATTTCCAAAGCTGTAAGATCTTAAAGGAGTCGAGTATGGACGAAAAAAAAGTCGTTATTGTCACGGGGAGTTCCAGAGGGATCGGAAAAGCGATCGCTGCTTCTTTTTTAAAGCAGGGACATACCGTCATCGTTAATGGGCGAAAGGAACTGTCAGCTGAGCTGATGGATTATTTCAACGGTCTGGGTGGCAAAGCACACCCGATCATTGGTGATATAAGTGATGAAACATTCGTGAAGCGCATGATCAAGGAAACGAAGAAAACCTTCAAAAAAATCGATGTCCTGGTCAATAATGCCGGACTTACAAAGGACAATCTTCTCATACGCATGTCTGAGGAAGACTTTGATTCGACCTTGACTGTGAATTTGAAAGGCACTTTTTTTACTTCAAGAGAAGCTTCTAAAGTCATGCTGAAACAGCGGTCGGGTCATATCATCAATATATCAAGTGTTGTCGGGACGGTCGGGAATGTCGGACAAGCTAATTATTCAGCGAGCAAGGCCGGGGTCATTGGATTTACTAAATCCATTGCCAAAGAACTGGCACCAAGAGGTATTGTCGCCAATGCGATCGCACCTGGCTTCATCGAATCAGATATGACAGACAGTCTGACGGATCAAATCAAAGAACAGGCGTTGGAATCCATACCACTCAAACGACTGGGAACAGCAGAAGAAGTTGCTGAGTTAGTGAATTTTTTGAGCGACCAGAAATATATCACCGGTCAAGTGCTGCATGTTGACGGTGGAATGGTCATGAACGGTTAAATCTAGGAGGATATGAATGGAAAGAGTTGTCGTAACTGGGCTTGGGGCTATCACGCCTCTGGGAAACTCAGCTGAGGAATTTTGGACAGGACTTAAAACAGGTAAAAATGGCATCGTGCCGTTGACAAAATTTGATGGTTCACCCATCAATGTCAGTGTTGCCGGTGAGGTCAAAGACTTTGAGGCCAAAGAACTGATGGACAGAAAGTTAGCCAAGAGAATGGATCCATTCTCACAGTACGGTGTGGCAGCCGCGCTTGAAGCAATGAGAGACAGCGGACTAGCTGAGTATGACTTCGATGCTGACCGCTTGGGGGTTATCGTCGGGTCAGGGATCGGCGGACTGCAGGCCATGCAGAGCCAGATCATCAAGCTCCATGAAAAAGGCCTGGACAGAGTTGAACCGCTCTTCGTGCCTAAAGCGATCGGGAACATGGTTGCGGGCAATATTTCCATAGCCACAGGGGCTAAAGGTCCCAACTTGTCGATCGTGACAGCCTGTGCTTCAGGAAACAATTCGATCGGCGAAGCGTTCAGACAGATCAAGCATGGGTATGCAGATTATATGCTGGCCGGCGGATCAGAAGCAAGCTTGAATGAGATCGGGATGTCGGGATTTGCCGCACTGAACGCCTTGTCGACCGAGTGATGATGCGGACAAAGCATCGATTCCTTTCGATAAAAACCGTCACGGGTTCGTTATGGGCGAAGGGGCCGGCGTCATCGTTCTGGAAAGTCTGACGTCTGCTAAAGCACGCGGCGCGCATATCTATGCTGAAATCGTCGGGTACGGCGCGACAGGAGACAGTTTCCATATGACAGCTCCCACGCCAGACGGTGAAGGGGCAGCGAAAGCGATGAAACTGGCAATGAAAGAAGCGGGCATCGAACCGAAAGATGTCGGCTATATCAATGCACACGGTACCTCTACACCGGCGAACGATTCTTCAGAAACGAGCGCCATCAAACTGGCTTTGGGCGAAGAAGCGTCTAAATCGGTTGCCGTATCGAGTACCAAAGTATGACGGGACACTTGCTCGGTGGAGCTGGAGCGATAGAAGCTGTCGCAGTCGTCATGTCGCTGCAGGAAAACATCATGCCGCCAACGATCAATACCAGTGAGCTGGATGAGAAGTGTGACTTGGATTACATTTTAAATGAGGCGCGAGAACAGGAAAACATGTATGCCCTGAACAATTCTTTAGGGTTCGGCGGTCACAATGCCGTGACATGCTTTAAAAAATGAGAGTGAGAGTGAATGAATAACGACGAGATAAAAGAACTCATTCATCTGATCGATCAGTCCAGTTTGAAGTATTTTGAACTGGAAGATTCATCGGTGTCTCTGAAATTGAGCAAGCGTGAATCCGACAGTTCGAATCAGACTCAAAGTCACTCAAGCGAGCAGCCGAATCCTGCTCCTTCAGATGTTTCCAAAGATAATGGAACGCAAAAACAGGAAGCCAAGGTAAATGAAGTCTATATGGAGTCTGTAGAAGATGAGAGTGAGCCGGACGAATCGCTTCATCTGATCAAATCTCCGATCGTGGGGACCAGCTACCGGTCGTCTTCGCCGGATTCACCGGCATTTGTTAAAGCCGGAGATACCGTTGAAGTCGGTCAGACTGTTCTGATCATCGAAGCGATGAAAGTGATGAATGAAATCAAAAGTGATGTGTCTGGCGTTATCGAAGAAATACTCGTTGACGACGGGCAGGCGATCGAATTCGATCAGGCCTTGATCAAAATAAAAGCAGATTAAAAGGAGAATATGATGACAACGATGAATATTGCGGAAATCCAGGAATTGATCCCGAACCGCTATCCTATTTATTATATTGATAAAGTAACAGAGATGATCCCGGGCAAACATGTGACGGCGATAAAAAACGTGACGATCAATGAAGAATTCTTTCAGGGCATTTCCCGGAGAACCAGTGATGCCGGGTGTGCTGATCGTGGAAAGTCTGGCGCAGGCCGGTTCGATCCCGCTCTTGAAGCTCGATCAGTTCAAATCCCAGACAGCCTATCTTGGCGGTCTGAACAAAGTGAAATTCAGAAGAAAAGTTCAGCCCGGTGACGTGCTTGAACTGAAAGTCGATATCGTGAAACTCAAGGATTATGCCGGTATCGGTAAAGCCGTGGCTTATGTGGACGGTAAAAAAGTCTGCGAAGCAGAATTGACATTCATCATCGGCAGATAAAGAGACTCAACGTTTAATAATGTATAAGGAAGGTATGTGCATGTTTCAGAAAATACTTATAGCCAATCGAGGAGAAATTGCGGTACGTATCATCCGGGCGTGTCAGGAAATGAATATCAGAACTGTAGCTGTATACTCAACGGCGGATAAGGATGCTCTTCATATGCAGCTCGCAGATGAAGCGGTGTGCATAGGGCCTTCTAAAGCGAACGAATCGTACTTGAATATACACAATATTCTAAGTGCAGCAGTGCTGACCGGAGCAGAAGCTATCCATCCGGGATTCGGTTTTCTGTCAGAAAACAGTACATTCGCAGCCATGTGCGAGGAAGTGAATGTAGCCTTCATCGGTCCGAACAAAGACGTTATCGATCAGATGGGCAACAAATCGAACGCCCGCGCCATGATGAAAAAAGCCAATGTCCCTGTCGTACCGGGAAGTGACCATTCCATCACGTCTTTTCGAGACGTTGAAGAAATGGTGGAGGAGATCGGGCTGCCTGTGATCATTAAGGCAGTTGCTGGGGGCGGCGGTAAAGGGATGCGGATGGTCTTCGAACAGGGTGACCTTGAAGCGAAATTCCTGCAGGCGCAGTCGGAATCCAAAGCAGCATTTGATGATGACCGCATGTACGTCGAAAGGATCATCACACCGGCCAAGCACATCGAAGTGCAGATCATGGCTGACCATCACGGGAACGTCATCCACCTTGGCGAACGTGACTGCTCACTGCAGCGGAATCATCAGAAGATCCTGGAAGAAGCACCCAGTCCGACGTTGTCTGAAGAAACACGCAGACGCATCTGTGAAAGTGCCGTTGCGGCAGCTAAAACAGTGGGTTACGAAAACGCGGGAACGATCGAATTTTTAGTGGACAGTGACGAGAATTTTTATTTCATGGAAATGAATACCCGCATCCAGGTCGAGCACCCGATCACCGAAATGATCACAGCGGTAGATATCGTCAAAGAACAGATCAGAGTGGCATACGGCGAGAAGCTTTCTCTGACTCAGGAAGATGTCACGCTGACCGGTCATGCGATCGAATGCCGGATCAATGCGGAAAACCCGCTATTCAATTTTGCACCGTCTCCGGGTAATATCGACTTTCTGAATATACCTTCGGGCGGTCTGGGGCTGCGGGTAGATACAGCTATGTTCGCCGGATCCACGATTCCTCCTTTTTATGATGCGATGGTGGCCAAAGTGATCACGCATGGCAACAGCAGGGAGGAAGCCATCAGTAAAATGCACCGTGCCCTGAATGAAATGGTCATCGAGGGATCCAGACCAATCTGGACTTCCATATCGATCTGCTCAAAGAAGCGAATTTTGTAAAAGGTGACTACACGACGGATACGCTGTCTCAAGTAATCATCCCCAACTGGCTGGAAGAGAAGGGGGTTAATCAATGAGGCTCTTCAAGAAAAGACCTTACATTTCCCTGCAGAAAACTGAAGGTGAGAATGGTCCGCATGTACCGGACGGCATGTTCGAAAAATGTCCGAACTGTCAGAAACCGATTTATGTTAAATCCTTAGGCAAGGAACGACGATGCCCGAACTGTCACTACACGTTTCGGATCAGTGCCCAGGAAAGACGTAGCGATCACGGTGGACCATGGCACGTTTCAGGAATGGGATAAAGAGGTCACAACCTACAACCCGCTTGATTTTCCGGATTATGAGGACAAGATAGCGAAAACGCAGATCAGAACGGGACTCAGAGAAGCGGTCGTGACGGGCGAAGCGACCATCAAAGGCAACAGGACGGCGGTCGGCATCATGGATTCCCATTTCATCATGGGCAGCATGGGCCAGGCTGTCGGGAAAAAATCACCCGATTGTTTGAAAGGGCCTATGACAAGGACCTTTCCGTTGTGCTCTTCACCGCTTCCGGTGGCGCCCGTATGCAGGAAGGGATCTTTTCGCTCATGCAGATGGCCAAAACGAGTGCGGCGATCAGACGCTTTTCTGATAAAGGCCTCTTTTACCTGACCGTTCTGACCGATCCGACGACGGGTGGGGTCACGGCGAGCTTTGCCATGCAGGGCGACATCATCCTGGCAGAACCCGGAGCTCTAGTCGGTTTTGCCGGTAAAAGAGTCATCGAACAGACGATCAAAGCGTCTCTGCCGGAATGATTTTCAGCTGGCGGAAACGGTTTTAAAAAATGGTTTCATCGACCAGATCGTTGAAGAGAGAAATCTTAAAGCTGTGATTGCCCGGCTTGTTGACATGCACACGTGTCAGTTTGTAAAAGAAGGTGAAAGTGATGAGTAAGGCAATGGAAATAGTCACTCAGGCGCGGAAAACGGACCGTCTCAGCATGAAGGATATCACTTCGCAGCTGATCGACGGCTTCATCGAACTGCACGGAGACAGGCTTTACAAGGATGATGAGGCGATCGTCGGCGGAATAGGCAAGCTCGACGGGATGCCGGTAACGGTTATCGGAAACCAGAAAGGGTCTGACATTGAAGAAAACGTCAGACGTAATTTTGGTTCACCGCATCCAGAAGGTTACCGTAAATCCCTCCGTCTGATGAAACAGGCCGAAAAATTCAATCGTCCGGTCATCAATTTCATCAATACGTCAGGTGCATACTGTGGGGTCGAAGCCGAAGAACGCGGTCAGGGAGAAGCGATAGCCAATAACCTCTTTGAGATGAGCCGGCTGAACGTTCCTGTCCTGTCCATTATTTTAGGCGAGGGCGGAAGCGGCGGAGCGCTGGCTCTAGCTTTGGCGGATGAAGTCTGGATGATGGAGTATTCCATTTATTCCATCCTTTCACCGGAAGGGTTTGCGTCGATCCTATGGAAGGACTCCAAGCGCTCTTTTGAAGCGGCAGACCTGATGAAACTGACCTCTTATGATCTGAAAGAACTAGGTATCGTTGAGAAAGTCATAGACGAAAAAATCGATGATCACTGGATCAGCAGAGACAGTCTTTTGAAGCAGATGAAAGCAGACATTGCAGGCAAACTGAAAAGTCTCGATGCCTTGCCCAGAGAGATACTGCTGGAAAACAGATACAATCGATTCAGAGGCTATTAAGCAATGGGAGGCTCAATCCTATTGCTTTTTTTCGCATTCTGCTGCCTGAGATATGATACACTAAGGCAGAGGTGAGTTGAAACATGGGAGAACAGATCGAATTTCCAAAGAATTTCAATGTATATATGTCAGAAGTAATGGGACATCTAGGAGAGGGAAATGTCGAAAAAGCTGTGGGATTCATGAAAAAAGCCTATGCGCTCAAAGAAGAGGAAACGCTGAATGTCCTTCTCGTATCTTCGCTGCTGCAGATCGGCAGCTTTATCGAGGCCCTTGAACTGGCTGACGAGAAAAAATACTTCTATGAAAAAGATGAGAAAAGACTGCTGATCTACGTTGAGGTTTTGCTTGAAAACAACCGGATCCTGCAGGCGGAGAAATATATCAAAGATCAGTTAGCCAGTCCAGCGGTCCAATACAAAGAGGCCTGGAACAGGCTTGATGAATCGCTTGACGACAGGAAAAAAAGGCAGGAAGAAGCCAAAAGAAAAGCCGAAGATAAAACGGTCAGAGAGCTTTTTTCGCTTGCGTCACTGAATACGATGGAGCAGTTTTCCAAAATCAATGCTGTCTATTCATTACCTAACCATAAGCTGAAGTTGCTCGCACCACAGCTTTTCAGCCAATCCTTATGTGCATCCGCTGGTTCGGGCCACGCTGCTTTCTCTTCTGGCCGAGAGGGGAATAGACGAGCAGGTCAGCTACCTTTGGTTTGGCGAAATGAAGACAGTCAATCCAAAGGATCTCTTACCCCTTGAGGAAGATCCTGTAGTGCAAAGGTTCATGCACCTACTGGACAATGAGCTGGCTCAAAATCCGTCACTGTATCAGCTGGTAAAGAATGAAGTGGATACCGCGCTGCTGATGCTTTATCCGTTTGAAAGTGAAATAATAAAGAAAAGCGGCGTGGAGACATGGTTAAACTGCATCATCGCCATGATCGAACCTGATGATAATAGTGAAAAAAGTAGAATCAAAGATGAATATGATTCGATTGAAGAATGGATCGAAAAAATTCATGGAGAATTGCTCAGATTTGAGTGACGACAGTTTACAAATCAGGTTCAGTATTGTATGATATGTAAGTATGTTTAAATAATATGTGTGATAAATCGATCGCTTCTGGTGGATGTTTTATACTAGCGTGATCATTTATAACGTAAAATACAATTCATGTCGGAGGTTAATATTAATGGAAACAAATTTTTGAAAAAACAGGACCAACTACAGGTCGCCTGGAATTTACGATCGACCAGGAAACAGTAAAAAATGGTTTAGACAAAACATTTAAAAAAGTTCAGAAAAGCCTGAACGTTCCTGGATTCCGTAAAGGACGCGTTCCTCGCCGTATCTTCAATCAAATGTACGGTGAAGCAGCTTTGTATGAAGACACATTGAACGATCTTCTTCCAGCAGCTTATTCAAAAGCTTTAGAAGATATCGACGTCGAACCGGTTGCTCAACCAAACATCGACATCAAATCAGTAGGTAAAAACCAGGACTGGGAATTAGTTGCTGAACTGACATTGAAACCTGACGTTGAATTAGGCCAGTACAAAGACCTGGACGTTGTCAAACAGGACAGAGAAGTGACTGACGAAGAAGTCGAAGAAAGCATCGAAAGACGCCGTCAGGGCATGGCAGAGCTGGTCATCAAAGAAGGCGCGGCTGAAGAAGGCGACACCGTTGTCATCGACTACGAAGGCTTTAAAGACGGAGAAGCATTTGAAGGCGGCAAAGGTGAGAATCACTCACTGGAACTGGGATCAAATTCTTTCATCCCTGGTTTCGAAGAAAAATTAGTTGGTGTCAAAGCTGGTGACGAAACAGAAGTCAACCTGACTTTCCCTGAAGAGTATCATTCAGATGAGTTAGCCGGACAGGACGCGACGTTCAAAGTCAAAGTCCACGAAGTGAAATCCAAAGAACTGCCTGAACTTGATGATGAGTTCGTCAAAGACTTGGACGAAGATGTTGAAACTGTCGATGAGTTAAAAGAAAAAGCGCGTAAAGAGCTTGAAGAGCGTAAAGAAACAGCAGCCAATGATGCCCGTGATGACGAAGCTATCAGAAAAGCTGTAGAGAACGCTAAAATCGAAGAAATCCCACATGAAATGGCACACGAAGAAGTGCATCGTCAAATGGAAATGTACCTGAACAATCTGAAGCAGCAAGGTATTTCAGCTGAAATGTACTACCAGATGACAGGATCCACAGAAGCTGATCTGCACAAACAGTTCGAAGGTGAAGCCGAATTCAACGTTCGCACTAACCTGGTGTTAGAACAGATCGTTGAAGAAGAAAACCTTGAAGCTACTGAAGAAGATATGGAAAAAGAAATCTCTGAATTAGCTGAACAATATAATATGGACGTTGAACAAGTACGTAATGTTCTTTCTCCGGAACTACTGAATAGAGACATTTCATTGAAAAAAGCAATTGATCTGATCACATCAACTGCAAATGAAACGACAGAATCAGCTGCAGATTCTGACTCTGAATAATTTAAAATTAAAAGGGGAATGCTATTTGAGCATTCCCGTTTTTCTTAATCAGAATAAAAAGCATCACGAAGAATAGAGAAACGAGGTGACCAAATCAATGTTTAATGACGAAGAACAAACAGGCAACATCTCATGTTCTTTCTGCGGAAAATCACAGGACCAGGTGAAGAAAATCGTTGCCGGTCCAGGTGTTTACATCTGTAATGAATGTGTGGATCTGTGCCAGGAGATAATGGAAGAAGAGTTCAGCAAACAATCGTTTGACGGTGAAATGACCGTGCCGAAACCATTTGAAATCAGAGAGATTTTAAATGAATACATTATTGGTCAGGAATCTGCGAAACGGGCGTTATCCGTCGCGGTATACAACCATTACAAGCGGATCAACAGCATGGCTGAGATGGATGAAGATGATATCGAACTGCAAAAGAGTAATATTTGTCTGATCGGTCCTACGGGTTCCGGAAAAACGTATCTGGCTCAGACGCTGGCGCGTATCTTGAATGTGCCTTTTGCCATAGCCGATGCGACAAACTTGACCGAAGCGGGTTATGTCGGTGAAGATGTTGAAAATATTCTGCTCAAACTTCTGCAATCTGCAGATTATGACGTGGAACTGGCTCAGCGCGGGATCATTTATGTCGATGAGATTGATAAAATCGCCAGAAAATCTGAAAATGTCTCCATTACGCGTGACGTGAGTGGGGAGGGCGTACAGCAGGCCCTGCTTAAAATCCTTGAGGGAACGACAGCTAGCGTGCCGCCCCAAGGTGGAAGAAAGCATCCGCATCAGGAACTGATCCAGATCGATACAACGAATATCCTGTTTATCGTAGGTGGTGCTTTTGACGGGATCGAAACCATCGTCAAGAACCGTCTGGGCGATAAAGTCATCGGATTCGGTGCCTCGACCCAGCGCAAAGAAGCAGAAGAAAAAGGCACGATCATGCAGCAGATCATTCCTGAAGATCTCCTGAAATACGGACTGATCCCTGAGTTTATCGGCCGTCTGCCGATCACCGCTGTACTGGATAGACTGGATGAAGATGATCTGGTCGAAATCCTGACTAAACCGAAGAATTCACTGGTCAAGCAGTATAAAAAACTCCTGAAGATCGATGACGTCGATCTTGAATTTGACGAAGAGGCTCTTCGCAGTATCGGACGAAAAGCAATCGAACGGGACACAGGTGCGCGTGGCCTGCGTTCGATCATTGAAAGCATTATGATGGATATCATGTTCGAAGTGCCGAGTCGTGATGAAATCAAAAAAGTGCGTATCACTGAAGAAACCGTAGAAACAAAGAAACATCCCGTGTTTTATGACGAAGACGGAGAAATGGTCAGTTAAGCAATAGAAAGCTGACTTTAAATCTTAAAAGACCGGCTGGACCTGTACTATCAGGTTCAGCCGGTCTTTTAAAGTCGTCGGTTTTCAGGAATAAAAGTAAGTCAGATCACTCGCGATGGTCGGGTAAGTAAACGGTATATCTGAGAGGTCTGCGGGTTTCATCTTTTTATCGATCAGCAGACTGAAATAATTTATCAGCTGGTCCGCCTCGTTATTCAGGCACGTGGCTCCGACGAGTTGTCCGGACTCTTTATCTGTAACGATCTTAGCTTTGGACACGGGTTCGTTCAGTCTCCTGTAGCTGAACCATTCAGTGGCGTCGACAGAGGAGATCTCATATTTGCCTTCGTCTTTTTCTGCTTCCTCTATTGTCACCCCGACTTGAGCCAGTCTGGGGCTCGAGAAGACGATGGTTGGAATGGTCGGGTAGCTGATCGGCCCGCTGGTTTTTTCGGTAAGAAGCGAAACCAGGTAGCTGCCTTCCATACTCGAGACCGGTGTCAGTTTCGGCTGTTTCTTATTGAGGACATCGCCAATGGCAAAAATATCCGGATTACTGGTCTGCAGATGATCGTTGACTTTGATTCCCTTCTTTGTCAAAGTCAACACCGGCTTTTTCCAGATTCAGTTTTGCAGTGCTGGGGAAGCGTCCAGCCGTGCAGAATACCAGATCTGTCTTCAGCTGGAACGTCTCACCATCAGACAGGAGATAACCGTCTGGTATTCTATCAATCTGAGTGATGCCAGTGTTGAGATGAAAACTTACTCTCCGGGTCTCCAGCTGCTGCATCACTTCCTTTACATAGTCCTGATCGTAGGCTTTAAGAGGCGAGTCGTTATGCTGGATGAGCATGGACCTCTGCACCTGCAGCAGCGGCAACAGCGGCAAATTCAAAGGCAATATAGCCGGCTCCGATGAAACGTGACTGTTTCGGGCATTTCCTCCGAGAGAGAAAGTTGTCACTGGTAAGGAAATGTTCCTGGCCTTTGACAGGCAAAAGGTTTGGGTGAGCGCCAGTGGCTATGATGATCTTGTCAGCTTCAAGTCTTGCTTCGCCGACTTTAAGAGTACGACGGTCTACGAATTCAGCTGCCCCACTGTATGTTTCAACACCAGATGACTCTAGACTCTCTCGGCTTTGTTTTGGGACCGGATCAGTGAATGTATTCTTGAAAGCTATCGGCTCCGGCCAGTTGATGGCAGGGGCGCGGTGGATGCCCCTGCCGATCATCTGTCTGGCTTTGTTTTGTGCCTCCACCGCAGAAACAAGCACTTTTTTTGGGTCACAGCCCCGGTTCGGACATGTCCCACCCCATAAGTCTGCTTCGATAATAGCCACTTTTTTCCCGGCAGAGGCCAGTTTCATAGCTGCTGATTTTCCAGCTACGCCGCTGCCTATGACCACGATGTCATATGTTTTTTCAATACCGTCATCTCCTTAAAATAAAACTGTTTTCACTGAGCTGATTACTTTTGTGATTATATATGAGACGTCTTTTGCTGAAAGCCTCCTCAGTCATGCATGATTGAGGAGGACTCAGAAAACGTCTGAAATTGAAAGCTGTTCCTGTCTGTCGGAAAGAGGAGAGTCGT
Organism: Alkalibacterium sp.; assembly: GCA_034520745.1. Classification (GTDB taxonomy): domain Bacteria; phylum Bacillota; class Bacilli; order Lactobacillales; family Carnobacteriaceae_A; genus Alkalibacterium. The sequence continues at coordinate 95,288 of JAXHNF010000014.1, forward strand.
TCCTTCAATACTTTTTAAGATATTTTCTGGTCGGATCAGATTTTGTTGACCGATGCGTCGTAGATCGGATTCGACTGCTCTCTTCAATGCGCGGTCGAATCTTCTTCTGACTGGTCTGCACGGAGATCCTGCGCCAGCGCTCTGGAGAAACTTGCAATCACGCCATGGTTGTTTTTAAGTCTTTCATTTGCCTCCTCACGGGAATAGCCGCCGGAAAGAGCCACGACCCTTACCACACGGGGATGTTCAGTTGCTTCTTTATACAGATCGGCCGTCTCTGGGAGAGTGAGCTTCAGCATAACGTTTTCATTATCAGACAGACGGTCAAGGTGATCCATCAGTTCTTTTTTGAGCAGATGTTCGGCTTCATCTTTTTCCTCACTGTGGATATTGACTTCCGGTTCAATAATAGGAACAAAGCCCGCATCGGTGATTCGTTTGGCAAATTCAAACTGCTGATCGACGATTTCTTTGATACCCTGTTCATTTGCCTCTTGAATGACAGAACGCATTTTGGTACCAAAAATGTGACGCTCTCTAGCACGGTCCAGCATTTTTTCCAGTCCGGGTATAGGCTTCATCAGCTGCACACCATTGGACATATCAGCCATTCCTTTGTCTACTTTCAGGAAAGGAAGAATATTCTTCTCCTCAGCAAGGTAGTCTGCTGTGTATTTGCCGTCGATTTTACTGTCCATCGTCTCTTCGAAAAGAATAGCTCCCAAGATGTGTTTTGAGTCAAAAGCAGGGGATGTAATGATGCGAGTCCGCATTTTATGGACCCGGTCGAACATCTCATCTTCTGATGAATAAGCCTCTTCGTTGTACTCCATAGGCAGCCAGTGCTTCGGCGTGCTGCCGCGACTCTGGTCCAGAGCAGCTATGAAGCCTTTATCATTTGACATTCTCTCAAGCTGTTTTTAGTTCATTTGGTCATCTCTCCTTTGGAATAGTTGGTTTCATATTCGGAATTGATGAAAGAAACAATCTCCTGATTACAGTTTATCACTCGTGGCTGAAATTCTGTAGCAAATCACTTTGGCAGAGGTTCAGGAAACGGTAATTACATAAGATCAATAGGAGAGCTTTAGGTCATGTGAAATAAGTTGAAAAGTCAAAAACTCCGCATGATACCGCTTGTCCAAAAGCTGAAACAGGAACGTAAAGGTCACGGCTATTTCAAAAGTGACAATGATTTGTAATACACAACATAATTGTAACGATTATTTAATATTTATCTTTATGTTTTCTCAAAATATGGTATACTAACTATTGATTTTAACAAAAGAGGAGAGATATGAATGAATAGCGATTATATAGATTATGCTGAAATCACGATCAGTGCAGTTTCTCCTACTCAATATCCAGAAGATGGCTTACCAGAAATCGTATTAGCAGGACGTTCCAATGTTGGGAAATCATCATTTATCAATACAATGGTGAATCGGAAAAATCTGGCACGCACTTCCGGTCAGCCGGGAAAGACGCGTACCTTGAATTTCTTCAATATCGAAAACGAACTTTTCTTTGTTGATGTTCCCGGTTACGGTTTATGCCAAGGCTTCTAATGCAGAGCAGGAAAAATGGGGACGCATGATGGAGGATTATTTTGCGACAAGAGAAGAACTTGTTTTAGGGATCCTGCTTGTCGATTTCAGACATGAGCCGTCAGAACATGATCAGCTGATGTATGATTTTTATAAACATTACAATGTGCCGGTATTTATAGTGGCGACTAAATCAGATAAAATAAGGAGAATCGCAAGCACAACAAGCATGAGAGTCATCATCAGAAAAACATTGAACATCGATCCTTCCGACAGATTCTTCACGTTCTTCATCATTCAACAGGGAAGGACGTCAGGAAGTCTGGGATGCTATCCTGTCCCGTATACCAAAGGATGAGAATGCATGAAACTGATTATGTATGGTGTGAACAGGGATACAGTCTCTACTCAAGACATTCATAAGTACGGTCTGAACGAATCGATGCGCAAGTGTCATTTGAATGATATCGATGCTTTCGACGGCGTCGCTGAGACCGTTCTGGTCACCACGGACAGTCGAAACGAGTATTACCTTTATATTGATGAACAGACATTCAGGCATGGTGATCTGCTGAGGTATCTGTCTTGTCATACCGGGAAAAATCTGGAAGAGATCATTCTGGAAACATACAGCAAGTTCAATCATGACGTTGTTGAGCATCTCTACGGTCTCGTGAGTCCGTTAAGTGAAAAACCTGAATCGCTGAGCGTGCTGGAACAGGCTCTTTTGGAAAGCCTGAATGAGCAGACGATCGGTCATGTGTTGAATGACCTCTTTACTCGGGCCATCAGTTTTTCCATGTCTCTTTATGATAAAGAAGCACTCTATCCGATCCTGGACGGTGAAGTACCCAGAGCGATACAGAACACCTTAAGATGACTATCTGCCTGAAAATGAAGATATCGATTATCTGTTTATCGGTCACAATGAGACGCATTCGAGACAATTGGTGAAGTATGTGTGCCAGAGAACCGCAAGCTGTACTTAACCTTTCTTGAGCGAAATGAAAAGTCAAAAAAGATGTTCGCCAGTGTTGAAAACTGGCTGACACTTACTGATAACGAAGACTGGCGGACGCATCTGCTTTCAGTCGACATGAACCAGCTTGTGTACCGTCTGGCCAAGAGCAACAGTCGTGATCATTGGTCCGTCAGTGAAAAATGCCTGGCTGTCGAATGAACTCCTCGAGGATATGTTCGAGATGAGACCGACGTCAAAAAACAGCTGCATGTGACTTTGAGTGCGACTCACAGGACAAAAGACTGCTCTTCTCGAATATCCGGCACACTCAATACGCATAGTCGATGCACTGAACATGACTATGCTGCTGAAAAAAGTAGAAGAAGCGCACACGCTTATTATGATGAATACCTGACAAGTCAGACAAAAGAGTTTATGGACGATTTCACATCTGGATGAATCCAGAAAAGACCAGCCGCAGTAAAGATCGCGAAACCAGGTGCAATGCATCAACTTCCTCAAAAAATAAGAACGGAAGTTCAAGAGAGCATTGGTTGTGCTGCTAATTTGATGATAAATCCAATTAGATATCACCTGTCATTTAGTGTAAAATGAATAGATGACCAGTAGAGTGTGTTACAGAAAGTAGGGATATAAGTGTCTATGTTTTTAGATCAAGTTAAAGTAAATGTAAAAGCGGGAAACGGCGGAGACGGTATGGTGGCTTTCAGACGAGAAAAGTATGTACCTGACGGCGGACCTGCAGGCGGCGACGGCGGAGAAGGCGGCGACGTCATTTTTATCGTGGATGAAGGATTAAGAACGCTGATGGACTTCCGTTATAATCGCCATTTCAAAGCAGAGCATGGTGAGAACGGGATGTCTAAAGGAATGCACGGCCAGAGGGGCAAAGGACCTCTTTGTCAAAGTTCCTCCAGGTACGGTCGTTAAAGACGCCGTAACGGGTACGCTGTATGCGGATCTGACTGAACACGAACAAAAAGCAGTCATCGCGAAAGGCGGCCGCGGCGGACAAGAGGAAATATCCGGTTTGCCTCGCCAAGAAACCCGGCCCCCGAGATCGCCGAGAACGGTGAACCAGGGGAAGAGAAAGAGATCGAACTGGAATTGAAGGTACTGGCAGATGTCGGTCTGATCGGCTTTCCGTCTGTCGGAAAATCGACATTACTGTCGGTCGTTTCTGCAGCACGTCCTAAAATAGGTGCCTATCACTTTACCACTCTGGTACCGAATCTGGGAATGGTCGAAGTGGAAGATGGCCGCAGTTTCGTCCTGGCGGATATGCCCGGTCTGATCGAAGGCGCATCTCAGGGTGTGGGTTTGGGTATTGAATTTTTAAGACATATTGAAAGAACGCGCGTACTGCTGCACGTGATCGACATGAGTGGCACAGAAGGCAGAGTGCCTATCGATGATTACCATACCATCAATCAGGAATTGGAAAAATATGATCTTAAATTACGCGAAAGACCTCAACTGGTTATCGCGAACAAAATGGATATGCCTGAATCAGAAGAAAATCTTGCAGAATTTAAAAAAGAACTAGAAGCAGCGAATGAAGAAGTGGAAATATTTGAAGTATCTGCACTTACTCAGACAGGTTTGAGTAATGTAATGTCGCGCACGGCAGACTTACTGGAAACCACACCTGAATTTCCGTTATATGAAGATGAGTCGGATAAGGAAGAACGTGTCTTGTACAAATTCATTCCTGAGAGCAAAGAATATACCATTACACGGGAACCTGACGGGACTTGGGTGATAACTGGAGACAAGGTCGAGAAACTGTATCAGATGACGAACTTCCAGTTTGACGAGTCAGTCATGCGCTTTTCACGGCAGCTTAGAGGAATGGGCATCGATCAGGCACTCAGAGACCGTGGAGCGGAAAATGGCGATACGGTCAAGGATTGATAATTTTGAATTTGATTTTGTAGAATAAAGAGAGTAAAGGAATGTCGTATGGAATTATTATTTTTAGGGACAGGCTCCGGTGTTCCTGCTAAACACAGAAACGTATCAAGCATGGCCTTGAAGCTGCTTGATGAACGAAACAGTTTATGGTTGTTTGACTGTGGTGAAGCAACGCAGCAGCGATACTCAATACAACGGTAAAACCCAGAAAAATCGAAAAGATATTCATCACACACATGCACGGAGATCATATTTTCGGACTGCCCGGTCTGCTGAGCAGTCGTGCGTTTCAGGGCGGGGACACGCCGCTGACTATCTATGGACCTAAAGGGATCAGAGATTATGTCACATCGTCTTTGAGGCTTTCCCAGTCCAGGCTGAGATATGCAATACGGTATGTCGAGCTCGAAGGCGAAGGTAAAGTGTTTGAAGATGATCAGTTTACTGTTACAACTAAACGGTTGCATCATGGCATCCCTTCTTTCGGTTACCGTATCGTAGAGAAAGACCGTGAAGGAGAACTCATGGCTGATGACCTTCAGGCGCTGGGGGTTGCCGTTCGGTCCCTTGTTCGGCAAGCTGAAAAAGGGAGAAACCGTCACACTGGAAGATGGCCGTGAGATAAACGGAAAAGACTATATCGGACCCAGCCAGAAGGGGCAGGATCGTTACGATTCTTGGGGATACCAAATACAGTGAACACAGTATAGAATTGGCTCGAGATGCGGATATCCTGGTGCATGAAAGTACATTTATGCATGACGATATCGATCTGGCTCACAGCTATAATCATTCTACCAATATCGAAGCTGTCGCTGTGGCCAAGAAAGCTGAGGCAAAAAAACTTTTGCTGACGCATATCAGTGCCCGGTATCTTTATGCTGACAGCAGAGCGATGGAAAAAGAGGCACGTCTTCTTTTTCCGGAAACATATGTCATGAGTGATTTCACTGAAGTGTCTATTCCATTAAAAAGAGAAGAGGGATGATATGCAGTCACTGAAAGACAAGGTCGTCTGGATCACAGGAGCTTCATCAGGCATTGGTGAGGCCCTCGCTTACGGCTTAGCGAGCCGGGGAGCCATACTTATACTCAGTGCCAGGCGAAAAGAAGAACTGAAACGTGTAAAAAAAGAGTGTACAGATAGATACGGTGCAAGAGTCATCGTCTGTCCTCTGGATGTGTCTGATAGAAATGAATGTGACCGCGTTTTGGACATACTTTATTCAAAACTCGAGAAAATAGACGTACTGATCAATAATGCAGGATTCGGGCACACTGAGAGATTCATCGACTATGATTTCGACGAAGTAATCAACATGTTTCAGGTGAATGTTTTCGGCCTGATGTATCTAACTCAGCAGGTTGCCGCTAGAATGGTAGCGGATAAATCCGGTCATATCATCAACATTGCTTCCATAGCCGGTAAAATCGCCACACCGAAATCTGCCGCCTATTCATCATCTAAATTTGCGGTGATAGGATTCAGTGATGCCTTGAGACTGGAACTCAGAGAACACGGTGTCAACGTGACGACGATCAATCCCGGGCCTGTGGATACTGCCTTTTTTGACAAGTTCGATCCGAAAGGAAGCTACCTTGAAAAGGTGGAGTCCTTGGTACTGACTCCCGAAAAAGTGGCTGAAAAGACGATCAGACATCATTGGCAAGAACAGGCAGGGAAGTCGATCTTCCAGCCAATGCTGGAACTTTCATCGAAGTTTTATTCACTATTCCCTTCGGTCGGTGATTTCTTATTGAGCACATGTTTGACAAGAAGTAATATATATCAATGTAATATTGTGCAGATATATGGTATCCTTATTAATAACAAATGGTGTATGGGAGGATGTCACGATGAAAAAACAATGGAGTATGATTATAGCGATCATCCTGTTTTTAGGGGTTGCAATCTTATCGGTACTGAATGTAGATCCTGTACCAGTCAATTTTGGATTCGCTGTTGTTGAATGGCCGCTGATCATCGTGATTTTTGCATCGGTCCTGCTGGGAGCGCTTATTGCTACGCTCTTGTCAACCTATAAAGCAATTCAAAGATCAGCGCGAACATAAGCATCAGGAAAAAATGAACGCCCGGTTCGAGTCTGCTTTGATGATTTTCAATCAAAAAGACACGTTCAGACAAGATTGCTGAAAACGGGACTGACAGTCAAGGATGAAACCGAAGGGTCAGAATCAGTCGAATGACGATATTTATATAAACGATTATAATACGTAATTAATGATAAACAATCATGATAAACACTCATGGTAGGGGGAAAACTTATGAATGACAATAAGATTGCTGTTTTGACCGATTCAGGTTCAGATGTACCACAGGAGATAAAGGATAAGTATGATGTAAAAGTCATACCGTTGAAAATCATTTTCAGTGATGGTGAATATATCGATAAGGAAACCATCACAGCTCAGGAAGTTTATGACCGCATGGATAAAGAGATTCCTAAAACATCTTTACCTGATGGTGAAATGATCAAGGAAATGTTGGACGAAATCAAAGCGGAAGGCTACGAAAAGGTTATTGCTGTAACGATATCCAGTGGACTGAGCAGGACGAATAATATGGTCCGTGTCGTAGCTGAACAGTATGAAGGTTTGGATATTTTTGTTCTGGATACAAAAAATATCGGCATTGGTTCCGGCTTTTCCGTTGCTGAAGCTGCGATTCAGGCAAACAGCGGTGTCGAATGGGAAACGCTGAAGTCCAATCTGAGAGAAGGCGTGGACGAAGCTAAAATCTTTTCCATGTGCCGACCCTTGAATACCTTCAAAAAGGCGGAAGGATCGGTCTGGTCCAGTCAGTCGTAGGAAGCATGATGAATTTGAAACCGATCATCACCTGTAACGAGGAAGGGATTTATCATACTGTAGCTAAAGTCAGAGGTAAATCCAAATCGATCAAGAAAACACTCGATCTGGTTGAAGAGTTTGCACAGGGTTCCAATAAATATAATCTGGCTATCGCTTACGGTGGAGAATCAGCGCGTAAAGAGGCTGAAGATATCCGTGAAGAAATGAAAGAGAAGCTGCCGAATTATGAACGCTTCTATTATGATCAGATCAGCCCTGCATTGGGCGTTCACACGGGTCCCGGACTGATCGGTATTGGTAACAGCTTACAGATACTGGACTGATTACCTCAGCATAAAAAATAGACAAGATACGATAAAGTCTTTTCTTTATTGTATCTTGTTTTTTGTTATAATAAGGGTCTGTGAGTAATACAAGGAGTGACAGCATGCAAAACAACAGAACAGTCTGGAGATATAAAGACCAGGCAGATGAAAAATTATTAGAAACATTAGTACTTGAAACCGGAAAGTCAGAAACGTTTATCGAATTATGTATAGCCAGGGGCTTGCATACCAAAGATGCAATCGATCAGTTCATCACACCGGATATCAGCTGGCTGGACGATCCATTTTCTTTCTTGAAATGCAAAAAGCAGTGGACCGTATTATGAAGGCGGTAGCCGACGGCGAAAAAATAACTGTCTACGGCGATTATGATGCGGATGGTGTAACTAGTACAGCCATATTATATGAAGCGGTCGAGTTATTGGGCGGTCAGGTGGATTATTTCATTCCTAACCGTTTTGTGGAGGGGTATGGGCCGGATACAGACGCCTTCGACAGGCTCATAGACAGCGGGACACAGCTGATTGTGACGGTCGATAATGGTATTTCCGGTCACGAAGCCATCGGACATGCTAAGGCTAGAGGTGTTGATGTGATCGTGACTGACCACCATGAATGCCCGCCGGAACTTCCGGAAGCGTATGCGGTCATTCATCCAAGGCATCCAAAACAGCAGTATACACTCCTGACTTGTCCGGGGCCGGCGTCAGCATGAAAATAGCACACGCTTTGCTCGGTGAATGCCCGACTGAATTTCTGGAACTGGCAGCTATTGGAACGATTGCCGATCTCGTCTCTTTAAAGGGCGAAAACAGAGCAATCGCCTATTTTGGATTAAAGGCTTTGAAACAAACGCAGCGGCTCGGACTTATCGCCTTGATGCAGGTAAGCAACATAAAACCGGAGTCTGTCGATGAAGAAACGATCGAGCTTTCAGCTGGCTCCGCCCATCAATGCCGTAGGACGACTGGGTGACGCCTCAGTAGTGGTCGATCTACTGACGACTTTTGACGAAGAGAAGGCCTTTGATCTGAGCAGAGAAGTATTAGAAAAAAACGATGAAAGAAAAGCGATCGTTGAAAAAATAACAGAAGAAGCGTTCCTTCAGGCAAGAAAAAACAGTCCCAGTCTCTGATGGTGCTGGCGAAAAAGAACTGGCACGAAGGGGTGCTGGGAATCGTTGCCAGCAAAATCACTGAAAAGTTCCACAAACCAGTCCTCGTCCTGACGATCAACGAAACGGAAGATAAAATAAAAGGTTCCGGAAGAAGCGTCGAGGGATTCAATCTGTTCGAATGCATCAGTGAGTCCCGTGATAAACTTCAGAGCTTCGGCGGGCACGAAATGGCCTGCGGACTGAGCCTGGACCGTGAATATCTGGAACAGTTTACTGAAGAAGTGAACAACAGAGCTGAACGTTTGATGGATATACTGCCTGATGAGAAAATTTTCAATGTGATTCGGTTATCGACTGGGATGCCTTAGATACACAACTCGTTGAAGAAATAAACCTGCTCAGGCCGTTTGGTCAGGATAATCCCAAACCTTTGATGAAAATCGAATCGGTTTATCCGGAAAATTCCAAAAAGATCGGCGCTAGTCAGACTCACTTCAAGGCGACCCTGTCAAGGAAAGAAAAAAAACTGGACATGATCGCTTTCAACAGTGCGGACTGGTCTGATATTTTAAAGTCTTCTCCAGAAATTGATGTCATAGGCTTTATTTCCATCAATGAATGGAATGGATTCAGAAAAGTTCAACTGCAGGCTATTGATTACAAATCTAAAGAACCTCTGATCATCGATCAGCGGAAAAGTTCGATCCAGGAAAAGTGTTCAAGACTTCCGGGTTCATTTTCTCTTTTCCAGTCTGATGTGGCTGGAAAATGGGTGCCAAAAATAGCGGAAGGGTCGACTTACCAAATCATTGACGGTGATTCGCAGCTGCTCGATATCGATCCGGAAAAAGCCGTCATAATCGTTGATACACCGTTGGATGTCGATGATTTCAGACGGATCTATCAGGCGTACACTTCCAACCCGATCTATTTATATTTCCATTCCCCTAACGACTATTATCTGAAAGGGATCCCCAAAAAACAGCATTTTCAGAAGCTGTATAAATGGCTGTTGAGAAGAGATCATCCTCTCCAGAGACACCAAAGAGATGGTCAAAAGCATGAATCTGGACAAAGACACCATTAAAATTCATGTTGATGGTGTTTTTAGAGAATGAATTTGTTACAATAGAAGGTGGGAAGTTGAGCATAGTATCCGACCCAAGCAAAAAGCAGCTGGAAGATACTCTGACTTATAAAAAAAGGCTAAAGCAAATAGAGGCAGAAGAAGTTCTCGTTTACAGTTCTTTTAAAGAGCTGCTCGCTTACCTGAAAAAATAATAATGAACGATTCAAACGATGGAGGAAGACAAATGGATTTTAAAAATTATATAGCAGATGTGCCTGATTTTCCTGAAAAAGGAATCATATTCAGAGACATTTCACCATTGATGGCAAATGGAGAAGCTTATAGAGCTGCAACAGATAAAATAGTGGAGTATGCTAAAGATAAAGGCGTGGAAATGATCGTAGGTCCTGAGGCAAGAGGATTCATCGTCGGATGTCCTGTTGCTTATGAGTTGGGTATCGGTTTTTCACCCTGCAGAAAAAAAGGCAAATTGCCGAGAGAGACGATCGAAGTCAGTTACGGACTGGAATATGGCAGCGATGTACTGCAGCTGCACAATGATTCCATCAAGCCGGGGCAAAAAGTCCTGATCACGGATGATCTGCTTGCTACAGGGGGAACGATCGCCGCAACGATCAAACTGGTAGAAAAACTTGGCGGCATTGTCGTCGGTGCTGCTTTCTTCATTGAACTGGAAGATTTAAAAGGCAGAGATAAAATAGAAGGCTATGATATCTTTACTTTAATGAAATACTGATAGAAAAATCCCATCCTGATCCAGGATGGGATTTTTTTCGTCTGGTTGGTTTGAAACGAACTTAAAAGATATGACTTCTGTATAATGAAATGACTTTGCCCAGGATTTTCACGTCGTCCAGGATGATAGGATCCAGGGTCTCGTTTTCCGGCTGCAGTCTTATGTGATCGTCTTCTTTGAAGAATCGTTTGCAGGTCGCTTCATCTTCATCGGTCATGGCGATCACGATGTCTCCGTTGTTTGCAGACTCCTGTTTTCGGACAATGACCTGATCGCCGTCCAGGATACCCACATCCATCATACTGTCTCCCCGAATCGTGAGCATGAAAAGATTCCCTTTTTCGATCTCCAGATCATTCGGGACCGGGAAATAATCCGTGGCTTCTTCGATAGCCAAAATCGGTTCACCGGCTGTAACCACCCCAAGAAGGAGGATCTTGTCTTCATCCAGATCGATGCCCAGCTTGTTCAAGACCATCTGTCGTAAATTCAATGGCTCGAGGTTTTGAAGGGTCTCGGAGAATGAATCCGTTCTTTTCCAGTCTCGCTAAGTGACCATGCACAGTTGAGGTGGACGACAAAGCCGTTGCTTCACCGATTTCTCTGACGGTTGGCGGATAACCTTTTTTTTTGACCTGTTTGTAGATGAAATCCAGAATTTCAAGTTGCTTTTCACCTTTACGCCCTCTTGTACTCATACTATAACCCTCTCTGTTTTATGTTCAGTATATGGAACAACCGTTCTATATTTTCTTAAAGTATAGCATAGTAGCAGTATCAAATCAAACGAATGTTCGAAAAAACAGTACGTGAATAAATAGATGAGAATCCTATCTAAAACTACCACTTTCTCTTGACTAATGGTATGATGAATAGTGTGAGACAGAAAACACTTTAAGGTTCAAGGAGGATAATATGCTGGAAAAACAGAAGCTTGACCGTATCAACGAACTGGTAAGGAAAGAAAGAGCAGAAGGTTTGTCAGATGAAGAAAAGCAGGAACAGAAGAGTTTGAGAGAAGAGTATATAAAGGCCTTCCGATCTGGAATGAGAAATCACATCGAGGGAATGAAGATCGTCGACCCTGAAGGAAATGATGTCACCCCTGATAAAGTCAAGGAGATACAGAAAGAAAAAGGGATCCATGACCGCAGCTAAGGACATTACTTCGCTGTTAGGCTTTAGTTTCCATTGAAATGAAAGCGTAATGATAGTACAATAAATAAGGTAAGTTTAAAATTTAAACAAACGAAAGGGATGAAGTTAATTGTTCGATAAAACAGATCAAATGGCAGTTGATACACTGCGTACTTTAAGTATCGATGGCGTACAGAAAGCAAATTCAGGTCACCCGGGATTACCTATGGGGGCTGCACCAATGGCGTATACATTATGGACGCGTCACTTTGAATGTCAACCCTGAAAATCCGAGATGGTTCGATCGCGACCGTTTCGTACTGAGTGCGGGTCACGGTTCAATGCTGCTTTACAGCCTTCTTCACTTGTCAGGTTACGATGTAAGTATCGATGACCTTAAGAACTTCCGTCAGCTGAATGGGAACACACCTGGACACCCGGAAGTGCATGTCACGGACGGCGTGGAAGCAACAACAGGGCCTTTAGGACAGGGTCTGGCCAATGCGGTAGGAATGGCTATGGCAGAAGCACATTTATCAGCAACTTATAATACAGATGACCACTCTATCGTAGACCATTATACTTATGCTTTATGTGGAGATTGGAAGATCTTCAGGAAGGTGTCTCTCAAGAAGCATCTTCTCTAGCCGGTCACCTGAAATTAGGCAAACTGGTCGTGTTATATGATTCCAATGACATTCAGCTGGATGGCCCAACTTCCAAGGCATTTACCGAGGATGTCGGCAAACGTTTTGAAGCTTATGGATGGGAACACATCTTTGTTGAAGACGGCAACGATCTGGAAGCGATCGATAAAGCGATCATCAAGGCAAAAGAGTCGACAGATAAACCGACACTGATCGAAGTTAAAACAGTTATCGGATTTGGAGCCCCTAATGCCGGAACACACGGTGTCCATGGTGCGCCATTAGGTCCTGAAGGCGTTGAAGCTGCCAAGAAAGCTTACGGCTGGGAAGGCGAAGACTTTTATGTGCCTGAAGAAGTTTCAGACCGCTTCAATGAGCACATGATCGTCAAAGGTAAAAAAGCTGAATCCGAGTGGAACGACTTGGTAGCCGATTACCGCAGTGGACATTCAGACCTGGCTGCACGTTTTGATGCTGCATTGTCCGGCGAATTGCCAGAGGGCTGGGACAAAAACCTGCCAAGTTACTCTGAAGCTGACGGATCTGCTGCGACCCGTTCGACAAGTGGTGAAGTACTGAATGCCATTGCTAAAGCTGTTCCGAATCTATGGGGCGGTTCTGCTGACTTGTCAGGATCAAACAAAACAATGATCGACGGTGTGGAAGATTTCCAGGCCGGTCAATATGAAGGACGCAATATCTGGTATGGTGTCCGTGAATTCGCCATGACAGCCGCCTTGAATGGTATCTTGCTGCACGGCGGAACAAAATCTTATGTTTCGACATTCTTTGTGTTCACAGACTACCTGAGACCGGCTGTTCGTTTAGCGGCATTATCAGAAATCCCTGCTATCTATGTCATGACACATGACTCGATCGCTGTGGGTGAAGACGGTCCGACACATGAGCCTGTCGAACAGCTGTCAAGTTTCCGCGGCATGCACAACCTGACCGTTCTGCGTCCTGCAGACGGCAATGAAGTAGCAGCAGCCTGGGAAATTGCACTGAAATCAGAAGACAGACCGACCATGCTTGTCTTGACTCGTCAAAACCTTCCTGTCTTACCTGGTTCCAAAGATCTGGCTAGAGAAAACGTGAAGAAAGGTGCCTATGTCCTGTCACCGGCTGATAAGGAAACACCGGATGGTATCCTGATCGCTACAGGATCAGAAGTATCACTGGCTGTGGAAGCTCAGAAAGATCTGAAAGCACAGGGACATGACGTTTCAGTCGTATCCATGCCAAGTTTCGACTTGTTTGAAGATCAGTCTGACGAGTACAAAGAATCAGTCCTTCCAAGTGCTGTTTCAAATCGCGTTGCGATCGAAATGGGTTCACCATTTGGATGGCATAGATATGTTAAAGACAATGGCAAAGTTATTGCGATCGATAAATTCGGTGCCAGCGGTAACGGCGAAGCTGTTGTGGAGGCTTACGGCTTCACACCAGAAAATGTTGTCAGCACATATCTTTCTATAAACAAGTAAACCATATAGTAATCCGAATAAACTCTGCTGAACTCTTCTTCCGATCACGAGATCGAAAGAAGGGTTTTGGTGATGCTTCAATGAAAACACTCATTAAATCTATAAAATTGTGTATATAGGTTTATTTTTACGTGCTGATTGTGTAAAATAGTTCAGTGAGCAGTTTTATTTGAATGATATAAAACGAGCGACAAGGTTTTACTTACTAGCAACATCTGAGAGGAGTGAACAAATGAATACAGGATTAGCTATTTTATTGATCATTTTAGCTTTAATTGGGGGCCTTGTGGGTGGATTCTTCATCGCAAGAAAATACATGATGGATTATTTTGAAAAAAATCCTCCCATTGACGAAAACATGCTGCGCATGATGATGATGCAGATGGGTCAGAAACCTTCTGAAAGAAAAATCAATCAGATGATGAGCCAAATGAAAAATCAGCAGAAAAGCACAAAAAAAGATAAAAAGAAAAAGAAATAAGCGTTGAATGAACGGGCAGATGACTGTCCGTTCATTATTAACACAATGTGACAATATGTCATATTGCTGATGTTGTTGTGAATTAGAAAAAAGCACTAATGTCGGAGATTAGAATTATGGATATATTTAAACGGTTAGGATGGTTTTTCAAACAGGAGAAAAAATCTTATTTAATCGGTGTTGCAGGTTTGCTGATCGTGGCAGTCCTCCAGCTGATACCACCGCGTATCATAGGTATCGTGGTCGATGAAATCGAAACAGATGCCATCACCCGGCAGTCCTTGCTTCAGTGGATGCTGATACTGACGGTAACCGCTGCGTTACAGTATGTTCTGCGGTACATGTGGCGGGTCAATATCTGGGGCAACGCTGCCAAGCTGGAACAGATCGTAAGAAAACAGCTGTATGATCATTTTACGAACATGGACAATACATTTTTTCAAAAATACAGAGCCGGCGATTTAATGGCTCACGCCACGAATGACCTCCGTGGGCTGCGCATGGTTGCAGGCGGAGGGGTACTGACTATGGCTGATGCAATCAGTGTCGGACTGACGACGCTTATCGCAATGATGTTCGTCGTGGACCTGCGCCTGACATTGATCGCAGTCATTCCCTTGCCTTTTCTGGCGTTGACGTCCAGGGTCCTTGGCCAGCGTCTGCATCTGAGATTCAGAGATGCCCAGGCTGCTTTTTCTCAACTGAATGATAAGGTTCAGGAGAGTATTCAAGGTATAAAAGTGATGAAAACCTTTGGTCAGGAAAAAGAAGATGTCGAAAAATTTGAGAATCAGACAGATAATGTCGTAAAGAAAAATAAACGTGTATATAAGATCGATTCGCTTTTCGATCCGGCTATCACTCTGATCATGGGCGTTTCTTACGTACTCACGATCATCGTCGGTGGTTATCTGATCATGGGTGATGAAATTTCCATCGGGGATTTTGTGACGTTCATCAACTACATCGGTATGCTGGTGTGGCCGATGTTTGCCATCGGTCGTTTATTCAATATCATCGAAAGAGGTTCGGCAAGTTATGACCGGATCGAAAATCTTCTTAGAGAAGACAGTTCGATCAGCGAGAGACAAGGGGCGATCGACGAGCCTATTTCCGGCACTCTGACATTCGATATCGAATCCTTCAGTTATCCGGATGATGAGATGGTCGCTTTGCATCATGTCAAAGTCCGTATCGACCAGGGACAGACGCTTGGTATCGTCGGTAAGACAGGTGCCGGTAAAACTAGCATCATGAAACTCCTGCTTCGGGAGCATGATGATTACAAAGGGACGATCTACTACGGCGGGTATGACATCAAAGACTATACTCTGGATGCCTTGCTTAAACAGATTGGCTATGTCCCTCAGGATAATTATCTTTTCTCCACAACGATTCGAGAAAATATCCGTTTTGCGGATCCGGCGCTTTCTCAGGAAGCTGTCGAAGCGGCTGCAAAACTGGCTGATATCCACGATGATATCATGGATCTTCCGGAAGGTTATGATACGGAAGTCGGGGAGCGGGGCGTATCTTTATCAGGAGGTCAGAAGCAGCGTATTTCCATTGCACGAGCGATCCTGATCAATCCTGAACTGATGATTCTGGATGATTCCTTGTCAGCCGTGGATGCCAAGACCGAAGAAAGCATCTTGTCGGGCTTGAAAGATATCCGCGAAGGACAGACAACGATCATTGCTGCTCATAGGATCAGTTCTGTCATGCATGCCGAGGAGATCATTGTCATTGAAGAAGGAACCATTATTGAAAGAGGAACGCACAGCGAACTGCTCGATCAGGGCGGCTGGTACAACGAAATGTACGCTCAGCAGCAGCTGGAACGCAAACTGGAAGGGGAGGAGCACTAATGATGGAACAAAAAGAACTATCAGTCAGACGGTCCATCCCTTTCAAAGAACAGATGACTATTTTGAAGCGTATACTGAAGTTCGGCAGAACCGCATAAAAAACAATTTGCCGTGGCTATCTTTTTCAGTGTGGCGCTGGCGATATCGACCGCAGCTTTACCGCGGATCGTGCAGCTGTTTATCGACAACCACCTGACAACTGGTGACTTGTCGCTGCAGATCATTCTGATGTTTGCCGGGCTGCACTTTGGTGTCACTCTGATTCGGATGACCGTCTGGTATCTGGAACTTTATCTTTTCAATATGGCTTCGGAAAAAACCGTACAGAACATCCGTAACCAGCTGTTTGAAAAACTGCACACCCTGGGCATGCGTTTCTTTGATCAGACCTCTACAGGCTGGCTCATTACGCGTGTCACCAACGATACGGAAGCAATGAAAGATTTCTGGAATGTTTTCCTCAATATCATGCAGGGGGTCTTTGGTGTAGTCATTTCACTTGGCGCCATGTTCCTGCTGGATGTTACGGTCACGCTTTGGATTCTGATCTTTGCACCTGTGCTGCTCATTGTTATTCGAATCTATCAAGTATACAGTTCCAAGACCTACAGTGAGATGAAATCCAAGCTAAGTCTTTTGAATACTAAACTGGCAGAAACGATCAATGGTATTTCGATCATTCAGCAGTTCCGCCAGGAGAAACGTCTTCAGAAAGAGTTTGAAGAGACCAATGAGTCCTACTTTGATTCCCGTTTTTCCATGACGAAAATCAATGCCCTGCTTTTGAGTCCGGTCATCAACCTGCTTTATACCTTGTCTGTCGTTGTCATTCTGACGATTTTCGGACTTGAAGCTTTGACCGGTCCCGTGGAAGTCGGGATCATTTATGCCTTTACGACCTACGCCAACAACTTTTTCCGACCTTTGACACGGCTTATGGACAGTATGAGTCTGTTCCAGGATGGAATCGTCTCAAGCAGCCGTATCCTGACTGTCATGGATAACGAGGAATATGCTCCGGCCCAGTCAGACAATGAGGAAGCTCATATTGAAGAAGGCAAGATCGAATTCAAAAACGTTTCGTTCTCCTATGATGGCGAAAATGACGTACTGAAGAATATCTCCTTCACTGTGAACCCCGGCGAAACGATTGCACTGGTCGGTCACACAGGGAGCGGGAAGTCTTCCATAATCAATGTTATGATGCGGTTTTATGATTTCCACGAAGGCGAAGTGCTTATCGACGGCAGATCGATCAGGGAGTTCCCGATGCGGGAGCTGCGCAGACGAACGGGTCTGGTCCTGCAGGATTCTTTCCTGTTTTACGGGACGATCAAGGACAATATTCGTTTACTGAATGAGTCGATCACTGACAGAGAAATCATTGAAGCAGCCCGGTTCGTTCAGGCGGATAAGTTTATCGAAGAACTGCCGGGACAGTATGATGCGAAAGTTGTCGAACGCGGGGCGAGTTTCTCAAGTGGTCAGAAGCAGCTCATCTCTTTTGCCAGCACCATTGTAAGAGATCCGAAGATCCTGATCCTTGATGAGGCCACGGCCAATATCGATACGGAGACGGAGGCACTTATCCAGGAAGGACTGCAGCGCATGCGAAAAGGACGGACAACGGTCGCTATCGCACACCGGCTGTCGACGATCAGAGACGCTGATCAGATCCTTGTTCTGGACAACGGACACATTATTGAACGCGGGACGCATGATGAACTCATCGACCGCGGTGGCCAGTATAAAGACATGTACGAACTGCAGAATCTGGGTCTGCAGACACAGTAAGATCATAAAAAATGGGTGGCTATCATCAGTCGGTGACAGCCTTGCCTCTTTCTGCGGTTAAACGGCCGAACGCCGCCGGTGTTGTATGTTCCGGTTCGGAGCATGAGCTGTTGGTCAGAACGCCAAATGGGTTCGACTTGGAGAGGTCAGATTACGAGTGGAGCTTTGAGTCGAATTGCTATTTCGGAGGTGGTCAAAATCGGTCTGGCATTCAACAGAGTTGACAGTGAAGCTGGGTAAGTGGCCGATTTCGAGCGCCTGAATGGTCGACTCTAGAGATTAACATGATGGTGAGTTGACCATTTCAAGAGCAGAATGGTCAACTGGTTGCGACACCATTAAAATTGTGAGTAGAGTTCTGACCGATTTCAGTCCAGTGGAAAAGCGAGTCAGGACTTACGCAGCCAGATCGGCTGTCTCCGCGACCTGGCCATTTAAAGTGGAAAATTGAATTGAACGAAGTTAGATCTCTACCAAAGAAGAACAGGCCGGGACGCGTATCCCGGCCTGCACATATATTCAGCTTGAAGGTACTTATCTTTCCAGTTCTTCAAAAGCGGTCTGGATCCTTTCGGAGTAATAGGCGGTTGTATCTTTGACACCCTCGACTTTTCTTTCAACATAGAAAGGCTGGCCGATTCTTACAACGGCTTTTTTGCGTTTCAGCAGTTCGGCAAACGTCAGCGGGCCAGTGTAGACAGCCGGAACAATGGGCTTTTTGCTTAATTTGGCGATCATTACTGCTCCGCCCTTGAGTTCACTGGAATGTCTCGTTCCAGTAGGGAAAATGAGCAGGCCCAGATCTGTTTCCTTAAGCGACTTGACTGGAGTTTTGATTGCGCTGGGACCCGGATTGTCTCTATCTACCGGGAACGCGTTCATTTTAGTGATAAGTTTTCTTATCACTGGATTTTTGAACAATTCTTTTTTGGCCATCACACTGAACTGCTTTGGTGAGGTAGCCAGAACCAGATAAACCGGATCGATCCATGAACGATGAGGGGCGATCAGATATATAATTTTCATTCTTTGGCAAGTTTTCTTTACCGATATATTCAGGTTTGCCGTTTAAAATCCGCACCAGTATGAGCATGATGATACGTACAGTTGAGAAAAACAAATTAGTCACTTCCTTTTTAACATTCTTCTTATAGTATGCTTTAGAGAGGGGAATAAGCAAGATTTTTTTGATCGCATGTTGCTTTTTATGTAAAACATGTAGTATACTTATTAGCGGTGCATAATGCACTAATTTCACACCTCGGTGGATGCTCTGAATGGTGCTCTAAATGCCATGGAGTGTTCAGGCAGATGAAGCTGGGGGAGGAAAATACAAAACCAAATGGAGGAATGCAAAATGGCAGTAGTATCAATGAAACAATTATTAGAATCAGGGGTACATTTCGGACACCAGACTAAGACGTTGGAATCCAAAAATGAAACCTTACATCTTTACAGAAAGAAACGGTATCTACATCATCGACTTGCAGAAAACTGTTAAGCTGATCGACAAAGCATATAACTATGTACGTGAAGTTGCAGAAGATGGCGGAACTGTTCTTTTTGTAGGAACTAAAAAACAAGCTCAAGATGCAATCAAAGAAGAAGCTGTTAGAGCTGGCGCATTCTACATCAACCACCGTTGGTTGGGTGGAACGTTGACTAACTGGGATACGATCCAAAAACGTATCCGTCGCTTGAAAGAACTGGAAAAAATGGAAGAAGACGGAACATTCGAAGTTTTACCTAAAAAAAGAAGTGGGACTATTGGTCAAAGAACGTGACCGCTTAGAGCAAATTCTTAGGCGGAATCAAAGATATGCCTCGCAAACCAGACGTATTGTTCATTGTTGACCCACGTAAAGAGCACATTGCAGTTAAAGAAGCGCAAAAACTGAATATTCCTATCGTTGCAATGGTAGATACGAACTGTGATCCAGATGACATCGATGTCATCATCCCTTCAAACGACGATGCTATTCGTGCAGTTAAATTATTAACTAAAACAATGGCAGACGCTGTTATCGAAGGTAACCAAGGAGAAGAAGGCTTCGAAGAAGAAGCTAAATCTGATTCTTTAGATGAAATCGTTGAAGTTGTAGAAGGCGACAACGAATAATTTAAACTTAAAGGTTAGAATCATATATCTACTGAGGAGGAAGAAATATAGTGGCAAATATTAAAGCAGCTCAAGTAAAAGAATTACGTGATAAAACAGGCGTCGGCATGATGGATGCGAAAAAAGCATTGGTGGAAACTGATGGCGACATGGACGCAGCTGTTAATTCCTAGAAGAAGGCGTTTCCAAAGCAGCTAAAAAAGCAGACCGTATTGCGGCTGAAGGTTTGGCAAACGTTTATATCGACGGAAACACGGCAGCTATTGCTGAAATCAACTCTGAAACAGACTTCGTGTCTAAAAACGAAAAATTCCAGAACCTGGTTAAAGGCATCACTAAAACAGTAGCTAACAACAATCCGGCTTCTGTTGAAGATGCTTTACAATTAGATATGGACGGCGAAACGATTCAAGATACGATCACTGAAGCAATGACTACCATCGGTGAAAAAATCACTTTCCGTCGTTTTGCAGTTGTTGAAAAAACAGATAACGATGTGTTCGGCGACTACGAACACATGGGCGGACGCATCACTGTTCTGACTGTTTTAGAAGGATCGTACCAACGAAGAAGTCGCCCGTAACGTTGCTATGCACGTTGCAGCGATCAATCCTAAATACATCACACGTGAAGATGTGGCTCAGGAAGACAGAGACCACGAATTAAGCGTGCTGACTGAACAAGCTAAAAACGAAGGCAAACCGGCAAACATCGTTGAGAAAATGGTTCAAGGACGTTTGAACAAATGGTTGGCTGAAGTTAGTTTAGTAGACCAGCCTTACGTTAAAAATCCGGACTGTAACCGTTGGAGAATACTTGAAAGAGAACGGCGCTTCAATCAAATCCTTCATTCGTTATGAAGTTGGAGAAGGTATTGAGAAACGTTCTGAAGACTTCGCTGCTGAAGTACAAAGTCAATTAGGCAATAAATAAATCGGTCAAAAGCAGGGATAAGCTTATCCCTGCTTTTTTTCTGCACTGTAGGGACAGCAAAAGCAGGATTAATTAATGACGCTGAACGTTAAATATGGTAGAATTACTAGTGTATGAATGATGAAGGGAAAGATTATATGGATGAACCGAAATATAAACGTATAGTATTGAAAATAAGCGGAGAAGCACTGGCCGGAGATAATGGTTTCGGCATACAGCCACCAACTATTCAGGAAATCTGTGAGGAAATCAGAGAAATCCATGAATTGGGTATCGAAATCGCCATCGTTGTCGGCGGTGGAAACATCTGGCGTGGTCACGTCGGGGCGGAGATGGGAATGGAACGCGCTCAGGCTGACTACATGGGCATGATCGCCACGATCATGAACGGTCTCGCATTGCAGGATTCTCTTGAAAATATAGGTGTTCCGACACGTGTACAGACATCGATCGAGATGCGTCAGGTCGCAGAACCGTATATCAGAAGAAAAGCGATCAGACACCTGGAAAAAGGCAGAGTCGTGATATTTGCCGGCGGTACTGGAAGCCCGTATTTCTCTACAGATACCACAGCTGCACTGAGAGCTGCAGAAATGCAGGCGGATGTCATCATGATGGCTAAAAATAATGTGGACGGCGTTTATTCGGCTGACCCTAACATCGATGAGACAGCTGTGAAATATGAAGAACTGACCTACCTGGATATCATCAATAAATCGCTTCAGGTCATGGATACGACTGCATCGTCTTTAAGCATGGACAACGACATACCGCTCGTTGTGTTTAAACTGAATGAAAAAGGGAATATCAAACGTGTTGTTCTTGGAGAAACGATCGGAACAACTGTCAGGAGGAAGCAATAATGACTGAAGCAATTCTTAAAGATACACAGGAACGTATGAAACAATCAGAGCAAGCTTATGTTAGAGAATTGGGTTCAATTAGAGCTGGGCGTGCCAATCCGAGTTTACTTAATCGTGTAAATGTGGAGTATTACGGTGCACCGACGCCTTTAAATCAGCTGGCACAAATCTCTGTGCCGGAACCGCGTGTCCTGCTCATTACACCTTATGATAAAACGGCTCTGGGTAATATTGAGAAAGCGATCAATCAGTCGGATGTCGGCATTCCGCCATCAAATGACGGCAATGTCATTAGATTAGTTGTTCCTGCTCTGACTGAAGAACGACGCAAGGATATTGCAAAACAAGTAGGCAAAGAAGCTGAAAATGCTAAAATCGCAATCAGAAATATTCGTCGTGATGCAATGGATTCACTAAAGAAAGCTGAAAAATCAGGCGATCTGACAGAAGACGATTTGCGTGAGTATGAAGAAGAAGTCCAGAAACTGACTGATGCCAGTGTCAAAGCGATCGACAAATTATCTGAAGAAAAAGAGAAAGAAATCATGAGAAGGTTAAAAAAGTAAGGAGAGCGGCACAGGGAAACTTAACAGAATGCCTCTTTGTGAGGTGTCATTCTCTAAGTTTATGAGCTTGCTCTCCTTTTTCAGTAACGTTCAAAGTTTGTCAATGATGTATTTATTGACAAGTCTGGTGATGATTGCGGTTGCGGCAATGCTGATCACGTATTTCAGTAGACGTTTCATGCGGGCATTCCCCCTTTGATGATCTATTAAAAATGTTTATGAATCTACATATAGTATAGCAAATATAAAAGCGTCCACAAACTATAATGACTGAATGATATGCTCATAATATCGAAATGATATGGTAATTTTGTCATTTTTTTACTACAATGAGAAGAGATGTCACAGACTTTAGGAGGTAGGGTGTACCATATTTTACACCCGCGAATATGATGGATCAAGAAATCAGTAATATACCGGATCACGTGGCCATTATCATGGACGGCAACGGACGCTGGGCCCAGAAACAGGGAAAGCCCAGAAAAAGCGGACATGAAGAAGGAATGGAGGCTATCCGCAGAGTAACGATGCAGGCAAGCAAAAGAGGCGTGAAAGTTCTCACCTTGTATGCTTTTTCCACAGAAAACTGGAAAAGACCTCCTCAGGAAGTTCATTTTCTGATGCAGCTGCCGATCCGTTTTTTGACCGCTTCGTTCCTGAACTGCAGGAGAAAAACGTTAAAGTCAACATGATAGGATTTGAAGAGAAGGTCCCCGCTTCCACAAAAAAAGCAATAAAACGAGCGATGGATGATACCCGGGAAAATACGGGGATGGTGCTGAATTTTGCTTTCAATTACGGCGGACGAGCTGAAATCAAAGAAGCGACGCAGACTCTGTGCAGAAAAGTTCTCAATGGTGAAATTTCCTGTGAAGATATTACAGAAGAGCTGATTGAAGAACATTTATTCACACGTTCGATTTCTCCTTACCAGAATGTGGACCTGCTAATTAGAAGCAGCGGGGAACAGCGCTTAAGTAATTTTCTGCTCTGGCAGAATGCTTATAGTGAATTCTACTTCACTGAACTGCTTTGGCCGGATTTCAATGACAAGGTATTTGATCAGGCGCTTATGGAATATCAGAAGAGACAGCGACGATACGGAGCCGTCTAGAATAAAGAAAGCTGAGGATGGGATATGCAGACTAGAATTATCACAGCTCTTGTAGCTGTAGCACTATTTACACCATTGGTTTGGATAGGATCGTGGCCGTTGGTCTTGGCAATGACCTTGATCGCTGTGATCGGTCTGTCCGAATTTCTGCTGATGAAAAAAATAAAACTGACTTCTCCACCCGCATTACTTTCGCTGGCAGGGGTCGTTTTGATGGTCCTTTCCGTTTACTTTCCGATCCTTTTTGCAGTTGAAGTCCTGACACGTACGATCAGTTTAGTTATGGTCCTGCTCTTTGTCTTTTCACTGGGGTTTTCAGAAACCACCACCCGGGATATCGGCGAGATCATCCTCATGATGATCTACATCGGCATCGGATTTTATACGTTTGTGACTCTGCGTAATCAGAGCCTGTCTCTGTATCATCCTGGTGCTGCTGGTCATCTGGGCAACCGATACGGGCGCTTATCTGATAGGAAGAAAAATAGGGAAAACTAAACTGGCACCAACGATTTCTCCAAACAAGACGATCGAGGGCTCTCTCGGCGGAACGATTCTGGCTTCAGCTTTTGCATTTGCCTATCTGCTGTATTTCCCGCAGTCAGAATCACTTTTTTCCAGTTTCTTTCTGATGGTCGTCATATCAGTAACGGGGCAGATCGGAGATTTACTTGAGTCGAAGATAAAAAGGGAATACCATGTGAAGGATTCGGGGCATTTACTGCCCGGACACGGTGGCATACTGGATCGATTCGACAGTTTGCTCCTGGTACTGAATATGCTGTTTTTACTGGGTGTTGTATGACCGATAAAGGAGTTTTGATATGATTCAGAATATTTTGGCATTTATTTTAGTTTTCGGCATCATCGTTGTGGTCCATGAATTTGGACATTTCTATTTTGCCAAGCGTGCAGGTATACTTGTACGCGAATTTGCGATCGGCTTCGGTCCTAAACTGTTTTATCACCGCAAAGGCGAAACGACGTATACGATTCGTCTGCTGCCCGTCGGCGGTTACGTCAGGATGGCCGGATATGAAGAGGAAGCAGATCTGAGACCCGGAATGTCTGTGCAGCTGACCCTGGACAACAATGAGAACGTTGAAAAAATAGATATTCAGTCATCTGATGCACAGGTCGATGCGGTCCCGGTCGAGGTATCGTCTTTCGATTTTGACGAAGAAATGTACCTGACTGGTCGAGTTGGCATGGATACTGAAGAAACCACATTCAACGTCAACCGCGATGCGCTGCTCGTGGAAAAAGACGGAACGATTTTACAGATTGCGCCGAAAGACCGGCAGTTCCAGAGCGCGTCACTGCCGAACCGCATGCTCACCAATTTTGCCGGACCGCTTAATAATTTCATCTTAGCCATACTTGCGTTCACGCTTCTGGCCTTTGTCCAGGGAGGCGTCCGTTCTCAGGAAGCACTTATCGGTGAGGTGCAGGAAGATACACCGGCTCAGGAAGCCGGGCTGGAGACAGGTGACAGGATTCTGTCGATAGATGATCAGGACGTTGATTCATGGAACGAGATGGTCGTGATCATTCAGGAAAATCCAAATGAAGCTTTGACCTTCACCGTCGAGTCTCAGAGTGGAGAAGTCAGCGAAGAAATCATTGAACCGGCTGCCGAAGACTACGATGGAAACACCATCGGGCGCATCGGCATTGAGGCCTTTATCGACGAGAGCCTGGGAGCCAGACTGACGTATGGTTTCACTGAAACCTTCTTTATCGTCACACAGATCTTTACACTTCTGGCCTCGTTCTTTACCGGTGGGTTCAGTGTCGATCAGCTCGGCGGACCGGTCGCCATTTATGCGACCACAGAAGCTGTGGTGCAGGCCGGAGCCATCGGTCTGATCAGCTGGCTTGGATTTTTAAGCGTCAACCTGGGCATCATGAACCTGCTGCCCATCCCTGCGTTAGACGGAGGCAAGCTGTTGCTGAATATTATCGAAGGCATACGCAAAAAGCCTCTGAGTGAGGAAAAAGAAGGCTACATCACATTGATAGGCGTTTTGTTTTTGCTTATATTGATGTTGCTGGTCACATGGAATGACATACAGACATTCTTTTTAAATTAATCATTGAAGGAGATATCAGTTTATAATGAAGCAGTCAAAATTATTTGCACCCACATTAAGAGATGTACCAAACGATGCAGAAGTCATCAGTCATCAGTTACTACTGCGCGCGGGGTATATCCGTCAGCTTTCATCCGGGATCTACACTTACCTTCCCCTGGCGAACCGCGTACTTGAAAAGATCAAAGGGATCATCCGGGAAGAACTCGATGCCATCGACGGTTCTGAAATGCTTCTTCCGGCACTGTTACCCGCAGATTTATGGAAAGAATCCGGCCGTTATGAAACGTACGGTGAAGACCTGATCAAACTGCAGGACAGACACGAAAGAGACTTCATCCTGGGTCCTACCCATGAAGAAACGTTCACCAAGCTGATCAGTGAGGAGATCAAGTCATATAAAAAACTTCCTCTGATGCTGTATCAGTTTCAGACTAAATACCGTGATGAAAAACGTCCGCGCTTTGGTTTGATGAGAGGCAGAGAATTCATCATGAAAGATGCCTACACGTTCCATGACAGCTATGAGAGCCTGGACGAATCCTATGATGCGATCGCTCAAGCCTACACGAATTCATTCAAGCGACTCGGACTGAACTTCCGTGCGATCATCGGGGATGCCGGAGCGATGGGCGGGAAAGATTCCATCGAATTCATGGCTCTGGCTGATGCCGGAGAAGATACCGTCGTTTATTCCGATTCGACTGATTATGCCGCAAACCTGGAAATGGCTGCGAGTTATTACAAGAAATCACCTAAAACGGATGTCCAGCTCGAACTTAAGGAAGTGGACACTCCGGATAAGAAAACCATCGAAGAGGTTTCAGAATTTCTGAACGTCAGCAAAAAGAAAGTATTCAAGAGCGTTCTTTATATGGCTGACAAAGAAATCCCGGTCCTTGCCATCGTGCGCGGGGATCAGGAAGTCAATGATGTGAAACTGAGAATGGCTCTTGATGCGGAAGACGTCGAACCGGCGACAGAAGAAGACATAGAGACTAAATTCAGGACCCATCCCGGTTATGTCGGACCGGTAGGCTTGGCTGAAGAAGTCAAGATCAGTCGGAGACCTGCAGGTGCAGGACATCGTCAACGGCGTGACGGGGGCAAACCAGGTAGACAAGCACTTTACCAATGTGAATACGGATAGAGATTTCAGCGTGGATACGTACGCAGATATCCGAGTCGTTAAAGAAGGCGATTCTGCTCCGGACAACAAAGGGACCCTTCGTTTTACAAGAGGGATCGAGATCGGGCACATATTCAAGCTGGGCACGCGCTACAGCGATGCGATGAACGCGACAGTCCTTGACAATAACGGCAGACAGACGCCGGTTATCATGGGAAGTTACGGTATCGGTGTGAGCCGTCTCCTTTCAGCTGTTGCTGAACAGTATGCAGATGACAAAGGCCTGGTCTGGCCGTCCTCGATCGCCCCATTTGATGTCCACCTTATCCCTGTTCAGGTCAAAAACGACGAACAGCTGGGTCTGGCCAACAAACTGTACAGCGAGTTCCAGGACCGCGGATACAGCGTACTGATCGATGACCGCAAGGAACGTCCGGGCGTCAAATTTACGGATGCTGAACTGATCGGCATACCCTGTACAGATCACGGTCGGTAAAAAGGCTTCCGAAGGCACCGTGGAGGTCACGATAAGAAAAACCGGAGAAATGGTCGAAACGAAAGTGGATGATATTTTCCACACTATAGAGATATTGACTTCGAACCACGATCAAGCATAAAAAAGCGGAAAACTGAGGCATCTGATGTCTCAGTTTTCTATGTTATTATCAGTCAGCAAGTTAAGAATCTAGAAAGAAGGATTGAATGTGAGCTTAAGCAAAACAGAATTATTTCAAACCCTCTTGAAACAAGTCGGTTTTTCTCCCTCTCTTGAGGAAGCTGAATGGCTTCAAAAGGGGGAAGTGGAAGCCGTCACTGTGTATAAAAAACAGAAAAAATGGCACATCACTCTAAAATTCCCAAACATCCTCCCGTTTTCACTGTTTCTATCGCTGAAAAATGCGTTGAAAGCGTCCTTTGATGTCCTGTCTGGAGATAGAGCTGTCTGAACCTGCACCGAAGAGCCCGTGGTCACTGAAGAAAAGGTCACCCAGTACTGGCAGTATGCCTGTCATCTCAGCGGAGTCGATTCGCCTATCTGCAACCGGGTACTGGCTGAAAACTACCCGAGTAAAGATGGGAATCACTGGGTATTTCTGATCGATCAGGAACTGGCCAAGGAGAAATATGAAACGGATTTTCTCCCGAAAATAACGCAAAGTTATCATCAGCTGGGTTTTCCGAAGCAGTTCAAGATCGTTCCGGTCGTTGACGCTCACGCCCACGATAAAAAAGTGGAGGAATTCAAGCTTCAAAAAGAAGAAGATGATCAGATCATGGCTCAGGAATATACCCGTCTGGTTGAGAAAGCTGAAAAGAAAAAAGAAGAGAACAAAGAAACCAAGGCTGACGGACCGATCAAACTTGGCCGGCCGATCCCGGCTAATGAAGAAACCAAGCAGATGATCGCCATCGAAGAAGAAGAACGGCGCGTCACGCTGGAAGGTTACGTTTTTGACGCTGAGGTCAGGGAACTGCGCTCAGGAAGGAAACTCCTGATTTTCAAGATCACGGATTATTCATCCTCCTTCTCCTGCAAAAGGTTCTCGAACAACGAGCAGGACGAGGCACTGTTTGACCGGATCAAACCCGGGACATGGCTGAAAGTCAGAGGGAGTATACAGGAAGATACGTTCATGCGTGATCTGGTCATGAATGTGCAGGATATTACCCAGACGTATCATGCAAAACGCAAGGATACATATCCTGATGAAAACAAACGGGTCGAACTTCATGCCCATACGAATATGAGTCAGATGGATGCAACGTCCAATGCAGCGGACCTTGTCAAGCAGGCAGCCGAGTGGGGGCATAAAGCCATCGCGATAACGGATCACGGGGTCGCCCAGTCCTATCCGGAAGCTCATTCTGCCGGCAAGGCAAATAATGTCAAAATAATCTATGGCGTCGAGGCGAACCTTGTCGATGACGGCGTGCCGATCGCTTACAATGAATCCGATGAAGATCTGCACGAGTCGACCTATGTCGTTTTTGACGTGAAACGACCGGACTCTCGGCGATCTATGACAACATCATCGAACTGGCTGCTGTGAAAATGCACAAAGGCAACGTCGTAGCAGAATTTCAGGAATTCATCGATCCGGGTCATCGTCTGTCAAATACCACGGTGAATCTGACCGGTATCACAGATGAAATGGTTCGCGGCTCGAAATCAGAAAAAGAAGTGCTTGAACTGTTCAGTTCGTTTTCAGAAGGCAGTATCCTGGTCGCCCATAATGCGACGTTTGATATGGGCTTTTTAAATACTGCCTATAAAAAGCACGACATGCCGACATCCGAATCTCCGGTCATTGATACCCTTGAATTTTCGCGGTTCATCAATCCTTCGTATAAAAGTCACCGTCTGAACACGCTGGCCAAACGGTTCAAGGTGAATCTTGAGCAGCATCACCGGGCCATTTATGATGCACAGACGACCGGACAGCTGCTCTGGATCTTTGTGAAGAAAGCGAAGAAAGAATACGGGATCGAAAACCACAACGAACTGAACAAGTACATGGGGGGCGGCGACGCCTACAAGAAATCCAGACCCAGTCACGTCACGATCTGGGCGAAAGACCAGGCCGGCCTGAAGAATCTGTTTAAGGTCATTTCCGGGTCACTGGTCGATTATTTCTTCCGTGTGCCGCGTGTGCCCCGGTCTTTCCTGGACAAATACAGAGAAGGCCTTATCGTTTCATCCGGGTGTGCTCAGGGCGAAGTGTTTGAAGCCATGATGCAGCGCGGATACGAAGAAGCGAAGAAGAAAGCTGCCTATTATGATTACCTGGAGATCATGCCGAAAGAGGCCTATCTGGATCTCATCAACCGCGAACTGGTCCGAAACAAAGATGACCTGGAAGATATCATCGAAAACATCGTTAAACTCGGGAAAGAACTGGACAAAAAAGTCATCGCGACCGGCAATGTCCATTTCATTAATCCTGAGGACGGTGTCTACCGGGATATTTTACTGGAGACGCAGAACAAGTCACATGTCAGTCAGCATAAAAATCCGCCTGTCTATTTCCGGACCACGGACGAAATGATCGACAGTCTGTCGTTCTTGGGAGAGGAGACAGCGGAAGAAGTAGTCATAAAGAATCCGAATGATCTGGTGGACAGCATCGCTGACGACATCACGCCGGTGAAACAGGACTTGTTCACGCCGAAAATGGAAGGCGCCGAAGAAGAGATCCGAAAAATGAGTTATGACAAGGCGCACGAACTATACGGCGAAGCTTTGCCGGAGATTATCGAAGCGCGTCTGGAAAAAGAACTGGACAGTATCATCGGTAACGGTTTTTCGGTCATTTACCTTATTTCACAGAAACTCGTGCATAAAAGTGTTGAAGACGGGTATCTCGTCGGCTCCCGTGGGTCTGTCGGGTCGAGTTTTGTAGCCACGATGACCGGGATCACGGAGGTAAACCCGATGCCGCCGCATTACCGCTGCATTCAGTGTCAGCACTCTGGAATTCTTTACCGGCGGCGAGTACGGCTCCGGTTTCGATCTGCCGGAAAAAGACTGTCCGAAGTGTCAGGCACCGCTTTACCGGGACGGTCAGGACATCCCGTTTGAGACCTTCCTGGGATTCAACGGGGATAAAGTTCCCGATATCGACTTGAACTTTTCAGGGGAATATCAGGCCAGAGCCCATTTGTATACAAAAGAACTGTTCGGGGAAGAATATGTCTACCGGGCCGGGACGATCGGTACGATAGCGGACCGGACAGCATTCGGTTTTGTCAAGGGATATGAGCGGGACCATCAGCTGAACTACCGATCGGCTGAGGTCGACCGGCTTTCAAAGGGTCTGACAGGTGTCAAGCGAACGACCGGACAGCATCCGGGAGGGATCATCGTCATTCCGGATTATATGGATGTCTATGATTTCTCACCGATCCAGTATCCTGCGGACGACCAGGGTTCTGAATGGAAGACCACGCACTTTGACTTTCATTCGATCCATGACAACGTCCTGAAACTGGATATACTGGGTCACGATGACCCGAGTATGATAAGGATGCTTCAGGATCTGTCAGGGATCGATCCGCTGGATATCCCTGTCAACGATCCGGGTGTCATGAAACTCTTCAGCGGGACAGAAGTTCTGGGTGTAACGGAAGAACAGATCTATTCCAAAACCGGAACGCTCGGCGTGCCCGAGTTCGGCACACGCTTCGTCAGGCAGATGCTGGAACAGACCAACCCGACGACTTTTGCTGAACTCCTTCAGATTTCCGGCTTGTCTCATGGGACGGATGTCTGGCTTGGGAATGCGGAAGAACTGATCCGGCAGCACAATATCCCGCTTTCTGAAGTGATCGGTTGTCGTGATGACATCATGATCTACCTTCAGCATAAGGGACTGGAGGACGGTCTGGCCTTTCAGATCATGGAATATGTCAGAAAAGGCCGGGGCATCCCGGATGACTGGCAGGCAGAAATGCGAAGCAATGATGTTCCGGAATGGTACATCGCTTCCTGTCTGAAAATCAAGTACATGTTTCCGAAGGCCCATGCGGCAGCCTATATCCTTATGGCTCTGCGTGTCGCGTACTTCAAGGTCCATCATCCGCTTTACTACTATGCGGCTTACTTTTCGATCCGCGCAGGCGATTTCGATCTGGAAGCCATGTGTCAAGGCAAGGAAGGCATAAAGAGCAGGATGAAGGAGATAACCGCCAAAGGCATGGATGCGTCGACGAAGGAAAAGAATCTGCTGACTGTTTTGGAGCTTGCCAATGAAATGACAGAACGCGGCTTCTCATTCAAAATGGTAGATATCGACGAATCTGACGCAAAGGACTTCCTCATTCAGGGAGACGCCCTGCTCGCTCCGTTCAGAGCGGTGCCTTCACTTGGAGGCAGTGTGGCGAATGCGATCGTGGATGCCAGGAAAGACGGTCCGTTCCTCTCCAAAGAAGACTTGTCAAGGAGAGGGAAGGTTTCTAAAACGGTGATGGAATACCTGGACACAAATCAGGCTCTGAAGGGACTTCCTGATGAAAACCAGCTGTCTTTATTCGATCTCTAAGTTAGAGGTCTCAAAGTTGCGGCAGGACCGGATCTATGGTACACTATTAACGAATCGAGCGAGATAGACTTAGGAAAGAGTGAGCGAATCCGCTCACTCTTTTTCACAGCCTTCATTTAAAATGTGAATCGGAAGGCATTATGTCTGAGAGGAGTGAAGATATCATTGAATACTGTTGAAAAAGTGAAAGACCTGTCCCAGCCTGTAGCACATGATTTGGGCTATGAGCTGGTCGACGTGGAGTACGTAAAAGAAGGCAAAAACTGGTTTTTACGTTTGTACATCGATAAAGAAAATGGGGTCGATCTGGACGACTGTGCCCTGTTCAGCGAAAAACTGGGTGAGAAGCTGGATGCGATCGAACCTGATCCGATCCCGCATGCCTATTACCTTGAAGTTTCTTCTCCGGGAGCTGAAAGACCTCTGCGTACAGATGAGGATATGGAACATGCAGTCGGGCAATTTATCCATGTCACCCTTCATGGTGAAATAAAAGGCAGCAATGTCTTTGAAGGCACATTGAAAGAATGGCATGACGATCATATCGTTTTGACAGTCAAAGACAAGACCAGAAGAAAAGATATCGAGATCGAAAAGAAACATATCTCAAAAGCTCGGTTAGCTATCGAATTTTAGATTTTAAAGCACGCTAAGAATGAGTAAAAGGAGTTAAAATATGAGTAAAGAATTAGCATCTGCTCTGGAAACCCTTGAAAAGGAAAAAGGTATTTCCAAAGAGATCGTCATCGATGCGCTTGAAGCAGCCCTTGTTTCAGCCTATAAGCGTAACTACGGGACGGCTCAGAACGTTGAAGTGGATTTCAATGAAAAAAAGGCGACATCAAAGTTTACCAGGTAAGAGAAGTGGTCGAGGATGTTTTTGATTCTCAGCTCGAAATCAGCCTGGTCGATGCAAGAGAGAAAAATATCGCCTACGAACTGGGTGACAAGATCAGATTTGAAGTCACGCCTAAGGACTTCGGCCGCATTGCTGCTCAGACAGCCAAGCAGGTCATCATGCAGCGCATGAGAGAAGCGGAACGTTCGATCATCTACAATGAATACATTGAATATGAAGATGATCTGATGACCGGAACTGTAGAAAGACAGGATAACAAGTTCATCTATATCAATTTAGGTAAGGTCGAAGCAGTCCTGTCCAAACGTGATCAGATCGAAAACGAAACATATGAAACACATGACCGCATCAAGGTTTATGTAAGCAAGGTTGAAAATTCGACTAAAGGTCCGCAGGTTTTTGTCAGCCGTACACACCCGAACTTGATCAAGCGTCTATTTGAACAGGACGTTCCTGAGATTTATGACGGCATCGTGGAAATCGTTTCTATTGCACGTGAAGCGGGCGACCGTTCCAAAATCGCAGTTTACTCCCGAGATGAGAATGTCGATCCGGTCGGTACATGTGTCGGTCCAAGAGGCGCACGTGTTCAGGCGATCGTCAATGAGCTCAACGGTGAGAACATGGATATCGTGGAGTGGGACAAAGATCCTTCAGTATACATCAAAAATGCTCTGAATCCGGCTCAGGTCGTCGATGTACAGTTTGATGATGATCAGCATTCATGTGTGATCGTCGTCCCCGACTATCAGCTTTCACTGGCCATCGGCAAACGCGGACAGAATGTGCGTCTGGCAGCGAAACTGACAGGATTCAAAATCGACATCAAGTCAGAATCAGACATGGAAGCTCTCAAGGAAGAATCAGAAGATCTGAAAGATGATTCATTCTTCGAAGCCTTGAATGAAAATGACTCGGATGCCGTAAACGATCTTGAATCGATCTCTGAAGCGCCGTCGTTGTTCCAAGAGGATGAATCCGTTGAAGTGACTCAATATGAAGACAGCAATGTGTCGGATGATTCTGATTCCACTGTTTTAGCTGAAGACAGCAATCAGATGGACAGACAGCCGGGAGAACCTGTCATGGAGACAGACTTCCAGACTGGTGAACTCGATCCGAATGATACGGAAGATCTGATCGAATTCGCAGAGAAACGTGACGGCATGGGTGAAGAAGATGTCTCTGAAGCTTCAATGGAAGAAATAGAAGAAGCGACGTTCTCGGAAGATGACGAGCCGACCCCGACGACTGGCGGAGAAGGCGAACCGCCGTTTACGGATAATGAAGACAGAACGTTCCCTGAAAATCAGGAAACAACATTCACTGATGATGAAGATCTAGGACGTTAATTTATTATGAGTAAGGTGAGAAATCATGCAAAAGCGTAAAGTTCCTATGAGAAAATGTGTGGTATCCGGCGAAATGAAACCAAAGAAAGAAATGGTCCGTATCGTGAGAAACAAAGACGGAGAGGTTTCGATCGATCCGACAGGCAAGAAAAACGGACGCGGTGCTTATATATCACTCGATCAGGAATTGGTGAACAAAGCTAAAGATAAAAAGCTGTTTGACCAGGCTCTGAATGCGCAGGTCGATGCTTCTTTCTATGATGAAGTACTTGATTATATCGAGTACAAAAAGGCAAGAATGGAAATAGAAAATGAACAATAAAGAACGTGCTTTAAACTTATTGGGATTAGCTCAGCGAGCCGGGAAGCTTATCTCCGGTGAAGCGCTAGTTCTTCAATCTGTAAGAACGAACAAGGCGAAATTGGTCTGTTTAGCGTCCGACGCAAGCGACAATACGTCAAAACAATTTTTGAATAAGTGTGAGTATTATGATGTGCCGTTAGTCACAGCATTTTCCAGAGAAGAAATCTCTCACGCTTTGGGGAAGGACCGGACAGTATGTGCCCTCATGGATGATGGTTTTATGCATTCCCTTCAAAAATTGCTCTAATTAAGAACGGGAAGGTGATTATATGGGCAAAAAAAGAGTTTACGAATTCGCAAAAGAAAACAACTTGGCAAGTAAAGATGTTCTGGAAAAAGCAAGAAAAATGGGGTTCAATTTCAGCAGTCATATGACGTCGATGGAAGACCATGAAGTTGTAGAACTGAAAAAAGCAATCAGTCAAAAAGAGGCGCCGAAATCAAAACCGGCTGACAGCCAGAAAAAGGCAGCCCAAAAACCTCAGGCAAGTCAAAGCAAGCCTGCATCAGCTAAAAAGCCTGATGACAAGCAGGGGAGCAGAGCCAAAACTGATCAGCGTCAGAACAGCCAGTCAAAACCGGCTGCCAGAGAAAGAACAGCCAAGAAAGAACACGAAACCGAACACTAATAATGAGAGCCAATCTCAACACAGTAAAGGACAAAAGAATATAAATAATAAAAAAGCCGGATCACAGCCTAAAAATACTGCAAAAAAAGCAGCACCACAAAGCAGCAAGAGCAATGCCCCTGAGTTGCCTAAACGCACGACGGATGAAAAGCAGAAACAAACGCTTGAAAACAAAAAAAGACGCAATTCAAGACAGCACCGCGGGATCCACGGCGGACCAGCTGGAGCAAGAAGACGTAAGGGCAAGAGAAACCAGAAACCACAGGTCTCTGCAACACCGCGTAAGCACAGAGATCTGCCGGAAGTCCTGGAGTTTACGGACGGCATGACGATAGCCGATATGGCTAAAAAACTGCACCGTGAACCAGCTGAGATCGTCAAAAAACTATTCATGATGGGCATCATGGCCACTCAGAACCAGTCGCTCGATAAAGAAACGATCGAACTGCTGGCTGCTGAATATGGTATCGATACAGAAGAAAAAGTACAGGTGGACCTGACGGACTTCAGTACGTTCTTCGAACAGGAACCAGTAGAAGAAAACATGGTCACGCGACCACCGACCGTTACGATCATGGGCCACGTCGACCACGGGAAAACCACCTTACTTGACAGTTTACGTGAGACGAAAGTCACTGAAGGCGAAGCCGGCGGTATCACTCAGCATATCGGTGCATACCAGGTCAAGGAAAACGGCAAGACGATCACCTTCCTGGATACCCCGGGACATGCGGCCTTTACAACCATGCGAGCGCGCGGTGCCGACGTTACGGACATCGCGATCATTGTCGTAGCTGCGGATGATGGTGTCATGCCACAGACGGTTGAAGCCATCAACCATGCGAAAGCGGCTGAAGTACCGATCATCGTTGCTGTCAATAAAGTAGACAAACCGGGAGCCAATCCTGACCGTGTCATGCAGGAACTGACAGAATACGGACTGATCCCTGAAGACTGGGGCGGCAACACGATTTTTGTTCAGATATCTGCACTGTTCAACCAGAATCTGGATGAACTGCTTGAGATGGTTCTCCTCGTTGCAGAAGTGGAAGAACTGAAAGCAGATCCTAAGCGTCTGGCTATCGGTTCAGTTATCGAAGCGCGTTTAGACGAAGCGCAGGGACCAATCGCGACACTTCTTGTTCAGGAAGGGACACTCAAACAGGGTGATCCAATCGTTGTAGGGAACACCTACGGCCGTGTCAGAACGATGACTAATGATAAAGGGCGACGTGTGAAAGAAGCGGCACCTTCGACACCGGTCGAAATCACTGGACTGAATGAGACTCCTCAAGCCGGAGACCGTTACGTTGTCTTTGAAGATGAGAAGACTGCCAGACAAGTCGGCGAATCAAGAGCAAGTGCAGCAACAGAAGCACAGCGTGCAACCACAAACAAAGTCACACTTGAAAACTTATTCGACAGC
The DNA here is from genome assembly GCA_034520745.1 of Alkalibacterium sp. GTDB lineage: Bacteria > Bacillota > Bacilli > Lactobacillales > Carnobacteriaceae_A > Alkalibacterium. Next base: position 131,732 of record JAXHNF010000014.1, read on the forward strand.
CTCGAAGAAGGCCAGCTGAAATCAGTCAATGTCATCATCAAAGCTGATGTACAAGGATCGGCTGAAGCGCTGGCGGCAAGTCTTGAGAAAATAGAAGTCGAAGGCGTCAAGATCGACATCATCCATACAGGTGTCGGAGCGATCAACGAGAGCGATGTCACATTAGCTTCTGCCAGTTCAGCGATCATCATTGGATTCAATGTCAGACCGACTGTACAGGCAAAAGAAAGTGCCAGCCGAGAAGAAGTCGATATCCGTACACACCGTGTCATCTATAACGCTATCGATGAAATCGAAGCAGCCATGACAGGCATGCTGGACCCTGAATTTGAAGAAAAAGTTACTGGTCAAGTGACTGTCAGAGAAACGTACGAAGTTTCCAACGTCGGAACCATTGCCGGATGTTTCGTCACTGACGGTGTCATTAAACGAAACAGTTCGATCCGACTGATCCGCAACGGCGTGGTCAAGCACGAAGGCGAACTTTCAAGTCTCAAGCGTTTCAAAGATGATGCAAAAGAAGTCAGAAACGGGTATGAATGTGGCTTGACGATCGATGGTTACAACGATATCGAAATTGACGATGTTATTGAAGCATTTGAAATGGTCGAAGTGGAAAGAAAAAGATAAACTTTTAAGGACAGGTGAATAATATGCCTAACTATCGAGTAGGTAGAGTATCACAGGAAATTCAGAAAGAAGTAACCGACATTTTGCTCAAACGTGTCCGTGACCCTCGCGTCGAGGGTGTCACGGTCACGGGTGTCGATGTTACCGGAGACTTGCAGCAGGCAACGATTTTCTACAGCACTTTATCTGATGATGAAGAGAGTGTCAGACACACTCAAATTGGTCTTGAAAAAGCGACCGGTCTGATCAGAAAAGAACTGGGCAGTCGGCTGTCGCTGTACAAGACACCGGAACTGACATTTGCGCGTGATGAATCGGTTGCATACGGCAGCAAGATCGATCAGCTGCTGAATAAAATAAAAGAAGAGCAGGACGAATAAGTCTATAAGTAAGATTTGAAGTCGTTTTTCTTGAGATAAGAAAAGGGGAGAATCTTTGTTTAGTGAACATTGATTCTCTTTTCTTTTGTTCTAAATCAAACAGAGACAAAATAAAGGGGGGATACGATGGAAGGGTTATTACCTATATGGAAAGAACGAGGAATGACAAGCCATGACTGTGTCTTCAAGCTGAGAAAAATACTTAAAACGAAGAAGATCGGCCATTCCGGCACACTGGATCCGGATGTCGACGGTGTACTGCCCGTAGCGATCGGGAAAGCAACCAAGGTCATCGAATACATGATGGATTCCAAAAAAGTGTACACCGGTGAGATCACCTTCGGTTATTCGACCACCACAGAAGACCGTTCGGGTGAGGTCGTGGAAAGAAAACCTGCAGATCAGACAATTGATGAAGAAGACATCGACCGAACATTGTCTGATTTCAGCGGCCTGATCACTCAAACGCCTCCGATGTACTCGGCCGTAAAAGTAAAGGGTCGACGGTTATACGAATATGCCAGAGAAGGCAAAGTCATAGACCGTCCATCAAGAGAAGCCATGATCTATTCCTTTGACCGGACGTCAGCGGTAAAAAGAGATCCGGAAGAAGAGACACTTTCCTTCACGTTTAAAGTCGTCTGCGGCAAAGGCACATACGTCAGGACACTGGCAGTCGATGTCGGGAGAAAACTGGATACCCCGTCTCACATGTCTGACCTGACAAGAGAGGCCAGCAGTGGCTTTGACCGCTCAGAGGCCCTCACTTTAACTCAGGTTCAGGAACTGGTCGATAAAGAAGACATCAAATCCTGCATCTTTCCTCTTGAGCGGGCACTCTCTCAGATGCCGCGGTATGATCTGTCGTCAGAAGAATACCGGCAAGTTAAAAACGGGAGTGTTCTGGACCGCAGCACGCTACATGAAAGCTGACGAAGAGGAAGTCGTTTTATATTACAAGGATATGGCCGCGGCAATATACAAGGTCCATCCGACAAAAACAGAGTACATTAAACCTGCAAAAGTTTTGCGAATGAATTGGTGGTGTAGAGATGGATATAAGAAGGATCCATCATCCATATAAGAAAGAAGAAATAGTTAAAGAAGATATCGTTCTGGTCCTGGGTTTTTTCGACGGTGTGCACCGGGGGCATCAGGCCGTCGTCGAGAAAGGGATCGAGGTCGCTAGAGAAAAAGGACTGAAATGTGCTGTTATGACATTCAACCGCCATCCGGCTTTTGTGTACCGCAGTTTCGATCCGGACAAGCATACTTATCTGACTCCCTTGGACCGAAAAGAACAAATCTTCCGTGATCTCGGTGTAGATATATTATACGAAGTCGATTTCACTGCCAAATTCGGCGGTTTGTCTCCTCAGGAATTCGTCGATCAGTATATCGTTGACTGGCACGCCAAAGTGGTTGTAGCCGGCTTTGACTACACATACGGGAAAGCCGCTCAGGCGAACATGAATACCCTGTATAAATATGGCAGAGACCGGTTCGATATCATCAAAGTGGATAAAAAAGTGGATGAAGAAGACAAAATCAGTTCCACACGGATTCGAAGGTATATCAGCGAAGGAAAGATCGATCAGGCGAATGAACTGCTTGGGTACATTTATGAGACCAGCGGCTTCGTCATACACGGAGATGCGAGAGGCAGGGACCTCGGCTATCCTACAGCTAACATCTACCCTCATCCCTATGTCATGGTTCCCAAGCGCGGGGTCTATGCCGTGAAATTTTGGGTCAATGATGAATGGCTGGACGGGATGGCTTCGATCGGATACAACCCGACATTTGGTCACCGGCCAAGTTATTCCATTGAAGTACATATCTTCGATTTCAGTGAGGATATTTACGGTGAAGATGTCAAAGTGAAATGGGTCGACTATCTGAGAGATGAAATCAAGTTCAATTCTGTGGAAGAACTGATCGAAAGACTGGATCAGGACGAACTGGATGCTAAAGAAAGTTTGGCAAAGGTCAAAATAAATCAGATTTAAATCTTGACAGTAATGGTCAGATTTGTTAAATTATAGTTGTGTTAGCACTCGAAACCTTCGAGTGCTAATTTAATGAAAGCTCACAAGTACTGAAGTATACGAACAGTTGGTGTGCTTTTGCCTAGTCTCTAATGATGCATGATGCATCAGGGAGTGATAACACATGTTAACAAAGAGACAATTAGTTATTCTAGATGCGCTCATTCGACTGTATACATCAACAGGTCAGCCGATCGGTTCAAAGACCATCCTGATCGAAACGGGTATGGAAGCAAGTTCGGCAACGATCAGAAATGAACTGAGCCAGCTTGAGAAACTCGGATTCATTCAAAAAACGCATTCTTCTTCAGGAAGAGTGCCTTCGCTGAAAGGGTACCGGTTTTATATCGACCATCTCGTCCAGCCTCAGGAAGTAACGCAGGACAAGCTGAACACGATCAGTGAAGTCCTCGGGAATCACGTGAAGCAGATGGATGATATCATGCATCAGTCTGCACAGTTGTTGTCCGATCTGACTCACTATACAGCCATCGTGCTGGGGCCAAAAGCAGAGACGAGCCGTCTGACAGGTTTCAGGCTGCTGGCTCTGAATGACAATCATGTGATGGCCATAATCCAGACCGATAAAGGCACGATCGAAAACAAGGTATTTCGCATGCCTAAGACGATCGATGAATCAGATCTAGTCAAAGTGACCAATATCTTCAATCAACATTTAGTCGGTCACACCTTGACGGACGTCGCAGTGAAGCTGCAGCGGGATATCCCGTTTCTCATCAGAAAATATGCGTCCAATGCGGCGGAAATGTTCTTGTCCATTGAATCAGTATTCAAGGAATCCACTGAGTCGAGACATCATATTTCCGGCAAGTTGAACATACTGGATTTTTCTGAGAATATCGACACGCAGAAACTGAAATCACTGTATACGATGCTGGACAGCAGCAGTGATCTGTATGCGCTGGTCGATCAAATCAATGATGATCTGGTCGTCCGGATCGGTGACGAAATCAATCATGACTTACTGAAGGAATTCAGTCTGGTGACCACCACCTACAATGTGACCAATTATGGCAAAGGGATCATCGCGATCCTTGGCCCGACGAGTATGGCTTATGATGAAACGTTTGGTGTACTGGATGTATTCAGAAAGCAGTTGACACATACGCTACTGGAGTATTATTTAGAATAATCAGGAAATGAGGAATAACCTTGAAGAAAAAGAAAATCAGCGCAAGCAGGAAGAAAAAGCAGAAGCTGAAGAAACCGTGAGTACTGAAGAGGAAGTTGAAGCAAACGACTCATCAGAAGAAACGGATCAGACTGAGCTTGAAAAAGTCTACAAGGAACTGGATGAAACGACTGACCGTTACTTGAGACTGCAGGCTGAACTGGCTAATATACGCAAGCGAAATCAGCGCGAACGTCAGGATCTCCTGAAGATACAGTTCACAGTCACTCGCACAGAAACTTGTTCCTGTACTGGACAATCTGGAGCGTGCTCTGACGATCGAAGCGGATACTGAAGCAGGCCAAAGCCTGAAAAAGGTATCGAAATGGTTTACAACAGTTTCCTTCAGGCCTTTAAAGACGAAGGCATCGAAGTGATCGATCCGCTTGGCGAACCATTCGATCCTAATTATCACGAAGCCTATACACAGGTCCCGGCTAATGAAGGTCAGGAAAGCAATGAAGTGGCTCAGGTTTTTGAAAAAGGATACAAACTGCATGACCGCGTCCTGCGCGCTGCAAAAGTATCTGTAACACTATAAAATAAAATTGTAAAGGTGAGATAAATCATGGGAAAAATTATTGGTATTGACTTAGGAACAACAAACTCAGCTGTATGCCGTATTAGAAGGCGGAGAAGCAAAAATCATTCCTAACAAAGAAGGAAACCGTACAACACCATCTGTTGTATCATTCAAGAAATGGCGAAGTGCAGGTCGGAGAAGTAGCTAAACGTCAAGCTATTACTAACCCGCATACAGTAAGCTCGATCAAACGTCACATGGGTGAAGATTATGAAGTGGAAGCAGAAGGCAAAAAGTATTCACCACAACAAATTTCTGCATTCATTTTACAGCACATCAAAGACTACGCTGAAGATTATCTGGGAGAGCCAGTGACCAATGCTGTCATCACAGTCCCTGCATATTTCAATGACTCACAGCGTCAGGCAACCAAAGATGCAGGCAAGATCGCCGGTCTTGAAGTTGACCGTATCGTCAATGAGCCGACTGCCGCATCACTGGCTTATGGTTTAGACAAAGTAGATAAAGACGAAAAAATCCTGGTCTTCGACTTAGGTGGCGGTACATTTGACGTATCGATCCTTGAATTAGGCGACGGTGTCTTTGAAGTTATGGCTACTGCCGGTGACAACCACCTTGGCGGGGATGACTTTGACGAGAAAATCATCGATTACCTGGTTGCAGAATTCAAAAAAGAGAACGGCGTCGACTTATCTAAAGATAAAATGGCCGTTCAGCGTTTGAAAGATGCAGCTGAAAAAGCGAAAAAAGACTTGTCAGGTGTTTCTCAGACACAAATCAGCCTGCCGTTCATCAGTGCCGGAGATTCTGGTCCACTGCACCTGGAGATCACATTAACACGTGCTAAATTTGATGAAATCACTGACAGCCTGGTTGAACGTACGAAACAACCTGTTCGTCAGGCGTTGAAAGATGCCGGACTTATCACAGTCAGATATCGACGAAGTTATTTTGGTTGGTGGCTCCACACGTATCCCGGCAGTTGTTGAGACTGTTAAAAAAGAAACAGGTAAAGAACCTAACCGTTCAGTGAACCCAGATGAAGTTGTCGCTATGGGTGCTGCCATTCAAGGTGGCGTTATCTCAGGAGACGTTAAAGATATCGTCTTGCTTGACGTTACTCCATTATCATTAGGTATCGAAACAATGGGCGGCGTATTTACTAAATTGATCGACCGTAATACAACGATCCCGACAAGTAAATCACAAGTCTTCTCTACAGCTGCAGACAACCAGCCAGCTGTAGATGTACACGTCCTGCAAGGTGAACGTCCAATGGCGAAAGACAACAAAACATTGGGACGCTTCCAATTAACGGATATTCCACCAGCACCACGTGGCGTACCTCAAATCGAAGTATCCTTTGATATCGACAAAAACGGTATTGTAAATGTTTCTGCGAAAGACTTAGGTACAGGTAAAGAACAAAAAATCACGATTAAATCATCTTCAGGTCTATCTGATGAAGATATCGAACGCATGGTTAAAGAAGCTGAAGAAAATGCTGAAGCAGACAAAAAACGTAAAGAAGAAGTCGAACTGCGTAACGAAGCTGATCAGTTAGTCTTCCAGATCGACAAAACCTTGAAAGACTTAGAAGGTAAAGTGGACGAAGCAGACGTCAAGAAAGCCGAAGACGCACGTGATGAACTGAAAGCGGCTCTGGAAAACGACGACACTGAAGAAATCAAAGCAAAACGTGATGCATTGAGCGAAATCGTTCAGGAAATGTCAGTTAAATTATATGAACAAGCTGCAGCAGCAGCAGCAAGCTGAAGGAGCAGAAGCTGGTCAGTCAGCTGAGGGCGATTCTTCAGAAGATGTCGTAGACGCAGACTTTGAAGAAGTAGACGACGAAGAAAAAGAATAAATGTTTAGCGGAACGAGCCAGGCTTGACTCGCTGAATCGCAAGTAAGTATTGCGCAGATATCGAAAAAGGAGAAAGCACTTATTCCGACGTTTCAACAAGTGCTTTCTTTCTTTTTGGTATCCTATCTGCGCAGTCGTGTCAACGTCCGATAAATGTTTAACTGAATGACTACAATGATGGAGGAATACTATGGCTCAGAAAGAAGATTTCTATGACCTGCTTGGTGTATCGAGAGATGCTTCTCAAGAAGAAATAAAAAAAGCTTACCGCAAGCTTTCAAGAAATATCATCCGGATATCAACAAAGAATCGAATGCAGAAGATAAGTTCAAAAAATATCTGAAGCATATGAAGTGTTAAGTGATGAACAGAAACGTGCCGCCTACGACCAGTATGGTCATGCTTCCACTGATCGCGAACTTCGGAGGCGGTGGCTTCGGCGGCGGATTTGGAGGTTCTGGAGCCGGCTTCGGAGGCGGTGGCGGTTTCGAAGATATCTTCGACCAGTTCTTCGGCGGCGGCGGAAGACGTCGGAACCCGAATGCCCCACGTCAGGGTGAGGACCTGCAGTATGTGATGGACCTTGAATTCGAAGAGGCGATCTTCGGTAAAGAAACGACGATCCGCTACAACCGTGAAGAAGAGTGCGATAACTGTAACGGCAGTGGTGCAAAGCCGGGGACAAGCCCGCAGACCTGTTCGACCTGTCACGGTGCCGGACCGGTCAATGCGGAAAGGAATACACCTTTTGGCCGTGTCATGACGCAGCAGGTGTGTCCGACATGTAACGGGACCGGGAAAGAGATCAAGGAAGAATGTCCGGTCTGTCACGGAGAAGGCCATACCAAACAGCAGCATTCAGTTAAAGTCACGGTCCCTGCCGGTGTCGAGGATGGCAATCAGATGCGTCTTCAAGAATCAGGGCGATGCCGGTGAAAACGGCGGACCTTACGGCGATCTCTATGTGATCTTCAGAGTAAAAGCGTCCAAGACATTCGAACGCAGAGGATCTGAAATCTATTATGAGCTGCCGATCAACATGGTTCAGGCGACTTTGGGAGACGAACTCGAAGTGCCCACAGTACACGGGAAAGTGAAGTTCGAGGTCCCAGCCGGTACGCAGCCGGGGACGACTTTCCGCTTGAGAGGGAAAGGTGCACCACGCCTCCGAGGGACCGGCAACGGAGACCAGCATCATCAAAGTCAAAGTGGTCGTACCGGACAAACTGACGCAAGATCAGGCAGAACACTTGAGAAAATTCGCGCGAAGCCAGTGACTACGATAATGTAGTGGAGACAGGGCGACAGTTCGTTTCTCTCAAAGTAAAAGACGCCTTTAAAGATAAAAAGTAAAGCGGAAGAAGGGAACAGTCTCATCACACAAAATGAGCCTTCCCTTCTTTTTGTCTGTTTGCTGGTCTCCGCGTCCTTCTGTCTGCTTTCACGAGTCAGATATAATATTCAGCTGTTTATACTTGAAATTGTTGGAATTCCTGTTCTTTCGGTCTGTTTGATCTTCAGTTAAGGGCTGTAAGTACCGAATTGGCTCTTTTTCGGTACTTAGCCCGTACCCTAACTGTTCAAAGTGTCGAAGTCACTGTACCTTCGGTCGTTAGTCTGAGCATAGGTTACCCTAATTACCGAACAGAGCCCTCTTCGACACTTTCCACCACATTAGCTGATCCGAACTGTCAAACCAGCCCCGACTTCGGTACGCTCGATCATGAAGGGTAGCCGTAACTGTTGAAGATAGTCTGTTCGAACACTTACGTCGATTGCCATTACTTTCTAATTACCGGAACAATCTGTATCTTGTATGTTTTAAATTGGCGTCCTAAAAAACACCTCCTATAGCTCAAAAGGCATGCAGTTACAGAAGGTATATAAATATTGTCGATTATTCTTTACCAACGTTACTTGACGAAGAACCGTCTTCTTGAAAGACGTTGTCTCGGTCTCATCGTCGGTATAATAGTAAGGAATGTTTTAGAGGAATGAGGAAACAGAGAAATGGATAAAAAACAAGCAAGAGCACGACAGAAACAGATCAGAAACTTTTCGATCATTGCCCATATCGATCACGGGAAATCGACCCTTGCCGACCGTATTTTACAATTGACGCATACCGTTGCCGACAGAGAAATGCAGGAACAGCTGCTTGATTCGATGGACCTTGAGCGCGAACGCGGCATCACCATCAAACTGAACACGGTGGAAGTCATCTATAATGCGAAAAACGGTGAAACGTATATCCTGCACCTGATCGACACCCCGGGTCATGTGGACTTTACCTATGAGGTATCACGGAGTCTGGCAGCCTGTGAAGGTGCCGTACTGGTCGTTGATGCAGCACAGGGCGTCGAAGCGCAGACGCTGGCCAATGTCTATCTGGCTTTGGAAAACGACCTTGAAATTTTACCTGTCATCAACAAGATCGATCTGCCTGCCGCCGATCCGGAACGTGTGCGGACTGAAGTGGAAGACGTTATCGGACTGGATGCTAGCGAAGCTATTTTAACGAGTGCAAAAGCAGGCATCGGTATCGAGGATAGATATGGAACAGATCGTCGAGAAAGTCCCCTGCACCTGAAGGGGGACATCGACAATCCGCTGAAAGCACTGATTTTTGATTCGGCCTATGATGCCTACCAGAGGGGTCGTACTGAGTATTCGAGCTGATGGATGGCGTGCTCAAAAAAGGCGATACCATACAGGCTGATGAGCAACGGCAAGAAATTTGAAGTGACAGAAGTAGGCGTTTTTCCACCGAAACCCATCGAACGTGAATATCTGATGGTCGGAGATGTCGGCTATGTCACAGCGAGATATTAAAACGGTCCGTGACACTCGTGTCGGGGATACAGTAACCTTAGCGAACAACCCGACAGATAAAGCACTTACCAGGATACCGTCACATGAATCCGATGGTCTTTTGCGGAATGTATCCGACCGATTCTTCCAAATATGAAGATCTGAGAGAAGCACTCGAACGTCTGCAGCTGAATGATGCGGCACTCCAGTACGAAGCGGAGACGTCTCAAGCCTTAGGGTTTGGCTTCCGCTGCGGCTTCTTGGGCATGCTCCACATGGATGTCGTCCAGGAACGTCTTGGAGCGCGAATTCAACCTTGACCTGATCGCGACGGCGCCATCTGTTATCTATAGAATCGACAAGACGGACGGGGAGTACCATGATGGTATCGAACCCGTCAGAGATGCCTGAACACTGCGAGAAATCGAATCGATTGAAGAACCTTACGTCAAAGCTACGATCACTGTTCCAAACGATTACGTCGGCGCGGTCATGGAAATCTCTCAGCGCAAACGCGGCGAATTCCTGACGATGGAATACCTTGACGATGTCAGGGTGAATGTGGTCTACAACATCCCGCTTTCGAAATCGTCTATGACTTCTTTGACCGCCTGAAATCGAGCACGCGAAAGGTTATGCTTCACTGGATTACAAAGAAGCCGGATACCGTATGAGCAATCTGGTGAAAATGGATATTCTCGATTCATGGTGAAACAGTGGATGCACTGAGCTTCATCGTTCACAAGGAGTTTTCATATGATCGACGGACGTTCGGTTGTTGAACAGCTGAAGAAGACGATCCCAAGACAGCAGTTTGAGATCCCAATCCAGGCAACCATCGGTCAGAGCATCGTTGCCCGTTCAACCGTTAAAGCTTACCGTAAAGATGTAACAGCTAAACTTTACGGCGGTGACGTGACCCGTCGCCAGAAACTACTGAAGAAACAAAAAGCAGGGAAGAAACGCATGAAGAATGTGGGTAACGTCGAGATCCCTCAGGAAGCCTTCCGTTATGGCCGTTCTTGAGTCGAGACGAAGGAATAAACGCTGATATGTATCAGCAGACTTTGATACGTACATTAGCTACTAAAATCAGTAAACTTCCAGCATTTTGCCATCATAAGACGGCGGATGATGGAAGTTTTTATTTTATCAATAATAATAGTGAACTTCGTCTCCACTTTCTGTAACCTTTATAGCTATGAAAAACGGTGTATGTTGTTTTCCTGTAAAAAGAAAAGGCCGAAGCCTCTAACTTTGTGTCGTCAATTAAAAATCTATCAGAAAACTCTACAAATCATCTGAGAAATTATCGTAAATTTTCATCAGATCCAGGTTCCGACAATGTGTCTTCACGTTGCTGATTTCTTCAGGATTGCCTTCATAAAAGGAGTCAATCCCGCCGGTTTTCCCGCCACTTCCCCATAGAAATCTCCACCCACTGAATCACTCATAAATATATCTGCCTCTACTTGATTCCGGCTGTTAGTTGTAGCAACAGTTCGTACCTTGGTTCTTCGGCAGAGCTGCATTAGTTTCAGCTGAATTGTTCAGAAGCTTCTACTTCAAATGGAACCATTGGGCAAAGACCAATTCGCCACCAGTAATATTCAATAGTATCTTCATCTTCAAGTTCAAGGTGTGACACTTGTGCGTTTAGTAAAGTTACAGAGAAAGGAGCAGCTTTCTAAAGTCTCATTTATTCCATAATTGGTTGCTACAACGGTACGTTTTCATTCCATCTTCTTCGACAACATCAGTCACCAACTTTTTGCTCAGGTGAGTCACCGTCTTCTTCCTGATCATCTTCAACTACTTCCTCAGTTTCGTCTTCGCTTGCCTCGACATCATCGGTCTCTTCCGCAGTGTCGTCTCCCGTATTAACCTCTTCTGTTTCTTCTTTCCACATCTTCAGATGCTTCTGATTCACAAGCAGATAAGAGGCAGAGCGCTAGCGGCCGATTTCGACAATAACCATTTATTCAACTTCATTATTTATCTTCCTTCCATTTTTATATTTTTAAATAGGTGTATCAGGACAACTCTTCATGTTCCAAGGGCATGACGTAATTCGAGGGGGGCAGTACGAATAGCCTTTTGGTTAAAATATTTTAGTCTATCATTTGATAAAATAGTTGGAGAAAGTATTGAGGAGCTTTACATATTGATCAATACGAAATTATCTTCAAAGGGAACATCATATAATTTACTATAAGTATACTCTATTAATATTAAAGGGTCTAACGCTCCAGAACCTGGATCACACGATTACTCAACCAATTCAACAATCCTTTCACCTCACTCGTACTACCAGCTTATTTCTCTGTAGACTTATCCCAGTAGAAAGTAGCGAGGATGTCAGTACAGTAGCAAGTGATTTGGGCGTGTTCGTTCAATACGAATCAAAATTTGAACATAGATGTCTCTGTGACTGCTGTATATGAAGGCTAGAGACGAAGAAAATACCCATTTAGTAAGATGGTAAATCCTACTCATCCTATAGCGTTACTACCTCAACAATCGAATGCAGTGGAAGTCTAAAAGTAGAAGTCACGTACACGAAGCAAATTCCTCGGGTCAGACGGTTGCTGTAAACCAGACAATCACTGTTTTTTTACAAATACTCGAATTTGGAGCCTAGAATAACAAATGCTTATCGTTCATAGGCGGATGTGGAGTTCCGAATTATGAAGGAGAATAATGTACGGTCTGGTATACGTCCACTATCAGCAGTTTGAATGTACGTAGTAATGATACGTGCCAGTAAAGATATAACCGTTCAGTAGAAAGTTATTTCACCGGAAGAAATAATTTGGTAGTACTATCGTTTTTATCTTTTAATTTAACCGAGAGTGTTTATTATATAAGCGATTCCCGCATGTGGATGTGGTGTATGCTTTGATGATAAATCCAAATAGAACAAGGCTTTACATCCCATAGACAACGTGATCATCGGATATATTGTGGCACACCCGAAAAGGTACGGTACTATTTTTAAGAGCACCAAGTCAAATGCGGGATGTTCGCTTGGGGTATTGAAGTCACGAAGATACAGTAAAACTACATGTTACTGGATTTTATATCTATTAGATGATTTTACGACAGGGAATGAAACAGCGCTAGACGTGTTAAAAAAATCATATCGGTTTACGAGTTTCACCGACCCCGAATTCTGGAGAGGGAGGTTTGTGAAAAAGTCTTCACATATAAGTTTGAAGCGGGGAGAAAACTTTAACGTTCTGAAGACCGCTGCAATACGATCAAAGATGCTACACAAATGGTCAATATCTTTAATCTGGTCCTATACTCCATGAGAGAGCTGGATAATCGTACCGTCGATAAAGCTGTAGGAAGCCTAATGAATGATATTCTGATTAATAGTCTAACTGTAAGAATTAAATAGGGCAAGGTGGCGATGAAGCAAGTGCCTCCTTGGTATATCGAGAAGCGGTTGAAGCTTTACTGGAAGAGCCGAAAGATAGTGAGATTATCTAGTGATTTTATCGGCGCAATCGGTATAACTCTTGCTATCATTTTCTATAGTTTAGGAGGCGATACATTGGTGATTGAAAGATAATTTAAAGAGAACTTGATCGCAAAGCAGGGGGATGATTTCAATTGGTTATATAGATGCAAACTTTAGTTTACCCAGATGAGACCTGTAAGTGTAAGACTTTATGAAATTGACAATAATGTAAAGTAAGTTAAAAAGCCTTACTGTCAGTAGCGAAGGCAATTCTATTCAGGTAAGTTAGAAAAGATTATCCAGGAAATTTAAAGACCACGAATATCAGCCTCGGTACTGAGTACGCTGTATTTATACGCAGTAATTACTGACTATGGTAAAATAATTGAATTGATAATTCATGCAGTATGGGATGATGCCAGTAGCAGAAATGTTCTCTCTAGCATTACTGTAATAGCAGTCTTAGCGATACTGGGCTATCTGGCAAATCGCTTTGATAAATCTAGAAGGAGAATGCTTACGTCTTGTTATTTTAAGTCATTACTCGAAAATCTCGACTGAATATTTCGATAAAGCAAGCCAAGCATAGTCCAACCGAGCTACTCTTTGATTTTAATCCTAGGTATGGAGAGTTCTTAGACTGACTGTGACTGTTATGTATCAAATATTGTATAATTGACCCATAAAGGAGTTGAAAGCAAGATGAAGAAGAAGAGAAGGGATATTCTTTTACTGGGATTTTAGAAACACAGAGCTACAATTTGCACTGATGTCTTTGGGAGAACTTCAAGACATTTCTTATAAAATTGGATCATAGAAGCAGGAAATAGATATTAGTCCTTTTTGGTACTACTGTCAGAACCTTATAATATATTCAGGAAATATATCAAAAATATTATGGGGTGTACGAAGCAAAAATAAAGTGACTACTGGAAATCAGAATGAAAGAGAGAGAGAAGCGAATTTAGGTCATTTCTATCAGATACAGACGCATCCTTGAAAAAACAGATTAATTAGGGAAACGCTTTAGAACATGCTGATGAAAAACTCGAAGAACTTTTTCAAATGCGTGAAAGAAAATCTGTGTTCTTGGTAAATATTTCGGTCCGCCTCGAAATTTAATCAGCTTTCGGAAGATGATTCAGTTTACGATGCTTCTAAAGAAAAGAGTCTTGGGATGCCTGTCATCCAGAAACCAAAATATTTTATTTCTATGGTGCTAGTACTAATATCAGGAAGACTTGTCCAAGAAATTAAAAAGCTGAAAGAAAATATTAGGTATTGTGCAGGGGGAATTCGAGATAATTTTTTATTCAATTACTTTTTATAGAGTCTGCCCTCATCGCAGGTCTCTTTAATGGTCTACTGAAAAAGGAAGCGTGGGATGGATTCGAACAAGGCAACTGGTACTCATTTAAAGAACTAATTGAATTAATTTCAGGATGAAGAGACGAACTGAAAGAAACACGACATATTATAAGTAAATACGATGGAGCTGAGAGAAAAGATCGAAATAGTCGAAGACAAAGATGAGGCATATTGAAAGTTTTAAAGAAGCGAAAAGCGGTTTTGGACAATCTGTACGAGTTTGGGGTGGATGCGATTCTCGGTTTCGTCACACTGCTTGTTCTGCTTAAGCCAATATATTTACGGAGGAAATGATGAGAGATGTTAACTGGAAAGTAAGGCTTAAAGAAACAAAACGTTTTTTGATGGAAGCTGGGAAATGGGAGCTTCTGATTCTGACACGAAGCCCGTCTTAGGATCTTGGCTCTTTTTAATACCCATGTGTTACCAGGTATTGAAGAAGAGCTATAGGAAACACTACTGATGGTGCTAACTGTCTCAGGTGTGGGGCTCATAGAAGATTATACGGCTGAAGGATTCGGAGACGACAGTCAGCAAGCACTCCACTGATGAACGTCCTTGAAAGAAGATGATAAATAATGATTACTTAGGAATGTTTTTAGAACCACCCAAATTTATTGTCTACCGCAGACGGATAGACCGTCACTCGACAAACGATTCTCAAGTCTTAGATATGAAATGGTAAGACCAATATAGCCATTCACCATTCCTAAACTTGACAAGGCCTCTCAAGATTAAACGCAAAAGGTTTTACAAAATTCCACATCAATGCGCATGGTTGTCCCTCTATCAGCTACAGTTATGTAATTGAATCGGATGGAACGATTAAGTTCTGTAATCCTATCGATTGGAAAACCTATCATGTCGGAAACTCTAATAACTTCTCAGTTGGCATCTGTCAGACAGGTGACTTCCGTTATGAAGATACAACAGAATGTAAAAAAAAGATCTTTACAGTTACTGGTTGCACGTTTGAAAAAAACCCACAGATAAATCGCGTAAGGTACCATCAAAAACACCAATTATTTATTGGAAATCATACTGTGATTCGTCTAAGAAAAGTATCACTGAAAAACCAAAAATGCAGTAAACTGAATCACTTCTTACCGAGGAAGCGCGGGAAGATTGAACGTTCTGGTCCCATCGCTGAAGGCCGACTTTGACGTAATCGACTTATATACTAATCCAAAAGAAGAGATGCACGTACACTGCAGTGGCCAAGTGATAACGTTCATCAAAGAAGGGAAAGCGAAGAAGAAAAAGAAATTGTCCTGCTCTCTAGTAATAACTAATTTACATAATATCTTAGAGTGCTTCAAGAAGATAGATTCTTGAAGCTCGTAAGAAGAGAGCTGAAGAGCTCGGAATTAAAGATACAGAGGTACAGCAATTTCCAGAACCTGCAGCTGTCGAATTATTTAAGAGACGGAGATATTCCACCGCAAAATATCACTAAAATGACGGTGAACGGTGACTTGGGGCCAGCATCAGTCAACGTCTACAACATGTCGACACAAGCTAACGGCTTAGTGCACAGGGCTACAGTTCCTTCATACAGTCATTAACAATATTCCATCATTAAATTTAGAAAAGGCGGCTCTATGCTCATTTGAGGAGAATCCAACAACGACTAGGCGTTAAAGTAGATGGTTCATTCGGCTTTAAAATATAAAGTTTTGCAAAAACGTATCGACACTGCCCAAACAGGTGCTATAAGATCAAACAAATGGTAAGGACTGTAGAAAAGATGCAGCGACGATTGAACGAAAATTAATTTTAATATAATTTTAAATCCTCACCTAAACGGTGCGAGGCTTTTTTTGATAATAAAGTAAAATGTGTTACTTTTTAAATATGTATCATATAATTAAATTACCTTTCGTAATAATTTTAAAGTGTGGGGGTTAATGAAGTTGATATGAAAATGATAAAGTTGAAAATCAATGCACGAAAATTGAAAAAGAAATAGCTAAAAAGAAACCTGGAAAAACTTACAGTAAACTTTGAATTAATAAACTTTATGAAGCGGCTAACAGTCTCACTTTAAAATTAACAACTTCCAAATTGTTCGCTTTCATAACTAAAAGAAAAAGAAGGTTTATACTAAACATTATTGATAGTAGAAGGAGTGGCTACGGCTAATTGTCACATTTTTAATAGTGAAGACTTGAGTAAAGTTTTCTCTGGTGCAAAGTCAATTGAAGTTATTAAGCGATTGAGGAGGTCAGTAAACATTATGAGTAACGAGGTACTTTGTAAAAAAGAGTTAATTGCTTTTCATCCTGGATCTTATATTGAAATGTGGTTGAAGACTTGAATATTATCAAGCTGATTTTGGTAAAACGATTAATATACATGTTCATCAACGGTAAGTAAATTAAATTTAGATAATATAAAAGAAATAAGTGATATTGATATTGCTAATAAATTAGCAAAGTACAACAGGCGTTTCTATTAAAAACGTCAATAGGAATTGCAACTATCTTATGATTTAAAGGTAATTGCGATTGGGTTTCAAACAAAAGCGAAAATCAAGTATGTAAATTAATTGATTTTTTCATATTTAAACAACGTAAACTCTTGAAAATAAAACACTACTTGCTAAAGAAAAATAAAAGAACCTAAAAAACCTTAATATATCGTTCTCTGTTGTATGAATTTAATGAATATGCATTTTATAAGAAATACTAGAATTTAAAGAAAAATCAATTGTTAACTCAAATATCATGTTGAACTTAGCAATAGATACTGCCAGAAACAAAACTGATATAAAAATAAGACAAGAAAAAGTTAGAAAAAAGAACTACCAAATGTTGAAAGAAATAATTTGCAAAGTCCTAATGAATTTTATAATCTGGGAGGAAAAATTACTTGAATGTCATCTATCTTGCATTCCTACCAAATTAAAAATGCAAACTTAAACACAAAGCTACTAAAAAGTTTAAAAATGGAATTATGTTACTGATTACTGATTGGAATCGAAAGATTTTACGACATATTTTTAGCCTTCCATTAATGCGTGTTTGAATTAGGTCATATTTACCATAATGATTTTTCTTCACTCTTAAAAAATTGATAAATATAATCAAAAAAGAGAAATCAGCCTAATCTCCTTGCTCAAAACTTTACCGGTTCCTACTTCAACTCTATCATAATTTCGTTAAAGTTGATGGCTTAACAAAGAAATTTTATTAGAATTAGAAAAAGCTGGAATCCATCAAGTCTTTTGCGTCGTAATCAAAATGATAATGTTCTCAAGCCAAATGGATTTTTTTAAGTGAATTTCAAGAGTATATAACGTTAAAATATAAAAGAAAAAATTGCAACAGATATTAATAAATAATGCAAGAAATAAGACAAATAGAAAATCATTCAAGACTAATAATCGGCTCTGTTTTCTGTTGGTCTTCCAAACACTGATTAAGGATTTTTCCTAAAAAATAGCATTCCCAACAATACAAAAATCTATAATTTTCTGATTTATGGTAGCCTCATTGTTGCTTTAATTATAAGGAGAATATCTAAAGAATCATCTTTAGCTTTCTATGTATAAGGGTACTTGGTTTCTGTACATTTCAATCCACTTGTATCTACACCTCCTGAAGAGAAATTGTAAGTTTTCAACAAAGGAATGCTATATTTCTTGTTTGCAATTTTGCCATAATTTAAAAAATAGAATATCTAATACCACTTCATTTGAATTAAAACAATACAAATACAACCTCTCATAAAATCTTCAATTCAATCACACTTTATTCATTAATATCAACTGTTATAGAGTGTGGTCTGATATGATGGTCAGCCTTCATGGCCGTCTTGAATTTAGACGGGGATAAACAGAGATACTATAAAAGAGACAGTCCTTCTAAATAGAGAATTTTTCTATTTAACAAAAGAAGCTGCTGTCCTTTTGTGCTTTTTTATAACTTTCAGTAATCGTCAGGTTTTATGATGTTTTCTGATGAAGGGAAAAACAATAGAAAGTAAGAAAATAAAATTAAATGGATAGTGACAATAAAGCATCATCTAATAGCACTGGTCTTTCTGTCACTTTTCCTCTTCCGAAACCACTTTACGTCAGCGGGCACGACGTCATAATGAAGCAAAATGAGAAAGACCAGTGCTCTTAGTATGATGATACTCCTCAGGATCGTCACTATCCATTTAATCTCATTCCCTACTTTCATCGTTTTTCCCTTCTATTATAGTCATGAAACGTTCATAAAACCTGACTATTATGAAAAAAAGCTCAGACAAGAAGACAAAAAGGACAGCCAGTTCTTTTGTCAGATATAAAAATCTCTCTGATTCAAAAGGACTGCTGTACTCTTATAGTACTCTGTTTATTTCCTCGTAATCATAAATTCAAGACGGCCATGAAAAAGGCTCCCTGCTTACCATTTAATTGGAGACTGGGTCATAACAGTTGGTATACGACTGTCATAATGTTATTGTATAGAGATTTCATGAGAGGCTGTATTTGATATCGTTTCTAATTCAAATGTAGTTGGTATTATATCTTGATTTTCTCGATGACTGGCAAAATCGCAACAAATCAATTATTAGCATTACCTTTCTGTTGAAAAGTTCTGTTCTTTTCGAGGATGTTACAATGTTACAAGTGGATTGAAATGTCCAAGAAACGGAAGTACCCTTCTTCATCAGAAGACTAAATACGATTTTAATTTCAATCTGGATCAAAAGTAACAATGAATGTCTATAAATCAGAAAATGATACAATTTTTGCATCATTCAAAATATACTTGTTCTCGAGGAAACCCCGATCAGTGGCTTGTCAGACAAATAAAAAATAGAGCCGATTGTCAGTCTGAACTATTTTTATTCGTCTGTCTTTCATTTGCATCATCTATTAATATTTGTGTGTCACTTTTTGCTTTTATATTTTAACGCTTCTGGTGCTCTTCTAAATTCATTAAATTCACTTTTTGGCTCTAGATATTTTCTCATTTATGTAATCTACCAACTAAAATACTTGGATGGATTTCAAGCTTTTTCGGAAATTTCTAATATCGTTTTTGCGTTAAGGCTTTTCGACTTTTAGCGAAATTACTATATAAGTCGGCAGGAATTGAAAAAGTTTTTGAGCAAATGTATCAGCTAGTTTTACTCTTCTTCGATTCTGTAGACTTTCAATTTTACTCATAGTTAGAATGAAGATCATTATGGTAAAATATGACCTAATTCATGCATCGATGAAGAACCAAAATATGTCGGATCTTCTATCTCGATCAGTAATCAGTAACAGTACGCTTCCATTTTTAAAACTTTTTAGTAGCTCCGTTTAAGTTTGCATTTTTTAATTTTCGGTAAGGCAACTAATACGATACCACATTCAGCAACGTTTACTTTCTAATACGGGATGAAAGTTTCGACTTAGGACTTTGCAACGTCATTCTTTTTAATATTCGGCGGTTCTTTTTACTAACTTTACTCTTGCTTGTGCTTTATATCAGTTTTGTTTCTGGCAGTATTGATCGCTGATTCCAACATGATATTTGAGTTAACAATTGATTTTTCTTGAATTCTAAATTTTCTACTAAGCTAACAGATTCCTCAATTTCATACAACATAGATAAACTTGATATATTAAGCAATTTTCTAAGTTCTTCTATTTTTTCTTCATATAACATTTTTCTTCAACAAGTTTATCTCTTTTGATATGAAAAATCAATTAATTTACATACTTTGATTTTTTTCGTCTTCTGTTTTTGAATCCTCAATTGATCTACCTTTTAAATCATCGGTGGTTTGCAATCCATCCACGTTTTAATGAACGCCTGTGATTCACAATTATTAGCAATATCATTACTTATTCTTCTTCACCATTGATTCATTTCTTACTGTCTTACTAGATGTACCTAACCGTTACGGCAAACTCAGCTATCAAGTAATATTCAAGTCTTCAACCACATCTTCAATATAGGTCCAGGATGAAAACGGATTTGACTTTTTTTATGTAAATTAACTCGTTCTCATTTTAATGTTTACTGACCTCCTCAATCGTTATAACTTCAATTGACTTTGCATCAAGAGAAGACTTCTGAGTCTCATTATTAAATGTAACAATGAGCCTGTAGCTACTTATTTTCGACCATCAATATCAATTGAGTATAAACCTTCTTTTTTTCTTTAGTTATGAAAATGATATTTTGGAAAGTTCCATTATGGAAGTTTTGAGATTCAGCCGCTTCGATCAAGTTTATTAATTTCAAAAGTTTTAATTGCAACTTTTACAAAATTCCTTTTCACTCTTTTCAATTTCGTGCATTGATTTTCAACTTTATCATTTCTATAATCAATCTTCATATTAACCCAACATAAAATATTACCTAAAAGGTAATTTAATTATATGATACATATTAAAAAAAGCAACACATTCTTTATTCAAAAAAGCCCCCACCGTTTAGGTGGGGATTTGAATTTGTATTGAAATTAATTTTGAGGTAAATCATAACCCCATATTTCTTTGACAACTGAACTATTACGTTCGACTGATAGCACCTATTAAAATACCATACGTTTTTGCAAAACTCTACATATTTTAAAGCGAATGAACCATGACTTTAACGCCTAGTCGTAGCCCTTCCTTAACTAGCATAGAGCCGCTTTTCCAGAACGCAGCTGACGGAATATTGTTAATGACTGCATGGAGCCTGACCGCCAATTAAGCCGGTTACTTGCGTCCCCAATACATGTAGACGTTTCATCTATGGTGGCCCCCAACTACCGTCCACCGCTATTTTAGTGATATTCTGCGGTGAGATATCTTTCCGTCTCTTATAAGATTCCCAACCGCATCCAGTTCTGTTCTGCTGTACCTCTGTGTATTTAAGTCCTCATTCTTCAGCTCTCTTCTTACGGTTTTAAAAGAATCTATCTTCTCCTAACGCTATAGATATTTATCTATGAATGGAGTTATTATGATAGGCAGGAGATTTCTTTCCTTCCTTCTCCCTTCTTCTCTTTCCTAGAATGTGATTCTGGCCCTATTCCAGTGTACGTGCATCTTCTTTTTGGATTCACATTCTCCAAGTGGTAGTCAAAGTCTCGGCCTTTAGCGATGGACCAGAGGTCTCCTTTCCTGGACTTTGTAAGTAGAGCCAATATTTTACTTTACTGGCATTTTTGGTTTTTCAGCTGATACTTTTTCATCAACGATCACAAGTTATAGATTTCCATAATAATCTTGGGTTTTGGTTATCGGACCTTAGATTTGTATCTGGGGTTTTTTCGAACGTTAACCAGTAATCGTAAAGACTTGTCTGTACGTGTGTTGGATCTTCATAACGGAAGTCACCTGTACTAACAATGCCAACTAGAAAATTATTAGAGTTACCGACATGATAGGTTTTCAATGAATAGATTTCAGAACTTAATCGTTCCATCCGATTAAATTACGTAACTGTCATCAAGGACAACATGCGCATTGATGTGGAATTTTGTAAAACCTTTTGAGTTGAATCTTGAAGGCCTTGTAAAGCTTAGGAATGCTAAATGGCTATATGGGTCTTACCATTTCATATCTAAGACTTGAAAATCGTTTGTCGAGTCACGGTCTATCCGTCTCCGGTAGTCAATAAATTTGGATGATTCTAAAAACATTCCTAGTATCATTATTTATCATCTTCTTTCAAAGACGTTCATAAGTGGAGTGCTTGCTGACTGTTGTCTCCGAATCCTTCAGCCGTATAATCTTCTATGAGCCCCACACCTGCGAGCACCATCAGTAGTATTTCCTATAACTCTTCTTCAATACCTGGTAACACATGGATATATAAAAGAGCCATGATCCTAAGACGGGCTTAGTGTAAAATAAAAGCTTTCCCACTTCCATTAAAAAACGTTTATGTTTAAGCCTTACTTTCCAGTTAATATTTTTCATCATTTCCTCCGTAAATATATTGGCTAAGTAAAACAACTAATGTGACAAAACCGAAGATCCGCCTTCCCGCGCCCCAATCTCGTACAGATTGTTCCAAAACCGCTTTTCGCTTCTTTAAAACTTTCAATATGCCTCACTTTGTCTTCGACTATTTCTGTTTTCGATCTTTTCTCTGAGCCCATTGTTTTTACTTATAATATGTCGTGTTTCTTTCAGTTCGTCTCTTCATCCTGAAATTAATTCAATTAGTTCTTTAAATGAGTACCAGTTGCCTTGTTCGTCCATCCCCCACGCTTCCTTTTTCAGTATAAATTAAAAGAACCTACTTTACGGGCAGACTGTATAATAATTTAATAAAAATTATTCTTACTCTTGCACATATCAATATTTTTCTTTCAGCTTTTGTAATTTCTCTGGACAAGTCTTTCGATATTTTGAGTACTAGCACCATAGAAACGAAATATTTTTGGTTTCTGGATTATAATATCTAAGATTCTTTCTTTCTTTAGAAGCATCGTAAACTGAATCATCTTCCGAAGCTGATTAAATTTCGAGGCGGACCGAAATATTTATCAATAACAAGAACTTCTTTCATTATTTGAAAATTCTTCGAGTTTTTCATCAGCATGTTCTAAAGCGTTTCTTATTAATCTGTTTTTTCAGAGGAGAGTCTTCTCGTGGGATCGAAATGACCTTAATTCGCTTCTCTCTTTCATTCTATTTCAGCATCAGTCACTTCTTTTTTTGCTTACGTACACCCCATAATATTTTTGATATATTTCCTGAATATATTATAAGGTTCTGACAATATGGTACCCGCAAAAGGACTAATATCTATTTCCTGCTTCTATGATCCGATTTTATAAGAATGTCTTGAAGTTCTTCGAAAGACATCGGTGCAAAGTGTACTTGTGTTTCTAATTCTCGTAAAAGAATATCCCTTCTCTTCTTCTTCATCTTACTTTCAACTCCTTTATGGGTCAATTATACAATATTTGATACATAAAGCAGTCACAGTTGTTAAGAACTCTCCAGTACCTAGGATTTAAAGTCGAAAGAGTAGCTCGGTACGGACTACTCTCGGCTTTTTTATCGAATATTCAGTCTTTTTTAGATTTTCGAGTAATGACTTAAAATAACAAGACGTAAGCGTTCTCCTTCTACGATTTATCAAAGTGATTTGCCAGATAGCCCAGTATCGCTAGAGACTGCTATTACAGTAATGCTAAGAGAGAACATTTTCTGCTTGGCATCATCCCATACTGCATGAATTATCAATTCAATTATTTTACCATAGTCAGTAATTACTGCTATAAATACAGTGATCAGTACCAAGGCTATATTCGTGGCTTTAGAATTTCTGGATAATCTTTTCTAACTTACCTAATAGAATTGCCTTCTCTACTACAGTAAGGCTTTTTAACTTACTTTACATTATTGTCAATTTCATAAAGTCTTACACTTTCAGGTCTCATCTGGGTAGGACTGAGAAGTTTGCATCTATATAACCAATGAAATCATTCCCCCTGCTTTGTTATCAAGTTCTCTTTAATTCTTCAATCTCCAATGTATCGCCTCCTACTATATAAAATGATAGCAGAATTATACCGATTGCGCCGATAATTATTAGATATTCTCATTATCTTTGGGCTCTTCCAGTAAAGACTTCAACCGCATTCTCGATATACGGGAGGGCCCTTGCTTCATCGCCACCTTGCCCTATTTTGATTCTTACAGTTAGACTATTAATCAGAATATCATTCATTAGGGTTCCTACAGTTTTATTGATGGTACGCCATTGTCTCATGGATATAGACTAGTTAAAGAATTGACCATTTGTGTAGCATCTTTGATCGTTATCGCAAGCTGTCTTCAGAACGTTTAAAGTTTTCTCCCCGCTTCAAACTTATATGTGAAGAGCTTTTTCACGAACCTCCCTTCTCCTAATTCGGGGTCGGCTGCAATCTTGTAAACCGATATGATTTTTTTAACACGTCTAGCGCTGTTTCATTCCCTGTCGTAAAATTATCTAAAGATATAAAATCCAGTAACATGTAGTTTTACTTGTCTGCGTGACTTCGATACCCCAAGCGAACATCCCGCATTGACTTGGTGCTCTTAAAGAAATAGACCGTACCTTTCCGGGTGTGCCAGTCTGCATATCCGATGATCACGTTGTTACTATCTGGATGTAAGAGCCCTTGTTCTATCTGGATTTATCATCAAAGCATACACCAATACTACATGCGGAATCGCTTATCTAATAAACGCTCTCCGGTTTAATTGAAGATAAAAACGATCGTACTTCCCAATTATTTTCTTCCGTGAAATAACTTTCTACTGAACGGTTATATCTTTACTGGTATGTATCATTTACTATGTCCATTCAAACTGCTGATCAGTGGACGTATACCAGACCGTACATTATTTCTCCTTCTCATAATTCGGAACTCCGTCGTGCCTATGAACGATAAGCGCTTGTCTATTCTTAGGCTCCAAATTCGAGTATTTGTAAACAGTGATTGTCTGGTTTACCAGTAACTGTCTAACCCGAGGAATTTGCTTCGTGTACGTGACTTCTACTTTTAGACTTCCACTGCATTTGATTGTTGAGGTCGTAACGCTCTAGGATGAGTCAGGATTTACCATACTTACTTAAATGGGTATTTCTTTGTCTCTAGCCTTCACATACTGCAGTCACCGAGACATCTATGTTCGAATTTTAATTATGTACTGAACGAACACGCCCGAATCACTTGCTACTGTACTGATATCCTCACTACTTTCTACTGGGATAAGCTTACAGAGAGAATAAGCCGGTAAGGTTCAAGATGAGGTGAAAGGATTGCTGAATTGGTGATCGCGTGATCACAGCGTATTGGACTAGAACGTTAGACCCCTTAATGTTAATAGAGTATACTTATAATCAATCATATGATGTTCCCTTTGAAGATAATTTCAATTGATCAATATGCAAAGCTCCTCAGGAAGTCCGGCTGTTTTATCAAATGATGGGGGCTAAAATACTTCACCCAAAAGGCTATTCGTACTGCCCCCCTCGAATTACGTCATGCCCTTGGAACATGAAGAGTTGTCATGAATACACCTGCTTTTAAAAATATAAATGGAATGGAAGATGAATAAGTGATGTTGAATAAATGGTTATTGTCGAAATGGCCGCTAGCGCTTCTGCCTATTATGCTGCTTGTGAATCAGAAGCATCTGAAGATGTGGAAGAAGAAACAGAAGAGGTTACGTACGGGAAGACGACACTGGGGAAGACGACGATGATGTCGAGGCAAGCAAAGACGAAACTGAGGAAGTAGTTGAAGATGATCAGGAAGAAGACGGTGACTCACCTGAGCAAAAAGTTGGTGACTGATGTTGTTGAAGAAGATGGAATGAAAACGTACCGTTGTAGCAACCAATTATGGAATAAATGAGACTTTAGAAAGTGGTCCGTTACTTCTGTAACTTTACTAAACGCACAAGTGTCACGCCTTGAACTTGAAGATAGAAGATACTATTGAATATCACTGGTGGCGAATTGAGCTTGTTCCCAATGGTTCCATTTTGGAGCTAGAAGTTTGTCTTCAGCAATTTCAGATGAAACTCTAATGCGATCTGCCCAGAACCAAGGTAAGAACTGTTGTACACTAATATCCAGGGAATCAAGTCAGAGGCAGATATATTTATGAGTGATTCAGTGGGGATGAGGAGTTTCTATGGCGAAGTGAGCGGGAAAACCGGCGGGATTTCTTTTATGAAGGCAATCCTGAAGAAATCAGCAACGTGAGGTGCATCGTGTCGGAAGTGGACTGTCTGAATGGAAACTTTGCAATAATTTCTCAGATGATTTAGAGTTTTCTGTAGGATTTTTAATTGACTATGAAAGTTTAGGCTTGGGCCTTTTACTTTCAGGAAAAAGAACATACATTCGTTTTTCAAGCTATGAAGGTTACAAAAAGTGGAACGAAAGTTCGCTTTTTATTATTGATAAAATAAAAACTTCCATCATCCGCCGTCTTATGATGGCAAAATGATGGAAGTTTCCTAATTTTTGTAGCAATTTGTCGTATCAAAGTCTGCTGATCACATCAGCGTTTATTCCTCGTCTCGGTTCAGAACGGGCCATGAAGGCTTCCTGCGGATCGTCGACGTTACCCACATTCTTCATGCGTTTCTTCCCTGCTTTTGTTCTTCAAGAGTTTACTGGCGACGGGTCACGTCGCCACCGTAAAGTTTAGCTGTTACATCTTTACGGTAAGCTTTAACGGTTGAACGCGGCAACGATGCTCTGACCGATGGTTGCCTGGATAGGGATCTCAAACTGCTGTCTTGGGATCGTCTTTTCAGCTGTTCAACGACCGAACGTCCGCGTTCATATGAAAACTCCTTGTGAACGATGAAGCTCAGTGCATCCACTGTTTCACCGTGAATGAGGATATCCATTCACCAGATTGCTCGCACGGTAGCCGGCTTCTTTGTAATCCAGTGAAGCATAGCCTTTCGTGCTCGATTTCAGGCGGTCAAAGAAGTCATAGACGATTTCTGAAAGCGGGATATTGTAGACCACATTCACCCTGACATCGTCAAGGTATTCCATCGTCAGGAATTCGCCGCGTTTGCGCTGGGATATTTCCATAACCGCGCCCACGTAATCGTTTGGAACAGTGATCGTCGCTTTGACGTAAGGTTCTTCGATGCGATTCGATTTCCTGAGGTTCAGGCATCTCTGACGGGTTCGAGACCGTCATGGACTCCCCGTCCGTCTTATTGATTTTATAGATAACAGATGGTGCTGTTGTGATCAGGTCAAGGTTGAATTCACGCTCAAGACGTTCCTGGACGACATCCATGTGGAGCATGCCCAAGAAGCCGCAGCGGAAGCCGAACCCTAAGGCTTGAGACGTCTCCGCTTCGTACTGGAGTGCCGCATCATTCAGCTGCAGGCGTTCGAGTGCTTCTCTCAGATCTTCATATTTGGAAGAATCGGTCGGATACATCCCGCAAAAGACCATCGGATTCATGTCGACGGTATCCCGGAAGTGCTTTATCTGTCGGGTTGTTCGCTCAGGTTACTGTATCCCCGACACGAGTGTCACGGACCGTTTTAAATCTCGCTGTGACATAGCCGACGTCTCCGACCATCAGATATTCACGTTCGATGGGTTTCAGGTGGAAAAACGCCTACTTCTGTCACTTCAAATTTCTTGCCGTTGCTCATCAGCTGGATGGTATCGCCTTTTTTGAGCACGCCATCCATCACTCGAATACTCAGTACGACTCCTCTGTAGGCGTCATAGGCCGAATCAAAAATCAGTGCTTTCAGCGGATTGTCGATGTCCCCTTCAGGTGCAGGGACTTTCTCGACGATCTGTTCCAGTATCTCCTCGATACCGATGCCTGCTTTTGCACTCGTTAAAATAGCTTCGCTAGCATCCAGTCCGATAACGTCTTCCACTTCAGTCCGCACACGTTCCGGATAGGCGGCAGGCAGATCGATCTTGCTTGATGACAGGTAAAATTTCGAGGTCGTTTTCCAAAGCCAGATAGACATTGGCCAAGCGTCTGCGCTTTCGACGCCCTGTGCTGCATCAACGACCAGTACGGCCCCTTCACAGGCTGCCAGACTCCGTGATACCTCATAGGTAAAGTCCACATGACCCGGGGTGTCGATCAGGTGCAGGATATACGTTTCACCGTTTTTCGCATTATAGATGACTTCCACTGTGTTCAGTTTGATGGTGATGCCGCGTTCGCGCTCAAGGTCCATCGAATCAAGCAGCTGTTCCTGCATTTCTCTGTCGGCAACGGTATGCGTCAATTGTAAAATACGGTCGGCAAGGGTCGATTTTCCCGTGATCGATATGGGCAATGATCGAAAAGTTTCTGATCTGTTTCTGTCGTGCTCTTGCTTGTTTTTTATCCATTTCTCTGTTTCCTCATTCCTCTAAAACATTCCTTACTATTATACCAACAATGAGACCGAGTACAACGTCTTTCAAGAAGACGGTTCTTCGTCAAGTAACGTTGGTAAAGAATAATCGACAATATTTATATACCTTCTGTAACTCATGCCTTTTGAGCTATAGCAAGGTGTTTTTTAGGACGCCAATTATAAACATACAGTACAGATTGTTCCGGTAATTAGAAAGTAATGGCATCGACGTAAGTGTTGAAAAGCACTATCTTCAACAGTTACGGCTACCCTTCATGATCGAGCGTACCGAAGTCGGGGCTGGTTTGACAGTTTGGATCATGGTAATGTGGTGGAAAGTGTCGAAGAGGGCTGTGTTCGGTAATTAGGGTAACCTATGCTCAGACTAACGACCGAAGGTACAGTGACTTCGACACTTTGAACAGTTAGTACGGGCTAAGTACCAGAGAGCAATTCGGTACTTACAGCCCTTAACTGAAGATCAAAAGACCGAAAGAACAGGAAATCCAACAATTTCAAGTATAAACAGCTGAATATTATATCTGACTCGTGAGAGCAGACAGAAGGACGCGGAGCACCAGCAAGAAGACAAAAAGAAGGGAAGGCTCATTTTGTGTGATGAGACTGTTCCCTTCTTCGACTTACTTTTTATCTTTAAAGGCGTCCTTTTCTTCGAAGAAAGAACTGTCGCCTTGCTCCAACTACATTATCGTAGTCGCTGGCTTCGGCGAATTTTCTCAAGTGTTCTGCCTGATCCTGCGTCAGTTTGTCCGGTACGACCACCTTGACTTTGATATGCTGGTCCCCGTTGCCGGTCCCCCGCAGGCGCGGCGCACCTTTCCCTCTTAAGCGGAAAGTCGTCCCGGCTGTGTTCCGGCTGGGATCTTGAACTTCACTTTGCCGTGTACTGTGGGCACTTCGAGTTCGTCTCCCAAAGTCGCCTGGACCATATTGATCGGCAGCTCATAATGAGATTTCAGATCCTCTGCGTTCAATGCTTTAGACGCTTTCACTCTGAAGATCACATAGAGATCGCCGTAAGGTCCGCCGTTTTCACCGGCATCGCCCTGATTCTGAAGACGCATCTGATTGCCGTCCTCGACACCGGCTGGGACTGTGACTTTGACCGAATGCTGCTGTTTGGTATGGCCTTCTCCGTGACAGACCGGACATTCTTCCTTGATCTCTTTCCCGGTCCCGTTACATGTCGGACACACCTGCTGGGTCATGACACGACCAAAAGGTGTATTCCTTTCCGCATTGACCGTTCCGGCACCGTGACAGGTCGAACAGGTCTGCGGGCTTGTCCCCGGCTTTGCACCACTGCCGTTACAGTTATCGCACTCTTCTTCACGGTCAAGCGGATCGTCGTTTCTTTACCGAAACAGCTTCCTCGAATTCAAGGTCCATCACATACTGCAGGTCCTCACCCTGACGCGGAGCATTCGGGTTCCGACGTCTTCCGCCGCCTCCGAAGAACTGGTCGAAGATATTTCAAACCGCCGCGCGGCTCAAAGCCGGCTCCAGAACCTCCAAATCCGCCGCCGAAGCCACCGCCGCCGAAGTTCGGATCAGTGGACGCATGACCATACTGGTCGTAGGCGGCACGTTTCTGTTCGTCGCTTAACACTTCATACGCTTCAGATATTTTTTTGAACTTGTCTTCTGCATTCGATTCTTTATTGATATCCGGATGATATTTCTTGAAAGCTTGCGGTAAGCTTTTTTATTTCTTCTTGAGATAGCATATCTCATACACCAAGCAGGTCATCAGAAATCTTCTTTCTGAGCCATAGTATTCCTCCATCATTGTAGTCATTCGAGTTAAACGTTTATCGGACGTTGACGAAGGTCGCAATAGGATACCAAAAAGAAAGAAAGCACTTGTTGAAACGTCGGAATAAGTGCTTTCTCCTTTTCGAATATCTGAGATCGATAAAAATCATTATCAATACAATAATTGTCTAGCGATTAAGTCTGAATCCCAAAAGTAACCACGGTCGCCTGTGCTCCCCTGTACTGTTCACCACCATACATGTTTCCACAATTTTCAGAGTAAACGGCTTATATCGCTTTTCTTATTCTCTATTTTCTTCGTCGTCTACTTCTTCAAAGTCTGCATCTACAACATCTTCTGAAGAATCGCCCTCGCTGACTGGCCAGCTTCTGCCCCTTCAGCTTGCTGCTGTGCTGCAGCTTGTTCATATAATTTAACTGACATTTCCTGAACGGTTTCAGCCTCAATGCATCACGTTTTTGCTTTGATTTCTTCAGTATCGTCGTTCTCCCAGAGCCGCTTTCAGTTCATCACGTGCGTCTTCGGCTTTCTTCGACGTCTGCTTCGTCCCTTTACCTTCTAAATCTTTCAAGGTTTTGTCGATCTGGAAGACTAGCTGATCAGCTTCGTTACGCAGTTCGACTTCTTCTTTACGCTGTTTGTCTGCTTCCAGCATCTTCTTCTGCTTCTTTGACCATGCGTTCGATATCCTTCATCACTGACAAGCCGGAAGATGACTTTGATCGTGATTTTCTGTTCTTTACCTGTACCTAGTCTTTCGGGACACATTGACAATACCGTTTTTATCCGATATCGAAGGGATGCTTCGATTTGAGGAACGCCACGTGGTGCTGGTGGAATATCCGTCAACTGGAAGCGTCCAAGTGTTTTGTTGTCTTTAGCCATTGGACGTTCACCTTGCAGGACGTGTACATCTACAGCTGGCTGGTTGTCTGCAGCTGTCGAGAAGACTTGTGATTTACTTGTCGGGATCGTCGTATTACGGTCGATCAGTTTAGTAAATACGCCGCCCATTGTTTCGATACCTAATGATAATGGTGTGACGTCAAGCAAGACGATATCTTTAACGTCTCCTGAGATAACGCCGCCTTGAATGGCAGCACCCATAGCGACAACTTCGTCCGGGTTCACTGAACGGTTAGGTTCTTTACCTGTTTCTTTTTTAACAGTCTCAACAACTGCCGGGATACGTGTGGATCCACCGACTAAGATGACTTCATCGATATCAGACTGTGACAGTCCGGCATCTTTCAGTGCCTGACGAACGGGCTGTTTCGTACGTTCAACCAGGCTGTCAGTGATCTCGTCAAACTTAGCACGTGTAAGCGTGATTTCCAGAGTGGAATGGACCAGAATCGCCGGCACTGATGAACGGCAGGCTGATCTGTGTCTGAGAAACACCTGACAAGTCTTTTTTCGCTTTTTCAGCTGCATCTTTCAAACGCTGAACGGCCATTTTATCTTTAGATAAGTCGACGCCGTTTTCTTTTTTGAATTCTGCAACCAGGTAGTCGATGATTTTCTCGTCAAAGTCATCCCCACCAAGGTGATTGTCACCGGCAGTAGCCATAACTTCAAAGACACCGTCGCCTAATTCAAGGATCGATACGTCAAATGTACCGCCACCTAAGTCGAAGACCAGTATTTCTTCGTCTTTATCCACTTTGTCCAAACCATAAGCCAGTGATGCGAGCAGTCGGCTCATTGACGATACGGTCAACTTCGAGACCGGCGATCTTGCCGGCATCTTTGGTTGCCTGACGCTGTGTAGTCATTGAAATATGCAGGGACCTGTGATGACAGCATTGGTCACTGGCTCTCCCAGATAATCTTCAGCGTAGTCTTTGATGTGCTGTAAAATGAATGCAGAAATTTGTTGTGGTGAATACTTTTTGCCTTCTGCTTCCACTTCATAGTCTTCACCCATGTGACGTTTGATCGAGCTGATCGTGTTGGGGTTGGTGATTGCCTGACGTTTAGCTACCTCACCGACCTGCACTTCGCCATTTTTGAATGAAACAACAGAAGGTGTCGTACGATTCCCTTCTTTGTTGGGGATGATTTTTGCTTCTCCGCCTTCTAAAACGGATACTGCTGAGTTTGTTGTTCCTAAGTCAATACCTATGATTTTTCCCACATGATTTATCTCACCTTTACAATTTTATTTTATAGTGTTACAGATACTTTTGCAGCGCGCAGGACGCGGTCATGCAGTTTGTATCCTTTTTCAAAAACCTGAGCCACTTCATTGCTTTCCTGACCTTCATTAGCCGGGACCTGTGTATCAGGCTTCGTCGATAATCAGGATCGAATGGCGTCGCCAAGCGGATCGATCACTTCGATGCCTTCGTCTTTAAAGGCCTGAAGGAAACTGTTATAGTACCATTTCGATACCTTTTTTCAGGCTTTGGCCTGCTTCAGTATCCGCTTCGATCGTCAGTGCACGCTCCAGATTGTCCAGTACAGGAACAAGTTTCTGTGCGAGTGACTGCGAACTGTACTTCAGGAGATCCTGACGTTCACGCTGATTTCGCTTGCGTATTAGCCAGTTCAGCCTGCAGTCTCAAGTAACGGTCAGTCGTTTCATCCAGTTCCTTGTAGACTTTTTCAAGCTCAGTCTGATCCGTTTCTTCTGATGAGTCGTTTGCTTCAGCTTCCTCTTCAGTACTCACGGTTTCTTCAGCTTCTGCTTTTTCTGTCCTGCTCGCGCTGATTTTCTTTTCTTTCAAGGTTATTCCTCATTTCCTGATTATTCCTAAATAATACTCCAGTAGCGTATGTGTCAACTGCTTTCTGAATACATCCAGTACACCAAACGTTTCATCATAAGCCATACTCGTCGGACCAAGGATCGCGATGATCCCTTTGCCATAATTGGTCACGTTGTAGGTGGTGGTGACCAGACTGAATTCTTTCAGTAAGTCATGATTGATCTCGTCACCTATCCGGACGACCGAAATCATCATTGATCTGATCGACCAGCGCATACAGATCACTGCTGCTGTCCAGCATCGTATATAGTGATTTCAGTTTCTGCGTGTCGATATTCTCAGAAAAATCCAGTATGTTCAACTTGCCGGAAATATGATGTCTTGACTCAGTGGATTCCTTGAATACTGATTCGATGGACAAGAACATTTCCGCCGCATTTGAGGCATATTTTCTAATGAGAAACGGGATATCCCGCTGCAGCTTCACTGCGACGTCCGTAGAGGTATGACCGACTAATGTTGATTGAAAGATATTCGTCACTTTGACCAGATCTGATTCATCGATCGTCTTAGGCATGCGAAATACCTTGTTTTCGATCGTGCCTTTATCGGTCTGGATTATGGCCGTCACATGATTGTCATTCAGAGCCAGCAGCCTGAAACCTGTCAGACGGCTCGTCTCTGCTTTTGGCCCCAGCACGATGGCTGTATAGTGAGTCAGATCGGACAACAACTGTGCAGACTGATGCATGATATCATCCATCTGCTTCACGTGATTTCCCAGGACTTCACTGATCGTGTTCAGCTTGTCCTGCGTCACTTCCTGAGGCTGGACGAGATGGTCGATATAAAACCGGTACCCTTTCAGCGAAGGCGCTCTTCCTGAAGAAGAATGCGTTTTTTGAATGAATCCGAGTTTCTCAAGCTGGCTCAGTTCATTTCTGATCGTTGCCGAACTTGCTTCCATACCCGTTTCGATCAGGATGGTCTTTGAACCGATCGGCTGACCTGTTGATGTATACAGTCGAATGAGCGCATCTCAAATAACTAATTGTCTCTTTGTTAACATGTGTTATCACTCCCTGATGCATCATGCATCATTAGAGACTAGGCAAAAGCACACCAGCTGTTCGTATACTTCAGGTACTCTGAGCTTTCATTAAATTAGCACTCGAAGGTTTCGAGTGCTAACACAACTATAATTTAACAAATCTGACCATTACTGTCAAGATTTAAATCTGATTTATTTTGACCTTTGCCAAACTTTCTTTAGCATCCAGTTCGTCCTGATCCAGTCTTTCGATCAGTTCTTCCACAAGAATTGAACTTGATTTCATCTCTCAGATAGTCGACCCATTTCACTTTGACATCTTCACCGTAAATATCCTCACTGAAATCGAAGATATGTACTTCAATGGAATCACTTGGCCGGTGACCAAATGTCGGGTTGTATCCGATCGAAGCCATCCCGTCCAGCCATTCATCATTGACCCAAAATTTCACGGCATAGACCCCGCGCTTGGGAACCATGACATAGGGATGAGGGTAGATGTTAGCTGTCAGGATAGCCGAGGTCCCTGCCTCTTGCATCTCCGTGTATGACGAAGCCGCTGGTCTCATAAATGTACCCAAGCAGTTCATTCGCCTGATCGATCTTGCCTTCGCTGATATACCTTCGAATCCGTGTGGAACTGATTTTGTCTTCTTCATCCACTTTTTTATCCACTTTGATGATATCGAACCGGTCTCTGCCATATTTATACAGGGTATTCATGTTCGCCTGAGCGGCTTTCCCGTATGTGTAGTCAAAGCCGGCTACAACCACTTTGCGGCGTGCCAGTCAACCGATATACTGATCGACGAATTCCTGAGAGAGACAAACCGCCGAATTTGGCAGTGAAATCGACTTCGTACAATATATCTACACCGAGATCACGGAAGATCTGTTCTTTCCGGTCCAAGGGAGTCAGATGGTGTGCTTGTCCGGATCGAAACTGCGGTAACACAAAAGCCGGATGGCGGTTGAATGTCATAACAGCACATTTCAGTCCTCTTTCTCTAGCGACCTCGATCCCTTTCTCAACGACGGCCTGATGCCCCCGGTGCACACCGTCGGAGAAAACCCAGGACCAGAACGATATCTTCTTTAACTATTTCTTCTTTCTTATATGGATGATGGATCCTTCTTATATCCATCTCTACACCACCAATTCATTCGCAAAACTTTTGCCAGGTTTAATGTACTCTGTTTTTGTCGGATGGACCTTGTATATTGCCGCGGCCATATCCCTGTAATATAAAACGACTTCCTCTTCGTCTAGCTTTCCATGTAGCTCCTGCGGTCCAGAACACTCCCGTTTTTAACTTGCCGGTATTCTTCTGACGACAGATCATACCGCGGCATCTGGAAGTGCCCGCTCAAGAGGAAAGATGCAGGAACTGATGTCTTCTTTATCAGGACGAGCTCCTGAACCTGAGTTAAAGTGAGGGCCTCTGAGCGGCTGCAGAAGCCGCTGCTGGCCTCTCTTGTCAGGTCAGACATGTGAGACGGGTATTCCAGTTTTCTCCCGACATCGACTGCCGCGTCCTGACGTATGTGCCTTTGCCGCAGACGACTTTAAACGTGAAGGAAAGTGTCTCTTCTTCCGGATCTCTTTTTACCGCTGACGTCCGGTCAAAGGGATGAGAATCATGGCTTCTCGTGATGGACGGTCGATGACTTTGCCTTCTCTGGCATATTCGTATAACCGTCGACCCTTTACTTTTACGGCCGAGATACATCGGAGGCGTTTGAGTGATCAGGCCGCTGAAATCAGACAACGTTCGGTCGATGTCTTCTTCATCAATTGTCTGATCTGCCAGGTTTTCTTTCCACGACCTCACCCGAACGGTCTTTTGTGGTGGTCGAATAACCGAAGGTGATCTCACCGGTGTACACTTTTTTGGAATCCATCATGTGCTCGATTAGCCTTGGTTGCTTTCCCGATCGCTACGGGCAGTACACCTGTCGACATCCGGATCCAGTGTGCCGGAATGGCCGATCTGTCGTTTTAGGATTTTTCTCAGCTTGAAGACACAGTCATGGCTTGTCAGTTCCTCGTTCTTTCCATATAGGTAATAACCCTTCCATCGTATCCCCCCTTTATTTTGTCTCTGTTTGAGTTTAGGACGAAAGAAGAGAGAATCAATGTTCACTGACAATAAACATTTCTCCCTCTTCTTGCTGTCAAGAAAAACGACTTCAAATCTTA
>JAXHNF010000015.1:0-18062 GCA_034520745.1 Alkalibacterium sp.
CGTCAGCGGTGTCTTGAAAATACGGCATCAGTTTACAGGAATTATCCGATGATACGGTTTAAAGGAGGACGAATTATACGCCTATCGTAGTAAGACTGGACCGGGTCATGGCGGACCGAAAGATCTTGCTTGAAGACTTGGCAGACGACGTTGGGATATCCAACGTCAACCTTTCAAAATTAAAGACCGGTAAAGCAGTAGCGATCCGTTTTTTCCACACTGGAAGCCATCTGCGAAGCCCTGGACTGTCAGCCGGGCGATATATTGGAGTACGAGAAAAAGAAAAGTATTCTTGAAATCATAAAAGGAAAGGACAAGTATAAATGTCCTTTCCTTTTATGTCTGAACATTTGTGAGCTGTAAATGTTGAGTTCAAGGGTCTCTTTTCACTTTGAACTTCATTTAAAGCTGTAAATGTTTAGTTCATATATCATTTTACACCCTGAACTTCACTCAGAGCTGTAAATGTTGAGTTCATAAGTCTCTTTACACCCTGAACTCCATTCTGAAGCGTAAAATGTTGAGTTCACGTTTCTCTTTAAAATCTAAACTCCATCAAATACCATATAAGCCGCGTTCGGCATCATTTTTGTCCCCTGAACTGTAACTGAAGCCAATAGTCAGTAAGAACAAAAGGAAAATAACCCTTACTCAATAGTAAGAAAGGGTTATTTTAACGGATAAAGATTTTAACGGTTCAATATCGATTTGCTGTCTCGTGCAAAAATACTTCTCGTCCCTCTTACTGCTTTGATCCGCTCTTCCGCCAGGGCATCCGCAGCTTTATAGGTCGGGATCCCGTCACGTTCGGCGATCTCAAAGACTTTTTCAATCTGGTCATAAATACGGTCGACCGACATGCGGGCGCGGGCAGCGTTGTAGCCGCCGTTGAATTCGTCTGCGACCTGGATCAGACCGCCGGCGTTCAGGATATAGTCCGGTGCGTAGACCAGTCCCATTTCTTCAAGTTTATCTCCGTGACGCGTTTCAGCCAGTTGGTTATTGGCAGCCCCGGCAATCACTTTGATGCCCGCTTTTTTGATTTTCTCCAGGCTTTCATCATTGATCGAAGCACCCAGAGCACAAGGAGCATAGATATCTGCCTGCATATCAAACATCTCGTCCGCATCAACGATGTCACAGCCCAGCTCTCGGGCGCGTTCTTTCGGACCGTTGAAGATATCTGTCGCACAGACTTTCGCGCCTTCTTTGAGTGCTGCTTCCGCCAGCAGATAACCTACTTTCCCGACACCTTCGATAATGATTGTCTTTCCTTCAAGAGAATTCGACCCAAAGGCTTTTTTCGCTGCCGCTTTCATCCCTACATAGACCCCGTGTGCGGTCGACGGTGAAGGATTACCGGATGTGCCCGGTTTGAGCCCCGTCCCTGCGACATAATTTGTTTCCTGATAGATATAGTCCATCTCAATTGTCGATGTCCCCACGTCTGCGGCAGTTATGTAACGGCCATTGAGCCCTTCTACAAAGCGTCCGAATGCTCTGAACATCGCTTCCTTACTCACTTGTTTCTCCGGATCTTTCAAGATGACTGTTTTACCGCCACCAAGAGGCAGACCGCTTGCAGCTGCTTTATACGTCATGCCACGCGCCAGTCTCATCGCATCCTCGATAGCATCTTCCTCTTTTTCATATGTCCAGTAACGGGTCCCGCCAAGACTTGGCCCCAGTGTGGTATCGTGAATACACGTAATAGCTTTCAAACCCGTTTCTTCATCCTGCATGAATACCAATTGTTCGTAATCATATTTCCCCATGCTTTTGAATAACTCCATCTGTATAACATCCTTTCCTTTATCGTTTTTTTGTAAGACACATCAATACGAATCAGCTGGAAAATGAGAAGTCCCTTAAATGTCATAACATTACAAACGTTTTCAAAAAATCTGCTGTATAATGAATGAATCAGTAAATTATTGAAGGATGATTCTTTTGGATATCAAGCAACTGAAATATTTCATCGAAATTGCCAATACCAGAAATCTGTCCCAGGCGGCACGAAATCTGTTCGTTACTCAGCCGACACTTTCTTTTACGATCAAAAAGCTGGAAGCTGAGCTCAACACAAAACTGTTCGACCCGCATGAGAAAGGCTTTCATCTCACGCAATCCGGCAGACTGCTGTACAAGCGCGGCGAAAAGATCGTCACTGATTTTGATGCCTTGGTGAACCGGATCCAGCACATGAGGACGGATTCAAAAGAAGTGATCCGTTTAGGTCTCACGATTCTCTTTGCCGTCCAGTACATGCAGCAGATCTCCAATTTTATCGCGACTCATCAGAATGTTGACTTAGTCATCACTCAAAACGGCTCACGTAAAATCCAGGAAATGCTGGCCAATGACGAACTGGATATCGGTCTGGTTTCCTTCCCGAACACCCAGTCCAGCACCATTGGCATCGAGGCCCTTAACACGTCGACCAAGGGCTATAACGTTCATGTCGTCATGCCTGAAAGCAATCCTCTATCGAGAAAAGAAACAGTACGGTTCGAAGATCTGAAAGACGAGCGTTTCTCGACCTTGAACGAAAACTTCATGCTCGGTCAGATGCTTTTGGAACGCAGTCGACACTTGGGCTTCGAACCGAACATCGTCATGACCCATGATGATCTGCAGGTTCTGCTTTACAGTCTACAGACCCTTGACTCCATCTGCCTGCTGCCGATTGAGTACAAGGCGATTGGTGCTCTGGAAGGCTTGAAATGGATCCCTCTTCATGACAAGAACGATTATTATTCCATTGGAGTCGCCCTGAAGAAAGGAAAAGCGCCCACCAAAGCAGTCTCTGACCTGATCGCTGAGATCAAAAAGAACTGATTTCAACTGACAGTCCTGTGTATCTTATCAGGGCTGTTTTTTAATATACGTCCGATTCATCCGAAAATCTCTGCAGGTTTTCTTTCACATCGTTCAGGAATCGGCCGGCCTGCAGTCCGTCAATGATGCGGTGATCGATCGATAAACACAAGTTGATCATGTCAGCGGCCTTGAACCCGCCGTCTTCAGTTGGAACGAAGCGTTTGGTGATGCTTTCGACCTGCAGGATCGCGGCCTGCGGGTGATTGATGATGCCCATCGACTGAACAGAACCCAAGCTGCCAGTGTTGTTCACTGTCATTGTGCCGCCCTGAATATCCTGACTGCCTAACTTACCGTCACGTGCCAACCCGGCCAAACGGCTTATTTCTTTTGACAAGCCGCTGATAGAGTAGTCATCGGCGTTTTTGATCACTGGTACAAAAAGGTGTTCATCCGTCGCTACCGCGACTGAAATATTGATGTCTTTGTGATAAACAATGTTGCCGTTGTCCCAGGATGAATTGATGACCTTATGTTTCTTCAGCGCCTGAACGACAGCCTTGACGAAGAACGGGAAGTAAGACAGCGATATGCCTTCTTGTTTCTTGAACTGTTCTTTTGTATGATTTCTCAGCTTGACGATATTGGAGACATCCGCCTCCACCATCAGCCACGCATGTGGGATCTCCGTCGTGCTCTGAACCATCTTTTTAGCGATGGCTTTACGGATGCCGTCTGCCGGAACCACTTCATCGCCGCTTGAGGAATAAGTCGCTGGCGCTGTTTCAGATACAGCTTCTTTTTTCTTCATCTCTTTCTGAGCCTGAAGCGATGGTTTAGGCAGGTCGCCATTTCCTGAACGCTGGCTGTTTACATCAAAGCTCTGCACATCTTTGCGTGTGATGCGTCCGTGCTTCCCTGTTCCTTCGACCTGATTCAAGTCGATGCCGCGTTCCTGGGCAATGCGGACGACAGCCGGAGAATAGCGGGTGTTTTTATCAGTCGAAGGTATCGATTGTGCCGAGTCGTCCTTAAGGCCCGTTTCTTTTGTCTCTCTTTCCATAGGACGCTTGTCAGCTTCCTTATCTATTTCCTCATTGATATGTTCAGTCATTTCTTCTTTTTTCCCAGTATCTGACGGACTTTCTGCACCCACTGGCTGATATGACTTGTCATCATCGTCCCCAGCGTCTTCTGTTTCGATTTTAACGATCGGTGTCCCGATTTCAACGTCTGTATCCAAGTCGATCAGAAATTCTTTAACAGTGCCTGAGTAGTTCGACGGGATCTCAGTCGTCACTTTGTCAGAAACGGCTTCTGCGATGGGATCGTATTTTTCGATCTTGTCGCCTTCAGAAACCAGCCACACGGCGATCGAGGCTTCTGTGACACTTTCACCCAAGTGAGGCATTTCGATTATCTTTACACTCATAAACTTTCCTCCTTAAAACTCTGCGAGTTCACGCATGGCATTCAGCACTTTTTCTTCACTGATCAGAAATTCCCGTTCCAGCGGCAGTGCGTACGGCATGCTTGGCGAATCCGGTCCGGCCAGTCGTCTGATCGGTGAATCCAGATCGAACAGGGCTTCTTCAGCGATGATCGCGGATATTTCGCTCATGATGCTGCCTTCCAGATTATCTTCGGTGACCAGCAACACTTTTCCTGTTTTCCTGGCTGCTTCGACTAGTGTTTCTTTGTCTAAAGGATAAATGGAACGGACATCCACGACTTCTGCTTCGTAACCTTCCTTGCTCAATGTTTCAGCTGCTTTAAGTGCATGGTTCAGGACCATACCGTACCCGATAACTGTAATGTCGTCGCCTTCTCTGACCACATTCGCTTTGTCGATCGGCACGACATGATCATCTTCAGGAACATCTTCTTTAAGTAAACGGTACAAGCGTTTATGTTCATAGAAGACGACCGGATCGTCACAGCGAATCGCTGCTTTGATCAGCGCTTTTGCATCACGTGGTGAGGAAGGGGTCACGATTCGGAGACCGGGTTGGCCAAACAGGACTTTCTCTGTTGACTGAGAGTGGTAAAGCCCCCCGCGTACGCCACCGCCGTAAGGTGCACGGAAGGTGACCGGTGCTGTCCAGTCGCCCTGCGTCCGGTACCGCATACGGCTGGCTTCAGATATCAGCTGGTTGACAGCCGGCAGCAGGTAGTCCGCGAACTGAAACTCTCCGATTGCTCTGTAACCCACTGTTCCAAGGCCCACAGCTAGTCCGCCGATAAGTCCTTCCGTCAGAGGTGTATTGAAGCAGCGGTCATCTCCAAACATCTCAGCTAATCCTTTTGTTACACCAAAGACGCCGCCTTTCACGCCTCCAACATCTTCACCAAAAATCACTACTTTTTCATCACGAGCCATTTCTTCTTCGATCCCTTTATGAATGGCTTCTAAGTATGTCATCATTGCCATAGGCCTAACGCATCCTTTCTTCGTTTATTTATCTGCATAGACTTGTTTGAGTATGTCTTCTGCTTTTGGATCAGGCATGGCTTCTGCTTCATCCGTCGCTTTGTTGATCTCTTTTTAAGTTCAGCATCGATTTCTTTCATCTGTTCACGGGTCAGATAGCCTTCATCGATAAGCTGTTTTTCAAACAAGAGCAGCCCGTCATTTTTCTTAAGGTTTTCAATATCTTCTTTTGAACGGTAGACTGAATGATCGTCATCAGCCGAATGAGAAGTCAGACGAGTCACCATCAGTTCGACCAATGCAGGCCCTCTACCACTCCGTGCCTCTTCAACGACTTTCTTGAAGGCCAGATAGGATTCCACAAAATCGTTGCCGTTGACCTGGATTCCGGTCATGCCAAACGCCGGTCCACGGTCAGACAGTTTTTCACTGGCATACTGTTCGTCTCTTCCAACAGAGATTGCATAACCGTTGTTCTCGATAACAAAAATAAGCGGCAGCTTTTTGACACCGGCAAAGTTCATTGCTTCCTGCACTTCACCCTGGTTGGCTGAACCTTCACCCGTTGTAGTCAGTGTAACGTAGTCTTTCTTACCAAGCTGCGCACCATAGGCGACCCCCGTGGCCAGCGTGTACTGCGTGCTGACAGTAGAGGAATGCGTCACGATGTTGTGCTCTTTTGAGCCATAGTGGTTCGGCATCTGACGGCCGTGAGACGACGGATCAGCTTCTTTCCCGAGTGACCCGAGCATGATGTCTTTTGGGGTCATGCCCCAGACAAGACAAGGAGTCATGTCACGGTAGTAGGGCAGGAAATAGTCTTTTTCGTGCTCAAAGGCCATGGCCATAGCCACCTGTCCCACTTCATGTCCCTGTCCAGATATGTTGAAGGATGTTTTACCTATACGCGTAAGCTGCCAGAGTCGTTCATCCAGGCGTCGTCCCATTAACACGTGGCGATAGGCCTGGATGATCTCTTCTTTACTTAATCCTGATTCTTTCAGTTTTTTCATCATCTGTTCACACTCACTTTCTTATTTATGAACTGCTAACTTGTAGACATCCAGAGACGCTTCCATGATCGCTTCAGACAACGTCGGATGCGGATGGATCGCTTCACCGATCTCTAGAGGTGTGGCATTCATGTAGATGGCCGTGCTGACTTCCGATATCAGATCTGTCGCATGCGGGCCGATGATGGACACGCCGATCAGGTCATCCGTTTCCTCATCTTTCATCACTTCCACAAAGCCGTCAGATTTCCCGTGGATCAGTGCTTTGCCGTTCCCGTTGAAGTTGAAGGTCCCCATTTTGACTTTCCGGCCTTCGGGAAGTGTTTCTTTCGTGTAGCCGACACTGGCGATCTCAGGTGTCGTATACGTACAGCGTGGCACATTCACATAATTGATCGGTTCGCTGGTCTCATGGACCATGTGTTCAATGGCCAGTTCGCCTTCTTTCATTGCGACATGAGCGAGCTGCAGCGTGTTGATACAGTCCCCGATGGCATAGATATGACTTTCGGTGGTCTGATAATGAGCATTTACCTGTATGCCTTTGGCGTCATATTTGACTGACGTGTTCTGAAGGCCAATACCTTCCACGTTCGGTTTTCTTCCGATCGCGACCATGACTTTATCAAATTCCAGAGACTCTTCTTTTCCTTTGACAGAAAGCTTTACTTTGCCGTCTGTTTTTTCAGCCCTTTCAACGAGCTGGCTGAGTTCGACGTTAATGCCTCGTTTTTCAAACTGTTTCTTAAGGGCTTTTGAGACTGTTTTGCTTTCATTGACGATCAGCCGGTCAAGCGCCTCAAAAATCGTCACCTCGACTCCTAAGCTGTGAAGCAGCGATGCCCATTCGACACCGATCACACCGCCTCCGATGATTGCAATGGATTCCGGCAGTTCTTCCAGCTCAAGCATGCCGTATGAGGATAAAATCGTTTCTTCATCCAGTGGCAGATGCGGCAGTGTAGCCGGGCTTGAGCCTGTGGCTATGATCAGTTTTTTTGATACATAAATTTCTCTCTTCTGTCTTCGTCATCGAAGGTCACAGCGACGGCACCAGAGACCGGTGAAAAGATTGATGGTCCCAGGACTGCCCCTTTGCCG
Source organism: Alkalibacterium sp. (assembly GCA_034520745.1). GTDB lineage: Bacteria > Bacillota > Bacilli > Lactobacillales > Carnobacteriaceae_A > Alkalibacterium. Next base: position 7,366 of record JAXHNF010000015.1, read on the forward strand.
TATACGACTTTGATTTTATTTTTTTTGATCAGCCCTTGTACCCCCTGATGCAGCTGATCGACGATTCCTTGTTTGCGTTCATTTATCTTTTTGAAATTGACCTGGGCCGCATCACTGATGTCTACACCGAAATCCGCAGCCTCTTTCAGGGTATCCATGACTTCTGCACTTCTTAAGAGTGCCTTAGTCGGTATGCAGCCCCAATGCAGACATGTCCCGCCGAGCTTGTCCTGTTCCACAAGCACCACGTCCATGCCCGCTTTCGCCGCCTGTATGGCCGCAACATACCCGCCTGTGCCACCGCCTAATATCAGTAGATCTGTCTCTATTGCCATCTTTTCCCCTCGTTTCTTCTCTAATCTATCTTACTGTAGCGTTTCGGTTCTTCTTCATTGTTCAGTACACGCATGACCCCTGCGTGCAGGGCATCCATTTCCATTTCACCCGGCATGACTTCAACGGGTGCTATCCATGACACCCGCTCTTTAATGTGACTGACGATAAACTCACTGTAGGCAGCCCCGCCTGTCAGAATGATGAAGTCGACCTTTCCTTTAAGTACTGTCGCCATTTCACCGATCGCTTTTGCCACCTGATAAGTCATGGCTTCAAGTATAATCGCAGCTTCTTTATCGCCGTTGTCAATTTTCTCTATTACATTTCTTATATCGATTTCATTCAGATATGAGTTAATACCGCCTTTGCCGGCTAGTCTCTTTTTGATTTCTTCCAGTGTCAGTTCTTCTTCAAGGATCATCTTGGCAAAGTCGTAAAGAGGCAGGGTGCCTGTGCGTTCGGGTGTGAACGGTCCTTCCCCGTTCCAGTCCATTGACTACATCGATCATCCTGCCTTTACAGTGGGCGCTGAGTACTGGCACCGCCGCCTATATGAGCCACGATAACACTGCTATCTTCATAGACTTTATTTTTATGCTGCAGTATTTTTCTCGCCACAGCTTTCTGATTCAATGCGTGGACCACACTGCGCCGCTCGATACCCTTAAGGCCTGATATACGGGCAATGTCATCCATTTCATCCACAACCACCGGATCAACGATGTAGGCATTGACATCAGGACCTGCCAGTTCGGCAATCTCACTGGCCAGTACAGCACCTAAGTTGGACGCATGCGTATTGTACCTTTCTTCTTTCAGATCATTCAGCATCTCATCTTCAACGAGATACGTGCCGCCCGGAATGGGTTTTAAAAGTCCTCCCCGCCCAACGACTGCCTGCAGTTCCTTTGGTTCGATACCTTTTTTTTTCATAAAGCCTAAAATGAGTTTCCTGCGAAATTCTTTCTGATCGATAACACCTTTAAACTGGGCCAGCTCTTCTGTTCTGATGACGGATAGTGTCTGTAGCTACAACATCTGATTCGTTATACAGAGACACTTTTGTCGATGTCGATCCTGGATTGATGACTAATATCAGCTTTTCCATAAAATACCTCCAGTACTTTCAATTATTCTGTTATCTGCATTAAAGCAAATTTCAGTGCATACATTTTACTTTCCACTTCATCACTGCTGGATGTCAGAACAATTGGTACTTTTGTTCCGACTATCGTTCCTCCCATGACCGCTTCTCCAAAGAGCAGGAACGATTTAGCAAAACATTCCCGACATCGATATTGGGAACGACTCAGTATATCTGCATCCCCCTGGATCGGTCCTTTAAATTTTTTATGCTCCACTGCTGTTTTGGAGAGTGAGAGATCAAGTGAGAGCGGTGCCGTAGACAGTAGCATCCTTATTACCTTTAAACCGCTCTGTCATTTCTTTCGCCAGTACAGAAGACGGCATTTTAGGATTATAGTTTTCAGCGGCACTGATCAGAGAGACTTTCGGATGGTCCAGACCGATCGCTTTCCCCACTTTAAGCACATTATGGATGATCTCTTCAAGCTGATCTTCTGTCGGCATGATGTTCATCCCCGCATCCGTCAAGAGGATCTGTCGGTCTAATGCCGGCAGTTTCACCAGGGCCACATGCGAAAGCAGCTCCTGGGTTTTCAGATTATGCTCTTTTTTCAATACTTCCTTTTAATAAAGTGTGTGTCTGAATGCCACCTTTTAAAAGAATGTCCGCCTCATTGTTCACTGGACACTTTCTACCGCCTGGCGGACCATGTCTTCTTTGGTTTCACACTTGATATACTCCCAGGCTCTCTTCACGATCGATGTCCGGTTCGAACATCAAATATTTTGAATTTTACACTGTCTTCGAATTCGATCTGACTACGTCGTGCAAGTTCCAGGATTTCTTCTCTAGAACCGCCCGCAACCGCAACTGTTGGCATATATAACACTCCTCTTCCTTTGTAAGCGCTTAACTTAAGTTTACCTGATATTCTATAATTAGCAAATACATTATATAAATAGTGGTATAAATTTTTTTTATAAGTAAAAGGGTTTTTGCTGTAATTAAATACGCCGGGACTTATTCTTTAAGTCTTTTTTTCTTTAAACGAACATAAAACTATCAAAAAAATTTATAGAATGATCGATCTTATTCACAAGGATCTTTTCCCTGTCCGGTACACTTTATATCTTCGTCGCGAAATTTACTGATCCACTTGCCACTTTGATCATTACTAGTTATGGTGAAATGAAAAAGCCGCCGGGACACACGGTTACGTGTGATCCCAGCAGCTTCTTTTCGTCTACTTTTTAATGTTAATGCATACGTTTATTCAGTTTGTATCTGAGTTTACCCAGCTTCCAGGCTTTCTTTGGATGCTTGAGCATCATCCTCATCTTCTTGGTGTGGTAGGCTTTTTTCATCTTCTGCAGTCTGCTTTTTTTCTTCCCGGAAAACAGCAGGAATGCCAGACTGCTCACGCCTATGATCGTGACTGGGACAAGGAACAGCAGCGGGTGTTTCTTGGCTTTCACCATCCAGCTGCCCTTGCGTCGCCATCCGATGTTGTTGTCGCCTCTTTCCTTCATCTGTTCCCCTTCACCGTAAAGGGTACTCGACTAGAGGAGAGGCTGCTTCTTTCGTTTCGTCGTAATTGGTCTTGTAAATAAACTTTTCAAGAAAACGGTCGGTTAAGCGAGGCATGGCGGCTCCCATAAGGCTCATGAACTTCGACTGTCCGCCCACGTACATGTCTCTGACCGGATGCTCTGCCGCATGCAGAATGGCTTCCGCCACAGTTTCAGGCGGGTACATCATCCCGTCATGAGACGGTGCTTTGTCAATATAACTGGCTGCGTGATCCGTGTAAGGCGTATCCACTCTGGCAGGATGGATCTGCGTGATGACGACCGGGATATGATCTTTTTCCGCTTTCATCCGCAGTGCGTCTGTAAAACTGTGCACTGCAAACTTGGAAGAGGAATATGTCCCCTGGATAGGAAATGTCCGGTTCCCCAGCACACTCCCCATGTTGATCAGTGCACCGGGCGTTTCCTTGGTGCTGTAGTGGTCGATCGCAGCCAGGGAGCCGTAAACAGTTCCCCAGTAGTTGATTTCAAACAGTTCACGTGCATCGACGATCGGGATGTCGGTGACATGACCATAGACAGCCACCGCGGCATTGTTGATCCAGGTATCGAAACCGCCGAAGACTTCAATAGCTTTTTCCGCCAGTTTATTGATGTCTTCTTCTTTTGAGACATCCACTTTCATATAAATAACCTTTGACTCGTCAGAACTGAGTTCGTCTGCCAATGTGATCAAATCTTCTTTTCCCGGCCTGCCAGAACAGAGATTAGCCCCTTTTTCAGCGGCCATCCGGGCAGTGACCAGACCGATCCCGCTTGTGGCTCCTGTAATGACGATCACCTGATTTTTTACCTTCTTCAGCTTCAGTGAGAGACTGTTCAGCGGCTTCGTATCTTTGACTTCGTGCTGCATTATAAGAATCCTCCTTTTGTCTAAATTACTGAGTGCTTCCAGTTTAATTTTAGAGGATTCAAGGCCGTTGCTACAACTGATACGGCTACACACAGCTCCTATGACTGTTACTGATCTATTTCCATTTACTCGTATTCTTTTTCAAATGTCTTCGTGCTTCTCACTGTATCGATGTGACGGACTTCATTTTCAGATGATCGCGCGCCGGGCTTCCAGAAACGGCGGCAGTGACAGTTTCTCGCCAAGCGTTTCGTACGGCTCGTCTTCCATGAATCCCGGACCTTCTGTCGCTAATTCAATTAAAATACCATGTGTGATGCGGGCGTACAGCGATTCAAAGTAGAAACGGTCTACATGACCCGAATTCAGGCAGCTTGACGGCCTGATACCGCTCCAGCCAATTGTCCAGATCACTCTTGTCATCCACCCGGAACGCCAGATGATGGACGGTACCGTAGCCCTGAACGTGGTGGGAAAGTTCTTTGTTATGTTCGATTACAACTTCGGCCCCATTGCCGCCTTCACCCATTTCGTATAGGTAGTACTCATTTTCAGTATCGATGTGCTTCATATCATAAACCTGCTCCAGAACAGATTGGATATACTCCAGATCATGGTAACGCAGGAACATGCGTCCGAGCCCCGTGATCGCAAATTCTAAAGGAGTCGGGCCGTTTTGCCAAGATGTTCCCGGTTCAACGCCTGTATTGTTTTCATCTGAAATCAGCTGATAGGACTGCTCGTCAAAGTCGATAAACGGCAGGACTTTCTTTCCGAACTGGGTCTGAATCTCTTCGGTGTTCGACCTCTAAGCGGTCAAAACGCTTGACCCAGTAGTCCAGCGCAGCATCGGTCGGCACTCTGAAACTGGTTCGTGCGATCTCATCGTTGCCGTGCTGTCCTTTTGGAATGCCTGGAAAATCAAAGAATGTCATGTCTGTTCCGGCACTGCCCTTATCATCCGCAAAGAATAAATGATAGGTTTGAATATCATCCTGGTTCACGGTCTTCTTGACGAGACGCAGACCCAGGACATGAGTGAAGAAGTCATAGATTTTCTCAGCACTGCTGGTGATGGCTGTGACGTGGTGGATCCCTTTTAACTGTTTCATAATTGATGTCCTCCTGTTAGTTAAATCCATAAGCGAAAATATATTTCGAATTCGAGATAATTATAACAAACCCCCGTAATTTAGTCAAACAGTCCAGTTACCTAACTTATTTATAACTTTTTTGATATGAATTTTCAAATAGGATGACTGCTTATTAACTAGGGACGTTCACGCACTTTTGACACTTATCTCCGCTTGTTATAATGAAAGCAGCATTCGACACGCATTTTTGACCGGTTTGTGACTTGTTCTGATTATTTAGTGTCACGAACTGGTGCCTATACTCTCTTTGAAAAAACTTACCCGGAGAAACCTGTTCTGCACCTGAAAGGACGTCCAACTTGTCCTTTACTACATCTAAAACTGACTTTTTATTACAAGCTGTACTGAAATGATCCTTTCTATTGTGGTCTATCTTCTGACTGCCTGGCAAAAACGAGTATAACGTATATATTCAACGCTTCCCATATTTGCTATAATAAAGAAAAGCGATTACATATCTTTTAGTATTCTCGATATAGGAGGAAAACGAATGAACCGATTCAAGATTCCACTGCTTTTAGCTGGTACGATTTTTGCCCTTGCAGCCTGCGATAACCCGGATAACACTGCCTCAGAGTCAGAACCGGACGAGTCCATCGAAAGTCAAAAGGAAGAGATATACGAGTCCGCTCACGCCGATGATCATTACATGCGTATGGTAGAAAGGGCTGAACCGACATGGGCAGGCATTTCCTACTCTTCTCCTACCTGGTCGATCAGCTCGGACTATGTTGCGGAAATCACCGATACGGATTCGCTTCAGTTTATCGTAGATGAAATGATCGAAGGATCTAACAGACAGCCGGGCGTTGTGGATATGTCCCAACCTTATTACGATATGGCAATAGAATATTCAGACGGTTCCGAAGAACTCTTTCATCTTTGGGTTAATGAAGACGAGATGACAGGAACGATTATGGACTCGGATAACTCGCACTTTATTTATTCCTTCTCAGAGGATGTTTCCGAACAGTTTCTGTCTCTTTTACCTGAAGATGCTGTTCTGGACACACCCTCACTCGCTGAGTAGAGAGAAGGATACTATCGTACTAACTCAAAGCATCGAACACTCTTTGAAAGCAGATATAAATACACCGGTCAAAACAGTATGTTATCTGTTTTGACCGGTGTTTTCACTATAATTTAGCTTCAATGTCTAAAGTGACGGATCCCTGTTTTGATCATCGTCATATCGTGTAAGTCACAGACCGCTACTGAGTCTTTGTCACGAATGGAACCGCCTGGCTGAATGATGGCTGTCACACCATAGTCATGCGCAAGTCTAGCCGTGTCATCCATGGGAAGAAAGGCATCACTGGCCATGACAAGCTCTTTAGTTTCTACGTTCTGGTTTTGCTTAGCCTGATTCAAAGCGATCTCAGCTGCACCGACACGGTTCATTCTGTCCCGCACCGATGCCTAAAGTCATCTGTTCATTTCCGACGACGATAGCGTTACTTCTTCGTGTGCTTGACCACTTTCATCAAAAAGTTCATCGCTCTGATTTCTGATTCTGACGCTTCCCGTTTCGTCATTCTGTTCCCATTCAAGAGGCAACGTTTCAGGAGACTCTCTTTTCAATTCATCTGACTGATCCTGATCCTGCACCAGCACACCCCCGCTCACTGAAACGAGTTCCTTCAGAAGCGTCTTCTTTTTCTAAGTTTACTTCTAATAATCTGACATTTTTCTTTTTAGTTAATACAGCCATCGCTTCACTTTCAAAAGAAGGCGCAATGATTATTTCCAGAAAAATCTGATGCAGTTTTTCAGCCAGCGCTTTTGTCACCGGGCGATTTAAACTGACGATCCCTCCAAAAATGGAAATCGAGTCAGCTAAGTAACAGCGGTCAAAGGCTTCTTCGACTGTCTCTCCCACTGCCACACCACACGGATTCATATGTTTCACAGCTACTGCTGCCGGTTCATCAAATTCTCTGACTATTCTTAATGCCGCATCCGCATCTTTGATATTGTTATAAGACAGTGCTTTGCCATGAAGTTTTACAGCTCCCGCTATCGTTTTATCCGAAGCGGTGACCTCTTTATAAAAGCTGGCCTCTTGATGGCTGTTTTCCCCGTACCTCAGTGCCTTTTTGTCAGTATAAGTTTTCGTCAGATGAGGCCACGGGTGTTCATTCTCACCGATTTTCGCTCGTTCTTTATTCAAATACTGACTGATCAAGGTATCGTAATGACTGGTCAACTCAAACACTTTGCTGGAAAGATAGAACCGGTAATCCAAAGACGTCGTTCCCTTCTTTCTATCTGTTCAATAAACATCGGGTAGTCCTTGGGGTCTGTAACGACGGACACACGTTTGTAGTTTTTTGCTGCACTGCGCAGCATCGCCGGTCCGCCGATATCTATGTTTTCAATGGCTTCTTCAAGCGTACTGTTTTCTTTTAAAATCGTTTCTTTGAACGGATATAAATTGACGATCACAAAGTCAATCGGGGTTATCTGATGTTTTTCCATTTCTATTTTATGTGTCTCGTTTTCAGTGTCAGCCAGTATGCCTCCGTGTATCTTCGGGTGCAGTGTTTTTACCCGTCCGTCCATCATTTCCGGAACGTCTGTGTACTCCTCGACTGATTCGACCTCAAAGCCATGTGCTCTTAAATAGTCATATGTACCCCCCGTGGACAGCAAAGAAATATTCTGCTCACTTAATGCACGGGCAACATCTTCAAGCCCAGTCTTGTCCGAAACACTCAGCAATGCAAACCGTTTAGTCATTCGTTTGGTCTCCTTTTATAAAAAATTATTGTTTTCTCTCAGTAAAACAGCTCTCGATCGATCTTCATTATTTTAACAAAATGAAGCACCTTCTCAGCTGTTTGTTCTTCACTTGGCAAGTATACCATACGATTTTAATGATACTAAACAGTCCATACGTGTCCACACTATCAGTCTGACTCAATAACTAAAGCAGTCTAATCACTCACTTCTTCTCTCGCTTCTTTATACCATTGTTCAGTCTATTTCTTCAGGTATATAGTGCGATGGACGCAGTAACTGCCCGCTATCATCTTTCAATCTTTTAATAGAATCTTCATAAGCATGAAGTTTAAACGTATAGTCTTCTGCTTCTATCATATAAGTCCCCCCATCAAACTGGATACCATCGACACGAAGAAGATTCTGTAACGTCTTTAACGCTGCTCCCGCTTTCTGAATTTCCTTCTATGATACGAACATTTAAGTACTAAGCCTTCCTCTTGCTCTATAAATTCATAATACCTTGGTATTCCAAATGTAACCCCATTCGAAGGCACTTCTAAATATATATCTGGTAAAATCTCCTGCTTTGCCAGTAAATGTAATTTCTCCAAATCGGTCGGTATATTCCTTTTGTTTCTCAGAAACTAATTCATCTAGTTTCACTCGTTCACTGCGTTTCTGCCTGTATTCTTCAAAATTACTGACAGACCGTCGTCCTCTTTTGCGCAACCTCCAATGACCAAAAGAAATAGAATCAAAATCAATTTCATTATGCTCGTTCCTCTTTCTTCTAATTTATCTTTTTTTCTTAAGTTCACTCTTCTAAACACATTGAAGCGTGTGGTCAAAAATAAAAGACATTCTATGGCTAACCAGGTTACTCCTAGTGACAGTACACCATTTTGAAAATTCAAGTCTTTGAGAATTATATAGAAAATTATGATATCCCGACAAAACCGATCCGATTGAGAAAAAGGTAGGGGGAAGTAAACCGATATCACTGAAGTAGCCTATCCCTCTGGAATAGTATCAGTGCTTCACTAGAAAAGGACCGCTACGCCGATGATCAAGTTGAGTAAATTCCTGCTTAACTAGGACACTAAGAAAAAGAATCCCTCTTACTAAAACAAGTGAAGCCAAGACCAGCAAAGCCAGCGCCTGACTATACCATATCCAAAGGGGTAAAGGATCAAATCCACCGCCATATAAATCAAACCAAAAATACAGAGCTACAGTCGAGAACGAGCCTATCCCAAATTTTGGACCAATCGTTACCAGTAAAATTCATAAAGCCTGCGAATAACGTGAGTAAGAAGCCCAGCAAAATGACTGATGTTTTGGTCCATAATATTTTTTCCAAACGTTAAGGGTGTCCCGTTAAATAGAGTGGCGTGTCCCTTGTTTTTCGTTAAGCTGTCGATTGAAAAGAGAACAAGCAAGATCAGCATAAGGAGTGGTAAATCTCCTATCATTAAACGTTGAATCGTCTGCAATGCTGTTCGTTCTTCAACCACTTCAGGCGTTATGTCTTCAAAGTCCTCTTCGCCATAGGCTTCATATCTAGAATATATGTAACCGATCCAAAACTGTTGTTCCAGTCTGGGATGAGGTTCATCTATATCATAAAACTGAGGATCCACTTCTTCCCCGTATCGCGCCCAGCGTATTTCATTGTGTACAAGCCTCGTGGCAAAAAAATAGTCTTCACTGCTTTCCTGTCTTAAAGCTTCTAATTGATTATTGCTATACTCAATGATCCGATGAGCAGTTTCGGCGGTTCGAGGGCGTTCTGTTCCAAACTCTTCAATCACCGCTTCCTGTTCTTCTATACGTTCGGTAATCAGTGCCTTCATCCGCAAATGAATAAATAGGCTGATACTGAGGTGCCATGACTAAACCGTAATACAAGGTAGCTAACAAGAAAGGAGAAACAGTATGCGGTTTTTAACATTTCGCGTAAATAAAAGCCATTCAAATTTAAATTGTGCGCGCATGATCGTCTCCTTAAGTTAGTTAGTGTACAGTTCGTTGTACCATTCACTTGACCCAATTTTTCCTATCTTCGTTTCTGTATACCCTTTTTCATAGAAAAAACTCGTCCATTTGCCCACTTCATCTGCATTCATATCTTTTAAAGGAAGACAGAAAAGCGCGTTCGCTATATGTCTGGCGCCAGCAGGTCGTTGTTCTTCTGTGAATAGTGAAACTAAGTTCTCTTCAGAAATTCTAACTTTCAAGTATAGTTCTTCATCTTGTTTTGTATTATGTGACTCGAGTGCAATGTGACCCTTTTTCAAGAAAAGCACTCTGTCTGCATCGAGATCCAGATTATTCAGTAAATGTGACGCAATGAGTATGATTTTATCCTGCTCTTTAAGCTTGATCAATTCGTCCGTCAGTAAATTGACGTTATCCGGATCGAGCCCCATTCATGACTTCATCCATTAACATCACATCCGTATCAGCTGCAAGGATCATCGCAAAGCACAAACGCTGGCGCATACCTAGTGAGTAAGTTTTGACGGTATTTTTGACATAGTGGCTCATGTTCAACCGGTCTATAATCTCCTCCACATCACTGGTTGACTGGTTCCATAAGCTCGCATAATAATTGATATGCTCTATTCCAGTTAATTCCTGATATAAATCATCGATTTCTGGGAGAAAAGACAGGTGTCTGCGCATTTCTATTTCATTTTTCTTAGTCGAATAATCCAGTGACTTGCCATAAATTACTTCCCCTTCGTCAGGGCTTAAGAAGTTCATGATAATATTGAGCAGCGTGGTCTTTCCCGTTCCGTTCGGTGCGACAAGGCCAATAATTTCACCTTTTTCAATAGTGATCGAAATATTATCCAAAACAACATTTTGACCAAATGACTGACTGACATTTTTAATATGTAACATCGTTTCTCTCCTTTACGCTTTTTCTTAAGAATCTGCAGTGAAGTCTA
>JAXHNF010000016.1:0-185803 GCA_034520745.1 Alkalibacterium sp.
AAATAAAAGAAGAGCAGGACGAATAAGTCTATAAGTAAGATTTGAAGTCGTTTTTCTTAGATAAGAAAAGGGGAGAATCTTTGTTTAGTGAACATTGATTCTCTTTTCTTTTGTTCTAAATCAAAAAAGACAAAATAAAGGGGGGATACGATGGAAGGGTTATTACCTATATGGAAAGAACGAGGAATGACAAGCCATGACTGTGTCTTCAAACTGAGAAAAATACTTAAAACGAAGAAAATCGGCCATTCCGGTACACTGGATCCGGATGTCGGACGGTGTACTGCCCGTGGCGATCGGAAAAGCAACGAAGGTCATCGAGTACATGATGGACTCAAGAAAAGTGTATACCGGTGAGATCACCTTCGGCTATTCAACCACTACAGAAGACCGCTCAGGTGAGATCGTGGAAAGAAAACCGGCAGACCAGAACATCGATGAAGAAGTCATCGACCGGACAATGGCTGAATTCAGCGGCCTGATCACCCAAACACCTCCGATGTATTCGGCGGTAAAAGTAAAGGGCCGGCGGTTGTACGAATATGCCAGAGAGGGCAAAGTCATTGACCGTCCATCAAGAGAAGCCATGATCTATTCCTTTGACCGGACATCAGCGGTAAAAAGAGATCCGGAAGAACAGACACTCTCCTTCACGTTTAAAGTCGTCTGCGGCAAAGGCACATATGTCAGGACACTGGCAGTCGATGTCGGAAGGAAACTCGATACTCCGTCTCACATGTCTGACCTGACAAGAGAGGCCAGCAGTGGCTTTGACCGCTCGGAAGCCCTCGACTTTAACTCGGGATTCAGGAACTGGTCGACAAAGAAGACATCCGTTCCTGCATTTTTCCTCTTGAACGGGCACTGACTCAGATGCCTCGGTATGATCTGTCATCAGAAGAATACCGGCAAGTGAAAAACGGAAGTGTTCTGGACCGCAGGACCTACATGAAAGCTGACGAAGAGGAAGTCGTTTTATTTTACAAGGATATGGCCGCGGCAATATACAAGGTCCATCCGACAAAAACAGAGTACATTAAACCTGCAAAAGTTTTGCGAATGAATTGGTGGTGTAGAGATGGATATAAGAAGGATCCATCATCCATATAAGAAAGAAGAAATCGTTGCAGAAGATATCGTTCTGGTTCTGGGTTTTTTTGACGGTGTCCACCGGGGACATCAGGCGGTCGTCAAGCAGGGAGTCGAGGTGGCGAGAGAAAGAGGGCTGAAATGTGCCGTTATGACATTCAACCGCCATCCGGCTTTTGTTTACCGCAGTTTCGATCCGGATAAACACACTTATCTGACACCTTTGGACCGAAAAGAACAGATCTTCCGGGATCTCGGTGTAGATATTTTGTATGAAGTCGACTTCACGGCTAAATTCGGCAGACTGTCTCCTCAGGAATTTGTCGATCAGTACATCGTGGACTGGCATGCCCGAGTGGTGGTAGCCGGCTTTGACTACACATACGGCAAAGCCGCTCAGGCTAATATGAATACCCTGTATAAATATGCCAGAGACCGGTTTGACATCATCAAAGTGGATAAAAAGTGGATGAAGAAGATAAAATCAGTTCCACCCGAATTCGAAGGTATATCAGCGAAGGCAAGATCGATCAGGCGAATGAACTGCTCGGGTACATTTATGAGACCAGCGGCTTCGTCATACACGGGGATGCCAGGGCAGAGATCTCGGTTATCCGACAGCGAACATCTATCCGCATCCCTATGTCATGGTTCCCAAGCGCGGAGTTTACGCCGTCAAACTTTGGGTCAACGATGAATGGCTTGACGGAATGGCGTCGATCGGATACAACCCGACATTCGGTCACCGGCCAAGCTATTCCATCGAAGTCCATATCTTCGATTTCAGTGAGGATATTTACGGTGAAGATGTCAAAGTGAAATGGGTCGATTATCCTGAGAGATGAAATAAAATTCAATTCTGTGGAAGAATTGATTGAAAGACTGGATCAGGACGAACTGGATGCTAAAGAAAGTTTGGCAAAGGTCAAAATAAATCAGATATAAATGTTGACAGCAATGTTTAGATTTGTTAAATTATAGTTGTGTTAGCACTCGAAACCTTCGAGTGCTAATTTAATGAAAGCTCACAGATACTGAAGTATACAGACAGTTGGTGTGCTTTTGCCTAGTCTCTAATGATGCATGATGCATCAGGGAGTGATAACACATGTTAACAAAGAGACAATTAGTTATTCTAGATGCGCTCATTCGACTGTATACATCGACAGGTCAGCCGATCGGTTCAAAGACCATCCTGATCGAAACGGGTATGGAAGCAAGTTCGGCAACGATCAGAAATGAACTGAGCCAGCTTGAGAAATTCGGATTCATTCAAAAAACGCATTCTTCCTCGGGAAGGGTGCCTTCGCTGAAAGGGTACCGGTTTTATATCGACCATCTCGTCCAGCCTCAGGAAGTAACGCAGGATAAGCTGAAAACGATTAGTGATGTCCTGGGTAATCACGTGAAGCAGATGGATGATATCATGCATCAGTCTGCTCAGTTATTATCCGATCTGACTCACTATACAGCCATCGTGCTGGGGCCGAAAGCAGAGACGAGCCGTCTGACAGGTTTCAGGCTGCTGGCTCTGAATGACAATCATGTCATGGCCATAATCCAGACCGATAAAGGCACGATCGAAAACAAGGTTTTTCGTATGCCTAAAACGATCGATGAATCAGATCTGGTCAAAGTGACCAATATTTTCAATCATCATCTAGTCGGTCATACCTTGACGGACGTTGCAGTGAAGCTGCACCGGGACATTCCGTTTCTCATTAGAAAATATGCGTCCAATGCGACGGAAATGTTCTTGTCCATTGAATCAGCATTCAAGGAATCCACTGAGTCAAGACATCATATTTCCGGCAAGTTGAACATACTGGATTTTTCTGAGAATATCGACACGCAGAAACTGAAATCACTGTATACGATGCTGGACAGCACCAGTGATCTGTATGCGCTGGTCGATCAAATCAATGATGATCTGGTCGTCCGGATCGGCGACGAAATCAATCATGACTTATTGAAGGAATTCAGTCTGGTGACCACCACCTACAATGTGACCAACTACGGCAAAGGGATCATCGCGATCCTTGGCCCGACGAGTATGGCTTATGATGAAACGTTTGGTGTACTGGATGTATTCAGAAAGCAGTTGACACATACGCTGCTGGAGTATTATTTAGAATAATCAGGAAATGAGGAATAACCTTGAAAGAAAAAGAAAATCAGCGCAAGCAAGAAGAAAAAGCGGAGGCTGAAACAACCGTGAGTACTGAAGAGGAAGTTGAAGCAAACGACTCATCAGAAGAAACGGATCAGACTGAGCTTGAAAAAGTCTACAAGGAACTGGATGAAACGACTGACCGTTACTTGAGACTTCAGGCGGAACTGGCCAATATACGTAAGCGAAATCAGCGCGAACGTCAGGATCTCCTGAAATACAGTTCACAGTCACTCGCACAGAAACTTGTTCCTGTGCTGGACAATCTGGAGCGTGCTCTGACGATCGAAGCGGATACTGAAGCGGGGCAAAGCCTGAAAAAGGAATCGAAATGGTTTACAACAGTTTCCTTCAGGCCTTTAAAGACGAAGGTATCGAAGTGATCGATCCCCTTCGGTGAGCCATTCGATCCTAACTTATCACGAAGCCTATACACAGGTTCCGGCTAATGAAGGTCAGGAAAGCAATGAAGTGGGTCAGGTTTTTGAAAAAGGATACAAACTGCATGACCGCGTCCTTGCGCGCTGCAAAAGTATCTGTAACACTATAAAATAAAATTGTAAAGGTGAGATAAATCATGGGAAAAATTATTGGTATTGACTTAGGAACAACAAACTCAGCTGTTGCCGTATTAGAAGGCGGAGAAGCAAAAATCATTCCTAACAAAGAAGGAAACCGAACAACACCATCTGTTGTATCCTTCAAGAATGGTGAAGTGCAGGTCGGAGAAGTAGCTAAACGTCAAGCTATTACTAACCCGCATACAGTAAGCTCGATCAAACGTCACATGGGTGAAGATTATGAAGTGGAAGCAGAAGGCAAAAAGTATTCACCACAACAAATTTCTGCATTCATTTTACAGCACATCAAAGACTACGCTGAAGATTATCTGGGAGAGCCGGTAACCAATGCTGTCATCACAGTCCCAGCATATTTCAATGACTCACAGCGTCAGGCAACCAAAGACGCGGGCAAGATCGCCGGTCTTGAAGTTGACCGTATCGTCAATGAGCCGACTGCCGCATCATTGGCTTATGGTTTAGACAAAGTAGATAAAGACGAAAAAATCCTGGTCTTCGACTTAGGTGGCGGTACATTTGACGTATCGATCCTTGAATTAGGCGACGGTGTCTTTGAAGTTATGGCTACTGCCGGTGACAACCACCTTGGCGGGGACGACTTCGACGAGAAAATCATTGATTACCTGGTTGCAGAATTCAAAAAAGAGAACGGTGTCGACTTATCTAAAGATAAAATGGCCGTTCAGCGTCTAAAAGATGCAGCTGAAAAAGCGAAAAAAGACTTGTCAGGTGTTTCTCAGACACAAATCAGCCTGCCGTTCATCAGTGCCGGAGATTCTGGTCCATTGCACTTGGAGATCACATTAACACGTGCCAAGTTTGATGAAATCACTGACAGCCTGGTTGAACGTACGAAACAACCTGTTCGTCAGGCATTAAAAGATGCCGGCTTATCACAATCAGATATTGACGAAGTTATTTTGGTTGGTGGCTCTACACGTATTCCGGCAGTTGTTGAGACTGTTAAAAAAGAAACAGGCAAAGAACCTAACCGTTCAGTGAACCCAGATGAAGTTGTCGCTATGGGTGCTGCCATTCAAGGTGGCGTTATCTCAGGAGACGTTAAAGATATCGTCTTGCTTGACGTTACTCCATTATCATTAGGTATTGAAACAATGGGCGGCGTATTCACTAAATTGATCGACCGTAATACAACGATCCCGACAAGTAAATCACAAGTCTTCTCTACAGCTGCAGACAATCAGCCAGCTGTAGATGTACACGTCCTGCAAGGTGAACGTCCAATGGCGAAAGACAACAAAACATTGGGACGCTTCCAATTAACGGATATTCCACCAGCACCACGTGGCGTACCTCAAATCGAAGTATCCTTTGATATCGACAAAAACGGTATTGTCAATGTTTCTGCGAAAGACTTGGGTACAGGTAAAGAACAAAAAATCACGATTAAATCATCTTCAGGTCTATCTGATGAAGACATCGAACGCATGGTTAAAGAAGCAGAAGAAAATGCTGAAGCCGACAAACAGCGTAAAGAAGAAGTTGAACTGCGTAATGAAGCGGATCAACTTAGTCTTCCAGATCGACAAAACCTTGAAAGATTTAGAAGGTAAAGTAGACGAAGCAGACGTCAAGAAAGCCGAAGACGCACGTGATGAACTGAAAGCGGCTCTGGAGAACGATGACACTGAAGAAATCAAAGCAAAACGCGATGCATTGAGCGAAATCGTTCAGGAAATGTCAGTTAAATTATATGAACAAGCTGCCCAGCAGCAGCAAGCTGAAGGAGCAGAAGCCGGTCAGTCAGCTGAGGGCGATTCTTCAGAAGATGTCGTAGACGCAGATTTTGAAGAAGTAGACGACGAAGAAAAAGAATAAATGTTTAGCAGAACAAGCCAGGCTTGACTCGCTGAATAGCAAATAAGTATTGCGCAGATATCGAAAAGGAGAAAGCACTTATTCCGACGTTCCAACAAGTGCTTTCTTTCTTTTTGGTATCCTTCTGCGCGGTCCTGTCAGCGTCCGATAAGCATTTAACTGAATGACTACAATGATGGAGGAATACTATGGCTCAGAAAGAAGATTTCTATGATCAGCTTGGTGTATCGAGAGATGCTTCTCAAGAAGAAATAAAAAAAGCTTACCGTAAGCTTTCAAAAAAATATCATCCGGATATCAACAAAGAATCGAATGCAGAAGATAAGTTCAAAAAAATATCTGAAGCATATGAAGTGTTAAGTGATGAACAGAAACGTGCCGCATACGACCAGTATGGTCATGCATCCACTGATCCGAACTTCGGAGGCGGCGGCTTCGGAGGCGGATTTGGAGGTTCTGGAGCCGGCTTCGGAGGCGGTGGCGGTTTCGAAGATATCTTCGACCAGTTCTTCGGCGGCGGCGGAAGACGTCGGAACCCGAATGCCCCACGTCAGGGTGAGGACCTGCAGTACGTGATGGACCTTGAATTCGAAGAGGCGATATTCGGTAAAGAAACGACGATCCGCTACAACCGTGAAGAAGAGTGCGGCAACTGTAACGGCAGCGGTGCAAAACCGGGACAAGCCCGCAGACCTGTTCGACCTGTCACGGTGCCGGATCGGTCAACGCGGAAAGGAATACGCCTTTTGGCCGTGTTATGACGCAGCAAGTGTGTCCGACATGTAACGGGACCGGGAAAGAGATCAAGGAAGAATGTCCGGTCTGTCACGGAGAAGGCCATACCAAACAGCAGAATTCAGTCAAAGTCACGGTACCTGCCGGTGTCGAGGATGGCAATCAGATGCGTCTTCAGAATCAGGGCGATGCCGGTGCAAACGGCGGACCATACGGCGATCTCTATGTGATCTTCAGGGTGAAAGCGTCCAAAACATTCGAACGCAGAGGATCTGAAATCTATTATGAGCTTCCAATCAATATGGTGCAGGCGACTTTGGGAGACGAACTCGAAGTACCCACAGTACACGGGAAGGTCAAGTTCAAGATCCCAGCCGGCACGCAGCCGGGAACGACTTTCCGCTTGAGAGGGAAAGGTGCACCACGCCTCCGAGGGACCGGTAACGGAGACCAGCATATCAAAGTCAAAGTGGTCGTACCGGACAAACTGACAGAAGATCAGGCAGAACACTTGAGAAAATTCGCTGAAGCCAGTGACTACGATAATGTAGTGGAGCAGGGTGACAGTTCGTTTTTTTCAAAAGTAAAAGACGCCTTTAAAGATAAAAAGTAAAACGGAAGAAGGGAACAGTCTCATCACACAAAATGAGCCTTCCCTTCTTTTTGTCTGTTTTCTGGCCTCCGCGTCCTTCTGTCTGCTCTCACGAGTCAGATATATATTCAGCTGTTTATACTTGAAATTGTTGAATTCCTGTTCTTTCGGTCGTTTGATCTTCAGTTAAGGGCTGTAAGTACCGAACTGGCTCTTTTTCGGTACTTAGCACGTACCCTGAACTGTTCAAAGTGTCGAAGTCACTGTACCTTCGGTCGTTAGTCTGAGCATAAGTTTACCCTAATTACCGAACAGAGCCCTCTTCGACTCTTTCCACCACATCAGCTGAAGTTGTGTCTGTATAATTGTGTAAAATAGAAAAAGGTCATATCAACCGTTGGTACAATGTAGTTACCACACAACATTGAGAAAGGAAATTTGATATGACCCAATTCAATCTTAATATAAATTTTGAGGAATTAACAGACAGTATTTTAAAAAGTGACATGAACAGTCAGATGAAATCATTGGCTGTGCTGGTTATGAATGCCTATATGGAAACTGAGAGAGATGAATATATTGAAGCGCAGAAGTATGAACGAAGCATTAGTCGTAAAGATTATCGTAACGGCTATTATACTCGCGCCTATACGCATCTCCGTCGGGCGACTTGGAGCTCGAAGTCCCTCGGACTCGTTCCGGTGAGTTTTCTACAGAGCTATTCGAGCGATATCAGCGTATGGATCAGGCGCTTGTTCTAAGCATGATCGAAGCGGTAGTCAATGGCGTTTCAACGAGGAAAGTTACGAAAATCGTTGAACAGCTTTGTGGAGAAAAGGTCTCAAAGTCTTTTGTCTCTTCGATGATGAAACGACTGGATCCAGAAATACAGGCATTTAAGAACCGTAGTCTTACAGTACATACCTACGCGTATGTCTACGTTGACGCCATGTACATTAAAGTTAGAGAAAATCATAGAATTGTCAGTAAAGCTGTCTATATTGCGATAGGGATTAATGAAAATAAACGGAAAGAGATTATTGGATTCAAGGTGGCTGAGGCCGAGTCGAAGGAAAGTTGGACGGCCTTCTTCCAAGGATTGAGAGAACGTGGCTTAAAAACACCTACAATGATTATTTCCGATGCCCATGAAGGCTTGAAAAGTAGTATTAAGAAAGTATTTGTAGGCACGGCTTGGCAACGATGTACCGTTCATTTCTTACGTAATATCCTTGAAGTGTTTCCAAAGAAAGGTACAGAAGAAGCACGCTACTTGCTTAAAAAATTTTCCGTGCCAATACATTCCAAGAAGCCAAAGAAAGTAAAGAAGCCTTTGAGGCCTTCGTTGAAGGCGATCCCAAATACGAAAAGGCATTAAAAAAGCTAGATGACCGTTTCTTTGACAGTATTCAATATGTGATCGAGCCCTAGATTATGCATTCTTCTTTAAGAACGACCAATGCAGTAAAGCGGTTAAATCGAGAAATTAGACGCCGAGAAAAAGCCATATCGATATTCCCTAATAACGATTCAGCTGAGCGTTTAATAGGTGCTGTTTTGCTGGATATCCATGAAAAATGGGTGGATAGTCACGCCCCATTTTTAAGAGAGCAAGCTAATCCCATTGATGAAATGAACAAGTAAAAAAAGGCACTCGTTACCAAGTTAGAAATCGCTCTTTGATTTCTAACTTTGAATGAGTCAAGCAGGCTCTGCCTGCCAGTATTTATATAAAAAAGTAACTACTGTACAATTTTACACAGAATAAAGGACTTGACCTCAGCTAATCCAAACTGTCAAACTAGTCCCGAACTTCGGTACGTTCGATCATGAAGGGTAGCCGTAACTGTTGAAGATAGTGTATTTCGACACTTACGTCGATTCTATTACTTTCTAATTACCGAACAATCTGTATACTGTATGTTTTTATATTAGCATCCTAAAAACACCTTCTATAGCTCGAAGGGCGTGAGTTACAGAAGGTATATAAATATTGTCGATTATTCCTTACCAACGTTACTTGACGAAGAACCGTCTTTTGAAAGACGTTGTACTCTGGTCTAATCGTTGGTATAATAGTAAGGAATGTTTTAGAGGAATGAGGAAACAGAGAAATGGATAAAAAACAAGCAAGAGCACGACAGAAACAGATCAGAAACTTCTCGATCATTGCCCATATCGACCACGGGAAATCAACCCTTGCCGACCGCATTTTGCAGCTGACGCATACCGTTGCCGACAGAGAGATGCAGGAGCAGTTGCTTGGATTCCATGGATTTGGAACGCGAACGCGGCATCACGATCAAACTGAATACAGTGGAAGTCATTTATAAAGCGAAAAACGGTGAAACCTATATCCTGCACCTGATCGACACGCCTGGTCATGTGGACTTCACCTATGAAGTATCGACGAAGTCTGGCAGCCTGTGAAGGTGCCGTACTGGTTGTCGATGCTGCACAAGGCGTCGAAGCTCAGACGCTGGCCAATGTCTATCTGGCTTTGGAAAACGACCTTGAAATTTTACCTGTCATCAATAAGATCGATCTGCCTGCCGCAGATCCGGAACGTGTACGCACCGAAGTCGAAGATGTCATCGGACTGGATGCCAGCGAAGCGATCCTGATCAAGTGCTGAAAACAGGTATTGGTATCGAAGGAGATACTGGAACAGATCGTCGAGAAAGTATCCGGCACCTGAAGGGGACATCGACAATCCGCTGAAGGCACTGATTTTTGATTCGGCCTATGATGCCTACAGAGGGGTCGTACTAAGTATCCGCGTGATGGATGGCGTGCTTAAAAAAGGCGATACCATTCAACTGATGAGTAACGGGAAGAAATTTGAAGTGACGGAAGTCGGCGTCTTTTCGCCGAAGCCGATCGCACGTGATTACCTGATGGTTGGTGATGTCGGTTATGTCACAGCGAACATTAAAACGGTCCGTGATACTCGTGTCGGGGATACGGTAACGTTAGCGAACAACCCGACAGAAAAAGCACTGCCGGGTTACCGTCACATGACTCCGATGGTCTTTTGCGGGATGTATCCGACTGATTCTTCCAAGATACGAAGATCTGAGAGAAGCGCTCGAACGCCTACAGCTTAAATGACGCAGCACTTCAGTACGAAGCGGAGACCTCACAGGCCTTAGGCTTCGGTTTCCGTTGCGGCTTTTTGGGCATGCTCCATATGGATGTCGTGCAGGAACGTCTTGGAGCGTGAATTCAATCTTGACCTGATCACAACGGCACCGTCCGTGATTTATAGAATCAATAAGACGGATGGGGAGTCCAGAATGGTTTCCAACCCGTCAGAAATGCCTGAACCTCAAGAAATAGAGTCCATTGAAGAGCCATATGTCAAAGCAACGATCACTGTTCCAAATGATTATGTCGGTGCAGTCATGGAAATATCCCAGCGCAAACGCGGCGAATTCCTGACGATGGAATACCTTGACGATGTCAGGGTGAATGTGGTCTATAATATCCCGCTTTCAGAAATCGTCTACGACTTTCTTCGACCGCCTGAAATCGAGCACGAAAAGGTTATGCTTCACTGGACTACAAAGAAGCCGGCTACCGTACGTAAGCAATCTGGTGAAAATGGATATCCTGATTCACGGTGAAACAGTGGATGCACTGAGCTTCATCGTGCACAAAGAGTTTTCTATATGATCGCGGACGCTGGAGTTGTTGAACAGCTGAAAAAAACGATCCCAAGACAGCAGTTTGAGATCCCGATCCAGGCAACCATCGGTCAGAGCATCGTTGCCCGTTCAACCGTTAAAGCTTACCGTAAAGATGTAACAGCTAAACTTTACGGCGGGGACGTGACCCGTCGCCAGAAACTACTGAAGAAACAAAAAGCAGGGAAGAAACGCATGAAGAATGTGGGTAACGTCGAAATCCCGCAGGAAGCCTTCATGGCCGTCTTGAACCTGGACGAAGAATAAACAGAAATACTATAAAAGACAGCAGTTCTTTTGAATCAGAATGATTTTTATATCTGACAAAAGAAACTGCTGTCTTTTTTGTCTTCTTGTCTGAGCTTTTTTTCATAATAGTCAGGTTTTATGATGATTTATGCTATAATAGAAGGGAAAAACGATGAAAGTAGGGAATAAAATTAAATGGATAGTGACAATCTGAGGAGTATCATCATATTAATAGCACTGGTCTTTCTGTCAGCTTATTTTTCCTCTTCCGAAACCGCTTTTACGTCAGCGAACCGCATACGCCTGCGTAATGAAGCGGAAAATGGGGACAAGCGCTCTCAGCAGACACTGAAACTGGCAGAGAATTTTGATTCAGTCCTGTCAACGATACTTATCGGCAATAATATTGTGAATATCGCCATGTCAGCCATAGCGACACTGCTTTTTATCAACTGGTTCCCGGTCTATGGACCGACCATAGCGACGGTCGTTATGACGATCATCATACTGATTTTCGGTGAAATCACACCCAAGTCAGTGGCTAAAGTGAAAAGCGAAACATTCGCCAAAGCCTCCACACCTTATATTTATTTCCTGATGACGATCTTCAGACCTGTTCTATGGCTTCTAAGGAAGTGGAAACTTATGCTGGACAGAGTCTTTCACCTGGATGACACTGATTTTATAAGTGAAGACGAACTGCTGTCGATTGTTGATGAAGCGGAGAGCGGCGGCAGTATTGAGGATCATGAAAGCCAGCTGGTAAAGTCTGCGATCGAATTTGATGATATGGAAGTATCCACGATCCTGACTCCAAGGGTGGATGTGGTCAGCTGTGAACTCGATACGCCGGATGAAGAGATCGAAGACCTGTTCAGGAAGCACAATTATTCACGACTGATCGTCTATGACGAATCGATAGACAACGTGACGGGTGTTCTCCATGAAAAGGACTTTAACCGGTACCTGCGTGCAAAACGCGATGACAAACAGTCCGTCTCCCTTTTATCAGTGGTCAAAGACGTCATCTATGTTCCGCCTGTCATGAACCTGTCCCGTCTGCTCAGAATGATGCAGCACAGCAAGACTCACATGGCCATTGTGGCAGATGAGCACGGGGGCACGATAGGTATCGCAACAATGGAAGACGTCCTGGAAGAGCTCGTCGGAGAAATATGGGATGAATCGGATATTATTGAAGAAGAGGTCGTCGAGCTGAAAGCCGGCAAACGCTACAAAGTCAAGGGGACTGCCAGTCTGGAGAAAATATTTGAATTATTCGGCATTTCAGGGATACGAAGCATATGTGTCGAATTCAGTCAGCGGCTTTGTGATCGAAGAACTGGGTCAGTTTCCTCAAGTAGGCGATTCTTTCAGATACTACAACATGAAAGTGTCTGTCACTGCGGTCAGGAACAGGCGTGTTCTGGAAGTCCAGATCGATTATCTGCCTGATGACAAAGATGAGAACGAAGACCTATAATAATTGGAGTGAAAGAATAGAGTATGTCCTGGTTAAATAATGAAGAGTTGTCAACAGAAGAGGTAGCTGAGCGTCTGCTGGGCTGTCTGCTCGTGAAAGAAACCGACGGGATAGTGACGTCCGGTTTTATCGTCGAAACGGAAGCTTACGTGGGAGTCGTCGATGAGGCGAGTCACAGCTACAATTACAAAAATACACCAAGGATGCAGGCGATGTTCGATCCGGCTGGAACGATTTATATCTATAAAATGCATACCCACCATCTGCTCAATGTCGTTACAAAGAAACAGGGGGACCCTCAGGCTGTTCTTATACGAGCAGTCGAACCCTGTCAGGGCATCGAGATCATGGAAGAAAGGCGCAGCAGAAAGGGAGCTGAAGTCACGAATGGGCCCGGCAAGTTAACAAAGGCCATGGGTATCACCATGGATGCAAACCTGGACGTCAATCTTGAGTCCCACTCTATATGTAGACACTGCTAACAAAGAAGGTGCCTTCAAAGGTAGAAAAATCCAAGCGGATCGGTATACCGAACAAAGGGAAATGGACGGAAGCACCGCTGCGCTACACTGTTAAAGGAAATCCTTATGTATCTGGGAAAAAAGGACGTGTTTCCGTAGATAACGGCTGGGGCACTATGTTAGACTGAAAGGAGGGCTTTTATATGTCGAACGACTTATCGGGCTATATCGATCGTGAATTGGGTGATATGCTGCCGAACTTCAAATGGAAGATCGTCAAGAACAGTAAAAAGAAAATGATCGAAATCTTCCTGACGTTTCACGTCGAGACGAGTGAATCCGCTCAAGTGCAGGACATGATCGGTAAAAACAATGAACCGGGACTGGTCCAGTTTGAAGATGTGATCTGTTTTTATGATCCGGCTTATGCGCATGTCAAACCCCAGAATTATCTGGCTTCTTTTTCAATGGACAGTTATGCCGGCATTGAAAAAGGGTTATGTCGACGCTGTACTCAGATATTTGAACTATACGACCAAAAAAGGCAAAGTCGAGTTGGCCGAGTTTTTAGAAAACGAGTTTGCAGATACGTATACACTGACTTGGAAAGACAGCAATCTGCAGAATATGATCGATACACTTAAAGAAACCAGACGTTACAGTGAAGAAAAAGTACCAATGGAACTGAACGATGATAAATCATTTCTGGAAAAAATCGCAAAGGATGACGCAAATGGCGGAGTGGAAAGAGTTTAGTGTGGCTGTCAGCAATGAGGCCGCAGATGCTGTCGCATCGATCATTACGGAACTGGGTTCATCCGGTGTCTCCATCAGTGACCGCAGTGACTTTCTGCGATTACCTGAATACGGTCCGGATACTTTATGGGAACTGAATGAAGAGGATTTTCCAAAACACGGAGTCGTTATCAAAGGTTACTTCACCGAGCAGGATGATCTAAACAGCATCAGAGAAGAAGTATCCAGGCGGGTAAGTGAACTGGAAGAATTCGGACTTGACATCTCTTACTTTGATATTCAGATCAGTGATGTCAAGGAAGAGGAATGGGCAAATGCCTGGAAGAAGTACTATCATCCCGTCAACGTTACCCGTTTTCTAACGATCGTTCCGCAGTGGGAAGACTATGACCGGCGTTTTGAGGATGAACGACTCGTTTATCTGGATCCGGGACTGGCTTTCGGTACCGGGACACATCCGACGACACAGCTCTGCATCCAGGCACTGGAGACGCAATCTGTATCCTCAGGCCAAACTGTTTGATGTCGGTACAGGATCCGGTGTCCTGTCGATCGCTGCAGCCTTGTTTGGAGCAGGAGAGATCAGAGCTTATGATCTGGATGAGGTCGCTGTGACTTCGGCCAGAGATAATTTCAAGCTCAACCAGCTTGAAGACAAGATCAAAATAAAGGCAAATAATCTGCTGACAGACGTCAGCGACAAAGCTGATATCATTGTGGCGAATATCCTGACTGAAGTGATATTGCCCTTTATTCCCGATGCATACCATCATTTAACTGATGAAGGCATCTTTATAACCTCAGGCATCATTTTAGAAAAAAGATGAAGTGATCGATTCCCTGTCATCACATGGCTTTGAAATTCTACAGGTCAATCAAATGAAGGACTGGATCGCTGTCATCGCAAAAAAAGAGAAAAAGGAAGAGTGAAGAAAATGGAAAAAATGGAAAAATATATCGATCACACCTTGTTAAAACCGGAATCAACGGATCTGGATGTACAGAAAGTCTGTCTGGATGCGAAGAAATACAACTTCAAATCTGTATGCATCAATCCGGGCTGGGTCAAATACGCTGCTGACCTGCTGAAAGATTCAGACGTCGAGACATGTACGGTCATCGGTTTCCCACTTGGAGCCAACACTTCCAAAGTCAAGGCGTTTGAAGCAGAACAAGCTGTTAAAGAAGGCGCAACTGAAGTCGATATGGTCATCAACATCGGTGCACTCAAGAGCGAAGATTACAGTCTTGTTCATGATGACATCAAAGCTGTCGTAGAAGCTGTCAAAGGTAAAGCGCTGGTCAAAGTCATTATTGAAGCGTGTCTTTTGAACGAACATGAAAAAGTCAGAGCCTGCGAAGCGGCAAAAAGAGCGGGAGCTGACTTCGTTAAGACATCTACCGGCTTTTCAACAGGCGGAGCTACGCTGGAAGATGTTAAACTGATGAGAAAAACAGTCGGTAAAGAAATGGGTGTTAAAGCTTCAGGTGGCGTACGTTCCATCGAAGATGCCAAAGCAATGATCGAAGCCGGTGCTACACGAATCGGGACCTTGAACTGGTGTCGCGATCGTTGAAGGAAGCGAAGCAACAGAGTCTTACTGATCAGATCAGAATTGCTGTCTCTTGCAGTGAAAGCAGAAAAGATTTATAATTAATAAGAAGAAGCTGCCAGCACTCCTATAAGTGCTGGTTTTCTTATCAGGAATGACGACGCCGTATAACTATGACTACCTAAAAGAATGAAGGTGATACCTATGCCACAAAACAAAGATTATACTCACAGGAAGTGATTGCACTCTGTCTGACCTATATGAACAGCGAGCATGTTGCTTTTGTAAAAAAAGCATATGATCTGGCTGATGAAGCACATAAAGGACAGATGAGGAAATCGGGAGAAAGAATACATCATGCATCCGGTACAGGTTGCGGGTATCCTGGCTGAACTGAGAATGGACCCTGTAACAGTCGCGACCGGTTTTTTACATGATGTGGTCGAAGATACCGACTATACGTATGCACAATTAGCCGAAATATTTACCCCTGAAGTTGCAGATCTGGTTGACGGTGTAACAAAACTGGGGAAATTAAAGTTCAAGTCGAAAAAGGAACATCAGGCTGAAAATCACCGGAAAATGCTCCTGGCCATGGCGCAGGATGTTCGCGTGATCCTGGTCAAGCTTGCGGACAGAGTGCATAACATGCGGACACTGAAACACCACAAGCCGGAAAAACAGCGTGAGATCGCCAAAGAAACACTTGACATCTATGCTCCGCTGGCTGACCGTTTAGGTATCAACCGTATGAAATGGGAACTGGAAGATACGTCACTGAGATATCTCAACCCTCAGCAGTATTACCGGATCGTTGCACCTCATGAATTCCAGACGTGAAGACCGGGAAAATTACATTGAAGATGCCAAGACAGCGATCGAAGCGTCCGTGAAGGAACTGGATATCCAGGCACAAATAACCGGCAGGCCCAAGCATATTTATTCGATCTATAAAAAGATGAAAAGTCAGAAAAAGCAGTTCAGTGAAATTTATGATCTGCTGGCGATCCGGATCATCGTGGATTCGATCAAGGACTGTTACGGCGTTTTGGGTGCCATTCATACAAGGTGGAAACCCATGCCGGGACGATTCAAGGATTACATTGCCATGCCGAAAGCCAACATGTACCAGTCACTTCATACGACTGTTCTGGGGCCCTCATGCCACGCCTCTAGAAGTCCAGATCAGGACGAAGGAAATGCATGAGATCGCCGAAGTACGGTGTTGCGGCTCACTGGGCGTATAAAGAAGGCATTTCAACCAAAATCGACAACGATGAATTGACCGAACACATTTCATGGTTCCGGGACATCCTGGAAGCTGCAGAGCGAGTCAAGCGATGCCAGTGATTTCATGGATTCCATCAAACAGGATATCTTCAAGGATAAAGTGTATGTGTTCAGTCCAAAAGGCGATGTCATGGAACTCCCAAGCGGCTCCAGTACGCTGGATTTTGCCTATCATGTCCACACAGAAGTCGGCAACAAATCGATGGGTGCCAAAGTGAACGGTAAGATCGTACCGCTGAATTACAAGCTGAAGACCGGTGACATTGTAGAAATGCTGACTTCTGCCAATTCATTCGGGCCGAGCCGTGACTGGCTTAATTATGTCAACACATCGAAAGCAAAGAATAAAATCAAGCGGTTCTTTAAAACGCAGGAAAAAGAACAGAATGTAGAACGTGGTAAAGAGATTCTGGAGAAACTGCTTTTAGAGATGGATTTCAATCCGAAAACCATCCTGAAAAAAGACAAACTCCTGAAAGCCGCCGAACGGTTCAATTTTCAAACGATCGATGATCTTTATGCCGGTATTGGTTACGGTGAAGTCAAGAGTGCAACCGTTGCAAATCGCCTGACAGAAAAAGAACGGCGTGAACGGGAAAAGAGAAACGTATCAGTTTGATGAAACGACTAACACGATCGAACTTAAAAACAAAAAAGAACCGGAGAAAATGAAGATCCGTCATGAAGGCGGTGTGGTCATACAAGGAGCAGACAATCTGCTTGTCCGGTTGAGCAAGTGCTGCAACCCGGTCCCTGGAGATGAAATCGTGGGCTATATCACGCGCGGACGCGGGGTATCGATCCACAGGAAAGACTGTCCGAACCTTCATACGTCAGATGAAAATGAAGACCGTCTGATCGGTGTAGAATGGGAATCAACAGACGCAAATACCAGCAAGGATTATAATGCTGAACTGCAGGTGGAAGGCTATGACCGCAGTGGTTTCCTGAACGAGATCCTGCAGGTGATCAATTCTCAGACCAACAAACTAAGTAATGTGAACGGGCGTGTCGATAAGAACGGGACGGCCACGATCAAGGTCACCCTGGCGATCCAGAACCTTAAAGAACTGGAACAGATCGTCGACAAGGTCAAGTCCGTACCGGATGTTTATTCAGTCAAACGTATAACAACATAAGATCATAACGCTTTAGGAGGATTTAAGTGAGAGCAGTCATCCAGCGTGCGAAAGATGCACGTGTCACAGTGGAAAACGAAGTCGTCGGCGAAATCAGTCACGGTCTGGTGGTGTTCGTCGGCGTAGAAGATGCAGATACACGGGAGGATATCGACTACCTTGTCCGTAAAATCAGCAGCCTTCGCATATTCGAAGACGAAGATGACAAGATGAACTTGTCCGTGAAAGATGTCGAAGGAGATATCTTATCTATTTCCCAGTTCACGCTTCATGCAGAAACGAAAAAGGGAAACCGTCCCAGTTTCACTGGAGCGGCCAAACCGGATCATGCTGCAAGCATTATACGAGCAGTTCAATGACGCACTTTCTGAAAAAGAGCTGCGTGTGGCAACCGGAAAATTTGGCGAACATATGGAAATAGATTTCATCAATGATGGTCCAGTGACCATACTGAT
The DNA here is from genome assembly GCA_034520745.1 of Alkalibacterium sp. GTDB lineage: Bacteria > Bacillota > Bacilli > Lactobacillales > Carnobacteriaceae_A > Alkalibacterium. The sequence goes on from JAXHNF010000016.1 coordinate 18,079, forward strand.
CGATTCAAAAAACAGATAAAGAAGAGAGAAAGGTCCACACGAATTTGAATCGTGTGGACCTTTCTCTGTCTTTTTCAGTTGATTCAGCGCGGTGAAAAATACTCGTTTAGTGCGTTAAAGACAGCATCGGCAACGCTTGACTGGTAGGCATGAGTATTGACAACTGTGATGTCGTAATCGTTATTGAGATACCCCAGTTCCAGTAGAACGGAAGGCTGGGCATTCTGATTCAGGACAAAATAATTGCCGTGTCTGACTCCGTTGTTACCGAGTCGGACGTCATGAGTCAGATAATGGTTGATCGTATCCGCCAGGTTTTTTTCATACTCGGAATAATAATACGTTGTCGTTCCTGACATGGAATTGGCCTGTTCGACGGAATCATAATGGAGACTGATAAAGGCATCTGCTTTAACTTTATGGGCAGTATAGACACGGTCGTTCAGCGAGATGAAGTCGTCCGTACTGCGAGTCATGATCACGTTGGTGCCCGCCGCTTTCAGCCGGTCAGCCAGCAGAAGGGAGGTGTTCAGTGCCACTTCTTTTTCCGTAAAACCGCTTGAAGCGACGGCACCTGGATCATACCCGCCGTGACCCGGATCAATCACGATCGTCGCTTCGGCCAGAGTAGTGGCGTAGTGAGCGGACGATGTTTCGGGCTGGGAAGACTCGGCAAGGGCTGTATCTGATGAAATCAGTTCAGTGACCCAGCTTGCAACGAAACCGCGAGTACCGTCAGTGAGTTCGATCTCATACCATTCATTTTCTTCATCCAAGCACGTCAAATTCTTCGGCCGTCTGCAGTGTCATCAGTATCTCGGCATTTGCGTCAGGTCGGTGTCTTATGTTTGTCGGACTGCTGCCGATTCTTATTCTTAATGGATCATGGTCTGATTCAGTGGTTTCAGTCTCTGCCGGCTGGTCGATGACGGCGATCAGGTCGGCATGCGGCCAGGCGACACGCTGCTCGTAAAGGATTTGGACCCAGTCGTTTTCCCGGTACAGGATCGGATATTCGTCTCCTTGTCTGACGGTGCCTAAAATCGCTGAATCCGTTGTCTGGAAATTGTCTGACATTGACTTCTGACTTGGTCACGCGGCCGTAAAGCTGATTATCTGTCGATACCTCTTCATTTTCAACGAGCCAGCTGGCGACCCATCCAATCTGGTTCGATTCCAGCCGGACCTTGTACCATTGATTTTCTTCGCCCAGTACATTCAGCTGGTCTTCATCATGGACCTGTGTGAGTATCTCATGTGACAGCCCTGGGCCGTAGCGGACGTTAAGGGTGGATGTGAGCACGGTCACTTTATTATCATTTGCCAAAGCGACCATAGAACCGAAAAGGAGAGTCAGCAGTCCGATAACAGTGAGAATAAACAGCGAACGGCTGTTATTTTTATGTAAATATTTCTGATTCATTTTATCCCTCCTTGTAATTTTTTTGATTTGTTTTCATTATACCGATAGAGACGCTTTTTTAGCAATAGCTAAGACATATTTTCTTCACAATTTTGAGATGTGATCCTTTATATGGACCTGTCAGATGCTTGATCAGACGTCAGTGGATCGCCTAAAATGCGTGTTGACATCTTAGGTCATCTTGTAAGCTTATAAGAAGCAAATGAATAGTCATCCAGGTTCAGATAAAGTCGTTAATGACTAGTACGATAAAGAGAAAACCTACCAGGCTGAAAAAGGTTTCTATCAGTATTAATGAAAGACGATCTGTAAGGATTGATAAGGAAACTTATCACGTGTGAGCGTTAAGTCTAAGAGAGAAAGTGAGAACTTTCTGAACGAAGGTGGCACCGCGTTTTAAGTACGTCCTTTTTCTATGTCAGATAAACATGGAGAAGGGTCTTTTTTTATGGATATAACGTAATCGATTATCATTAAAGATGGAGGGTCAAAGATGAATTACCAGAAACTAAAAGGGACAGTTGACATACTGCCCGTTGAATCCGAAAAGTGGCAGATCATCGAACAGCAGGCTCGGGGGATTTTAAATAACTATCAGTTCAAGGAGATCAGAACGCCGCTTTTTGAACAGTTCGATCTGTTTGCCAGAGGTGTCGGAGAAACCAGTGATATCGTTTCTAAAGAAATGTATGACTTTAATGATAAAGGTGAGCGTCATATCGCTTTGAGACCGGAAGGGACCGCTGGCGTGGTGCGGGCTTACGTTGAAAATAAATCTGTATGCACCTGAATATCACAAGCCGATGAAACTTTATTATCCTTGGTCAGATGTTCAGATATGAGCGCCCTCAAAGCGGCAGACAGCGCCAGTTCAATCAGCTTGGCGTAGAAGTGTTCGGGAGCAAAAATCCGGCCGTGGATGTTGAAACAATGGCAATGGCAATGGAGCTGTTCAAGTCCTTCGACATCAAAGACCTGAAGCTGGTCATCAATTCTCTCGGAGATACGCAGTCCAGAGGCAGATACCGTGATGCGCTGATCGATTACCTTGAGCCGCATTATGATGAACTGAGCGAGGACTCAAAAGCCCGTTTGTATAAAAATCCGCTGAGAGTGCTGGACAGCAAGGACAAAAAAGATAAAGAAATCGTCAAAGATGCACCTTCTGTACTGGATTATCTGAATGAAGACTCCAGAAATCATTTCGAAGCAGTGAAAGAGATGCTGAAGGATCTGTCGATTCCTTATGAGATCGACAAGAACATGGTTCGGGGACTGGATTACTACAACGATACGATTTTTGAAGTCATGACGACACATAAGAAATTCGGTGCCAACGCCACGATATGTGCCGGCGGACGCTACGACGGCTTGGTCGAAGAAGTGGGTGGTCCTGATACACCGGCCTTCGGGTTCGGCTTCGGGATCGAACGCCTGATCATTCTTCTGGATTTCATGGATTATCAGTACCCGCAGGTAAGCACAGGTGGACGCTTACGTCGTAACGATCGGCGATAAGGTCAATAAAGCCGCAACAAAACTGACGCAGTATCTGCGTCAGAATCGCTGTCGGTGGAACGTGAATTCATGGACCGTAAACCGGCTAAGCAGTTCAAGACGGCAGATAAGTGGAATGCCAAATATGTCTTTACCATGGGTGAGGAGGAACTGAATACAGAATAAAGTCACGATAAAAAATCTGAAAAATGCTCAGCAGACCGAGGCCGATTTGAACGAACTGTACAGTGATTTTACAGGAACGTTCAGAGAGATCGAATCAAGACTACAGAAAAAGGGTGAATGAAAGATGAAACGAACAGCATATTGTGGACAGATCGATAAAGGTACAAAAGAACAGACAGTCACTGTTAACCGGATGGGTGCAGAAACGCCGTGACCTGGGCGGAATGATCTTTATTGATTTAAGAGACCGCGAAGGCATCGTTCAGGTCGTCTTCAACAGTGACAAAAACAAAGAAGCGCTTGAAATCGCAGAAAAAATCCGTTCAGAATATGTGATTGCTGTGAAAGGGCAGGTCGTCCTCAAGAAGGAGGCAGGTAAACACAGACCTCTCGACAGGCGAGATCGAAATCATTGCAGAAGACGTAGACATTTTAAGTGAAGCAAAAACACCGGCTTTTGAATTCTCCGATGATACCGTCGTTTCCGAGGACCTGCGCCTGAAATACCGCTATCTGGATCTGAGAAGACCACAGATGCAGAAAAACATGAAACTGCGTCACCAGGTGAAGAAAGTTTTCAGAGATTTCCTGGATGACGAAGGATTTCTGGATATCGAAACACCGTATTTAACAAAATCCACCCCTGAAGGAGCTCGAGATTATCTGGTTCCTTCACGAGTGAATCAGGGTAAGTTTTTTGCCCTGCCGCAGTCTCCTCAGCTGTTCAAGCAACTGCTCATGAGTTCCGGTTATGACCGTTACTATCAGATCGTCCGCTGCTTTAGAGATGAAGATTTAAGAGGCGACCGCCAGCCTGAGTTTACTCAAGTGGATATCGAGACCAGCTTTACAGAAAAAGAGGACATTCAGGAGGCGATGGAACGTCTGCTTGTACGTCTGGTCAAGGAAACCAGAGGCGTAACTTTGAAGGCGCCGTTCCCGCGTCTGACCTATAGAGAAGCTTTGGAGCGCTTCGGCAGTGACAAGCCGGACCTTGAGATTCGACATGGAACTGGTCGATTTGAATGAGATAGCTAAAGCATCGAGTTTCAAGGTCTTTTCAGGTGCTGTTGAAAGCGGCGGTATGGTGAAAGGCCTGACGGTCAAAGGAGCTGCCCAGCAGTTCTCCCGCAAGAATATCGATGTACTGGAAGCGAGTGCCAAGGTATACGGAGCTAAAGGCCTGGCGTGGATGAAGGTGACAGAAGAAGGCCTGACCGGTCCGATAGCTAAATTTTTCAGTGAAGAAGCGACTCAGGAATCATTACTGGAAACGATGGATGCAGAAGCCGGAGACCTGCTGTTGTTTGTTGCTGACCAGCCTAAGGTCGTTTACGATGCACTGGGTGCGTTGAGAAACTATCTGGGAAGGGAACTGGATCTGATCGATGAATCAGAATTCGCGTTCGCCTGGATCGTTGACTGTGCCGCTGCTTGAATATGACGAAGAAGAAGGGCGTTACAATGCCGCCCATCACCCGTTCACCAGACCAGTTGAAGCGGATATCGCGAAGCTGGCAACGGAACCGGAAAAGGTCATGGCCGATGCCTATGATATCGTTCTGAACGGCTATGAGATTGGTGGAGGATCCATTCGTATCCATCAGAGAGACCTGCAGGAAGAAATGCTGTCTGCACTCGGTTTCTCCAAAGAAGAGGCCTACAGTCAGTTCGGCTTCCTTCTAGATGCTCTAGACTACGGCTTCCCTCCTCATGGCGGAATCGCCTTTGGTCTGGACCGTTTAGTCATGATCCTTGCCAATGAAGAAAACATCCGTGAAGTGATCGCTTTTCCTAAAAACGGCAAGGCCATCGATCCTTTGACAGAATCTCCGTCAGTTGTATCCAGTGCGCAGCTGACTGAACTGGGACTGGAATTAAAAGTAGAGAAGCAAACGGAGGAAGAGTAATGGTTTTACTAGGGTCACATGTGTCAATGAAAGGCAAGAAGATGCTTCTTGGTGCTGCCGAAGAAGCGGCTGGTTATGGTTCTTCTACCTTTATGATCTATACGGGAGCACCGCAAAATACGCGCAGAAAAGACATTACAGAGATGAACATTGAAGCCGGACAGTCGTTTATGGAAGATAACGGGATCCTTGTTTCTGACATCGTCGTGCATGCCCCTTATATCATAAATCTGGGAAACACGGTCAAAAAACAGAATTACGGTTTTGCTGTCCAGTTCATGAAAGACGAGATCAAGCGTGCCGAAGCTTTAGGAGCCACACAGATGACCATGCACCCGGGGGCTCATGTCGGTGAGGGGGCCGAAGTGGCTATCGAGCAGATCGCCAAAGGTCTGAATGAGATCCTGCATGAAGATCAGACCCTGCAGATCGCACTTGAAGACCATGGCGGGAAAAGGGACGGAGATCGGCCGTTCATTGAAGAACTGGCACAGATCATCGAAAAAGTGGACCTGAAAGACAAGGTCTCAGTCACCCTGGACACCTGTCACACCCATGATGCGGGCTATGACATCCGAGGGGATTTCGATGGTGTCCTGGCCGACTTTGACCGCATCATCGGGTCTGGACAAGCTTAAAGTCATCCACGTCAATGATTCCAAAAACGTCAGAGGAGCCGGTAAAGACCAGACATGCCAATATCGGCTTTGGCGAGATCGGCTTTGATGCGCTCGAATTATGTCGTGCATCATGAAAAATTGGCTCATCTGCCTAAGATCCTTGAGACCCCTTATGTGGGTGAAGACAAGAAGAACAAGAAACCGCCTTACCGGCACGAAATCGACATGCTGAAGGCAAAAACATTCAATCCGGATCTGCTGGATGAAATCTTAAACAGTTAAGTGAAAAAAGGTCATCTGTTCGTTTACAGATGACCTTTTTGCTATACTTAAATCATAAAATAACATGAGGTGAGATGGATGGATGACAAATTAGCCAGCAGCACGATCAAAGCCATAGATGAGTACACGATAAATGAAATCGGCATACCGTCAATGGTGCTTATGGAGCGGGCGGCTCTGGCCATTACGAGTAAACTGCTTGAAAACAGTGAATATTCAAAAAAGACATATGCCATCGTCTGCGGTACGGGAAACAATGGCGGGGACGGACTGGCTGTGGGACGGCTCCTTCATCAGGCCGGGAAAAAAGTAACGCTCTATCTGGTCGGCAGCAGGGACAGTGGCTCAGCCGAATTCAAAAAACAGCTGACGATAGTCGAAAATATTGAACTGCCTGTCATGACTTTCGATGCGGATACCCGGTCATTCGAAGAAGACGTTGTCATCGACGCCATATTCGGGATCGGCCTGAGCAGAGAAGTCGAAGAGCCTCACAGAACGGCCATAGAAAGCATCAATCGATCTGCCGGAGAAATCATCGCTGTCGATGTGCCGTCCGGCTTGTCCGCAGATACAGGGGAAGTGTTCGGCACGGCCGTCCGGGCTGACATCACTTATACGATCGGGTTTATGAAACAAGGGTTTGATCGGGCCGATGGAGTGAAACATACCGGAAAGGTGAACCGTGTGTCTATCGGTTATCCAGAGGACCGCCTGCTTGAAAACGTCATAAGGAAGGAGCAGAAAGAATGACAAATAGATTTGATTATAAGGGCATGAATGCAAAAGCGCCTTATTTTGAAGGATGGTATGTGAAAATTTCAGATGAAAAACAGGATTTTACTTTGTCGCTGATTCCCGGCGTGGCTCTTTTTTCTGAAGATGAATGCTTTGTTCAGTATAATCTCTACCATAAGGGTAAGACAATGAGCGGAAAGATCACATTCCCCGTGGAAGATTTTGATGTGATCGAGGACCCATACACCATTTTAATGCCGCTGTTTGTGCTGAGCGAGGAGGGAGTCAAGGCTCATCTGACGGATGAAACTGCCGACATACTTATCGATCTGACATTTGGAGAATTCCTTCCTTTGAAACAGAAGCGTTTTACTCTCCAAGCATCATGGGGCCGCTGGAATACCTCAATGTGCCCTGCTACCACGACATCGTCAGTATGCGTCATGAGGTGTGGGGGAAAGTGATCATCAATGATGAAAAAATCAGTCTGGATAGAGGGACCGGATACCTTGAAAAAGACAGGGGGTCTTCATTCCCAAGTCAGTATGTATGGATGCAGTGCAGCGGGTTCGTAGAGAATAGAGAGAGCTCCCTGTTTCTGTCAGTAGCTGAGGTTCCGCTTTCGGTATTTCGGCCCAAGGGAGCGATCGCTGTTTTTCATGACGGGCGTACAGAACACCGTTTTGCGACATACCTTGGGACCAGAGCTGAAGTGACCATGGATGATGACCGTGCGGGCTATACCGTCAAGCTCACCGACTTGACTAAGAGCCTGACCGCTGAGGTGAGCCTGAAGGATGCCGCGGCACTTACCGCGCCAACGGACTCGGGAATGGATCATACGATCAAGGAAACCGTGAAAGCGGAGGTCAAGGTGACATTTAAAGATAAGAACAAGGTGCCGGTTTATCTGACTTCAAAACACGGTGCTGCAGAAGCAGTGAACTGGAATATAAAAAAGAAGCTGATACGTATCAGCTTCTTTTTTTATGAAAAATACACGATGGATAAGAAGTTATTAAAGGAAAAACAGAGTCATGCGTTTATACTTTTTCATTGAGCGGAATTTCTTTGAGATATTTTGTGGGTGTTTTACCTGTCATCTTCTTGAAGACTTTCGTAAAATAGGAATGACTGTTGAAGCCAGCCAGATTAGCCACCTCGCTCAATTGATAATCCCCCAGATGGAAATAGTATTTTGCGAGATAGACACGCTGCTGATTCACATACCCAATAAACGTATTGCCGGTCTCCTGTTTGAATTTGCGGGCGAGATGAACAGGGTGCATACCGTATATCGAAGCGATATTTGTCAAGGTCAGTTCACTGGTCAGATTATCCGTTATGTATGTAACGATCTCTTTCATGACTGACGAGTAATCAGACGTTGAAAAATGGATCACGGCATGGCAGTATTCTCTGAAAATTTCGAAGTACACATGATCGATCAGATAGTCAAGAGAATAGGTATCCTTGATGATCATTGAAAATCTTTCGAATATCAGATGAAGGTACAGCGGTAACACGCCGCCGTTTCTGGCAGCTATGCGGGTGTAAGTGTTGACAGTCATCAGATGAGCCTTGAAGGCATCCATGAGTTCACATTTGCTGTCGTTTTCCAGATAAGTGAACACACGATCGATATCGATCAGCTTGAGTGTTTCTTCTAATTTTTCCTTGTTCCCTGTGGTAATGGCATCCGCCAGCTGGTCCTGCATAAGGTAGCGGTAATCCATCGCCTCATTGGTCAGTTCTTTCAGTTTGTTCAATCGTTCCTCTACCAACTTTTCCTTCTCCTCGTGATTCTTCATATTGGATAATCCTTCCTCGAAATCAGTAATCGATAACACTTCTTATGTTAAATATACCATAATATAAATGGAAATAAAGTCTAAATGTGAAAATCGAACCATTTAAGTCTTTATTTTACACCTAAAACGAAAATGTTTCAAATTCAATGTAATCTATGTTAGTAATTATTTAATCATGATCGAAAAGTGATTCAAATAAGATGAAGATTGTATAAATGATTTGGATATGCATTTCAGCTAATGGATGGACAATGGTCTTTTTAGGGCGTTTCTTTTTTACATGCTTATTCTGCGAGTGATACCATTAAAGATAGATAAATGAACAAAATATGACAGTGTTTAGGGGAAGGGTGAAAGAATGGACCGTCACATTTTAGGAACATTCAAAAACGAAGAAGAAGCCGTCATGCAGGTCGAGAAACTTCTCAATGAAGAAGGCTATTCTCCGGAAGAACTGATGCTTGTAATGGATAAATCCGGCCAGTATGATGAAAAGCTCGAGTCCATCAAAAAGGTGAAAGTCAATAAAGTCGAAGTCGAAGAGGAAAGTATGTGGGATAAAGTAAAAGAAGGCTTTTTCTTTTGGCACATACGAAAGCGGAGAAAACCAGTCTGCTCTCGAAGAGTACGGTGTCCCGCATGACCGGGCCGGACATTATATGGAGGCACTGAAAGATGGAGAAATCGTCCTTCTGGCTGATACCGATGCACCGAGACACAATGAGTTGTCCGAAGTGAATGAAGAAATCATAGAAGACAAAGGGAGCGATGAACATATGACGGATGAAAAGAACAGTCCAATAGATGAAGTGGACTCAGAAGAACCTGAAGCAATCAAAAGCCAAGAACCAAGTGATCTCGAAACTTCAGAAAACAAGGATTTAAAAGAATCGGTCGATCCCAGTCAGGCTGCCTCAACGCGTAAAGAAGACATCAGCGAACTGGAAAAAGGAAAAAAGAATGATAATAATGAACGGACGCAGGGCAGCGAATCCAAAGAGGAGCCTGACTTGACAGGACAGGAAGACACTGTGGAAAAAGAGTCCTCTGATCATGGTTACGGCAATACAGTTGCTGACGGGGTCGTTAAACCGGAAGCCAAAAGCCCTTTGAATACTGAAGGAAAAGACATTAAAGAAGCTCACGAAAACACAGAAGCACCGGAGGCAGAAGCAAATTACTCAGAAGAACTGGAAGAACAAGGGAAAAAATCTCTCGGTGACGATAAATAAGTGATGACTGAAAGAAACCATTTATTAGTTCAGTAATTAGACGAGAAAGGTGAGGAATTGATGGATAAAGATAATGAACTGAAAAGACCGAATAGAAAACACAGAAATGACTCAGAGTTTGATCCCGCTTATGACAGTGTCGTCTCTCCGGATACGAGTGCCCCGCTGGGTTATATCAAAGACAGACCCTTGAGAGATGAGCTGGATGAAGCAAAAGTGGCAAGAAAAGCCAAAGGCGAGACGCCTGGAAATGAAGTGGAAGCCTCGCTTAATCCGGATGAAGAAAATGATGACAAAGAAAAAACGGATAGATAAAGCGTGTGTGCCTGAATGAGTGTTCAGGCACTTTTTTCATGTCCGCGTCATTAAATATATCCCGTATAAATGGTATACTTGGATAGGAAAGAATAGAGGTGCGAGAATGAACAGACGAATCCGATTCATCAAATGACGATTCACTGCCCGACTTGATCGAACTGGGACCAAGCAGGCAGGCAGAGAAGGAAACGAACAAGAAGAATATCACAATAGACGATGTCAATGAATTTAAGGAAAAGTGAACCATCTGAATCCGAGGCCGAATTTGTCATTACTAAAGTTCAGGCACAGAAGGCAAAAAACAGATTCAATATCTATATCAACGACTCTTATGCGTTTGCAGTGGATGATTCGATCCTGGTCAAATATCGACTGATCAAAGGAAAAGAACTTGATAAAGAGACCATCGAAGAACTTAAGGTAAAGGGAGAAATGAGCAAAGCCTATCAGGCGGCGCTGCATTATCTGAACTTCAAGATGCGGACGGAAAAAGAAATCAGAGAGTATCTGGCTAAAAAAGACTACTCGCAAGTCGACTTAGTCATAGAACGGTTGAGAGAGCACCGGTTGATCAACGATAAGGAGTATGCAAGGAGTTTTGTACGCACCAATTATCAGCTGAAGACAGAAGGGCCTAAAAAAATCGAGCGGTCATTATATGCAAAAGGTCTTTCCCCCGATGAAATAGCTCACGGGCTATTAGAGTATTCAGATGAAGACCAGCTTGAAAATGCAAAAAAACTCACGGAAAAAACACTGAAGAGAGTGCGGAACAAATCGAACCGCGAAATAGAACAGAAAATCAGGGAGCAGCTGATGACCAAAGGGTTCGACAGAGACATCATTTCGCAGGCCTTGGAAGAGATGGAACTGGAGCAGCCGGAAGAAGACGAATACGACGCGTTAGTCAAGCAGGGTGAAAAAGCGTATAAACGCTATTCCCGCAAGCATGACGCATATGGGACCAGACGAAAAACGAAGACCTATCTCTATTCCAAAGGTTACCCGTTTGATCTGATCGAACAATTTTTAACAGAAAAAGAGGGAGACAAGTGAGTCAGGAAGATTTATTGAAGAAAAATAATATAGAGATGTGGCCGGAAGAAAAAATTCTGGCGTTCAGATCGACATTACTCGAGTGGTATGACAGAAACAGAAGAGATCTGCCCTGGCGTCAGACAAGTGACCCATACTGTATCTGGGTATCTGAGATCATGCTGCAGCAGACACAAGTCGATACGGTGATCCCGTATTATGAACGGTTTATAAAAACGCTGCCGACAGTCGAAGACTTGGCCAATGCACATGAGGACACGCTGCTTAAACTCTGGGAAGGATTGGGCTATTATTCCCGCGTGCGGAACATGAAAGTCGCGGCTAACCAGATAGTGAAAGACCATGAAGGAGTCTTTCCGACTGCTCACAAGGAAGTACTGAAGCTGAAGGGCATTGGTCCTTATACAGCCGGAGCGGTCACCAGTATTGCATTTAACCAGACTCAGCCTGCAGTGGACGGGAACGTCATGCGGGTTTTGAGCCGGCTTTTTGAAATCGATCTGGACATCAGCAAGGCGTCGACGCGGAAAGTATTCGAAGAGATGATCAGGGAACTGATCAATCCGGACAGACCGGGAGATTTTAACCAGGCGCTGATGGATCTGGGCGCGACTATTTGTACCCCCAAGAACTATTTTCCAGAAAAAAGTCCGGTCAAAGACTTCAATGCTTCCTATCTCAATGAAACGTGGTCGAACTACCCGGTCAAAAAGAAGAAAACCAAAGCAAAGGAACAGACCTTTTATACGGTAGTGATCCGAAACCACAAGTCGGAATATCTCTATGAAAAGCGACCTTCCAAGGGCGTTCTGGCAGGAATGCTGACACCGATCATGCTGGATCAGGAAACCTTCAAAGACGACGGCTGGAAGTCCTTCGTTTCTAACGAGACCGGTCATGAAACGACCGTCAAGGAGATCGAAGAAATGCTCAGAGAAAAATACAAGCTGAACGTCGAGCTGAACAAACAGCCTAAAGGAATACTCACGCATGTCTTTTCACATTTGAAATGGGAAATGATCGTCTTCGAAGCGGAACTTAAAGAAGATCAGTCGCAGTCGAATCAGCTGAAATGGATACACCGGGACCAGTTTGAAGAAGAAATGTTTCCGGTCCCGACTCAAAAAATCAATGATCTAGTCAAGACGCTGACCCTTTTTTAGAAAATGAGATTGTAAAATGTCTATTCATTACAATGTGACCCCCTATTTATGATATAATAACTCATGAGATTGAAGGAAGAAGCTATACTTTGTAAAACAGACTAGAAAGTTGGTAAAAAGATGACATTTCCAAAAGAAGGGGAATTCATCACAATCAAAAGTTACAAACATGACGGGAGTCTGCACCGTACCTGGCGTGACACGATGGTCCTGAAAACGACCGAGAATGCCCTGATCGGATGCAATGATCATACCCTGGTCATCGAATCGGACGGCAGAAGGTGGAAGACCCGCGAACCTGCGCTGGTATATTTTCATAAACATTACTGGTTCAACATTGTTACGATGATCCGCCAGAAAGGTACGTCGTATTACTGTAACATGGCGTCGCCTTTTCTGATCGATGAAGAGGGCGCTAAATATATCGACTACGATCTGGATGTCAAGGTCTTTCCCGATGGAGAAAAACGTCTGCTGGATGTCGATGAGTATGAGGAACACGGTAAGAAATGGGATTATCCGGATGAAATAGATCTGATTCTGAAAGAACATATCAAAATTCTGGTGGAATGGATCAATGAGGAAAAAGGACCGTTTTCTGAAGGCTATGTGGATTTATGGTACAACCGTTATAAACAGTTGACCGGAAAAAAATGATTGTGGTGTAAACAGTAGCAGGACGATCGCGCCTGCTGCTGTTTTCCTTGTCTAGTGTCTGTATAAGTATAACTATCAAATAAGGAAAGGGTTTGATCGCGTGAAAAAAAGTGTCATAATGATACCGGTTCTGGTTTTTGCGGCAGTTTCTACGATCGTTTATGGTCAGCGCTATTCTGCAAAGCAGCGTGAGGAAATGGACAGCTATCAGCTGAGTGTTTCGGATAGCGAAAATGATAAAACAGAAGTAACAGAGGATGACTATCTGATCGACGCGTCCGAAGAAACAGATCCTCAAAAAAAGCTGGCTTACTATGAAAGCAACCAGGAGAGTCTTTCACTTTATGAGTATCTGGACTACATATCAATGAAAAAAGAAACTGTGTCACTGGCTTATTACGGGGACATCACGATGCAGGAAGACTGGGTCGCTTATTTGAACAATACGATTGACGAATCAGTGAGTGGTGATCTGGCGGTGATCGATCAGACGTATTCGGACTATGATTCCTATGAATTATACATACAGCAGACCACTCAAAGTCTGACGAGCGAAGCCCCCGACTTGATTCTCTTCGGTTTGCCTGCTCATCCTGACCAGCGACGGGATATGGGGCTTGAGGAAACAGAAGAATTTATGGGGTATGTCCTAGACAGACTCGCTTCTTCAGAGGACACGAAGCTCATTATGCTTGAACCGTATCCGATCATAAATGAAATAAACCAGATCAATTCCCGTTCGCTGGATTACAGGAGCTATTTGAGAAGAATGCAGTCAGTCGGTGAAGACTATGACTTGACCGTACTGCCTTTGCATTCAGTGTTTGAAGAGCAGGCCTTAGACGATTCTCTAACTGACTATTATAAAGAAGATGGTGAGTTGAACGACAAGGGTTCGGATCATGTTTTTTCTATTTTAGATGATTTGTTCAGTGAAGAGCTATAACCAATTTAAAAAGACGAGGCTGGAATAAAAATCCCGGCCTCGTCTTTTTAGTTTTTTTAATGTAATGAACGGACTTTTGACTGGTTATCCGGATGGTTCGTTTTAAAGCTGCTGACGAGTTTATTCAAGCGCTGCAGCTGTTCTTCGTACTGAAGGACGGAAGACATAAGGTGGATGACCGTATTGCTCTGACCGTAGTCATTCTGCAGGTAGGATTCTAGACTGGCTTCATTGAAAAACGAATGCATGAACGTCTTTCTCAAGTCAGATTTATAGGCAATGAAGTTGACTTCTTTAGGCAAAACGCGACCGTTCCACTTCAGAATGATCTGCTCATGCGCGGACATGAGTGTCTCAAGCCTTTCACGTAAAAGGACCCTCAATTTCTCTGGGAAGTGATTGTAAACCTGCTCCGATTCATGCAGGGTCAAAACGAGGAAATAAGCCGCTTCAGTTGTTCGGATAAACTGTCGGTACACTACGAGCAGACGCTTGAAGGACTGTTCTCTCCTGTTTCCGAAAGGATGCCATTCACCGTCTTTGAGAAAACCAAGTAGACGCTTCATTTCTTTGATGGACTGTTCAATTGACTCCAGATCGCTCCGCATAAGAGAATACTGACTGTTTTTTCTCAGATTCACCCTCATGAACCGTGTCAGATCATCGGTGACCTGATTTGTAGTGTGGAACAGTTTTTCCTCGTGATCCGGAGGCAGGATCAGGCGATTCACTATAAAAGCGACACCGACACCGATGAATGTAGCCAGCACACGGATTACCGGCATTCGACAGGATATCTCCATTCGGTTGAGAGCATGATGATGATCAGTGTCATTGTCGAGAGCCCGATAACATTATTCAGTTTGAGCTGATGCAAAAGAGAGATAAGGATCGCTGTAGCGAAACTGATCACGACAAAGGATGTCCCGAACCCTACAGCCATGATGACAGCGACTAGTCCGCCGATGGTGTTGGCAACGAGCCTGTCTCTGACTGTAAGATAAGATTTTTTAACAGAGGGCTGCATGGACGCGACCACAGAAATCCCTGCCAAAGAGGCGGCATCATACATGCCTAAGAGAGAAGGGATCAATAATGCCAAAAATACAGCAATACTTGTTTTAAACGTTCTTGCTCCGATTTTCATAAACAAAAGTCACAACTTTCTGAATTCGATTTAGTGTTTACATTATACTACAAAACAGACAGATAATTGACTAAATTAGAAACTTAATATATTAACAAAATACGTCAACACTACACATATTCTTGCAAATATCGTATGAAAACTGTATCATTTGATTTATAGAGAAGTAAAAAGATGAAGGATTGATGAGGATGAGTTATTTAGTTGAACAATCCATTGAACGTTTAAAATATAACAATATACGAATCACGCCGCAGCGTCATGCCATTCTTGAATTTCTGATCGATCAGGACAGTCATCCGACCGCTGATGAGATCTACAAGGCGCTGGAAGATGATTTTCCAAGTATGAGTGTCGCGACCGTATACAATAATTTACGTTTATTTACCAAAATGGGTTTAGTTAAAGAAATGATGTTCGGGGACAACTCCAGCCGCTTTCGATTTCGCCTCTACGGAGCACTACCATGCGATCTGTACGCGCTGCGGAAAAATCGAGGATATTTACTATCCCGGACTGGATGATGTCGAAGTGGTAGCGAGTAACCTGACGGGCTATGATGTCAATTCGCATCGCCTGGAGATCTACGGCCTTTGCCCTGAATGCCAAGAGGAACGTGAGTAGTTCGGATCGTCAGACCTGCGGTAGACGATGAAGAATAAAGAACAGCCGAGCAGTCGAAAGAGGATATGTGTCCTTCTTCAACTGCTCTTTTGGTGTTCTTAAAAAAAGTGTCATTGCTTTCTTTTCTATACATATGTCAATCAATACGTATCCAGAAGAACATTTACATAGTGAAACGAACGTCTCTATGCACTAATATCTTTTTGATGGTATAATGCAAATATTAATCGCACTCTAAATATTTGCAATGAAATGAAAGTAGATTTGGTCTCACTATTAAATAAAAATGATAATAAAATCAGATAGATGAGTTTCTGCTCACATCAACACTTGTAAATGACAGTAATTTTTAAAAGGAATCGAGGCGACAAAGATAATGGTTTTTTTAAAATCGATTTTCATTGTTTTATTCGTTTTGCTAAGTACGGCCTGTATGAAAAGTATTGAAGATGATTCAGATTGAAAGAGATATCTCAGATGAATCAAGAAATGATTTTGATTATGGTGTTTTTTTAAGTCTCACCGGCAGAGAAGCTGTTGTAGCTGCTGAAAACTATCAAATGGTTGTTATTGATGCACAAAATTTATCAGAGAATGAAATTGCAGAAATGCAGGACCGCGGTCAGTTAGTATACAGTTATTTGAATATAGGATCGCTCGAGACATTTCGTACGTATTTTGAAGAGTTTGAACACTTGACACTGAAACCATATATAAATTGGGATAATGAGTTTTGGATAGATGCATCTACCGAAGAATGGCAGGAATTTGTGTCGGTTGAATTGGCAAGTGATTATCTGGAAAAAGGACTCGACGGTTTCTGGGTAGATAATGCGGATGTATACTACCAGTTCCCGACAGAAGAAATGTACGAGGGTGTCGAACAAATTATGTTAACACTAATGGAATATGAGAAACCTGTTGTAATAAATGGAGGGGACCAGTTTGTGCAACAATATTTAGAGAGAAACAATCAAATCGATGATATTCTGACAGGCGTCAATCAGGAAACAGTATTTTCTTCCATTAATTTTGTAGACCGTACTTTAGGTGTTCAGAATGAAATGACGAGACAGTATTATTTAGATCTATCTGAACTTGGTCAGAACGGAGGAATAAGGAGATCTATCTTCTTGAATATACAAAGAGAATGACAATGACCTGAGAGAAGAAATCGCAGGTTTTTCAGATGAGAGAGGATGGGTCTACTATATCTCGGAATTAGAATAGAGCTTGACGGCAACT
The DNA here is from genome assembly GCA_034520745.1 of Alkalibacterium sp. Lineage (GTDB taxonomy): Bacteria > Bacillota > Bacilli > Lactobacillales > Carnobacteriaceae_A > Alkalibacterium. The sequence continues at coordinate 34,934 of JAXHNF010000016.1, forward strand.
GACAGTTTTTGCTACTATTGTGTTGTGGTTGTTTGATCACAGATCAATGCAGGCGATTTTCTTCCTAGACATTAATGATTTGCTCATTTACGTTATTCAAAAATATCCTAAGTAACAACAATTAAAAAGCATTTTTTTAATCCTAGCCGAAAATGTGTAACACGGGAAAACAGATTGTTAAAGAAGACAATAAAGTTTTTCCGTGGTATATTAGGTGTGGTGGCGGTATGTAAACCTCCATCTTTAAAATATAAATCCTCTTTTTTTACTTTTCATGAATTTAACAACCACTTCAAATCATAGTTATACTCCTAATAATTAATTTTTCCTTACTATTCTAGCAGTAACAGTCCATCGTTTTTACACATCCCGCAATCATATAAATAATGTATTATAAAATCATTTATATCTCTCAGCTTTTCAATATACTCCTACGAAAATTCCTCGATTTTCTCTCACTCATAAATTTCTCCCAAAGGGGTCGATATTATGGAAACGTTATTGACAGGTCATTTAGATGTTATTTCACAACCTTTTCTTACCCATCTCAGTATGAAGTCAGATATCATTTTATCTTGTGAAAAGGAGTCTCTCCATTTTTCAGGAAAGAATCTGACTTTCTACCATCAGTCGATCCTGGACGATAATTTTCTCAATCTTTTTTCATCTTATTCGTTTGAGGCTGTTATTTTCTTTTTAAGCAGACCTGAAAGCAGGGAATTTGATCCTTATGAAATTGACAAACTGGAAAGGATACTGAAGCCTGCACTCGACGGCCAATAAAAAAAATGATCGTTGTTTCGTCATCAGTATATTTATGACGGTCAAAAGTGCTACTGATCACACAGAAAAAGCAGTGATCGGAACCATCAAAAGGAGTAAACCTGCGATTGTCTTCACTGGAAGAGGCTCTGCCGGACGTATGAGAGAAACTTATTGATGTTTCCTGTTACGATTCTGCGGACTTCATGTCTGTTCGGGGAAGAAGAAATATCGTCTTATATCGGTTCGAATGTTAAACAGCTTATAGAAAATGATGAGATTCAGTACTAGACGGCAAACCGGATCAGGTTGTCGAGTTTCTCTCGATAACAGATCTTGGCCGGTTGATCGAACGCATCGTTCTCGAGCCTGGAAAAAGTATTTTTCTGTTTTGAATGTTCCTGGTGCAACGAGTCTCATGCTTCGCCAGTTTGCCGGGATGCTTGAGCAGCAGAGAGAAACAGCTGTGATCCATTTCACAGGAGAAGAGCTCACTGCCGGTCCTGGCCGCTGAATACTGATCTCGACTTCGGAGAAGATGTAGCAGCTGGCCATCCGACGATCAAGCTCAAAGGAAGAAATCCGGCTGGCTGGTTGAGGCGATGAAAAGACGCATCGAGTGAAGAAAGCAAACGCTGTTACACAGAATGCGTGATTTTTATCAGTCACACTCTATACTGCTAGCTGGAATAGAACTGTTGATCGGTTTTCTGATAATGGACTATTTAGTGGTTATCGCACCAGCGACTGTGCGGTCAGAGTCGTAGACTACCGCTTGCTGTTCGTTGTTTTATTTGCAGGTGCACACGGACCACAGATCGGTATGGTGGCAGCTCTGCTGGCTTCATCTGCGACGTATACAGACTTCCGCCGCTCTCTGGCGTCGACTGGCCGAATCATCTTTTATAATGGCGGAGAAGTCGGTGCCGTTTGCTGCTTATTTCATTGTGGCATGGATCATCGGGTACATCCACGACCGCTATAAGATCGATCTGGCCGATGCTGAAAAAGAAGTAGATATGTTATCTAACCGTTATTCTCTACTGAACGATCTATACATGCGTTCACTGGAACATAAATCGTTATATGAAAAACAAATAATCAGTTATAAAGACAGTTTCGGAAAATTATATAAGTTTACAGATCGTTTAGAGAAGGCGGAATCAGACAGCTATTTTAACGAAGCCCTCAAAGCAATTGAAGACATCTTGGATAATCAGACGGTCAGTATTTATATGGCCAGTGAGAAAAGTCAAAAAGCTTACAGATATGTCTGTTCAACGAAAGCTGAGGATATAGTCTTTACGCAGATTGATTTAAAATATGCCGGTCAAAAAAATTATGACTGATGGTGGGGTATGGAAGAATAAACATCAGCTGGAAGGCTTGTTTGGGTTTGCTATTGGCTTAATGTAAGATGACATTTCGGTTCTTATCATCTTCATGAAGCCAGTTTCGATCAAATGTCTCTATACTTTTAAAAATCTGCTAAAAGTAGCAGGTCACTTTTGTTTCTTCTTCACTGACGTATAAACTGGATAAGGACAATGAAACGTTAAAAACTTCTATTAACGATTTTTTAAAAACTATTTCTTCTAAAAAAGAAGCTTCTAGTTGTGGGGAGAAGTCTCCGCTGCGTGCTGTAGAATCTGCTGGTGATTTTAAAGCAAGTGAATGAGAGGGAGAGCAAATGGCGGAAGAAAGATATATAGTCATTCTTTTCTTGTTTCATGTTGTGTTTTTTGTTTTATTGATTTTTCTTCAGATATTTAAAATCATCAATCTGCCTCGCAGGAATCTGACATGCTGGCTGCATTTCTTCCCTTTTTAGGAGGTATCATGGTACTGCTGGAAGAAATTTATAAAAAAAAGAACAGAATGGGAGAAAGAGACAGACAGAAATCCTCGAACTTCAAAAATCAGAAGTGCCATGATTCACCGAACGATCCTGCCAGAAGTCCCGTTCGACAGCAGAGTCGTGCCTCTCGAAGAAGCATTGGTGCTGGAAGATCCAGCTGTACGGCGGAAATTGATACTGGAAATCGTACAGGAAGATCCGAAACACTATATTGCATTGTTAAAAATACATGGGAAGCAATTCTGAGGTAGGCCGTATAGCTTCTACTGCCATTATGCAGGTGCAGAGAGAATATGAAACGAGTCTGAGAAATCGAATCGAAAATGAAAGAACAGACTAGGGATGAAGAAACTTTTAGGAGTATACGGATTTGATGAATGAGTATATCCACTAGGATTGCTGCCTAACAATGTCTTGATTGCCCAACGGCGAAAATTAAATACTGTGTACGTGAATGTGATATCAGAGAGTGAAGCAGACAAGAACACTTACAGAGATGCGATAGATAATCTTATTGAATTAACTGAAGTTACTGCAGCCGAATCAATGCTTTTGGAGGCAGAAAACAGTTGGAAGGACGACGAGGAATTTATATTACTCAAACTCAAACTTTATTATAAGACAAAAAACAGCTGGGCAATGAAAAAGAAATTCAGTCTGTTAAAAAATAGGGAATGTATTTTTCCCGAAAGCACGGGATGTCATAGAGTTACTGGAGTGATATTAAAGGATAGCAGTTTGTCAGGGGGAGAGGCTATGAAACGCAAACGATTAATTATGATGTACGTATCCATTGGATTGCTGGTCGTTTTAGCAATTGTCGTCATGCTCGAACGAATGGGTATTCAGGCAGAAGACACCGAGACAGACTTTACCTATATGCCACACTCGGTCATTTCTACGAAGAAAGTAAGGAAGAACTGAAAAAGAAGGGTCTGATTATTATCGACGGGGAAGAACCGAAGCATTAGGAACAACTGTCATTTGTCTGGAAGAAATGGACATGGGCCATGAGTTCTGAGTGTGTCAAAGTTGTCCACTGAAGGATTGCCGTCCCTGGAAGGATATAGGACTGTTGTACTGAATACTATCCAGTCGGAAGTGATAGTTGAAAGCGGAGAGCTGGATGAACTGATGAATTGGGTCCGGGAAGGCGGACGATTGTGGAACGTCTTGCCAGATATGAATTCAGAGATTTTTCAAAGGTATCCGGAAGTCTTTGGTATCGTTTCTATGAAATCAGAGACAGTATCAGTCTCGACCAATTTGATTGTGTTGACAGATTTTATGATTGGCTCAAAAGATTTCATATATAATCTTGAAGATTTCTCGACATATGCACTGGACGTCACTCTTGATACGCACACAGTTATCCATGCTATTCAGTCAGATACGAACACACCGCTTATATGGGAAAGAGAAGTAGGTAAGGGAAGAATCGTTGTCAATAACATCGATCTAATTGAAAAGTCCAGTAGAGGGATGCTTGCTGCGGGATAAGTTTACTGGAGGACGTATTCGCTTATCCAGTCATAAACAGCTCTGTATTCTTTATAGATGATTTTCCTGCCCTTTTCCTGAAGGATGGCATCCTTATATTACTGAATTCTTTGATATGGATGTTAATACTTTTTTCTCCTCGGTCTGGCTGCCTGAAACGATGGAACTTGCTGAAAAATACGATATCCCTTTCACTAATGTCTTGATATTGACCTATTCCGATGATGTCTCACCACCTTATGATGTCTCTGTTGATAAAGAGACCTTTTCCTTTTATGGAGACTTAATGAATCTGAATGGCGGAGAAATCGGCTATCATGGGTATAATCATCAGCCTCTTGTCCTTGATAATTTTAAATTCGCTGAGGATCTTGGATATAACAAATGGGATTCGAGAGAAGACATCAATCAAGCTTTAAGCTACCTCGTAGAAACCACTGACTGGCTGTTTCCGGGCGAAGATCCAAGTGTATATGTTCCGCCGTCAAATATTATTTCTGAAGAAGCAAGAGAGATAATGGCTGAAGAAATTGATGAGATCAAAACAATCGCCAGTTTATATACTGTTACAGGCAGTGCGTATGAACAAGAGTTTACAGCAGCTGAAGATGGAATCGTCGATCTGCCGCGAACCGTCTCAGGTTTGGAGTTGTCTGAATACGATCAGTGGACGGCAATGAATGAATTGAACTTTCATTTTGTTAACAGTCACTTCTTCCATCCGGACGATCTGCTGGGGAGATGAAGAAGGGGGGCTGATAAAGGCTGGAATTATCTGAAAGGAACGTTTGAAGAGTATCTCCAGTGGCTGGAAGATTGTCGCCCCGGTACAAAAACAGAAAGCAAGCGATGGCGCCAAGTCGATTCAGCGTTATGAAGCAGCTACTGTCGAAAGAGAACACACAGGAGAGGTTTATAAGATCCACATAGATAATTTCTTCGACCGTCTGTATGGACTGGTGCGTATAAGAGAAGGGAAAGTTGAGAGTGTCGAAGGTGGGATGCTGACGCCTGTGACAGCTGAAATATTTTACTAAGAAGCAACAGAAGAAACAGTCTCAATATATTTCGAAAATTGAAGCATTTAAGGAAAGTAACAGTCATGCGGATATGTCTTGTTTTAGAAGGGTCTTATCCATACCGTGAGGAGGTGTCTCCTCCTGGACACAGAATTATATCAAGGAAATGGCCGAACATGAATTTATTACTTCGTGTATTAGCCATCAAAAGAGAAGGGAGCATTATTATTATATGATTTTCCTGACAATGTCAGTGAGATCCATGAAGTGTTTTTAGATGATGCTCTGAAAATATCAGCACCCAGGCGTCTTCAAAAGAAGAAACTATTTACAGCTGAAGAAATGACTGAACACCAGAAACTGCTTATCAGGGGCAGTACCCGGATTTAAAAGTGCTGATACAACTTTAAGGAGCGCGAAAAAGACAAATATAGCGAGTGCATTCTCAATGAGCGATGTCTTTTTGAACGATGTCGTAGAGATATGCCGTACTAAATACCCATATGTGCCGATGACAAAGCTCTTTCACTCAGTACGCTCGATGATTCTCCCGATGCTGTACATGTTCTCTAAAGTAGAGGCAGATGTCTATCACTCTGTTCCACGGGCTATGCAGGGATTTTGAGCGCTATGGCCAGTGTGAAAAAAGAAAAACCCTTTTGTCCTTACAGAACATGGCATATATACCAAAACAAGAAGAAGAAATCATAACAGCAGACTGGATTTCTCCGTATCTGAGACAGCTGTGGATCGATTTCTTCTACATGTGTAATGTCTCCTATTCACAAGCAGCTTCAGTGACCTCACTGTTTAGAAAAAACAAAAGATCGCAAAAAGGAGTCTGTAGCCGAAAAACTCAAAGTGATTCGTAATGGCATCCATGCTAATCGACTGACAGCGATTCCATTAAAAGAAAACGATGGATATATTGATATAGGTGCTATCGTAAGATTTACAGCTGATAAAGGATATTAAGACACTGATCTATGCGTTTTACGAATTGAAAGGGACTATAAAAAATGCCAGGCTCCATATTCTTGGGGGAATCGATGACGAATCATATTACCAGGAATGCCTGGAATTGATTCGTGCACTAAAACTGGAAGATGTCCATCTGCCGGGAGTTGTAAATGTTCTTGAATATGAGCGCTTGGATTTTACAGTTTTGAGCAGTATTTCTGAAGGACAGCCGTTATCAGTGCTTGAATCGTTTGCTGCCCGTCGTCCGTGCGTCACAACAGATGTAGGATGCTGCCGGGAACTGGTGGAAGGGACACCCGATGATCCGTTCGGCATGGCGGGGTTTGTGGTTGCTCCTATGCATGCAGAAATGATGGCTGAGATGGAACAGCTCTGTAAGGACAAAAATCTTCGGCTGAGAATGGGAGAAAATGGACGGAACATGTTCAGAAATATTATGTGCACGATGATATATTCAACAATTATACAGCCAATTACGAGGAGGTCATCAAATCATGGCCAGCATTAACGAATTAAAAAAATTGTTTGGAAAAGAAGGCATCACTGCTAAGATACGTGCATATGGCTATGCAGGCATGGTGATATCCGGACCGATGATTTTAGGAGTATGTCTACTTTTAAGTATCATGTATCTGGCAAACCTGGGTGGTGCCCAGGCCGGGAGAAGAATTACTCATATCTATGTTCACCTATGCTCTATTATTTTCTCTTATCTTATCCAGTATATTGTCAGTGGTGACAGTACGTTATGTCGCTGACATGCTTTATTCTGGTAATACACGGGCGATTCTTTCCATCATTTTACGGCAGCAGTTTAATCACACTCATTTTCGCAAAATGTGTTGTGGCGTATTTTTAATGTTTTCAGGCATATCCATGATTTACCAAATCTTATCAATTCTTTTCTTTGTAACCTTGCTTGTCGTCTGGATGGAAATGAATTTTCTCGACTGCAGTGGCGATTACCAGAATGTCATGATCACTTTTGCTGCGGCGCTTATATTTATGCTGTGTTCAGGTTATGTATTGATTCAGTATACCAATCTGGGTGCGATTGTTTCGTTACTCTTGACTGCATGGGCTGCATACGGATTGATGGCTGTACGCTATTTCAGTCTTCTTTTACGTTATTTCCCAAAAGGAAAGGGTAGTTCATTAAGATTTCTTAAATGGATCGAGAAATATCCCCGATTGCTGTTTATTGGCCTGCTAATTTATATGGGTCTGTTCGGACATTTGATCATCATGTGGAACAGCCCCTTGGGGATACCGGTTCAAGGATTTTTTATAGGGGTGCCCGCTTATGACGTCTCAGCTCTTATAGCAATCGGTTCTATACTGATTTCTACCATTACGTTTGTCACTGCCACAGAGACGAAATTTCAGCCTCTTTACAGAAAATACTTTTCACTACTGAATGGCAAAGGAAATATTCTCGATATCGAGACGACCGAGCAGAAAATGATCCAGACGCTGGACGAAGAGATGGGATACTTGATCGTCAAACAGGTTATCATGACAATTTTATTCATATCGATCGGTACGATTCTCCTGCCTAGAACAGCACTGGGCTTTACGAGTGATATGTTGGGCATATACCGTATGCTATGTGTCGGTTACGTCAGCTTTACGCGATCGGCAACAGCTTTTTCATGATTCTGCTATATTTTGAGGATAACAAAGGTGCTTTTACAGGAGCGTTGATTTTTGCCGTAACCACTAATCTTCTTACATTTCTGGTGAAAGATTTGAATAATGCTTTCCACGGAATCGGTTTTATACTGGGTAGCGGCTTGTTCGCCATGTATACAGCTGTTCATTTAAGAAAATTTATAGATGAGTTGAAATTTCATGTTTTGGCGAAACGACCGGTCTACTCGCATGAGAAAAATGGACCTTTGTCCCGCTATATCGATCGACTGGAAGCAATGGAATTTTCAGAAAAGTCTGAATTGGAGCAGCGCAAATGAAAAGAAATTTTTTCTTCAGAACGAAAAATGCAGAAAAATATATTATGACCCAAGATGTACTGAAAAATCCGCTGATCGGTTTTGCGCCGAATGCTGCATTTCTGTCAGAAGTGGATGATAGTAATCTGGTTTATGTAGGAATCACAATGCGCGAGTTGGAACCGGAAGAAAATGTCTTTGATTTTGAAACCATTGAAAAAGTGAACCATATTAACAAATGGCGTAAGGAAGGTAAACATGCTGTATTTCGGCTGATCTGTGATTATCCTGGTTTGGAGAAGCACCTTGATATACCTGACTGGCTATTTGATAAAACAGGTGGAAACGGAGCTTTTTATGATAATGCCTACGGAAAAGGCTATTCGCCGGATTATGCTGATCCTGACTTTATTGAATGCCACAAAAGAGCAGTTAATGCACTCGGTAAACGATATGGCGAAGATACTTTTATTAGTTATATTGAATTAGGAAGTCTCGGGCACTGGGGAGAATGGCATATCCACGAGGGTAACGATCTTCCGTCCATCCCACCTGAAAGTATTCAGAAGCCAATATGTGTTGCCATATAAAGATGCTTTTCCAAATGCAAGAATATTGATGCGCCGTCCATTTAAAACGGCTGAAGAAAACGATTTTCGGTCTTTATAATGACATGGTCGGCCACAGTGAGAGTAACCGTCAGTGGCTGGAGTGGATAGAAGCAGGAGGTGTATATGAACAGACTGATGAAAAATTTGCACTTGTACCTATGACTGAGTTTTGGAAGACAGCTCCTGCTGGGGGAGAGTTTACTAGCCTTATCCCGATGTCTCAACTGTTGACGACAAATCTAAAAAGCACGGTTAGTATGCTGGCACAATCTCATACTTCGTTTCTAGGGCCAAAAGTCCCTAAAGTGTATGAAGAAGAAAATAACCGTTATAAAAAGGGGATAAAGGAAGTGCTTCATTCGATTGGATATCGTATCGGAATTACGAAATCTGTGTGTTTAAAGATCTTTTTCTTCAACAGTAAAATTGAAGCTGACTTGGGAAAATGATAGTGTTCGCGATATACTGGAATTGGCGGTATATCTCTATTTATTTGAACAAGATAAAGTGTGACACACAAAATCAAAGTAGATATAAATTTAACGGAGCTTCTTCCTGGGGAAAAGATGAAATCAGTAACTGAATTTCAGATCATTAATGAACAAAAAAAAGTTACAAAGGTTTATGTAGGAATTGAAGATCCTATGACCAACAATCCTGCAGTTAAGCTGGTTTCGAGTCAAGAAAGATTCGGTAACTTATCATTAATAGCAGACTTTAAAAACAAGTAAGAATTAATTTGTCGGCTATATACCTTGTTCAAAAGGTCTTTGATAGCAGAGTCAGTCATTGTTCATGATCACTAGTATTTATAATTTGACTCGATGCTATTATTTTTTTCCTGGTATCGACTATAGTACAATATTAATATGAATGACTATAGTTGGAAGGAGAACAGTCCATGAATGATGTAATGATTATCGCAAATCCTTCTTCCGGAAGAAAGAACGCTGAAGAATATGCCGAGAAAGTAAAAAAAGCATTGATGAATGAAAACCGTGAATCCGTTATAAAATTGACTGAAAAAAAGGAAGATATCTCTGCCTTTGCAAAGCAGGCCAGTAGCGAAGCGTACAGCAGTATTATCGTTATCGGAGGAGACGGGACAGTTTCAGAACTGGCTGACGGTCTATACGATCAGAAATACAGACCCACAATTGGGATCATACCCGCCGGTACGGTCAATAATATTTCCCGAGGTCTTGATATTCCGAATGATCCAGTACAAGTGGTCAATGAGCTGACCGATTATATAGAAAAAAAAGCAGATGCGGGTAAAGTCAACGACCGCATATTTCTGCAGTTTGTATCTGCGGGACCAGTTCCTGAAACCGTCTGGGAAGTCAGCGCTGAACAGAAAGAGAAGTACGGTCAGGCTGCGTATTTCATGGAAGGTATGAAATCGCTTGGTGATGAAGAAACCTATAAGATGGATCTGCAAGTCGATGAAGAACACCTCGATGTCGATTTAAACCTGATCCTTATAGGTGTCAATGGATCGATTGCCGGTATTCCCAACTTTTTTGATGATGCCCGGATCGATGACGGGAAACTCTATTTATTTGGACTCAAGCGTTCATCTATCGGACAGAAACTGACAGTTCTTAGAGAAATGATCTTCAACGAGAGGCCACTGAATAAAACGAAGGATATTGCCTTTACACTGTCTTTTAAGAAGGCAGTTATTAGTGTGGAAAAGAAAGAGGCATATGCAGCAGTAGATGGAGAAAAAGGACCCGCTTTTCCCATTATTCTGGAAGTCCTTCCGCAGTATTTCACTTTTTTAGTTCCTGCCGAGGATCAGAGTAGTGGGCAGAGTATTTAATAGTAAAAGAAGAGGCGGCTTTTATGAATCAAAGTTTTAAAAACTAATCTCAGGACGAGAATTGACTTTGAAATATCATGCTACATTTTCAGCAGCCGCGAACCCTATGAATGAGAGTGTATTATTTGTGTTTTATATTAGAAAATGGATTGACACATCTTATATACGATGTTATGATGTAAGAGTTGCTGAACAACTTAATTATCCGCAATAGCTCAGTTGGTAGAGCGCGTGACTGTTAATCACGATGTCGCAGGTTCGAGCCCTGCTTGCGGAGTTTTCTGTTGGAGAATTGTCCGAGTGGCTGAAGGAGCACGCCTGGAAAGCGTGTATACGGTTTTTCCGTATCGAGGGTTCGAATCCCTCATTCTCCGTTTATTTTTTGTTTATCGGCCCCTTGGTCAAGCGGTTAAGACACCGCCCTTTCACGGCGGTAACACGGGTTCGAATCCCGTAGGGGTCATCATGTTTATTTTCTGGCGCAGTAGCTCAGTTGGTAGAGCAACGGATTGAAGCTCCGTGTGTCGGCAGTTCGACTCTGTCCTGCGCCATTAACATAATATTTTGGAGGGATAGCGAAGTGGCCAAACGCAGCGGACTGTAAATCCGTTCCTTCGGGTTCGTAGGTTCGAATCCCTACTCCCTCCATAGCATAGGGGTATAGTTTAATGGTAAAACTATGGTCTCCAAAACCATCGATGTGGGTTCAATTCCTGACTACCCCTGTTTCAATAAATCAGTTGATGAATAAACGCTTGATTTATGATATACTATTTATTGAAAAGAGCAGTTATGGCGATTGTGGCGAAGTGGTTAACGCACCGGGTTGTGGTCTCGGCATGCGTGGGTTCGAACCCCATCAGTCGCCCTTGATTGGGCTATAGCCAAGCGGTAAGGCAGCAGGTTTTGATCCTGTCATTCCTAGGTTCGAATCCTAGTAGCCCAGTAAACAAGAACTCAATGCAGCCGCATTGAGTTTTCTTTTTTATCCGACTCTGAGAGAAAGAGTGAGTAGTCATGACAGAAAAACATGGTAAATTTTTTATATATAATGGGCATCCTTATTTTCCTGCTCTCTTGTTTGTGGTCACACGTGATCCAATCATAGGCGGCATCGGTCTCATTGTCGGGCTGTGGAATATTTTTATGGGGTACCTGACTTCAAAAGGTAAATCCTTATTCAAATCAAAAGATGACTGAAACTGAAAAAGGAAGCGGCAGGCTGATGATCGTCAGCCTGTCGCTTCCTTTTTTGGTTTACTGAATATATCAGGGAAGTAAACTGAAATGAGCTTATTCAAGAACCCTGTAATCATGAATATTGATCAATAAAAACCCTCGACCACTACTTGCATGTAAGAAGTGGTCGAAGATTTAACTTATTCTTCAGTGTCGTCTTCGTCGGATTGGTCGTTATTACGTATCATCATTGGTGTTATCTTCGTTTGCTGCGTCATCATCCGGTGAAGTTTCTTCTTCATCTTCATCCGAGTCGGAAGGAGGGGTGTCTTCGTCTGACTGATCTCCTTCATCGTTATCGTTATTGTTTCATATATTTCCATTATTGTTTCCGTTGTTCTGGTTTGTGTCTTCTTGGTTTTCATCATCTTCAGATCCATCTTGAGGTTCGTCATTCTTCAGTCGGATCTTCGTTTTCATCTTCAGTATCTTCCTCAGGTTCTTCTTCGACAGGTTCTGTCACAGTAACAGTCGTCGAAGCTTCCGGTCCGGTCGTATCGTAAGCTGAAACGGATAGGGTGACCGTCAAGTCGCCTGCCGGAGGACCAGTCACTGAGTACTCGGTGTCTGACAGCGTCTGGGTTTCACCGTCGATGGAAAGATTGTAAACGACCTCTTCATCTTCGTTTTCCAGGATGTAAGGATCCCAGGTGACGGTCAGTTCATCGGCATCTTCATCATATTCAGCAGATAAACCAGTTGGTGCTTCCAGTTCTTCACCGTAATTCAGGGATTCTTCAGTTGGTTCAGTCCCGGAAACAAACAGTTCAGTCACGCGTTCGCTCTCGGGAGTGTTTGGCCCGGGAAGCTGAGCAGGATCTGTCCCGTCTTCGACAGTGACTTCTGAGACAGACGAAGGCATTTGCCAGTCGCTGTTATCGGTACCTTGAGAAACATACTGCATGATCTCCCTGTATATGTGTCGGGGGAGCAGGCGAGAGCCGTCGTTAAAGGTCAGGTAACCGTCTCTGTTATTATCGTAACCTGTCCAGACTGCTAATGAATAATTAGACGTATACCCAGCATACCAAGAAGCAGGAACGGCATCAGATGGGTAACCCAATTCACTTAATTGATTGTCAGTAAAATTAGTCGTTCCGGTTTTCCCTGCTTGGGAACATTTCCAATACCGACGATGTCATTATAATTTGAAGCCACATCTTTCAGCATATCCGTCACCATATAAGCTGTATAATCTGACATTGCCTGGTTTGTTTCCGGTGTCAGATTGATTTCCTGACCGTCCTGTGTGATGACTTTTGACACCGTATACGGTTCAGTATATTCTCCGCCGTTGGCAAAAGAAGCATAAGATGCTGCCATCTGCAGGGGTGTCATCTCTCCATTGATGGCATTTTGAGGGACCAGTTCACCCTCAAGTGACATGGGTTCGATCGGAATGCCCAGTCCTGTCATGAATTCTTCGACCTGATTCATTTCCAGATCTTCATTGAATATCTTTGCTGCGGGAATATTTCTTGAATCGACTAGAGCTTCCCGCATACTGATCTGACCTCTGTATTGATTATCGTAGTTTCCGAGTGAACTGCCATCTGGCCATTCATATTCTTCATCGACGATTTGATGGTAGGTGGAGTATTCTAGATGCTCGATGGCCGGACCGTAAGTGGATAATGGTTTGATGGTCGATCCTGTCGTCCTTTCTTGCAGTCGCACGGTTCAGCCCCAACTGAACTTCGGTATTTCGGCCGCCGCCCAGCGCTCTGACTTTTCCGGTTCTCTGCTTCGACAAGCGACACGGCCGCCTGTACATCGTCGTTGATATAATCGACGTATTCGTCTGAATTCAGGACAGCGAAAACACGCTGCTGCGCGTCCATGTCGAGATTGGTTTCGATCCTCAGACCGGCAGTAGCGGGAGCAAGACCTGTTTTTTCCTCTACCTCATTGATGACTGTATCTAGGTAAGCATCAAAAACGAGATTATTCTGATCTTCACTTCGGTCGACCAGTCCTGCATCGATCGGCGTAGCTATGGCTTCTTCTGCTTCTTCACTGGTGATATGACCTTCATCACGCATGACTCTGATGACGATGTCGCGCCGCTCTTTGGCTGCTTCGGGATTGACATAGGGATTATAGCGGTTCGGTGCTTTGGGCATCCCGGCGAATAGAGCCGCTTCGTGGATTTCCAGTTCGCTCACGTGCTTGCCGTAATATTCTTCAGCTGCTGTGGACACACCGTAGACATTCCCGGCCATGTGTATTTTATTAAAATATAGCGTAATGATCTGTTCTTTGGATAACTCACGTTCCAGCTGCAAAGCGAGCCAGGCTTCCTGAGCCTTCCTTTCCAGGGTCTGGTCTTCTCGGGTCGTTGAAAAGACGGACAGCTTGACTAACTGCTGGGTGATCGTGCTCCCGCCACCGACGATTTGACCGCGATTGGTCAGATAGCCGAAAGCTGCTCGTCCGATACCGATCGGGTCGATCCCCATGTGATCATAAAAGCGCTGGTCTTCGATCGCTGTGATGGCATCGATCATGACATCAGGATATTCATCTGCGTCTGCGTATTCCCGGGTTTCTGCACCCAGTGTAAAAAAGACGTTTCCATCTTTGTCGACGAGTTCAGAGGAGTAGGTTCCTGTCAAATCCTCTTCGGTCAGTTCGGGCGCACTGGCGGCGTAGTAAGCGAAGAGGGCCCCTCCGGCAACGACTACCAGTAAAAAGACTGTTATAAATGTAAGCAGTATACGCTTGAACCATTTTTTTGGTTGAGGTGATGATTCTTTTTTTGATGATTTTTTATAGTCCTTACGGGACATTTTGTTTTTCTGTGACATGTTGTACTCCTTTATTGCTTACATATTTTGTTCAAAGTAAACAGGGTTTATTTCAGTTCCTTGCATCAGAAAAGAACTTTACACTATTTGATTAAAACTGTCAACAAAGCCAGTCTTTTCTTATAACTCTCTTAAACATTACGTCTTTTGATCATCTGGTCGATGACACTTAAATAGGGCAGACGGGGGGAGAGGCTGTAGTTTATTTCCACAGCACCTTTTTCGATTACCTTCAAAGGGATCGATTTTTTCCCTTTTTCTTCGAACTGCTGGTCCCACCATTTGATGCAGTAAAGGAAAGTCCAGCAAAAAGACGCGGTTAAGTGTACTGAAGCGGATAATGACAAAGCAGATGCCGCCGTGTTCGTGACACTGCTGCATGTGAGCCAGCTGATGGTTATGAAAGTTTTTCAAAGGAAACGAGGTTTTGTTGCGTGTTTCCTTTGCCTGCGAAATCAATGTAATGCCCTTTGTATACCCCGTTGTAGTCCGTAGTCGAGGCTCTCTGGTAATAGGCTTCTGTGATTTTAGCCGCACTTCGACGCGGATAATCCACATTTACCACTTGAATGGGTATCGGTTTCTTGTGGATGACGGCTTCTTTTCTCATAAGATAATACTCATTGGTCGCGTTCAAGTCTTCTTCCAGAGACATCCCGCGGTTGCTGTAAGAGATTTTCTTTTTCTTCTGTTGCTTTTTATCTGTCTTTTTGTCATCATGAAGATGATAAATTTTGCCATTTGGATACCGTATAGTCACTATGTTCACAACCTTAATTTGATATAAGTACAGTTTACCAAAGAACACCTGTTTAAAGTAGAAAGGGGGAGAAATTTATCAAAAATTTATATGTCAGCGGATACCGTTCCTATGAACTGTCGATTTTTTCAGCAGATGACCCCAAGATCGATTATATAAAAAAATTCTTCAAAAGAAAACTGATCGAATATATTGAGCAGGGCATGGAGTGGGTCATCATTTCAGGCAACCTGGGGACTGAACTCTGGATGGGAGAGGTCGCTTTGGATCTAAAGGCAGACTATCCCGAACTGAAGCTCGCAGTCCTGCTGCCGTATACGAATTTTTCCAGTAAATGGAACGAAGTGAATCAGATGTACTACAACTCGATCATCGAGCGGGCGGACTATATCAATTATACGTCAAAATCAGGATTACGCCAATCCGGGTAAGCTGAAAAACAATCAGACCTTCATTGTGAAGAATACGGACGGCTGTCTGTTGTTTTATGATTCGGAACACGAGGGAAAGGTCAAATTTTTCCATGATCACGCGCTGAAATACCAGGAAAGATACCCATATGAAATCGAGACCATCTCTTTCGACGAGCTTCAGTGGTTCATCAATGATCTGCTTGAAGAAGAACGGTTCGAGTAGATAAGTCATATGGAAAATCAGTCATAACAGTTAAGATGAACATCCAGATATCACCTTACTGCTATAACTTAAGTCTGAACGTGAAAGAAATGCACGAAAGGAACACGTTGAACCGCAGCCTTCTGTTCAACTGTGTTCCAAAAGAGAGATTAGAACAAGTTCGCATCAGTCATGCCTATTGAACATGTTCTAATAATCCGATTAGAACATGTTCAATCGGATAAACGGGTCAGAACTAGTCTCAATACTTGTTTTGCAACTAGTTTAGTAAAGAACTATGTATTGAACTAGTCGCAAAGCAAGTATAGGAACCAGTTAGTGGGACCAAAATCTAGCAACTGGTCACAAACTGACAAAAGGAATTAGTTGAGCCCCACTTTTTACCAGTATAGGAACGCTGTGCTATATGTCTCATCCTTATATAGAAGGTTTTTCCTGAACATTTTTAAAATAAATGGAAGATTAAACCGGATTTACTTCACTTTCAGGCCGAAATTTGCTATAATACTTATGTAAGTATAAGATTGTTATAAATCAGTAAATTCAGTTAATTTCATTATAATTTTTTGAAATGAATAGATGGGGTGTAGGCATGAATAAAGAGTTGACCCAGAAAGAAATTCTAGAAAAAGATTTTAAAACAAAAATGCGCGGATATGATCCGACTGAAGTGGATGAATTTCTGGACGTTGTAATCAGGGATTATGACGCCTTTCAAAAAGAGATCGAACAACTCCAAGCTGAAAATGACCGTCTGCTGGACAAAGTAGATGAGCAGGCCAAACAGTTGAGCACACAAGGTTCTAGTTCGAATCAGTCGAATGCGACGGTTTCCAACTTTGATATTCTCAAGCGTCTGTCCAATCTGGAACGACATGTCTTTGGATCCAAGTTAGACAACGAATAACAAACTTCATAATGTATCTAGCTATACAAGCTTGACCTTACACGAAATAAGATATATTCAACCCATTGCGCAGTATGCTCATTCAGGGCTGAATATCCTATTTTTCGAGAAGGTCATGACAGCTTGTTACGCTTTTATTATGTACATCACGGATAATCGCACAGCTTTTTAAAGCTGTGAGGAAAGTCCATGCTCACACAGGCTGCGATGCCTGTAGTGTTCGTGCGCAGCGAAACAATAAGCTGCGGCTCCCAGGAATGGGATGACGGCAGGAAAAAGAGCTAAGGGGAAACCTATGCTCGAGTACCCTTGAAAGTGCCACAGTGACGAAGCAATAGTGGAAACGCTATTGGTGGAACGCGGTAAACCCCTCGAGTGAGCAACCCAAACTTTGGTCGGGGCACTTTTCTCCTGGAAATGAACAGAGAGAAGAGGCAGGGCATTTTTGCCCGTGCAGACAGATGGTTATCTCGGACAGGGCTTCACCGCCTTGTCTAGACAGAACATGGCTTACAGTGATGTACATAGTGGTTGAAATCCTCTCTGATTCAGGGAGGATTTCTTTACGTAAATATGTGTTTCATGCATACTATTATTATCAGGAAAGGTGGCAAATATATGACCTATAAATTACTTGCAACAGCCGCAAGCGGCATTGAAGCCCTTGTCGGAGATGAACTGAAAAACCTGGGTTACGACGTTGAAGTCGAAAACGGCCGCGCCCGTTTTGAAGGCGGCAAGGAAGACATCGCCAAAGCCAATCTGTGGCTGCGTACAGCTGACCGGGTGAAGATCATCGTAGGTGAATTCGAAGCCAGAACATTCGATGATTTATTCGAACAGACGAAAGCTTTACCTTGGGATGAGTACTTATCCATGGATGCAGCTTTTCCTGTCAGCGGAAAATCGATCAAGTCGACGCTCTACAGCGTACCCGATGTTCAGCGTATCGTGAACAAGGCCATTGCTGAAAAAATCAAGGATGTCTATCACAGACGTGGCATGCTGCCGGAGACCGGTGCTAAATTCCCGATCGAAGTGGCAATCAGAAAAGACAAGGTCATGCTCACGATCGACACGACCGGCCCGTCTTTATTCAAGCGCGGTTACCGTATCGACAAGGGCGGCGCGCCGATCAAGGAAAACATGGCAGCGGCACTCGTCATGCTGACGACCTGGCGCAAGGACCGTCCGTTCGTTGACCCGACTTGTGGCTCAGGGACCATCCCGATCGAAGCGGCGCTTATCGGACACAACATTGCGCCTGGCTTCAACCGAACCTTCCTGTGTGAAGACTGGGACTGGATGCCCAAAGAGCTGTGGCAGAAAGTGCGTCAGGACGCAGAAGATCAAGCTGACTATGATGTGGAACTGGATATTCTGGGTACCGACATTGATGCTCGCATGATCGAGA
Source organism: Alkalibacterium sp. (assembly GCA_034520745.1). GTDB lineage: Bacteria > Bacillota > Bacilli > Lactobacillales > Carnobacteriaceae_A > Alkalibacterium. The sequence continues at coordinate 53,202 of JAXHNF010000016.1, forward strand.
TCGCTAAAGCGAACGCCTTGGAAGCCGGTTTGTCGCACAGCATCGAATTCAAGCAGATGCAGGTGGCTGATTTCACCACAGACAAAGAATTCGGCATCATCGTATCCAACCCGCCATACGGCGAACGTCTCGGTGACCCGGAAGAGGCTTATCAGATTTACCGCGATATGGGTAAAGCCTTTAAACCGCTGGAAACCTGGAGCAAGTATATCATCACGAGTGACCTGGATTTTGAAGAGCATTTCGGAAAAAGAGCGACCAAGAAACGCAAACTCTATAACGGCTATCTCCGTACGGATTATTTCCAGTACTGGGGCAAGCGTCCGTCCAGAAAATAAATAAGAGATTTGACCCCATTATAATATGAGAATATTACTGAAATTGGGGTCTTTTTTTGACAATTATAATTATTTCAGGACCGTCGACATTGGATAGCTGTGAGTGGAAATAGGGTGTGTTTTAAATCAGTATAGCTAACTGAAAGGGGATATGTATGAGTAGAAAAGAAGACAGGAAACTGAAAAAGAAAGTTAAGGATAAACCTGAGCAAGAACGGCTGACTGAAAAGGAGCGCCTGCTTGAGTCGGAACGTCAGCTGGCTAAAAAGCTGAGAAAAGAAGAGGTCAACGCGCGAAAAGATGCAATAAAAAATCGTGAACCTTTTAAAGGGTTGCAGATAAGACCCACGGTTCTCTTTTTGATGAAAAAGGAAGAGAGAAAGTCGGGAAACGAAACTGGGAAGGATATGGCTTTGATATTCATCCGCAGGTCACCATTCCAGCCACTATCATCTTGATTTTATTTATTGGAGCGACACTGACGTTTCCTATGCAGGCCAATGAATTATTCGATAATTTACTTGGTATTATTACAAATTATACCGGCTGGTTCATTATTTTTGCGGCCAACATTTTCATTATTGCAGCTATTTATTTTGCGTTTGGAAGGTACGGTTCGATGGTGATCGGCGGAAAAGATGCCAAGCCTGAGTTCTCCAGATTTGCCTGGTTTGCTATGCTGTTGAGTGCCGGGATGGGGATCGGACTATTGTTCTGGAGTGTGGCAGAGCCGATCACACACCTGGGTACGCCTTCACCCATGTTTAATCTGGTTGCACCGGAATTCCCGGAAGCCGCACAGACCTGCCATGGCAACGACTTTTTTCCACTGGGGTATTCATCCCTGGTCGATTTATGCCATCGTGGGATTGGGACTGGCTTTTTTCTCCTATAATAAAGGATTACCTTTAACCATCCGGTCGCTGTTTTATCCATTGATCGGGAATAAGATATTCGGTTTCTGGGGGAATACGATCGATATCTTATCTGTATTAGCGACATTGACTGGACTGGCTACTTCTTTAGGTTTAGGCGTTGCTCAGGTGAATGCGGGGTTGAACTACCTCTTTGGCGATCAGTATCAGTGTCACGATTCAAGTCATTCTGATCGCAGTGATCACCGCTTTCGCAACGATTTCAGTGGTTATGGGACTTGACGGCGGGGTTAAACGGTTGAGTGAGATCAATATGATCCTGGCCGGTATTTTCCTTTATTCATCCTTGTTGCAGGACCAACGATCTATATATTGAGCGGTTTTACACAGAATATCGGCTATTATATTTCCAACTTCATGGAGATGAGCTTGTGGGCAGAAACCTTCAGGGATTCCAGCTGGCAAGGGTCCTGGACGATATTCTATTGGGCATGGTGGATCTCCTGGTCGCCTTTTGTGGGTATGTTTATTGCCCGTATCTCTAAAGGACGTTCAGTGAAAGAGTTCATCATCGGTGTCATCATTATTCCTACCGCCATTTCGTTCCTTTTCATGAGTGTATTCGGCGGGGCTGCGATTTACCAGCAGCTGAATGGAATAAGCGATTTAAGTGCCATCGTCAGTGTGGACGAATCTCTGGCTTTCGTTCGCGCTGGTTGAGAACCTCCCACTGTCGAATGTCTTGTCTCTGGTGGGAATCATCCTGGTCGTCGTCTTCTTCGTCACATCTTCAGACTCCGGTTCCTTAGTTGTCGACCATTTAACTTCCGGGGGAAAACTGGATTCTCCAGTCCCTCAGCGCGTTTTCTGGGCTGTAATGGAAGGTGTCGTGGCCGCTACATTACTGGTAGGTGGAGGACTGACCGCGCTGCAGACTGCTTCGATCGTTACAGGTCTGCCATTTACGATTATTCTGCTCGTCATGATCTATTCCTTATATCTTGGCTTAAGGCAGGAGTTCCTGATCGAACGGGCAGTTAAACAGAAACTTCAGAGAGTAAGAGATGATCATATCATTACCGAAGTCATTCAGACGAGAAGTGGATGATAACGTACTAATAGAGAATGTCGCTGAAGCTATAGTCAAAAAAGAAGTGGAAGAACTCAGTGGTTCAGACAATGTGAATCCTGAAAGTCCTTCAAGCTGATCAACTGCTGAATAGATAAAAGACTATTACAGAGAAAAGCTAACGCAGACGAACCCTAGTGATATAACTGAGATGACCCGCAGCCAGTATATTGGCTGCGGGTCATTTAATATAAGGATTTACGGGTATGATTCTAGCTGAAATTTCGAATTTATTATTTTACTGATAGAAAGGTAAATAGTGGACATCAAAGACGAAAAAGGTAAACTAGTTATATACATTAAAAACATATTAGTTATATTTTCGGGGATGTTAGAACACTAATCACTGGTTTATCCGAAAAGTAACAGTACCGATTTTAATCTCAAAAGGAGTGTTGGCTATGCTGTTTTCTGACTGGATTGATGCCGAACGTTTTTACACATTTATCATACCGTCGATCTTAGTGATTTTCCTTATTATGCTTCTCTTTTATGTCATCGTTTTTACTTATTTGAAAAAAGGGACAAAGCTGAGGAAAAATGTTAATGCAGCTCTTTTAGTACTTATGTTTGCAAGTGTCCTTTACTTTATTGGAGGACATATCAACTACAGATACTGGGTAGAGCAGAACGACTACATTAATCCGGGGATAAGGGAGTACAGTTATCTATTTGGTATTAGAAATGAGGAAGAGCCGGAAACTGTAGAAATCTATAAGAATTCAGATGAGTTATACAGTAATTTGTCTTCTCTGAATATGTATGAATCACATCAAATCAGTCAGTCTTTTGATTATACTTACTATGGCTCTCAATCAGGTACACATTATTTTTTATTTGGTGAAGAAGAGGAGTATGTATTCAGGATCAGAGGTGAGATCAACTGGACGGGTGGTCATAAAGAGATGACAGGGCAGGTTTTTCACCTATCAGATGACCGATATCAAGACATCGGTTTCATCCCTGAATTCAATACGATTTTCGAATCGGTCAGCTTGCCGGAAAACGAACAGAGAGAAATTGGTTCTTTGAAGGAGTATCAAGTGGTTGAGATAGAAGATGTTTTCAGTGACTGGGTATTCAGCAATCAGCGTTATTAAAAGAAACAGGGTCACAGTTTTCAAAACAAGCGCCTGGATGAGTGTCGGACCATGTCGTAAAGATCTAGGTGTTTTCCCATTGTTTTTTGATGATAATCTTCTGATATTCAAATATAACTATTTTAAAAGGTTTCATCTCATCTATGATATAGTAAATCTATATTAGAGTTTAGACGAAAGGGTGAATGTATGCTGAAAATCATATCAGTTATAATACTTCTATCTCTACCGCTAACAGCCTGCAGCAGTGAAGTGAGTCAGTACACTGAAGAGATTGAAGAGGCGAGTGACGAGTTATCCAAGACGGAGAATGGACGATTCACCAGAGAGACGACCATACAGATAGAAGAACACAGAGTAGAAAACGGCGCACAGGGGAGATTCGTTATGACGGATGAAGGTATGGACTGGTATGCATCAGATGTTTTAGAAGCGCCTGATACCGACATAAGAACCCGGGCCGAGATTATTTCTATCGGTGACCATACATATGAACGCTTTGGTATGATCGATGAAGAAGGTAACTACATCGACCAGAACAATGAAGCGGTCGAGGATCAGAGAATGGACACTTCTGAATGTTCCAGAGGAGAAGCAAGACCTGAATCCTTTACTCCCGCTTATTGAAGTGGCTCTTGATGAGTCAATGATAGAAGAGGTCACAAAGGAAGATCAGGAAGAAATGAGTGTCTAATAATGTAACTTATTCAGAGGAATTCGTGGAGCAGGGGAAAGAAGGAAATATAGCTGAGCTTCAAAATGAACTGGATCGCCTGAAAGATGCAGGCGCAAAGCGAGCAGGCACTGGAGGCAGCTGAGCAGAACATTGAGTATCAGGAGGCTTTGACTTATGAAGGCATTGTTTCTACTTATGTTGTCGACAGTGAAGGTTTTTTGACCGAATACACTATAAAAACTGAAGTAAATGAAACGATGAGCAGGGATTCCTCCGTGACTGAACCGAATAGAGTGATCACGACGAATCAGCTGAAAATACTTGAGATAATGATCCCGATATAGAGATAAGTATGAATAAACAAGAATAAATAAGGCTGTTGTCGATGAAAGTTTTGAATGAACTTGAGAAGCGGAGGAGATACTTTTGAAAAGTAAAAACAAGAAACAATCTAAACTGACACTGACTTTTATTGGTATTTTTACCTATATGATCACTAAGGAGCTTTTTACCTTAATGGGTGTAGATCTGACCCGTCCATTGATCGACTCGCTGGAAGTTGTTTTTGGCTGAGGAACACTGAAGATCAATATAGCCAGCGACTACGAGTAAAGATGAATCCTTTATCCGAGATAATTAAGTGCATCATCTTCTAAAGAGGGGTGAAAGTAGTGTACATAATAAAAACCTGTTCAGGATGATGTCGCTGGTCATCCTGAACAGGTTTTTATTTGTAGTTTATATAAACTTACTCACAGTACCAAACGCACCGATTATACCGAATATCATGATCGGAATATTATAGTGCATGAAGGTCGGTACACATGTATCCCAAATGTGATCGTGCTGCCCGTCCACGTTCAAACCAGCCGTGGGGCCTAGCGTACTGTCGGAGGCTGGTGAACCGGCATCGCCCAGTGCGGCGGCAGACACCGATCAGAAGGACCGTTGCCAATGGACTGAAGCCCAGCTCCAGAGCTAATGGAACATAAATAGCCGCAATGATGGGGATGGTACCAAAGGACGTTCCAATACCCATGGTGATCAAAAGACCGAGGATGATCGTTCCGGTAGCTGCGATCAGCTGGCTGCCGCCAATGGCAATTCCGCTGACTGATTCGACAAGTGACTCCACGCCGCCGGTTGCCCGAATGACATCTGCATAACCGGATGCAACCAGCATGACGAAGGCGATAAAGCCCATCATCGAGATTCCGCTGTGGATCAGTTCATCCACGCTGTACCATCTGATGGCTCTACCTTGCAAGCATGATGAGCAGACCAAGAATAGCACCCAGAACCAGTGAACCTAAAGTCAGTTGAACGACTAAAGCAGCCAGGGCGCCGATAATGGCGAAAGCGTGGTCTTTGCTGAAGGTGATTTCTTCTGTTTCCTGATGCTTGAACCCGAACTTGAATCCGACTTCTTCACTGTTTCTATATTCCCTTGGTTTCCGGTAAGTGATCAGAATGGCAATCAGGAGACCGATCACCATGGCAAGACCAGGGATCCCATGACTTGCCAGACTTGAGCATCGACCAGTTCGAGTCCGCTGGCAGCCATCTCGTCACGAATGATATTATGGAAAATCAGACCGTAACCGACCGGCAGTGACAACATCGGGAGCCTTCAAGCCGAATGTCAGCGCCGAAGCGACGGCCCGTCTGTCGATATTCAGATTATTCATGACCATGATCAGCGGGGGGATCAGTATGGGAATAAAGGCAATATGCACGGGGATCGGATTCTGAGAAATGCTGATCAGGGCGATAAGAAAGACAAGCAGTTTGCCGGTACCTTCCATACTTCTTGATAACTTCTGTGTGATGAGGGTCGCAGCACCGGTTTTCTGGGATGGCGGCAGCGAGTGCGCCCAGCGGAGTGTGGTTCAGTGCGGTCTATGCATTGCCGCCCATGCCGCCGAGCCAGCGTTTCCATTGTTTCGATCAGTGACATATCAGCAGCGATCCGCTGGCCAATGCAGCCAGGATCAACGCAAGCAGGACATTCAGCCGGAACGAAGAAAGTCCGACCATGACAATAACAGAGATAATGACAGGATTTAATAACACGTTCTCACTCCTTTTAAACTTCTTACTTATTAAATTAAATGACTAAATAATAGTAACATAGATGTATACCAAACAGTTAGTAGAAAATAACTGTTCACTCAATTAATTATCTGTAAAAAAAAAAGAGGCAACGGCAGGTGAAAATCTACCGAAACCTCTTTTTGAAAGATTTAAATTTCTGCTGAAAGGACGAGCTCCTTGTTGTTCATCATCGATTCATCAAACTGGTTGATGGTTTTTGATGAAATGATCCCGGCCACGATACTGTCATTGACGTTCAGGAACGTTCTTGCCATGTCGATGATCGGTTCAACAGAGATGACTAAACCGACGATCGAGATCGGAAGTACCAGTGAGCCTAGTACGATCAGTGCGGCAAAGGTTGCACCGCCGCCGACACCGGCCACGCCGAACGAACTGATCGCCACAACGGCCATGATCGTCAGGATATACATAGGATTGGTGATATCGATGCCCATCGTTGGTGCAATGATTGCCACCAGGGTTGCCGGGAAGATTCCTGCACATCCGTTTTGTCCGATAGACAGACCGAACGTTCCGGCAAAGTTGGCGGAAGCATGATCGACACCGAGTACTTTTGTCTGGGTCTGAACATCTCAACGGCAGGTGTTCCGGCGCTTGAACGTGAAGTAAAAGCGAAACTCAGCACTGGCCAGACTTTTTTGACGTAAGTGACTGGATTGACTTTGTATCCAGCTAAAATGAGCAAATGAATGAGGAACATAACAGCGATAGCCACATAGGATGCGACGACGAACAAGCCCAAGTTTACGAGTGCCTGGAAATTGCTTGTCGCGATCGCTTTCGTCATCAGTGCAAAAATCCCATAAGGGGACAAGCGCAGAACTAAAGTAACGATACGCATGACGATGGCATAGAGACTGTCGATGATGCTTTTAAATGTTTCTGCCTGTTCTGGATCTTTCCGTTTTATACCAAGGTAAGCTGTACCGACAAAGGCTGAAAAAACAACGACAGCGATCGTGCTGGTACTTCTTGAATTAGACAGATCCGCAAAAACGTTTCTTGGGATAAAGTTTGTGAGCTGCTGAGGGATCGTCAAGTCTTCTACAGTGGCCTGACTTTCCTGTAACTGTTCGATTCGAGCGGTTTCCTGCTCGCCTTGTACGAACTCGGCGCCATCCAGATTGAAGGCCATGATACTCAAGACACCGATCAAAGCCGCAACAGCTGTGGTTGCAACAAGTGTGATCAGGACGGATGAACTGATCCTGCCCAGGTCCTTGCTTCCCTGGATCTTGGTGAAGGCTCCGATGATGGAAACAAAAATCAGCGGCATGATAAGCATTTGCAGGAAGCCGACATAGCCGTTCCCGACAACATTGATCCATTCCATCGCTCCACCGGTAATGTCACTTTGCGTACCGAATAAAAGCTGCAAAGCGCCCCCGAAGTTATACCTGCGCCTAAACCGGCAAATACGCGCGTGGAAAACTTGACATGTTTCTCGCTGAAGTTTCCATAACCCGAAAAGCGTGAGGACAAACGCAGTCAAAACACTAACTATTCCTAAAATAGTCATAAAAATTCTCTCCTTTAATTTTCTTTTCCGCAGAAAAGAGATGCGTCATAGGGTTAAAGGCCCTAGATAAAGATTTTTTCCGAAATCAGTATCCGTTAAGATTACTTTTGTAAACTTGAAAACGTGACTTCTCTATAATACATAGTGCACAATCGAATTGCAATCAATTTCAGGGCATTATTTTTAGAAATTTAAGGTTTCGCGTGAGAGGGACTCGGATTTTTAAAAATTAGTCTTAAAGTCAAGGTCTCACTTATGCTAAAATGAAAAAGTTGCTGCTTTTAAACGACATATCGAAGGAGAGTAAAGAAATATGAATTGGATGGAATTTATCGTTGAACTGGCAAAACCGATTGCGCTCGCTCTTGTGACACTGATCGTCGGGTGGGGAGTGATCAATGCGCTCGTAAACCTCATCAAAAGACAGATAGGTAAGTCGAAGCTTGACGAGAGCCTTAAACCCTTCATCGTGTCGGTCATCGGTATCTTACTGAAACTGCTGCTGGCAGTGAGCGTCGTCGGGATACTGGGCATACCGACAGCATCATTTGTGGCTGTCCTGGGTTCGTTTGGGCTTGCCTTGGGACTGGCATTTCAAGGCTCGCTGTCCAATCTGGCAGGCGGGGTCCTGCTGTTGACTATGCGTCCTTTCAAAGTGGGAGATTATATAGAAGGAGCCGGATATGACGGGACCGTCAAAGCCATTCAGATCCTGTATACAGAACTGGTCACTCCTGACAATAATGTGATTTATATACCGAATGGGACCTCGTCTAATTCGGGTATCGTCAATTATTCTGTAAATGATACACGTCGGGTCGATCTTGTTTTCGGCGTGGGATATGAAACCGATAATCAGCATGTCATTCAGACGCTGAAGCGAATCATAACCAAACACCCGGCGATCATACTGGATCCGGAACCGTTTATACGACTGACCGGTCACGGTGACAGCGCGGTTGAATACACGGTAAGGGCCTGGACAAAGGCTGAGGACTACTGGACTGTTCGTTTCGATTTGATGGAAGAAGTCAAAACGACCTTTGATGAGGAAAACATTTCCATCCCGTATCCTCAGATGGATGTTCACATGAATCAGTAAAAAAGGATGATTTGAATCGTTACAGAAGCACGACTGACTTAAATAATCAGACAAAATGGAAAAGATGACGGGGCGCCGAACATCATTACACGTTGTTCTGTAATCGATGGGGCCCCTTTTTTTCTATGTCTGTTGATAGTATTCTTTCATTAAGTGTATACTCAGCGTATATATTATGATAGAAGACACGATATGTAATCCTCAATACAAGAAAGGATCAGAGGTGACTTTTGTGATAGAATTTAAAAATCTTTCGCTGACATACCCCAATGGGCTTGAAGCGTTAAAGAATATCGATCTAAAAATCGAAGAGGGGGAGTTTGTCGTCATTGTCGGCCTTTCAGGCGCCGGAAAATCGACACTGATCCGCAGCATCAACCGCATGACCGACCCGACGTCAGGCCAGCTGCTGGTGGACGGGGAAGATGTCACGTTTTTGAAAGATAGACGGCTGCGTTCTCTGCGAACAAAAGTCGGGATGATCTTCCAGGACTACAACCTGGTGAAGCGTTTGTCTGTCCTGCGGAATGTCATGGCGGGACGACTGGGGCATACGGGCACACTGAAAAGTCTGCTGGGTATTTTTCCGCAGAAAGATTTGAAACTGGCGATGGACAACCTTGAGCGCGTAGGGATCAAAGACAAAGCTTACGTCCGTGCAGATCAGCTCAGCGGCGGTCAGCAGCAGCGCGTGAGCATCGCCCGAGTCGTGACGCAGCAGCCAAAAGTCATACTGGCTGATGAACCCGTCGCTTCTCTGGATCCGCCGACTTCTCATAAAGTGATGAAAGATCTGCGCCGTATTTCAAAGGAAGATAACCTGACGACGATCGTCAACCTGCACTTCATCGATATGGCGATGGAGTATGCCGACCGCATCATCGGCATGCGTGACGGCGAGATCGTCTTTGACGGACCGGTTTCAGATGTGACTGAGGAAACCTTCGAACAGATTTATGACCGTCCGATTCGAGAAGAAGACAAGCGGGGAGATGAGGCAGATGGCGAATAAACCGGAAAAAACGGATGAGAAGATCCATATCGTGTCCCGAAAGTTCGTCGTCAGAACGATCAGTGTCCTAGTCACCGTTTCACTGCTGTATATGGCGGCCTTGTACCGGACCAGTGCGGACCCCATCCGCCTGATCAGAGGATTCAGGATCATCTGGGACATGATTTTTGATGATCTGCTCCCGCCGGACTGGGGTTATTTCTCGACCAGTTTTCAGTACCTGGTTCAGACGCTGGAACATCGCGCTGCTTTCGACGACCTTTGCGTCGATCATTGCATTGCCACTGACGTTTCTGGCTTCTAACAACATCAATAAAAACCCTTTTTTATACCGTTTGGTGTGAACGATCCTGAATTTCTGAGGACCATCCCCGACATCATTCTGGCTATTTTAGTCGTGGCGTTTATCGGTCTGGGTGCTGTCTCGGGGATCATCGCTCTGACGATCTTCACTTCGGTATTTTAGCTAAAATGCTGAGTGAAACGACTGAAGGCATCAGTCAGGGACCGCTCGATGCGATCATGGCTAGCGGCGGGAACAAGCTGCAGATCATCCGCTACGGGGTCATCCCGCAAATCCTGCCTTATTATGCTTCCTACGCCTTGTATGTTCTTGAAATAAACGTAAAGGCGTCTGTTGTCCTTGGTTTTATCGGAGCAGGAGGAATCGGACAGCTGCTGAACCGGAACATGAAGTTCTTTCGCTATGACCGTCTTTCCATGATCCTTCTGGTCCTGTTTGCCACGATCACAACGATCGATTTCGTCAGTAACAGAGTAAGGAGGCATTTGGAATAACTGACTGAACACAAAAAGTATCTCTTTGAGAAAAGAAAAAGATAAAGCCCAGAAACGCACGACCTTGATCATCCTGGCAGTGCTTGCTTTCTTTTATATTTCAGCCTTCTGGAGTCAGGATTGGGTCGTGCCGGGTTCCCGTGTATCCCCCTTAGTCATTTTATACCGCATGTTCATCGTGCCGTTCACGTCTGTTGAATATCTTCAGCGGTTTCCGGAACGTATCCTGGAAATGCTGGAAACGATAGCGATCGCTTATGCCGGGGGCGTTGCGGCCTCCATCATAGCCATCCCGATCGCGCTTTCTGGCTTCACGAAACATCGGCGGGCCGTTCAGTTACATCGGCAAAGCCATTCTGAATGCGATCCGGGCGATCCCGTCGATCATCTTTGCGATCCTGTTTGTTGCCACACTTGGTGTCGGGCCTTATCCGGGCGTGCTGGCCATCAGCATCAATTCGATCGGGATGATCGGCAAGCTCTATGCAGAAGTGATCGAATCGGTCGATATGAATATGGTCGATGCGATCAGAGCAAGCGGAGGAAACCGCGTCCAGGCGATCTGGTACGGGGTCCTGCCGCAGGTCCTGCCTGATTTTGCTTCCTTCTCCATTTACCGTTTTGAGATCGATGTCCGCGCCTCGACTGTTTTGGGACTGGTCGGGGCCGGTGGGATCGGTGTGCCGCTCATGCTCGCCCAGCAGCAGCGCAACTGGGAAGATGTCGGCATCATCCTCATCATCGTCATCGTGTTCGTCACGATCATCGATAAAGTGAGTGGCCTGATCCGCGAGAAGCTTGTCTGAGGAATACGAACAAAAACGACCCTGTCTGATTATTCTGACCAGACAGGGTCGTTTTTGTTACTGACTAGTTTGTTAAATATTTGCTGCCTTCCCGGATACTGAGCGGATGAAGCTGGTCTCTGTATGTGTCAATGAAAGAACTGACCCATGTTGGATCGGTCTTGCTGTAGTCCCGAAGGATCCACCCGATGGCTTTGTTTATGAAAAATTCAGAGCTGCCCAGATTATTGAGGATGATTTTTTCAAGGAGAACCGTATCGGTCTGCTCTTTTCGGTGCCGCTGGTGGTTGATGGCGATGCGTCTCAGCCAGATGTTCTCGTCAACGCTCCACTCAAGCAGCATCTGATCAAGTTCACGGTGTTCCAGAGCCAGCTTGCCGATAACTTTATCTATGCTGTCGACCGTGCTCCCACCAGGGTTTAGTGAGAGCGAGTATTTTGATTCGATTGATATCATCGGGAAGCAGGTGGTTTTGCTTAAGAGAAAGGTAATCACTGCCGATATATTGACATTCCCGGTAGGGCAGTTCCCAGAACGTGTTCAGAAAATCCCAGTCGATACGATTTTCCTTCTTGGCCTCTTTGAAAAAAGGTCGCGCGAGTTCCCGTCTTTTGACTGCGGGAATTCCCAGAAAGTCGAACTGGTCACGCATGTACGTTTCCATCTGACGAGCACGCTGCGGGTTTTCATTTTGGATCAATGTTTCAAGTAAATCGTCACCGTTCATGCAAGACGCCCCCTCAGTTGATTACAGCTGGTTACTGTATTTCAGAATCATGATACTACTGATCGTAAGATAGAACAACTAATGTGACTAGTATGTATTGAAAAGAGAGAATAGCAGTCTCGCGTGCCGTTCAAAGAGGAAAGTCGCCCGTGTACGTTATGCAATCAGCTCAGGCGTGGCCGTTCAAAGAGTGAAATTGCCCATGAACGTCACACAATCAGCTCGAGCGTGCCGTTCAAAGAGGAAAATGCCTGCGAACGTCGCGCGAGCTATGACCCGCGCTACATATCAGAACGAATACGGTGAGCAGTCGTGCAGGCGACTGCTTTCTTAATATAATTTACAGAAAATCATGCTGATGCGAATTTTCTAACGATCTAAAATATAAAAGTTATTCGGTCTTTTGAGAATCAGTGATATAATAGACTAGATTGAAAAAAGAAACAGGGGGACGCTTATGTATAAAGTTGGTTTTGATACAGATAAATACTTAAAGGAACAGTCTGAATATATTCTGGAGCGTGTAGAAAACAGTGAAAAACTGTATCTGGAGTTCGGCGGGAAACTGATCGGCGACAAGCATGCCAAACGTGTGCTTCCGGGGTTTGATGAAGATGCAAAAATGAAACTGCTGGCTACCCTGAAAGACAAGTCCGAGATCATCATCTGCGTCTATGCGGGGGATATCGAACGGAACAAAGTGCGCGGGGATTACGGCATCACGTATGACCGGGATGTGCTTCGACTGATCGATGAATACCGGGCTTACGGCATACCGGTGAACAGTGTGCTGATCACCCGCTATCAGGAACAGCCGAATGTGAAAATCTTCATGTCCAAACTCGAACGCAGCGGGATAGATGTCCATATCCACCGCGCGATCGAAGGGTACCCGACAAATGTGGAGTCAATCTTTAAGTGAAGACGGATTTGCAAAGAACACGTATATCGAAACGACAAAACCTCTGGTCGTCGTGACTGCTCCGGGTGCCGGAAGCGGCAAGCTGGCGACCTGTCTGAATCAGCTCTACCACGAATATGCCAGGGGACACGAGGCCAGCTACGCCAAATTCGAGACATTTCCTGTCTGGAACATGCCGATCAGACATCCGGTCAATATCGCTTATGAAGCGGCGACGGTGGATCTGAAAGACGTGAACATGATGGATAATTACCATTTTGAAGCTTACGGCGAAGTGGCTGTGAACTATAACCGTGACGTCGAGATGTTCCCCGTCATCAGACGAATCATCGAGAAAATCACCGGCAAGGCCTCTGCCTACAAATCTCCGACAGATATGGGTGTCAACCGCATCAAGTCGGGGATCACAGATGAGGATGTCGTGGTTAATGCGGCGAAGGAAGAAATCATCCGCCGTGCCTTTTCAGTAGAAAATGATTATAAAAAAGGACTGGCCGATGAGGAGACACTGCGCCGCATGCAGCTGATCCTTGAAGAATCCGATCTGAAAAAGGAACACCGCAGACCTGTAGAAGTGGCCCGTGAGTATGCGAAAAAAGTGCAGCAGCGAAAAGACAGCTCAAGTCTTCAGGCAGTCATTGCCATTGAGCTGACGAACGGAAAAATCATTACAGGACGCACGACCAGCCTGATGGATGCTTCGGCAGCGGCGGTGGTCAATGCCCTGAAAGCTCTGGCTAATATTTCAGACGAGATCGATCTGCTGGCACCGATGATTTTAGAAACGATCAAGCGTCTGAAAACAGACGAACTGAACAGTAAGGTACCGACGCTGTCAGCGAATGAACTGCTCATTGCTTTAGCGATCAGTGCAGTGACCAACCCGACGGCTCAGATCGCCTACGATCAGCTGGCCCATCTGAAGGATGCTCAGGCGCATTCAACGGTCATCATGAACCATGAAAATGAACAGACCCTGAAAATGCTCGGGATCGATGTCACGAACGATCCGATCTATCCGACCGATAATCTGTATTATAATTGAAATCGTACATTCTACGGCTATCTCTTTAGCGAAGGGATATAGAGGTAAGGTATGCAGAAGCATTGTCTGAAGAAACTGAAAGCAGGAAGTGGAGACGAGTGTCTTCACTTCCTGCTTTTTCTTTGTTTTGCCAGAGCCTGTTTGGCCAGATTATCCGCACCTCTGTTGTCTTTTTCCGGGATCCATTTCACTTCATAAAAGGAGAGCTCATCGAGCGAAGCCATGATCGACCGGAAAACATCTGCATACCGGCTGTTTTTCATATGATTTTTTCTGACAGCCCTTTCGACCAGCTGACTGTCCGTGTGAAAGACTGTCCATTCCTCTGTTCGGCCCTGCTCGATAGGCCAGTTGACCGCATGGTAGAAAGCCTCCAGTTCAGCGAGATGATTGTCTTCAGTGGACGGAAGCGGGATCGCCAGCTGCTGGTGAAGGCCATCACCGACTATGATGAGTCCTGCCCCGGCAAGGTGTTCTTTTGCGGATACAGCGGCATCACTGTAAATTTTCAGCATATCGATCGTCTCCATTATAAGTTTATGTATTAAAAAAGTCAGTCTCAAATGAGAACTGACTTTAAATCTTCTTAAAGATTATCACTAGCCGATTCAACGACACTGACATTCGTTGCCTGAGGACCACGTGACCCGTCGACGATATCGAATTCGACTGTCTGACCTTCATTCAATGCTTTGTAACCTTCCATATTGATGCCGGTAAAGTGAACGAATACATCATCTTCTTCATTATATTCGATAAACCCATAGCCCTTCTGATTATTGAACCATTTAACTGTGCCTTTAGTCATCGTTTTCCCCCTAGTGATTCCTAAGTATAGTCATCTATAGTGTTCAGTATAAAGGATAACGTTTTCAGAGTCAATGAAAGAAGATGGCCGAAGTTTATATTAAAAACCACAGATGAGTGTGCTAAAATGAGTAAGAGTAAAAGTTGAGGAGAAATCAGTTATGAAGGAATGGAAAATCGAACATTTAACACATTCGTATGGAATAAAAACATTGTTTGACGATGTATCCTATTCGGTACATGAAAATCAGAGGATCGGCGCTGATCGGAGTCAATGGAACCGGGAAAACGACGTTTCTGAAGAGACTTCGTCGCCGGGAGCTTAAAACCCGATGCGGGAGAGATCACCCGTCCGGGAGAGTATGAGATCAGTTACCTGAGTCAGAAAAACGAACTGGACCCTGATAAAAGTATTTTTGACGTCGTGTTTGACGGCGATTCGCCACCGATCAGGGCTGCGAGAAATTACGAAGAAGTGCTTAAAAAGTTGAGTAAAGATCCTGACCAACCGAGCCGTGCGGCAGCAGGCGTTTACTGAAGCCGAGAAACGAATGAACCAGCAGGATGCCTGGAACGTCAATGCACGCGCCAAAGCGATCCTGAATAAACTGGGACTGGAAGACAGCGACAAGATCGTAGGGGAGTTGTCCGGTGGCCAGCAGAAACGGGCCGCACTGGCTCAAGTTCTCGTTCAGGAACCGGATCTGCTTATCCTGGATGAGCCGACGAACCATCTTGATTTTCAGATGATCGAATGGCTGGAAGGCTATCTTTCAGGTTACCGAAGGATCACTCTTGATGGTCACCCACGACCGGTATTTCCTGGACCGTGTCTCAAATGAAATCGTGGAACTCGATAACGGCAAGCTGGAAAAATATCCAGGCAATTATCAGCAGTATATTCAGCTGAAAGCGGAGAAAGAAGAAACGGAACAGCGTATCGCTCATAAACAGAAACAGCTCTATAAACAGGAACTGGCCTGGATGCGCGAAGGCGTCAGAGCCCGCGGGACAAAACAGGAAGCACGTAAACAGCGCTTCTCCCAGCTGGAAGACAAGGTCAAGGGCCAGGAAGACAAATCGGAACTTGAACTGCAGCTGTCCGGCACACGCTTAGGGAAGAAAGTTTTAGAACTGGAACAGGCCTCTGAAAAAAATGGAAGACACCCTGATCCTGAAAGACTTTGATCTGCTGATCCAGCAGACCGACCGGATCGGCATCACAGGAACAAACGGATCGGGTAAAACAACCTTCCTGAATATCCTCGCCGGTGAGGAACCACTGGACAGCGGTATACTCATCGCAGGAGAAACTGTCAAGATCGGCTACTACAAGCAGCTGAATGAAGACTTCGATGAAGACAAGCGCGTCATCACCTACCTGCGTGAAATTGCAGAAGAAGTCAAGCTGTCTGACATGGCTCGTCGATCAGTGTCTCGCAAACTGCTCGAACGGAACTTCCTTGTCCAAAAACGTTCGATGCATGGTTCACCGATCAGTAAACTTTCCGGTGGCGAGAAACGCCGGCTTTATCTGCTCAAGATCCTGATGCAGCAGCCGAACGTACCTGCTGCCGGACCAGAGCCGATGAAATGACCCGGATGTGCAGACGCTGACCATACTGGAAGAATTCATCGATCAGCTCCCAGCGGTGCGGTCATCGCCGTTTTTCTCATGACCGCTATTTCATAGACAAGATCGCCAGCAAACTGCTCATTTTCAAAGGTGAAGGCAGTATCGAAGAGAGCTATTCGACCTTATCTGAATATCTGGAAAACAGCGGTCAGACAAAGAAAGAAAAAGAACCCAAGTCTCAAAGCGATCAGGAAAAACCAAAAGAAAGCAGACAAGAAAAGAAAGAAAAAACAACACTGACTTATATGGAAAAGAAAGAATGGGAGACGATCGAGTCTGAAATCGAAGCTCTGGAATCAGAACTGGAGGATGTCCAGTCAGAAATCGAAACAGTCACGACCGATCACGTAAAACTGAGTGAACTGACTGAAAAACAGACGGAGCTCAGTCAGAAACTGGAAGAAAAATATAGCCGCTGGGAATATCTGGCACAGTACGCATAAGGAGTGAATGGAAAATGGAAAAAGAATATTTAGATCTTGCTAGACGTATTCTAGATGAAGGAACAGAACGCCAGGACCGGACGGGACTGGAACAAAATCGGTGTTCGGCTATGAGATGCGGTTTGATCTGCAGAAGGGATTTCCGCTCCTGACGACCAAACGTGTCTATTTCAAGCTGATCAAAAGTGAACTGCTCTGGTTCCTTAAAGGGGATACGAATATCCGTTTTCTGTTAGAGAATAATAATCACATCTGGGATGAATGGGCTTTTGAAAAATACGTGAAAAGCGATGATTACATCGGTCCCGATATGACAGATTTTGGATTGCGCTCTCAGGAAGATGAGGCGTTTAAAACGGTTTATGATGAACAGATGGCTCTTTTCAGAGAAAAAGTGCTGAACGATGATGCCTTTGCCGATCAATACGGATCACTCGGCAATGTCTACGGGGCGCAGTGGCGTGCGTGGCAGAAAAAAGACGGAGGGGTGATCGATCAGATCCGAAATGTGATCGAATCGATAAAAACAAACCCTGACTCAAGACGCCATATTGTCTCTGCCTGGAACCCGGAAGAAGTGCCGACGATGGCCCTTCCGCCATGTCATACCTTGTTTCAGTTCTATGTCCAAGACAACAAACTGAGCTGTCAGCTTTATCAGCGCAGCGGCGATGTCTTTCTAGGTGTACCATTCAATATTGCCAGCTACGCCTTGCTGACACATCTGATCGCACAGGAGACCGGTCTGGAAGTTGGAGACTTTGTCCATACACTTGGTGATGCTCATATTTATCTGAATCACATGGATCAGATAAATGAACAGTTATCACAGAGAACCACGTGACTTCCCGGGCATAACGATCAACAAAGATAAAAGTATTTTCGACTTGGAAATGGACGATATCAAGATCACAGATTACCACCCGCATAAGGCGATAAAAGCACCCATTGCTGTCTAAATAACTATTTAATTGTATAAAACAACTAAACAGTTTCAATCAACAACTATATTAAAGGAGGCTGTTATGATAACATTTGTATGGGCTGAAGATGAGAACGGGCTGATCGGGAAAGACGGACAGCTTCCCTGGCATTTGCCTGCAGATATGCAGTTTTTCAAAAAAGTGACATTGACCGGAAATGTAGCAATGGGAAGGAAAACACTGGAGAGTATTCCCAATCCGCCCCTGAAAAAAAGAGAAAATTACGTGCTGACATCAAATGAAAATTTCGAACGTGACGGGGTCCATATCTGCCATTCGAAAGAGGACATTCTTGAAAAAACAAAAGAATCCAAAAAACCACTGCATGTGATCGGAGGTGTGTCGCTTTTTGAACTTTTCAAGGAGGATGTCGATATGCTGTACAAGACGGTCATCCATGAGTCGTTTGAAGGCGACACATACATGCCGGAGATCGACTACGCGCAGTTCGAACTGATCGAAGAAACCCAGGGCACTGTCGACGAAAAAAACAGACACCCGCATACGTTTCAGGTTTTCAAGAGAAAATAGAAAGAGGTCGAAACGACAGGTACAGCGCTACCGCACCAGTCGTTTCGACCTCTTAGTATAAGACTTATGTGTAGAGATAAATCGAGAAGAACATGCAGATCGTCCCGGTCAGTACAAACAGATGCCAGACCACGTGCATGAACTTGATGTGCTTCATCCGGTAGAACAAAGCACCGACTGTAAAGGACAGGCCGCCGGCTACAAGCCAGATGAATCCTCTTGTTCCCAGTCCTTGATAGAGGTAATGCATGAAGAAAAGTGAGATCCATCCCATGGCGATGTAAAGCCAGACGGATAATCCCTGAAACTTCCTGAACCAGACCGTCTTATACAGGACACCTAAAAAGGCGATTGTCCAGATAAGGATGGTCAGAGCTGTGCCCAGCCTGCCGCCAATGGTTATCAGCGTGTAGGGTGTGTAAGTCCCAGCAATCAGCAGGAAGATGCTGCTGTGATCGATGACCCGAAAAACTTGTCTCGCTCTCGTAAAGGTGAAACTGTGATAAAGTGTGCTGGACAAGTACAGTAGAATGAGCGTCACGCCGTAGACTGTATAGGAAGTTATCTCCAATACGCCTCCCACTTCCAGTCCTTTCTGTATGAGGAAGATGAGGGCGATCACACTCAATATGACTCCGATGCCATGAGTGACCGCGTTCAACACTTCATTGATGATCAAGTATTTTCGGGTAAATACTTTCCGATTCTGTTGTTCTGACATAGTATCCCTCCTGAAACGGTTACTTTCTGTACGAATATACAAAATTTTGTTATACTACTAAAGAAAGATTTATGACTTTTATTAATTATATCATAGATGAAAGTTCATAAACACGAAAAAAAACTGCGTGAGTGACATCACATGGACAGGAGGCATAAGTATTGACAGATACCCGTGGCAATAGAACAGAAACAAGACAAAGCAGCGGATGGAAATGGGCATTTCTTGTTTTGCTGTTCATCAATATCGGCGCACTCATCTGGCTGAGTGTCCAGCTGGACCTCTTTTCGGACAGTGAAACAACTCAGCCAGCTAGTGAGGAGTTGGCTGTTTCCGAGGATGACATAAATCTTGAAGTGGTTACTGACAAGGAACAAGTCGACCGAGTCGTCAATTTGTTTCTTCAGGAGGAACTGGCTGAACGTTTTAACGGCTACACTGTATCCGTCAGTGAGTTAGTGGAACTGAACGGTGCGCTCAACATTTTTGGATTTGATGTTGATTTCGGACTGCACATGGAACCGCTGGTGATGGAAAATGGCAATCTTCAGCTCCGTGCAGAGCGTATAAGTCTGGGGGAACTGGATTTACCAGTCGGCATCGCTTTGAATATTCTGAGCCAGCAGCTCGAACTACCTGAATGGATCAGGATCGAAAGCGAGCAGGAATTTATTCTGGTGGCGTTTAATGAGTTTTCGCTGGAGAATGGTCTGCAGCTGCGGATGAGAAGGATCGATCTGGAAGGTGATGATATCAGACTGGATATCATTTTGCCTGAAGAAGCGATACAGTGATAGAATAAAATGGATCGATATCTTTTTAAAGAAAGGATTTTCTTAATTGAAAAAAGCATTATTTGCTGGAGGCTGTTTCTGGTGTATGGTCCAGCCTTTTGAAACAATGAACGGGATCGAAAAGGTGATCTCGGGCTATACAGGCGGGCATGTACCGGATCCCACCTATGAGCAGGTCAAAGCACAGGAGACGGGACACACTGAAGCTGTTCTGATCCATTATGATGAATCGGTCCTCACTTATGACGACCTGCTGACGATTTACTGGCAGCAGACGGATCCTACAGATGCGATGGGTCAGTTCATGGACAGAGGGGCAAGTTACCGGCCTGTTATTTTCTATTACAACGATGAAGAGAAAAACAAGGCAATTGCGTCAAGGCAAGCGCTCCAGGAGTCCGGCCATTATGATCAGCCTATTGTAACGACGATCGAAGAAGCAGGTCCGTTTTATCCCGCAGAAGAAGAACACCAGCAGTTTTACAAGAAAAATCCGGCTGTCTATGCACGGGAAAAAGAACAGCGCAGACAGTGGGCAGAAACCCATTTTCAGGAGGTCAGTGAATGAGACGCTCTTTTTACCAGTATGTCAAAACACTGAGGGATCCTTACAAGAAAGACGACATCACAGTGTTCGCCAATGCCGTCGATCACGACGGGACCTTTCCCAAACACTCCAGCAGTTATGATGAACTGTCCGGATATCTGGAAATGAACGGGGATTATGTCGTGTCCATGGATGTCTTCGATGAAGTGTATCAATTATATAAAGATAACAACAAATAAAAAATATCAAAGGAGAATGTCAAATGAGTGTACACATAGAAGCAAAAAAAGGTGAAATCGCAAAAACAGTACTGATGCCGGGAGATCCTCTGCGTGCGAAATATATCGCTGAAACATTTTTAGAAGATGTGAAGCAGTACAACACAGTAAGAAATGCCTTCGGTTATACCGGTACCTATAAAGGTCAGGAAATTTCTGTACAGGGAACAGGGATGGGTATCCCGTCACTGATGATTTACGGTGAAGAACTGATCCAGGAATACGGCGTTGAAAATCTGATTCGTGTCGGCTCTGCCGGTGCTTTGAAAGAAGAAGTGAAAATCCGTGATGTCGTTTTAGCTCAGGCAGCAACGACTGATTCAAGTATCCATCGCCATATTTTCAAAAATCAGGTGGATTTTGCCCCGATCGCTGACTTTGATCTGCTGAGACATTCCTATGATATCGGTAAAGAAAAAGAAATGGCTATCCGTGTTGGTAACGTTCTGAGTGCCGACCGCTTTTATAATGAAGAACTAGACAAGCAGAAACTGGCTGATTATGGTATACTTGCCGTAGAAATGGAAGCTGCAGGCCTGTATTCTTTAGCTGCCAAACATAACAAGAGAGCATTGGCACTCTTGACGATCAGTGACCATATTCTGACTGGAGAAGAAACAACGTCTGAAGAAAGACAGACGACTTTCAATGACATGATGATCATTGCCTTGGAAGCGGCACTGAGAATGGAAGAAAACAAGTAAATCTAAGAAAAGAGGCATCCTATGCAGCAAGAGCCAAATAATACAGAGACGAAGAGAGTCAGCCTCAAGCTTTACATGATATCTTTAGTGACCGTACTGCTTGTTGGAATATCAGGAACAGCGGTTGTTCTGAATGCTGTCGAAGATCCAGAGACTTCGACTGAACAGACTGAATCAGGTGAAGGTACAGAAGATGTCGCAGTCCGCGCTGGAATCCGATCCGGAAGATATCGCTTCGGACATCGACTTTCAGCCCTTGGAAGAAGTCTATGCCATCCTGATGACCCAGTACCTGGAAGAAGTCGATTCACAGGCCCTGATCGAGGGCGCTTTGGAAGGAATGGCCGGGGCAGTTGGGGATCCATACACAGAATATCTGGATGAAGTACAGACGAGTTCAATGGATGAAGATATTGAGGGTTCGTTCGAAGGAATCGGAGCCGAAGTGATGAAAGAAGGCGAATATGTCCGGATCATCTCACCGATCTTCCGGTTCACCGGCAGAGGAAGCAGGTCTGCTGCCGAACGATCTTATTTCTGAAGTGGACGGTGAATCTGTCGCTGATCTGTCGATCAATGAAGCGGTGGCTCTGATTCGTGGTCCGCAAGGGTCTGAGGTCAGACTGCTGATCATCAGAGGAGACAGTGAATTCACAGTAACGATCACGCGAGACTCCATTCCAGTTGAATCTGTGATGTATGAACTTGACGAGGATAATCCGACGATCGGCTACGTCAATATCACCAATTTCAATCGCCCGACCTATCAGGAACTGGTGGATGCCATTGAAGCTCTGCAAGCTGAGGGTGCTGAAGAATTTATCTTTGACGTTAGAGGAAACCCAGGCGGACTGCTTGATTCGGCCCTGCAGCTTTCCAATATATTTGTGGAAAACGGCGAGCCGCTCATGCAGTCTCAGGGAAGAGACGAAGAACCTTTTGTTTATAATGCTTCCGATGAGCTAGGCGAGTTCAAGTTTGATGGCGAAAGTGTGCTGCTCATCAACGGCGGGAGTGCGAGTGCCTCGGAAATTTTAGCGGGCGCCATGAGTCAGTCAGCGGATATTCCGCTGATCGGCACAACGACTTTTGGAAAAGGGACCATTCAAAATGTCCTGGACATAACCGGTGACGGTGAGATCAAATTTACCGCCGGCAGATGGCTGACCGCAGATGGTACCTGGATCAATGAAGAAGGTATCGAACCGGATCTGGAAGTGGAGATGCCTGAATATATCAACCTGACGCTTGTCGATCAGGAAGAAGTGTATGAAATCGGAGTTGTTTCTGAAGCAGTCTACAATCTGGAACAGATACTGGATGTCTTGGATTATGATGTCGGTTCCGTTGATTTCACTTATGATGAAAATACTGCAGAAGCTGTGGAAACCTTCCAGGCTGAAAATGATCTGGAACAGGACGGTGTCATAGCAGGGACGACAGCCCGGACACTCGTAGACAGCTTGCGTGAGCTCATTGAAGAGAACGATACGCAGTATGACGCGGCAGTGGAGTATTTACTGGAAAATTAAAAGTCGGGAGAAAGAGAATAATGAGCTGGTGCAGACATCTGATTATTTTCTTTCTCTCTCTTTAAATTAAGAAACGGAGAGTAGGTCAATACATGGGTGAATCATCTTTGACACCAAGAAGTGAGAAACACAATAAGAAACCTCAGAAAGAAAAGTCCCTGTTTCAGGAATTGTTAAGTACCTTTATCTATATTATTGTGATCACGGGGATATTTTTAACGATCAGGCTGTATGTGGTCGCTCCAGTAAGTGTCGAAGGTGCTTCGATGGAACCCACACTGGAAGACGGTGACCGTCTGCTTTTGAATAAACTAGGTGATGTGAAACGCTTTGACATCATCGTATTCCCGTCTCCGGGGGATACGGACAAGCAGTTTATCAAGCGGGTGATCGGGCTCCCGGGAGACGAGATTTCTTTTGAGGACCAGACTTTGTTTATAAACGGTCAGACGATCGAAGAAGACTATATCGATCTGTCAGGGGTCAGCGAGTCCGACCTTGAGTCGCGCTACGGCGATTTCAGTTTGACTTCACTTCAAGGTGTCGAAAAGGTCCCTGAGGATGCATTCTTTGTTATGGGAGACAACCGTGTCGATTCAAGAGACAGCCGGATATTCGGTTTCATCGATACCGATTCCGTCACAGGCAAGACGAATTTCCGCATATGGCCTCTGGACAGTTTCGGTTTCATAGATCAGCAGTAAATACAGACTTAGAGAATAGTTAAAATCGAAAGAAGAGGTTAGATACATGATACAGTGGTACCCTGGCCATATGGCCAAAGCCAAGAGACAATTTATTGAAAAACTGAAGATGGTCGATGTCGTTTATGAACTGATCGATGCCAGGATACCGTATTCGAGTAAAAATCCGGACGTCAAAGACATGATCGGTGACAAGCCGCATATCGTCGTCATGATGAAGAGCGATCTGGCTGACCCGAGACAGACTGCCGTCTGGCTCAGGGATTATGAAGAAAAAGGGATCCCGGCCATTTCGATCAATGCCAAGGAAGGCCAGGGACTGAAAGAGATTTTGAAGCTGACTAAAAAAGTGCTGAAGCCCTTCTTTGACAAGCGGGAAGAAAAAGGCATGAAGCCCCGTGCGATTAGAGCTGTGTGTGTCGGCATTCCGAATGTCGGCAAATCCACCTTGATAAACCGCTTTGCACATAAAAATATCGCTCGGACCGGGAACAAGCCCGGCGTGACGAAAGCCCAGCAGTGGATCAAATACGGCAAGGAACTCGAACTTCTGGACACGCCAGGTATCTTGTGGCCGAAATTCGAAGATCAGGAAGTCGGTAAACGTCTGGCCGTCACGGGTGCGATCAAGGATACGCTGCTGCATCTTGACGATATTGCCCTATATGCCATGGGTTATCTGACAGAACACTATCCTGGCGCTATAAGCCGGCGGTATCATTTAGCCGAAGGAGCGGAAGAGGAGCTGGAACTCCCTGATCTGCTTTTGGAGATCACCAAAAAAGAGGGCTGCGGGACGATTACGAACGCGGAGCCGAGATGTTCATTTATGAACTGAGAAACGGACAGTTAGGAAGGATCACACTTGAGCGACCAGAAGACATCTACGCAAAAGACACAGACGATCAGAGAAATTAGAGACTTTTTGAATCAGGCAGAAACGCTTTCTGAGGAAGTCCTTGAACGGTTGAAGGCAGATCCAAGAAAAGGCGTCCAGACGGCGCTCAGACAGTTTGAAAGGAAACAGGAAAAGCAGGCTTTAATCTATGAGAACTACATGAAGATGCAGTCCTACGAGCAGGCTTTCAGAAAAAAGGCAAGCAGTATATCGCCGGCATCGATGAAGTAGGCCGGGGTCCGCTGGCCGGGCCTGTCGTTTCAGCGGCTGTGATCTTGCCGAAGAGCCCGATCTTGCCGGAATCAATGATTCCAAGCAGCTCAGCGAAGCTCAGAGGGAAAGCTGGGCCGAAAAAATCAGAGAGGTGGCTCTGGCCATCAGCTGTTCGGTCATCTCTCCCGCTGATATCGACGCCCTGAACATCTATGAAGCCACCAGAGTGTCCATGAAAGAAGCAGTCGCAAAGCTAGCGATCGAGCCGGATTGCCTGCTCATCGATGCGATGCGTATCGACAGTCCGGTCACTCAGGAGAAGATCATCAAAGGCGATGCCAAGAGTATCTCGATCGCGGCGGCGTCTATTATTGCCAAAGTGACGCGGGATAATATAATGAAAGAACTGGCTGAAACGTATCCCGGATATGGCTTCGAAAGGAATGCCGGCTACGGAACGAGAGATCATCTGGAGGGGCTGAAAACATACGGCGTCACCCCTATTCACCGGAAATCATTCAGACCTGTCAGAGACCTTCTGTAAAAAAAATTAGATAAATTTCGTGAGTTTTTATTTCTTTCAACAATGAAAGAGATAGGAACTCAATTTTTTTATTTAAGGAGACACATTATGCTGACAAATATTACAGAAGATTTTCTGCTCGCACTGGCTCACTGTCCATTTCTGACTCACAAGGAAAAATGGTGTCTGGCCTCGATGAACTCGCCTTATTATGAGGACTACACGTTTATCAGTTACCGGACATTTTCCGTCGATCACAGTAAACAGACGAAGTTTTACGAGTATCTGAAGACGTTCGACTTTATCAGAAAAAGAAAGGTGTATCAGGCAGCGGGAATCGAACTGATTCTCACTGGAATCGAGCCCGCTATCCTATCGCTTTGAGAAACAGTTATGAACCGCCGTTTGTATTGTTCTGTCAGGGGGATCTGTCTTTACTCAATGCTGAGCTCATCGGGATCGTCGGCTCACGGGAGTGTACAGCATACGGACAGAAAGTACTGGACCGTCTGATTCCTCCTATCGTCGAAGCGGGTCTTGTGACGGTGAGCGGGCTGGCGCGGGGCATCGACACGCATGTTCATAAAAAGACGATCGACAAAGGCGGGAAAACGATAGCCGTCATCGGCAGCGGTATCGGGTACACCTATCCGTATGAAAATAAAGAACTGCAGGAAGACATCGCCCGGCAGCATCTGCTGATCTCAGAGTATCCGCTCAATCTTCCGCCGAAAAGACATCATTTCCCACTCAGGAACCGAATCATTGCCGGTCTGTCCAGAGGGGTGACCGTCGTGGAGGCCAAAGAGCGGAGCGGAAGTCTGATCACAGCCAGGATCGCACTGGATGAAGGGCGGGACGTGTTTGCTGTGCCCGGATCGATCTTCAGTGCCCAGTCCAGAGGGTGTCTGGATCTGATCCGTTCCGGTGCGGTCCCCTGCCTTTGTGCGGAGGATATTTTCACTGAATGGAACATGGAAATTGTGAAATAATTAATTAAATATAGGTTTAAAAGTTGACAAAGTGAATTCATATGCCCTATGATAGATTACGATTCTTGTATAGAAGAAAAATAAGACGCCTAGACAGTAAAAGCGCACAAAAAATATGGTAGTAGAGGAAGGAGCCTGCAATTTGGCTTATAAATATCTGGTCATTGTAGAATCGCCTGCAAAAGCAAAAACGATCGAAAAATATCTTGGAAGAAATTATAAAGTGGTGGCCAGTCTGGGCCATATCAGAGATCTGCCAAAGAGCCGTATGGGTGTCGATTTTGAAAACGACTATCAGCCGGATTATATAACGATCCGCGGCAAGGGTCCGGTCATCAAGGATCTGAAAAAACACGCCAAAAAAGCTGAAAAAGTCTTTCTCGCAGCTGACCCGGACAGAGAAGGGGAAGCAATCGCCTGGCATTTGAGTTTTCTGCTCAAGCTGGATAATGAAGAGAAAAACAGAGTGGTCTTCAATGAGATCACCAAAGAGGCAGTTAAAAATGCACTGAAAAACCCGAGAAACCTGGATGAAGACCTGATCGATTCCCAGCAGGCCAGACGTATCCTGGACCGTATCGTAGGGTATCAGATCAGTCCGCTGCTCTGGAAAAAAGTGAAGCGCGGACTCAGTGCCGGACGTGTACAGTCTGTCGCTTTGAAAATGTATCTGCGACCGGGAAGAAGAAATCAAAAATTTCCAGCCTGAAGAATACTGGTCCATCGAAGCGCAGTTCAAGAAGAACAAAGATGTTTTCGACGCAAACTTTTACGGGCTGAACAGGAAAAAAACGAAACTGCCGAATGAAGCAAAAGTTCAGGATATTCTGAAAGACCTGGACAAGTCCGGTGATTTCGATGTCACTAAAGTAGTCAAGAAACAGCGCAAACGTAATCCCCATGCGCCTTTTACCACCAGTAGTCTGCAGCAGGAAGCGGCCGGCAAGCTGAACTTCCGGACGCGCAAGACGATGATGGTCGCCCAGCAGCTTTACGAAGGGATCTCATTAGGCAAAGGCGGGACAACAGGTCTGATCACCTACATGCGAACCGACTCGACGCGTCTGTCCGAAACGGCAAAAAAGGAAGCCCATGAAGTCATCGTCAGCGAATACGGCGAAGACTATGCGGCAACGAAACCGAGAAAGCAGAAAAACAGCCAGTCGGCACAGGACGCTCACGAAGCGATCCGCGCAACGAGTGCCATGAGAAAGCCCGCTGACATCAAACAGTATCTGTCAAAAGATCAGTACAAGCTGTATTCCCTGATCTGGTCACGCTTCATCGCCAGTCAGATGAAACCGGCTGTCTATGATACGATGCGCGTGGATATCGAACAGAACGGCGTCTTATTCAGAGCAAACGGTTCACAAATCAAATTCAAAGGGTATCAGATGGCTTATCCTGAAAGTAAAAAGGATAAAGACAATATCCTGCCTGATCTTTCTGAAGGCGACAAGGTCAAGCTGGACGCGATCGAACCGAACCAGCACTTCACCCAGCCGCCGGCCCGCTACAGTGAAGCATCGCTGATCAAGACGCTGGAAGAAAACGGTGTGGGACGACCGTCAACGTATGCACCGACACTGGAAACGATTCAGCGCCGCTATTACGTCACACTTAAAAATAAACGTTTCGAACCCACCGAACTCGGGACCATCGTCAATACGATGATCAAGGAATATTTCCCTAATATCGTCGATGTCAACTTCACGGCTGATATGGAAAAAGACTTGGATGCTGTGGAAGAGGGGACAAAAGAATGGGTCGAGGTCATCGATCAGTTCTACAGACCCTTTAAAGAAGAAGTCACGGTGGCGGAAAAAGAACTCGAAGAAGTCGAGATCGAAGATGAACCGGCCGGCTTTGACTGCGAAAAATGCGGGTCACCGATGGTCATCAAGATGGGCCGTTACGGAAAATTCTACGCCTGCTCCAACTTCCCTGACTGCCGCAACACCAAGGCGATCGTCAAGAAAATCGGCGTGACTTGTCCGGTATGTAAAAAAGGCGAAGTCGTGGAACGAAAATCCAAGAAGAACCGTATCTTTTACGGCTGCGAGAATTATCCGGAATGTGAGTTCACATCCTGGGACAAACCGATCGGCCGTGACTGTCCGAAATGCGAACACTACCTGGTCGAGCATAAAACGAAGAAACAAAGTCAGGTCGTCTGTTCGAACTGCGACTACAAGGAAGAACCTCAGAAATAATTTGAATACAAAAACAAGCGGCACGGCTCTGATACATCAGAGCTGTGCCGCTTTTCTTTATTTAAGGGTTTAAACCCCGATATGCCGATCAGCGGTCTCAACTCTGCTGACATAGTTTGAAATGAAGTAAGCAATGAGGAATACGAAACTCCATAAAGCTGAACTGTCAAGTCGTTACCAACTGTGAACTGTACCATCCGAAATAAACCAGCATATTTAAAATGATCGAAATCAGAAACCCTGCATGGCATAACACCATCAGGCTATGTCCAATAAATTTTCTTCGATCTTTCTTAGATTTGTCAGTCTTTCTTATCGCTGCTGTCCGCTGGATCTGAATCACCAGACCGTACGAAACGGCGAGGATAAAAACAAATGCAACTATTGATCCGATTCTGTCCATTCTCACTATCACTCCTTTTTATGTATCTGCCTATGTGTCCGGCAATGGAACGCATGGAGATTTTTATTGATTTAATTATACCATACTTGTAGCGTTTGAAATGGTGAAAACCCTTTGATTAGAGGCTCAAATCGAGAACGTTATTTTCTGTATGCCAGACTGGTTCACGTATGGTAAAATGAGGGAAGTGAGGAGAGATACTCATGGAAAATAAATGGATCACCCTTTTTTCAAACTATTTAATGAATGAACGGCATTATTCTGAACATACGAACCGTGCTTATATCGACGATCTGCTGGCTTTCGAGCGGTTTTTAAAAGAGACCGGGGAAGAAGACATCCTGGCTGTCGAACTCTCTGATGCACGGATCTATTTGAGTTATTTAACGGATAAAGACTACTCGCGTTCCTCGATCTCACGTAAGATATCGAGCATACGGGCGTTTTACCAGTTTCTGCTCAACAATGAGATCGTCAGTGACAACCCTTTTTCCTATCTTCATCTGAAAAAACGGGGATCACGCCTGCCGACCTTCTTTTATGAAGAAGAAATGAAGGTTCTGTTTGAAGCGGCAGAAGGCGACAGTCCCCTCGACTTGCGCAACAAGGCGCTGCTTGAGCTGCTTTACGGGACAGGGATGCGTGTGAGCGAGTGCCAGGGGATCAAGCTTGACGATATCGACTTTCAAATGGGCATGCTGTTCGTCAAAGGGAAAGGGCGGAAAGAACGCTACATCCCCTTTGGTCATTACGCCAGCGTAGCCGTCAGGGATTATATCGATAACGGACGCCGAGGGTTGATGGAAAAATACGGGAAAGATCATGATTTTCTGTTTATCAGCCACCATGGGGATCAGATCACTCAAAATGGGATACAGTTCGTTCTGACACAGCTGATCAAGAAGAGTTCCCTGTCCCATAACATCACACCGCACATGCTCCGTCACACGTTTGCGACCCATCTGCTCAATAATGGGGCAGACATACGCACGGTACAGGAGCTGCTCGGACATAAGAGTTTATCTTCCACGCAGATCTATACCCATGTGACGACGGAGCATCTGCAGAAAGACTACAATTCGTATCATCCAAGAGCCTGACTAGAACACTTTAAACGGAGGAATATAAAATGACAGATTTTCACGCAACGACAATACTGGCCGTCCATCATAACGGCGAATGTGCCATGGCCGGTGACGGACAGGTGACCATGGGTGAACAGGTCATCATGAAAGGGACCGCCCGCAAGGTCAGAAAAATATACAACAACGAAGTGCTTGTCGGTTTTGCCGGCAGTGTGGCTGATGCCTTTACGCTGGAAGAGAAATTTGAAGGCTATCTGAATCAGTACAATGGCCATTTGATGCGGGCCGCAGTGGAACTGGCGCAGGAATGGCGCACAGACAAGATGATGAAAAACCTGGAAGCGCTCCTGATCGTCATGAACAAAGAACAGATGTTGCTCGTTTCAGGGAATGGTGAAGTGATCCAGCCCGATGACGGCGTCTTAGGCATCGGTTCAGGCGGGAATTTCGCCTTGTCCGCAGCCAGAGCCCTGAAAAAACACGGGCACAGCCTCAGTGCTGAAGAGATCGCTAAAGACAGCTTATCTATTGCCGCTGATATCTGTGTCTATACAAACCACAACATCGTAACAGAAAAACTGTAAGGAGATTGATGACATGAGAGCTAGAAATGATTTGACACCTAGAGAGATCGTAACCAGACTGGACAAATATATCGTTGGACAGAATGACGCCAAGAAAGCCGTCGCAGTAGCCTTACGTAACCGTTACCGCCGCCTGAAACTGGATGACGACATGCAGAAGGAGATCACACCGAAGAATATTTTGATGATCGGTGCGACAGGGATCGGTAAAACGGAAATCGCCCGTCGCCTGGCTGCCATCGTGGATGCCCCGTTCATCAAAGTCGAAGCGACTAAATTCACTGAAGTCGGCTATATCGGCCGTGACGTGGAGTCCATGATCAGAGATCTGACTGAGTCAGCGATCCAGCTGGTCAGAGACGAGTACCGCAGAGATGTGCGCGGTCGTGCAGAGAAAAGAGCGATAGAACGTGTCGCCAAAGCGCTGGCTCCCGGAATCAAAAAAGAAAAAACGGGTTATGACAACAATCCTTTAGCAGGCATGTTCCGAGGCATGGGGATGGACCCTAACCAGTTCAACCAGAACGCTGAAGAAGAGGAAGAAACGGTCACGGAAGACATCTCTTCCAAGCGCAGCGCACTGATCGATCAGATCAGCCGCGGGGTACTGGACGCAAGAGAAGTCGAGATCAAAGTCGAAGAAAAGAAAAAAGCGTCGAACAGCCCGATGAGCCAGCCACTAGAACAGATGGGCATCGACCTGTCTGAAACGTTCGGCCAGCTGACCCCGGCCAAGAAAGTCAAACGTAAAGTGACCGTGAAAGAAGCTGTCGAGATCTTTACCGAAGAAGAAGCAGACAAACTGATCAATACCGAAGATATCTATTCGGATGCCATTAACTTGACGGAAAATGCCGGTATCATCTTTGTCGACGAGATCGACAAAATCACGTCCAAAGGTCAGCAGAACAGTGGCCAGGTTTCCAGAGAAGGCGTTCAGCGGGACATCCTGCCGATCGTTGAAGGATCAAGTGTGAAGACGAAATATGGAACAGTGAATACGGATCACATCTTGTTCATCGGTTCAGGGGCGTTCCACTTGTCCAAACCGAGCGATCTGATCCCGGAACTGCAGGGACGTTTCCCTATCCGCGTCGAGCTGGATGACCTGACCAAAGACGATTTTGTCAAGATCCTGACCGAACCGGAAAATGCGTTGGTGAAACAGTACCGGGCATTACTAGATACCGAAAACATCGATGTCATCTTTACGATGGAAGCCATCGAAAAAATCGCGGAAATCGCTTTTGACGTCAATGATTCCACAGATAACATCGGAGCGCGCCGTCTGCACACTATCCTGGAACGCCTGCTTGAAGACCTGCTGTTCGAATCACCGGACATGAGCATGGGCGAAGTGAAGATCACAGAAAAATATGTCGAAGACAAGATCGGGCATATCGTTGAGAACAAAGACCTCAGCCGCTATATCCTATAAAACTGAACGGAGTGCTTAAATGAGTAGAACAATGACAACTGACCACACAAAAGAAGAACTGATCGAAAAAATTGAAGCACAGCAGATGCTTATAGACGAACTGCTTGCGGAAAAAGAATCGGAATCCAGACTCGATTATCCCTGGAAAGGGAACTCGGGCACTGGTACTGGAACGTCCGTACCAATGATGTGGTCTTCAATCCTCTGAAAGCCGAAGCCCTGGGTTATACGAATGAAGAGTTACCGGAAAAAGTGCCTTATGACTTCTTTACAAGCAGATTGCACCCTGAGGATTATGAAAAAGTGATGGACAATATGCGCGAGCATCTTAAAGGTAATACGCCTGTTTATGAGGTCGAGTACCGGATCAAAACCAAAGACGGTGACTGGAAATGGTATTATGACCGCGGGAAAGTCACGCGACGTTCAGATGAAGGCGCTCCGCTTTTTCTTGCGGGCATCGTCTTCGACATAACCAGACAGAAATCCAAAGAGGAAAATCTGGAAGAGCTGACGTCGACGCTGATCGAGCTGGTGGACAAAGACGAGCTGACGCAGATCAGAAATCGCCGGTCCATCATCCGTGAACTGAAATCCCGCATGCTGGCATCAGCCATCCAGGAGCACCCGCTCGTCATCTGCATGGTGGATATCGATGATTTCAAGCATCTGAATGACACGAAAGGGCATGTCTTCGGCGATTACGTTCTTCGGGAAACGGCTAAAACACTGGAACAGGTCCTGGCCGGCAAAGGCTGCGTGGGCCGCTACGGTGGAGAAGAGTTTCTGATCCTGCTGCCCGACAGGACCAGAGCGTCGGCTGAAGAAATCCTTGAAGACTGCCGTCTGGCCATTGAAACCAATGAATTTCTGAGACACGAATCATTGACGATCAGTGGCGGTTATGCGGTTTATGAACAAGGGGATCATGAAGATCTCCTTAATGAAGCCGACGAGAAAATGTATCAGGCAAAGGAAAACGGGAAAAACCAGATCATCGGTTAGTAAAAAGACCTTATCTACGCTCAGTCACTGAAAAAGTGACTGAGACAGATAAGGTCTTTTTGTCTATTGATTATTTTTTCTCAGGTTTATTCAATCCAAAAGGCACTTTGTTTTCTTCGCCTTTTCTGATCCGTTCGATATTTGCCCGGTGTCTGATGACCACCAGCAGCATAGCGATCCAGACGATCATGGAGAACACCCAGTCGCCGATGAAAAGTGAAGCGATTGCCGCAATAACAAAGGTCACCACACTGGCCAGACTGACCATGCTGGACGTATAAAGTACGGCTGCGAACAAGAGGATCAGGATGAGTACAAACAGAGGCTGCACGCCCAAGGCCACCCCGGCAGTTGTTGCCACCGCTTTGCCGCCTTTGAAGCCTGCAAAAATGGGATAAACATGACCGATGATCGCGAACAGTCCAAAAATCATTGGATGAATCGAAAGACCGAACCAGACCGGCAGCAATACGGCCAGCGTTCCTTTGGCTATATCCATGATAAGAACGACCGTCCCGGCCCCTTTACCCAAAACGCGAAACGTATTGGTCGTCCCAGAATTGCCGCTGCCGTGGTTTCTGATATCTGTTTTGTAAAAGGCTTTGCCTATCCACACACCTGAGGGAATGGATCCCAGCAAATAAGCCGTCAGTATAAGTATGATTTCTATCAAAAGTAGTTCCTCCTTAAGTTGTCCCTTGAAACCCTTATTAATTCTACCATGATATAAGGGTGACAACAATAAGAAGTGACTGGTGCTTGTCACTTGTTTTATCTGAACGCCGGTTGTGATATACTTCATTTAATTGAAAATGATTCTCAATATATTTATAAAATAAAATTGCACTTTAAGGAGCGGCTCGCATGTCTTTCATTGAAATAAAAAATTTAACTAAGCGTTTTGATGATCACTCTCAGCCCGCGGTAAATAACGTCAGCTTCAGCATTAGTAAAGGGGAAATCATTTCACTGCTGGGTCCCAGCGGATGCGGGAAAACCACAGCTCTTCGCATGATCGCAGGATTTGAAAATCCTTCACATGGCACCATTAAAGTGGGCAGTGAGCTGATCGTATCGGATTCAGCTGTCGTTTCTCCAGAAAAAAGAGGCATAGGTATGGTTTTTCAAGAGCATGCTTTGTTCCCGAATATGACCGTGGCTAAAAACATCATGTTTGGTCTGAAAAGTATGAAAAAAAGTGAAAAAATCGAACGTGTCAAAGCTATGCTGAAATTAGTTGAACTGGAAGGATTTGCTGACAGTTTTCCCTCTAAGTTATCCGGGGGCCAGCAGCAGCGTGTCGCCATTGCTCGATGCGCTGGCCCCTGCGCCGCATGTCATCTTGCTGGATGAACCCTTCAGCAGTATCGATACAGGGTTGAGGGAAAAAATGAGACAGGATATCTCACTGATTTTAAAAAAAGCCAAAGCAACGGCTATAATCGTGACACATGATCAGAAGGATGCGTTTGCTGTGTCGGATAAAGTGGTCGTAATGAAAGATGGGATGATCCAGCAGATCTCTACGCCAAAAGAACTATATCGCTGTCCGGCCAATTGTTTTGTTGCGCAGTTTGTAGGGAAAACGAATCTTTTTCAGGGAGAGATCAGAGCGGATGCAGACGCTGTATCGACGCCAATCGGACGATTGCCGATCGCGTCCTTATCGGCTCGTAAGCCTGGCAAAGTGATGCTGTCGGTCAGACCTGAACATATCTCTCTAGACCCCCATGGTTTTTTCCGCGGCACGGTGGAACGTATCGTTTATGGAGGAGATCAGCAGGAAATCCATCTGGGTGTTCACACCCTTAAAGGAGAAGGGGCGGCGCCAGTCATTATTTCTGCACCGATCGATCACGATATACTGGTCGGGCAGTGTTTGAACTTTGATATCAATAAAGAGCATGTGACGGTCATAGACTAAATACTAACTTTGATGTTTTGTGAAGGTTGTTACATTTATATCTTGACTATTGAGTGATACCTAGCGTATTGTTTTAATTGCGAATGATAATCGTTCTCAATTAAAAAATAGGAGTGATAGTGATGAATAGAAAATCAGCTATTGGAGTGACAAGTTTGGCCGCTTTAAGCCTGCTGGCAGGATGCGGGGCAGAGACGGACACCGTTAATGAATCGGAAGAACTGATCGTTTACTCTTCCAGGAACGAAATGTTCGTATCAGAGCTTCTGGAAAAATTTGAAGCAGATACGGGGATCGAAGTCAATGCCCTTCACGGAGTCGAACCTTTGCAGATCCTGGAAGAAAGAAATAATACGCAGGCTGATGTATTCATTTCAAATGATATCGGGGCACTGGAACATCTCAATCAGGAAAATTTACTTAGAGCAACAGAACCCGAAAACATAGAAAGCATCGAAGAAATGTACCGTGCTGAAAACAACGAATGGATCGCACTGTCCTCTAGAGCCAGAGGATTCATCTACAATAAAGATCTGATCGATGAATCAGACGTTCCTTCCCGCATGGAAGACTTGATTGAAAATGACTACAGTGATATCGAAAACGGTTATGCCATCACCCGTGGTGGAAATGGAGGCATGATCTCCAATGTTTCTGCTCTGAGATATGAGTGGGGAGATGAGCGGACTACGGAATGGATCGAATCGGTCCAGGACAATTCAGCCGCTATTTTTCAAGGTCATGGAGATATCAGACGTGCAGTCGGTGAAGGGCTCCATGCGTTCGGCTTAGTGAATAATTATTATTACCATCAGCAGCTGCTTGAGCCGGACAACAATAATGTCGGCTTCGTCTATCCTGACCAGGGAGAAGGAGAAATGGGTGCGATCGTGAACGGTGCCGGTCTGGGACTTTTAAATGACAGTCCGAACGAAGAAGCCGCTCAGGTTTTCCTGAACTGGATCTTGGAAGAAGAGAACCAGCTGGCTTTTGTCGGAGAATCGCTGGAAGTTCCGGTCAACAGTGACTTGACGCCTCCTTTCGAATCAGCGGTCAAATTAACTGATTTGAATGTTCAGTCCATGCCACTTAAAGAATTAGGCGATTATTTTGAAGATACGCGTTCACTCATTGAAGACGCCGGTTTAGATTTGAATCTGAAATAAAACGAGAACACATTCTAATGAAGCATAGGAGCAGACGATGAGTCAAACGACTAGCCACAGCAAAAGAAAATCTGATTATTTGTCCAGACTGTTTAAATTTGATCGTGCTGTCTGGGATGGAAACATGCCGAGTCCGGCGCTGCTGGTCGTCTCTATGGTGATTGCACTCGGTATGACGTTTCCTCTGCTATATGTCGTTTATCAGTCTTTTATGGCCGGCAGTGAAAGCTGGAAAAGGCTGCTGGATACCCGTATACCGGAATTGTTATGGAGCACCCTGTCTCTTGGCGCAGCGGTCACATTGACCTCGACCTTTATCGGGGTGTCCCTGGCATGGCTGGTGACGCGCACGGATCTGCCCGGAAAAAAACTCTGGAAATGGCTTTTAGCGCTGCCTCTGGTCATTCCGCCATATGTAGGAGCGGTAACCTATATAATCGTTTTAGGACCTAGAGGATGGCTTTATGAAGCTGTGAGAACTGTTTCCGGCAACGATGGCGGGTATAGCTTTGACATTTATTCGTTTTTTGGTGTGTTTTCAGTGCTGACCCTTTTCACTTACCCTTATGTCTACCTCATCACCAGCGCGTCACTCAGGAAAATCAGCCAGACTTATGAAGAAGTCGGGAGGTCTTTAGGGCATAACGGCTTTTATATATTTTTCAGGATCATTCTGCCCATGCTGGTACCGGCGATCGGAGCGGGTGGGATCCTCGTCTTTTTATATGTCATCAGTGATTTTGGTGCAGTATCCATGCTGCGGTATGTGACGTTTACGTCAGCGATTTATTATCAGCGAGCCGGTTTCGATATACCTTCTGCATCCGTTTTGAGTCTAGTCTTAGTTGGCGTGACAATGGTGGCGCTCTTGATCGAAAAATGGATGAAAGGCCGAAAATCCTATTATCAGACCAAGGGGATGACCGGCGAGGTTCAAACCTTGCGTTTGGGTAAATATAAAGGCCTGTCGTTACTTTATGTCATGTTTATTTTTCTTGTATCTGCTGCTTTGCCGATCATCGTGCTCAGTTACTGGACGTATGTTGGAGCTGACAGTGGTCTGATCGACAGCACCATCATTGAATATACCTTAAACAGCTTTCAAGTCGCGGCTTTGACGGCTGGAGCAAGCATGGTTTTTTCTGTCCCGCTTGTATATTTGTATTCCAGACACTACTCTGTGTTCAGCAGTCTGATATATAAATTGAGCTATACAGGCTATGCGCTTCCGGGCGTCATCGTAGCGCTGGGGTTGGTTTATATCTTCAACAATCATATCCCGGTTCTTTACAACACGGTCTTCCTGATCGTTGTCGCTCAACTCATCCGGTTCATGCCGCAGGTGCTGCAATCCGGTGAAACAGCGCTTGAACATGGTTTCGCCGCGTATCGATGAGTCTGCCAGGAGTTTAGGTCATCCGACCTGGAGTGTGATACTTTTTGTCATTATGCCTTCTATTCTTCCGGGACTGCTGGCGGGGGGCGCGCTTGTCTTTGTCAGTTCCCTGAAAGAGCTGCCTGTGACGCTGATGCTTCGGCCCCCGGGCTTCGACACGCTCGCCATCAGGGTCTATTATCAGGCTTCTGAAGCGCTCTATGCCCAGGCGGCTCCTGGAGCGCTGATCATTATTTTAGTTTCGATCATTCCCTTGTATTATTTACTGAAAAATTACTGATCCACTCATAAAGGAGTAAGCATCTTCATATGAAGCTGGCGGTTTGTCCATGGAAAAGGACAAACCGCCAGCTTCTATATTTTTCATATCAGATTCTTTAAGTGAAAGACACAGTCAAAGCCATAAAAGACTGCTTTTAATACCTGGTCAGAACTATTTCTATAAACTGATAAAGGGGGAAGTGACTGTCAAAAACGAGGAAAAATGGCATTGGCGTTTTTAGGGACGCGTTTTTATGGTATTATATTAATGCTTGTGTTTTTGTATCGAAAAGCACAGATTATTCTATGAATCACTTCGAGGAGTAAATATAAAATGAGCATAAATAACAAGTACGATGATAGTTCGATCCAAGTTCTGGAAGGTCTCGAGGCGGTCAGAAAACGCCCCGGGATGTATATCGGCTCGACCGATTCCAGAGGGCTTCACCATCTGGTCTATGAAATCGTGGACAATGCCGTGGATGAAGTGCTGGCAGGATACGCGTCTAAAATAGATGTCGTTATCCATAAAGACAACAGTATCACTGTGAAAGATGACGGACGCGGTATGCCGACGGGGATACATAAATCCGGTGTCCCGACGATCCAGGTCATCTTTACGGTACTGCATGCCGGCGGAAAGTTCGGGCAGAGCGGCGGCTACAAGACGTCAGGCGGCCTGCACGGTGTGGGGGCCTCTGTCGTGAATGCGCTGTCGGAACACCTGACAGTCCAGGTCAACCGTGACGGCTTTGAATACACCCAGCATTTTTCTAAAGGCGGAAAGCCCAAGGGCAAACTGACCAAGAAAAAAGGACAGAAAAAACTGACCGGCACGACCGTGCACTTTAAGCCGGATCCCCAGATATTCTCTACGCTGGATTATTCCTTTTCGGTCCTAAGCGAGCGTCTCCGTGAGTCAGCCTTCCTGCTGAAAGACGTGACGATCACGGTCAAAGACGAGCGCAAGGATGAAGAAGCGGAAGTCTTCCATTACGAAGAAGGCATCAAGGAATTCGTCAACTATATCAATGAAGAAAAAGATACCCTGACACCGATTGCCTTTTTCGAAGGGGAATACAAAGGGATCGAAGTCGAGTGCGCCTTTCAGTATAATGACGGCTACTCGGAAAACCTGCTGAGTTTCGTCAATAATGTCCGCACGAAAGACGGCGGGACGCATGAGATCGGAACGAAATCAGCGATCACAAAAACGTTCAATGAATATGCCAGACGCGTGAATCTGCTCAAGGAACGCGATAAAAATCTGGAAGGGACCGACGTCAGAGAAGGGATCGCAATCATCCTTTCTATACGTATCCCGGAAAATCTGCTCCAGTTCGAGGGTCAGACAAAAAGCAAGCTGGGGACGACGGAAGCGCGCGCGGCCTGTGACACGGTGATCTCGGAACAGTTCAACTTCTGGCTGGCCGAAAACGGTGAACTGAGCCAGCAGATCGTGCGTAAGGCGATCAAAGCACGTGAGGCCCGCGAGGCTGCGCGCAAGGCTAAAGATGAGTCACGCAACGGGAAAAAGCGCAAGCGCAAAGAAACCTTGCTGTCCGGCAAGCTGACGCCCGCTCAGAGCCGTAATGCCAAGAAAAACGAACTTTATCTTGTTGAGGGAGATTCTGCCGGCGGCTCGGCCAAGCAGGGACGCGACAGAAAATTCCAGGCGATCCTGCCGCTGCGCGGAAAAGTCATCAACACGGAAAAAGCAAATATGCAGGATATCCTTAAGAACGAAGAAATCAGCACGATGATCTACACGATCGGCGCCGGTGTCGGACCGGAATTCGATATCAAAGACTGTAATTACGATAAAGTGGTCATCATGACCGATGCGGATACCGACGGGGCGCATATCCAGGTCCTGCTGCTGACTTTCTTTTACCGTTATATGAAACCCCTGATCGAAGAAGGCAAAGTGTATCTGGCCCTGCCGCCACTTTACAAGGTATCCAAAGGTAAAGGGAAAAAAGAGGTCATAGAATATGCCTGGACAGATGAGGAACTGGAGAAACTGCTGAAAACCTTCGGCAAGGGCTATATCATCCAGCGCTACAAAGGTCTGGGTGAAATGAATGCCGACCAGCTTTGGGATACGACCATGAATCCTGATTCTCGGACGCTGATCCGTGTGACCATCGACGACGTGGCTCAGGCTGAACGACGCGTATCTGTCCTCATGGGC
The DNA here is from genome assembly GCA_034520745.1 of Alkalibacterium sp. Lineage (GTDB taxonomy): Bacteria > Bacillota > Bacilli > Lactobacillales > Carnobacteriaceae_A > Alkalibacterium. The sequence continues at coordinate 93,345 of JAXHNF010000016.1, forward strand.
AACAAAGTTGATCCGAGACGTAAATGGATCGAAGAAAACGTTGAATTCTCTCTTGAAGAAGAAGGCAGTATTTTAGAGACAAATGACGTGCTGGATGAAGTTGAAGAAACAGTAGAGTTGTGAGAAAGGTTTGACTAACTAAATGGCTAAAGAACGTGTAGAAGTACAAGAATTGACATTAGAAGAGGTCATGGGCGACCGCTTCGGCAGATATTCCAAATATATCATTCAGGAACGGGCCCTGCCGGATATCCGCGACGGTCTGAAACCTGTTCAGCGCCGCATTCTGTATGCGATGTATTCAGAAGGCAATACCCATGACAAAGGCTTCAGAAAATCGGCCAAGACGGGTCGGTAACGTCATCGGGAATTTCCACCCCCACGGTGACAGCAGTGTCTATGAAGCCATGGTCCGCATGAGTCAGGACTGGAAGATGAAGACGCCGCTGGTCACGATGCACGGCAACAACGGGAGCATGGACGGGGATCCGCCCGCAGCGATGCGTTACACGGAAGCCCGTCTGTCGAAAATAGCGAACGAGCTGCTCAAGGACATCGACAAGGAAACCGTCGAGTTCGTTTTGAACTTTGATGATACGACCAATGAACCCACTGTCCTGCCGGCACGTTTCCCGAATCTGCTCGTTAACGGCGCAACCGGTATCTCGGCAGGTTATGCGACGGATATCCCACCACATAACCTTGAAGAAGTGATCGACGCCTGTATCTATCAGATCCAGCATCCGAATGCATCTGTCGAGAAACTGATGGACTTTGTCAAAGGGCCTGATTTCCCTACCGGCGGCATCATCCAGGGGGTCAAGGGCCTGCAGGAGGCGTACAAGACGGGCAAAGGCAAGATCGTCGTCCGTTCCAAGACGGAGATCGAGAAAGTCAGAGGCGGCAAGGAACAGATCGTCATCACTGAGGTCCCTTATGAAGTGAACAAAGCCACGCTCGTCCGCAAGATGGATGAGATCCGCATCAACAAGAAAATCGACGGGATCGCTGATGTCCGTGACGAGAGTGACCGCACGGGCCTGCGCATCGTCGTGGAACTGAAAAAAGATACCCCGACGCAGGGGATATTGACTTACTTATTCAAAAACACCGATCTGCAGGTGTCTTATAATCTGAATATGATCGCCATCAGTGACCGGCGTCCGCAGCAGGTCGGTCTGAAAGAATTTCTGACGGCTTACATTTCTCACAAGAAAGACATTATCCGCAGACGGACAAAATATCTGCTGAATAAAGACCAGAAACGCGCACATATCGTCGAAGGTCTGATCAAGGCGATCTCCATTCTGGACGCCGTGATCAAAACGATCCGGGAATCAAACAACAAAGCGGATGCGAAAGACAATATCGTCAAAGCGTACGGCTTTTCTGTCATGCAGGCAGAAGCGATCGTCAGTCTGCAGCTTTACCGCTTGACGAATACGGACATCACGCAGCTTCAAAAAGAAGCCAGTGAACTGGAAGCACGCATCAGCGAGTACAATGAGATCCTTGATAACGAAAAGAAACTTGAATCAGTGATGAAAAAAGAACTGAAAGAAGTGAAGAAAGAAAACGGTCAGGCCAGACAGACTGTGATCGAAGAAAAAATCGAAGAACTGAAAATCGAAAAAGAAGTACTGGTTTCTGAAGAAGAGGTCGTCGTTTCAGTGACGAAAGAAGGCTATCTGAAACGCACGAGCCTGCGTTCTTACGGTGCTTCCAATGCGGAAGAGATCGGAATGAGAGACGGCGACTATTCGGTGTTCACTGAAAAGATCTCGACTTTGGATCACGTGGTCCTCTTTACATCCAAAGGCAACGTGATCAATCGGCCGGTCCATGAGATCCCCGATATCAAATGGAAGGATCTGGGCGAGCATATCTCCCAGACGATCAGCCTGCAGCCTGATGAAAAAATCATCGCTGCTTATGGACTGAAAGAATTTTCAGAGGAGCAGAAATTTGTCTTTATCACGAGAAACGGCTATATCAAACAGACGCTGGTCTCCGAGTATGCGCCGAAACGGACGTACCGTTCACGTTCAGCGACTGCGGTCAAACTGAAATCAAAAACGGATGAACTGCTTTCGGTCACCATGATCGAAGATGACTCACGCTATGATGTCTTTTTGGTGACGCAGTTTGGATTTGCCCTGCGCTACCCGCTTTCTGAAGTTTCAACAGTGGGCGCCATTGCCAGCGGCGTGAAATCGATCAATTTGAAGAAAGAGGATCAGGTTGTGGGCGGCATCATCTTTGATCCGTCTGAAGGCAACAAGAGTGTGCTGATGATCACGCACCGCGGGTCGATCAAACGGATGAACATCTCAGATTTCGACGTGATATCACGGGCGAAACGCGGATTATTAGTGCTTAGAGAATTGAAGAACAAGCCTCACCGCATGGCTCTTGTGATAGATGTCGAGCAGCTGGACGCTGAATGGAAAGTGGTTACAGATAAAGGCAATGACTTTACCGTCAGAGCCAAGGACTATGCCTACAGCGACCGCTACAGCAACGGTTCGTTCATTCTGGATGAAGATTCAGACGGGACACCGGTGGATGCTTATCAAAGAAAGTGTCGTCTTGATTGAGGAAGAACCAGAGAACAAGTAAATGAACGAGTCGAATGAGCAGAGGAGGCCCATTTTTAGATAAATGGGCCTCCTTTTTTGTCGTGCTGAAAGTGGTGAAACGTGCTGTTTTATAATGAAGAGATCGGGTAAGAGTGAGCAAATATTTTTATGAGCCGTTCGCGATGAGTGAGCGAAGCCGAATGTCGTATATAGTGGATATATGCGCCATTCGTGAAGGAGCAAAGAGGTCGATACGTCGCATAAAGATGATATATGCGCCTTTCGTGAAGGATCAGAGAAGCTGAACGTCGTATAAAGTGGATATATGCGCCTTTCGTGAAGGAGCAAAGAGGTTGAACGTCGAATAAAGATGGATATATGCGCCGTTCGTGAAGGAGCAAAGAGGTTGAACGTCGAATAAAGTGGATATATGCGCCATTCATGAAGGAGCAAAGAGGTTGAACGTCGAATAAAGGTTATATATACCCCTTTCGGTGAAGGAGCAAAGAGGTTGGACGTCGAATAAACCCAGGTATATGCGACGTTCGCGTACGCCGATGCGTGCCCTTCGCGTGAGTTCGAGTAGTCCGAAGGGAACGCAATCGGCGCAAGCGTGCCGACAAGCTCTGAACGGAACGCCAGCGTAAAAATGTCTCCCTGCACGGGTAATGATCAAGTGAAAAAGGAAAGCAGAGCAGCTGAGCTGCTCTGCTTCATTATTGACTTGATTGATCTAAGATTCGGCCAGTGTTTTCAGTTTTTTGAGATCATCGTCATCTCCGAGAGCGATCAGTGTCTGACCCGGCACGAGTAAGTGATCTTTGGTTGGATTAAAGATGATCTTGTTATCATCTTTTTCCTTGATGGCAATGATGATCAGATCGGTCTGTTCAGGAATGTTGGCTTCCATCAATGTCTTGTTGCTCAAACGGGAAGCCGGTTGGATCACGGCTTCATTCAAGTTCAGATCGATTTTTCCTGAGTGGGTGATCGTGTCCAAAAAGGCGATGACGGATGGCTTGAGCAGCATCGAGGCCATGCGGTGACCGCCGATCTCATTCGGAGAAACCGTTTTGTCCGCACCTGCACGAATCAGTTTCTCGTGTGAGTTATGCGTGATGGCCCTGGCAACGATAAGTAGATCAGGATTGATTTGTCGGGCGGTAAGTACGGTGTACAGATTATTCGCATCACTGTTCAGAGCGGCAATGAGTCCTTTTGCCCGGTGTATGCCTGCCTTTTCCAGATCCGCATCCTGTGTGGCGTCACCCTGGAAGGCAATGACGTTTTCATAATCTTTGATGGCTTCCAGTTTCTCGTCCTCGAATTCAATGACGACAAAATCGACATGTTCCTTTTCCAGTGACTGAATGATGTGCTGACCCGTTTCACCGGCTCCGCAGACAATGATGTGGTCGTTTAGTTCGCTGAGCTGATCTTTCATTTTCTGTTCCCTCCATGCTTCTCGTAATGTACCTCCGAAGAAAAAACCGATCAATTGTGAACCGACATACCCGATGATCCCTAAACTAAGAAAATAAGAACGATAGTGAAGAGCTGGGCAGGGACGGTCATTGGGGCTACTTCCTGAAAGCCTACCGTAGAAATCGTAATGACAGTCATATAGAAGGCATCCATCAGACTGATGTCGAGAAGGAAGTAATACCCGACGATCCCTGTGATGATTATCGTGATAAGTAAGTAGGATATTATAAGATCCGTTTGTGCTGCTGCATGTTATCAACTCCTAAGTTTTTGAAGAGTGCCTTAGGTCTCCGTATTCATTTTATCATTTTACGCAGGAAAGATATAGTGAACATGACTTTGATTTTAACAGTGGTCCGTCATAAGAGGGAGGAGAGGAGAAAATTTTCAGCATATAAAAAAGGCCGGGAGTCTGATCCCGGCCTTTTCCAATTACCTGTTATTCAATTACCCTTTGTAAGCAGCTCTGTATACTTCAGCAAGCTCTTTGACTAAAGGCATTTTCGGATTGGCGATCGTGCACTGATCTTCGAATGCGCGGTCAGCCATTGCGTCAACAACGTTTTCAAATTCTTTTTTGTTTACGCCGTTTTCTTTGATGCTCATTGGGATGTTGAGTTCTTTAGCCAGGTCGTAGATAGCTTTGATCAGGCTTTCTACGCCTTCTTCGGTTGTCTTGGCAGGCAAGTCCAGTGCTTTGGCGATTTCTGCATAGCGTTCGTCCGCAATGAAGTGTTCGTACTTAGGAAACGCAACGAATTTAGTTGGTTTCTTGGCATTGTAGCGGATGACATGCGGCATCAGGATAGCGTTTGAACGTCCGTGAGCGATATGGAACTGCGCACCCAGTTTGTGTGCCAAGCTGTGGTTGATCCCCAGGAAGGCATTGGCGAAAGCCATACCGGCAATGGTCGATGCGTTATGCATTTTTTCTCGGGCCGTTTCATCCGCACCATTTTTATATGCTGTCGGCAGATATTTGAATACCAGCTGGATCGCTTTGATGGCCAGGCCGTCAGTGTAGTCATTCGCCATATTGGAAACATACGCTTCGATCGCATGAGTCAATACGTCCATACCTGTATCAGCAGTAACAACGGGCGGCACTGTCATGACAAACTGCGGATCGATGATAGCGACATCCGGAGTCAGCTCGTAATCAGCCAATGGATATTTGGTCGATGTTTCATTGTCAGTGATAACTGAGAATGAGGTGACTTCAGAACCCGTTCCTGATGTTGTCGGGATGGCAACGAATTGAGCTTTGCCGCCCAGTTTAGGGAACTTGTACACACGTTTTCTGATATCCATGAATTTCTGCTTGATGCCGTTGAAGTCCGTTTCAGGCTGTCTCATAGAATAACCACATACCTTTAGCCGCATCCATTGGTGATCCGCCACCCAAGGCGATAATGACATCCGGTTCGAAAGCAGCCATGGCTTCGGCACCCTTCATAACTGTTTCTTTAGAAGGATCCGGTTCAACGTCAGAGAAGATTTCACAGTGAACATAATCCGGACGGTTTCTTCAGGTGATAGAGGACACGGTCGACATAGCCGAGTTCCACCATCATTGGGTCAGTGACGATAAAGGCTTTCTTGATATCCGGCATTTTAGCAAGATATTGAACAGAGTTGCGTTCGAAATAGACTTTTGGTGGAATCTTGAACCACTGCATATTGTTTGCACGTTTGGCACGTTTCTTGACATTGATCAGGTGCATGGTGCTGACGTTTGTTGACACTGAATTCCCTCCATAAGAGCCACATCCAAGAGTAAGGGAAGGGATGTAGGCATTGTAGATATCTCCGATGGCGCCTTGGCTTGACGGTGCATTGACGATCAGTCGGCCGGCTTTCATGCGGCGGTCAAATTCTTCGATGACCTCATCACTGTGAGAGTGGATAACAGCCGAGTGGCCTAAACCGCCGTAAGCCAGCATTTCTGTCGCACGCTTGACGCCTTCTTCAGTGTTGTTCACTTTGTAAGAAGCAAGCACTGGGCTCAGTTTTTCTCTTGAAAGAGGGTACTTTTTGCCTACGCCGGCATACTCTGCGATAAGGATCTTAGTATCCTGAGCCACTTTGACGCCAGCCATGTCGGCGATCTGATAAGCTGAACGTCCGACGATTTCAGAATTCAACTGGCCTTCCTCTGAGACCATCAGTTTTTCAACTTTCAGTCTTTCTTCATCGTTCAGGTAGTGACAGCCGTTAGCTATCATTTCTTTTTTGATATCGTCGTAGATTTCTTTATCTACAATGACAGCTTGTTCAGAAGCACAGATCATGCCGTTATCAAATGTTTTCGACAGGATAAGGTCATTTGCGGCACGTTTGACGTTTGCTGTTTTTTCGATATAGCAGGGAACGTTACCGGCACCAACACCCAAAGCTGGTTTACCTGAGCTGTATGCGGATTTGACCATTCCCGGGCCGCCTGTGGCTAAAATCGTTGCGACACCGTCGTGTTTCATCAATGCCTGAGTAGCTTCAAGTGAAGGCTTTTCGATCCACTGGAATACAGTTTTCAGGTGCACCGGCTTTGACAGCTGCTTCATATAAGACTCGGGCTGCTTCAGAACTTGATTTCTGAGCAGAAGGGTGGAAAGCAAAGATAATAGGATTTCCTGTTTTAATAGCAATCATTGACTTGAATATTGTTGTGGAAGTCGGGTTGGTCACTGGCGTTACACCGGCAACGACGCCGATTGGTTCAGCGATCTCAACCGTTCCTTCATGCACATTTTCATTGATGACACCGATTGTTTTATCAGATTTGATGCTGTGATAGATATACTCGGAAGCAAAGAGGTTTTTAACAATTTTGTCTTCATATACTCCGCGGCCGGTTTCTTCGACAGCCAGCTTGGCTAGTTTCATGTGATTGTCCAGACCGGCCAGTGCCATTTCCTTAACAATGGAATCTACTTGTTCCTGGTTGAGTTCTCTCATACCATCCAGAGCTTTCTGAGCTTTCGTGACCAACTGATCGATAGCCTCGTTCACATTTGTTTCCTGTTTGTTTTTGTCTAAAACTTTGACCATAATCATTTCCTCCTAATGTTAGTGAAATATTGAGCAATACATCCTAAAAATAATAGTCTTTTCCATATTCGAATAAAGGCCCTGGAAAAAACTGTTGACTGTGTAACCAATGCAATAGTATTTAATTGCTTTGATTTACTACAACACAAGAGTACCATAGTGAATTCGCTTACAGGTATAACAGATTGTGACAGTATTGTGACAAAATGAGCATTAACTCGAAAACGTTGATATACCGGTAAGTTGTCACATAATGTTCACTGATTCACTTGTATAAAGTGAGTGAATGTGATAAGATGAACTTGTTGAAAATGATATACACACAAAGGAGAATTGATTATGGAAAAGCAACGTACGGAAAATATTTCTTTGGAGTCCATCTGGAACGGGTTTAATGGAAAACAGTGGAAAGAAGAAATCGATGTTCGTCATTTCATTCAAAGCAATTACCGTCCTTATGACGGCAACGAATCATTCTTAGAAGGACCTACTAAAGAAACAGAAGAGTTATGGGCACAGGTCATGGACCTTAACAAAAAGGAACGCGAGGCCGGCGGCGTGCTGGACATGGATACGGACGTTGTTTCTACAATAACTTCTCACGGACCGGGTTACTTGGAAAAAGACAAAGAAAAAGTTGTCGGTTTCCAGACTGAAAAACCATTCAAACGTTCGCTGCAACCATTCGGTGGGATCCGTATTAGTGAAGTAGCTGCTGAATCTTATGGTTATGAAGTCGATCCTTTCCTTTCACACGTCTTCAGAGACTGGAGAAAGACACATAATCAAGGCGTATTCGATGCCTACACACCTGAAATGCGCAATGCCCGTCGTACAGGGATCATTACAGGACTTCCCGATGCTTACGGCCGTGGACGCATTATTGGTGACTATCGTCGCGTTGCTCTTTACGGTGTCGACCGTCTGATCGCTGAAAAAGAAGCGGATAAAACAAATACAGATAAAGCTATGATGAATGAAAAAATGATCAAGAAAACGTGAAGAGATCAGCGATCAGCTAAAAGCTCTGCATGAACTGAAAGAATTGGGCAACATTTACGGATTTGATCTTTCCCGTCCGGCTCAAAACGCTAAAGAAGCTTTCCAATGGCTGTACCTTGGCTACCTGGCAGCTGTCAAAGAGCAGAACGGTGCTGCGATGTCACTTGGACGTACATCTACATTCCTTGACATCTATATTGAAAGAGACCTGGAAAACGGTACAATGACTGAAGTCGAAGCACAGGAATTAGTGGATCACTTCGTTATGAAACTGCGCCTGGTCAAATTTGCACGTACACCGGAATACAATGAACTGTTCTCCGGAGACCCAACATGGGTAACAGAAGTCATTGCCGGTGTCGGTTTAGACGGCCGTCACATGGTCACTAAAAACAGCTTCCGTTTCCTGAACACGTTAACTAACCTGGGACCTGCACCTGAACCGAACCTGACTGTACTGTGGTCAACAAAACTGCCTCAGTCATTTAAAAACTACTGTTCACGCGTTTCGATCGAAAGCAGCGCGATCCAGTATGAAAATGATGACATGATGCGCGAAGAGTGGGGCGACGACTACGGAATTGCCTGCTGTGTGTCTGCTATGCCGATCGGTAAGCAAATGCAGTTCTTCGGTGCCCGTGCCAACTTGGCAAAAGCATTACTTTATGCGATCAATGGCGGCGTGGATGAGAAATCTAAAGCACAAGTCGCACCTGAATTCCGTCCGATCACTTCCGAATACCTGGATTATGATGAAGTCACTGAAAAATATGACCATATCCTTGACTGGTTAGCTGAAATGTATATCAATACACTGAACATCATCCATTACATGCATGACAAGTACAGCTATGAGAGTGTTGAAATGGCGTTACACGATTCAGATGTTGCCCGTACAATGGCTACCGGTATTGCCGGATTCTCTGTTGCAGTTGATTCTCTTTCAGCAATCAAATATGCGAAAGTTAAAGTCATCCGTGATGAAGATGGTCTGGCAGTTGATTATGAAATCGAAGGCGACTATCCGAAATACGGTAACGACGATGACAGAGCCGACGACATTGCTGTTGAACTGCTGAAAACATTCATGAACAAAGTCAGACAGTTCCCGACTTACCGTGATGCGACACACACAACGTCCATCTTAACGATCACATCGAACGTTGTTTACGGTAAGAAAACAGGTAACACACCTGATGGCCGTCGTGCAGGCGTACCATTCGCACCAGGAGCCAACCCACTGCACGGTAGAGATACAAACGGTGCTCTGGCAAGTCTGAACTCTGTGGCCAAACTGCCATACAAAGAATCACTGGATGGTATTTCAAACACCTTCTCGATCGTACCAAAAGCATTAGGTAAAGAAGACAGCGTTCAGCAGAACAACCTGTCGACCATGCTTGACGGTTATATCATGAACGGCGGACATCACTTGAACGTGAATGCCTTGAACCGTGAAACACTTGAAGATGCCATGGAGCATCCTGAAGAATATCCACAGCTGACGATCCGTGTTTCCGGATACGCTGTAAACTTCATCAAACTGACTAAAGAACAGCAAATGGACGTTCTGAGACGTACGTTCCATGACTCAATGTAAGATAACACAGTTTAACTACTTAGTAGGGGGATATAATAATGACAGAAACACCAATAGGATATGTACACTCAACAGAAAGCTTCGGTTCTTTAGATGGACCGGGGATCCGCTTCGTGGTCTTCATGCAGGGATGTCGTATGCGCTGTGAGTTCTGTCATAACCCTGACACTTGGAATATGGGCGGCGGCACACCTTTTACGCCTCAGGAACTTCTTGATAAAGCACTGAAGTACAAGAATTACTGGGGAGAAGAAGGGGGGATCACCGTCAGTGGCGGTGAACCGCTTATCCATATCGACTTTCTGATCGAGTTTTTCAAACTGGCCAAAGCAGAAGGAGTCAATGTTTCGCTGGACACCTGCGGACAGCCGTTCACTCATGACGAACCGTTCTTCAGCCGATTTGAAGAATTGATGAAATACACGGACCTTGTACTCATGGATATCAAGCATATCGATAACGAGATCCACAAAAAATACACCATGCATTCAAATACCGCTATCTTGGATATGGCCAATTATTTATCTGAAATCGGCATTCCCATGTGGCTGAGACACGTGCTGGTTCCTGAGCGTTCCGATTACGATGAACATCTGGAACGCTTGAGTGCTTTCATTGAACAGCTGGACAGTGTCATAAAAGTGGAAGTCCTGCCGTATCACCGACTAGGCGTCTACAAGTATGAAGAACTTGGCATTCCCTATAAACTGAAGGACGTCGATCCACCGACTGCCGAACGTGTGGAAAATGCCAATCGTATTCTCAAGACACATAAATATCAGACGCAGTAATTAAAAAGCTATGCAGGCTATTGAATCAGTGATTCGTTCACATGATCAAAGGCTGCATAGTTTTTTCATTTCATTGAAATTTCAGCGAAATTACTATATTCTAAAAGAAGAGAATGAATTACAAAGGAGAATATAAATGAGTAAAATACTTGATTTTTGGACATCAGAGTCCCGATACCGATGCGATCACATCGGCCGTCACGTCTTATCTCATCTGCAGAACAAGCTTTAGGCAAGTGATACTGAAGCGGTTGCTTTCAGGCAAGACCCTACTGATGAAACACAGTTTATGCATTAGATTATCTTCTGGTGTCGAGGCGCCGCGCGTCAGTTACGACCGCGGCAGAAGAAACCGACAGAAGTGATGCTGGTGTCGACCACAATGAGGCCCAGCAGAGCGTGCCGGAGATATCGGGTAAGGTCAGAAGTATCTGGCTGGTCGTCGATCACCACCGTATCGCGAATTTTCAGACTGCGAACCCGCTTTACTACCGTGCTGAACCAGTCGGCTGCACGAACACGATCATCTTGAAACTTTCAAAGAGAACAATATCGATGGTACCGAAACACATCGCCGGACTGATGGTCATGCTATCATTTCAGATACGCTTGCTGCTCAAGTCCCCGACCTGTACAGAAGAGGACGAAAAAGCGGCCCGATGAGTTAGCTGAAATCGCACAAGTCGACCTGGAAGCTTACGGCAAGGAACTTGCTTCAGGCCGGAACCGATACGTCAAGCAATAGACGGCCGATCAGATCCTTAATGACGACGCGAAAAACTTTCCTATGGGCGACTTGACGGTCCGTATCGGTCAAGTCAATGTCGTCGATGTCGAATGAGATCCTGGTACCGCAAAGAGGACCTGCTCGAATGAAATGGCTTCTCAAAGTGAAGGCAATGATTACAGATCTGTTTCGTTCTTGTGACCACGAACGTGCTGGACAGTGACTCCGTCGCGCATCGTTTACGGCGATGAAAAAGCGTAGGTGCAAGCCTTCAACAAGGCAACTGAAAGACGACACTGATCAAATCTTGAAGGAGTCGTTTCAAGGAAAAAACAAGTGGTCCCAGCGCTTACAGTACAGTTCAGTTAAATTGGTCAACTAAAAAAAGAAATGATCGCCTTCGAAAATTGAAGGCGATCATTTCTTTTGATTGTATTATAAATTCTTTTAACCTTTGTAACGATATTTCTCTTTTATCTTTAGATATTTAAAGATAAGCAGGGCTATGGTAAAGGCGATTGAGGGAAAAATAATATTCCAGGAAGAGTATGAAACGCGATCGTAGAAAACCATAAAATACCATGTTTCATACAACATATTAAGACTTAATGTTACCAAAGGAGCTGCAAAGATATTCTTAGTACGGAGTGTACTCAGCACACCCAGCCCGATCACTACGAAAGGAATAATGACCAGCTGCATAAGAAAGGGATTAGTTGATAGGTAAAGATTCATCACTGTTCCTCTTTTCACGATTATTAATATCCCATGAAGATTATAATGATTGATTTAAATTTTTTGGCGTTTGAATAGAGCATACTTTATTATCAAGAAGAAATCCAGCATGCCTCGACCTGATACCGTGGCCAGGAAAGCCGTTGCGCCCAGTTTCCCGCCGGATCCGTCAAACAGTGAAGCGACCGCAATAAACAAGATGGCAGTCAGGATGGTAAGGAAAAACATCTCACTATAATTCTGTGCTCTTTCTTTGGAAACCATGCCAGTAAATGTCGCACAGAAGGCGGCCACCACAATGATGTGACCCGGATCAGGTGAAACAACAGCAATGAGCAGGCCGACCAGAGCGGAAGCCGTTACCGCATCCAGTGAAAAGATGTCCTGCAGAAAATAAGTCGCCAGTCCGGCAGCGATGATGATCAGAAACAAGGGAAGGTAAAGTTCGGCTGACAGCGGCTCCAGCGTCCTCAGTGGCGTTCTGAAAATAAAGGATGCCAGGACCGTACCACAGAAGGCTGTGAAACCGAGCTTGCCTCCGAACCCTTTAAACAAATCAAGGGAGAGAACGAAGAGGGTCGCTGTAATGATGCTTGCCAGCAGGAAAGACAGCGGATTGGAAAAGATGATGCTGCAGGCCATGCCCACAAATGGAACCGCAGTATGATCGCGGCTGCATACTTTTTGAAACAGATAGGCCCCGCTCAGCCCGACAGCGCTGGAAGCCAATACCCCGCCCAGACCCAGCTGATGATTCAAAAAGAAGGTAAGGTAAGCACCGATGACCAGGGCCGAGAAGGTATAAACGGTAGTGGACTGTTTCAAGTCAAGAGACCGCTTCAGTTGAGACTTGATCTTGTCCCATTCCACTTTCAGCTGTTTCGCGAAGAACAGGCCTGCAATTCCGAGCAGCGCAAGCGTCACGGTATTCAGGACAGTGATGTTCCCTGAAATCAGTGTATAAAAGAGATAATAAGCAAAAAAGGTGAACAGCAGAAAACTGCTTGTGAGAATCAAAAAAACCGCTCCTTTCAGTTTCAAGAAAATTTCCGATTATGTAAGAGGTGTTCTGGATGTAACCGATTGATTTTTCACGTTCAGTTTATCACAAAAGCTGCAGAATTTACATTTATTTTTCACAAACTTAATCTAATTATTATAAACGAAGAGAGTTATAGCTTCACTAAACGATAGGAAAGAGGCTGGGACTTTTGTCCCAGCCTCTAAATCGTCTATTTTATTATAGTCAGTTCGAATGTCTGCTTGTTCAGACATGACATTTGTTCCGAGAAAGAGCCGATCCCGTTTTTGGTCATCCAGTCAAAGCGCAGGTCGTCACCGTAAAATGTCACGGTGTCTCCGATTTCCACGTCTTCGTCCACTTCGACCAGGACATGACTCATCATCATCACCCGGATCGGGTAGTGCTTCTGATTGATCATGACCGGATGATTCTTCCGTGCTTTCAAGAGGCCATTGCCGTAGCCGATGTCACAGACAGCGATTTTCGTATCTTTTTCTGTCAGGTAGTCTGCGGAATAGCCGATGGCGAGCCCGCCTTCAACAGATGTCAGTTCGATCACATTAGCCTGGACACTCACGACTTGTTCTGCCAGAGAAACATCCAGTCCGTCATAATAAGGGCGCGTGCCGTACAGGATGACTCCGCCTCTGATGTGGGTATGCTCAGGAAGCAGTCCATCTCTTAAAAATGAGGAGCTGTTCTGGGCATGGATATACTCCAGATCCGGCAGATAGTCTTTCAGTTCTCTTAAAAGCGAGGCCCAGTTTCCGACTTCGTTCTCATAACGGGGCACATCAAAATCATCAGCTGAAGCAAAGTGGGTCCAGAGGCCGTTGACATGGATCTGCTTCATCGTCCAGGATTTCTTTCATCTGATCGGCCCGGGTGAAACCGAGACGATTGAGATCGTTCCTGAAGACCAGCTGAATGCTGATGCCTTTGAGTTCGTTCCGGTACTTTCTGTAAAAGTCATAAGACGACACAGTCAGCGTGATGTCGTACGCTTTCAACTGCTGAAACTCAGCATTCGGGTCGAGCAGCAGGATGAATATACTGCTGTCCCACTCACGCAGCTGAACGGCTTCATTGAGACTGGTCGTGGCAAATGCACGGATACCGGCTTCGTAAAAGGTCTTGTAGACCCGTTTCAGGCCATGGTTGTAACCGTCATTTTTGACCACCGCGATGGTATCGACCTTTGACTGAATAGAGCGCGCCTGTCTGACAAGTCTTTTTTCGTTGATCGTCATTCGTGTGGTCATTTTATCAGTCCTAACGTATAAGCGATGGACTGGTAATAACTGACACCGTCCAGAAGTATCTTTTCGTCAAAATTGAACAGTGCTGTATGCAGACCGTGGACATGACCTTTTTCTTCATTCCGTACACCCAAAAACGCAAAATTCGTTTTGGCGACAGAAGAATAGAAAGAGAAATCCTCACCGAACAAGTAGGGGACCTCAAGCAGCTGGAGGTCCAGTTTGGCCCGTTCGGCACTCGCCTTGACAGTGTCCATCAGAGACTCGTCATTGTAGACAGCCGGGTAGCCTTTGGCAAAATCCAAGGGTCGATTCGGTCTGATACAGAGCGTCTGTACCGGCAACGATCGTCTCCATCTTTTCCTGGATCCGTTTCAGATCGTCCGGGACATAGGTGCGGATCGTGCCCTGGATATGTCCTTCAGTGGCGACCGTATTGATCGCTTCGCCGGCGTTCAGTTTACCGATATGCAGGATGTTCTGGTGCAGACCGTTCAGGAAGTAGTGCTGGACCTGAGACAGCTGAGCCGCGATCTGAGCTACTGCGCCCAATGCACTGGAGCCTTTTTCTTTCTGGGCCACGTGAGCGGAGAGGCCTTTGACATTGATGCGGTATTCGGTCGCGCTGGCCATCAGGAAGCCAGGTTTGGTCGCCAGGGTATGTTCGGGCACATCCGGTCCGAGGTGGAGGCCGTAGATTTCTCTGACGTTGTACTCTTCGAATGGGAACGCCCGGATCAGTGCATCGGCCCCGGCGTTCGATTCTTCCGAGGGCTGAAAGAGAAGCAGGATGTTCTTCTCGAGTTTGCCGGCGTCCTGCTGCTTTTTGCACCACTCGGCAAAAGTCAGCAGCATGGATGTATGCCCATCGTGACCGCAGGCGTGCATGACATTCGGGTGCTTGGATTTAAACGGCACATCTGTTTCTTCCTGGATCGGCAGGGCATCGATGTCTGCGCGGAAGCCGACCGTCTCGTTTGAACCGGAACTGCCTTTGAAGAAGACGACCGTTGCGGTGTCCAGCGGTTCAAAATAAGGAATGGACAGGGCATCCAGTGTCGTCCGGATGTAATTCGTTGTTTTGTATTCATTGAAGGTTAGTTCAGGAATCTGGTGCAGCTGTCTGCGGTGTGTCGTAACGGTTTCGAGTAAGTGATCCATACATTCCTCCTGTAGATTTTGAATTATTTTTCAGTTATCAAGACTTGAGTTCTCTCAGTGCTGAAATGATCGCCACTTTTTCTGAAGCGACATCAGAGGTGTTTTTGATTTTACGGGCAGGGACGCCGGCGACCACAGTGTTTTCAGGGACATCTTCCGTAACGATGGCTCCCGCGGCCACGACTGACCCTTTACCGATCCGTACGCCTTCAAGTACAACAGCGTTCGCACCGATCAGGACATTGTCTTCAACGATGACAGGCTGAGCGCTGGCGGGTTCGATCACGCCGGACAATACAGCACCGGCCCCCACATGGACATTCTTGCCGGTCGTTGCACGGCCACCTAGGACTGCACCCATATCGATCATTGTCCCTTCGCCGACAACGGCGCCGATGTTGATGACAGCACCCATCATGATGACTGCATTGTCTCCGATCGTCGCGTGTTCTCTGATAAAGGAGCCGGGCTCGATCCGGGCATTGGCTTTTGTCGTGTCGAGCAGTGGGATAGCGGAATTGCGACGGTCCTGTTCGATCACCAGGTCGAGTCATCGCTGCTTTGTTTTCTTCATAAAAAGGACCCCAGTCTTTCAAGTCCGCAAACAGGGTGAAGCTTCCTTCATAACCGAACGCTTTGAATGTTTTCGGGAAAGCATCGCGTTCAAGTGTTGTATTGACATAGATCTTCAATGGGGTCGATTTTTCAGACTTGCTGATGTACTCAATGATTTCTTCCGGGTTAAATTCTTTCATTCTCTACACTCCTAAATTATTATACGTATAAAATCCGTTGTCTTTGTTTACTAACTGTTCCGCCACTTTCAGAGCACCGCGGGCGAAGATATCTTTCGACTGAGCGGAATGCTTGATGGAAATGACTTCGTCGTGACCGGCAAACAGGACTTCATGTTCGCCGACGATCGTACCGCCGCGAATGGTCGAGATGCCGATTTCTTTCTTGTCACGCTTTTCTGACACTTGACTGCGGTCATACGATTTCGTCAGCATCCGGCCGGCCGTTTTCTTTGATGGCGTCAAGCAGCTTGATCAGCGTCCCGCTTGGGGCATCGATTTTCTGGTTATGATGTTTCTCGATCATTTCGATGTCATAGTCATCCATCAGGGGGGCGATCGTCTCGAGCAGCTGCGTGACGATATGCACGCCGTAGCTCATGTTGGCACTGAAGAAGACCGGTGCCTGTTCGGCTTTCTTGTCCATCAGTTCCAGCAGGGTCTCTTTTTCACCTGTCGTGGCGATGACCATAGGGACCGCTAACTCGGACGTCAGGACTTGTTTCGTCAAGGTCGGATGCGAGAAGTCGATCAGACAGTCTGCCTCGGGTAGATCCTCAGATGAAATGGATTCGAAAAAGAGGGTAGGGGCAGTCGTTCTCTTCCGCCGGTGACACCGGCACCGACGATGGTATGGCCGTTTTCTTCCGCAAGCTTCGCTACTCGTTTGTTCATGGCTCCAAAGCCGATTAAAAGTAGTTTCATCTCAACCGTCCTCCCGTGTGTGATCGAATAGCTCGGTCATGACGTCCTGCGCGGCCGGTTCAAGTGGGACCAGCGGCAGACGCAGGGAGTAATCCCGAAGCCCAGAGTGACTCGTCAGGACTTTGATCGGGATCGGGTTGACATCCACGCCCAGTGCATCCACCAGCGGGAAGAGCCTGCGGTGGATGGCCGCTGCTTTGACAGGATACTTCTGTGCTGCTTCGTACATGGACTGATAGTCTGCAGGAAGCGCGTTCGCCAGGACAGAAATGAGTCCGTGGCCGCCGAGTGAATAAAACGGCAGAGCCAGATCATCGTTCCCGCTGTAGAAAGAAAACGAGTCGTCAACGACGTTCTGCAGACGGCAGAGATGTGCCAGGTCACCGGTTGCATCTTTCAGTCCGACGATATTAGGATGCTGGGCCAGGACTTCGAGTGTTTCCGGTGCGATGGTCATGCCCGTGCGTGCAGGGACATCGTACGAGGATGATCGGGACAGAAACGGCATCTGCTATGGCTGTGAAGTGAGCAAGCAGGCCTTTCTGACTGGTTTTGTTGTAGTAAGGCGTGATGACTAGAAGGCCGTTGACGCCCAGTTTTTCAGCTTCCAGAGACAAATCGACTGCGTCTGCTGTGTTGTTTGAACCTGTGCCCTGCGATGACCGGGATGTCATCGTCTGCGACATCGAGGGCAATGGACGGCAGCGTGCATTTTTCTTTGCGTGTCAGTGTCGAGCCTTCGCCGGTCGTTCCGTTCACGACAAACGCCTGGATGCTGTTTTCTTTCAGGTATGTCAAATGATTTTTGAAACTGTCGTAGTCAACGCTGCCTTCTTTGAAGGGGGTGGTGACAGCAGCTGCTGCACCGGTGAATAAACGTGTCATATCAATCATCCTCTCTGGAAATAAGTGTTTCAAGTATCTGGACCGCGTTCAAGGCCGCACCTTTCAGTATGTTGTCGCTGACGGACCATAAATGGTAAGAATTTTTCAGGCTTGTGTCTTTTCTGATCCTACCGACAAAAACACCTTCTTTATGAGCGGCATCAAGGGGCGTCGGGTAGACTTCGTGTTCAGGATCGTCCATCAGGATAATGGAAGGGAAGTCACTCAACGCCTTTTTCAGCTCTTCCACCGTGGGTTCCTGCTTAAGCGTCACGTTCATGGCTACTGCATGCGAGTGTGAGACAGGCACGCGAACGCACGTGGCGGTGACCTTGACTGACGGGTCATTCAATATCTTCTGTGTTTCCTTGACCATTTTTTCTTCTTCTTTTGTGTAGCCGTCTTCCAGGAAGACATCGATCTGAGGGATCACATTATTGTAAATAGGCTTGTTGTAATTGACCGGAGCCTTGCCTTCTGAGCCTCTGTTCAGATCCTCGATCCCTTTCCATCCCGAGCCGGAAACGGACTGATAAGTTGTGTACGCCACCCGTTCGATACCGAATGCGTCATGCAGAGGTTTTAAGGGGACGACAGACTGGATCGTCGAGCAGTTGGGGTTGGCGATGATCCTGCGTTTAAGGCTGGCCTTGTTGACTTCCGGAACCACCAGATCGATGCTTTCATCCATGCGCCAGGCACTGGAATTGTCGATGACGACTCCGGCTTTTTCAAAGAGGGGAGCAAAGTGCAGGCTCGTCTCTCCGCCGGCAGACATCAGGACGTAATCGAACCCCTGATCGACCTTGTCTTCGGTCAGCTCTATAGCGGTATACGTTTCACCTTTGAACGTTATTTTCTTTCCGGCTGATCTGGCTGATGAAAAAAGGGTCAGTGACGAATAAGGGATGTTCTTCTGTTCCAGTAACTGCAGCATGGTCTGGCCAACTAAGCCGGTGGCCCCGACTAAAGCTATTTTATACATGAGATCGTCCTTTCTTTTCTATAGTATCTTGTAATAAGTATCTTATAAATCGAATGTCTGAGCACAAGAGCGATATCGCTTTCTCGCCGTTTTTTCCATCCACCACGTAGGATACACTGATCTCAGACGTGGTGACCTGATAAAAGGGAATATCCGAAGCCAGCAGTGTTTTGAATATCTTGGATGCCACACCGGTCATGTCGCGCATGCCGGCTCCAATGACGGACACCTTGCAGTAAGTCGTTTCAATTTTAACATAAAGCTGTTCGTAGGACTCTTTGAGCGCATCGAACAGCTGGTTCAGTCGCGTTCTTCCGATTCTTTGAAAGTGAAGGAAAGCTGAAGGCCTTCCTGGTTCTGGATCTGAGAGATCATATCGATATTGATCTCGGCCTCTTCCAGTTTGATGAACAGATCTGTCAGAAAACTTTTTGATTCCTTTGGATAGGTGATCGTGACGTGGGCCATTTCCTTATCGAGGGCCACGCCAGTCACGGCTTTGCGTTCAAGCATTTCGTTGTTGGGCACGATCCATGTTCCTTTCTCTTTTGACAATGTTTTCCCCAGATAAAGCGGGATGTTGTGGTTGTTTGCCAGTTCCACACTGCGCGTCTCCAATACCCCGGCCCCAAGAGCAGACATTTCCATCATTTCTTCAAACGATATCGTGTCCCACCGCTTGGCTTCCGGGAAGATGCGGGGGTACCGTACTGTATACGCCTGTGACGTCCGTGTAGATCTCGCACGGGCAGTCCAGAGCGAAGGCGATGGCGACTGCCGTGGTCTGCGATCCGCCGCGTCCAAGCGTCGTGAGTTCACCGGCTTTATTGAAGCCCTGGAAACCGGCCACGATGAGCAGGTCGTTCGTTTCGAACAACTCTTCCAGAAAGTCGGACCGGATGGAAGAAATCTTGCTTTTCAGATGCTTGCCGATCGTTTCGATGCCGGCCTGATAGCCTGTCAGTGGTCTGGCCCGAACACTTCAGATCATTCAAAGCCAGAGACAGAAAGGAAATCGTCTGCTGCTCACCGGTATTTAAAAGCATGGCCAGATCCTTTTCATTGGGATTGGCAGTCAGGTGACTGACAGAAGCAGCAGGTCATCGGTCGTTTTTCCCATGGCAGAGACTACGACGATCAGCTGTTCGTCCTGTTCGATCCGTGACTTGAGGTAACCGGCGATATCTTTGATTTTCGTGAAATCGGCCACACTGGATCCGCCGAATTTTAGAACACTTCGTTTCATAATAGCTCCTTTTCCTAGACTTGATATGAGAAATGCTTGAGATAAACAAAAAAACAAGTCGGGAATGCCGACTTGTTCGCAGAATAGATATCGTCACAAGCGGAAGCACTCCGTTTAGCTTTAAGCTATACGGCAGTCTGCATATTCTTCATATGCAACCCAACAGTCCGCCTTCTGTAAAAAGCAGAAAATTTCGGCAAATCTCCCTTTCCTCATCTTTAGACTTACAGGTCCTGTTCGAAGTGAGTACTGATGATTTTTGCGCCTCATCCAGTCATTAAATTAGTATATTTACATCTTTAACCTTATCAAATTTTAATGTTCTTGTAAACAGGTAACTGATAAAAAATGAAAATCACAGTGGAAAAAGTGCGTGACTGGTCGGTTTCTGACCTGCCGCGTCATAATAATTGAGATTTATAGTTATGCAAGGTAAGATAGAAGTGGTCAATAAAAGTACCAGGCTGAAGCGTGAAATCAGCTGACACCGGCCAATATCGCTATTATCTTAGCGTCTATCGACCCTTATCAGTTAATCCTGACCGGTAAAACGACGCCAGGCCCTTATATTGTGATTTTTTTAATAAACTTGTTAGAATAAATTTAAAATTAATATTATTTGTATATCCGATGCTTTTATGCATGGTTATATCCTTCAAATGCCGTTAAATATACAACAATATAATATTTATACAAAAAGAGGGCGAGTCAGGCCCTGGTAAGCGTTTGCAAAGTGTTAACAACGCTGTTTGTAAGTGTTATCATAGGGTTAACAAAATAAGTATCAGGGAGGAATAAGAGTGAAGGACGCAACGAAAACTAAAAACGACTCGAGTTTCAAGACAGGAGAGAATAAAATGAACACACAGGAGAAGTCGATTCACGTCTTTTCAGAAATAGGTGACTTGCAGACCGTGCTCTTGAAGCGGCCGGGCAAAGAAATTGAAAATCTGACACCTGATATCATGGAACGGCTGCTGTTCGATGATATTCCGCATCTGCCGGTCATCACCGGCGGAACACGACAAGTTTGCCGATGCATTGAGAGACAACGGTGTTGAGGTCCTGTACCTCGAAAAACTGTCTGCCGAAGCCATTGATGCTTCAAACACCAAGGAAGAATTTTTGAAAAGGATGCTGGATGAATCGGGCATCCAGTCTGAAAACGTGTATGAGGCTCTCAGAGAGTATCTGCTTTCCATGAACACGCTCGATATGGTCGAAACAATGATGGCCGGTGTACGCAAGAAAGAGATCGATCTGGAATCCAATCGCCTGGCGGACATCAGTGATCGTCATCAGTATCCGTTTTACATGGATCCGATGCCAAACCTGTACTTCACCCGTGACCCCGGCGCATCGATCGGAAACGGTCTGACCATCAACAATATGACTTACGAAGCGCGTAAACGCGAGACGCTGTTCCTGGAGACGATCATGAAGCACCATCCAAGATTCAAAGACGGCGGCACTGAGATCTGGCGGGACCGCAATGTGACGACCCATATGGAAGGCGGAGACGAACTTGTTTTGAACGACAAGGTCCTGGCTGTCGGCATTTCTCAACGAACGGAGGCCAAGGCAGTTGAAGATCTGGCGCTGGAACTGTTTGAAAAAGGCTCGTCCTTTGAGAAAGTCCTGGCTATCAAGATCCCGAACGTTCGGGCCATGATGCATCTAGATACCGTCTTTACCATGATCGATCACAACAAGTTCACGATCCATCCGGGGATATTAGAACTCGACGGCTCGATCGATACCTATATCCTGGAAAAATCAGATGAGGCAGGCAGGGTCAAGATCACGCATGAAACGGATCTGAAGAAAGTCCTGAAAGAGGCCTTGGGGGTCGAAGAGATCGAACTGATCCAATGCGGCGGCGGCGATGCGATCGCAGCTCCGAGAGAACAGTGGAATGACGGCTCCAACACGTTGGCCATTGCTCCGGGTGTCGTGGTGACTTATGACAGAAACTATGTCTCCAACGATCTGCTGAGAGAAAAAGGGGTAAAAGTCATCGAAATCGAATCCAGTGAATTATCCCGTGGCCGTGGCGGTCCGCGTTGCATGAGTATGCCGCTGGTAAGAAAAGATATTTAATTATTTTAAATATAAACACACTATACTAGGAGGAAATGTTATGCAAAATGTATTTCAAGGTCGGAGTTTATTAAAAGAGATCGATTTCACGAAAGAAGAACTGATGTATTTTATCGACTTCTCCGCTCACCTCAAAGAGATGAAGAAAAAAGGCATCCCGCACCGTTATCTGGAAGGCAAGAACATTGCCCTGCTGTTTGAGAAAGCATCGACCCGTACCCGTTCGGCCTTCACTGTCGCCGCGATCGATCTGGGTGCCCATCCTGAATACCTCGGGAAAAACGATATTCAGATCGGCAAGAAAGAATCGGTCGAAGATACCGCTAAAGTATTGGGCGGAATGTTCGACGGCATCGAATTCCGAGGCTTCAAGCAGGAAAGTGTGGAGCTGCTGGCGGAACATTCCGGCGTCCCGGTCTGGAACGGCCTGACAGACGAGTGGCATCCGACTCAGATGATCGCGGACTACCTGACACTTAAAGAGAACTTCGGAAAACTGGAAGGTCTGACCCTGGCTTATACAGGCGACGGGCGCAACAACGTGGCCAACAGTCTCCTGATCACCGGTGCGATCCTAGGCGTCAATGTCCATATCGTGTCACCCGAATCTCTGTTCCCTGATGATGAACTGGTCAGTCTGGCGAAAGACTATGCAGAGAAATCCGGCAGCAAGATCCTGATCACTGACGACGTCAAAGAAGGCGTGAAAGGTGCCGACGCCCTTTATGCCGATGTGTGGGTCTCTATGGGTGAAGAAGACAAGTTCGAAGAACGTGTCAACCTGCTGAAACCATATCAGATCAATATGGACATGCTCAAGTCGACAGGCAAGGATGAAACGATCCTGCTGCACTGTCTGCCTGCCTTCCATGATACAGAAACAGAATACGGTAAAATGGTAGAGAAAGAATTCGGCGAAACGGAAATGGAAGTCACTGACGAAGCGTTCAGAAGCAAGCATGCCCGTCAGTTCGATCAGGCTGAAAACCGCATGCACTCGATCAAAGCGATCATGGCTGCCACACTCGGCAACTTGTTTATCCCGCGCGTTTAAATACAATCGAATAAACTGGCTGGTCTGTCCGGTCAGTTTATTGACTATCATCTAACTTGAAAGAGAGTGATCATTTTGTCCAAAACGTAAAGTTGTCATCGCTTTAGGCGGTAACGCCATCCTCACAACGATTCATCCGCAAAGGCCCAGCAGAAAGCTCTGGAACATACAGCTCAGTACCTTGTTCAGTTCGTGGAAAATGGTGATGCGATCGCTGTTTCACACGGTAACGGTCCCCAAGTAGGCAATCTGCTGCTTCAGCAGGAAGCTGCTCACAGCGAAAAAAATCCGGCCATGCCACTAGATACCTGCGTGGCCATGACCCAGGGAAGTATCGGATACTGGCTCCAGTCTGCTCTGTCAAAAGCTCTGAAAGCCAAAGGTCTGGATAAGGACGTGGCTTCGATCGTGACGCAGGTCGTCGTGTCGGAAGACGATCCCGCCTTTGAGACCCCGTCCAAACCCGTCGGCCCCTTCCTGAGCGAAGAGGATGCCAAGATCCAAATGGATGAGACGGGAGCCAAATTCATCGAGGATGCCGGACGCGGCTGGCGAAAAGTCGTCCCGTCGCCTAAACCGATCAGCATCAAAGAAGACAGAGTCATCAAGACCCTGATCGCCAATGACATCATCCCTGTTACAGTGGGCGGAGGCGGCGTACCGGTAGTTAAAAAAGGTGAAGACTATATCGGTGTCGAGGCAGTCATAGACAAAGACTTTGCTTCAGAAACACTGGCGGTCAGTCTGGAAGCCGATCTGCTGGTGATTTTGACGGGCGTCGATAATGTCATGATCAACTATCAGCAGCCGGATGAGAAAACACTGGAAGAAGTGACTGTGGATGAAATGAAGCAGTATGTCAGTGAGAAACAGTTCGCGGCCGGAAGCATGCTGCCGAAAGTCGAAGCTGCGCGATCAAGTTCGTCGAAGGCAATCCGTCAGGCAAAGCGATCATCACTTCTCTGGAAAATATTCAGGCCGCTGTGTCAGAGAGTGGTGGTACGATCATCACGCGTTAAAAGGTAAAAACTAATTTAGTTGGAGGGGTTAAAAATGTCTGAAAATAAACTCAAAGATAAATTGTTGTCCTTGCCATCATCGTTTACCATCTTATTCATCATCATCGTCATCATGTCTATCCTGACCTGGTTCATCCCGGCAGGCAGCTATGAAACGAATGAAGCTGGAGAAATCATTGCCGGGACCTTTTCTTATGTCGACCAGCAGCCGCAGGGGATATGGGATATCTTCATGGCTCCTGTCAAAGGGATGCTCGGGACCGATACGACACCTGGTGCGATCGAAGTATCACTGTTCATTTTAGTCGTTGGTGGATTCCTGGGTGTCGTTGATAAAACGGGTGCTCTGGATACCGCCATCGCTCAAGTCGTCAGTGCCAACAAAGGACGGGAAAAAATGCTCATCCCGATCCTGATGTTCATCTTTGCACTCGGCGGCACGACTTACGGCATGGCTGAAGAAACACTGGCTTTCTATCCGCTGATCATCCCCGTCATGATCGCTGTCGGCTTTGATATGCTGGTTGCCGTGTCCGTCATCCTTCTTGGTGCCGGCGTCGGCGTACTGGCTTCGACAGTCAACCCGTTTGCGACAGGCGTTGCCTCCCAGGCCCTGGGAATAAGCCCGGGTAACGGGATCGTGCTCCGTCTGGTCTTCTTCGTCGTCATGTATGCCATCGCGACTTTATATGTGTACCGCTATGCAACAAAGGTACAGAAAGACAAGTCAAAATCGATGGTCTCTGAAGACTATGAAGAAAACAAAGAGAAATTCAAAACCAAAGACACCAAAGATAAAATGAATACCAAGCAGAAGATCGTCATCGTCTTGTTCGCTTTAACTTTCCTGCTGATGGTCCTGGGGCTTATCCCATGGACACTGCTTAATGAAGACTGGACACTGTTTGAATCCTTCAATGCCTGGCTGATGGGACTGCCGGTCATCGGAACGGTCCTGGGTCAGCAGATGATCCCGCTTGGGGACTGGTACTTCGTGGAAATCACGATGCTGTTCCTCGCAATGGCGATCATCATAGGGATCGTCTACAGACTGCCGGAAGAGAAAATCGTCTCCGGCTTCGTCAACGGTGCCAAGGATCTGCTGAGCGTGGCACTGATCGTCGCTTTAGCCCGCGGGATCCAGGTCATCATGAATGAAGGCATGATCACGGCGACAATACTGCACTTTGGAGAAACGACCTTGTCTGAATTATCTCCCGTGCTACTTCGCCATTTTGACCTATGTTTTCTATATTCCACTGTCACTTTTGATTCCTTCCACGTCAGGTCTTGCATCTGCGACGATGGGGATCATGGGACCACTCGGAAACTTTGTCGGCGTTGCTCAGGATATCGTCGTCACCGCCTTCCAGTCCGCCAGTGGTATCGTGAACTTGATCACCCCGACTTCCGGCGTGGTCATGGGAGCCTTGGCGATTGCCGGGATCGAACTGACCACCTGGTGGAGGTTCGTAGCGAAACTGATCGGGATCATTTTCGTCGTTTCATGCATACTGATGGCTCTGGGTGTGCTGTTCTTTTAACTGAATACTGATCAAAGCTAACAGGAAAACGCTGATGCACAGATACCTTCTCTGCATCAGCGTTTTTTGTGCTTGACAAACAGCAGCGGCCAGGTTGTTTTTTGGTGGAAATGGCTGCTTCAACTGATCTGAATACATAATTCACAAAAAAATGACTGAATTTGAATGTTTTTAATGGATAATGATTGAAATGTTCCGTGTAACATGATAAACTTCAGAGGAAGAGGTGAAGAAAGTGCTTACAGAAGAAAGGCATGCATTTATTCTCGATCAGCTTGAGCATAAAAATACGTTAACAGTACAGGAACTGGTTGAGAAGCTGTAACCATTCAGAATCAACGATCAGACGCGACCTGACGACCCTGGAAGACCAGGACAGACTGGTCCGTATCACGGAGGTCGCAAGGAAAAAACGGAAACCGGTGGATGAACCGTCAATGGATGAAAAAACGGTCAAATACGTTCAGGAAAAAGGAAATATCAGTCAGTTGGCCGCTTCACAGATCGAAGATTATGAAATCATCTATCTGGATGCCGGGACGACGACCTACATGATGATCCCTTATCTGAAAGACAAGAAGATCACAGTCGTCACGAACGGCGTGCCGCATGCCACATTATTGACGGAATACGATATAGAAACGATCCTGATCGGCGGAAAGATCAAAAAACGGACAAAAGCGGTCATCGGATCGACGGCAGAACGGCAATTGGATGAATTCAACTTCACGAAAGCTTTTATGGGGATGAATGGCGTTGACATCAGACAAGGGTTTACGACCCCGGACATGGAAGAGGCAGCGATCAAACGCAAAGCCATTCGCCAATCCAATCAGTCTTATGTCTTGGCTGATCTATCTAAATTGTCTGAAGTGAGTTTTGTGAAAGTTGCAGATATCGATGAGTGCACTGTCGTTACGACTCAGCTTGCCGGATGACAGAAAAGAACTGAAAGACTATACACGCGTAATGGAGGCCTGAATGATGATATACACAGTAACGTTAAACCCTTCGATAGATTACGTCATTTATCCGAATGAAGCTATTGAACTGGGCAGACTGAACAGGATCGAAAAAGATCAGAAATCACCCGGAGGCAAGGGGATCAACGTATCCAGGATCCTGACACAGCTGGATACCGCGAAATGTGGCGCTGGGATTTATCAGGCGGTTTTATCGGACAGCTGCTTTCTCAGAAACTGACGGAAGAAGGCGTGAAAACAGCTTTCACATCGATCGACACAGATACACGGATCAACGTGAAATTAAAAGGCGAACAGGAAACGGAAATCAACGATGACGGACCCTTCATAGAAGAAGAAGCCAGCCGGCGTTTCTATGATCAGCTGGACGAACTGACAAAAGGGGATCTGGTCATTATAGCCGGAAGCAAGCCGAAGGAACTTCAGACGACTACTATCAGCGCCTGATCGATTTCGTCAAGAGCAAAGAAGCAGATTTCATTATCGATACCACCCGGAGATGAGACTGCATCTGGCCTTAGCTAAAAACCCGCTGCTGGTCAAACCCAATATCCACGAGCTGGAAGATTTGTATGACGTCAAGCTGGACAAGTTGGAAGATATCGTTTCCTACGGTAAAAACCTGCTTGAAGAAGGTGCAAAATATGCCATCATCTCCATGGGAGGAGACGGCGCACTGCTGTTGATGGACGACGGTGTCTACTATAGCGAACCGCCAAAAGGACAACTCGTCAATTCGGTTGGTGCGGGAGATTCCATGGTCGGCGGCTTCGTGGGAGAATTTCAGAAGTCAGGAGATCCGCTTGCAGCCTTTAAAATGAGCCTGGCCTGTGGAAGCGCCACGGCCTTCAAAGAAGACCTGGCAAAAAAAAGGGGGATATTGGTGAACTTTTACCAAAAATTGAAGATCAGAAGAGAGATGAGGAGAGAAAAGTCAATGAGGATAAATGACGTATTGAGAAAAGATTTAATGATCATGGATTTGAAGGCACGGACAAAAGAGTCAGCCATTGATGAGATGGTACAGAAACTCGTGGATGAAGGAGCTGTAAAAGATTTTGAAACCTTTAAGGAAGGGATCATGAGCCGCGAATCCCAGACTTCAACAGGACTCGGAGACGGCATTGCGATGCCTCACTCAAAAAACAAGGCAGTTACAGAACCAGCCGTCCTGTTCGCAAAATCATCAGGCGGCGTAAATTACAATGCCTTGGATGGTCAGCCGGTCGAGATTTTCTTCATGATCGCTGCCCCGGAAGGCGGAGACAACCTTCACCTGGAAGTGCTCGCCTCTCTGTCACGCAGACTGGTGGATGAAGAAGTGGTCAAAGCGCTTAAAACCACTCTAAACACCTGAAGATGTTCAGATGATTTTTGAAGAAGATCAAAAAGAAGAAGAAGTCACTGAAGCCCAGGCCCATGATGAAGGCAAGAAATTTGTCGTCGCTGTAACGGCCTGTCCGACAGGTATCGCACACACCTACATGGCCGAAGATGCACTGAAGAAAAAAGCGGCGGAAATGGGCGTGGAGATCCGCGTTGAGACAAACGGGACAGAAGGCGCGAAAAATAAACTAACGGATGACGAAATAAGACGTGCAGACGGAGTCATCGTTGCCGCAGATAAAAAAGTGGACATGGATCGTTTCAACGGGAAACCGGTTGTTCAGCGTTCCAGTAGCCGACGGGATCAAAAAAGCGGAAGAACTGATAACCAAAGCCACAACGGGTGAAGCACAGATATTCCAATCCGGCACTAAGTATGAAGGTTCTTCTGGTGCTCAGGAACAAGTGTCCGGGATTCAGACGATTTATAAAGATTTAATGAACGGTGTCTCTCACATGCTGCCATTTGTTGTAGGCGGCGGGATCCTGCTTGCGATCTCATTCCTGTTTGAAGCACAGCTGGGCTCGGATAGCGTCATATTCGAATCACTGAATACAGTCGGTGCCTCGGCCTTCCAGTTCCTGATCCCGATCCTGGCCGGATATATTGCATACAGTATTGCTGACCGTCCCGGACTGCTACCTGGTATGGCAGGCGGACTGTTAGCCGTTGAAAGTAATGCAGGCTTCCTCGGAGGATTAGTAGCCGGTTTCGTTGCCGGTTATGTCATGAACTGGATCAAGAAATCACTCAAGGGTCTTCCTAAATCACTTGAAGGATTAAAATCGATTCTTCTTTACCCTGTTCTTGGTCTGCTCGTCGTCGGTATGCTCATGTTCTTCCTTGTCGGTCCGTTCTTTGCTATCATCAATGATGCCATGCTTGGCTTCCTGAACAACCTTGGAACAGGAAATGCGGTGCTGTTAGGCGCTGTACTTGGCGGCATGATGGCTGTCGATATGGGCGGTCCTGTTAATAAAGCGGCTTATGCCTTTTCGATCGGTGTCTTCACTGATACAGGAGACGGAAGTTTGATGGCTGCAGTCATGGTCGGCGGTATGATCCCACCATTAGCCATTGCCATTGCAACGCTGCTGTTCAGCATCTAAATTTACCGATGTTGAACAAAAATCGGGCTTGTCGAACTTTGTGCTGGGCGCTTCATTCATCACAGAGGGAGCTATCCCATTTGCCGCAGCCGATCCGCTTCGTGTCATCGGCTCATCGATCTTAGGTTCAGCTATTGCCGGCGGATTGACACAATTATGGAACGTAGCGATTCCTGCTCCGCACGGCGGATTATTCGTCATCGGAATCGGAGAGAATCCACTGTTGTTCGTCGTGGCTTTACTCATCGGTGCTGCGATTTCTGCAGTAGTCCTTGGACTTTGGAAACCGAGAGTTGATGAAAACACCAGCAAATGTAACAACTGAAGACGTGTAATAGTACAAGATTTTACAAGACTTAACACTCAGCAAATTTAAATAAATATCAGAAAGCGACTGGTGAATCTCAAACGATTTACTGGTTGCTTTTTTTATATAGGATTTGAAGATGTAGTGTTAAAAGTATATAATAATCTTATACTAAACTCTAGATTACAGTGGGTATGGACCGTTAAATCAAAGTTACAAACAATACATAGGGGGACGTTATCATGAAAAAATCAGGAAGGTATCTGATTATATCTGCGTTAGCTGTCGCCGCTCTCAGCCTGTTCATTGAACGAATCAGATCTTGAGTCCTATGCAGGAGGACCACTTAGAATTGCCGTGATCGGGGAAGGACCCGGTGTAGAGGAAGAATACATCAGATTTGAAGAAATCACCTTTGATGATCTCGTCGAAGACGAAATCGACTCCTACAATGCCGTTTTTGTCATGGAAGAAAAACTGACAGAAGCTTCAAGCGAACAGTATGCAGACACTTATTTAGATAGTGAGATCCCCGTTTTCTTTGTATCTGCACAAAGTACGGTTCCTTTCACGGAAAAAGATTTGGAGTACAGCACGGAATCATGGGGATGGGAAGAAGGCGTCAGCTATATCTCGGGACTTTACCGGACAGATGATAAAAATGCATTAACGAAAATTGGGTTCGGCTTATATAACGAAGAAATGACTGAAGAAAAGCTCCAGGCCACTTATTCACTCGTCTTCAGAAAAATCCAGGAACTGCAAGGAAGCGGCTTTTGGAAGGACCGTAATATGAAAGACTGCAGTTTTCAGATGATTTAGAAAAGATGAGGGAGAGTATGATGACCAAACATAAAATATATTCGATGAGTGTTGCAAAGGTTTATCCACTTTATATTAATAAAGCCGAAAGAAAAGAGCGCACCAAAGAAGAAGTAGATGAAATCATCCGCTGGCTGACAGGTCATAGTCAGGAAGGACTCGAAGCAGAGCTTAAAAAAGAGACAGATTTTGAGACATTCTTTGAGCAGGCACCGCGTCTTAATCCTTCACGAAAAGAGATCAAAGGAGTCATCTGCGGAATTCGAGTCGAAGAGATTGAAGAGCCGATCATGCAGGAGATCCGTTATCTGGATAAACTGATTGATGAACTGGCTAAAGGAAAAGCTATGGAAAAAATATTAAGAGATTAACAAGAAGGTTGTTAGAACAATCGGCAATGATAAGAGATGCATTATACCTGATTTGCATGAGTTGTCTATCATATTCATAACAGATATAAAGATACAGAAGAATACAGCAAACAGGATGATGCAGGATCAAACTAATATGATTTAAACACATGATAGATGTAATGAATGGTTTGAGATAGATCAGAGCTAATAAATAATTATCAGGAGTTAAAAATTATAATTTGTCTGAGACCGGCTTGATACGACGATTCTAAGAGTGCCTGATGGATAATCACACGAAGTCAGAACTGAAACGAGATTGTACGGCGTGACAGGATGACAGTATATGACTGGTAAATAATTACGAATCAGAATTCTGACAGCAAACAGATGTACAGAAAAATAAAATGAATGTGATAGAAATCTTCAGCGGTGAAAACATATTTTTATTAAAATGAATTAAACCGTAGAAAATGTCATTAAATCAGGGAGAATTGAATTCAATTCAAAGCTGAATCCAGAGAGAGTTGAATTCAATCAAATTCGATGACGAGAGACCATATTCTCATATAATCTACTTGGTATAATATATATTATGTAAACTAAAATAAAGAAAAAGAAAGCTGCCTCAGGACACCTTAAATTTTGAATTAATCCCCTATTTTTTCAAGATTTTTTAGATATTTTTAGCTGCTCTGGATTTAACAGAAATTTTCTAAGAATAATCGTATTAATTAAAGGTTTTTAGTCTATGTAAAGTGCCGAGCCATTATCCCGGATCTGTTATCGGCTCATGCTTCGGTCTAGCTCGATTTTGATGGTACTTGACTAACTGTGCTTCTCCAGAGTCATTCTATTATTTCCATTTATTATCTCTACATAGAATAATGAATTATTTCCTTATAAAGCATAAATCGGCTTTCTTATAAGTCGGCTTTTTTTCTGTAAATTATTCATGTGCTGATACTGAGTAATTCAATCAATAAGAACCTTGCAAAAATTCAGTTTAAAAGTATCGACAGCATTTAACTGTCATAAACCTGATCAGCTCTGTATATCCGTTTCAATACACAAAATCATCTGTACATCTTCGGTCTTAAATTCTATGATAAAAAATGGTGAATCATCCTGGATATCTCGAAATGATCTGAATTTTTTCTGAAAAAAGCATGATCGGTTTAAATCTAATGACATCCATACATTCGAATCAGGCTTGTACTATATGAAGTGTACAACATTAAGCATCCTGGCCGCTGATTTGATTTTCGTTAATCGGATAAGTGATGTCAAGAGCTGGCTAAATGATTTCAATTCATTTGAACTGTTCGATTCAACGACAGGTTTGATCAGTATTAAGATCTCTGTTTACAGCCTGTCTGTTCATCTCTTTTCTCCCCTTCGCCCCTCCCCTTATCTCATAGAAGAATTGTATGGTAAGATTCAATTGTAAGTAATATAGAATTTAGGATGTGACTGTCAATGTGTTTGATCACTCTCAGCTACAAGCAGCACCCTGACTTCCCTTTGATCCTCGTTCAGAACCGGGACGAATTATATGATCGAGAGAGCTTGCCTCTTCATTTCTGGAAAGATTATCCGCATGTTTTATCCGGCCGGGATAAGCGCCATGGAGGAACATGGTCCGGTATAACTAAATCTGGACGTGTCGCTTCTCTGACCAATCGTCCTTTTGACGACTCTCCGGCTGTAGCGGATTCTTTTTCAAGAGGTAAAATAGTCAAAGATTTTTTAACAGACCATGATTCCATCGAAGCCTTTCTTAAATACCTGCGTGAGAATCGTCTAAGCTATGACAGCTATCAGCTGTTATTTGGTACGATAGATGACCTGCACATTTATTCGAATGCTACTGATCAGCACTTGAAACTTAAGCCGGGTCTGTATTCATTAAGCAGCACGGATGATAATTTAAGTCAGCACAAGATGCAGCGGTCACTAAAACTGGTTGGACAGTATTTAACCGATCATCCAGAACCTGAACTGACTGATCTGATCACTCTTTTTAAAGATAAGCAGAAGGCTGAAGATATTCCCGCCTTGCCAAGTACGGTGCCATATGAAATGGGTCGCAGACATTCGTCAATCTTTATTGAAGGAGACAGATTCGGAACAGTCAATACGACGGCAGTATCTGTTCATAATGATTGTTCTGTCAAGGTTAAAGAAGTCCGATATGATCGGTTGGGAGAACTTGAGACCAGTGAAGAACAGTTTAAGCTGAACTCCTGATTTTTTAAAAGAGAATGATACGGGTCCACTTTTTGGTGCAGGTTTAAGAAAAGATATTCGTAACTAGAGGCTGGGACAAGAGTTCCAGTCTCTAGTTTAAATAATTGAATTTCCGTCCTTGAAAATTCCGGAACAAAAATATCACATCTCTTAAGGAGTATTTTGCATGACTTTATAATTAAGACTCGCTGAATATTAGCTGATTGTGCGATTGTGTTATTTAGAGGGTATTATTTCCTGCTTCATGCTGTTTATTTCAGAACTTTCTTGATCGATTCGATAAACAAGTCAAAATGTCCGACGTTGAATACGGGTAAAAATTCTTTTCTCTTCGACAGTTCAGATGTGATGAAAATATCGATATCACAGTTGAAATAATCCTGTTCCAGCTGGCAGATCGATTCGATCTCAGATGAATCATATGTATACGCTACAGAACCGTTTTTACCATGTTTTTTTGCTATTACATAAGCCATGTTGTTTCCTCTCTATGTGTGCTATTAATATATATCTACATTAATACGTTCATGCTCGTTTGTGTTTAGTATGTACAAAAGACGTCCTTTTTATATTCTAATATATATTTGTCAGTTTTACCATACAAGATTGCATGAATATTTGAATAAACAGAAATTCTTTTCACATGCAACTCTTCCCCCGCTTCTCTCAACTCTCCTTTCACCTCTTTTAGAAACGATCCAACCATATGGAAGACCCAGCTGTAAACTTCCAGAGAGCCTGAAGACGTGCAGTCTTCTTCGGTCACACTCTTTTGAAGAGTAGTAGATCAAAGCTAATAAATCGTTTATCAGATATTGATGACCAGCATTGTGAATTACTTTATAAAGGACGTCTAGATAAGTTATAATAAAGAAAATACAAAGACAAGCAGGTCGATGCCCATGATACATGAATCTCGCTCAGGTACGATCCCGATAGAAAAATTAATGAAATCAGCCCTTTTCAACTACAAGAAAGAAAAAGATTTCCCTTATGACCGGATGAAGAAAACATCTCTTTTTAGAAAGCTTTGGAACGAACGGCAGTTAAAAAAGCTGTTATCTAGACTGACGGATGAACTGGACCCGTACATCCCTGAATTAAGAGCCTACAGTGAGTCGTCTGATGAGGAATTACCTGCGGCCACGGCCTTAGCAGTGAAGTCTCTGTTCGTTAGATTATTCAAGGAAGTCGACAGCAGAAAGCTGCTGTTCGACCAGCCCTTCCTCACTTATTTCATTGATCAGGGCTATATGGACACTGCGGAAGCGTTCATGCTCCGTGCGAGACAGGAAGATCCTAATTTGAGCAACGAGGAGGTCTTTCAGGCTCTCAGGAATGTCTGGATCATGAACAGCCTGCAGATCTGCTGGGACACAACGCTCGAGCTGACTCCTTCCATGTATGCGTACAGCATGCTTTATCCTTATACGGACAACCTTCTCGATGATCCAAACATCGAAGACGCTGCTAAACGGGCTTTCAACCAGAGACTGTATCAGGCGCTGAACGGCAAAATAGTCAAATCAGATGACCAGACGGAAAGCCGGATTTTTGCCCTGGTCGACATGATCAATCGGCAGTACCCGAAAGAGACCTTTCCGGAAGTGACCGAGAGTATCCTGCTGATCCATGAAGCGCAGACTTTGAGTATGAAGCAAGGACAGTCCGCCCCACTTTCCACTGAGGACGTCTTGACGATCAGTTTTTTCAAAGGCGGGACCTCAGTTTTAGCCGACGCCTATCTGATCAAAGGCGTGTTATCTGACGACGAAAGTCAGTTTGCCTTTGAGTATGGGGCTTTTTTGCAGCTGCTTGACGATCTGCAGGATAAAGATAGTGATGAAGACAGTCATAACCAGACGCTTTTCAGCGTGCCACGTTCAGGAGAATCGATCGAACATGAGATCAGAAACCTCATTTCTTACATTTATTCAGTGAACGAACGTAAACGTGTCCGATGATCAGAACACCTTGCGAATGAAAAAAGTCATCAGCCAGTGCACGCTCATCATGATCATGGAAGCTGTCGGAAAGAACCCTGAACTGATCAGCCAGTCCCTGTACAAAGAACTGGAAACGTATTCAAAAGTCAGATTGCGTTTTTACCAGGACCTGCAGCAGCGTATGAAAAACTTACTGGAAGAAATTAAATAGAGCCGATGATAATGAGAGAGGCTACTGCCCTCTTCCATTATCATCGGCTCTACTTTCTGTCTCCCCTCTTCTCCCCTTCGTTCTGTAATACGGATAATCAGAGTAAATCTTCGAGAGGATAAAATAAAATATAAACGATCCTTAAGGTCAATTTCTTGTACCAGGAGATGGGTTCTTCTTCGGCTGTCTCTTCTACAAAGGCAATGCCGTCCTTCTCATAAGGGACACTGCTGCGCGCGATTTCCTTGATGCTTTTTTCAATGGCCGTCGCCAGTTCGGGACTGTCGATCACGACCAGGTTTTCCTGACTCAAAAATGAGCTGCGCGGGTCAAAATTGAACGAGCCGACCAGACATAACCGCTCATCGATCAGATGCGTTTTGGCATGGATATAGCCTTCGCCCTGGAAATGATAAAGCTGAGCTGTAAGAGCGCTCAGTTTGTCCAGGTATTTCCTTTGACCGGCCATGGCAAAGAAGTTCGTGGACGTGGTCAGCGAGTTGGTTACGAAAATGATCTCAGCTTCGGTATTCTCTAAAGTGATATAATGGCGCATGTCTTTGCTCGGGACGACATAAGGACTCTGGAAAACGATTTTTTCTTTCGCTTCATCATAGAGGTTGCCCAAAGTCGAAAGGATCACCGGGTCTTTTTCCACCGCTGGATCGGGTTGGTCACCAGACTGACTTTTCCGGTCGGATACAAATGCTTGTCCCAGTCGATCGATGTGCTGGCCCGTTCTTCATAAGTGTGTTCGGCTTCTTTGAGGTTCGACAGCAGGAACTCATGGGTTTCTTCAGCCATCTTCTTGTACCGCTTCAGAATATGGTTGGGTCTGACGGCGGTAAACGGATGATACCAGACGGATTCAAAGTAGTCTGAATACTGCTTCAGGACACTCTCGTCGTAGCGCTCAGGGTCCTGATTGGTGATCACGACATCCCGGTCATAGACCGCCTCTTCATGATCCTCGACGAAAAAGGCATCCTCCAGGTTCACGCCGCCCGTTAAAACATAGCGGTCGTCGATGATGAGGTACTTGTCATGCATCCGGTTCTGCCAGGTCCAGGGCCTCTTCCACCTGAAAGGCTCATAAAAAGCGAGCTTGATGTTCGGATGAGCCATCAGTGCCCAGTATTTGCCGTTGCGTATCCCAAACAGATCGTGACCCTTGCCGTCAAACAGCACATTCACTTCCACACCCCTGTCGGCCGCTTCCAGCAGTTTGCCGTAAAACAAATCACTGGCTTTGCCGTCCTTGATCGAGAAGTTGGCGAATTTGATGGTTTTTTCTGCAGAGTTCAGAAGATCCAGATGCAGCGGCAAAAGCAGGTCCTGATCTTCAAAAAACGCCGCTTTATCCGGGCCCTGCCGCTTATCTTCACCGTAGAAGGACGAAGAAGGTCTGATATCGAGGTCCTCTTTCGGTGTGGGCTTCTTCAATTGAGGCAGGATATTGCCTGCCACAAGCGCGTAGCCCAAGTATGCACCGAAACCGATCAGCCCACCTTTCAGTATTTTTTTAAGCATTGCAATCAATCCTCTCATGTTAAAAGCCCCGTAACTAGTACCTTAATTGTAGCATTAAAGGGATTTTTGTGGAAAGATCGAGACTTGCATACAACAAAAAACTGTCCCGAGACAGTCACTCCACTGAGCGAAAATCTGCGGGACAGTTTTTGGATGATCATTATTAGAATAAACATTTAGTCGGAAAAAAATTCAGTTATTATTTTCTCTTCATCACTGTTCTTCTTGCCCAGCTTCGTATTCCCGTCGTATTTCTGAGCGATGAACAAGATGATCATTGTCCATACGACAAAAACAGCCGTAATGACCGTGGGAGAAACACTCTGCCCGAGATACTCAAGCAGCGCCATCAGCAGAAAGAACACTCCACTGATATACCCGTAAAACCCGAGCAGTCGCCCGAGTGCTTTTGTATCTACCTTCTTTTTCTTTTCCTTAGACATCGTATTATAGCCTGCGATCAGCATGTTCCATTTCAGGATATGCACCGCAAAGCCGATGATGAATAATATGAGACCCATGAACAGATATGTCCACATAATCGTACCTTCTTTCTATTTCAGTCATTCTCTCCAGTTATTTCATTAACGGCTGAGGACGTCTAATCCATACCCTCCGAAAAATGCGTCTGCCGGGCGCAGTCTGCCGTGGGAAGCTTCTTTCATGAAGTTCCAGGTTGTGAAGGCGCTTTCGTTGGCACCGAAGACGTCAGGACCTTTGGTAAGACTTCGACAGCACCGAGTTCAAACAGGACCCATGTCATGTACTTTTCGGTCCATTTTTCATCAGTGACCTGATACAGTCGTGCCAGAGCCAGGGCGTCTTTGTCTTCGAAGATGTCGTCTAATGTGCGCCCTTTTACCGTCTCGGTGTTTACATGCGCGCTGAGCATGTCGAAAAACAGTTCACGCTGTTCGGCCGTTGCCTTGCCGTAGGTGTTCATGACTTTGAAAACGGAAAGGAGATCTTTGATCCGCTGATGTTCGGGCAGGTTGTACCACTTGAGGAGTTCCTGCTTGTTTTCTTCGACCTCTTCCATCGCCTGGATGAAGAAGCTGAATTTCGTGAGATTGTCATCATAGACGACGTCGTCTTCTTTCAGATCCGGATCAAAGTAGAGATATTCTCTCGCCCAGGGTTTTTCATTCAGTAAGTGTTTCAGTTCAGCCATTTATATACGTTCCTTTCGTGTGTCATTCACAGGTAGTGGATGCTTCAGGTAGTTTTTCAGTTCCAATAGACGCCTCTCAGCGTCTTTTACGCCCAAGTCATAGATCTGCTGCAACTTGTCCGGGTCACGCTCCAGGCGCCCGATCTTGATGGTCTCAGAGGGGCGGATGACGAAGGTGCTGCCGGACTGTTCGTCTTCAGTGATCTTTTCGACCGTTTCGTTGTAATTTTTGTATCTGTTCTTCAATGTTTCTTTGAAGGACGGGTGGTTTTTGTACCAGGTATCGATCATGAAATCGCTGGGCTTTTTCTTTCGGTAGTCCAGCGGCCGCGTCAAGATGACGAGTGTTTTACCGAAGCCTAATGCTCGAGCCTTTTCATAAGGGATGCTGTCACTGACGCCGCCGTCAAGGTAGCTTGATCCGTTATAGGGAACAGGCTTGGAGACGAAAGGCATCGATCCCGATGCTCTCAGTGCTTCCATCTGCTCGAACGGCTTTGTGATCTGCACATATTCCGGCCTCCCGGTTGCCATATTCGTCACGGTGGCATAAAAGTCGATCCCGGAGCGTTTGAAGGCTTCCTCGTCAAAGACATCCAGACTAAACGGGACAGTGTAGTACGCAAAGTCCCTGTTCACGATATCACCCGTTCTGACCAGGCTTCTCAGACTGATGTAACGCTTGTCTTTTATGTAATTTTTATTATACCTGATCGCTCTTCCTTTTTGCCTGGACGCAAAGTTGATCCCGAACAGGGCCCCGGCAGACACGGTCACCATGCCGTCGACGGTTATCTCTTCTTCTATCAATGTGTCCAAAACGCCGGCAGTATATAACCCTCGCATACCACCGCCTTCCAGTACCATTCCTGTAGACATGCACTCACCTTTTCATTGTTTAGATCATTCAGTATCGTTTACTCATAGTGCTGAAATAGTTCTTTCCTAACTATACCATTTTTACACGGTAATTATAAAGAACCTGTACCGAATTATCCGGTACAGGTTCTGTGTATTTAATCCAGATTATCCAATGCATACTGAGCTTGGTCGGCAGTAAAGCCTTCAAAAATGAGCTGATCATACAGACCGCTGTCTGAGAAATCAGTATAGTCTAAATAATCTTTAGCTTTCTGAAGGGCTTGGGCGTTCCAGTCAGCTGAAATATTATCTATTGCATATTGTGCTTGTTCACTAGTATATTCTTCAAATATCAGCTGATCATATAAGCCTTCTTTTGAAAAAGCTGAATAGTCAAGATATTGTTCAGCTTGGTTCAAAGCTTGCTGGTTCCAGTCTGCATCGATATTGTCTACTGCATACTGGGCAGCATCCTCAGGATAACCCTCGAAAATCAACTGATCATAAAGTCCAATTTTTGAAAAAGCAGAATACCCTAAATACTGTTGACCTTGAGAAAGTGCATTATCCTGTTCGCGTGTCACATTGCTAGTCTGTTCTTCGATTTCTTCTGCTTCTGATTCCTCCACAACTTCTTCTATTTCTTCTGATTCCTCCACAACTTCTTCCTCTACAACCTCTTCGACTTCTTCCTCGGGTTGCTCTTCGACTTTTTCTTCCTCTTCCTCCACAACTTCTTCTGAATAGTCCGTGGAGGCTTCTTCAGAGCTATTATCAACATCTTCTTCGACTGTTTCTTCCGGCTCCTCTTCTTCAGTCATCATCTTCGGTCTCTGCTGGATGTTCCTCTGTTTCTAAGACTTCTTCAGCTTCTGTTTCTTCCTCAGCAATATCTTCAGTATCGGGTTCCTCTGCACGTTCATTGTCCTCTCCAAGGGAGCCAAACGCACCAAACACAAAGAGAACAACCAGGATTATAAACCACCACTTTTTATAAAACGGTTTTAATTCTTTAGCTCTTACTTCATTTCCATTCTCATTAAATAATTTTTTCCTGGACATTATTTTCCTCCTTAAAGAATCAGTAATTTTTACACGTGATTATAGTCATTCTATTGGATCGATAGGATGCGCTGTCTTTGCCAGTTGAGCGTGGGTGGTATGTAGCACGTGGCCAGTCTGATTTTATTTCATATATACACTCCCTTTGTATCCAAGTTAAAGTAAACGCTTACAGTTAATAGATATATATTAACACTTTAAAACGTAATGACACAACTAATAAGCATTATTTTCGCACAATACAGTAGATACTAAAATCTCCGGACACCAGTAACTCGATTTATACGAGTTACTGTGTACGGAGACTATTTGTTTAACCTACATTATCGACTGCATACTGGGTCTGTTCTGGTGTAAAGCCTTCAAAAATCAGCTGGTCGTAGATCTCGCTGTCTGTGAACTCGCGAGTGACTACGGTAGTCTTCAGCCTGTTTGAGAGCCTGGGCGTTCCAGTCGGCGGAGACGTTATCGATCGCATACTGAGCTTCTTCATCCGTGTACTGTTCTTGAACCTCTCATGACTAAAGTCACGAGATTCTCGGGAATAGAGCATACTTGCGGGCGTATTTTTTTACCCGTAGCGGTTTTCTCTTATTTACCAGGCTATTTCGCCGTAGTTCCTACGGTTCTTATTTATGTTTAAGCTCAGCGATCGTATTCGAAGACCTTCGGTCAGAATATTAATACTCGCATTGATGTCACGATCGTGGTTTGTCAGGCAAACAGGACGCGTCCACTCTCGGGATACAAGTGTTTTACTTCCCGTCTGCATGACCACACTCTGAACAAATTTGACTTGACGGAAACCATTTGTCTATCTTGATGATTTCTCTTCCGTACAGATCTGCTTTGTACGTGTAATTGGGTTGCAAAACGAGACCAGGATACATCAGAAATGCTTTTCGCCAGTATAGTTGAGTTACGCAGCATGCCTTTCGTATTTAAGTCTTCAATACAGATAACATCGTGATTTTTGATTATATCTGTACTCAACTTATTGAGAAAATCATGGCGTTGGTTCATTACTTTTTCGTGTAAGCGGGCAACTTTACGCTTTTGTTTCTGATAGTTTTTAGCATCTAATAGAAGAATGCCTTTCTCTATTGGCAAGTAACGCACGTCTTGACAACTTACGTTGTTCCCGTTTCAGTTTACTCTCCATCTTTGACGTAAATCTATTACTGTCAATCTTTTTGACCCGTAGACAGAATTGCAAAGTCGGCAATGCCAAATCAATCCCAATAGCAGCATCTGCTTTCGGATAGGTGATGATGTCTTCACAGAGCAAGGCAACAAAAAACTTACCACTCGGATTTCTTCGGATGGTCGCATTGAAGATACGCCCCTTAGGCTCTTAGGCTCTTGACTTGCAAATCTGACGTGTCCTAACTTCAGGTAATTTCAACCGATTACCGTTAATTGCGATATCTGTTGTTCACTCTTTAGTCGTATAGCTTTGCACAGGATTCTTCTTACTTTTAAACCGTGGCCGCTTCGTTTGTTCTCTTGAAAAATCTGGAAAAAGAGTCGGAAAGATGTTTCAGAGAGATTGAAGAGCAATACTATTACCTCTTTCAGCCACTGTGTGGCTTCATTATTTTTCATTAGAGGAGCATAGCCGAACAAGCATTATAAGATAAGCCTCTGTGTGTTTTATTATATTCGTCATTCCACAAATTCAAGAAATGGTTATAGATGAAACGTGAACAACCGATGGTCTTAGTAATCAATACTTCTTGTTCTTTATTTGGATAAATTCTATATTTATAGGCTTTATGGCGTAACATTGCCTTCACCTCATTTCTTTTTCTGACTAGTGATATATAGCTGTATTTGTTCTTCTGTGTTTTCCACTAACGGTCGCTACGAAGTAGCTGGGGCTCCACAAATGTCCTCCCAAAGGTGATTTTTTCAGTTCGGGATGTTGTTTAAATAATAGTCTGGCAGAGACCACCTTTGAATGCTTTGACTAAATTAGGGATATAATGTTGCGGTTTACATTCGATAAGTAAATGGATATGGTCAATGTCTGTTTCCATAGCCATGATCTCAACGTTGTTTCAGTAGCAATATGTTTTAATAATTCTTTAATATCAATATCTATTTGTATCAACTAAAATATCTTGGCGATATTTTACACACCAAACTAAGTGGTACTGGATGGCATAGACATAACCACGTCCATAATGTAGTTCTGACATACTAAACACCTATAATATATTATAACATATGTATTGTTTTACCCCTCATATGAAGGTCCATAATCTAACATTTTAACCAACATCTGTTGATTGATTAACATAGCAAACGCTATGCTTCAATCGAAGCCGATTCATCTGTCATGACTAGAAGTCACGAGTGTTCTCGGCTGTATTATAAACCGGCCAGTTCCAGTAGGCCGTTTTTGGAGAAGGCAG
This sequence comes from Alkalibacterium sp., assembly GCA_034520745.1. Classification (GTDB taxonomy): domain Bacteria; phylum Bacillota; class Bacilli; order Lactobacillales; family Carnobacteriaceae_A; genus Alkalibacterium. The sequence continues at coordinate 135,494 of JAXHNF010000016.1, forward strand.
ACTCACTGACGTACTGCTGTGCCTGTTTCAGGGCCTGCTGTTTATAGTCCGCGCCGATCGTTATGAGTGCGTACTTGGCGGCGTCCTGTGAATGTCCTTCAAAAATCAGCTGATCATAAAGGCCCATCTCAGAAAAGGCGGTCTGGTTCAAATGTTCTTTTGCCTTGGCCAGAGCAGCCTTCTGTTCGGTAGTGACGGTTTCCTTCGGTGCCTCAGTCTTTTTCTCGGGTGTTTCTACTGCTTTTTCAGGCTGAGCGGCTTCCTCTTCCACTTCTTCCTCGGGTTCTTCTTCAGCTGCCTCAGTCGGCTCTTCGGTGGAGACATCCTCCGATTCTTCAGATTCTTCAGGTTCCTCTGGTTCCACGACCTCTTCCGGTTCGTCTTCGGTCTGTTCCTGATCCTCGCCTTCACTTTCTGCTTCCTGGACGAGTTCAGTCTCCTCTTCTTCCGGTCGAGCGGTCTCTTCGCCGTTCATGCCGATCGCGGCTCCGGCTCCGATCCCTAAAGCAAGCAGCCACAGCCACCAGCGTTTGTAAAGCGGTTTTTTCTTTTTCGTTTTAGTGACTCTCTTTTTTCTCGATCTGTTTGCTGACATGAAAAGTTCCTCCTGATGCGTTTATGTACCTCACCACTTCGTCGGTCGTGGTGGATGGATTAGATTTATAGTATCATTGCCTACGGTCGAAAGCTATTTATATTTTTGACTTTTCTAGCAAGAAAAGCACATCTGTCACATCTCCGTAAACAAAGAGAATGACTGATGTGCTTTTACTGACTACTAGTCTAAAATAATCACCTTGAATTCATTGTTTTCATTGGCTTCGCCTTCGACGACTTGACCTTCTTCAACGAATGGGAGTCCATCGTGCAGTTCGATGTCGGCTTTATAGATGCTCCCGTCGATCATGAAGTAGTAGATCGTGTTGCCGGAAACGACCGCCTGCGAGATGTTTTCGACTTGGCCGCTGACTTCAGTCACGTTCTCATCGACAACGTCCACGATGTCCTCTTCGGCGTCATCTGAATCGGTGATCGTCTGTCCGTTCAGCTGTGTGATCAAGCCGTCTACGGTGTCACTGGTGATGACTTTCTGGTAATCCTGTGCATCGACCAGCGCATACGAACGGACGAGGCCGGAATCATCTTTCAGGGATGAAATGTAGTACGGACGGTCGTTCAGACTGATCAGGAGCGGGAAAGTCGACTCGAAGCGCATCTGCTGGAGCGAGCCTTCTGCCGATTCCATGGCCGATACTTCGTCTAGCTGAAGTGACCGGGTAATAATCAGCTGCTTTCGTGCGCATATTGACAAGATAAAATCCGATATTAGAGGCATCATTGTTGACGGAAGTGACTCCAGTATAGAGATAAATATCGTTATCCATTGGAATATAGTTATAGCCATCTGTCGTTTGCAGTTACACCACGTTGGCCAAAGTGCGCATTGAAGAAGCCGGCTGCTGTACTGTCCGCGGTAATTGAGCTGCTGCATGATGAGATTTGCCGAATACACACGGTCAGCCCACTCTGGCATAGAATCCAAGTCATACTCTTCTGTTTCTCCTGTTACCGCGTCTAAAACGATCAATCCAGTTGGCTCGAGTTGTTTGAACCAGAATACATTTTCATAGGTCGTAGCGATATAGTAGGGATGGCCTTCGTCATCAACTTCAAACGACGGGTCTTCGAAAAGTTTAGTTGGATGATTAAAACGCAGGTGACGTTTCACATTACGATTCAGATACTCCAGAATCCGAATACTTGATGTTTTCATCCAGATCTTCCACTTCCACGGCCCCCGAGACCATGTCGACTTTCAGATAATTCGGGTATCCCTTCACTGCGGTTAGTGAACCAGCGAATAAAGCTGGCGTACTTCAGCGGCGTGACACGGTACGGGTCGTTATCGATATTGATTTGAGTGTACGTTTCGGCAGGGACGAACTGAGAGACCAGTTCACTGATCGAGCCGATCCGTCTGTCACCCAGGCGCTGGGCTGTGTCTCTGTCCATCATCGGGATGGATGATTCGTCCATGGCCGGAAAATCCTCTTCAAAGCTTTTTTCTTCCACTTCGATAAGTGAGGCATAATCCGTGGCACGGAACATGACGCCATTGACCAGGTTACCGACACCGATACCAATGACCACCAGTACAGGCAGGGCCAGAACGCCGTACTTCAGTTTTTTTGCATAAAAGAACTGACCGTCCAGTGTGATTTCGATGGCAATGATGAGCGCTGACAAAATCAGCAGCAGAAACCTGAACTGCTGCGAATGGATATTCAGTGCAGGGGTGTATATGTAGAATACGACTAAACGAGACGATGAACAGTGAGATGATGTAAAGTCCAGGCGTTTCTTTGATGTTTTCATAAAACCTTCCTTTTTATATGTCATTCACCGGTAAGGAGAAATGACCGAATTTTGGTCGTGATCAGTCGCTGGGGAAACGTTTAAGGGTGAGGACCAGCTGGATGATATAGAGATATAAGGGAACGAGGGCTATGGACAGGACGACATTAGCTACGCTTCAAAGGTGTCCGTTCCATCCATTCAAGCGCGATCCGTCCGACCAAACCCACTAAATGCAACATAATGACGAGCTTCAATACTTTCGTGGGCTGGTTCTTATAGAGCCCGTACAAGATGATGCCGACAAACAAGTATAATACAGGATACATTAAGATCATTGTCGTGTCGATAGAGTCAAACGGCACCATGAACACGCCCATGAAAATGATATGGATAAAAGTGGCAAGTTTAAATGGCCGTCTGTATGTATCGACGGCATTGAATGACTTAGTCATCTCATTTTCGTCTTTTAAAAGCAAACCGACGCTCATGATCAGTGCAAAATAAAAAAAACCCCATCCGGTCCTCATCCTTTCTCCAGTAAACGAAACACTACCTTATACCAGTATAACCTGTTTTGACCTTAATTCAATCTTCAGTTTGATATTAACCTAATTACTTCAAGCAGAAAAGCCAGCCAGAAATTAATCCAACTTACTTTTTCATCTACTTATTGTCGACCAATGTGGGAATGTCCCATGGAGTAATAATGCCTACTATATCATTTTTTGAAGTAATCATGTTATTCGCTTTTTTAGTTATAAGCAGTATAAATGTTGTATTACCCTTTTTGGATTTGTTTGTTAAAAATCTCTTCAATGTAATAAATAGATTTGTTTTTCGTAAATGACATCGTATGAGTCAACGCTATCATCGGCTTGAAGAACTTCAGATAAAGACGTTTTTTCGACTAAAATTATATCTCCTTCAATCACACTAGCTAGGTATTTTGTTATTCCGTTTTCTGTCACTAACCCAATCAGTTGCTCATTTTTAAATACTGGGAATTGAGTGTAATTTTTTCTCTTACAATTTTTAAAGCGTTGCTAAGGCGGTCACTATCATTGAAGGATATAACATCATTAATAAATAAATCTCTAACTTTTTTCAGGGTGGCTGATTTTGCTAGCAATAGTATTAACCTCTTCTATAATACTGTTGCTAGGATAAGCTATAGGCTCATCGGTTGTAGACGCATGCGTTATCGTATTTCTTAAATCATTGATGACTTTTAGTCTGCTGTAATAACTTGAGATTAATTTATCTCCGTTATTTCTTCCTTTATTTATCATATTTGAAAAACCATTCCTGTGTTCATTGTTCGATAAATGCAGTTTCTTTATGATTGCCCTGTCCAATCTATTAAAGGCTGAATTAAATCTTTCATATTGGCTGCTTGTAGTCATTTTGTCCCCTCCTAATAAATTTTTCAATCGATATGCTTGATTAGAAATTCTCGAATGATCCCGACGACTTCATCGGTATAGAAGATGCTTCCCCCGTGATCGGCGTCGTCCACACAGTAAAATTCTGCCTCGATGTCATGCTTCTGGCATGCTTCATAGAGCAGGGCGCTTTGTTCGAATGGAACCACTGTGTCTTTGTTGCCGTGCAGGATCAACAGCGGGCTCTCGGGTTTGTACCTGTTTAGATAATAAGAGACAGAGGCCTGTTTGACGTGGGCCCCATCGTCACCCCTGATGAATTCGGTAAGCAAAAGATTCGGCGGGCTGGTCGGTTTGGCGTGATCCGTCGCAGAAGGCTGGTTCAGCGATCGCTTCAAAGTCGGTCACACCGTAAATGTCGATGCAGGCTTTGATCAGCTGGAAGTGGCTCAGTCGACTTGTCCAGCATATTTGTGCCATGTCGCCCAGGCCATGACCGCTGTGTGGCCGCCGCTTGAATCCCCCGAAAGGAAGAGATTGGTCATATCCAGCTCCAGTTCGCCGGCATGGGCATTCAGATAGCGGACAGCCGTTTTCGCGTCATGGATATGACCGGGGAACGTGGCATCCGGAATGGGTAGGTATTCCACGATGGCTAAGACAAAACCGCGGGTCACGATCTCTTTGAAGTCCATGATGATGTTGTTCAGATCCTGCTGGAACCATCCGGACCCCTGGATATGCACAAGCACGGGATATGGTCCATTCAGTTCATATCCCTCAGGGTAGACCATACGAATCCTTAAATTCCGGTTGTTTTTTCGCTGATAGATAAGATCTTCTGGTATGATGCGTGCCCGGATGTTCTGTTTATCTCCGGAAACGGTCTTCATTCCTTTGGGCTGTGCAGTCGCTTTCGGCATGTATTCATAACTGTCTGTCATATGTAATCGTCTCCATTTCACTGTTTCCTTTATTATATGGGTTTGGGGAATAAACCGCAATCCATGTTAAAACTATCTTTTGATACATGAAAAAGGACTTGTCTGTTTAATCTCAGACGAGTCCTGGCCTTAAAGCGCTGATCGTCAATCCAAGTGTTCATTGACGGACGTTACTTTTGATTCCATCATGTTTTCGTGGCCGGGTCTGATGTCGCCTTTGATAAAGACTTCGGTACGTATGCCCTGTTCAGTTAGGACTTCGACGGCCTTTTTCACCACAGCCATTACTTCATCCCACGGCCCTTCGATCTCGGTAAACATGGACGTGGTCTTGGTCGGCATGCTGGAATCGTTGAGCACTTTGATCACTTTGGCGACGTGATCAGAAACACTCTCTCCTTCTCCAAGCGGCACGATTGAAACGGCAACTAAGGTATTCATGATCTATCCCTCCTCCTTTTGAATAAATATAGCAGTAAAATGCTTTTCCTCACTGATCGACATATTCAGTATACAGCGCAGCTTTTTAGAGATGCAATGAATAGCCTTTGACAATAAAACAGATCAGAAACCTGTGACAGCTTCTGATCTGTTTATGAAGGACTTGACTAATAAAGCTCGTAGACTTTGTCGAACAGGTCTTTTTCGTTTTCGATCTTGGCCTTGTTGCCGATGACCACGACGGTCCACTGCTTCAATGACTGCTTTGAAATCATCATGGAGAGAAGCCAGTTTGTCGGAATCGGTCGCCAGAATCTCTTCTTTCAGCTGGACGATGTCTTCTTTGGTGATGTTGCGTTTCAAGCGGTTGAAGGCGGTCAGTCCCTTGCTGTGCGCGGACTTCGGCTGTTCGAGTGGGCTTAGCGTGCCGATGATATATTTCAGGAGCTCGGATTCGGAAAGCGTGAGCCCTTTGATATAGTCCGGCATGTTCTGGTATACGTCGAGCGTTTTGCCGATGTTCGGATCACGGTAGGACCCCAGCGCCAAATTGCCGTTGCGGCGGTGCTGATAAAGCGAACCGTACGCGCCGCCTTCACTCGGATGTTGTTCCACAGGTAATCGAAGCGGAAGGCTGTCGACAGGACTTGTGACGGTCCGGAGTAGTCCGACGTGTCTGCATCGCGTCACTCCCCAGTCCGACGTAATTGACGTCCTGTGCAGTAACGTAGGCTTCATTCTGCTTAGGTCCGGGCTTGTACGTGACGGCTTCACCGATCGGTTGACTTGGCAGTGATGCGAAAGCGGTCGTCAGCACGTCTTTGACCTGCATTTTGCGGTCGGCCCCACCTGTGTAGAGGATGTTCAGACGGTCATTAGTCAGCAGTCTTGCCAGCATCTGGGTCAGCTTGAGGTTCAGTTCCACGGAATCGGATTTCAGCTCATCGCGGATGCCTTTCAGATAATTGAACTGATCGATGCCGTTGAGCAGTTCGTTCAGCTTCGCGGCCGGTTTCACCTGGCTCAGGGCACGGTTGGCGACCAAGGCATGCGAACTGAAGTTGACCTGGTTTTCAAAGTTGGAGATCAGACGCTGTGTGATCTTCAGCAGTTCTCCCCTTGTTGTCGAACTGATGCGAGCAGATACTCTTTCATCAGTCCGGTCAGATCTTCCCAAGAAGCTGCCAGGGCCTTCCCGCTGACTTTGAAGTACGGCTTGATGTTCCCTTCCTTGTCTTCGTAGACAGCGACGTTCCCGTGGATGCCGCCGGTGTGTGTGTCGATTTCCGTCTCCGAGCGCGGCTTCATCATAGTTTTCGGTCGCCAGTTTGCCCAGCAGATGACTGAAATAGCCCAGCAGCGGATAATCTTCCGCGTCAAAGTCTCTGATGTCAAAGTACAAGTTGATGTAGTCGATCCCTGAAGTGAACTGCTCGGCATGGTAGAACGACGTCTCTTCACCGAACGGTTCCTCCTCGATAGGGTAGTCCGGTTCATCTGTGGTCAGATCTTCGCGTTTCAGCGTCGGGATCTTGGCCAGGTCTTCCGGAGCGTCGGGCGTTTCCTGACGTGCCATCAGCGCCTGCGTGTCTTTGATGATGCGTTCACGTTCTTCTTCTGGCAGATTGCTCTTGTATTCCTGCAGGTAGCTGTGCGTTTCTTCTTCCTGCTTGTCGCTCTTTGCCTGGTTCGGCTTTTAAAATGACCTACGTGAACAAGTCGTTGTCCAGGAATTTGCGCTGGATCAGGTCTTCGAAGTAGCCCTCGTCGACTTTGTTGGCCAGTTCTTCCAGATAATCGTTGAACTGCAGATTCACGAACGGGTCCTTGCCGTACAGCCAGGTGTTGAGTGACTGGATCGCGTAGATGACCCCGCGCGGATTGTCTTCCGAGATTGCCGCTTCACGGGTCTGGAAGGTGATCTTGTTGAGTGCTGCCTGGATCAGGTCTTTGTCGATGCCGTTTTTCACCAGGCTCGGTCAGTGTCTCTTCCACGACCTGCTTGAATGTCGGCATTTTATCGGCGCTTGAATACTTCGCCATGATCAGAAAAGCGGTCGGATAACCGATGTCGGAAACGTCACTGTTGATGTCTCCGCCGATCTCAGCGTCGAGCAAGGCTTTTTTAAGCGGTGACTGAGTTGTTCCCGAACAGGATCTCGTCCAGGACTTCCAGACCGAAGATGTCCAGTGTCTCGTCAGGCAGCGCGCCGTGCCAGCCGAGGGCCAGATAATCTTTCCCGGTCGGATCGTCTCCCGCTGTGATGGAATACGTGTCGGTATAAACCGACTCTTCTGACTTTTTCGGTTCAAAGGACAAGTCGGTCTCTTCGTCAAGTCTGCCCATGCCGGTGAAGTATCCTTCCAGCGAACCGAAGACCTTGTTGATGTTCAAGTCGCCGTAAACGATCGTCAGCGAGTTGCTCGGGTGGTAGTATCTCTGATGGAAAGTGACGAATTCTTCCTGAGTCAGTGTCGGGATGGCTTTCGGATCACCGCCGGAATTGTTGCTGTAGACGGTCCCCGGGTAAAGCTGACTGGATACGTGATCGTAGACCTGGCGCTCCGGTGAAGCCTGCGCCCCTTTCATCTCGTTGTAAACGACCCCTTTATAGATCAGGTCATCCTCTTCGTTTTCGAGGTGGTAGTGCCACCCTTCCTGGGCCAGGATCTGTTCGTCTTCATACAGTTTCGGCTGGAAGACGGCATCTAAGTACACGCCCACCAGATGACCGAAATCTTTTTCATTCGTGGATGCCACCGGATAAATCGTTTTGTCGGAAAACGTCATGGCGTTGACAAAGGTATTGAGCGAGCCTTTGATCAGTTCCACGAACGGCTCTTTGGACGGATATTTTTTCGACCCGTTCAGGACGGAATGCTCCAGGATATGGGCGAGTACCGTCGTCATTATACGGCGGTGTTTTGAAAGCGATCGTGAATGACTTGTTCGTGTGCGTCGTTGGCCAGGTGCAGGACCTTGGCTCCCGTTTCTTCATGTTCATATAAATGACCTTCAGAATGGATATCTGGAAGGGTTTGTGATTCGATTTGCTTAAAGACCATAACTATCTCCTTCGGCTTCTCATTATTTTTTCATATAAGACCATTGTACATGAATGCACGCCCGCTTTGACTTAGAAAAAGTGACTGATCAGAACGAAGTCTATACTCTTTAATACAGTTTCTTACAGGAATAGAAATGGGTAATCCACGCAGAGTTGTTTATTAATTCATTTGACGGGTCATTATACGATAAGATCAGAGTGTGTGATCCAGCTTAGAGCTGATTATGACTAAACTGTTTTCTTCAACAAGGAGACTGTCTGTTTGATATCCGGTACTTTTTGTTATAGCAGAAATCACCGCAATTACCATTCACTCCGGTTTGTCTGACAAGTATAGCCCGATCTTCGGAAATACCGCCGATTGCCACAATAGGTTTTCTGGTCTTCCTGGCTGCTGTCTTTTTCAGCAGCTCCAAACCGATAATTTTTTTCGCGTCGACTTTTGAAGAGGTGGAGTAAACGGGACCCACACCAATGTAATCGACGCCTTCCAGTTTTTCAGCCGTCAAAAACTGTTCGAAAGAATTGACAGATAAGCCGACAAACATGTCTTCGCCTGCCAGCTGGACTGTTTCTTCAATTGTCAAATCTTCCTGGCCGACATGTACACCATCGGCTCCGATAGCCACGGCAAGGGAAACATCATCCATTTATTACCAGAAAGGGACACCCGCCGAACGGCAAAGAGTTCAGACAGGTTTCAGCCATATGCTTGATTTCAGGCAGGATCTTTCAGGCTTCCCGGTCCCTTTTCTCTATACTGGAAGACAGTTATTCCCGCTTCCAGGGCCTCCTTAAGGACATCGGGTAATGACCGGCCTTTTATATCCTGCGTCCCTGCGATAAAATACAATTCAAGTGCTTTCTCAACAGCCCTTTTCATTGGACACTCTCCCTGTATGCCCAGTGATTGGTCGGACCGTGGCCGTTACCGACGTGGATCGGATGAGCAATAGCGGCCTGGATGAAGGCTTTCCCCACTTCGACCGCCTTTTCAACGGACTGCCCTTTAGCCAGTTCCGCAGCGATGCAGGCAGAAAACGTGCATCCTGTTCCATGCGTGTCCTTTGTCGTTATGCGCGGTGAATCATACCGCCGTTCTGTTCGATCCGCCATCAGCAGATAATCACGGGCACGTTCTGTGCTTTCCATATGTCCGCCTTTTATCAGAACATTTTTACTGCCGGATTTTTGAATGAGTGCTGCGGCTGTTCTCATGTCTTCTTCTGTTTCGATCGTCATTCCAGTCAGTTCTTCCGCCTCCGGGATGTTCGGTGTCAATACGTCAGCTAGAGGAACCAGTTTAGTCCTCATTGCTTCCAGGGCCTGTGTTTCCATCAAAAGGGCGCCTCCCTTGGCGACCATGACGGGATCCACAACGAGCTGAATGTCTGGATGAGCGGCAGCTCCTCCGCTATAAGGGTGATATACGTCTCATCGACAAGCATACCAGTTTTCATGGCAGCGATACTGAAATCCGAAAAAACAGAAGTCATCTGCTGTCTGACACCTTCCAGCGGCACTTCTACAGATCCCTGGACCCCGAGCGTGTTCTGAGCTGTTACCGCTGTAATGACCGATGTCCCGAAAACGTCTCTTTCCTGAAACGTTTTGAGGTCTGCCTGTATCCCGGCTCCACCCCCACTGTCGCTTCCGGCTATCGTCAAGACCTGTAATTTCTCATTCGCTTCCTCCCTCGCTTTGTTCGGTGCTGTATCGTATGATTTTTTCTTTTTCCAAAACGTCCTGGTCAGTTACTTTATAAAGGGCATCCATCAATGACACGCGGAAACTACCAGGCCCGTTGACTGAAGGATTTTCTGCCGCCATTTCAGCCGCCACGGCATAGGTGACACATGCCTGGACCGTGCTTTCTAATGCAGTATCTTTCCCTACTGCCAGAAAGGCACCGCATATCCCACTCAACATGCAGCCGGTTCCGGTAACTGTTGTCAAAGAGGATCCCCATTCAGAATGCCGACGGTCTGTCTCCCATCAGAAACAAAATCCTCTTTTCCACTGACCGCAGCGATCGTCTGATAGCGTTTTGCAACACGTTCTGCGATTTCCTTCCCTGAAGCCGTTCCTTCTCCTGAATCGACACCCTTGCTGGTCCATTCTGATCCCGGCCAGATAAGCCATTTCACCGGCGTTTCCTCTTATCAGTTGAATCTTCACTTCTTTCAGCAGACGGGAAACGGCCTCTTTTCTGAAATGCGTCGCTCCGACCCCGACAGGATCAAGGAATGACCGGGACTCCCTTTATGTTGGCAGACTTTCCGGCCAGCTCCATGGTTTTTAACGTTTCTGCCGTCAAGGTTCCAATATTTAGTACCACAAGCCTCGGCGAATCCAGCTACTTCTTCCATTTCTTCCGCGAGCTGTGGCCATCATGGGAGAAGCACCGATCGCAAGCAGACTGTTGGCGACGTCATTGGCCACGACCTGGTTCGTGATGCTGTGCACCAGCGGATTCTCCCGGCGTATCTTCTTCAGCAGACTGTCTCTGTTCATTTTTGTCTTTCCCCTAACAGTTTAGATAAATTTTTCTCTTTTGCCTGAACAACTGATGAACAATCCTATGATCGTCCCGGCCAGTGAACTCAGGAAAAAGGCGGCAGGAAACCGAAAAGTGTGGCTTCCTGCGACAGAACAAGTCTTGCGATCGGATAACTCGATCAGAGCACCGAAGATTCCTGTACCAATGACTTCTCCTGCTCCAAGAAGCCAGAATTTCTTATAGTGCCTGAACAGCATACCTGAAAGAAATGCCCCGATCATGCTCCCGGGAAAGGCCAAAGGTGATCCTGTACCGGTAACGTTCGCATAAAAGATACACTGAATGCCTGTGTCAGGCTGTACCACGGGCCGAGCAGAGCACTCGTGACGATATTCATCAGATGCTGCATGGGAGCGATTCTTACAAAGCCCAGCGGAATGACAAAGATGCTGCTCCCGATGTAGCCGATTGCTATCAATAAAGATGTTTGAACCGTTTTTCTGGTGTTCATATAACCTCTTCCTCTCCATTTCATTTTTCATCAAATAAAAAACACCACTGATTCGTCCCTGGAGGACAAAAAAGTGGTGTTGCGTTTTATTTACGATAAACAGAAGCACGCAGAAAATAGTCTTCCGTCCGCTATAGTTATCAGCCACGTTTTCCTCCGCTGGTACGAACCAGATTAGGTCTAAGGGTCAGAACAATGTCAATCTCAGCCCGTCATTTTCAGTGACGGGCACCCCTAGTGGTATTCTATTTAATTTGAGTTTATAATAACACACTCTTACTTCATTCCCAACATTTTTTTCCATATAAAACCCGGGTCTCCATTTTATTTAGAAGAAAACAGACTAGTCCCTGAACGTCACGCCGTTCGCTTTGAGCTCTTTTATCGTTACAGGACCGATACCATCCAGACCAAGGACATCTTCTTCAGTTATTTCGGCAAAGTCTTCATAAGTCCGCAGTACCGGCTCAGGTAAAGGGCTCGGAGACGGTCGATTTTCATTCCCCGGAGCGGATTAGACTCTTCGTCTCTTTGAGAGTTAAAGACATCCAGCCATATCCACGTGTCCGGAGGGATCGATTTCGCCATAGAAAGCCTGACGTCTTGATTTGGATTTTTGGTCTTCAGGCAGCAGCTCCAGCGTCTCGCGCTTCAGCCAGCTGAAGAGATAATCATTTTCCACAATGAGATACAGAACATCTCTCAAGGCCATGAGTAAGCTCTGGTAAGAAAACGGCCGATAAGAACTTGACGCAGTGATCTGATCGTCGTAGAGGTCTCTGAGCGGCCACATATCAGCGACGAACAGATCACTTGTTTCAGGATTGACTTCCACAAGTTTTTCCAGCAGGTTCCTGGCCAGATCTCTGCGGTCGGTCAGGACGGCCAGGATAATGATCGGCAGCAGCATCTGGTCGTCTTCTTCGGCACTCTCAGCCTTCTGAAAGAAGCGCCAGGCATTCTTCCAGTCGAACTTGCGCACATACACGGTCATGATCTTGTAGCGTGTCCCCAGCGCGTCTGTCTCGTCTATGTTGTATAGCTCCAGGAGATGATCCAGCGCGTGATCGAGCATGCCCACTTCCAGATACAAAAAGGCCAGCTTGCCTTTCAGTCTCAGGTATGGCCGTTCCTCCACATGACGGTAGCCGCCTCTTTCGGTATTTTGGGCCCAGTCTTTATGCGCTCTTTTTTCGAGAAATTTATACTGTTCGATCAGATCGATCAAATCTGTGTTGAAATCTGAATCAAGCAGCATGGCCTGGGCGTCCCAGTTTTCCGGCCAGATTTCTATTGCTTCCCGGATAGGTTTTTCCGGCGTTTCAGTGAAGAGACCGACTGGGCCTCTTCCAGCTTGTTCATGGACCGTGTTTCTTTCGTTTCCATTTCCGATTCACTGAAACTGTTATCTTCCATTGGTCCATCGTTTAGCATTCGTGTAAAGAAATCGACGGCTTCCTCAGGAGAAGCGAATTCGTCCCCGTGTTTATTAAGAAACTGCTGTACCATGCGCTGAAACCGTTCCATTCCGTTGGCATTATCCTGACTCCTTCATTTTTAAGTAAGTTTATTATATATCTAACCGTTTTCATTTTTCAATCGCTTGCTGAATACTTTTAAATGAACATCAGAACCAGCAGTGCGTAGCAGCCGAACGTGATCAGAACGCTCAGCATCGTGCCGATCACGAAGTACTCGGAAAAGTACGGGTCCTCAGCAATCAGCTTATAGCGCGCAAAGGCTTTGATGGACAGGATCGCGACCACTGACAGGAGACTGCCGAAGAAAAAAGACAGCGGATCGGCAGACGTTCCAGGTTACCGATCATGGCCCGTGCTCCTTTGAACCCGATGTCGCTGCTCGGTATGTGACGGGAGAGCGGTGGCCTTTTTCGGGTCGTACTTGGAACTGACTGCACGGATGACCAGATTAGTCGGCTTCATCAAAAGCAATAAGACGAAACTCAAGGCTATCAGCACCCGATATGGCGACTGAACAATAAACAGACTGAACGGGAGGGGTGAATGCTGAAGCAGATTCAGTCCCAGAAAAACCACCTGCAAGCAGGATCAGAGCTGACTGGCACTCAGAACGATATAGGTGCTCGCATGCTTGAGCAGTCTGTTCCAGGATAGTCAGTACCCGTATCTTTTCTTTTCAAAACATAGAGACTGGCTCACAAGAATGATCAGGAAACAACACACCGATGCCGGCAAGAATGAATGGATTCTCACTGACAGTAACAATCTGCGTTCAAGACGAATATGCCAAAGCAGATAAAGCATCTGCTGGATAGAAAACTGAACGAATGGACCGGTTCTTTACGTAAAACATGTGCAGCGAGTGATCACTGCTCAGAGTTGCTCGTGAAGAAGAACTTCAGCGGGTTCTTGATCTTGTTCTCGAATAAGATATACCCGCGCAGCAGGCCGGATACGATCACGAGCCACTTCGATTTAAAGCCATCACTGCCCGTCATTCAGGCCGTAGACAGCGCGCTCGTAGAAGCCCAGACAAACTGAAGGGCTTGAGAGACTGCATAAGCTTCTCTTGACTCATCAGTACTCGTCGGCTGGAAATAGAAATAACTGACGACATGGGCAATGAGTGCTTCGATGATCATGTCAGTCCCTCCCTTCTTCGATTTTTTCAGCGAGGAGCTTTCGCGACTGGATGTACTGCTTGATCTGTGTCGAAATGATTCGCTTACTGACGGTCTGGGCACTGAATGCTTTGTTCAGCCCTTTTTCCAGCGCCTCCGTGACCTGCTGATTGCTTACCGCGGCATAATGACTGGCCTTCAGCACATGATACACCGTTTCTTTCTGCGTCGTGGTCCACTGGTTGCGGATCACGTTCTGAAGCCGGATGACGCTGTTGTGAAACAGGTCATCTGCCTGTACTGTTTTGATTTTTTCATTGAGCAGACCGTAATCATTGTCTTCATGGACCGAGTCGATCGCTTCTCTGGCATGCCAGTATGCAGGGCCGTCCGCACCGATGCTGAGTTCTTTGTTTTTGATCGGTGTGGTCAATGCCCCGATGCCGATCCCCCACCTCAAAGAGATCTCTTCGTCCAGCTGCTGGTGTGTCTTCAGCTGCAGTTCCAGCGTGATAAGGTCGATGAGTAAAAAGGCCGTTTCCACATCTTCGACGATCCCCTGGAATTCGTCCCCCAGTGTGATGGTCAGGTGCGAGTCGATCTGCTTTGAAAATGCCTTGTTCACTTTATCCAGATATACCGGAAAGGATACTCCTGCGTCTGGGCCCGCTCTTTCATCTTTTTGGAAGCAATGATGTCGGCGATCAGTGCCACTTTTGTGTCCTGTTTCATTATGACGTCTCTCCTTTCGATCATTCTTCCTTAATATAAACTAAAAATGGTTGATTTTCAAGTTTCAACCTTTTTCAGTTTAATTTTGTCTGTGAATAGGTACCCAAGGCCTATGAATAGAAATTGGTGAACCCTATTGATAGAATTTAAGTGTTCGGTAAAAAGAATAAAATAAAACTATCAAGGAGTCGAACGTTAATGTCAGAGAAAACTAACTGATCCGCGTACGAAGTCTGAGAAGTTTCCTAAACAGAACGACCTCCGGCCATCGATGAAATGGAACCCACCCGATTCGAAGTCTTATAAAGGCTATAACCGTCTGGAAGGACGCAATGCCCTGATCACAGGAGGCGATTCGGGTATCGGACGGCGCGCATGCTATCCGCGAGGTGCCAATGTCGCCATCAGTTCTTCCCGGCGAAGAAGAGCCAATGATGTAAGAGATCGTTGAAGCGGAAGGCAGAAATCAATGGTGTTGTTGGCTGAGCAGCTCAGCCGGTCCAGCTGGGCTCCTCTTTATGTTCTGTTTGCCTCGGACGAAGGCAGTTACATCACTGGCCAGATCTACGGCATAACCGGCGGGAAACCGATGGCCTTGTAAGGAGTCAACCTTATAAAGGCGATTACGTTTATTCAACCATATAAGGATGAAAAAGACCCTGCAGTAAAAACTCTGTCGGGTCTTTCATTTAGTCTTCGTATGGGACAGTTTCGAGTTCGATCGTGGAGGCATTCTGGGTGAGTTTCGCGACGGGACAGCGTTTGTCCGCTGACAGCACGATATCTCTGGCACGATCCAGCTCCAGTCCTTCGATCGCTGCAGAAATGTAGACCTGGAAGTAATAGCCTATGCCGCTCTCTTCACGTCTCAGCTGAACCCTGGCCGTCACTCTGCTTCGGTTGTCCATGCCCCGGGCTTTAAGCAACGCCTGGATGGTCGCATTCAGACAAAGTGAGTTCGAAGCAGATGCCGAAAGCAGCTCGTTGCGGATTGGTCCCCCGGCTTGTCGCTCGTCGGACTGGAAACCGTAACGGAAAGGCCATTTTCTCCTTCCACATAGGCGGTTCCTTCGACCCCGTCTTCATTATGAACGGTGGCTTCAAACAAATATTTCTCCACTTGAGTCAGCCTCGTTTCTTAAGATTTAGCTTGAGAAACGTCGACCCCGTCGATTTTTTCAAGTTCAGGCAGTAACGCTCTCAAAATACGTCCGCCGAAAACAAAAACGTCCATCATCGGGCTGACATCTTCGCCAGTGATACCCAAGTGACGCATGATGATTTCACCGTCTCCTGAAATGACGAAACGGTAGTAACCTGAACGCATTGCGTTGATTTCGTTCAAGGCTGTTGTGATCTCAGGCATCTTGTTGCGGTCTGTAACCTGGCCGATTTTATTGTAAGTGATCTGGTAGTTTACACGCTGCTGATCGGAATCGTGAACGATCACACCACAGGCAACAGCTTTCTCTTTAGTCACGCGAAGCGCTGTCTGGAAAACGACCTGCTTCTGTTTAACTGTTTCGCCGTCTTTTTTGTGGATAGGTGTTTCGATATCCTTGGATTTGAATTGAATCTTTCTGTCTTGTGCTAAGTGCTGGAATTTTTCTGTAATTGCGCTCATTTTAAAATCCTCCAATAAGTATAGTTTCGTGTCTCTGTTTCACACAAAAGTAATTATAACATAAAACGCTTACTAAATATAGACTTCTTCCATGATTATCTCATGGATTTTTTAATAATGCTGATTTTGAGGGTTTATGAACTGGGATCCACAACCGTGACCAAACCAAAAGTTTCTGACACGAGCTTTTAGACCGTCTAGCGGATCCGGCATGTTCCATCACATGCATTCAAGCGTATCCATTTTCCAGATCCCTCATCTTTTTTTCAATCCATAAATCGTTATGAAGCCATAGGTCCCGTAACTGCCTTTGATCTCGACCGCCACATAGTCGTCTGTCCGGTGTTCTTCTTTACTTTAATGAAATCATAGTCCCGATACTGAAGGACTGAATCTTTGGCTGAAATGATGTTTCCTCTTCCAAGATACGCCTGTTTGAACGCGTCGCTATCCGGCAGTGAACCGTTGTCATAAGTGAGCTGATGAAAGAGTTTTCGAGATCATTTTCCACTATAGAATGAAAGTATAGGAGCAACATGTTCTCCGGCGAATAGCTTTTGAACTGACTCACCTCTCTGGTTTCCAGAAACTGTTCGTAGGCGGCCATTTTCTTCCCGGTAAACGTTTCGAGATATCGGAGAACGCTTGCGAAAGTTCGTTGATCGCTATCTCTTCTCCTCTATCTCGCTTTCCAATACGTCTATATAGAAGACTGCCGCATCGATTATTTCTTTTAATTCAAACAGCTCCGGCTTTCAGATCAATGATTTCGGCAGCCGTTTCGTCACTGCTGTCCACGTTGTCTCTAACTGCACAAGCGGTCAGCAAGGGTATGGCAAGCAAAAGAGCGAATCGGCTCGCTGGTCATTTTTTCAGAAGTCATTCAAGTCACCTCTTTTCGTGAAACTCGATGAATCAAATACGAATCGAGTACACTGAGACAGCAGAAAGGTCATCGTGGAACCGCAGCCCCGAGGCAGGCAATGTGAGTACTGCCCCTTGCTCTTTCCATTGGCGTTACTTCTCAAAGTGAATTACAGGAGCTTGCAAGAATCCGTCACTCGAAAAACATGTCTCTGCTCGAGATGGGGGTAGTGGTGACTAGAGCCGCGGGCGATGTGTTGAAAGTGGATTAAAGCGTCCGCTGTGTTCATGTAAATACAATCACAATCCAAGAGTGTGAAATATAAAATAAACGTGTGTGTTTCAAGTGTCGGAATGTGTAATCATAGGCCTAACATTAAAAGGGTTTTAGTTGGTATTCCTTAAAGGAATGGATCTATAACGAAATGTTTGGATTGAACTGGTACAGTAGTTCTTGCTGTAGATTATCATCGTGAAATCAATCACATATACAAGGGAGAGAGTTAGTATGTTACTGTCAAAACCAGTACAGAAAGAGTCTAAGATCCAACCGATTTTTGGCTTTGCATTTTTAGGTATTATTTTATTTATGGGTTACAATTTTTCGGACTCGGGATGTTGTCATTTCCGTTTACTAGCGGGAATCACATTGGGCTATGCACTATCACGTGCGTATATACAGGCTTCGCTTGGAAGTGTCAATCGCGCTTATACCACTCGGGTCAGACGAAAGTTGATGCGTACGATCGATGTTTATGTTTTTCATTTCATCATTGATTGCCAGCAGGCTTCTCTTGTTTAATGCGGATCTTACTACTTTTAAACTGTATGTACATCCGATCAACTTAGGGCTTGCCTGGCGGTGCGTATTGTTGCCGTTTTGGGATGTCTTTCTTCCGCCTGCTCGTGCGTCTGGTGTCTTGGACTGACTTGGTCACGGCTTTACCTCGTGCGTTTGTCACTTTGATCTCTTTTGGAATGGGCGTCTTCGTCGGTTTCCCCCTGCAGCGTTCAAGTGAATTAGTGTCACAGAAACCTGGTTCAGCTCCAGGTACATTTGAAAAAGGTGCTGTACTTCCCGGATTTATTTAAGTGGGACGGTTCTGAACGGCTACTTAGGTGCCATTTTACTGACTGGTTTACTGTGCGGTACTGGTCGTTTTCATCGAGTCTGATGTTTGAACGTTCGCGTAAACGCAAGGGTTTGGGCACGACCCACTATCGTGGAAGCCCGTCAAGACGAACCCGACACATTCGATTCAAAATGGACTACGGTTATTTTGCTCAAATGAAACCTACAACTCGCCTGTTTGTCCGTCCGTGGACGTTGAAGCAAGGCAGCTGTATCGTGATTGCATTAGTCTTTGCTTTTGTTGAATCGGGTGTGGCACGTGATGGTTGGGGGCTGCTGCCCTCTCCTTACGGTTTATGGTTTGGTAAAGCCTTTGACGACGTTTGGCGTTTCAGCAGAAGCTTTAGCTGATTTCTCACATGGTGCTCCTGAACATTACAGTTCACCATTCTTAGTAATCCTATCAGTACGCAAAATATCGGTATCCTGTTACGGAACGGTGTCTTCTTGCTCACTGGCAAACAGAGTTAGAAGAAGCCTTCATGTCTGAAATGAGCTTATCTGTACGTCAGTTCTTCTTATTCGCTTTAGGTGGCTTGTCCATGGGATTAGGTACACGTTTAGCTGATGGGTCGTAACGTTGGTGCTCGATTGTATACACCGATCGCACAGTTTTCACTATCCGGCTGGGTCTTTCTGAATCGTTGATGGTGCTTGGTGGTATTACTCGGAAGCAAACTTGCCAAAGCCTGGTTCAAATAACAAAATGGATTAGATCGCAGAAGCACCCCGTTTCAGGGCTATACCTGAACAGGTGCTTTTTTTGCATGGGACCAGCTGACTCCTACCGCGGACGCTCCCATTGAATCAGGCTTTAGATGATGGTGGTCTATGAAAAACGTACTAAAAAACACCGCAAGCCCATGACGGGATGCGGGGTGTTCGATGTATGCCTGATTTGGTTGTTACGTCACGCGCTCTGGAATACGAGCAGCTTTACCGCGCAGGTTACGCAGGTAGTAAAGTTTAGCACGACGGACACGACCTTGACGAGTCACGACGATTTTAGCTACACGTGGTGAGTGTACTGGGAAAGTACGTTCAACGCCGACACCGCCGGAAATCTTACGAACAGTGTACATTTCGCTGATTCCTTTACCACGACGACTGATTACCACGCCTTCAAAAAGCTGAATACGTTCGCGTTCACCCTCAACGATACGCGCATGAACAGTCACGCTGTCTCCTGGACGGAAATCCGGCAGGTCAGTACGTAATTGTTCTTTTGTGATATCTTCGATTAATTGATTCATGTTTACATCTCCTCTCGCGCAACACTCATTAAGAGCACGTCCCAGCGGAATATTGCGAAAATAAAAGTGGTTGCCCACTCAATTACTAACTCTACCATACTACGTTTTTTAGGTGTAAAGGGGTTTTACTTGTTTTATCAAAAAATCCTGATACCATTCACCCGTTTGTCTTACTGTTCCTCTGTTTCTTCTGCTTCTCTTTTCCACTCGTCGATCAGCGCCTTATCCTTGTCCGACAAGTTATAGGATGCAAGCATGTCCGGGCGTCTTTCAAACGTACGCCTCAGCGACTTGCGTGTGGCGCCAGCTCTTCGATCAGGTCCAGCGATTGCCGCTCATGAGCGCGTCCGGGACCCGTCATGCCTTTGTATTCAGCCGGCCGTGTGTAATGCGGATGCTGCAAAAGGCCGCTGGAATGCCGAATCGGTCTGCAGCTGAATCGACATTGCCCGGTGCGCCCGGAAGCAGGCGCACGGTCGCATCGATCATCACCATAGCCGCCAGTTCGCCCCCTGTGAGCACGTAGTCGCCCAGGGAGACCTCGTCAGTCACGAGTGTGCGGATACGTTCGTCATAGCCTTCATAATGGCCGCAGAGAAAGACTAGATGATTCTTCTTCCGAGAAATTACTTCAGCCATCTCCTGGTCGAACGGCTTGCCGGCCGGTCGATCAAGATCACACGTTTTTTCGTTTCCGGCGCGCGGGTCGCTGTTGATCAGATCCATCGCTTCGGAGCGAGGGGCTCCGGTTTGAGAAGCGTCCCTGCCCCGCCACCGTACGGGGTATCGTCAACGAACCTGATGCCGTCCTTTGCCGAACTGGCGGAAGTTCACGCGGTCGACGTCAACGACGCCTCTGTCGATCGCCCGTTCGACCATCGAATGCCCGAGCGGTCCGTGCAGAACATTTCCGGAAACAATGTCACAACATCTATTTTCATCAGTCCAGTCCTTCCATGATATGCACGCGGACGACCTGATTTAAAACGTCGACATCTAAAATCACCGGTTCGATGTAAGGAAGCAGCAGATCTTTCTTGCCGGGACGCTTGACGACCCATACATCATTGGCCCCCGGTGAAAGGATCTCCTTCACTGTTCCGATTACTTCTTCCGTATCGTCATCGATGACTGGTGCTGCCGATGATCTCGTGAATATAGAATTCGTTTTCAGGCAGATCCAGAAGCAGCTCTTCGCTGACACGCAAGGTCCCGCCGACGAATTTTTCCACGAAATTCACATTGTCGTAGCCTTCAAAAGCGACCAGGTCAAAATTCTTGTGCTTGCGGTGCGAACGGACGGTCAGCTCTTCCCTCTCGTCGTCTTTACCGAACCAGGTCAAAGGCGCGCCTTTATAATAACGCGAATCGGGATTCGTCGTGCTGAGATCGACACGAACTTCTCCCTCTGATTCCGTGCGTATTCACCACTTTACCAACGTCAAAATATTCCATGATTACGTCCTTCCTGTTCTCTCGTTCCTATAAAAAAAGGATGACCTCAATGAGCCATCCCCGGTTTTCTGTTCAGTTGATCTAGTCGACGATCGTCAGACGGACACGTTTGGGCCCATCGAACTGGATACTGTAAACGATGGAACGGATCGCCTTGGCAATACGTCCGCGTTTCCCGATCACACGACCGACATCATCCGAATGAACAGACAACAAGTATTCATGAAAGTCATCTGTGTCCTTTAAATCAAGTTTAACGTCTTCAGGATGACTCACTAGCGGTTCGACAATGGTTCTGATTAAATCTCTCATCTCTGTGATCAGTCATAATACCATCCTTTTTTAAATGCTCTCTATATAGAATGAAGAAAAGACTGGAACAGTCAATAGTCAACAGTCCATTCTTTTCTTCTCAAGTGACTCATTTAATTCGAACAATTACTTGCTGTGTTTCTCATCGTGGAATTTTTTGATGATTCCCTCTTTAGATAATAAGTTTTTAACTGTATCTGATGGTTTAGCGCCATCTCTCAACCATTTCATAACGAGTTCTTCGTCGATTTTGACTTCTGCTGGTTTTGATACAGGGTTGTAAGTTCCAACTTGTTCAATAATACGTCCATCACGTGGAGCACGAGAATCAGCTACAACCAAACGGTAAAATGGATTTCTTTTAGAACCCATACGTTTCATACGAATTTTTACTGCCATTATACTTGCACCTCCTGTTATTAAAATAAGGTATTCTTTTCATTTAAAGATCCTTTTTCTTGAGTTTAGTTCTCTTTCAAACTCACCGATCAGTAATCTTATCATGGAATGAGATGCTCGTCAAGTGTTTTTTCTTTACAGAGTAAAATCAATCGGCACCGAAACGATCAGTCTGTAGGATTCAGGGTCTCTTCAGGGCTCTTGATTTACGCGTTTGCCAGTCACTTATTGCCAGGTTTTTCTATACAATTCTCCAAAACGCTCTTTTATCATCAGTGTTGTAAAGAAAACCTATGGAAACCTATTCAGAAGAATATATGGAGAAAAATGGAGAACTTGAAGAGATAGTACTAATCAGTGATCCTTATCTGCCATAATCGAAACGGATGGTCCTCCGACTAACTACGATCAGCAAGGACCATCCCTTTTGTCAATTATAAACGACCAGCAGCGGCCAGTCCCAGGCGTCAGCTTTTCACTGCCCCCCATAGTTTGCGGCTAGGCGTGTGCTTAGCCCCTCGACGTTTCCTGAATTCTTCATCTGAAACGACCGGTACGTCATGATTTCGAAGATAATTCAGCGTCCGGAAGCGGTGGATCCTGATTGGCCGGTTCAATATTCAGCTGCATTTAGCGTTTCCAGATAAGTATTGATGCTGGACCTTATTTCTACTCGAAGGATACGGGTTGGATGTGTGCTCTTTAGTCAATCCCCATCCGGTAAGTCAGTGATTCCGTGGCGATCAACCATTGCCAGAGCTACAGCCTCGTTGTGGTTTTTCACTGTGGTAGTAATGCAGAAGCGGAAATGATATCTATTCTGGGTCAAGGAACTGACTTGAGGAGCAGGTTCATCGATCCAGATCGATTTCACGCGGGTCGCTGCCGTTGAACATTTTCTCTACGATTTCTGCAGGATTTTTCCCTAACCCTGTCACACTGTCCGCAAACGAGCGTTTCTGCTGAGCGGCACCTAAAGCACGGAGATGTATGAAGCACAATACGTAGCAGAAAGCATCCCGCTGGCTATTATCAGTGAAGTCAGGAGCTGGAAAATACCTTCCTGCGGGTAAAAATCACCGTTCCCCATCGTGAACATCGTAAAGGCAACATAATAATAGGGATTGATCCAGAAATCGGGGTATCGGTACGGGTATGAACCAGTCACTGTATCGCTCGCAAATATGAATACCCAGCCGGCCCAAATGAGCAGGACCCAGGTAAATAAGGTGACCGTCAGGATAAAAGGTCCGTACGAACTGGCAGGATCCCCTTCTTCTTCCATTTTCGAAAAACTTCCGTTGCAGAAAACTGTCATCAGTCGCCGGGATACCGGCCCGGACCCTCCGTATTACCAGAAGGTGGTGGTGATCGATCCACGATGCCTAGACAGAGAAGGGAATCTGCCTAAAACAAGATAAAAGATTTCCATATAAAATAACCTCCAGGAATATTCTGAAATAATGCTTGTAGATACTATACACCTTTGTATTGATTCGGTTTAATGCAGCTTTATCATTCTGTCTGCTGAACTTTAGTATAACACTGCCGTCTCCTCCGCCAGTAATGATAAGTATGAGCACCTATTCGGATATTAACGGTGAATGGTGAAAGAGCGGAATCCGTTATTCTGTGTGGTATAATTACGGTGACGAACCGAAGGAGTGAAAGACATGCCATACGAAGATCAGGACTTTATCATGCGTCAGATCAAGGGTTATGCGAAAGGCATTGGTGTGCTTTTGGACATTTCCTCGCTGAAAGACTTTTTGAAGCTGGAATTCTCTGTCGACGAGGTATCGGACAGAGAAATTGAATCCATCATTTATACCGCGGGGATCGAACTTGTATCAACCACACGCATGCTCAGTAGGGTGAAGCTGAAAAGCTGCTGGGCCTGCCTCCTGAACGTGTGGAACGTTTCCAATGTGATCACCAGCGAAGCGCCTCCGAGCAGGACCTCGAATGCTGAAAAAACTGATCGAAGATAAACAGGACTGGCTGAACTGGGACGAAGAACAGGGAGTGACCGCATTTTTTGGCTGTTGTATCAGGGTCTAGCCATTCTTTTAGAATGCGTACATTTCCTTCTCACCAAAAAAACAACAGTTTCTCAATTAGCCACAATGACGCTCACTTTCAAAAGAAAAAAACAGATGCAGACTTGAACGCCGGTCTGCTTTTTTGTATTTGATAAAATTAGTGAGCTTTTTGTTTTCAATAATCATTCTAATCTGTTATAGTGTTTCACTGTTGTGTTTTCATACATACCATGATACACAGCCAGTACACATCAGAGGAAATTTTTTATGAATACATTGGTCGGAACATCGCACGCCGGTTATGAAGTGACCGAAACACTCTTGCAGGACCACCCGGATGCTGAAGTGCATCTCTATTGAACGTGGATCCACCGCTTCATTTCTATCCTGCGGCGTTCAAAGTCACCTCGAAGGCGTCAGTAAGAATGCTGACCAGCTTCACTATGCCACAGAACAGTCGTTCAAAAAACAAGGCATCAACGTCCACATGAACAGTGATGTGGTCGGGATCGACCCAGCCGGAAAAACGATCACTGTTAGAACTGAGAACGGCGAATGGAAGAAAAGTTACGACAAGCTCTTTTCCTCTCTCCCCCGGAGCCAAGCCTGTCGGACTGCCGATCCCTGGAACCGATCTTGAAAATGCTTTTTATGTGCGTGGCCGTAATTGGGGCTGAAAAAATCAAAGCCCGCATGGCGCAGTCGAAGAAGCTGTCGTCGTTGGCGGTGGCTATATCGGTATGGGAGTTGTCGAAGACCTTTGCTGAAGCAGGAATCGAAGTAACTGTCATCGATGCGCTGGACCGTGTTCTGGAGCGCATCTGGACAAAGAATTCACGGATACCCTTGAGGACGTACGTGCGTACGGCGGATCCACTGTACCGTACGGATGAAATGGTCAACGAGATCGTTGGTGAAGACGGTAAAGTGAAGAAAGTCATCACGAATAAAGGTGAATATGATGCAGATACGGTCATTCTATCTGCCGGCGTCCGTCCGAACACCAAATGGCTCGACGGTATTGTGCGACTTTAGACAAAGACGGCACAGTAGTCGTCCCGACGAGTATATGGAAACATCTGAAAAAGACGTGCTTTGCCCAGCCGGAGAATGCCGCTCATTAGTTTGCCTACCGACGCACGGAGACAAACTGATCGCGTTGGCATCGAAATGCCCGTCGTCAGGCCGTTGTGGCAGCTAAGAACATGGGCGATAAAAAAATGAAGATGCCTGAAGTAGCCGGAACGTCCGGTCTGTCGCTCTTCTCACATAAATTTGCTTCAACAGGTGTCAAAGACATCGACAGCCGTGATTCAGTTCAAGCCGAAGTAGCGAGCAGATATGTGGAAGAACGGTTGCGTCCAAAATTCATGGGCGATGACGAAACAGTTCTCATGAAAGTTGGCTTCGAGAAAGACCAGTCACCGTATCGTCGGCGGCCAGTTGATGTGGACTTGTGATATCACGCCTGCCATCAACACCCTTTCTGTGGCGATGAGCAGCTGGATGGACACTGGAGCAGCTGGCCTTTGACTGACTTCTTTCTTTCAGCCGGAATTCGGCCACCCATGGAATTTCCTCAACGTCCTTGCTCAGGAAGCTTTGGAAGAAACGTACGGGTAGCGGCAACATGTTGTTCTAAAACGTTATAGACCTAATTAAAAGCCCCGGTTCACCTGTGAAGAACGGTGTGAACCGGGGCTTTTTGCCTCTCCTCTCTTTACTAAATTGAACATATTAATTACTTTCTAGTTTGTTGGTGGGCAGACTCCCCCTTGTAGACGAATGATTTAAAAATTAAAATGTTGGAAATGAATTTAACTTGATTTGTATGTAAGCTGATCGTCAGGAGAACTCGTTTCCTATGGATGGTTTGGACACCTTTGCCATATCAGAAGGGAGTCTCTTTTTTTTCGATCACTAAACGGTTGCGAAAGTTAAAAAGTTAATTTTTACCTGTCGCTAGGCAGTTTCTGCACAATCAAACAATAAGTATGAATTATTCAGGAACAAGACGTTAATTGCTCTATTTTTATGGTATGGTAAGGTTAAATTCTAAGCGTTCTAGATATATTAATAATCAGGCGAATGTAGACACATTATCATTCGAGAGATAATCATGACAAATAATACCTACCGAAGAACACTATCGCCCACAATTTCATTTTACACCAAAAAAACTGGATGAATAATCCGAATGGAAACATCTATTTAAACGGGAAATACCATTCTGTTCTATCAATATCACCCTTACGGAAACACCTCGGGACCGATGCATTGGGGACATGCCGGAGATACATTCAGGATCTAATGCATTTGGGAAAACGCTTCCTGTTGCACTTTATCCTGATGAACATGAAGCATTTCTCAGGAAATGCAGTAGTGGACTGGAATAACGCAACAGGATTCTTTGGTGATAGTCCGGGGTTAGTAGCTATCTACACAAACGTCGACATGTATCCCGATTCAGACAGACCACGCCAGCGTCAGAGTTTGGCATATAGTACTTCAATGAAGGAATGACATGGACCAAGTATGACGGTAATCCAGTTTTGTCAAATGTTGAGATGACAGATTACCGTGATCCGAAGGTGTTTTGGCATGATGAAACAAGCCAATGGGTCATGGTACTTGCAACAGGACAGTCGGTGACGATTTATACTTCAGTGGATTTGAAAAAATGGGAATTTGCAAGTGATTTTGGTAGTAAAGCAGATGCGCACGATAGCATATGGGAATGTCCCGATCTGTTAAGTTTACCAGTTGACAGGGACGAAAGAAATCAGAAATGGGTCCTGCTCGTCAGTATCGATAATCCTGACCAAAGAAGATCCCGAACACAATACTTTATAGGAGACTTTGATGGGAAAAGATTTGTGAACCATCATTCTGATGAAACGGTCGTATGGTTGGATCACGGTCGTGATAACTATGGCATAACCGGTATCATATTCCACCAGAAGATGGCAGACGAATTTATCTAGGATGGATGAGTAACTGGAAATACGCAAATGTTGTACCGACAGAACGGTGGAAAAGTGCTATGACTTCCCAAGAGAACTGTATCTCAGCCAAAAAAGAAGATGGGATCTGGATGGCTCAGACCGGTAGAAGAAATAAATCAATTCGTAAACAAACCAAATCAAACGGCCCCTTTTTTCCTCAAAAAGATCGTGTAAGCGTTTCACCATAAAAGCCCTAACTGAATTGACAGTCGAATGTGAATTTGAAACCCCCTCTTCTTTCGATCTGGTTTTTAAATTCCATGATGAGAATATGGTTGTTCAATATTGACGTAGAAAAGAAACATTATATGTCGATCGCACAATGTCAGGCGAGTACAGTTTTTCTGATTCATTTGCTGCCGTTCAGGAAGTTCCGATCAAACTGAAAAATAATACGATTTTCCTTCAAATATTCATTGACACATCATAGAAGTATTTGTTAATGATGGTGAAGCCGCCGTCACTAGTCTGGTTTTTCCTAGTGGGCCTACAATTATTAGCCCATTTGTCTTCTGTGGATGGAACAACGAATGTAAATGTGTTGGATATAACGGATCTGACTTCGATTTGGAGCAAGGGACAACAAAATAAAAAGAAAATTAGTATGTCAGAAGGTCTGTATTAGTCCCTGGCCTAATACCACCTATATAAAAGCCCTAATTATATAGAAAAAGCAGGCGGATTTCCGCTGCTTTTTTATCTTGTCTAGTGACACGAACCTGATCCCGTGTGAAAAAAGATGACTGCACCCACTGAGCGTAAGCTGCTCATTTTGGGCACAGTCCCTTTTTCGCAGATGAGATGGCTCGTCTCACTTTCTTTTATTTCTTGCGTTTGACGATTTTCTTTTTCTTTTTCTTCTTCTTGCCGTTTGAGGAGCTGCTGCCGCCGCCAAGACCGCCGAGCATGTCTCCCATACCGCCCATGCCGCCCATTTTACCCATATTGCCTAACTTGCCTTTGCCGCCGCCCAATTTACCGAGCATTTTTTCCATGCCGCCCGTTTTACCATTGGACATCTTGCTCATCATGTCCTTGGACTGCTTGAACTGCTTGATCAGACGGTTGACTTCAGCGATGTCGCGTGCCAACCCTTTGGCGATACGGCGTCGACGTTTTTGTGAAAGCAAATCGGGATTCTCGCGTTCTTCTTTGGTCATGGACATCACGATGGCTTTCATGTGCGCCATGTCTTTCGGATCCACTTCGAACTGATCCATGCCCGGCAGATTGCTCATGCCCGGGATCATCTTGATGATGTCTTCCAGAGGACCCATATTCTGCATCTGGTCCATCTGCTCGATGAAGTCGTTGAAGTCGTAGCGGTTCTCACGCATCTTCGTAGCCATTTCTTCGGCACGTTCTTCATCGACTTCCTGCTGGGCCCGTTCGATCAAGGTCAGGATATCGCCCATGCCCAGGATACGGTTGGCCATACGTTCCGGATAGAAAGGTTCCAGCGCGTCCAGTTTCTCGCCGGTACCAGTGAATTTGATCGGTTTATTGGTGACGGAACGGATCGAAAGCGCCGCACCGCCTCGGGTGTCCCCGTCGAGTTTCGTCAGGATGACACTGGTGATGTCCAGGCGTTCATTGAATGAATCCGCAACATTGACAGCGTCCTGACCCGTCATGGCATCAACAAACCAGGAAAGATTTCATGCGGATTGACGGCTGCTTTCACGTCTTCGAGTTCATCCATCAGTTTTTCGTCCACGTGCAGACGAACCGGCGGTATCGATGATGACGACGTCACGGTCTTCTGCTTTGGCTTCTTCAACACCTTTAGTAGCGATCTCGACCGGACTGACCTGGTCGCCCATCGTGAAGACGGGGATATCCAGATCGCGCCCGACTGTCTGGAGCTGATCGATCGCAGCCGGACGGTATATATCCGCCGCGACCATCATCGGTCTTTTGTTTTCATGCTTGCGCAGGTAGTGGCCAGCTTGCCGGCAGTGGTGGTTTTCTGCACCCTGCAGACCTGTCATCATGTAGACGGTCGGACCCTGACCCGGCTCGGCGAAGATGATCTTCTACCTGTTCCCCGCCCATCAGCTCGGTGAGTTCGTCGTTTACGATCTTGACGACTTGCTGTCCGCCGTTCAGGCTTCCGAGCACTTCTTCTCCTAATGATTTTTCACGTACCGTTTTGACAAAATCTCTTTCAACAACTTTATAGTTGACGTCGGCTTCGAGCAAAGCAAGCCTTACTTCGCGCATGACGTCTTTGACATCCTGCTCGGTTACCTTTCCTTTTTTGCGTCGTGCGGAAAAGGCATCCTGCAGACGTCCAGTTAAACCTTCAAAGGGCATCGTTGGTTCATTCCTCTCTCATGGATTCCAGATTCACTGCCTGAATGTGTTCAAGCAGTGCTTTATCTTCAGAATAATGTTCGTTTGCGAATTGCATCAGTTCTTCCACAGCTTCTTGCTTTTTCTCAAAGTCGAAAACCAGGTGCAGTTTCTTCTCATAATCAGTCAGGATCGTTTCTGACCGCTTGATATTGTCGTACACCGCTTGACGGCTCACAGAAAAGGCATCGGCGATCTCACCGAGCGAGTAGTCATCGCCGTAGTAAAGCTGCATGTATTCCTGCTGTTTATTGGTGAGCAGCGGACGGTAAAACGAGAACAAGCGGTTCATCCGTAATGTTTTTTCAAGTTCCACTCCTCTTCTCCTTCATACCTGCCCGCCGGTCGCTACGACCTAGGCAGTTTGTGCGATCAGTTCCTCTGAACGAGACCGTTAAGCGAATTTCTCGGGTATCGAACGGATGCAGGTCGTTCATCGTTTCGCCCAGGCCGACGAATTTCACTGGGATGCCCAGTTCTTTCCCGATGGCCAGGACGATCCCGCCTTTGGCCGTGCCGTCCATTTTCGTCAGGACGATCCCGGTCACGTCGGTGGTCTCTTTGAAGATCTTCGCCTGGTTCAGAGCGTTCTGTCCCGTTGTGGCGTCCAGGACCAGCAAGGTTTCATGCGGGGCATCAGGGATCTCACGCGAAATGACGCGTTTCATTTTTTCCAGCTCGTTCATCAGGTTCTTTTTGTTCTGAAGACGTCCGGCCGTATCGATCAGCAGCAGGTCCGCTGCGGTGTTGCGCGCGGTCTCGATGCTGTCATAGACGACAGCTGCCGGATCGCCGCCCTGTTTGGTCGAAACGTACTTCAGCACCCACGCGGTCTCCCCCAGACGTGCAGCTGTTCGATCGCTCCGGCACGGAAGGTATCGCCGGCCGCCATCACGACTTTCTGGCCTTTTTCGATATACTGGTGAGCCATCTTGGCGATCGTCGTCGTTTTACCGACCCCGTTGACGCCGACAAACAAGACCACAGTCAGGCCGTCTTTGTTTTCATTGAAAACATGGTGATCTGGATTGGTTTCGCCGTACATGTCGAACCATCGTCTGCACGATGACGCGTTCAGCGTCTTTCATGCTTCTGACGTTCTGTACTTTGGCTTCATAACGCAGCGTATCGGCAATATGCATCGTGGCTTCGAAACCGACGTCGGATTCGATCAGCAGGTCTTCCAGTTCTTCGAAGAACTCCTCATCTTCATAACGGAAGTTCGCCAGCAGCTCGTTCAGACGGCGCGTAAAGCTCACACGTGATTTTTTTAGTCCTTTTTACGTACTGTTCCGTTTCCTGCCGGGCGTTATCCGGTTCAAGCGTCGTCTCTTTGGCCGTGGAACGTTCGCTGATCTCAGTGACCTTGTTGACTTTTTCTTCATCACTGACCTCGGGCTTCTTCTCGACGTCCTTCTCGACTTCTTCAACTTTAGGTTCTTCTTTTTTATCCGCGCCAGTAAAAGCCGATTTGATCTTGTCAAATAATCCCATATTGGTTTCACTCTTTCTATCCTTTATTTTAACTTAATAAAGTCAGTTTAACACATATTTCTCGATTGCATAAGCCACGCCGTGCTCGACATTGGATTTGGTCACGATTTGAGCGGCCTCTTTGACGAGGTCGATCGCATTTTCCATCGCTACGCCCGTGCCGGCACGCTGGACCATGGCCAGGTCGTTTTCCTGGTCACCGATCGCCATCATGTCGGACACCTCGATACCCAGGATCTCGGATAAAAGGTCCAGCCCCTTGCCTTTATCGATGCTTTTCGGCATGAATTCCAGGAGCGTCGGACGGGACTTGATCAGGTTGTAGCGTTCACGGTAGATGTCCGGGATCTCTGTGATTTTCTGGTCCAGTTCTTCCTGGCGCCAGCAGTAGACGATCTTGTTGGCCGTGAAGTCTCTCGGCAGATCGTTCATATCGATCGGCTCAAACGGCAAGGCGTGCATCACTTCCGGATACATGGACGGCTTGCCATCAGGGTAAGGCGGGGCGTGAACGACATCCAGATCGATGAAGTTGCACGGCAGCTCCAGCTTTTGACTGAGCTGATAGATATCCAGTGCATCTTCTTTCGGGAATGTGATCTCACGGATCGATTCCCCCGTTTGGGTCCACTGGACTAAACCGCCGTTATACGTCAGGGCAATGTCCCAGCTTCAGTCAGGCCGCAGTCTTCTAAAATATGCAGCATTGCTTTCAGCGGACGGCCAGTGACCAGAACGATTTTGACGTCCTGGGCTTTGGCTTTTCTGATCGCTTCTTTGTTTTCTTCAGATACCTGGTGGTCACTGTTGAAGTGAAGTGCCATGCAGATCGATGGCAACCAGTTTGATAGACATCAGGATCCTCCATTTTAATATTAAATTAACGTTTCTTCGATTTCTTTCAGCTGGACAGAGACGAGGTTCGAGACGCCTTTCTCGCGCATCGTCACACCGTAGAGGGAATCCGCTTCTTCCATGGTCCCTTTCCGGTGTGTGATCACGATGAACTGCGTATCCGACGCAAATTCGTGCAGGTAGCGTCCGAAGCGTGTCACGTTGGCTTCATCCAGGGCCGCTTCCGCCTCATCTCATATCAGAACGGTATCGGCTTCACCTGGATGATGGCAAACAAGAGTGACAAGCAGTCAGGGCGCGTTCGCCGCCGGACAGGAGACTCAGTGACTGCAGTCGTTTACCGGGCGGCTGGGCGATGATCTCGACCCGGGAGTTCAGGAGGTTCGTCCGGATCGGTCAAACGCAGCTCGGCTTTACCGCCTCCGAACATGCGGGGGAAGGTCAGCGCGAACTGCTCCTGGACCTGACTGAACGTTTCATGGAAGCGGCGTTTCACTTCCGAATCCATCTGATCCATCGTGTCGTACAGTTTTTCCTTGGCTTCCAGCAGGTCTTTCTGCTGCTCGGCCAAAAAGTCGTGACGCTCAGCCACGCGGTCGTATTCGGTCGATGGCCGCCAGATTCACCGGTCCGAGTTCGTCGATGCCCCGTTTCAAGAGCTTCACGCGTTTCTGTGTCTGCTCGGGGTCGATGTCTTTGGGCTGGTTGAGCCGGGCTTCTTCATAACTCACCGTGTATTCTTCCGACAGGTACGTCAAAAGATGATCGATCGAGACATCCAGACGCGACAGCGCGATGTCCAGCTGATTCTTGCTTTCGGTCAGCTCGGACTTGTAGTCGATGGCATAAGACACCGATTCGTCCAGCTGGTTCACGGCTTCATCAAGTGCCGTATGCGTCTCTTTCAGTTCGTTTTCTCTGGCTTTCAGGGTGCCGGCTTCTTCTTTGAGACGGATCAGTTTTTCACCCAGGTCTTCTTTGGACTCCAGTTCAACGCCTTCTTCGAGCTGAGTGAGTTCAGCCCGAAGGTTTTCGATGGTCGTCTTGACGTCAGAAAGCTGACTCTGGATGCTTTCCCGTTTGGAACGTGTGGACGCCAGGATCTCGCGTCTGCTGTTCCATCTTCACTGAGCGCGTCGCGTTCCTGTTCCAGGCGTTCTTTCTGTGCCTGCTTGTCTTCTTTTTCATTGGTCAGCTGGTCCAGCTCCTGTTTCAGCCGAATTCAGTGCTTCCTCCGCCTGGGCCCGTTTTTCTCGGACCTGCTTGAGGTCTGACGTCAGCTGCGTTTCTTCTTTCTGCGCTTCTGTCTGTTCATAAGTCAGGCCTTTATCCTCGCGTTCCAGACGGCTGACGGTGTCTTCTAAGCCTGAGAACCACCTGTTCCAGCTGGCGTTCTTCCAGGCGCTTGTCTTCACCGGATGTCCGCAGTTCTTCCAGTTCCTTGGACAAGGTGTCCATGGTTTCCTGGTCAGACTGGCTTTCTGCCAGAGCGCAGCTTGATGGTTTTTTCCAGCTCGTCGATTTCGATGCGCAGCGCTTTCTGCTCTTTCTTCTGAGAGAAGAGGTGCGCATTGGAGGAGCGTTTGCCTCCCCCGCCGGTCATCGAGCCGCCTGCGTTCATGACGTCGCCGTCCAGACTGACGATGCGGACCGAATACCTGAGCGCTTTGGCGATCGCATTGGCTGATTTCAGGTCTCTGGCCACGATCGTCTGGCCGAGCAGGTTCTCCATCACGTTTCGGACCTGATCGTCGAAATGGATCAGGTCACTGGCCACACCGACAAAGCCGTCGATTTCCTGTGCAGTCTGCCGCATCTGACTGGACACAAAACGCTTTTTGATGGTGGTCAAAGGCAGGAACGTCGCCCGTCCCGCTTTTTTGTTCTTCAAGTATTGGATCGCGTCGCGTCCAGCTTTTTCATCTTCCACGATCACGAACTGACTGGCTGCGCCCAAAACGGACATCGATTGCTTCGGTGACTTCCGTGGGCACATCCATCTTGTCTGCCACGGTCCCGACGATGCCTGCCAGCTTGTCCTTGACCGCGCATGACGGCTTTGACGCCCGCGAA
The DNA here is from genome assembly GCA_034520745.1 of Alkalibacterium sp. GTDB lineage: Bacteria > Bacillota > Bacilli > Lactobacillales > Carnobacteriaceae_A > Alkalibacterium. The sequence goes on from JAXHNF010000016.1 coordinate 168,895, forward strand.
GTAGCCGGCATAGTTCTCCTGCATCTCTTTGAGGCTGGCCTGTTTGGCCTGAGCCCGCTGGAGCTGCTGGTTGAGCTGGTTCAGCCGGGCGGTTTTCTGCTTGTAGGGCCTCACGGGTATCTTCCATCTGGGCTTTTTTAGGATGTGTACCCTTGTAAAAGTGCATCGATGGCGGTCCGGATCGCTTCAAGGCTTTCTGACTTGTCTTTGAATGCCGCTTTCGCTTCATTCAGTTTCTTTTCGACCTCTGACTGGTTCTTTTTGTGTTTTTCGTGAGCCACCGTTGCTTGCTGCAGCTGACGTTCCAGATACGTCTCTTCGTTTTTCAGAGACGTCTTGCTCTGCATCGCATCGATGTAGTCGCCGCGCAGCTGTTCGATGGCTTCTTCCTTGTTGCCCATCAGGCGCGCCAGACGTTCGCTGGTCTGCTTCACTTTCCCTTTCAGTTCAGCCACTTCCGCCGACTGTGCCTCATAGGTCTGTTGAAGGGTATCGTACTCTGCTGTCAGTCCATTCAGCCGGTCTTCTTCTTTTTTCAGGCTGGCCTGCTTCTCGTTCAAGAAGGCGTCCTGATGCCGTTCCTTCTCTTCCACCAGACGCAGCTGCGCTTCCGTGCGTTCGATCTGCTGCACCGACGAGATGGTCTGCGCCTGCAGCTGTTCGCGCCGGTCTTCCATTTCATGAAGCTTCTGACGTTTGGCTTTCAGGTCAGTCGACTCACGGTCGATCTTCGCCTGCACGCGCCTCAGATTTTCATTGATCTCAGCGATTTCTGCTTTGCTTTCTTTCTGTTCGCTCGAGTACTGGTCGATCTTGAGGACAGATAGGGAAATGTCCAGATCCGTCAGTTCTTCTTTCTGCCTGACGTAAGACTGGGCGATGTCTTTCTGTTCCTTCAGGGGCTCCAGCTGGCCGTTCAGTTCATACAGGATGTCCTGCACCCGGTCCAGATTGTCCTGCGTTTCAAACAGCTTGCGTTCGGCTTTCTCTTTTTGCAGCTTGTACTTGAACACCCCGGCCGCTTCTTCAAAAATCGCTCGGCGGTCTTCGGCCTTGCTGTTGAAGACGGCTTCCACCTGCCCTTGACTGATGATGGAAAAGGATTCTTTCCCCAGACCCGAGTCCATGAACAGATCCACGATGTCTTTCAGCCGGCAGCTTTCTTTGTTGATGAAGTAGTCGCTGTCCCCGTTGCGGTTGATGCGGCGCCCGATGCTCACTTCTTCAAAGTCGATCGGCAAAAAACCGTCACCGTTGTCTAAAATAAGAGTGACTTCCGCGATATTGATCGCTTTTCTGGCATCCGTTCCTGAGAAGATGATGTCATGCATCCGCCCGCCGCGCAGCGTTTCGGCCGACTGCTCTGCACCATGACCCAGCGGATCGCTTCGATGATATTCGATTTTCCGCTGCCGTTGGGTCCGACGACGGCCGTGATGCCATCGGTGAAGTCGATGATGGTCTTGTCGGCAAAGGACTTGAACCCTTTGATTTCTAGTCGTTTTAATTGCACGTTAAAAGTCTCTCCTCTGTAGGATCCAGAAAATCAGATCCTGCCTACGATTCGTTCGTTTCTTCTAAACTCAAAAGCGCATTCTTGGCCGCTGCCTGTTCCGCCGCTTTTTTCGAACGGCCGGCGCCGCGCCCAAACGAGTCTCCTTCAACAAAGCACTTCCACCACGAATTCACGCCTGGTGATCCGGGCCGCGCTTGTCCACGACCTTGTACTGGATGGTCACGACACCGTTCTGCTGAAGCAGCTCCTGTAAAGCTGTTTTGTGATCCATCCCATGCGAGAAAGCACCGGAATCGATTTTCGGAAACAGGATGTCTCTTAATACGTCCAAGACAACGTCCATTCCCTGATCGACGAACACCGACCCGATAAAGGCTTCAAAACACATCACACAAGAGTGACGGGCGGTTCCTTCCGTTCATCTGTTCTTCCCCTTTACCGAGGCGGACGAACAGATGCAGGTCATACTCCTTGGCCAGCTTGGCTAAACTCTCCGCACGGACAATGGATGCCCGCTTGCGGGTCAGATGCCCTTCAGGCTGATTCGGGAATTTATGGAACAGATAATCAGATACTGTCAGTTCCAATACAGCATCTCCCAGAAATTCCAGGCGTTCCAGATTCTTGATGTTCTCTTCACGATGATCATTCGCATAGGATGAATGGGTAAACGCCTCGACTAAAATACTTTCGTCTTGGAACGTTACACCAAACGTTTCTTTCACATGGTTCACTAACTTCTTTGTCATTATGATCTCCCTCCTTTCCAAAAAACTCCATACCCTCCTGATTATACTTGATTTCACAGGAAAAATAAACAATGGAGTAAGTTCGATCGCCCTCATTTCCGCGGCCGTGAACAGAATAAGAAAGCCACCTGTATTTATAAGTGGAATGAACCAAACGAGTAGCTGTGTTTTCCAAATATGATGCAACCCGGTCCTGATTCGCCTCCGGGTCTAAACTACCGGAAAAATAAGCGTAACTGAATGGAATTTTCGCCGTGAGTCTGCCCTTTAAGAGAGTCATTGTAAAGGCTCAGAAAACAGTGCCCCAGTTCATCTTACAAGGGGCCTCTGGTACAGACTTCCCCCGTGACTCGCTGCGATGTTCATTCTATAAGGGTCCTGTAGTCACAGCTGGACCGAAAATTCAGACTGACTTTTCACTATCAGGGGGCTTTACTATAAAGTCAGGGTGAAACGATACTTTGAGTATGGCTAATGTGCTTCAACATTGCTACTAGACCCAGGCAAACCAAACGGGTGAGCCAGAACTAAATACTCGAGGCTTCGGACCAGCCTACGTTGAAAAAGGACTGAGCCAGCACGAAATGGGTCCGCCAATAAACAGACGCCTTGATTCATGCTGGTACCATTCTTCGCCGGCCGGCGAGTATCGTCCCGCTAAACCTTTCAAATGAGGTTGAAACTGGAACGTAAATGCCGGTCACGGTTCGTCTCTCTAAAAAAACGGAAATCAGCAAGGAGTGTCTACCGATAAATGAAGAGGTGTTCAAACGCCTTCTTGACGTAAACATTATAATAAGAATTAATGACAAAAAAAGAGTGTATCAGATTTGCCGGGGCAGATCTGATACACTCTTTTTCTCTTACGATTCATGCAGCAGTCCGTCTTCCTCGGATCACGTCTTCTCTCACTCTCGGCTGTACTTTCGGCGAGAGTGGCGGAACGCTTGTTCCAGGGACTGTTTTTCAGCATTTTCTGAATGGTCAGTCAACCATTCGCTGTTTGTATGCAGATCGCAGACTTTTACCAAGTTCTTTCTGGATCGCTTTCAGTTTTTTCTTGGTCTTCTTTGCTTTCTTTTTAGGCAGAAGATTATTATAGCCTTTGACCGCGTATTTCAGCTTTTTCGCCTGCTTGCGCGCTTCATGGGCCTCTTTATGGACCGAGTGATCCGCCTGTTCATAGGTTTTCAGCACTTTTTTCCTTCTTGACTTGAACCGGTCCTTGAGATAAGCCTCAATGTCACCGTCATCGGTCTTGTACAGCTTAAATGGAGAGCTGATCGATCGGACGACCTTGTATCCTTGATCATGTCCTCAAACGCGGCAGTCATGCTCTGGGTCAGGCGAGCTGCGCATCCACTTTGCGCCGTTCCTTATGCAGATACCGGAACAGATCAGCAAAATCATCGATCAAGCCAGGTCTCCTGCAGCGCGCATGTCCCGCATGATGTGATCAGAACGTCGGCCTCACGTATCGGTTCGACGCGGTGATACGCATCCTTGATGACAGTCATTCAAATCCTTATACGTCTCTTTACCGATCAGAGGTTTAATGAAATGCAGCTGCGACCGCAGTTTACGCATCGTCTTTCGGAACTCGTGCGTCCGCTCGGGTGCGTAGGAATTGCTCCTGGAAGTCCAAGTAGGCCTGTTCCATTTCGTCTACCTGATTCAAAAGAACCGTTTTTATCGGTTTGACTCGTTTATCTGTTTTTTTTTTAGATTTGGGATCGTTGTCCCGGACAAGTTTTCCCTTGTTCCCGGTCTTCACCTAAATGGATCAGGGCGACCCCGCCTTTTTGAATGAATGAGGCGAACCGGTCAGAACGCCGACCCCAGTCCCCTTGCGTCGGTTTATGTCCCACACACACGACGCGCGTATCGGAGTCAAGTGCCTTGACTTCTTCCGTAAAGGCCTGATAGTCCCCCGAAGCGAGAAACTCTTTTTCTTCGGCTTTCGGCCAGTTCAGCTGTTCTGTTAAGATCTCGGCTGTCTGTTTCGCCCGCTTCATGGGACTCGTCCAGACACGGATGTTCAAATCCGTCTTCAGATCTTTTTTGACGGACGTAATGAATGCAGCAAATTCGTCTTTTCCTTCTTCTGTCAGCTGACGTTTTGCATCCTCTTTATCCGACCAACCGGTCTTCGGCTTTACCGTGACGGACTAGCATTAACTCGATGGCCATCTTTATCTCTCCTCATATTAAATAAGTGTTCGAATGCATCATCTGTTTTCAGTATACCAAGCATCGGCCAGAAATGATGGCGCCGAGCCTTGGGCATGCTGGCATTCATGCGGCTGACGCAGCTCAGGGGTCAATTTCATCTGCTGCCTTCGTTCAGTTCAGTTCTGACTGGATCGCGTCCCGGAAATATTTCTTGTAACTCGGGTAATTTTGCGGAAATTCGCTGATATTTTCCAGATAAGTGATCGAACCGTCTGTTTCGAGCTTGAAGTGTGCCGTGCCGGTCGTGTCGTCCGTTTCTTCCCAGGCGATCGTGCCCGTTTTTCCGTCTAGCGTCACGTCTTCGATACGCATGGCCGTCCCTTCCCGTTCGCCTTTGTGCAGCTCGATCCACCGGTCTTCCAGTGCCGAGCGCTCTTCCTCCCGCTCAGCCAGCCGTTCGTTCGATGTTTCCAGACGGACAGCAAAGAGCGAAACAACGACCACACCGATCAAAACAAGCGCAGTGACCGAAACGACGGCGACGCCTGTATAGGCGAAAGAATTTTTCATAACGAGTAAGTCCCTTTCGTGTTGACTGTTTAAGTGGTGAATGATTTATATCACGTGTATATATTAATGTTAATGAACAAATATGAAGGTGTCAAACGCCTGAAACATTGAGTCGGGTGTATAGTCTATCGAGCATCCATCGTCTTGAACATGATCCCAAATAAAAAGACCCGTCATGTGACAGGTCCAGCTTTGAGTATTTGATATATAGCAGATTCATTTATCAAAATGGCTTGCCTTTTCACAAGGAAATATGGCTTTAGATTTCAATACCTAAGACTAAAACAGTATACCCCACCATCAAGGCAATGATAAAACCAAAGGCTGTAATAACGAACGCAGCTTTTTTGTTAGACACGAGCAAGGGGAAAATGCCATCTCCGCTGGTTGCGATACCTGCTAAGATACAAAGCCGTCTTATCGGAAAATTAGGGATAGCTATAAAGGCAACGGCAACAGAAATCATCCCGCCACAACCCGGTGTTGCTCCAATGATGGCCGCAATGGCTACGACAATGAAAGCTGATGAAGTCATCCACGCATCAAAAGTCTCTGGTCCTACCAGAATATCGATAATAGAGTTAGCGATCAATAGTCCGGCAAATACAAAAACAATGACAGTGGAAATATCGAATACGGCATGTAAGTAAAGTTGCCCTCACGCTGTTGCCTTCAGAACAGTCATGTCCTTTGTAATGAAATTTGTACACAAGATAATAAATGATCGAAAAAATGGCAAACATAACTAGCTGCCCAAGCGTATAAGTCATCATAACCTGGAATGCCCCCACCCCATAAAGCCATTACTGATCCGGGTAACATAAACACACTAAACGCTAGAATGAGATAAAATCCGGCATATTCAACAAGTATATGTGGCAGGGCTAGCTGTTTTACTTGAAAGGTGACTTTGTTCCACTATTTTTTCTGGGATCTCATGCGAGTTGATGTTTATTCCGATCATATCAACGAGATAACCAAAAACGATAGCGACAACAGCGCCGACTAAATTGACTACTAAAAATGCTTTTAGATTGGCGGCAACACTCGCCTCGTCAGAAGCCCCCAGCAACACAAATGATCCTTCTCCTAAGGTTGCTATAAATGCAGCAAATAACCCGCCAAATGATATTTTTCTATTTTTATACATCGCTGAAACCACGATTGTTGCGCCGCATCCAGGTATGATCCCGAGTAATGCTCCGATAATCGGATGAGACCAACTCGGTCCTATTTGATTGTTTCCTGAGAGTTTCCCTCTTGATGCATAAGTAATCAAGCTAACGCCGATAATTGATATGGAGACATACCCACCTATAACACCGGTGGCTTCAAGAGTGTCCAGTATAAAGCTCCATAAATTGAAATCCATAAAACGCCTCTTTCTTCCGTTTTTATGTTAACTACTTTTAAAAATTATATATGAGAATGATTATCATTGTCAATTAAAATCAAACCTTATTCCGTGAAAAAAACAGCTGAATATAGCCTGAGAGTCTGATATAACAGCATTTCGGAAGGTTGAAAGAATTGAGTCGGAAATGTGAAATGAAGCACAAATAGCCCTTAATCGTTTGATGCACACGAGTAAAGGGACTATTCAAAGAAAATATTTTATTGTAATTAAAGGCAGTTGAAAAACTTAAATATAAATGTATAGCAGCTTGATTTAGCTAATATAAAACTGCACCTTCCACTCAGTCGATTTACTGAGAAGAAGGTGCAGTCTTTATTGTCTATGTTCCAGCGTTCTTGCTCGAGCTGGGCTTACTCTAAATCGATTTTCGGATCAAAGCAGATATGACCGGCGATGTGCTTGGCTTTTTCTTTCGGCTCCTCATACGACCAGGCCCCGTTCTCCATGCGCTCCCCATCCGCTTCGATATGGTAGTACGTCGCTTCACCTTTCCACGGACAGGTGTACTGCTTGTCACTCTTTTTAAAATGATCCATCTTTACGTCTTCTCTCGGAAAATACTGATTGTTCTCCACGACCTCGGTGTTGGTGCTTTCTGCCAGTACAACATCATTGAAAACTGCTTTCATCATGTATCCTTCCTCCCTGAAATGTTTTTGAAGTCACGGTCGACTGCCTGAAGTACCCTTCGTTTCCTTTTCATCTCTTTCGCTCAGTATACCTCGACACACCGGTTCAAATAAAGTATGAGACCTCGGTCAAAGCGGATAGGCCTGTAAAACGGCCGGTCTGAGACCGCTTGATTGCAAGTTTCCCGCCGATTGACTACAATTAAGGAGATGACAGGCTTTTATAGCTTTTAGTGCATGATAACGTCATCAAGTGAAGGAGGAAGAAAATGAATCGCCTTTTCAAGTCATTATTTGTCATGAATAGCCTGTCCCTGGTGTTTGGGACGGTATATACCCTGTTTCCCGGTGAAAGTTTGTTGTGGAACAGCTACGGCATCCTGCTGATCGTGACGCTGACCGGCAATATCGTGGCCAGTGTCTTAGGCAGTGGAGTCAAGAAACTGGATCTCGCGTATCTGCTGCTCTCGAGCTTTGGCCTGCTGGGAGTGCTGCTGCTGAACACTTTTGCTTCCGTAACTCCGGCCAACGAATCATCCAGGAGCGTCTTGTCGATCGTGATTTCTATTGCTGCTGCTGATCAACGGCGCGGCCATCACGGGCATACCATTTCTACATAACAAGAAGCTCACGGCATATCCCGCGTCATCAGCTGACCGGTCCGGGAAGCCGAGTGGAAAAACGTCCGGAAAGATCATGGCCCTGAGTTTAGGCCTGCTCCTGTTTTTCGGTCTTTTACTGGCCTTCGTTTTGGTGACCTCGCTCAGCTTCGGCATCATCGAAGTGGTCGTGTCCCCGTACAGTCTGTTTTTCAGTTTCATTTTCCTGAGCCTTGCCGGTCTGTATGTGAAACTGTCCGAAGTCCGGTGGCGTTCGTTCAAGGGCAATCTCTTTATAGTCTATTGGCGTTTTTCTGTTTCTGCTTTTTGCCTCTGCCGTTCTTCTCCCTCCCGTCCCTCTTGGATGAAGCCGAAGCGGAGTACACGGAAGCGTTCGGGGATGAGTGGGAGACCTATGGCGAAGACGTTCCTGCTTTTCAGGATCTGCCCGTGTCCCTCCCGGCCTTTTTCTTCGGGATCCCTTCAGAAGGCTACGAGCTGACCGAAGACGTCCTTTACTATGAAGGGACTGAAGGCGTGGACGACGGACTGGAGCTGCGCTTTGATGTTTATACCCCGGCGGCGGAAGCGGCAGACCTGCCCGGCGAAGGATCGACACTGATCCGGATCCATGGCGGAGGCTGGGACTCCGGTGACAAAGGAGCCGCAAACTTTGCCCAGTTCAACAAATACTTTGCCTCTCAGGGGTACGTCGTCTTCGATGTGCAGTACGGTCTGGATAACAAGGACCAGTTTGTCGGGGTCATCCCGACCCCGGAAGACGTCTCCGGTGATTTCTCGATCGATGACATGGTCCGCCACCTGGGACTCTTCACGTCATACCTGGCGGACAACCACGAGACTTACGGTGCAGACATCGCTTCCGTCTTCGTCTCAGGCGGTTCGGCTGGTGGGCATCTGGCCAACGCCCTGGCACTGGGATCAGCGAACGGGGAGTACACAGAGATCATCGATCCCCGGATCACGGTCAACGGCATCATCCCTCTTTATCCGGCAAACGATCTGGCCAGTTTCCGGAATATAAGCGGCGAAGAAGCCCTGGTCGACCCGAAACTGCTGGTGGATGAAGACAGCCCGCCGGCACTGATCTATCAGGGCGAGAATGACAGCTTCGTGGATCCGCAGGTGGCTGAAAACTTCAAAGAGGCCTACCTTGAACAAGGCAACAGCGAAGTCGCCATCATTGATATGCCTTACGGGTCCCATGCGAGCGACATCTACTTTCCTGGCTTTTACAGCCAGAGCTTCCTTTACTACATGGAACGCTTCATGTATCAGTACAAATAGTAGAGCTGAATGCAATAAAAAAGTGTCTCTGACGGGCCTATAACCTGTCGGAGACACTTTTTCTTTTGGTTCACGCTTTTTCGATTCGGGCCCAGACTTCATTGCGTCTCATCATCGGCAGGATGAACGGTCCGTTGTAAACAGCCACCATGTAATGGGACTGCTTCTTGTAGCCTTTCTCTTCCAGCCACGCGTCAAGCTTCTCTTTCATCTCTTTTTCTTTGCTTCTACTGGTTTTACCGGAGTAACGGATGGCTCCAAATAGACCGTCTTCAAAATGCTGGACCTTCAGATTCGGATCGTTCGGTTCGGGCACCTGGCCCCGGTACTTCTCCGGAACGACAAAAGCCATCTTCCTGTTCTTACTGGTTTCTTGCTGGATCACCGGCACGGTCATCGAGATCTTCTCGTTGGCTTTGTTCTCGCTGGAAATGTACTTAAATAATGTGCGGAAGCCGCTGTTCATGTCCGGATCGCTCGCGTTGTCATACTCGACCATGTAAAAATCCGTGTACTTCCGGATCTCACAGCTGTCTTCTTTCATCACAACATCATAATCGGGGCTCTCGTACTTGCTCGATGGCATCCTTCCTTTCAGGGGCATTGATCTTCTCCCTTTCATTGTATCATTTTTACACTGAAATCCTTAACGAACGCCTCCTGCATGTGATCAAATCTTTTCTGATCTGAATCCACAAAAAAGACGCCACCCAAAAGGACCGCGCCCGTGTATCGTCAATCGATTGTTTTCCGTCTTAATCCCTACTGTACTCGCGTCCCAGTCGGATGGGTTCGCTATGATTTTGCCGTCTTCGTCGACAGTGAAGCGTATTTCACCCCTTATTTGTTGGCTGCTTGCGTACTGCATCGTCCCTTCCGTCAAGTCGTCGTTCATATATCCTTCCATGAAATGGATGGCGCGTGCATTTTGCTTGTGCTTCCGTTGAATAGCGCCCACCAATCTGTTATGAACGGATGCGTCCGTCGGGTGGGTCTTGGACGAACTCGACATCACCATTCGGCGAAAGTTCGAAGGTCGACGTCTTCATTTCTTCGTGATCGATCGGTTCACCTTCGACAGAATAATACCAAAGTGACTAAGCCATGCCCGGCCGGATGTATCGACGGTGTCTGGACTTGAAGTGTCGCTTCCGGTTCGTCCTGGATCTCAATGCTTTCAGTTTCCTTCGCTGTCGAAACGTCTTCAGCGTGGGCGCCGTTACCTGAGGCGAACTCAATGCCCGCATCTACGATAAAGGCAGATAGGACAAGGGTGGCGAGCGCTGAGAGCAGTTACTGCGGCAATACTGATACGTTTTTTCATTTTTAACTCCCCTTTAGTTGGTTGTTCAGTTCATTTGCGATTCAATGGCATCACGGAAATAGTTCGGATAAGCAGAATATTCCGGAAATTCACTGATACGTTCCAGAATACACGATCGTTCCGTCTGATTCGATTTTAAAGTAGACCGTCCCGGACAGGTCGTGCGCTTTTTCCCACTCGACCGCCCCCGTGCGCTCTTTGAGACTGATGTCTGGAAGAGTCAGCCCCACCTGTTCCGGTTCGCCGTCGTTTCCGATCCACTTATTCCTTGAATCGCTCTTGTGAAAACGGTCTTCGAGCGCGGAACGCTTTTCTTCCCGCACGGCCAGGCGTTCATTCGATGTTTGCAGGCGCACCGTGAAAAGCGAAACGACGAGGACACCGATCATGACCAGGACAACGACGGAAACGATGCTGATTCCTGTATATGTTATGATTTTCTTCATTCGGCGCCCTTCCCGTTTTCCAGGACTACCCGATCCGCTTCAATGGATAGATCGGTGTCGTCTTCCGTGACTTCGAAAAACGTGCCGTTAGAGACGAGTCCTCTTGAATCATCATATCCGATATAGACCGACCCGGCGTTTTCCTCAACTCTCTTTTCGCCGAGCAACAGGCCGCCAATAACGGCAAGGATAAGCAGGGCAATGACGAACAATACCGTTGCGACAATGGCCATGCCTGATTTTATGATATAACTGGCGTATTTCTTCACTGCGCTTCCTCCGCTCCGATTTTCCCTTGTTTCCTCTGCGCCAATATCGAACGCACATTTTCCGGTTCGGGGTCTTCGTCAAATGCGATGTCGCCCTCTTCGGTTACTTCGTATCCTGTTTCGTGTTCGTTGCCGTCCGTGTCTTCCCAGACGATCAGGCCAGTCCCTTCTGGATGAACGATAATGGACGCGACGTTTCGGGTGATTCACTTCAGGGATGGGACCCGTTATTTCTCCGTATTTGCTTTTGCTCTGGTAGTCATGCTGCACTTCCGTGATGAGGGCATCAAATTCTTCCGCCGTCATCTCGTTTTGTTCAGCCGGTTCGTGCCACCGCTTCATTTTCTGTCGGTGTCGCCAGGATACCTGAAAACGATAGGAACAAACCTAATACTGCGGAAAGTCAGCATCGTTGCATGAAAAAAGCGTCTCATCCTCAGGCCTCCTCGAATTATGTATATATATTAAGGATAAAAAACATGTTACACAATGTCAAGTAAAGCTATCCCTTAGTTATATCCACTGCATCCGTAAGAAAGCAGCCGACGATTTCAGTGATACCACCCTGGAAAACGACATCTTCAAAAACACCGTCAGTCTGTCCTGAACAACTCTATCAGTCAGCAAAAAGGAAGCTCCGTCCCCCATTTCTTGCTTCTGATCCTGTCCAAGGTGTCTTTGAATACGCTGCTCCGTGGCTGCATCCACGGGCTGGTCTTTGATTTCTTGATCCGAAGCGGCCCACTTTGGCAGGGATTCCTGACGGCCCACTGGTTTGGTAAAGGATTGCTGGCGCTGTTTGAACGACCGGTCATAGGTTTCGATGTCTTTTAAGGACTTCACGTCTTTCCGGTTGAAGTCTGACAGGATGGCCGTCAGATAGCTCAATCCCTTGCCGTTCTTTTGCGTACGGCTGATGGCTTCCAGAATCACTGCAGCGTCAAAGACCGTGAGCCAATAGGTTAGCTGCTGCTCGACTTGTTTGGTCGGTGTTTCGATCTTTGCCTTGTAAGCTTCTAAAACGGTCAACACATCATCATCGGTTTCTGATGTTTCTTTTTTACTTTCACGTGATGATGATTTACTTTCTTTTACTCTACTTTCCTTTACTTTACTTTGTGGTATTAATGTTGACATTAACTCCGCTGAGTCAGTACTCAGTGTCAAAGTCAGTCGTTTCAGGCGATACTTCAGGATAAAGCGAGACGATATGTAAATTCAGGTACTTCTCTGTCTCCTGTTCGGACAGAAGGACGTACTCCTTGACGACGGGCACATCCTTGCGTCGGCTGACCGCTTCAAAATAACGCTTCTGGATGCCGCGGCTGGTCAAGATACCGTAGTCGTCAAACAACCGCTGACTGAATAAACCCCACCGGAGGCCTGCATTGACAATAGCGGTCACTATGGACGCCTCCACTCCGACTCTTCGGGCAAAGAGTTTCTGTTCTTTTTCGCCCCAGTGATAGACATAACTTTCCGAATAGATCTTCATCAGCAGTTTCACGGTAACGGCAAAGCCCTCAAGTCCAAAGTCCGCTTCGATCAAAGCAATCTTGTCGTCCTGATCAAAAGTCACATCCAACGGAAAATAATTCAAGCCAGTCTGTAGTGGTCGCGCCATGGTCAACACTCTCTTTTCATCATTAGTTTTAGGAAATAGCCTTCCTCTTATTAATAACGAAAAGAAATTGCAAAGTGTTACCCTGATTCCCTCTGAAATCTCTCCTGAGAATCATTTTATTTGGCGTGGTTTTAAAAAAGAAGTTTTTTGCTGTTGGGGATTTTGAAGTGAAAGCGATGAGCAGTTCGATGAGTTTGTTGAAAGGCAGCGACTTGATGCTTAAAGTAAAGAGACCCACTTATCGGGACAGGTGCAAGATGTTCCAATAAGTGGGTCTCAGTTATTTTTAACCGGAATGACTGGGCGCGATAGTCGTTTCACACTAAAAGAGTTTATTCCTCTTGTCCCTTTGATTTTTTGATTCAAAGAAGATTACAACGGCATCTCTTTATTTAATTCTACAAATACGATCTCTTTTTTATCTTTGAAATCATCAAGGTAAAACGGTTGGAGATCGATATACGTGTGCTGTTTGATGAAATAGGCTTTCTGCTGGGTATCCATGATGCTCGTGTAAAGGGTCTCGTCAAGGTGTCCAGTGACGGGATCTTTGACGGCGCCTTCAGGGATATCTGCTTGAGACAAGATCCGGAATCCTTGCAGGATCGCTTCGTTTCGGTTCAAATTCTTAGGTGTATTAGCGACAAAATAGGCCGAGCGGATGAAACGGGACGGCGGTGTGAAGTCGCCGGGCAAGCCGACCGCGCCCGTCCCCTGGCCCAATTTGGTCAGTTCTGCATTCGAAAACGAGCGTCCGTCGATATTCTCCGGCTGCAGGTGCAGATAATTCCTCAGATTCGTCGCGTGCCAGGGAAATTCGGGCGCATTGGTCGCACACCAAACGGGTTTTCATAAGCGCTCAATCGGCCCTCATTCGGCTCTAAAACGATGCTGTCCCCTGATGCATCCATGAAGAAGAAATGCATCTCTGTGGAGAGATCGGTATCGGTCTGCCCTTTTCAGTGATGCACAGCTTGTCGGCCTCGGCTCTGCACTTCTTTGACCGTGGCACAGCGCGTCAGCAAGTAATCAAAGGCGCGTGAGGTTGTCAAGTTGATCTTGTCGGCTTTGTCTTCCTTGGCGAATGACGCATAGCCAGGGGAAAGATTGTTCGACCCCATCAACCCGTGTTCATTTAGACCGTCCCCGAATGACGCAACACTGAAAAACATGGTCCCTAATGTTCGCATACTTGGTGGAAAAGAACCGTTTCGGTTCGGTATAAAGTCCGGCGTATTTTTGGGGACATAGCCGACTTTGTTGTCTAGTGGAACTCCGACTTCCAGCGTGCGCCCGAATACGACCCCTGCTTTATATGAAAAACCAATAGTGGTACACATCATAAACCCTATCTTTCTCTGATATGATCAGCTGGTCAGCCATTTTAATGGTGGTTATTTCATTCATCATCTAGAGCCAGAGTGATATCTTCAGGGATTTCCGGAACGTCTTCCCTGTCCTCTGTGACAAATTCGATATGCAGCAGATCAAGCATTTGCTGCTCATTTTCAAAAGAAAAGTCCCATCGTTTTTATTGGATCGATTTTAAAATGCTATTCAGAGGAAAAGCGATGACCTCTTTGCAGTTTGATGTGTGTTTAAAGACCTAGTCCTTCAAATTCAATAATTGCTCGCTGCTTTCCCAAAGTTCATTAGCAACCTGTCCATCGTCTTGGAAATTTACTTTCATAGGCTTGCCTTTAGAATACATTTTCGCCTCGTTCCCAATCTGTTCCAGGTTCTCCAGAGCACCAAATTTGTCAGCATCTGTCCACTCTTATCGGAACTTATCGTCATAAGATATTTAAGCGGAGTGTTATACACAAAACGCATCAAAGAAGTCGTTTCAGATGCAAAATTGGATCTTACACTACCCGGATGAAAGGCTACTGTAGATATACCAGCGGAACGATAACGTTTGTCAAGCTCTCTAGTGAAAAGTATATTCTCTAATTTGCTGTAACCGTAAGCTTTTTCTGGCGTATAGTTTTGTTCATTGTTTAAATTCTTTACATCGAAATCTTTGCCAAAGAAGTTTGCAGCTATGCTAGAGGTCTGAATGACTGTAGCATTATTTTCAGTCAGTTCTTCCATCAATAAATAGGTGAGTAAGAAAGGAGAAAGGTGATTTACTTGAAAAGTTTTCTCGAATCCATCATCGGTTAATTCTCTTTACCCATAATTCCACCAGCATTGTTTACAAGGACGTCAATATGCTCATACTCTTTCAATTCACTTGCAAGCCTTCTCACGTCACTTAAACGGGAGAAATCGGCTATATGGAAAGGTGCCTGTAGTTCTTTGGCAATGTTTTTTGTTTTTTCTTCTGAACGACCTACGATTATAACGTTATGTCCTTTATCTTTTAACTGACGAGCAGAAGCTGCGCCTATACCATCGCTAGCTCCAGTGATAACAACTGTTTTCATAAAAAAACTCCTCGTATTTATAATTTCAGTGCTTTTCTCTTCTCTTCTTCAATGAGTTACCTGAAAATCATTTACTTCTAATTGGTTCAATAGTATCCAAAGCTTTTTTCAACTTGTCATAATGAGTAATAAGCCAATCAAAGTGTTCTCGATATTTATCTCTGTCGTATAAATCTGAAGTAGTGGAATACACTAATTGACGTACTCTGTCCAAAAATCCAGTTGGAACTGTGAGGTTGTCATTTTCTAACTATCTATAGTATCTTCGTCGTCTAAAGGTAATGTAATTTCTTCAGGGATTTCTGGAACGTCTTCCCTGTCTTCTGTGACAAATTCAATATGCAGCAGATCAAGCATTTGCTGCTCATTTTCAAAAGAGAAGTCCCATCGTTTTTCCATGAATGCTAACAGGTTCATTCCTCGTTCGAGAATAGCGTCTGCGCTCCACTCTTCTTTAGTGGATACTTCGATTTCTGAATGGGAGCCATTTCTGTACCCTCTTCGACCAGGTGTCTGACCAGCTTTCTTGTCTGGGAAAGCCTCGTTTTGCATAGCAGGAGAGATACTTTGAGACAGTGGGAGCAAGTTTCCTAAAGAGCCGGATAGTGACTTGATTTCTTTCTCTGTGAACGGTCTGAACTGATTTTTCCAATACCATTTCGTCGGCGACTGTGGAAGGATGTGTTCAATGGACAATCTGTCTTTTTCCAGATTTGCATACGATTCCCAGTCTATTTTTTGAATGCCGGTATTTTCTGCTTTTTCATGCTCGTATTCAAAGAGGACATATCTCAAGTCTCTCCAGGAATAAAAGCCGTCATGTTTTGAAAAACGAGTAGCCATTTTCGCTGTGAAATTACTTAAGGCCGTATTAAGATCCTCACTCACCGTCTCATTCAGCGAACGGATAATGTCATGAATGTTTGTTTCACCATAGTACAGATCCTTGCCTTTTCTATAATAGTAGCTGCTTTTATAGCTGGATTGGAACGTACCCATTTTGAAGCAGATAAAGATAAAGCGTTCAATGGCTGTATATAAGGATAGTCTCTCATCCTCGGTAATATTCATTTCAGGCAGCAAAGATAGCGTTACAATAGGTCTGAAATAGCCGATGCCGATTCTGTTCAATCGCTCCAGCCATAGGTTCTCTTCAGAACTCAAGTCGCTCTTTTCAGGGAAATATGTCAAAAACCAGTATTGAGAAATTTCTTTTAGGCTGTTTACGTATGCACGAATCTCTTGTGGGGCAAGTTCACTGACATTGACTACAGAATCATCATCAAAACTATCCGTGTCATCTTCTTCGCTTATTAAATCATCCGTAGGCTCGATCGTCTCTTCGTCAAGCAGCACGATATGTTTGTCATAAATGTTGAGTGCAGAGAATTTAGTGAGCAGAAAATCAATGTAATCATTGCTTGTTTTGCGGGAATATTGAAAAGATGCTCCAATGTGCTCTTAAAAAGTCATCATCAGCTAAAGGAACGTTCTGATTTCGGCCCAACTGATAGTAGACTTCTTTCCAGGCATCGTTGATCTGATCTCTCAGTTCATCTTTATCCTCAGCGTCCAATTGACTGTTGTCGTATAGAGTGGTTAAATAAATCAGCCGATTTTTTAATAGTTCCAAATTAGTTGATTTCTTGCCGCGATTGTTCATCGTTTCAAACGCGACAAAGACATCATAATCCTCTTCGATCTCATGGATATTGAACATCAACTGAAACGATAATTTATGATAGAGTTTCTCTATGCCTTCAAAGCCTTCCACCTTATACAATTTAGTTAAACATTCCCAAAAGAACAGTTTGGCAAATTTCAGATTATTAGTATAGTAGGTTTCAGTTAATGAGC
>JAXHNF010000017.1:0-205589 GCA_034520745.1 Alkalibacterium sp.
GTCAGATAACAATTTAGATGTAGGAGATCGTCGTTTATATAAGATATCCCAGAATATATCCTGGTTCTTGATCATTACCTTATGGTTCAATCTCAGTATACTTCCACTGTTTTTCTTTTCCTGTTCGTGGAAGTGACTTTGGCCAATATCGTCTGGTACCTGATTGGCATCATTCCCCTGGGACCGGCGCTGGGTGCTCTGCTGGGCGCAACGATACGGGTGATCGAGGAGGATGATTTTTCAGAACCGGGGAGAGATTTCCGGAGATACTACCGGAAGAACGTTTTGGATTCACTGAAGATCTGGCTGCCGTTTCTCGTTCTGCTCTATCTTTTTTCGGTCAATATAAATTATTATCTGGGGCTTGTGGAAGGGACCCTGATGCTGCTGGGCTATTTCTTCATTTTCCTGACGCTCGTTCTGATACTGTACCTGATCCCGGTCTTTCTTATCCAGATCAAATTACGATTTCGTTACGGAGATACTCTGCTGAAGCTGGGCTGGTACTACTTTTTCATGAAGCTGAAGCTGACTGTCGAAAATTTCTGATCCTGGGGATCATCGTCTTTTTACTGCTGATGATCTGAGAATGGCTCCTTTTAGCGATGCCAGGTCTGCGCGCATACGTCTGGGGTGCTTTGTAGCTACAGCATCATCAAAGATGTGAAAGCTCATTTATTTAAAAAAGAAGAATAAATCCGTTTATTCTTTTATAAAAACATTATTCCATTTTATTAGGAGAGAATACACTGTGACAATGATTCAAAACCCTGTCTTAAAGGATTAGATCCGGACCCGAGTATGCTGCGTGTCGGCGATGATTACTTCCTTCGCCGTATCGACATTCGAGTGGTTCCCGGGAGTGGTCATCTATCATTCAACAGACATGAGAAACTGGCGTGCAGGTCGCTCGTCCACTGAACAGAGTCGAGCTGATCGATATGAAAGGCAACCCTGATTCAGGCGGTGTACTAGGGCGCCTCAGTTAAGCTATGCTGACGGAAAGTTCCATCTGATCTATTCAGACGTTAAAGTCACCGCCGGTGTATATAAAGATGTGACCGATTTACTTGACTACCTGCGAAACCATCGACGGCGAGTGGAGCGACCCGGTATACATGAACCAGTCAGGCTTCGATCCGTCTTTATTCCATGACACAGACGGCAGAAAATGGTTCGTCAACATGGTCTGGGATCGTGGTGTCGGCAAGCATGACTTTGCGGGGATCGTCCTGCAGGAGAGTCCAGCCCGTCGGAGAAAAAGCTGATCGGCGACCGCAAGATCATCATCTACAAAGGCACGGATGTCGGGCTGACTGAAGCACCGCGTACTTTACCATATCAATGATTATTATTATCTACTTACGGCGGAAGGGCGGCACGATGTAATGAACATCACGCAACGCTTGCCCGTTGCAGGAACGACGGACCGTATGAAACCCATCCGGACAACCCGCTGATCTCTTCCTGGGGACACCCGGTTTCTGGCTCTGCAGAAAGCGGGCCATGCGTCGATCGTTGAAACGCAAAACGCGGGCGAGTGGTACCTGGCTCACCTGACCGGTCGTCCGACCAAAGCTCCCGGCGATGTCCTCTTGATGGACCGAGGCTACTGCCAGCTGGGCCGACAGAAACTGCCATCCAGAAACTGGGAATGGAAAGACGGCTGGCCATATGTTGTAGACGGCAACTATCCAAAAAGTACAGGTTGAAGCACCTGACTCTGCCTGAACAGAAATGGGAAGCTGATTTCCCTGTAGTCGACGAATTTGATTCAGAAAAACTGAGCGGACAGTGGCAGACACTGCGTATTCCATATACACAGTTTGCCTCTCTGACAGATAAGCCTGGACATTTGCGTCTGTATGGTGCCGGAGGGTTTTCAAACCTGCACAAACAGGCCCTTGTTGCAAGACGCTGGCAGGCATTTGAGTTCGAAGCGGAAACAAAAGTGAAGGTTGATCCAGTGACATTCCAGCAGCAGGCCGGTCTGGTAAACTATTCAACACCAAAAACTGGACGAGCCTCCATGTGACCTGGGACGAAGAGAAAGGCCGCATCATCGATCTTTATGCGTCCGAACGCGGCAATGTATCCAACCCGTTCGACGCCGACACGATCAAAGTGCCTGATGATGCAGAAGCCGTCTGGTTCAAAGTGAACGTTGACCAGTACACCTATCGTACAGCTATTCATTTGACGGCGAGACCTGAACGAGATCCATAATTATTTGATTCATGGAAACTGTCTGATGAATACATCCAGGAATCCGGCTTCTTTACGGCGCCTTTGTCGGGATGAGCTGTATAGATACAAGCGGCATGTCTATGGCAGCTGATTTCGAGTACTTCCGTTATGAAGAAGAGGAAGATGACCGTGACCACTGGACACAGACCCGTCACTGGAACGAAGAAAAAAGCAGCGGCAGAAGCAAGACTGCCTTAGGTAAAACAGGCACATCAAAATAAACAGACAATAAAGAAAAGTAGGTCCCGCTCGAATGGTCAAGTGCCTGTCAGTTGTATGATCAGGCCTTGCCGTTGGGCTGTATCTTATTAGAGTCAAAAAAATTAGAATGGACGTGTTAAGATGAGTTATGTATTAGGTTTAGATTTAGGAACAAGCGGATTAAAAGGTATTTTAGTGAATAGAGAAGGCAAAATCGTCGATGAAGCCTCTTCTGAAATCCACTCCTTACGCCCAAGCGCGGTCACAGTGAGCAAATTACAAAGTGGTTCAGAGCTGCAAAAGAAGTGATGACAGAAATATTCAAGTCGACTTCAGATGCAAAAGAAAAACTGGAAGGCATCAGCTTTTCCGGTCAAATGCATTCACTGGTTTTACTGGACGAAAATGATGACGTCCTGCGCAATGCGATCCTATGGAATGATGTCATTACGACAGAACAGTGCAGAACCATTACTGAAATTGATGATCTCATGGGTCACGAAAAACAAAGCGCTGGAAGGCTACGCTCTACCGAAGATCCTCTGGGTCAAAGAAAATGAACCGGCTATCTTTGAAAAAGCAGCGACGTTCCTCCTGCCGAAAGACTATTTAGGCTTCCGATTGACCGGCAGCAAGCAGATGGAATATTCCGATGCTGCAGGGACATTACTTTTGGACGTTGAAGCCCGTAACTGGAGCGAGAAAGTGGCCGGACAGGTCGGCGTACCAACGTCGACTGTTCCCGAAACTCGTCGAGTCACAGGACAAGATCGGCGATCTGGATGCTGACTTAGCTGAAGAACTTGGTCTGAAACAAACAGTTCCCTGTCTGTCTGCAGGCGGTGCGGACGATCCTGTGTGCTGCAGTCGGTGCCGGAAATCGTCAGACCTGACCAGGGTATGGCAAGTATCGGTACATCCGGTGCGTTCCCGTCTCAATGAAGAAACAGGCGACAAGAACTACAATGGTACACGCTGTCACTACTTCAACGATCGTTGTACCGAACGCCTTTTGTACAATGGGTGTGACACTGGCTGCCGGCAGCAGTCTGAACTGGTTCAAGAAGACGTTCGCTCCAAATGAAAGCTTCGGTAGACCTGCTTAAAGGTGTCAAGGATATTTCAAAGCTGGATGTCAGGACGGCCTGCTCTTTGCACCGTATATTTCAGGCGAACGCACGCCGTACTATACAGACAGCGACATTCGCGGTACATTCTTGGGCATGGACGCCGCTCACACACGCGACCACTTTGCGCGTGCAGTTTTACGAAGGGATCACGTTCTCACTCGGAGGTTCATTCGAACTGATGAAGAAACATTCAAACAAAGACTTCAAACAGATCGTTTCTGTCGGGGGCGGAGCCAAGAATCCGGACTGGCTGCGGATGCGGGCAGATGTGCTTCGGCACACCTGTCGTCACCCTGGAAACCGAGCAGGGACCTGCAATGAGCGTTCGGCGATGATTCGTGCAGTCGGTGCCGGCTGGTAGTCGACTCATTTGAAGCGTGTTCCAAAGTCTTTGTCAATTACAAGTCAGAAGTCCAACCGGATCCAGCAGGCAGTTGAGAAATACAACAAAGTCTACGCTAACTACAAAGAAGTGTATCCGACAATTAAAGACCCGTCTCCACAATCTAGTTACAGATAACGACTAATTAAAGTAGATACTGAAAAGCTATGATGGTCATCATAGCTTTTCTTTTTGTAGTTTGTCTGATGTACAGGCTTGCCGGAAGAGACGTGTTAGTCTTAAAAATCCAAGTTTTAGAACTCAATAAAAATAGTTATTGGAGGTAGAATATGAACGAGATTTTCAGCAACCCAATACTGCCCGACTATGAATATATACAATCCGAAATCCATGTCTTCGGTGACCGCGTTTACATTTACGGAAGCCATGATGAATTCAACGGCAGTGTTTACTGTGAAAATGACTACGTAACCTGGTCGGCATCGGTGACTGATCTGACAAGCTGGAAGTATGAAGGAATCATTTATAAAAAAGCTGATCACCATTTTTCTCCTTTGAAGAAAGGTAAAAGCAATCTGTATGCGCCGGATGTCGCGAAAGGACCGGACGGCAAGTACTACCTTTACTATTCGGCTGCAGATTCAGGCATAATCTCCGTAGCCTTAAGCGACTGTCCGACGGGGCCTTTTTCCTATTACGGGGATGTGAAAGCGGCCTCAGGATATGTGTATGGCGAAAACTCAAAACAATTCGTTCTAGAGTTCGATCCAGCTGTTCTGGTCGATGGAGAGAAGGTGTATCTTTATTCCGGTTCCGGTCAGAAAGCCAATGAGAAGAATGGACATCCGGTCGTCGGTCTTTCGTCCGAGAACTCGAATCAGACATGCTGACAGCTAAAACGGAGCCTCATATCCTGTTGCCGGCAGATGAGGACCGTAACCAGCCCAATTTCTTTGGCAAAGGGCGCTGATGGAAACTCAGGCAACTCATTATTATGCTGTATTTGGCCACGGATCTGACCGGGCTGCATTATATGATGAGCCGGTCTCCTGACACGGGCTTCGAATACAAGGGACTTCTTCATTCGACAAACCTGAATAGATTGAATGACCGGTCTTCTGTAAATGATGCGCATGTCATTGTGAACAATCACTATGGGAAGAAATAAACGGCAGCTACTATATCTTCAATCACCGGCATACAAACCAGTCGCGTTTCTCAAGGCAGGTCGTCGGAGACAAGCTGGAACGACTGCCCAATGGACAGTTCAAACGTGCGGCGTATACGAGCATGGGCCTGAGAGCTGAACCGTTCGATCAGCTGAACACTTATCCTGCCATCTGACATGCGGTTTGGTCAGTACGAAGGACTTAAACAAGCGTCCTTACGTGACCCAGGAAATGAAAGGTACACAGAATAGACCTGAAAGTCTGGTCAAAGCCCCTTGTGAGACGGTCAGGAACTCCTGTACAAAACTTTTCACTTTCCGGACGCAGCTGAATTAGCTTATCAATACGGGGGAAAAGCGATGGGCATATCACACTGGTCTGCATCGTCGAAGACAGGGACGAACATTCCATCGAAGTGAAACAGCCAGCTGAAATAGATTCAGACGAATGGATAAGTCAGACGCTTTCTATACCTCAGCTGGACAAACCATTTGATCTAATCATTAAATATGAAGGAACAGGCTCATTAGATATAAAATCTCTGCAATTCAAATAAGTTAGGGTCATTGAAAAGTTTAGGTTTTCTCTTCCTGAATATAGTTTGTTCGAATAAAACTGAAACGCAGTGGCTTTTGTCAAAAAAGGATTCGATCCATATCCAGGCTTATTGCCACCCTAACATATTAGTGTGATAGGCGTAGACAGCTATCATCAGGCCTACGTCGAATAATCAGCGGAAGAAGTGCCTGAAATCTGACAGAGTTGACAGATGGATCAGCTGCGTGTCGGTTGTCTTTCTGGCAGCGGCCTGATGATCTCGTTAGACCGGAAGTCGCTGAATCGAAGGACATCGACTTCGCTGGTGGAGGACAGTGCGTCAGTATTTTAAATACAAGCAGGACCGACAGCTGATGTGAGAAAACATAGCAGTTGATACCTGCAACAGAAATCAGGATTCGTCTTCTCTGGAAGTTGTATCCGCCAATGACTGAATATAAGCCAGACCTGAAAGCCTGATTACATAGTGCAAAAGATTATATCCAGAGATGTCGACTGGGATAAAGTGAGGTAAGGTGAATCATTTAAGGAGCGATCGCTGTTACAGACGACTAAGGAGCGAGGGGTGGTGTTAACTCCCTACTGGCATCACACACATAGGCGGTCATGTGTATATTTTAACGAAATATTATTTTTAAAAAGGAGACAAACCAATGACAAACACGAAAGCAACTTACCGAAATGTTTCAAAGAGATCGGCTATTCAGAAGAAAAGATCAGGAAAAAATAGAGACGACCTGGAATGCTGTATTTGTCTGATCCGGAAACCAAAATTCTATTTTAAAAACGGTGAAGACATGGGATATATGGTAGATACGGGCAACATCGATGTGCGTACCGAAGGACAGTCGTACGGCATGATGCTGGCTGTTCAAATGGACCGGCAGGATAATTTCGACCGTATCTGGAAATGGACGGAAACGTTCATGCGCAATCATGAAGGACCATTTAAAGGCTACTTCGGCTGGCATGCCTTCTTGATGGGGAAAAGATGAGTGACGGACCGGCTCCGGACGGGGAAGAGTTTTTTGCGATGACCCTCTTTATGGCTTCAAAACGCTGGGGAGACCGGATGAAAAACCGTTCAACTACAGTGAACAGGCAAGGGACTTACTTCGAATCTGCGTGCACAAAGGCGAGAGACGGTGGAGCGGGCGATCCGATGTGGGAACCGAAAAATCATCTGATCAAGTTCGTGCCTGACTGTGACTTCACAGACACCGTCCTATCACCTGCCGCATTTTTATGAGCTCTTTGCAGAAGAAGCGTATGAGGAAGACAGGGAATTCTGGAAAAAAGCCGCACAGGCAAGTCGTGGAATTCATCCCCGGATCCTGTCATCCGGACACAGGAATGAATCCTGAGTATTCCCATTACGACGGGACACGAACCCGGTGAACGGTCACGGCGATTTTTACAGTGACGCCTACCGGACAGCCGCAAACATGGGCCTGGACTCAGAGTGGTTCGGCAAGCGGGAGGACTACAAAGCCTGTGTGACTAATCTGCTCGCTTTTTTTGAAGACAAAGCGCTGGAAGATTACCAAAAATACAAAATCGACGGCACGGATCTTGGTGAACCGTCTCTGCACCCGGTCGGTCTACTGGCGACGAATGCCATGGCCACCCTGGCTTTGGATAAAAGCGAGCTGACTGAAAAGACAGTGAAGCAGTTCTTTGAAACACCGCCGCGTGAAGGAAACCGCCGCTACTACGATAATTTCCTGTATCTGTTCAGCGTTTTAGCTTTGAGCGGCAACTACCGTATGAACTGGTAAAAACAAGCAATACTGACCGACTTGATGAAATATAAAAATCAGAGGAGAGAACAACATGACAGAAAAACAGATCACGTTAAAAGAAGCTTATAAAGACTATTTCAAAATAGGTGTGGCAGTTAATCCAAAAACGCTGAAGGCTGACGGGGAACTGATCAGGAAACATTTCAACAGCCTGACACCGGAAAATCATATGAAACCGGAAGAACTGCAGCCAAAAGAAGGGGAATTCACCTTTGAAACAGCCGACAAGATCGTCGACTTTGCCAAAGAGAACGATATGGAACTGCGGGGCCATACTTTCAGTCTCGGCATAACCAGACGCCGGAGTGGATGTTTAAAGACGGCGACAAGGAAGCCAGCCGTGAAGTGGCACTCAAGCACATGAAAGACCATATCAAGGCAGTGATGGACCGGTACAAGGATTCATTTTACGCCTGGGACGTCATCAACGAAGTGATCGAAGATAATGGTGATGAATTACTGCGTGAATCTCCATGGCGTTCTATAATTGGAGATGATTACGTTCAAAAAGCATTCGAGTTCGCACATGAAGCGAATCCGGACATGGCCCTGTTCTATAACGACTACAATGAATCAAACCCACAAAAACGGGACAAGATTTATGAACTTGTCAAAGGTCTGCTGGATAACGGCACGCCTGTCCATGGTATCGGTCTGCAGGCACACTGGGGACTGGAAGATCCGAGCCTGGACAATATCAGAGCAGCCATCGAAAAGTATGCGTCACTGGGACTCAAGCTTCACATCACTGAAATGGATGTTTCCGTGTTCAACTTTGAAGACAAGCGCACCGACCTCACGGAGCCGACAGCTGAGATGATGGAAAAGCAGGCTGAACGCTACGAGGCTTTCTTTGAATTGTTCAGAGAATACAGTGAACACATCGAGTCAGTCACACTTTGGGCGGCAAGTGACCGTTACAACTGGCTGGATGATTTCCCTGTTAGAGGCAGAAAAAACTGGCCGATGCTTTTTGATACAGACAACCAGCCGAAAGAAAGTTTCCGCCGCGTAACTTCTTTCAGCTAAAAATGATAACTACCGGGAAGGAAGAATAAGATGTCGATTGCAATGATCAAAGGAATGGCTAAAAATCATATGAAGGGGAACCGGCTGTTACTGACTGCCGCATTCGTCCTGTTGCTGACCACATGGGCTGTAGCAGCACAGTTTCTGACGGGGATACTGCAGTTACCATCACTTTTTGACTTCATTGAAGCCATTTTAGACGGGGGACTCGGCTTGAATGCTGTGACGGTTTTGTTCCCCGTCCTTCTTGTTCTGCTTTTCATATTGGCTGACATGCTTCATATGAGCTACAGATGGTTCGGGATCGATATCATCAATGAAAATCAGAAGCCCGTTGAATGGAAAGAGGCTTTTCAGGGGTTCAGAAAGAAAATGTAAAAAAACTGGGCACACTCGTTTTGCTGCGGATGGCGCTCGTTTTTGGGTGGACCCTGCTGTTCATCCTGCCTGGGATCTGGAAAGCTTATCTTTACAGTCAGGCTGCCAATATCCTGAAAGAAGACAAAACCCTTTCGCCGATGGAAGCATTGAACAAGTCGGAGGAAGTCATGAAAGCGAATGTCTGGAATGATACCCTTGTCCAGCTGATTTTTCTCGCCCTGGTATGCTGTTCCAGTCGGGATGTTCCTGTACTTTTTAGTCAGCAATGCCCGGGAGATCGAAGTGGCGCTTGAAACGGGCGGTGAGAGTGCCGAATTGATTTACGGCCTGGTCATCGGGGTGTTTTTCATGGTGATCCTGCTTCTGTTTTTATTTGCCCTTTACGTTGAGCCTTATAAGATGATGGCGAAACAGATTCTTTTCAAGGAAATGATGAAGCATGAGGAAGGAACCGAGCTTGACGATTATGAGAAAACTTTATTGAAAAGACAGGGTTTGGATACAAAGCGAAACACCAGGCGCAATAGTCGTTAAAAGTCTAAAGGAAAAGAAGGAATGATAATGAGCGTAGACAATACATTAAAACTGCCGAGTTATTTCAGTGACGGGATGATCCTGCAGCAGAACAGCTCGATCAAGGTCAAAGGGAAAGACGCATCAGGATCCCGCGTGACGGTGAGCTTTGACGAAGAGAGCGTTGAAGCAGTGGCGGAGGCCGAGCGGATCAGTGTTGCAGTCGAGTTGTCTCCAAGAGGCAGCCGGCGGGCCCTACCAGCTGATCGTCAAGGGTTCTGGTGAAATCGTGATCGAGGACGTTTATGTGGGGGAAGTCTGGCTGCTTGGTGGCCAGTCCAACATGGAACTGCCCGTTCAACCGCACTTACGATGAGTTCAAAGAAGAAATCGACAGGGCCGATTATCCGCTGATCCGTCAGTTTCATCTTGAAATGGACCCTGTTTTCGACGAGCCGAAAACCTGGCTGACGCAGGGACAGTGGAAAACAGCCACACAGGAAAATATCCAGGACTTTTCATCGCTGGGTTTCTTTTATGCCAGGAAGCTTCATGAAAAGCTGAAGGTGCCGGTGGGGATCTATCATACAGCCGTCGGGGGCACTCCGATCGAGGCGTGGATGCGTGAAGAAACGCTTCATGAGCTGGGTAATTATGATGAAGAACTGGCTTACTGGAAAGATCCTGAAAACGTGGAAAAAGAAATAGCGAATGATCTGAAAATCAATCAGGAATGGTATGCAGACCTTTATGAAAATGACCGGGGACTGCTGGATCAGACCCAGTGGATGGAAGAAACGGTCGACTCAAAAGGCTGGCTTGTCGATGGACCTTCCTGCGATGTTCAAGGATACGGCTCTGGCCGGCTTTTCAGGCGTCGTCTGGTTCCGCCGGACGTTCGACGTGACCGAAAAGCAGCTTGAATCCGAGCATTTCCGTCTGCGTCTGGGTTCTTTGATCAATGGAGACGAGACTTACCTGAACGGTGAAAAAGTGGGCGAAACGGACTACCGCTATCCGCCGCGCAAATACGTTCTGAAGAAAGAAAATCTCAGGGTCGGGACGAACACGCTGGTCGTCCGCCTGATGATCGATGCAGCGAACGGGGGCTTCATACCGACCTTCCCTTATCAGCTCGAGCTGGACGATGAAACGGTCGATCTGAAAGGCGAGTGGCTATACAGGATCGGCTGTCAGAAAGAAGTCATTGCGCCGATGCTGTTTCCTGCCAGTATAGAACCTGCCTCGGAATACAAAGGTCATGCTTTACCCGCTGAAAGACGTGAATTTCAAAGGCGCGCTCTTTTACCAGGGGGAATCGAACACGGGTGATCCTGGCGGCTACAAAGAGCTGATGAAACGCATGGTCGAAAGACTGGAGAGCTTTTCCAGCAGGAGGACCTGCCGTTTTACTACGTCCAGCTGGCGAATTATATGCGATCCGGCTGAATTGTCAGATGCGAAAAACTGGGCCGAACTGCGCTACGAACAGGACCAGGGCCCGCTTTCTGATCGAGCATTCCGAGATGGTCCCGGCCCTTGACTGCGGGATCTCTTACGAACTGCATCCCCATGATAAAAAAACTCTGGCGGAAAGACTTGCCTGGGTCGCGTTGAGCCGGGATTATATGGAAGAAGACGAATATGAGAACCTCGAAGTGGACTACGCTGGCCGATCCGATCAGTCAGTGTCTGTGAAAGTCAAAGGACTGAAAGGGCAGCTTGCCTTGTCAGAGAACGAGCCGGAAGTGGAGATCAGACGGAACGGGACCTGGGAAGAAGTGGCAGTCACCGATATTTCAGAAAACGAAGTGACCTTTGCTGTTTCAGGCTCAGCCGACAGTGAGTCTGTTTCGGAAGTAAGGTATGCCTGGCGGAACGATCCCAGAGGGTATATCTATGACACGGAAACAGGCCTGCCGCTGCTGCCGTTTGTCTATCCGCTGGGTTAGATTAAAAAGACAGTTAAATAATAACAATAACAAAACAGATGGATTCCCGGCTTTTTCAGGGTTTCATCTGTATTTTTTGTTTTCATGAAGGTGGCAGATATTATTTTGATTAGCGAAAAAATTCACAGTTGAGAATCGGAAGGAGCAGAAATGGGACATCCGGCATACAGAAAAGGCGACTGGGATTAGCATAAACCATATAGAAGTCTGGTCTGATAAGCCCCAGAAGGCAGTAAAAGTAATACGATTTTATACATGAACAGGTGGCTTTTCTGGAGTTATATGCAAGTTTTGTGAAAAAGATTCTATAAAGTGTTTACATTCATCCCGATTGAATCTATAATTGGTAATGAAAATCATTCTCAATTATTCAATGCACTAAGCTTGCACCTCGTAACCGCTGTTTTTGATGTGTCTGTTTTTTTCAAGACAGCTCAGAAGATAATAAAAGTAACGTTTCGAGGATCTATATAAGAAGGAGGACATCATGGAGTTATATGATGTGACAATCATCGGCGGCGGGCCTGCGGGACTGTATAGTGCATTTTATTCAGGCCTGCGCGGGATGAACGTTCAGCTGATCGAAGCGCAGCCCTATCTGGGCGGCAAATTGAATCTGTATTCAGAGAAGATCGTCTGGGATGTCGGCGGGATACCGCCAATGCCGGCTGGGCGGTCATCCGCCATCTGATCGATCAGGCCAAAACCTTTCAGCCGACGATCCGTACCGGTGAAAAAGTCAACGGGATAAAAAAAGACGCAGACGGGCATTTTCTTATATCCACGACGGCAGACCATACGTATTTATCTAAAACACTTCTACTGGCCATGGGCAATGGCATCCTGGATCCGAAACCCACGCCGTTCTTCACCAATGAAGGAGAGCTGCTCGAAAATGTCCACGTGTCCATCACAGAGTTTGAAGAGATGAAAGGCAGACGCATCCTTATTTCCGGCGGCGGTAATTCGGCTGTGGACTGGGCCAATGCATTTGCGCCGATCGCTGAAGAGGTCATACTGGTCTACCGGAAGGAACACCTGAAGGGCCATGAAGCAGAGGTCGAAAAAGTGTTATGCGGACCGGTCACCTGCAGGCTTCAGGCCGATCTGATCGCTAAAACCTTCGACGCAAGCGGAACCCGGATCGATTCTGTCACGATCCGTGACCAGAAGACCGGCGAAGAGGAGACGCTCTCAGTAGACGACGTGATCGTCTGTCACGGTTTCAACCGGGAAAACGAATTGTTCGATCAGAATGAAGTCGGGCTGGAAGTTTTCGATGAGTATTATGTCGAAGCGACGCCGCAGACTGAAACAGCTGTACCCGGCCTGTTCGTTTTGGGCGACGCCGCTAAGTATCCCGGCAAAGTCCATCTGATCGCAGGGGCCTTCCATGATGCAGTCAATGCGGTCAATGAAGCTAAAACCTATATCGACCCTCAGGCTAATCGCATGGGGACCGTCTCCACCTACGATGACAAGCTCAAACCCAAAGTGTCGACAGCGTGGGAACAGTACACATCAACATAAAAAAATCGAATTATATGGAGGAACAAACAATGAACAAGAAAACATCAATGAAATACTTAGGACTCTTTGCAACATCAGCTTTGCTTCTGGGAGCATGCGGCCAGAACGATTCCACGGAAGACGAGGCAGGCAACGAATGAAAATGAAGAAACCGCTGAACAGACAGAAGAAACGACCTTTCCTTTAACACTGGATAATTACACCGTTTCGTCAGACGGCGCTGAATTTTCTGAAAAAGAAATAACTTATGAAACCCAGCCTGAATCAATTGTTGCCAATAACCAGGGAACAGCTGAAATGCTGCTTCAGCTTGGTCTGACCGATGAGATCACTGGAGTCGCTGCACTTTACGGCGAACCAGATGAATCAGTCTCTGAGGAATTCGTCCGAAATCCCGGTCCTGGCTGAAGGATACGTCGGCAAAGAACTGGTCGTCGGAGCTGATCCGGATATCGTCGTGGGTCGAGGCCAGCTGTTCGCCAGCGCTGAATGGGGAACAGGTACAGTGGAAGAACTCAACGAAGTGGATATCCAAACCTATATTCAAGCCACATCGACTCCCGGTGCAACGTTTGAAGATCTTTATACAGATATTGACAATTTAGGAAAACTGTTTACAGTAGAAGAGAACGCACAAGAATTTTCCGATGAAGTAGAATCGCGTATGGATGACATCGTTTCGGCCATTCCCGAAGACTCGGACACGATGGATTATGCCTACATTTTCGGCGCTGAAGGCACCAACCTGGACGTCTACAGTGGTGCAGCGGACACATACTTGAACGATGCATTAAGCTACATGGGGCTGAACAACACGTTTGCCGATACGACGGGTGAAATCAGCGTGGAGGCTTTGCTTGAAGCTGATCCGGAAGTCCTGCTGCTCGTCAACTATACCGGCGGCCGTGCACCGGAAGACAGTCTGGCTGATATCAGAGCCAACGAGGCGCTCTCCAGTCTGAAAGCTATTCAGGAAGACCGCATCTATACCATCGATTACAATCAGTTCTGGAGCTACGGTTACCAGATCTTAGACGGTATGGAAGAACTCAGCAGTGAGCTGTACTGATCAAACGGATCATGAGCTAGGGAAGGAAGAAACCGATGAACCGCATCCAGAGACAACGCCAGTTATTCTATATCAGCATACTCCTGTTCACCTTTCTGATCATTCTGTCAGTAGGGGTCGGAGTGACGGTCGGGCAGGTTTCTGTTCCTCTGACAGAATCCTTTCAGATCCTGGTAAATAAACTGTCGCAGGGTCTCGTTGGAGACGTTTCATCCCTGTCTTCCGGTGCGTTTGAAAACATCATCTGGCAGATCCGTTTTCCGAGGGTCCTTCTGGCGATGCTGACGGGGATGGGCCTGTCTTTAGCCGGAGCGGTCATGCAGACAACGGTCCAGAACCCTCTGGCAGACCCGTACATTCTCGGGATTTCCTCCGGGGCTTCTCTCGGCGCGACGTTTGCGATCATGATCGGTTTTGGCGGAACGAGTATCCTGGCTCAGATGGGTCTGTCCTTCTGGGCGTTCCTGGGCGCAGTGACAGCGGCTTTTCTCGTTCTGCTTTTATCGAACGTCGGGGGACAGCTGAATTCCATCAAACTGGTTTTGTCCGGTATGGTGCTGAACGCGCTGTTTACCGCCTTTTCCAATTTCATTATTTACCTGGCCAATGACGCCGAAGGGATCCGTTCGGTCACGTTCTGGATGATGGGGAGCCTGGCCGGTGCCAGCTGGTCCAAGCTTCCGCTGGTCGCCACGGTCGTCCTGATCGGTTTTGTCTTTTTTCTGACCCAGGAACGCATCCTGAACATCATGCTGCTGGGGGATGAAGCGGCGATCACGCTTGGCGTGAATTTGAGCTTTTTCCGAAAACTCTATCTCGTCATTGCTTCGATCCTGACCGGCATCATCGTAGCCAATACCGGTATGATCGGTTTTGTGGGGCTGATCATTCCTCACATGGTCCGAGGGATCGTCGGCTCCAACCACCGCTACTTTCTGCCGCTGTCTGTCTTTTCAGGCTCTTTGTTCATGGTCTGGTCCGATATTTTATCCCGGATCATCATGCCGACGGTGGAACTGCCGATCGGTATCCTGACGTCGCTGATCGGTGCGCCGCTGTTCATTTATATTTTCGTCAAAAAAGGCTATGAATTTGGAGGGTAACATGAATTTATCGGTTGAAAATCTTTCAGTGTCTCTTTCTTCCCAGCAGATCATTCAGAACATCTCGCTGCATGTCAGCCAGAACCAGTTCGTCGGTCTGATCGGTCCGAACGGCTGCGGGAAATCGACACTGCTGAAGACCATCTCAAAAATACTTGAACCGGATGCCGGGGTCATCACTCTGGACGATGTGCTCGTCAAGAAATTGACCAACAAGCAGCTTGCACAGAAGATGGGCGTGGTCGGGCAGTTTCATAAGATCAACTTTGATTTTTCTGTCCGTCAGATGCTGCTGCTCGGACGCTCTCCGCATAAAGGCCTGATGGAAAGAGACAATGCCAACGATTATGATATCGTCGAAAAAGTCATCCAACAGATGGAGCTGACCGAGCTGGCGGACCGTAGTTTCCTGTCTTTATCAGGCGGAGAAAAGCAGCGGGTCATTTTGGGCCGGTCACTGGTGCAGGAGCCACAGTTTCTTGTGCTGGACGAACCCACCAATCATCTGGACATCAAGCACCAGTTAAGTATCCTGAAAAAAGTTCATGCCCTGCCGATCGGGGTACTGGCCGCCCTGCACGATCTGAACCTCGCGTCGCGTTTCACTGATTACTTATATGCGATGAAAGACGGCACGATCGTCAAAGAAGGCACACCCGATGAAGTCCTGACCGAAGAAGTGATCAAGGAATTATACGAAGTCGAGTGCCGGGTCTACACGAATCCAATCTTAGGGATTAAGAACATCGAATTTCTCTGATTTAAAAAGCCGTTTTTGTCTGTGTTTTCAAAAATACAGACAAAAACGGCTTTATTTATTTTTTCAGTCAGAAAAAAAGCAGTCGGCCGACTGCTTTTCACCGATTTCGGGTCAAGAAGAGGTTCAGTCGGCGATAATCGTCATGAGTTGGGCCTGGAATCGGTTGAACTTATAACGATTACGAAGAAACGTCATGAGTTTCCTGAGAAATCTGATCAACTTATAAAGATTAGGGTCGAATCGTCATGAGTT
The DNA here is from genome assembly GCA_034520745.1 of Alkalibacterium sp. Taxonomy (GTDB): domain Bacteria; phylum Bacillota; class Bacilli; order Lactobacillales; family Carnobacteriaceae_A; genus Alkalibacterium. Next base: position 16,040 of record JAXHNF010000017.1, read on the forward strand.
TGGGTCAAAACGACTCAAACTCATGACGAAAAAGCAGCCGACAATAAAAAAAGCGGCCACAGACTCTCGTAGAAGAGCGCATGACCGCCAGAAAAGGCCTGAAATGAAAAATAACCGCCTGAAGAGGCGGTTATTTCATTATTTATCGTCTTTTTCTTTTTTCAGTTCGTCCGCTTTATCCACATCGAAAGGTTCAGTATCCTCCGGTGCAGTTTCTTCTGCTTTTTCAGCTTCTGTTTTTTCTAGCTCGCCCTCGGCTTCAGGAAGACCGGTTTGCGTATTTTTGGCTGCAGCGGCATCTGCCGGAAGGTTAGGGTTTCGAGCTGAATGGGGTTGGTTTCTCATACTTAAAACTCCTTTCGTTTGTTCTATTAAAAGTATAACACAGGTGAATGAATAACGCTTTCAATATGATTATATCCATGCAAGAAGAAAAATATAAATTATTTTTTCAAAAAGAGTTGACACCGTTTCCATAATGGGTTATTGTTAGTTAGTAAGTTAAACCAACTAACATTTTTACTTAACGAAAGGAGAACAATTATACATGGCATATTTCGACAACGTCAATAAAATCAAATACGAAGGGGCTCAGTCAAAAGATCCTCTAGCATTTAAATTTTACAACCCTGAAGAAAAAATCAATGGTAAATCAATGGAGGAGCTGATGCGTTTCGGCGTCGCTTACTGGCATACATTTACTGAAGACTTGAGCGATCCGTTTGGTGTCGGTACAGCACAACGTCCTTGGGACAAATATTCAGACCCAATGGAAAAAGCTAAAGCACGTGTGGAAGCTTCATTTGAATTCTTTGAAAAATTAGGTGTTCCTTACTTCTGCTTCCACGACTATGATATTGCTCCTGAAGGCAAAAACCTGAAAGAAACATTAGACAACCAGGACGTTATCGTCGACATGATCGAAGATTACATGAAAGACAGCAAAGTGAAACTGCTTTGGAACACAGTAAACAACTTTACTAACCCAATGTTCGTTCACGGTGCTTCAACTTCAAACAATGCTGACGTGTTTGCTTACTCAGCAGCCAAAGTTAAAAAAGGTCTGGAAGTCGGTAAACGTTTAGGCGCAGAAAACTATGTATTCTGGGGCGGACGTGAAGGGTACGAAAGCCTGCTCAACACAAACATGGGGCTTGAACTGGACAACCTGGCTCGTTTCTTCCACATGGCAAATGACTATGCGAAAGAAATCGGCTTCGATGCACAATTCCTGATCGAACCTAAACCAAAAGAACCAACATCACACCAGTATGACTTTGACGTGGCTCACGGATTTGCATTCCTGCAGAAATATGGTCTGGAAAATGTCTTCAAGTTCAACATTGAAGCCAACCATGCTACACTAGCCGGACATACATTCGAGCATGAACTGCATTATGCACGTATCAATGGCATGTTAGGATCTGTTGATGCTAACCAAGGTCATCCACACTTAGGATGGGACACAGACGAATTCCCGTCAGATCTCTATTCTACAACATTAGCCATGTATGAAATTCTTAAAAATGGTGGACTTGGACGCGGAGGACTGAACTTCGATGCGAAAGTTCGTCGTACGTCATTCAAACCTGAAGATCTGTTCAAAGCACATGTCGTTGGTATGGACAGCTTTGCCATCGGTGCTAAAGTAGCGCAGCGTCTGATCGACGATAAAGCCCTTGATTCTATCGTGGACAACCGTTACAGCTCTTACAACAGTGGCGTCGGTAAAGAAATCGTCGACGGCAAGACAGACTTCAAGAAACTTCAGGACTATGCATATGGTATCGATAAGATCGAACACGAATCCGGAAACGTTGAAGTGATCAAATCTATCCTTAACCAGTACCTGGTTACAACACTAGCACAAGGCTAAACAACTGAAGAGGTAGGACTGCATGAAGTGGCAAGACACTTCATGTAGTTTTATACCTGAAAACTCGTATAGGTATATACAAACAGAGTGTTTAGGCTGTTATTATTGCAGATGCACTGATTTCTTTTATAAAATTCAGTAGCCACTTTCTCTGTTGTAAACGCTTAATCATAGGGTGACCAGTTTCTGAACACCAGTAACGGCAATACATCCAGCTGTCGTGCTTTTTAAAGCAGGTGAGCGGATACTATTAAAATCTTTAAACAATAATTAACATATAAAATGGAGGAACAACTTTGAAAAACAATCTTAGAAAATTTTTACTGACCAGCGTCACACTTAGCGGGGCTTTACTCCTGGCTGCCTGCGGACAGGATGCAGAAAGTACAGAAACAGAAGACGGCAGCGGAGAAACAGCTGAAACTGAAATCGGTTCAGTCGGAGCAATGGAAGACTTTAAAGTCGGCGATACATTTGTCGCGACCGAACCGCTTGAACTGGGCATTCTATACCGTGACCTGCCTGCTTATCCTTTAGATAAAGACTGGCTGTTCTTCCAGGAACTGGAAGAAACAAACAATGTCACGTTCGACATTACCAGTGTTCCGCTATCTGACTGGGAACAGCGTCTGTCTGTAACGATGGGAGCCGGCGACCTGCCTGATTACTCTACTGATATCTGGGCCGGACACGAAACAGATTACGTATCATCAGGCACATTGCTTCCGATTTCTGATTACGTCGATTATATGCCTCACTACCAGTCTCGTCTGGAAGAATGGGACGGCGTGAATGATCAGATCGAAAACCTGAGACATCAGGACGGTAAATACTATGTCCTGCCGGGGATCAATGAAAACATCGTTTACGAATTCGGACTGCAGTATAACCAGCAAGTCTTTGACGAGTACGGTGTCGAAGAGCCACAATCCTGGGATGAACTGAAAGACGCCTTGACTGTTCTGAAAGATGAAACAGGTAAAGCACCAATGACTCTCTGGTGGCAGGGTAACGCCACACTTAACTCTGCAGCCGGATCATTTGATACTGTCGGTGGCTGGGGCTTCATGGACGGCGCCATGTATGATGAAGAATCTGGAAAATACTGTTTACGCTCCGATGCGGCGAGGCTACAAAGACATGATCTCTTACTTCGCAGAGTTGACTGAAGAAGGCCTGCTGGACATCGAAGCGATGACACAGGACGATGAAATGGCCAGAAACAAAATCGTTGGCCTGGATACGTTCGTTACTTCAGGTAACGTCGGAACAATGACTGACGTCAATGATTCACTTGCTGAACAACACGGTGAAGGCGAATATGAGTACGTCCGCATGCCGGTTCTTGAAGGCCCGAACGGACGTAAATTCCGCGGCGGCAACACTAACAGTGGTATGATGCTGAACGCCAAACTGGCTGAGCGCGATGACTTCCAGGCAGTCCTGCAGTTCATCGACTGGTTGTACTACAGTGATGAAGGAACCGATTCACTCACTGGGGTGTCGAAGGTGTCACTTACGAAAAAACTGACGAAGTGGCAACTGGATTCAGACCAATGGAAAATATCCAGTACGAACGATTCAATGCTGGTGCTGAAGAACAAGCATGCAGGTCGATTACGGCTTCGGTAACGCTGCCTTTGCTTATGCAGGTCCGGCCCACGTCCGTCAGTCTGTAATGGAAGAAGAGAATTTGAATATCAAGCACGCATGAATGAACAAGTTGAAGTCATCCTGCCAGATCCAGCTAGACCAATGAACCCTATCGATCAGGAACAGGCAACGCTTCTCGCTACACCACTGAAAGATACTGTGGATCAGTACACCTTCAGATTCATTACAGGTCAATATTCCATCGACCGCTGGGATGAATTTATGGCTGAGCTGGAACAGCAGAACGTCGATCAGTTCATGGATCTCGTGAACAAAGCTTATGACGAGAATCAGGAAGCACTGCAAAGCGCAGAATAACCATGACTAGTCGACTTATTCCCCCTTTATAAATTGACTGGATTAAGAAGAAGCGTGAGGCCACTTATGGCCTCACGCTTCTTTTTTTGGTCATAGGAAAAGTAAACAGCAAAGTGTTTGTATTTGTGTAGAATTGATTAAGCGGTCGAACATTTTCACTGAAGATAAAAAAGCGGAAACGTCTAGTTATCTGAAAGGACTTCGGAGAGTTAAGTGGCCGGCCTGGTAAAATGATGAAGAGTATGGTTCTGCGTAATGAAAAAAACGTTTTGTACAACTATAAATACGCCATTCACTGGCGAATTCTGTCTTTAATTATGACTCAGTTGTTTGAGCGGTTCGAGCTTAAAATAGAGGAAGTAATTGTCCATACCGAATGACCTTGGTGGACTGGAGTGTGAAGTATAAGGGTGCGTTTGTCATTACTCCCCGTCAGAAATGTAGTGCGAGTCAGCACTATAGACTGCCTATAATGATGTCTCAGTGAATAGTCAGGGGTGGGGTCATCACTACAGGCGCCTTATAAGTGTAACTCAGCGGACATTTTCTTTCCGGACTGCATTACTGCTGGCGTATAAGCATATCCGGCCACCCTGCTGGAGGCGAGTTGATAGAATGATCAAACCATTGTGTGAACTCAAAGAGAACGAATCAGCGGGTCGATATTATTTTGTTATGAATTCGTTTCAGAAGCTTGCCGATGGCTCGTTCAGCATCAGCCGACTTGATCCGTTTACCGAAAAAAAGACAGGCACCGTACTAAATCCAGTGCCTGTCTTTTTAAACTGATACAGTTGTCTATTTATAAGGCTCAAGTTCTGCATTGGCGATGGATTTACCTATCCAGCGTTTTTTCTTCCAGCGCAGGAACATCAGCGTTGCTCTGATCCATTCATCCGTCAGCATAGCCAGCCAGATGCCCGGGAGTCCCATGCCTAAATGAATGGCTAAATAGTAAGCCAGGGGGACCAGAACGCCCCACATCACAGTGATGCCGATCAGAACGGGGAATTTAGCATCACCAGCGGCTCTAAGTGCACTGATGATGATCAGGTTGCCTGTCCTGGCCGGCTGGAGGATAAGCTCCAGAACCAGAATGGAAGAACCGAGTGCGATGATGCCGGGATCATCTGTAAAGACCGAAAAAATCTGTCTGCCGAAGACAGTAAACAAACCGCCGATGATGACTGTAATGACAAGCGCGATTTTGAGACCCATGAACATGTAGTGATACGCATCGTCCTGTTTTCTGGCCCCGACGAGCTGGCCAATGAAAATCTGCATCCCTTTGGTGATAGCCATGGAAAAGACTGTCAGCACAGACATAAAGTTGAAAATATAAACACGTGTCGCGAGTGCTGTAGCTCCGAGCATCGTGATCATCACAGTCAATGCGATCTGACTGATATTATAAGACAGAATGTTCGCCGGCAGAAGGAACGCCGATGCTCAAAATTTTTCCGACAAATTCTTTTTCCAGCCGGATAAATGATTTAAAGGGAATACTGATCGGTGAACGCTTGAACAGCAGCACCAGCATGCCCAGCATCACTGTGATCCTTACCACTGCGGTCGATAGCGCAACGCCCGTGACGCCAAGCTGAGGGAAACCCAGGGCGCCGAAGATCAGGACATAATTGCCGATAACATTGAGCACGTTCATGACCAGTACGGATTTCATGACATCTTTCGTGTAGCCCATGGCCTGCAGGATGGATGAGATCGTCAGGATCATCGCCTGGGCAAACAAGGCAAAGCCGACGATCGACGTGTAATTACTGGCATGTACAAACAAGTTTCTTTCCGAAGAGAACAAGTTGAGTAAAAAAGACCGGTTAAAGCCGACAAACAGACTCACACTCAACCCGAACAGCAGATTGATCGTCAGCGCCGTGCTGATCGTTTTCTTGACGGCGACCGGCTGCCTGGCCCCGACATACTGCGACACGACCACACCGGCTCCCATAGCGGTGAAATTGAAAAGTACGAACATGAAGGTCATCAGCTGATTGACGACCCCGACAGCCGCGACGGCCGCGTCCGATAAAAAACTCAGCATGAAGACATCGGTCAGCTTCATCAGCATCTGCAGGAAGACCTCGATAAAAATCGGCCATGTGATCAGAAACAAATATTTTCTAGCATTGGTTTTATTTTCCACCATGTGAACGTCCATATAATCATCCCTTAGTATTACTAAATATGTCTATCAGTTTAGTCTCATAATAGATAAGGTGCAATATAGACGCTTTCAAATCACGAATATTGTCTATAAGAGTACTAAGAAAGCGATTCACGGACTGTCTTTTTCAGAAATAACAGGAAAACGATTGCACAGGGAATTCAGAAGTGCTATATTACCTTTAAAGGTACGTACGACTTATAGGAGGAATACAATGAAAGCATCCGTCAGAGCAGACAGAAATCATGTATTAGGTTCGATAGACAAACGCATTTACGGTTCATTCCTGGAACATCTGGGAAGAGCCGTTTATGAAGGGATATACGAGCCGGGTCACCCGACGGCTAACGAAGACGGCTTTCGTCAGGACGTAATCGAGGTCATCAGTGAACTGAATGTGCCGATCGTCAGATATCCCGGAGGCAATTTCGTCTCAGGCTACAACTGGGAAGACGGTATCGGGCCCAAAGAAGACCGTCCAAAACGTCTGGATCCGGCACCGGAAGCTCAGTGGAAACCAACGAAGTCGGCCTGCACGAGTTCATGAACTGGTCGAAACAGGCCAACACCGAAGTGAACATGGCGGTGAACCTGGGGACGCGCGGTGCGCCGTACGCGTGCCGGTAATCTGGTCGAATACAGCAACCATCCGGGCGGGACATACTGGAGCGATTGAGAAAAAGAAAACGGTCAGGAAGAACCGTTCGGCATCAAGACCTGGTGCTTAGGCAACGAAATGGACGGTCCATGGCAGATCGGAGCCAAGTCAGCTGACGAGTACGGCCGTCTGGCAACCGAAACGGCAAAAGCCATGAAATGGGTCGACGATTCCATCGAACTGGTCCTCTGCGGCAGTTCGGGCAGCAAAATGCCGACATTCGGCGAATGGGAATATACGGTACTGAATCATGCGTATGATCATGTGGATTTCCTGTCTCTGCACTTGTACTGGGAGAATCTGGAAAATGACCTTCCGAATTACCTGGCTAAATCCATGGAAATGGACACAGCTTCATCAAAGACGTAGTCGCCATCTGTGACGCTGTGAAAGCGAAAAAAGGCTCGGACAAGAAAATCAACTTGTCGTTTGATGAATGGAATGTCTGGTACCACTCCAAAGACGCTGACGCGAAGCGCGAACCCTGGGACATCGCACCGCCACTCCTGGAAGATATCTACAACTTTGAAGATGCGATTTTGGTCGGTCTGGGGATCATCACCCTGCTGAACAATGCGGACCGCGTGAAAATGGCGTGTCTGGCTCAGCTGGTCAACGTCATTGCACCGATCATGACGATCAAGGACGGGGAAGTCTGGAAACAGCCGACGTTCTATCCGTTCATGCAGGCTTCAAACTTCGGCCGCGGGAAAGTCCTGACTGCCAAGTCCGAGAGTCCAACGTATGACTCCAAAGAATTCAAAGACGTTCCGTATATGGATTCGACGGTTATACTGAATGAAGAGAGCGGGGAAGTCGTTATTTTCGCTGTGAACCGTTCCGAAGACGAGTCTTTGGACTTCAGCGTGAAACTGGACGAGTTCAACGAACTGACCATCATTGAAGCTACAGAACTGGCTGACTATGATCCTAAACTGACGACCCAGGAAAAGCATGATGCGATGGAAATCAAAGAGAACCCATCCTTTGAAGTGGATGAAGGCAATGTCAGTGGCAAACTGAAACCTTTGTCATGGAACATGATCCGACTGTCGTATAAATAAGCTTTAAAAATCTCTTTTAAAAATTCATCAGTACAGCATGACAGTGAGTAGATCGCTGTAATCAATAAATACACACAAAGACTGGAAAAGGAAGAGTCGCTTTTCCAGTCTTTCGTTACCTAAAGGAGTTTATTCATGGAAAAAATCAAGGTCCAAAACCCGATCATTCCTCTGGACTATCCGGACCCGGATGTAATCCGCGTGGGAGAGAGTCTATTATATGGTATCGACGACGATGCATTTCTTTCCGGGATGTGAAATTCTACGGTCCTTCGACTTGATGAACTGGGAACATGTTTCCTATGTCTATGACAGACTGGACAGTACGGAAAACCAGAGACTACTAAACGGGAAAAACAGTTACGGACAAGGAATGTGGGCGGCCACCCTGCGTCATCATGAAGGGGTTTTTTATGTTCTGTTCGTTGCGAACGATACCCACAGGACCTATCTGTTCACTTCCAGAACTATCTTGGGGCCCTGGAATAAGCAGATCGTCGAAGGCTTCTATCACGACGCCTCGCTGCTTTTCGATGATGACGGCAGAATCTTTATTGTCTACGGGAACACAGACATCTGGCTGACAGAAATGAAAAACGATCTCTCAGGACCCAAGGCAGACGGTATTCATACATGCATCATTTCCGAGAAAAACAATCCCAACCTGGGCTATGAAGGGGCCCATGTTTATAAGATCGAGCGGGCGCTATTATATTTTCCTTATCCATTCTCTGCCTGAGAAGTGGATGCGGGCACAGGCCTGTTTCGTTTCTGATACGGTCGACGGGGAGTACCGTGGCGGAGATATCCTGATCGATGACCGCGGTATGACCGGTCAGGGCGTCGCTCAGGGCGGCATCGTCGATACACCACAAGGCGACTGGTATGCTGTTTTGTTCCAGGACAGCGGAGCAGTCGGAAGACTTCCGGTCCTCGTTCCTGTCGAGTGGAAGGATCACTTTCCGCATATCGGCGAGAACAAGCAGATCCCAGAAACTTTCTTTGTCAGACATGAGAAGATGGCGTATGACTACCAGCCGCTGGTCGATAGTGATACTTTCAACGGGACTTATGATACCCCTTATCAGCTGAAGCCCTGCTGGCAGTTCAATCATGAGCCGGATATCCGTCATTTCAATTATGACGTGAAGAACGGTTACGTCGAGCTGACCAGCTCAGGAGACCTGTTCCAGTCTGACTGAAGCCAGGAACACGCTGACTCAGCGAATGCTGTATCCTTTCAGCCGTGCGGAAGTGACAGTGGATGCTTCGTCACTTCGAGATGGCGATGTAGCGGGGATCTGTGCCCTGCAGGGAGCTTATGCGCTGGCCGGCATCACCAGAGAAAGAGATAGATACTATCTGGTCATGAAAGCTAAAGAGGCTGACGATCTGAGTGTCCGGCCTTTAGATTCTGGATTCAGAGGTAACAGAACATGAGAGGATCGAAATCGATTCGCCTACTGGTCACTTTGAGTCTGGCAGCCGACTTCAAGGAAAATACGGATACCTGTCAGTTTTACTACAAGAGCGAAGACGGCTACCAGAAACTGGGCCCGGCTCATCAACTGGCTTTCAAGCTGGATCATTTCACCGGATGCCGTTTTGGTCTGTTCAATTATGGCCACTCAGACCGCAGGGGGCAGTGCCCGGTTCAGCATGTTCAGGTATACAACATCCCGCAGTTAAAATTTACAGGAAAATAAACTTGACCGTACGTATTAACTGTGATATTCTCTAATTAATCAATACGTACGGATGAGTTAACGGCTCTCCGTTTTTTAAAACAGTCTTTTGAAAGCGGAATCATTTAGTCGGGAGGTGAATGGACGCGGTTACAGTTGTTGAGTGAACTAAATTTTGTCTTTAAAAATAAGGAGGAAAGATATTGAAATTACTTAAAAGAAACAAGTGGGTATTGATGGCAACCTTATGTGGCAGCTTATTGCTTGGTGCCTGTGCTTCAGATGAAGAAGACGCCACCGGCGATGATGGTGAAGAAGTCACAGAAGAGGATATCGGAACCAGAGGCTCAATGGAGGATTTTCAGGTCGGAGACACATTCGTCGCTACTGAACCGATCGACATCAGCCTTTTCTACAGAGATATGTCAGCTTATCCCTATGATCCAGACTGGCAATTCTTTGAAGTTTTATCCGAAGAGCACAACGTGAACTTACGGATGTGACCAGTGTTCCGCTATCTGACTTTGAAGAGAGACGTTCCGTAACGATATCAGCGGGCGATATGCCGGACATGGTGACCGATTCCTGGCCGGGTGTTGAAAGTCCGTTCGTGCCATCCGGTGCGATCCTGCCTATATCAGATTATGTCCATTTGATGCCGCATTTTCAGGATCGTGTAGAAAAATGGGGACTTCAGCAGGAACTGGATAACCTGAGATTCCTGGACGGGAAATATTATGTTCTTCCCGGCATGCATGAAAATGTCCACTTTGACTTCGGTCTTAAATACAACAAAACGGTCTTTGACGAGTATGGTATCGAAGAACCTACAACATGGGATGAATTGAGATCTGCTCTTGAAGTGCTGAGAGATGAAACGAATGAAACCCCTATGACTCTCTGGTGGCAGGGCAATGGAACGTTCCTGTTCGCAGGCGCTTCGTTTGATACTGTCGGAGGCTGGGGATTCGGCGACGGTACCATGTATGATGAAGAGGCAGATGAGTTTGTTTATGCACCTCAGCAGCAGGGATACCGTGACATGGTCGAATACTTTGCCGGCTTAGTCGAAGACGGCTTGCTGAATCCGGAAGCCTTTACGCAGGACGGTGAAAGAACTGAGAATCAGCTTGTCAACAAGGAAGCATTTGTCAGTTCAGGTCAGGCTTTGACGATGGCTGGGGTAAATGAAGGGCTGGCAGACAGTGAGAACAACAGCGGAGATGAATTTGTCAGAATGCCGACTGCTTGACGGACCGGCTGGACCAAAAGTAGGCGGAAGCCGATTAGTCAGTGGTGTGATGTTCAACAGCGCTGTAGCTGAACGGGATGACTTCCTTGCGCTGCTGCAATATGCGGACTGGCTGTACTACAGTGATGAAGGAAATGAATTTGCTCAATGGGGTGTTGAAGGTGAGACCTATGAGAAAACGGATGAAGTTGCCGGCGGGTACAGACCATTAGATGGTATCAGCTATGAAGTCTTCAATTCGGGAGCTGAAGGAAAGTCTTCGGGAAGATTATGGTTTCGGTAATGTGGCCTTTGCCTTTGCAAGTAATTCTGAAATCACCTTATCTAAAATGAATGAGCAGGAAATCGACTTCCAGCAGAGCATGATCGAAAGCAGAGAGCTGGTAACACCGGATCCGCCGTATCCAATGTCTCAGGCAGATCAGGAACAAGCTGCTTTGATGTCTACACCACTTAAGGATACTGTTGATCAATATACGATGAGATTCATTACAGGTCAGTCACCTCTTGAGGACTGGGATGAGTTCATGGCAGAGCTGGATCAGCAGAACGTTGACGGTTATCTTGATCTGGTCAATGAAGCTTACAGAGAATTCCAAGAAACATTAGAAGAAGTAGAATAATCGATAAATAGACGGTTAATAATTTATTCTTAAACTCATTTGAAAAACTGAAATCTTTATCATTCCCTCCAAAGTGATATACGATTTCAGTTTTTTCTTGTTTTTAAGGTATAGTTATTACATAAAAATGAAATGGAGTGTTCAATGATGACTAAACAAGGATTCAATCCATACCTGCCTTCCTGGGAATATATTCCCGACGGGGAGCCCTACGTCTTTAATGACCGGATCTATGTCTACGGCTCACATGACCGGTTCAATGGCCATGTGTATTGTCTAGAACGATTATGTCTGCTGGTCCGCGCCGATCGATAACAAAGGTGACTGGAGATATGAAGGGGTCATATACAAGAAGACCGATGATCCGCTGAACGAGAAAGGCAATATGTGCCTTTATGCGCCGGACGTGACAGTCGGCCCCGACGGAAGGTACTATCTGTATTATGTCCTTGACAAGGTGCCTGTCGTTTCGGTTGCTGTGAGTGATACGCCAGCCGGGAAATATGAATTCTACGGCTACGTGAAAGATCTGGAAGGGAATCGTCTGGGGGAAAGAGTCGGCGATGAACCTCAGTTCGATCCGGGGGTTCTAGTAGAAGGCAAGAGCGTCTATCTTTACACGGGATTCTGTGCCAAGGGAGACAAGTCAAGAAGCGGCGCGATGGTGACGGTGCTGGAATCTGACATGCTGACTATCTCAGAGGAGACAGAATTCGTACTGCCGAGCGAACCTTACAGTAAAGGCAGCGGTTTTGAGGGCCATGAGTTCTTCGAAGCGCCATCAATAAGAAAAATCGGTGATACCTATTACCTGATCTATTCGTCCATTGTCATGCACGAGCTCTGCTATGCAACGAGCAAATCTCCAACTGAAGGGTTTAAATACCAGGGCGTGATCATCAGCAATAACGATCTGCACATCGATTCGTACAAGCCTGCCGACAAGCCGATGTATTACGGCGGGAACAACCACGGCAGCATCATTGAAATAGCCGGCGAATGGTACATCTTTTATCATCGCCACACGAACGGGTCGAATTTCAGCCGACAGGGTTGCATGGAAAAAATACAGGTGCTGGAGAACGGAACGATCAAGCAGGTGGAAATGACTTCATGCGGATCGAATGACGGTCCACTTTCAGGCAAAGGGGAGTACCCTGCCTACATCGCCTGTAATCTGTTCCACCGCGACGAAGCGGTTTATACGGGTGACCTCTGGATGGACAGTCAGTTCCCGAAAATCACCCAGGACGGCAAAGACGGCGACGAAGAACCGGGCTACATTCAGAACATGACCGACTCCTCTACGGCCGGCTTCAAGTACTTTGACTGCAAGGGTATCAGTGAAGTGACCATAAAAGTGAGAGGCTACTGTAAAGGCGCTTTCCAGGTGAAGACAGCCTGGAACGGAGACGTTTTAGGCGTGATCCCGGTCGACTTCACCAATGTCTGGACTGAGTATAAAGCAGAGGTCGACATCCCTGACGGCATCCAGGCGCTGTACTTCACGTATGTGGGCGGCGGCAGAGCCAGTCTGGCTTCGTTTACACTCGAATGAAACTCAATGAAACTTGAATAACCTCCTTCTGATGGAATAAAAAACGAAAGGAGACTGTCAGTGAAAAAATTGTGGTATGAAACGCCAGCGGCAAACTGGAACGAAGCTCTCCGATCGGGAATGGCTTTCTTGGCGGCATGGTATTCGGGTCTGTCGACAAAGAACGGATCCAGCTGAATGAAGATTCTGTCTGGTACGGCGGCCCCAGAGACCGCAATAATCCCGAGGCCAAAAAGCATCTGCCCACGATCAGAAAGTATCTCTCTGAGGGACGGGTAAACGATGCTGAAAAGCTGGCCATGAACAAGCTGATCGGCGTGCCGGAATCACAGCGTCATTACGAGATGTTGGGTGATTTATACATTGAAACGTCTCACTCGACCGAACAGACTGAGAACTACCGGCGCGAACTGGACCTGGAAACGGCAACCGCGAAAACGAGCTACAGTTTGGAGGCATCACTTACAAGAAAGACTGCTTTTGCAGCAATCCGGATCATGTCGTGGTCATCCGTCTGACGGCTTCAGAAAACACGTCTCTTTCGTTCAGTGTGTCTCTCGATAAAGGTTCAGGAAACTTGTATGACCAGATGAAGCCGATGAGTGACAACGGCAAGATGATGGTCGGGAAAACAGGTGGAGCGGAGGGGATAGACTTCTGCTGCGGGATGAAGGTCTTATGTGATGACGGGAAGGTGACGGCTGCCGGAAACAGGATCACGGTCAAAGAGGCAGCGTCTGCAACCATCCTTGTATCCGCAGCCACATCCTACCGCCATGATGATCCGGTAAAAGCCTGCAACACTTTCATCGATAAGGCAGCTGAAAGAACCTTTGATGAGTTAAAAGAAAGACACCTGGCTGCATTATGCTTCTTTGTATGGCAGGATGGAACTGGAGCTGTCTGACGGAAATGAGGAACTGGATCATCTTCCCACGGACAAGCGTCTGGCCCGTAATAAAACGGAGAGACGGATACAGGTCTGATGGCGACCTACTTTCAGTACGGACGGTATCTTCTCATTTCGTCCAGTCGCCCAGGGAGTTTGCCGGCCAATCTTCAGGGAATATGGAACAGTGAGATGCTCCCGCCCTGGGGAAGCAAGTTCACGATCAATATCAATACGCAGATGAACTACTGGCCAGGCAGAAGTCTGTCACCTGGCGGAATGCCATGAACCCTTGTTCGATCATATTGAAAAGCTGAGAGTGAACGGGAGAAAAACGGCCAGAGACATGTACGGCTGCAGAGGATTCACGGCACATCACAATACGGATATCTGGGGAGACACGGCGCCTCAGGATATTTATCTCCCTGCCACAATCTGGCCGATGGGTGCTGCCTGGCTCTGCCTTCACTACTGGGAACATTATCTGTTCAGCAAGGATATCGAATTCCTGCGTGACCGCTATGAAACGATGAAAGAGGCCGCTCTATTTTTTGTCGATCACCTCATAGAAAACAAGGATGGCTATCTCGTCACTTCGCCCTCTGTTTTCCCAGAAAATACGTACATCATGGCAGACGGGACCCAGGGAATGATGTGTGAAGGACCTGCCATGGACAGCCAGATTATCGGCAGTCTGTTTACGGGCTGCATAAAAGCATCCGAGATCCTGGACACCGATCCGGACTTTCGGCAAATGCTTTTCGGTCTTAAAGACCGTCTGCCCCCGATAAAAATTGGCAGACACGGTCAGATTCAGGAGTGGCTGCAGGATTATGAAGAAGAAAAGCCTGGGCACAGACATATTTCTCAGCTGTTTGCCTTGTATCCCGGCCATCAGCTGACTGGGAAGTTGAAGCCCGAGCTGATGGAAGCGGCAAAGCAGACATTGTTCAGACGTCTGAAGTATGGCGGTGCTCATACGGGATGGAGCCGGGCCTGGATCATCAATCTGTTTGCAAGGCTTCTAGAAGCCGAACAGGCGTATACGCATCTGGTCGAACTGTTGAAACTGTCTACATTACCTAATCTGCTGGATAACCATCCGCCGTTTCAAATCGACGGGAATTTTGGCGGCACAGCAGGCATCGCTGAGATGCTGCTGCAGAGTCATGACGACTGTCTGCATGTGCTTCCCGCCCTTCCGGAAGCCTGGAAAAGCGGAAAAATCCGCGGGGTCAGAGCCCGGGCGGGTATACAGTGGATATCAGGATGGGACAGTCATCAGCTGAAGTATTGCCAGATTCACGTACAGGAAGCCGGACTATGCAGGATCAGATCAGGAATACCTCTGATTCTAAAAGACAACACGAAGACGGATCTCAGAGAAAATCAGTCCGGACGAGTATGCCTTCAAAGCAGAAAAAGGGACTTATACGTTACTGAAGACGATGTAACAAGCACACTATCATACTTAGGGTAAGGGAATCGCTAGATAAAGCCTTACCCTAGTGTATTTATCAGGATTTCGGCTGCTTTATTTATTTTTAAAAAGAGTTTTCTACAACAGTTCTTTTTTTCTGATCTTGGTCAACCCCAAAAAGCCAACAATAAAGATGTTTGGGACAAGGGCTTGAATTGTTTTTTCAATTACAATTAGGTAAGATGTTTGTATGCGTTGCTGCAGCACTGATTAGCTGAAAAGCAGTCAGTCTGACAGAAAAACTTTAAGTGAGGATATGTTTATGAATACACCAGCCAAATATATCGTAATCAAAAATGAGATCAAAAAAGCGATCGAAAAAGAAGAATATGCCCTTGGGAGCAAGATACCTTCCGAGGCCGAGTTGAAAACGTCTTATCAGGTGAGTCGCCATACGATACGCCAAGCCATTGCCGAACTTGTCAATGACGGCTATCTGCTGAAACAGCAAGGATCGGGAACGTTTGTGAGTGATCAGTATAAAACACAGATCAGACCGAACGGGAAAAAGAAAATCGGGGTCATTACGACGTATCTGTCGGATTACATTTTTCCTTCGATTATACGCGGTATCGAGGAAGAACTTGCCAAGCACGATTATTCGCTCATGCTTTCCAGTACGCGGAACAACGTGAACAATGAACGGACAAATCTGGAAAATATGATCGCACAGAATGTCGACGGCTTGATCGTTGAACCCACGAAGAGTAACTTGATGAATCCGAATCTGAACTATTATCTGAGCTTGTCTGAAAAACATACACCCCTGGTCATGCTGAATGCAGCTTATGACGAACTGGATCTGCCCGTGATTGCTCTGGACGACGTTAAAGCGGGGATGGTCGCTACCAATCATCTGATCGAACTGGGTCATACACGTATCGGCATGATCACCAAAGCAGACGACCTGCAGGGAAAGAACCGTCTGAAGGGTTACATCAAGGCACTGCATCAGGCTCAACTGACATTCAACAGTGATCATATACTGAGGTACGACACGGAAAGCAAACCGTACATCTCCGATAAGATGCGTCAGCTTTTGAACTCCGAGGAACCGCCTACTGCCTTTGTTGCCTATAACGATGAGATCGCGGTGACACTCATCAAAGAAATCCATGAAGCCGGAAAAAGCTGTCCGGACGATTTTTCGATCGTAAGTCATGATAACAGCTTCTACAGCACCTTGCTTCCAACTGTGAAACTGACGTCTGTCAACCATCCGAAAGAAGAATTGGGTCGGGCAGCGGCTAAATGGATCGTCGATGCGGTAGAGGGTAAGGCTAAAAACAAATCGATCATTTTCGAACCTGAACTTGTTGTTCGGAATTCGACTAAGCACTTATAGAAATAAGTGCTTTTTTGATAGCAAATATAGATTGACATGTACGTACCTTTTAGTTAGAATAAGGTTAAATGAAAACAGTTACATAATGATTCTATTATTGATTGCAAGGAGAATGTGACGTGTTAGAAGAATTAAAACAGAAAGTCTATGAAGCCAATATGGCATTACCGAAACACGGACTGGTCGTCTTCACCTGGGGCAACGTCAGCGGAGTGGACCGTGAAACAGAACGTGTCGTCATCAAGCCAAGCGGCGTGGATTATGATGAATTATCACCTGAGAAGTATGGTCGTTGTGGATTTCGACGGGAATGTGGTCGAAGGAGACCTCAAGCCGTCGAGTGATACAGCGACTCATATCGAACTCTACAAGCACTTCAAAGATATCGGCGGTGTCGTCCATACGCATTCGCCGTGGGCAGTCAGTTTTGCCCAGGCGGGTGTAGATATCCCGGCAGCGGGAACGACCCATGCAGATTATTTTTACGGGGATATCCCGGTGACGCGGGCGATGAAACATTCTGAAATCGAAACGGATTATGAAAAACAGACCGGTTCAGTGATCATCGAGACGTTCAAAGACCGGACCATCGATCCCAATCAGATACCCGGTGTTTTAGTCAACGACCACGGACCCTTCACTTGGGGACAGATCCTGCCAACGCCGTTCACAATTCGGTTGTTCTGGAACAGGTGGCGCAGATGACCTACCACGGCATGCAGCTGAAAAGTGAGTCTGTGCGCATGGATCAGAACCTTTTGGACAAACATTATTTAAGGAAACACGGCAAGAACGCTTATTACGGCCAATAAAAATTATAAGATTAGGAAGTGACTATATGTTGACCAGTCAAAAAAGAGAATTCTGGTTCGTTGTTGGGAGCCAGCATTTATACGGACCGGAAGCACTAAATGAAGTAAAAGCTCATGCAGAAGAAATCGTCGAGTCATTGAATAAGGAAGGAAACTTTTCTTTCCCGATAAAATTTAAAGCGCTCGTCACGACAGCTGATGAAATCAAAACGGTCATGAAAGACGTGAACTACCAGGATGAAGTAGCCGGTGTGATCACGTGGATGCACACGTTCTCTCCAGCTAAAATGTGGATACCCGGAACAAAACTTCTGCAGAAACCACTCCTGCATCTGTCAACGCAGTTCAATAAAGAGATCCCATGGAAGACCATCGATATGGACTTCATGAACCTGAATCAGAGTGCGCATGGGGACAGAGAATACGGCTTCATCAATGCGCCGTCTGAACATCAAAAACAAAGTGGTCGTCGGTCACTATCAGGATGAAGACGTGCATAAAGAAATGAACAACTGGATGATTTCTGCCGTCGGTTATGCCGAGTCACAGAACATCAAAGTCGCCCGTTTCGGCGACAACATGCGTAATGTGGCAGTCACTGAAGGCGATAAAGTGGAAGCAGCGATCCAGTTCGGCTGGACCGTCGATTACTTCGGTATCGGTGATTTAGTTGCAGAAATGGATAAAGTGTCTGATAAAGATATTCAGTCCACTTACGATGAATGTGAGAAACTGTATGACATGACACCTGGAGACAATGAGAAAGACTTTTATGAAGACCATGTCAAAGAACAGATCAAGATCGAGATCGGTCTGCGCCGCTTCCTGGAAGAGGGCGGTTATACAGCCTTTACGACAAATTTTGAAGACCTGCACGGCATGAAACAGCTGCCCGGGATGGCTGTTCAGCGTCTGAACGCCGAAGGCTACGGCTTTGCCGGCGAAGGTGACTGGAAAACAGCGGCTCTGGACCGTTTAGTCAAAGTCATGGCCAACAATGAATCGACCGGCTTTATGGAAGACTACACCTACAACATGACTAAAGGCAACGAGTATATCGTTCAGTCCCACATGCTTGAAGTGGATCCGACCTTTGCGGAAACGAAACCACGTGTTGTCGTCAACCCACTCGGCATCGGCGGCAAGGAAGATCCTGCGCGTCTGGTCTTTGACGGCAAGGCAGGGGAAGGCTTCACAATCTCCATGCTGGATTTGGGTACACATTACCGACTGATGGTGAATGCCTTTGAAGCGGTGACACCTGAAGAAGACGCCCCTAACCTGCCGGTAGCCCGTGTGATCTGGAAACCGAAACCTGACTTCAAGACAAGCATCAAGAAATGGATCGAAGCAGGCGGCGGCCACCATACCGTTGCGACCTTGGCACTGGACCCGGAAGTGATCCTGGACTGGGCACAAATGGTCGATCTGGAAACCGTCGTCATCGATTGAGATTAAGAATTAAGAGGTGCTCTTTTGAGTGCCTCTCATTTCTAACACTACATATCTATAATACAAAGGATGAGAGTATGACAAATATGAAAAGTATACAAGGGAAAAAAGTTTTAGGCATCGAGTTCGGCTCGACACGATATCAAAGCCGTCCTGATCGATGACCGCTTCGAACCTCTAGCCAGCGGAGCCCATGAATGGGAGAATCAGCTGATCGATGGGTTCTGGACTTACGGCATGGATGACGTCTGGTCCGGGCTTCAGGCAGCTTATAAAGAATTGGCTGATACTTATAAAGAGACTTACGGTGAACCGTTGACTCAGATCGATGCGATCGGTTTTTCAGGCATGATGCACGGCTATCTGGCTTTTGATAAAAACGATAATTTATTAGTACCATTCAGGACGTGGCGCAATACCACAACTGAAGAAGCGGCCAGTCAGCTGACTGAACTGCTGTCTTTCAATATTCCTCAGCGCTGGAGCATCTCGCATTTATACCAGGCCATGCTGAACAAGGAAGATCATGTGAAAGACATCGATTTTGTGACGACACTTGCCGGTTATGTACACTGGAAACTGACGGGTGAAAAAGTACTGGGTGTCGGCGAAGCGTCCGGCATGTTCCCGATCGACAGCAAGACAGGTCAGTTCGATCAGGACATGGTTAAACGCTTTGAAGAAAAAACGTCTGCTTATGACAAGGACTGGAAACTGCTGGATGTCTTTCCTAAAGTCCTTTCAGCCGGTGAGTCTGCCGGTCAGCTGACTGAAGAAGGGGCGAAGTTGCTCGATCCTTCAGAAACGTTAAAAGCGGACAGTGTTCTGTGTCCTCCTGAAGGCGACGCCGGAACGGGCATGACAGCGACCAATGCTGTAGCTGAACGGACAGGCAACGTTTCTGCCGGAACATCTGTATTTTCCATGATCGTTCTGGAAGAAGCGCTGGAACGATTACTATACCGGAATCGATATGGTCACGACCCCAACGGGCAAACCGACAGCGATGGTCCACTGCAACAACTTCACTACAGACATCAATGCCTGGGCCAAGCTGTTCAAAGAACTTGTCGATTCACTAGGTTTAGAGGTCTCTTCTGAAAAACTCTTCACGACTTTATTCAATAAAGCGATGGAAGCAGACGATGACAACGGTCAGCTGATGAGCGTCAATTACTACTCCGGCGAGCCGATCACTGGTCTGGAAGAAGGCCGTCCTCTGTTCATGCAGATGCCTGACAGCAACTTGAACCTGGCGAACTTCATGCGGACACATATCTATTCTGCTCTGGCTACACTGAAAATCGGTATGGATATCCTGACAAAACAGGAAAAACGCTCCAGTCGACCAGCTCTCTGGGTCACGGCGGTTTTCTTGCGAGACGAAGGACGTCGGACAGCAGCTCACGGACAGACGCTCTCGGACGTCTCCGTTTCGGTCATGGACAGCGCTGGCGAAGGCGGACGTTCTCGGGGAATGGCGCTTTTGGCTTCTTATTTAGTCAATAAAGATGCCGGGTGAAACTTTGGAAGACTACTTGTCTGACAAAGTATTCAGCATTCAGGAAGCTGTTTCTCTGGATCCAACAGCTAAAGGGAAAGAGACTTTTGAAGCCTTCATGAAACGCTACGAAGATATGCTGGTCGTTGAAAAACTGGCCGTCAAGCAGATGAAGTAAGGCACATGAAGTAGAGGAGGTGGAAACCTTGCAGAACGATCCCATGCAAAGCAGTACGCGTCCCATTGCAACGAATGTTCCAGAATCTAAAGTAAAAGAGCCGCGCGACAATGATTAAGATCTAGGCTTGCCAAAAAAAGACGATGAAGAGATCACAGAAGATGAGAGCAGACCAGAAGACTATGAAAAATTTGATTTAGATAAAGTCGATGATCTGGAAAAGTCTAAAAAACAAGCAAAAGATAAAGACTAATTAAAGAAAGAGATGCGGACGATTGAGGATAAGAAAAACTCATTTCATTCTGCATCTCTTCTTTTTGCGAAGGGGAGCAGTGATGAACACAACGATCAACGATGCATTCTGGCAAAGATATATCAACCTTATTCGAACAGAGATGATCCCTTATCAGTGGGATGTGCTGCACGATCAGGCAGGAATCTCGATAGACAAGGAAAGAGATGATGAAGGGATTCCTTCAGAAAAAAGCAATGCCATTGAGAATCTGAAAATCGCAGCGGGACGGTCCGAGGGCAGTCATTATGGCTGGCTGTTTCAGGACTCGGACGTTTACAAATGGCTTGAATCCGCTGCGAATACATTCGCGATCAAACCGGACGATGATCCGAAGAGATGATGGATGAAGTGGTTTCACTGATCGAAGAGGCTCAAGACGACGACGGCTACATCAGTACGTTTTATCAGATCGAGGCGCCGGAACTTAAATTCAGACGCCTATTTGAAAGTCACGAACTCTACTGCATGGGACACTTGATCGAAGCGGCCGCTGCTCACTATAAAGCAACAGGAGATGAACGCCTGATCGATGTTGCCAAAAGATCACGTGTATCCAGGCGGCTTTTGGCTCAGAAGAAGGAAAGATCAGCGGCGCGGACAACATCGGGAATCAAACTTGGCCTGGTCAAATTATATGAAGTCACCCATAACAAAGCATACTTGGAATTAAGCGAATGGTTCCTTGAAATTCGAGGTGAAGATCCCGATTTTTACCAGAAACAGCTGGATGAAAACAAAAAGCTGGGTATCAAGCATGAGAAAGGGTGGGGAATCGACCCTGTCTATCTTCAGGCCCACAAACCGGTACTTGATCAGGACGAAGCAGTAGGCCATGCGGTACGGCTGAGTTTATATGGCAGCGGCGATGGCGGAAGTTGCGCACTTCAACGAAAATGGAAAGCTACTTGCATCAGCCAACCGATATCTGGAACAACGTTGTCAAAAAGCGTCTGTACATCACGGGCGGCATCGGATCCACGGTTCACGGCGAAGCCTTCACCTTTGATTATGATCTGCCTAATGACACGATGTACTGCGAAACCTGCGCGTCGATTGGCTTGATGTATTTTGCCCGAGCCATGATGAAAAACAAGGTCGATGTCGAATACGCGGATGTGATGGAACGCGCTCTATACAACACGGTCATCAGCGGGATGGCGCTGGACGGCAAGCACTTTTTCTACGTCAATCCTCTGGAAGTGGATCCAAAAGCCAGCAGGAAAGACCCGGGTAAAAGTCACGTGAAACCGACACGGCCGTCCTGGTTCGGCTGTGCCTGCTGTCCGCCTAACCTGGCCCGAACGATCACTTCACTGGACCGGTTTATTGCTTCACATTCTAAAAACGCACTTGTTCGTCCATCTTCTTACTTGGATATGGAAGGGACATATGAATTAGAAAATCAGACTGTTCAGCTAGAACAGTCGACTCATATGCCTTATGAAGGAAAAAGTGGAACTGTCTGTATCACATGTTGAAAAACCGTTCACACTGCAGCTGAGAAAACCGGGCTGGTCCGGTGAGATGAAAATATCAGCGGATAACAGTGACGTGACTACAGAAGAAACAAACGGCTATATCACGCTTTCAAGCGTGTGCACATCGGATACGACCTTTTTGATCGAGATCGGCGATGCCTGTTTCGGAACGGTCGGCGCATCCCTCTACGTCAAGGAAGACAAGGGAAAAGTGGCTGTACAGAAGAGGCCCGTTTGTTATACTGTATCGAAGAAAAAGACAATGGCAGGGACCTGCACCTGTTTGATCTGATGGATGTTCCCAAGCCAAAGTCTTTCAAGGATCCGGTGCTTGGTGAAATTACTGCACTTGAAGGAAAGAGCGGAAAAGCGTGTGATAGGCGAAGAGTGGTCAGGACAGTTGTATATGGCAAACGATGCCGGTCAAAGAGACTGAGCAGGACATCACTGACGTTCATCCCGTATCATTTATGGGCGAACCGGTCTGCCGGTGAAATGCGCGTCTGGATAGACAGAAAGTAGGCGGATAGTATGTATGAGTTTAAACAGTGGGCAAAAACCCCACCCAAAGGCTGGAACAGCTGGGACAGTTACGGGGCTTCGGTCACCGAGAAAGAAGTTAGACAGAACGCGGACTATATGGCAAAACATCTGAAAGGTTTCGGCTGGGATCTTTGTGGTTGTCGATATTCGAGTGGTATGAACCGACTAGCTGATCCCAGTCGTTATCACGCCCTATGCAGATCTTGAAATGGATGAGTATTCACGGCTGCGGCCGGCGGCAAACCGCTTTCCTTCTTCAAAAGACGGTGCGAGTTTCAAGCCGCTGGGTGATTACATTCATTCTCTGGGACTGAAATTCGGCATCCATATCATGCGCGGGATCCCGAGACAGGCCGTGCATCAAGAATACGAAAATCAAAGGCACCGATCTAAGGGCCAGGGATATCGCTCGGACTAATTCCATTTGTCCCTGGAACACGGATATGTACGGGATGGATACCGGTAAGCCGGGAGCGAAGGCATATGCCAGTCCCTGATCGACCTTTACAGTGACTGGGGCGTCGACTTCATCAAAGTGGATGACATTGCGATCAAAACTTTACGGAGCTCATCTGAATGAGATCTCGCTACTGCGGGAAGTGATCGACGAATGGGGACGCGACATCGCATCTGAGTCTGTCTCCGGGTCCAGCGTCGCTTGAGCACGGGGCTTTCCTGCAGAAGCATGCCAACATGTGGCGGCTGACGGATGATTACTGGGACAGCTGGAACCAGCTCCGTGATATGTTCGACCGCTGTCAGAAATGGGCACCCTTTGTTGAAGAAGGGACCTGGCCGGACTGTGACATGCTGCCTTTAGGTCATCTCGGCATCCGGTCCGTTGACGGCGGGGGCAGCGACCGTATGACCCGCTTTACGCAAGACGAACAGAAAACGATGATGACGCTGTGGTCGCTTTTCCGTTCACCCCTTCTCTTTGGCGGAGAACTGACTGATCTGGATGAATGGACGCGCGATCTGCTCCAGAGCGAGGATCTCGTCGCTATCCATGCGAACGGGAAACGGCCGGGTGAAGTCTACCGGGATGGACAGTTTATCGTCTGGAAAACACAGACGGACAAGCACGAGTGGCTGGCCGTATTCAACGTCTCTGACGAGGACCGGACATTCCGAGTAAATCTTAAAGCGTTCCTGGAAAACACGACCCATCAGGGAAATCTTAAAGCTGTTTTGATCCAGAAGCTCCCGAGCACTCACAAAACAGTGAGACGGTAGCCGCACACGGTGTGTCGTTATTAAAATTTGAAATCATATAAAAGGAGACTGAAACATGCCTACATTTACAAATCCTATACTTAAAGGTTTTTCACCTGACCCGTCCGTCTGTGCGGTCGGCGACGATTACTATCTCGTCACATCGACATTCAATTATTTTCCTGGCGTGCCGATCTATCACAGCAAGGATCTGATCAACTGGAAACAGATCGGGAACATCTTCGACAGGAAAGAGCAGCTGCCGCTGGAAAATGCGGGTCACTCGCGCCGGGATTTTCGCCCCTTCGGATCCGTTACCATGACGGAACATTCTACATGATCACGACCAACGTGGATCATGGTGGCAATTTTCTGGTCACGGCAAAAGATCCGGCGGGGCCGTGGTCTGATCCGTACTGGCTGAACGATGCACCGGGGATCGATCCGAGTCTGTTTTTCGATGATAACGGCAAGTGCTACTACATCGGCACACGTCCGAATCCAAAAGGGCCGAACTTCCCAACGGCGACTGGGAAGTCTGGCTGCAGGAACTGGATTCTGGAGACGATGGAACTGATCGGTTTGAGTACTCGGATCTGGGCCGGTGCGATGTTGAAGGATGCGGTCTGGCCTCGAGGGTCCGCATCTTTACAAGAAAGACGGTTTTTACTATGTCATGATCGCAGAAGGCGGCACCGGGTTCGATCGTTCCATCACGGTCGCACGCCAGCGAATCGATTGAAGGCCCTTATGAAGGCAACAAGAACAACCCGGTTTTAACTCACCGGCACCTCGGGAAGAGTTTTCCCGGTCCATAACGTCGGTCACGGTGATCTGGTCGAAACACCAGACGGGCAGTGGTTCCTGACGTGTCTAGCCAGCCGCATGTTTGACGGTTACAGCAATTTGGGTCGCGAAACCTTCCTGGCGAAAGTGGTCTGGGAAGACGGCTGGCCGGTCATGAACCCGGGAGAAGGCCGCTTGCTTGAAACCCTGGAGCATTCGCTGCCGCTCGTTCCCGTAAATCAGCAGGATCATTCACGATTTATCGAAGAGGACCAGTCCTGCTTTCGTGTATCTGAGAAATCCTGACATGGAAAAATATGATCGGGATGGCAGAGATGGCTGGCTGAGACTGCACGCAGCACCGGTGACGATCCGGGACCTGGCTTCACCGACTTCTGGGGCTAAGAGGCGGCGGCGAATCAAATTATCGTTAACCACTCACTTGGACGCGTCCTTAAGAGACAGTGCCGCCGAAGCAGGACTGGCGGTCAACAGGACGACCGGTATGCCGTCCGACTGGTCCTCATGGCGAGTGGAGAGAACTACACTGTTAAAATGATCACGCTGATCAACAAGTGGAAGAAGTCATCGGGGAAATAGACGGCTTGCGTTCTAAGGTGGAGTTGTCACTTACCGGCAAAGGACAGGAACTAAAAGCCACAGTAGAAGATCTCGACAGCTCCAGCGTTTCCGTTGTGGCTGAAGCTATCGATACGATCTTACCTGAGTACAGAAGTCGCCGGCGGTTTCGTCGGCTGCACGATGGGCCTCTACGTCACTTCGGGAACTGAATCCGACTATGCTGACTTCAAATGGCTAAGGCACCAAATAAACAAGTAACTGAATGAGTGAAACCCGGCCGCCTCTGGAGAACTTGAGAGGTGGCCGGGTTTCTCATTAATAATGATTCGAGAGGACCATACTCGCTCGCGAGTATGACCCATATTATGAGAGCACGTGCAGACTCGTCGGAAAAAATAAATTGAGCTGGTCATCCTGGAAAGGAAATGGCTGGCTCGACAGAAATCGAAAGCGTGGGTCGACCGTTTGAAGTAGTGAAATGGCTCACCTAAGCTGTTTGGCGCGGACCGGGTCGACCGTTTTGACTGGGAAATGGTCGACTCAAGCTGTTTCGTGCGAATCGGGTCGACCATTTTGACCGGGAAATGGCCGACTCAAGCTGTTCTGGTGTGAACCGGGTCGACCGTTTTGACCGGGAAATGGCCGACTCAGCTGTTTGGTGGTGAACCGGGTCGACCATTTCAACAAGAAACGGCCGACTCGGTCACCATTACTCTCAGCGGGTCGTCCATTTTCTTGACATAACTCCAAAAATGGCCAGCTCGTCAGAATGGAATCCTGTGAGTCGACCATCTACATCAAAAAATGGTCAACCATGCCCACGCCTCTCGGCGAGTTGGCCACCAAACAAACCAAGACCCAAAAATCAAAAAGACGCTGAGCC
The DNA here is from genome assembly GCA_034520745.1 of Alkalibacterium sp. GTDB lineage: Bacteria > Bacillota > Bacilli > Lactobacillales > Carnobacteriaceae_A > Alkalibacterium. The sequence continues at coordinate 42,348 of JAXHNF010000017.1, forward strand.
GGTCATTAGAACCGGCTCAGCGACTTTTTTCTCATGATTCACTCGTCTCGGATCTCCAGCTCGAGCAGGTCCAGAAAAGCGAGGGCCTGGGACTGGCTCACGACGGCGCCTTTGAGAGCGTCCAGTTCGACAGACAAGCTGTCAAAGGTCGAGGTACTGATGTCGATGCCTTTCAGTGACGTCCGGCTGAAACGGGACCCGTTCAGGAGACATTCTCCGAAGAGAATGTCTTTCCACTTAAGCTCCAGAAAATCCACTTCGCTGAGCCGGGACTTGACCAACTCGCAGACTTTCAGTTTGCTGTAACCGAAGCTGCACAGATCCATCACGCAGTCGTCGAAAAGGACGTGTTCCAGTGACGTGTCATTGAAGAGGGCACCGTTCAGGCGGCAGCCGACGAAGCTCACCTGCTTGAAGATCGCATGGGAAAACACGGCATTGACGAACTGGCACTTCTCGAAAATGATGTCACGGAAATAGCCTTCTTCCAGATCGATCGCTTCGAACTGCACATTGACGAAACGGACGGTCTTGAATTCCAGCCGTTTTATTTCGTGAAGAGGGATGACACAATCTCTGATTTCCACATATTCGATGTAAGGGTCTTCCAGATCAAAACTCTCATCAAATGTCTGGCTGTCCAGGAGTTTCGGCACCTGGGGCTCCACGCGTTTTTTCATATGTAACCGCTCCTTTGACCTAAATTATATCACGACAGTCCCTGGAAATTGTAAGAATATGGAAAGATTTTTCAAATTTCGGCAAATGTTTGCTATAATAGGTAGATGAACTTTTGCCGTTCAACGGCGAAAACAGAATTGTGTATATAACGGCATTTTCAACAAATACGGTTTAAAGGACTGACAAAACCTTATGAAAAAACAAACCTTTCCAGAAATGACGCTGACCAGTCTGGCGAGCAATTACCCGACTTTCCTTCAGGGCAAGGAGCTCTACAAAAAAGGCAGCGTGACGAATCTGAAAGTGGATGAGAAGAACAACACGGTCCAGACTTCAGTGGAGGACAAGCAGCTCGAAACCGTGCACCTGCGCTTTTATCCGAACGGCGTGGCCCGGAAATACCACTGCACCTGTAAAGCTTTCGAGAAGAACACCGGCGCGTGCCGGCATGTGGTGGCGTCGATGATGCATCTGAACGACCTGGACGCGAGCGACTTGGAAGGCGGCTCGACGGCAGCCAAAAGTGCCCAGTCGGCCTCGATGTTCTCCTACAAAAAAAGCGAGAAGGCGATCAACGCGCTGATCCATTATTCGAAAAAAGAAATCGCCCGCCAGACGGATATCCTGTACAAGGAACCGGTCTACGCGGAATACATGCTGAACATCAGCGGAACGAAGACCCATCCGATCTATGAACTGTACTTCAAGATGGGCAAGGATTACCTTTACGTGACCAAAAACAGTTCCCAGCTGATCGACGACATCATGAATGAAGAAGATATCGTCTTCGGCAAGAATTTCACCTTCACGCCTGAGGATTATGCACTTATGCCAGAAGACCGGCGTGTGTTCGAACTTTTGAGCGAGATCCAGACCGTGATCAAAGCCGTGCTTCCGATGGGCTATGAAAATCAGTTCCTGAACAAGGACAGTTTCACGATCCCGCCGACCTATATCAAAGAGGTCCTGAAACGCCTCGACAAGACGATGGGCGCGTTCGTTAGGTTCGGACGTCCGCCGCGTCAAGCTTCACAGGCCGACCGGGGCGAAGCGCTGCTGATCGAAGAGGATCTGTCCGCAGCTTGATCTGTCGTTCAGCATCGAAAAGATCGAGAACCTGTTTCATTTCAAACTGACGGATTCAACCATGGCCATCGACAACCTGACGTTTCATGATCAGGCCAAAATGATCGAATACAAGCATGCCTTTTATTTCTTCGAATCCCCGTATTATGAACTGCTCAAGCAGATCATTGAAGGACTCAAGGAATCTGGGTCAGACACATTAGTGATGCGGCCGCAAAGAGCTGGAGACGTTCCTGTCGGTCACCTTGAGTCAGCTCAAGCAGATCGTCGACGTCTCGATGGATGAAGAAGTGACGTCACTGCTTTACCAGGCACCGTTTGAAGCACATCTTTATATGGACACCCGAAACGATAACCTGCTGGTCCGGCCCGTTTTCAATTACGGCAGTGTCACGATCTATCCGCTGGAAGAAACGGCAGCTCAAGATGAAGAAAAAGAATCGATCGTCGTCAGACAGTGGGCGGAAGAGTCCAAAGTGCTGAGCCAGCTGTATGAAGAAATCCCACTGCCTGCTAGAAAAGGCGACATGTGGGAACTGACGCAGACAGATACGATCAGTGACTTCCTGTATGACGCCTTGCCGGCCCTGGCCGACCATATGGAGATTTTCCTGTCGCAGTCGGCCCGCAGTCTGCTCTACAGCCCGTCGCGTCAGCCGAAGATCACCATGGAGATGCGCGAATCATCGAACCTGCTGGATATCTCCTTCGACACGGAAGACATTTCAACAGACGAACTGAGAGACCTGCTCAAGGAACTGGAGAAGAACCAGTCCTATTACCGCCTGTCGAGCGGCCAGATCGTGAACCTCAAGGACCCGGCCTTCCAGGCGATGCGCCGGGCGAAGAATTCACTGGATCTGGAAGACGATGAGATCGACAAGGACATGACGGTTTCTGTGTTCCAGGGACTGTCAGCGATGGAAGAAGACACGATCCAGACCGGCAAACGCTTCAAGGATCTGGTGAAACAGCTCTTCAGTCCGGAAGAACTGGCTTTTGAATTGCCGGAGAAACTGGAAGCGGACATGCGTCCCTACCAGGTGACCGGTTATAAATGGCTGAAAAGTCTGGACCACTATGGCTTCGGCGGCGTCTTAGCCGATGACATGGGTCTGGGCAAGACCGTTCAGACGATCGCCTTTATCCAGTCGAAAATCGAATCGGAAAACGGCAAGTACCTGATCATCTGTCCGTCCAGTGTGCTGTTCAACTGGCAGCACGAGTGGGACAAGTTCGTTCCGGATACGGAGACCATCATCATTTCCGGCACCAAAGGAAGAACGCGAAGCCAAGCGCCAGGAAGCGATCGAGAACGACATCCCGGTATGGATCACGAGTTACCCGCTGATTCAGCGCGATTCGGATCTTTATGAAGAAGATGTCTTCCAGACGATCGTGCTGGACGAATCGCAGAACGTGAAAAACAGTGCGGCGAAAACGACGAAGGCCGTCAAGCATCTGAAGTCAGAAACGAAGATCGCCTTGTCCGGTACGCCGATCGAAAACCATCTCGGGGAACTGTGGTCACTGTTTACGATCATTCAGCCCGGGCTGTTCAGAAACAAGAAAGCCTTTCAGGCCATGGAACACGAGCGCATCGCGGCGAAGATCAAGCCGTTCATCCTGCGCCGGCTCAAGCGTGACGTGCTGGCTGATCTGCCTGAAAAAACCGAAACGACCGAATACATCGAACTTTCGGAAGGGCAGAAACGCCTGTACCAGACGCAGCGTGCGGCCATCAAGCAGGAACTCAAGGAACTGGTCGATTCCGATACGCTCAGCTCCAACCGGATGCGCGTGCTGGCCGGCATGACCCGGCTCCGTCAGATCTGCTGCGATCCGAAGCTGATCATGTCCGAATTACGAAGGGACCTCCTCCAAACTCGAACGACTGATGGAATATCTGGAAGAAGCCCGCGAAAACGGCAAGCGAGTGGTCCTGTTTTCACAGTTCACCAGCATGCTCAAGATCATCCGCGAACGGCTCGACGCGATCGATGTCGACTACCATTACCTGGACGGTCAGACCAAAAACGAGCAGCGGCTGGAACTGACGACCCGGTTCAACACCGGCGAAAAAGACCTGTTTCTGATCTCGCTCAAAGCGGGCGGGACCGGACTGAACCTTACCGGCGGCGACACGGTCATCCTGTTCGACTCCTGGTGGAACCCCGCGATCGAAGATCAGGCAGCCGACCGTGTGCACCGCTTCGGGCAGAAGAAATCCGTTCAGATCACCCGGTTCATCACCACGGGCACGATCGAAGAACGCATCAATGATCTGCAGGAGAAAAAACGCGAGCTGATCGATTCCGTGATCACCAAAGGCAACAAGGAATCCGTCACGAGCCTGTCGACGGAAGAAATACTGGAACTGCTTTACGAAGATTAAGCCGTTCTTTCAGTTCTTGAATTCATAACAAAAAATTGAATCACGCTTTGATTATCCGGCCAGTGGTTATCAGTTGAATTCGCTTTCATCCTTCTAGTAGAATTGAGTTACCATGAATGATACGACTCAAAAGGAGGTCAGCGAAATGAACGGTAAAAAAGCCAAACTGATGGATGCCGTCTACAAGTGCATCGGTGCCTGCAACCACTGCTTCGAAGCCTGTCTGATGGAAGACGACGTGGCCAAGATGCGTGCCTGCATCCGCTCAGACAGAGACTGCGCCGAGATCTGCAACAGCGTTCTCGCCTACAAAGGCAGAGAAGAATTTCTGGACATCGATCTCGTCCGCTTATGCCAAAACAGCTGCAATGCATGCGGCAAGGAATGTGAACGGCACGACATGGAACACTGTCAGGAATGTGCCAAAGCCTGCTTTGCCTGTGCCGAAGCGTGCGGCGATTTCGTGAAAGCTTAACAGATAAATCAAGAAACAACTGCTCCATGCGTTTGAGTGTGAAAACTTTTGACGTGTGGTGCAGTTTTTTTCTTTCCCGCGGCACATCTTTTAACCCGTCAGGCTGTCTGTGCTATACTGGGGAGAGAAAAAAGTGGCGGAGGAATAATGTGAAAGAAAAAATCATAGTGATTGTCGGACCCACAGCGGTCGGGAAAACACATTTAGGCATAAAACTGGCTCAGGCCTTCGGCGGTGAAGTCATCAACGGGGATTCCATGCAGGTCTACAAGGGACTGGATATCGGGACAGCGAAAGTGACGGCGGAAGAAGCCGGAGACGTCTCGCATCATCTGATCGACATCAAGTCGCCCGACGAACCCTATGCCGTATCGGATTTCAAAAAAGAGGCGTCTGAAAAAATCAGCGAGATAACAGCCAGAGGGAAACTGCCCGTCATCGTCGGCGGGACCGGCCTATATATCGAATCGCTCCTGTTCGACGTCAGTCACGGCGGGAAAGCCGAACCTGACCCGGACTTTCGGGAAAAGATGGACACCTTTGCCAGAGAAAACGGCCGGGAAGCGCTGCATGCTCTTTTGTTGGAAAAAGATCCCGAAGCGGCCGCAGCCATTCATCAGAACAACGTCCGGCGGGTCATCCGCGCTTTGGAAGTCATGCATCAAACGGGCAGGAAGTTTTCCGACTACCAGAATGAGAAGAAAAAAGAACCGGTTTACGATGCTTACGTCATCGGCCTCAACACCGACCGAAATGTTTTGTATGAACGCATCAACAGACGGGTCGATTTGATGATGGAAGCGGGGCTGCTTCAAGAAGTGAAATGGCTGTACACAAACTTCCCTGGAGATATCCAGAGCAAAAAAGGCATCGGCTACAAGGAATTCCAGGCGCATTTTGAGGGCAAGGAATCTGTTTTAGAAGTCGTCGAAAAAATCAGGCAGCATTCACGGAACTATGCCAAGCGGCAGCTGACCTGGTTCAGAAACCGGTTCAGCGTCGACCGGTGGGCGGATCTGGTTGAAAAGCCGGCTGAACTGGACGACATCAAACGAGACGTCAGACAATTTATAGAGGGTGATTAAGTGGATCAGGAAAAAACATATGAAAAAGTGATTATAGTAGGAATCGAAAAACAGCACCAAGAGCAGGCTTTCGAGTACTCCTTCGACGAACTGGAACAGCTGGTCGAAAACGCCGGCGGGAAAGTGGTGGCCAGACTGTCGCAGAAACGCGAACGCCCGGACCACAAAACCGTTATCGGCAAGGGGAAAGTCAGTGAACTGAAGAGCCTGGTGGACGAACTGGAAGCCCAGACCGTCGTCTTCAACATGGAACTGTCGCCCAGTCATGTCAGGAACCTCCAGGAAGAAGTGGAAGCCAAAGTCATCGACCGCATCCAGGTCATTTTGGATATCTTTGCACTCAGAGCCAAAAGCAAAGAAGGCCGGCTGCAGGTGGAACTCGCCCAGCTGTCCTACATCCTTCCGCGCCTGGCCGGTCAGGGCGTCAACATGTCCAGACTCGGTGCCGGCATCGGAACGCGCGGACCCGGGGAAACGAAACTGGAAACCGACCGCCGGCACATCCAGAAGCAGATGACGGACATCAAGCACGAACTCAAGAAAATATCGGCGCACCGAGAACGCAGCCGCGAACAGCGCAAGAACAGCAACATCTTCCAGATCGGCCTGATCGGGTATACGAATGCCGGCAAGTCGACGGTCCTGAACCAGCTGACCGAAGCGGATACGTACGAAAAGAATCAGCTGTTTGCGACGCTGGATCCCCTGACACGCAAGTTTGAACTGCCGTCCGGGATGCAGGCGACGATCACCGATACGGTCGGGTTCATCCAGGACCTGCCGACTCAGCTGATCGAAGCCTTCAAGTCGACCCTGGAAGAATCCAAAGATGTGGACATGCTCCTGCATGTCGTCGATGCGTCAGCGGACAATCTTGAAGGGCATGAACAGACGGTGCAGTCCTTGCTCAAGGAACTGGACATGAACGAGATCCCGACACTCACGGTTTACAACAAAAGAGACCTGGTGGAAGGAAGAGTCCAGTCGACCCTGTACCCGAATATCGTCATTTCGGCCAGAGACAGCGAAGACATCGAAGCGCTGAAAGAAAAACTGGAAACCGAAATGAAGAAGATCATGCAGCCTTACCGACTTGAGATCGAAAGTCACCGGGGCGATCTGCTGGTCGAACTCAGGCAACAGACCCTCCTTCAGCGCCAGCTGTTCGACGACGAAAAGCAAGTCTATCACGTGGAAGGCTACGCCAAACCTGAATCACGCTGGACCGAATAACTTATACTATATTTATCCGGAGGAAACGGTAAAATCGTTTCTTCCGGATTTTTTTATTTCAGATAGAGCCATAAGGACTGGCTCAGGCAAGGCCGAATGATCTTTCAGCTGAGTCATGCTTTCTCTTTTGAAAATAAATATTTATAAAATTTGCTCAGTCTGCTAATGATGGGTACATGTATATTCTATGAAGAAAATCTTTTTTCTCTCATTTACATCAACACTGTTTTCTTTGAACGGAAAACGACCAATACATAGAACAAAGTCACACAAAAAAGAAAAAGGCAAACCGTCTGAAAAGTCGGGACGCAAAGCTATAGGGGCTAACGACGATGTCTATGCCTGCCAGTTGCCGTTAAACGAGCGCACACTCTTGTTAGCGGGAGTGTGCTTTTTTATGACCAGGAGGTGTAGTAAGGACATGTCTTTAAAAAGGGGCTCAGCTGCAGCGGTACTTATCGACTCTGGCCGTTCGTTTTAGTGGGATGCACAGAAGAGACAAGCGACGGAGAGTCAAACTGAAGGTACCCATGCTCGAACGTACCGTCCAGGAAGCAGAAGAGCCTTTGTACGAAAACGATAAACATGGCATTAGGCATTCTATCAACGGAGGACTGGGCGCTTGAGACAGACAAAGCGTCCGGGAACCTGATACATCGTGCTCAGCACGGGTAAACTCAATGCCATCGTTTCCTCGGTCTCTTCGGACAAGTCTTTTGAAGAAATCAGCGAAGAATCTGATCAAGAGGGCGGGCAGTGTGATCGGTCCTGACCGAACAGGACGGCTTTTCTATCATACCAGTCGACAGTGAAAAACCCCGTCAGAACGGACGTCTATTTCAGAGAACATAATGACGAGCTGAATATCCTGGTCATTTTCATGTCGCCGTCATCTGTTTTTGAGGACCATCAGCCCCAGGTAGAAAGTCTATTGAGCAACATCACATTTGATTAAAGAGTAGCCATCTATTTATCAAGAAAAGAATGGCCGGTTTAGTTCCAGGAAACACCTTGAATATTCGATGATTGGTGGAGCCGTTTTTTCGGTCCAGAAGCAGAAGAAGTCGAATATGAATCAACTGAATATCAGGAAGATAAAAAAGGGTGGCGGTGAGGTTTTGAAGACTCACTCGGCATCCTCTTTTTGTCAGAAACACGCGTACGGCGACAGACATCTATAATAAAACAAGTCATTGCTTACTTATCTCAAACGATGACCGTACTGATTACGCCCCAACACTCTATGAACTTTTTTCACTTGATTCGTTCATACTTAATAAGCGGATGAGTTGACCGATAATAAAATGAGTGCACCTATCTTAAGGAAGAAGGGTTGAAATGGAAAAAGTCAATGTACTTAAGAAAAATATGGTCAATATACATAAGCAAAGCAAAAGCAAAAACAGAAAGAAAAGTATCCGAACAAAATTTGTTTTACTGTTCACAAGCATCGTGTTTGTACCGATCGTCATCGTGTCGATCGTGCTGTTTTACCAGGTTGGAAGAGGCTGTCACGCAGCGGGTGCTCAGAGAACAGCAGGAAGCTACAGTCGGGATCGTCGAGATGTTTGAAAGCATCGGCAGCGAAGCGGAGTCGGCGGTCACAGCTTTATCGGAGCTTGAACTGGTCAATAATGCGGCGACGGCAGAAGATGGGGAAGAACTGATCGGCTGATGTCCACGGTGCAGGCGGCCTCTGAATACATAAGTGATGTCTTTATTTACCTGCCGGATTCGAATTCGGTCGGTAACACTGGATTGCAGCGGCCATTGAAGAGTCAACCGGTGAGTGGCTGGATGAAACAGAAGCGGCCAGATGGCGAGCTCGTCTTCTCAACCGTATGCTGACGTTGTGAGCAGTGCGACGACGATGGCTGCGACGATGGAAATCGAACAAGCCAATGGGGAAGCCGGTATTTTAGGCGTCCAGCTGGATATGGGAAGCATCGCCGAGAAAGTGGATAACAGCCAGATCGGCAAGACGGGCGCACCGTTCATCATCACAGACAAAGGGTACCGTCAGTTTACTCAAGACACTGAGCTGGCCGGTCTTGATGTCAGTCAGAAGCCATTTTCCTGATGCGACGGGGGAATCCGGCGAACTGTACAATGACTTGAATGAGCAGGCCTTCCCGATTTACTATCAGCGGGTCCCGGAGATGAACCTGATCGTGTATGGAGCAGTGACCCCTGACGGAGATGTCTGCTGAAAGCGCCATGTTCTTTAGAAGAGCCACACGCGTTTTACTGATCAGTATCCTGGTGGCCCTTGTGATCGCTACGCTTGTTTCCAATTACCTTGTGCAGGTGACGCGCACGATCCAGAATGCTTTGGGTGACCTGCAGCAGGGGAGTCTGAAGACGCGCCTGACCTCTTACAAGAAGAAAAGGCTGAGAAAAGATAGAGGCAAGAAAAAAGACACGGCCACGTTCAAGGAAAACGGCAACGAACTGCATCAGATCGGCCTCAGTTTCAACAAGACAGTGCACACGATCGAAGAGGTTGTCAGTGACATCCAGGACCGTTCTGAAAACGTCGATGAGATGGCCAATGAATTGTCTGAAATAACGGCACAGACCAGACGCGCCACAGAAGAAGTGACCGGTGCGATCCAGTCCATCGCGCAGTCGTCGGGTCTTCAGACCCAGGACACGAGAGAAACGGTCAGACAGATGGAAGAACTGTCCGGCTTCGTCACAGCTATTTCCAAGAATATGCAGGAAGTCGGCAGACATGCGGATCAGACCTGTTCTCTCTCTGGGCGATAATGATCAGAATATGACCAAAGTGAACACGACCTGGAACCAGACCGTCCGCTCCGTGAACGATTTGAAAAAAGACATCAGTTCAGTGGATGCCAAAGTGCAGGACGTCGAAAGCATCCTCCGGGCGATCCAGAACATTTCGGAACAGACGAATCTGCTGGCGCTCAACGCGTCCATCGAAGCGGCACGAGCGGGAGAGTCCGGCAAAGGCTTTTCAGTGGTTGCTGAAGAGATCAGAAAGCTGGCAGAGAAAAGCCATGCGTCTTCCGACATGATCGCCGGGATCATCGGTGAGATCCAAAGTGAATCGTCGGTGATGGTGCACACATTGGATCAGGTGCTGACCGACAGTGACAGTCAGACCGATTCACTGAAACAGGTGACGCAAACGAATGAGGACATCTCGCTGAAGATCCAGGAGCTCGCTGTCCGCATCAGCCGGTCCATGGCACTGGCAAAATCAGTGGAAGAGAAGAAAGCGGACGTGGTGAAGTCGCTGGACAGCATCGAAGCTTCGGCTGAAGAAAACGCCGCAGGCACTCAGGAAGTTTCCGCCAATTCAGAAGAGATCCTGGCTTCGATGGAAGAGTTCGCCGCATCGATCGAACGGTTGAAAACACTGGCGAGCGGTTTGAGAACATCCACCAATCGCTTTTCTTGATAAAACGCTAGAGTCTCCGGGAAACTGGAGGCTTTTTATTTGTGACGGAAATAATAACATTTCACAAATTGTGAATGAAAGCATAAACATTTCCAGCTTGCAGCCGATAATGTAGAAAGAAGCAGACAATTTAAAAAAGTTTAAAAGGAGACAAGAAATGGAAAAAATCAAACGTTTTTCAACTGATTTAGTAAACAAAGTCAAAAAGATCGACTGGTCGAAAACTGAAGAAGAACAGGTGGCTTCCGTTCATTCAAGACATCTGGTTTCAAAAAGGAACATAAAAGTTTAAGCATGCCGATCGCGATCAGTTTGATTCGCATCTGATGCTGATACCGGTTTTGGTGCATGTTTTTACATATAATAACAACACAGCGCTTTTGAAATGAGAGAGTAGAAGCGCAGGAGCAGCAGATCACGTCGAAACTGGCCTCAAATATCACAGCGACCGGCGAGGCGGCAGAAGAAACGCTGCGTGCACTTGTTATAGACGGATGCCGCCGGTACTCGACAAGCGAGTACAACGAAGCCAGACGCTACTTGGAGAACAGCTTCCTCTATGCAACGACAGGCAACCCGGAAATCATCGATATTCATTATATTCCAGTGGATGAGACCGATTCCGTATGTCACGACTTACGCTGCCATCAAAGTGGGAAGAAATGCCGGAAGTCTTTCCGTGGCTGGATGGTCAGCAGAGTTGATGGCGACACGTGGTCGGAGAGAACCTGCATACAATCAATAACCGGTACCCGTCTGACAGCCGACCGGACTGTGGCAAATGACGGAGACGCATCAGGGATCATGGCGATCGATCTGGACATGGAAACCATTCAGCTGAATGTACTGACACCCAGTTAGCCAACACGGGCTATGTGAGTCCTGTTTCCGACAACGGCGAGATCCTGGCGTCTTCAAGAGAACAGATCGTCGGGGATGACCTTTCTGAAAGCACTTATTTTCAGGAATCTTTCAACGAAGGAAGAGTCGGGCATGGTTTATGACAACAGCATCAATGGCGGGCAAATGGGCATTTACTACGAACGCCTGCCGAACCTTGGCCTGAACGTCTACGGTATGGTGCAGTCATATGAGATGGCACAGGAAACCAGCGCACTGAATCAGACGATCGATCACGATAACAGTGATCGTTATACTTATCGCCTTGATCACTTCAGGAATGCTTACAGTCATAATCAACAACTTGACCAATTCACTGCTGAATGTCTTTGATGACGTCAGTCAGGTGACCTGACGCGTCGTCTGTCCAGAAAAGATTTATTTAAAATGAATCTGCCGGCAGTCAAGGCGCTGAGTAATAGAAAACAGAAACAGCCTGCCATCAGAAGAAACGGATGCACTCGATCCAAAAGGCAACGAGATCCATCAGATCGGTCTGGCCTTGAACAAGACACTGATGAATTTCGAAGACACGATCAAAGTGATCCAGGGCAACAGTCGAGAACGTTTCCAGCATGGCAACGACTCTGACCGAGATCGCTGATCAGACCAGCCGCTCGACCGCTGAGGTTTCACATACCATCAACGGTGTTGCCGAATCGACATCGATGCAGACGCAGGACACTGAAGCGACCGTCACGCAAATGAACGACCTGGCCAAAGCGCTCGGTGAAATCAACCAGGCTGTGGGTCAGATGGGTGAATACGCAGAAAACCATGATCGTGAACGGCGATAACACTCATGCAACCGAAGAAGTGGGTCAGAAATGGAATGAGACCCTCCAGACGCTGAATGAACTGAAAGTCAAGATCGAAGACGTTGACGGGGATATCCAGAGTATCGAAGGCATCGTCAAAGCTATTTCAAACATTGCTTCCAAAACAAACCTGCTGGCACTGAATGCATCGATCGAAGCGGCACGTGCCGGAGACGCCGGACGCGGCTTTGCCGTAGTTGCGGATGAGATCAGAAAACTGGCTGAACAGAGCTCGACGTCTTCCAAAGATATCCAGTCGATCATCGGCGATATCCAAGTGAAGTCATCCGATATGGTCGAACATCTGGATGAAACAAACGATACCAGCGAAGTCCAGACCGAAAAAATCAACGAAGCCATCAAAGCTTCTGAGAATGTGGCCCTGTCACTTGAACAGCTGGTTTCAAGCATGCTGGTCGTGCAGAGTTCGTCGGCGATCATCAATGAGAAGAAAGAAGAAGTGGTGGCACAGCTTGAAAGCATGCAGCCGGTGCACAGGAAAATTCAGCCGGTACCGAACAGGTCTCAGCCAACGCTGAAGAGATCCTGGCAACCATGGAAGACTTTACGACGCACATCAGCCGTCTGGAAACTGTCGCTCAGACTTTGAAAGCTTCAGCGGAACAATTTGTGATCGGTCAGGAAAAAGCCGAGTGAAGATAATCGATGAAGTCTGAACCGGCTGATCTGGGGGACCGGAATTTGCCTAACTCAAAGGAGTCAATAAAGATGGAACAGCATATTTTATTCAAAGCGGGCAGCCAGACGTTTGCGCTGCCGATCGGGCAGACCGACCGGATCATTGCTTTAGAAAATGAGACCCGTGTCCCTGACCTGTCGTCTTACATCATAGGGGTCCAGGAAATCGAAGGAGAGGTGGTCGTCATCGTGGACCTGGCTGACCGCTTTTATGGTCGGCCGAACCGTCCGTCCGGAAGACGCGGAGACCATCCTGGCCAACTGGAAAGAAACGAAAGTCGGCCTGCTGGTCGATGAAGTATCGACGGTACGGGCGTATGACACATCCGACTTAAAGGACAAGGAGTCCGAGAAAATCGACGGCTTATCGACGTCCTACATCACTGCCTTTGTGCAGACCAAGGACGAAATCGTGCCGATCATTGACCCGCACGCTCTGTTTTCCGCGGATAAGGCTGACGAGATGCGCGATTTGACAGCGATCCATACGATTTAGAAGATAAAAAAGTAAAGACTAAACTCACAGCAGCATAACGGAGAAGATCATGTCGGAACAAATCAAAGTAGGTATTTCAGATTACAAAGTAGCGGCCGCGCCCGATCAGCTGGTGACGATCGGTTTGGGGTCTTGCATCGGGATCGCTCTCTACGCGCCCAAGTCGAAGACCGGGGCGCTGAGTCACATCATGCTGCCGGACAGCTCGTCGTTTTCCGATACGTCCAAGTGGCCCAAGTTTGCTGATCTGGCACTGCCGAAAATCGTGGATGAACTGAAAGCCCGGACAAAAGAAACAAAGATCCTGGCTAAAATAGCGGGCGGGGCCAGCATGTTCACGTTCTCAAGCGAGTCGCAGACCCTGCAGATCGGGCAGCGGAATATCGAAGCCGTGAAAAAGGTGCTGGCCGAACTGGACGTTTTGGTTCTGTCCGAGCACGTCGGAGGCAAGATGGGCCGGTCGATGTATGTCGACCTGGCTGAGTTTGAAGTCAAGGTCCGCATGGTCAACAGAGAAGAATATATTTTATAGAAAGCTAGTAGAGGAAGAGTGCATGAATATAAAAGTAGTCGTCATCGATGATTCAGCCTTGATGCGTAAAGTATTGAGCAACATGATCAATGCGTGTGCGGACATGGAAGTGGTGGACGTAGCCCGGAACGGCAGAGAAGCGATGAAAGTGATCGAACGAAGCCGGCCGGACCTGGTGACTCTGGATATCGAGATGCCGGTCATGAATGGCATCGAAACGCTGAAGGCAGTGAAAGATCAGTTCGATATCCCTGTGATCATGCTGAGTTCCAAAACAAATGAGAAGACGACCATCGAAGCACTGGAACTGGGGGCCGAGGATTTCATTGAAAAGCCCGTGTCGATCAAAGACAACTGGACATCTTTTCAGGAAGATCTGGCTACACGCATACGGGTCCACTTTCCGGAAGAAAAACGGACAGTCAGAAAACGGAAAAAGGCATCCTTGCTGCCGGAAGAACTGCTGAATAAAAAAGAATCGCTCGAAGCGATCACCATCGGCGCCTCGACGGGTGGGCCAAAAGCCCTGGTCCATGTGATCCAGTCGATCAGTGAACACTTGTCTGTTCCTGTCTTTATCGTTCAGCATATGCCAGAAAGCTTTACGGCATCGTTTGCCCAGAGACTCGATTCACTGGCTTCTGTCAAAGTGGTGGAAGCCAAGGACAAGATGTTGGTGAAACCCAAAACGGTTTATCTGGCACCGGGCGGAAAGCATATGGCTTCGTGAAAAACAGCCATATCCGGTCTCAACGAAAATGAAAAAGATCCACAGGGGTCAGGCCCGCCGCCGATCATCTGTTTCAAAGTGTGGCGGAAACGTACGGTGAACATACATTAGGTATCATCCTGACCGGGATGGGCAATGACGGGGCAGATGGTTGCGCCGTCATGAAACAGGCCGGCGGGTACATTCTATCTCAAGATAAACATACTTCGATCGTTTACGGTATGCCGAGAGTCGTCTATGAACGAGGTCTCTCAGATCAAGTCGGCAGTTTAAATGAAATTGCGGATATCATAAAAGAAATGACCGGGTGAGTATATGACAACATTAAATTACGAGATACTTTTATACATGGGTAGAATCCAACTTGAACATTCAGCTCGATGCCTACAAGGAAAAACAGCTGAGACGCCGCATCCAGACGATCATGAGGCAGGCTGGGGCGCAGACGCTGGAAGAATATTCCACGCTGATCCATTCCAGTGACAGCATCAAGAAACAGTTTCTGGACTACATAACCATCAACGTGACGGAATTTTTCAGGAACAAGGATCTGTTCGACAACTTCGAGCACCTTTTAACGACGGATCTGTCAAAGAAGTTCGATTCGATTTCGATCTGGAGTGCGGCGTGTTCCATCGGGGCCGAACCGTATTCGCTGGCGATGATCGTCGACCGGCATGACCTTCCACTGAAACAGAATATCCTGGCGACCGATATCGATGACACGATACTGGCCAGAGCGAGAACAGGGGTATTCAAAGACAACGAACTCAAGAACGTCTCGATCACCGACAAGCATCTGTATTTCAAGGAGGTCGAAAAAACCTATGTCCTGGATGAAAAAATCAGGGAAAAGGTCGATTTCAAGAAACATGATCTGATCCTGGACACGTACCAGCAGGAGTTTCATGTGATCGTCTGCCGGAACGTGACGATCTACTTTAAAAATGACATCAAAGAAGAGATTACCGGCGCATGAGTGAGGCGCTGGTCAAAGGCGGCCTGCTGTTTACCGGAGCAACAGAAACGATCTATCAGCCGGACCGGTACGGCCTGAAAAAAGTGGCCTCATTCATCTATGAGAAAGTGAAGTAACCGAGGAGGAGAAACATGGAAGACAATAGTGCTTACCGCGATCTGTTTTTTGAAGAAACAGACGACAACCTGGCGATCTTGAACCAGGAAGTTCTGCATCTGGAAGAAGACCCAAAAGACAAGCAGATCATCGATGTGATTTTTCGTGCCGCCCATACACTGAAAGGGATGGCGGCGACAATGGGTTACGAAACCATGGCGGAACTGACCCATACCGTTGAAAACGTATTTGAATTAGTGAAAAGTGACGAACTGACGGTAAACGAAGACCTTCATCAGTCTGATTTTTGAAAGCCTGGACACGCTGGCTGAAATCGTGGAGAACCTGAGACTGGAAGAAAACGAAAACGTCGACATTTCATCCCTGGTCATGCACGTCTGGAACAGGCCGCTGCGGGCAAGAACGGAAGCTCTGCAGCCGAGACTCAAGGCAAGCAGAAGAAAGCGGACTACGACTTTCCAGAGCTGGAAGAGGCTGACGGCGTGGCGATCGAGTCGGCTATAAGCTCTGGGTATCATTTTTACAAGATCGGCGTCCGTGTGGAAGAGACCAGCATGATGAAAGCCGCACGCGCGTTCATGCTCCTCAGCAAGCTCGAGCAGCTGGGCGATTTCGTTCAGATGAAACCGTCAGCCGAAACACTGGAGATGGGTGAACTGGAAGAGTCGTTTGCCCTTTATTTCCTGAGCAAAGAAGACAGAGAGACGCTTTTAGAGCAGGTCGAAGACAGCAGCGAGATCGAAGAAGTGATCATCAAAGAAACGACGTTTGAAGAAGAAATGATGAACGATCAGGCAGCTGAAGAATCAGAAAAACCAGCTGATGGTCAGTCGTCAGAACCTGTACAGGCAGATCAGAAACAGACCGGCAGAAAGAAACCCCAGGCCGCCAAGCAGACGATCCGCGGTGGACTTGACGCGTCTGGATCAGTTCATGAATCTGGTTTCGGAACTGGTTATCCACCGGACCCGACTGGAAGACATGACGGAGAAAAACAATCTGACCGAACTCGGTGAACCACTGACGCAGGTCGGACGCATCACGACCGAACTGCAGGAACTGGTCCTCCAGCTTCGCATGCAGCCGTTCAATGTGGTCGTTCAAGAGGTTCCCGCGCATGATGCGTGATTTGACCAACGAGCTGGGCAAGGACATCCAGTTCATCACGGAAGGCGAATCCACGGAACTGGACCGGACCGTTATTTCCGAGATCGGCGAACCGCTGATCCATCTGCTGCGCAATGCAGCCGACCACGGCATCGAAATGCCGGAAGAACGTGCGGCCAAAGGGAAACCGGAAGCAGGCACCATCAAACTTTCAGCCTATCCTGAAGGCAACCGGGTCATCATTTCATTGTCAGATGACGGCAAAGGCCTTGATCCGAGAGCGCTGGAAGCAAGCGCTCAGAAAAAGGCATCAACACAGAAGGCATGAACGATGAACAGCTTCAGAACCTGATCTTCCATCCGGGCTTCTCGACGGCTCAGACCGTAACAGGGATATCCGGCCGAGGTGTGGGTATGGACGCTGTCAGAGAGAAAATCGCGAGTCTGAACGGCAAGATCGAGACGATCAGCGAAGTGGACAAAGGTACGACCTTCAGGATCACCCTGCCGCTGACTTTGTCCATCATTCAGTCGCTCCTGGTCAAGGTAGGCACAGAAACGTTCGCCATCCCTCAGGCTGTGATCGACAAGGTGAATCGTTTTGACGAAGCGGAAGCCATTTCTGTCCATCAGAAAGAAGTTTACCAGTATGAAGGGAAAACGATCCCGCTCATCCGGGTGAGTGACGTCCTTGAACTGCCGAAGAAAGAGTCAGACCAGCAGCACATCATCACTGTCCTGATCGGGGACCAGCACTATGGCCTGATCGTGGACGAGCTGATCCATCAGAAAGAGATCGTCATCAAAAAGCTCGGCAGGGAACTGAACGAGCTGTCCCATTATCTGGGTGCGACGATACTGGGTGACGGCGGGATCAGCCTGATCCTGGATGTGACGTCGATCTGCACGAAAAAAGCTGAGAGCCAAGAAAAACAGGTCGAAAGTCATGTCTGAGCAGCAGTCGCTCCTGCGCTATGATGCTCTGCAGGAAGTCGTCAACATCGGCGGCGGGCACGCAGCGACAGCCCTGTCCAAAATGATCGGCAACAAAGTCGATATGGATGTGCCTTTCGTCCAGCTGCTTCCTTACGAAAAAGTGTATGAAACGATCCAGTCTGATGATACAATAGTGAAGGCTGTCTTATCCAGACTGATCGGCAGAGAGTACGGGGTGTTTATGTTCGTGATCGACCCGAACGATGCTGAATCCTTGGCCCATGTCGTGATGCCGGATTATGAGGATCTGAATGAGGACCTCATCGATTCCGCCCTGCTGGAACTAAGCAACATCCTGGTGCAGTCCTTTCTGCAGGCCGTGATGGAGCTCATCGACAAGCCGCTGTTCGCGTCCGTCCCCGTGATGACGATGGATATGTTCGGCTCGATATTGTCCAGTGTCTATATGGATCAGGATCAGTTCAGTGAAGAAATCTTTATCATCAAAAATAACTTTTACAGTGCCGGTCGTCTGATCGAAGGCAGCCTGTATTTCGTTCCCAGGCCATTGGCTTTGGAATCATTGTTAAATCAATTAGGTATTTAAAATTAGGAGGAAAAGTAAAATGAGTAAACGTGTATTGATCGTTGATGACGCTGCATTCATGCGCATCAAATTAAAGGATATCCTGGAAAAGAACGGCTATGAAGTGGCCGGAGAAGCACCAGAACGGCAATGAAGCCGTTGAGAAATTCAAGGAAGTCTCACCGGACATCGTAACGATGGATATCACCATGCCGGAAAAAGACGGCGTTGAAGCGCTGAAAGAAATCAAAGCCATCGACAGCAAGGCCATCGTATTGATGTGTTCAGCCATGGGCCAGCAGACAATGGTCATGGACGCGATCCGTGCCGGCGCAATCGATTTCATCGTCAAACCGTTTGATACCGAACGTGTCATCAAGGCGCTGGACAAAGCCGTCAGCTGATAAATGAGAAAGTTTCAAATTATCGTCACAATATATAGAGACTAGAAGGACAAACCTAGGGGGAGTTAATGATGCAACTGATCGTGTTTAAACTGAAAGAGCATTTTTACGGCTTTACAACAGAGAATATAGAAGAAATCACTACGACTATGAAAGAAACAGTGATCCCCCAAGGACCTTCCTGGACAAAAGGGCTGATCAACTTAAGGGGGCAGATCATGACCCTGGTCGACCTGGAAGTTTTACTGAATGGCACTAGTACTTCTCAGGAATTATGGTACAATAATACAGTCATCGTGAATCAACAAGATAATCTTGTTGCATTCATGGTCGGAAAAGTTGTCGGCGTGACGGATGTCGAGCCTGACGCGGTCCAGAAGATGGACGACAACAAGGAGTCCCTTGTTTCCGGATATGTCTATGCCTACAATGAAATGGTAAGTATTATTGACCTGGAATCGATTCTAATTGAGAAAGAGGAAGTGTCGTGACGTGAGCCAACAAGTTTTATCCCAACAGGAAATCGATGCACTGCTGGTGGCGATGGACAGCGGCGAGATCGATGCGGAGGAAGAAAAAGAGGAGAGAGGTTCTCCTAAAGTCAAACCGTATGATTTCAGACGACCCGTTCGTTTGTCGAAAGAGTATCTCTCCACCATCACGATGGTGTTTGAAGATTACTCAAAACTGGTGTCCAATCTGTTATCCACCCAGCTAAGACGGCCTGTGGAGACCAAGATCGCTGCGATCGAGCAGGTTTCTTTCGACGAATTTGTCCATTCGGTCCCGAGTTTCACTTTAATGGGCGTCTTTCAGAGCAAGCCCCTGAGCGGCCTCCAGATCCTTGAGATCAACCCGCAGTTCAGCCTGCAGATGATCGAACTGCTTTGCGGTTATACCGATTTATCAACGGAAGAAGTGCTGGCTGACAAATCGTCGTTCACGGATATCGAAATGGCCATCATGGAAGATGTGATGAAGTCGCTTCTGCGTTTGTTCGAATCAGCCTGGAAAGAGATCAAGGAAATCGATGTCACGCTGGAAGATACGGAAACGAAACCGCAGCTTTTGCAGACGATGTCACCCAACGAACCAGTTATTTTAGTGACCTTCGCAGTCACGATGGAAAATCAGCGGACGTTTATCAATCTGTGTATCCCTTACATATTTTTTGAAGATATTCTAGACAAATTGAGTTTCAAAAACTGGTTCCACTCCGGCAAAGAGTTCGACTCTTCCGAGCGGGGGCAGCTGGCTTCAAATCTTGATAAAGTACCAGTGGATATCGAAGTGCTCCTGGGCGAGTCTCAGATGAACGTCTCGGATTTCCTCAGTATGGAAGAAGGCGACATTATCCAGCTGGACTACAAGACGTCGAATCCCTTGACGTTGTATGTCGAAAACAAGCCTTATTTCAAAGTGAAGCCGGGACAGATCGAAAACAAGCTGGCAGTGGAAATATTAAAATTTACGGGAGGAGAGAGTGACGATGAGTGACCAAATGACGCAGGAAGAAATCGATGCGTTGCTAAATGGAACGGCTGTTATGGAAGAACCCGAGCAGGAACCGTTCGAAGATCCGTTAAGTCAGGACGTTAAAGATATAATCGGAGAAGTCGGCAACATATCCATGTCGCAGGCGGCTACCACTCTTTCCACATTATTGAATCGAAAAGTGAGTATTACCACACCTGTAGTCAAGGGTGCGACGATTAAAGATATTATTGATGGAAGCGAGACGCCCAAAGTAGTCACAACGATTGCTTTCAAAGAGGGTCTCGTCGGCAAAAATGTATTGATGATCGATGTGGATGATGCAATCATCATTGCAGATTTAATGATGGGGAACAGCGGTACAGATTTAGAGGGCAAGGAATTTACGGAACTGGAACTGAGTGCCGTATCCGAGGCGATGAACCAGATGATCGGTTCGGCTTCAACGGCGATGGCGACGATGTTCGACCGCCGCGTGGATATTTCACCGCCGACAGTCAAAAAATGGGAATCGGCTGAGGAAGCTGCGGTCGATATGCCTGACCAGTCAGAAGTCGTGTGTACGACATCTTTCAAGTTGAGCGTGGAAGGCCTGCTGGAAAGTGAGATCATGCAGATCCTGCCGATCGATACAGTGATCGAGATTTCAGAAATCATGCTTGGTGACGAAGCCGAAGTGCTGAATGGCCGGGACATGGTTGAAGTCAAAAAGGTTGAAGAACCAGAACCGAAAGCCGAACCGGCGGTCGAAAAACCTGTCGAGAAAGAAACAGAGTCTGTGTCCATTCAGAAACCCAAGTTCCAGGATCTGCCGCGCAACGATACCAAAGGAACGCCGCGCAATCTGGATCTTATCATGGATGTGCCGCTGGACTTCAGTGTCGTTTTAGGCAAGAGCCGCAAGACGATCAAGGATATTCTGTCACTCAGTACTGGTTCTGTCGTGGAGCTGGACAAGATGACGGACGAGCCGCTTGAGATCTATGTCAACGGCAAGCTGATCGCGGAAGGCGAAGTCGTTGTCATCAACGAGAGCTTCGGTATCCGTATCACGAACATATTAAGCAAAGAACAGCGCGTCAGACATTTGAAATAGAAGTAGGAAAAGCAGAGAGAAATCTCTGCTTTTTGTGTTGTGCGCCCGGCATGGGCGATAACTTGGTGGTGAAAGTCCACTACAGACTTGGCAGTAGGAACTGTTAGCGAAAATCAAGGGTGTCCGCCGCGAGGCGGAATCTGAAGGAAGATGGACGCAAATGCTTGCACTGACGAACAGAAACTTCATACTAAGGCTTAATAAAATGGATAAGCTTGCAATACAAAGTAAAGTCCAATACTGCCCGAATTCTATTGAGTAAATGAAGCAGTGACGTGAGCAGAAAGTTATCGCTCTTACCCGGGGAGGTCTGTCTAGCGACCGATGGTCGTAGTAACAACGTATAGGCAGAAGTCAGCCGAGGTCATAGTAGGGAAAATGTACCGAAGGACCGAACAATATTAATACTTTGAAGATTGGAGGTTAGGCATTATGACAAACGCAGAAAACAACCAAAAGGTTGGCAAACTACAGAGGGATAAGCTGGAAGCGAAAGAGTATGTAGATGTGCGCAGTAATCGCCTAGGTGAACGTAAAGACAAGTATGGTGAGTCTCTGATGAGTCTCGTTGTAAGTAAGAAAAATCTATTCCGAGCAGCGAAAGTTGTGAAACGCAACAAAGGAGCTGCCGGAATAGATGATATGACAGTTAATGAACTAGAAACACATATCATGGAAATGTATCCGTATATAAGAAAGAAACTGTTAGACGGAACCTATAAACCACAACCAGTAAGACGGGTGGAAATACCAAAAGCGAATGGTGGTATCCGAAAACTTCGGGATTCCAGTTGTACGGGACCGAGTGGTCCAACAAGCCATTAGACAAGTGATAGAACCTATCATTGATAAACATTTTCTCCCACATAGTCATGGGTTCCGCAAAGGGAAAAGTAATCATACAGCATTGAAAGAGTGCGTCGACTATTACCAGCAAGGCTATAAAGTCGCCGTCGATTGTGACTTGAAGCAATGTTTCGATACACTCAATCATGATAAGCTGATGTACTATCTCGAACAGTATATCCAAGATAAAATGATTCTGAAAATTATCCGTAAGTTCCTACAGAGCGGTGTCATAGATCTGTCTGGCGAATTCGTAGAAAGTAACACAGGCGCACCACAAGGTGGCGTGATTTCGCCCCTACTCAGTAATGTCTACTTACATGAACTGGATAAAGAAATGAAGCAGCGGGGACATCACTTTGTCCGTTTCGCTGATGACTTCGTCATCTTTGTGAAGTCAAAACGAGCCGGTGAACGTGTACTCCAAAGCATCACTCGCTTCATTGAAAAAGACCTCAAGTTAACTGTCAACCAAGAGAAAAGTAAAGTGGGGTCGCCAACCCGTTTAAAGTTCTTGGGTTGTCTGATAACTACAGTGAATGGGGTCTGTCGCTACAGACCTTCGAACGAAGCCAAAGCGAAATTCATGCGTACCTTAAAACGCTTGACGAAACGTAATCGCTCTGGCAGATTTAATGACATTGTCAAAGAAATTAACAGCCGAACAAGAGGCTGGATTAATTATTTCGGTACAGGATTCATTAAGTCATTCGTCACGAAAGTGGAGCAATGGCTCCATCACCGTATCAGACAACTGATTTTAAAGAGATGGAAGAACTCACGTACTAAGATTAGCAGACTAATGCGTTTAGGTCTAGATATGGATAGTGCCAAACGTATTGGCTACTCTAGAAAGAAATATTGGAGATTATCAAAGACACCTGAGGTTCATTGGGTGCTTACAACGAAAAGACTCTACCGTTGGAACGTAGTTCCACTACGTCAACTGGCAGAGTCTGCTTACTCAAGATATTGAACCGCCGTATACGGAACCGTACGTACGGTGGTGTGAGAGGACGATAAATGAATTAATCATTTATCTCCTTCTCGGTTTATAGGCGATTTAATAGCAAGAGCAAAATCAAAGGCATTAAGGTCAAGAGATTAAAACTATAAAAGTTCAGAGAGCGTTATGCTCAAGGAGATTAATAACTGCTAACCTCCGGTTTTTATTTCAATTGCCGAAGCTTGCGGTGGGCGGCCTCAACTAACTCCGACGATGGTACTGTCGGAGTGGATTTTCGGGCACGCTGGCAAAGTGGTTATTAAATTATGCTCGGTAGTAACTGTTTATGAGCATTAGTCGATATCACTTTTCCCACCTGCGTCACGGCTATTGAAAATAACAAACCTGTGAATTTGAACCAAAATCGTTTAATGGTGTTACCGTATTAATTTTCGTTGAATGTAACCGATAGTATTTAAGTTGGTGTTTTAGTCAAAAACAGATGGACCATTAACTATTTGCATAGGTCATTTTACTTTAGAGGGGAGAGTTTTACGGATAAACCTACAGAGGTATCTATCAACCTAATAGATACCTTTAAAATGATAAAAAATTCAAACAGGAATTATGTGAGGAAAGTAGATGTCAAAGTTTAATCAATCGATCAAAGGAAAATATTATTCATTACAATCATGGTGCTCGTTATATCCAATGTATCCATTGGGTATTTAGGATACTCTATAGCAAAAGACGAGCTGGACGAAAAGGGAGAAACGATTCTTCAAAACGCGGTTAAAATGTCCATACAAATGATCGATCTGGCTAACAGAGAAGTCGAAAACGGTACAATGGATCTGGAAGAAGCACAGGAGAGCGTCAAAGAATATTTACTAGGGGAGAAGCAGGAAGATGGCACGCGTCCGATCGATGCACCTTTCGATCTGGGAGAACACGGCTATATCGTGGTTTTCGGCCAGGACGGCGAAGAAATGCGCTCACCCAAGTCTGGAGGGAGAGAACGTCTGGGACATTGAAGACAAAGCCGGAAATGGAAACATGCCTGTCCAGGATAGTATCGCAACAGCTATCAATGGCGGAGGATTTACATACTTTGACTGGTATCTACCGAACAGTGAGGCTATCGAAACAAAAAACATGTATAATGAACTCGATCCAAACTGGCGGTAGGTCGTGACTGCCGGCAGTTATCAGAGTGATTTCAATAAAGGTGCATTCACTGTGCTGAGATATACAAGCATCAGTATTCTTATCTTTTTAGCCATAGCAGTTGTGCTTTTATATACCTTTACAGATAAGTTAGGTAAAGCCCTTGGCAGTGTTACCAATTCTGCTGAAAGACTGTCGAATTTGGATGTAACAGAAAATATACCCGAGACTTAAGGTCGACAAAAGATGAAGTGGGTATACTGGCAGTTTCTTTCCAGCAGATCACAAACAACCTTAAAGGGTTTGTCAGAAAAATTGCCGACACATCCGAACACCTGGCCTCCTCGTCCAGTGAGCTCAATATTGCCAGCGAACAGTCTTCTTTAGCTGCCAATGAAGTCGGCCGGGGCCATCGAAGAAATTGCCAAAGGGGCTTCAGAACAGGCAGCGGATACAGAAAAAGGCTCCAAGCAAATCGATGAGCTGGGTGATTTGGTTGTAAGTAACGAAAATTATCTGAGAGAGTTGAATGCATCGACCAGAAAAGTCGACGAGTTGAAAAACGAAGGGGCTACTACCCTGAAAGAGTTGATAGGAGCCACAGAATCGATCACAGCGCCACGTCAGATATTCAGAATATCATCGTGGATACAAATGCAAGTGCTCAGAAAATCGGTAATGCCAGCAACATGATAAAAAATATCGCTGAACAAACCAATTTACTGGCCCTAAATGCAGCCATCGAAGCAGCCAGAGCCGGCGATGCGGGTAAAGGGTTTGCGGTCGTTGCTGAAGAAATCAGAAAGCTGGCGGATCAGTCAAACGGCTTCACTGAAGAGATCAGTGAGATCGTCACCGACTTGAATGCCAATACATCTCAAGCTGTGGAAACGATGAAAGAAGTCGCCATTGTATCGGAACTTCAAAGCGATAAAGTTTCACAGACAGATAATAAATTCAAAGGCATCTCCAAGGCGATCGAAGATATGAATAGTGTTATCGACTCGATAATAAATATGAAGAAAAATGATAGACAAAAAAGAGAGAATCATTGAAGTCATTGAAAATCTGTCCGCAATTTCTGAAGAGAATGCTGCGGGAACGAAGAGGCCTCAGCGTCGGTCGAAGAACAGACGTCGACCAGTGCTCGAAATAGCCAATTCGAGCGAACAGTTGGCTAACTTAGCCGAGGAAATGAAAGACGCGATCAGTAAATTCAATTATTAAAATAGAGACATCCGAATATCCTGATTGACAGGAGTGTCGGATGTCTTTTTATAAAAAGACTGAGATCAAAAAAATGGAATGAGATAAACTAAACCTCCGGTTTTTATTTTTCAATTGCCGAAGCTTGCGGTGGGCGGCCTCAACTAACTCCGACTAAAGGGCAGTCGGAGTGGATTTTTGGGGCACGCTGGCAAAGTGATTTTTGCAATTTGTTCGAAAATAACTGTTTATGAGCATTAGTCGATATCACTTTTCCCACCTGCGTCACGGCTATTGAAATAAAAACCTTATTTTGTGTGGTTTTTGTATGGCTTTTGATAACAGAAATTCGAAAATAATCGAGTCAGCTGATTGGTTTGTATAGGATGATCGTTTTGATCCTGAAATGGTCGAGTCAACTGTTGGTGTTGAACCGGGTTGACCATTTTGACCTGAAAATGGTCGAGTGAGCTGTTTGTGTTGAACCGGGTTGACCGTTTTGACCAGGGAAATGGCCGGGTCAGCTGACTAGTTTGAAACGAGTTGACCATTCTGACCTGAAAATGGTCGAGTGAGCTGTTGTGATGAATTGGGTTGACCATTTAATCTGGAAATCGTCGAGTCATCTGATTGTTCGAACCGAGTTGACCATTTGTACCTTAGAATGGTCGAGTCAACTGTTTGTAGAACCGAGTTGGCCGTTTTGAGTTAAAATGGAAATAGTCACCGCAGGCTGGTTGTGGGTCAGTCATTGGATAAAGGTAATGGCTGACTCATTTAAGATTGAGTGTGTTAGTCTGTATTCTGTTTGAGAAATAGTCATGATGATCGGAGAACATACATCTTGCATGTATGTTCTATCCGCATAAGATAAGCTCTTTCCAAATATAATAGTGAACGAATTACTAGAGAGTTCACTATTTACTTTTTTAGAGGGTTTCTTTGTGACTGTTTTTTGTTTATACTTGTGCTAGTTTGTTATTTGGAGAAATGGGACTTAATTATTGACTAAGGTCAGTTCCGATAATAAGGGTAAGGTACACTCTAAACACACTAAAAAAATGACTTAAACAGTGCTGAATATTCGTTAGAGGAGCGTGCGAATGATGAAAATAAATAAATATAATAATGTTGTGTCATCGATCACTAACACGAAACAATCTAAAAAAGATGTTGAAAAAGAGGTCACTCAATCCGGTTCAAAAGAAGCGGTGCAAGTGAGCATTTCCAAAGAAGCTCAGGCTTTGATGGATGCGGATAAGGCGGCATTTTCAGAACGCGTGGATGCGATCAAGCAGTCGATCCAGAACGGTGAGTATGAAGTGGATGCCGACAAGATTTCTGAAGGATTAGTCAAGGCTTTGCAGGATCAGAAGGGGTTATAAGAACACATGACTAAAACAGATCACGTACTGGCCCATATGGAACAGCTGAAGTCGCTTCTTTTAAAAGAAAAAGACGTGCTGATCGCCAACCAGGGAGCCAAGTTAATTGAAATCATTCAGGAAAAAGAAGACATCATGTTAAGACTGGCTGCGTTTGACGAGAAGGACGTTGAGATGGCTAAGCTCGACGTCCTTTCACGTGAAATCAAGCAGCTGCAGGAAACCAATCTCGTTTTGACAGAGCAGTCGATGCAGTTCACGGATACGATGCTGAACTATATCAAAAAAGCAGCGAATGAAAACAAAACCTATTCTAAAAAGGGTACATACGAAAAATCCAAGAAGAGTACACTTTTGGATCAGTCACTATAAGGAGAAAGCACATGAGCGGATTATTTGGAACGTTAAATACAGCAACAAAAGGCTTGAACGGACAGCAGACAGCCTTACAAACGATCGGACATAACGTCGCCAATGCGAACACGACTGGCTATACACGTCAGCGCGTCACGATGCAGGCGGATCTGTCGACCACTGTCGCAGGAGTCGGTCAAATCGGGACAGGCGTGCGGCGTAGACGGCATCAATCGTGTCCATGATACATATATCACCGACGCAACTGAGAGATGCCAACTCAACGACAAACGGCCATCAGGCATTATCTGACATTATCGGTGAGCTTGAAGCGGTATTCAATGAGCCGTCAGATACAGGCCTTTCGAATCAGATCTCTGAAGTATTCAATGCCTGGACCTACCTGGCATCAAACCCTGAACAAGCGTCAGCGCGTACGCATGCTCGTTCAAACAACTGAGACATTTACAGATACGATCCACCACATGGCAAATTCGATGGAAAATTTACATAATAACACCTTGAACCAGCTGGATAAAACAGCACTGGACGCCAACTCTGACTTGAAGCAACTTGATAAACTGAACCATCAAATCTGGCAAGCGTCCGTTCGAGGTTTTACACCCAATGATTTATTGGACAAACAGGATCAGTTAGTATCTGACTTGGCAGGAAAAATCGATATCTCAGTCGAACGGGATAAATTTAACCGTGTGTCCATTGAATATTGGTGGAGAAAATGTTTTAGACAGTAATTCTAGAAAAGAACTGGCAGTGGTTGTAGGTTCAGAAGAGGGAAAAGTGTGTTGCTCAAGATGGAGAAACGACTGAAGTGTCAGCCGAAATCCGGGTACGATCGTTATCAGGTGACAACGCGTCATCAGTCAGCCCAACACCGGTACAATGAAAGGCACTCAAGATGCTTTGGAAGTCGATTACAGATAGTCGTACTGATCTAGACGACTTTGCGTTTGGTTTCGCTAAAGCTGTCAATACGATCCACAGCAACGAGGGGGATGGTAAGATTTTCTTTCATTGGCTGATTGTGGATAGTTCCGATAATGCAGCATCTACCATCAGAGTTACTCAAGAAATTAGAGATAATCCGGATAATATTGTCTCGGGCGCCTCTTTAACTAATGAAATATCATGGAAGACGGAAGTCGTGCACAATCGATTGCAACGTCTGCAGCACAAAACGTTAGCAACAGAATCCAGAAATTGGGATATACGATAAAGAGAATATGAGATTCAATAATAGTCCAACAGGGAATACACTATTCGGGAACTACAACAGCATGGTTACGGATATCGGTATCGTTAAACAGCAGGAAGACAACATGCTGGAAACACAAAATGGACTGATGGCTCTTTTGACTCAGCGCCGTGAAATCGATATCTGGCGTCGATATCAACGAAGAAGTGGTTGATATGATCAAATACTCAAGTGCTTTTCAGGCCAACTCACGTGTCTTACAAACGATTTCTGAAATGCTCGACACACTAATCAACAGAACCGGGGTGTAACAAATGCGTATAACGAATTCGTTAATGTCTCAAAGTTTTCTATCTAATCTGAACAAGAATTCGAATAATGTATTTAAATATCAGGAACAACTATCATCACTCAAACAAGCCAGGTCGTCCCAGTGATGATCCATTAAAAGTTTCAAAAATCATTGACTTGAAAAATGAAATCAAACAAAACAAGCAGTATAAAACAACAATTGAAGATGCAATCGATTTTACGAATGTACAGGATTCAGCACTGGCCAATGCGACGAATTCACTGCAGCGTATCCACACTTTGACTCAGCAGGCAGCAAATGGAACTTATAACACTCAAGATAGACAAGCAATCAAGACTGAAATCGAAAACGAAGTCGAAACGATGATGGATTCACTCAATACAAACTTTTGGTGGACGTTATATCTTTGCTGGTCAGAACAGTACGACTAAACCATTCACTAACAGATCCCACAGCGGATGGTACCTTCAGCATTGATTACAGTACGAAGGTTCAACGATGGATAATAATAATGTATCCAAAGAAATTGCTACGTGGAGATAAATGTTGAGTTGAAGACAGATGGTTTAGATTTATTCTTAATTAACCTGAAAGTGGAAAGTAATATTGGAGATTTATTTAATGAATTATTTAATAGCTCTTAGAGATGATGATAATAGGTGAATTAGGTGGAGATTCTCCTCACTAGACTTGATACACAGATAAACAACACAGTTAATCGCAAGGACAGAAATCGGGGCGATTCAAAACAGATTGACTGCGGCCAAAGATCGAAATGATTCAGAATACCTAAACCTTGAATCATCATTGTCGACACAATCAGGATATACGATCTTGCTGAAACGTATATGAATTACACTATGGAAATGAATGCTATCCAAGCATCACTAAATATGGGAACAAAGATACTCCAGACGAACATTATGGATTACGTAAGGTAATATTAGAACGATTAGAGATAAATACCTCTAATCGTTTATTTTTAGATAATATTAAAAAAGGACTTAACATTTTTATCGACCTACCGATATTATAAGTAGAAGGCGATAAAGCCTTAAAAACAAAAATTATTGGAGGAAAACAACATGCGTATAAATACAAACACAGCAGCGATGAATACATATTCTCGTTTAGGTCAAGCAAACAAAGCAAAAAGTAACTCTTTAGCAAAATTATCATCAGGTTTAAGAATCAACAAAGCCGGTGACGATGCAGCAGGATTATCAATTTCTGAAAAAATGAAAAATCAAATTTCAGGATTAACACAAGCAACTCGTAATGTCACAGGATGGAATTTCATTGATTCAAACAGCCGAAGGTGCTTTAAACGAGACACACTCTATACTTAACAGAATGCGTGATCTTACTGTACAAGCATCGAATGATACAAATACAAGAGAAGATAAGTCGCTATACAAGAAGAAATCACTTCTTTACGTGATGAAGTCACTCGAATTTCGGATACAACTACATTTAATACGAAAGGACCCATGAATGCTGAAACAAGTAATCAAGCAGCCAACAATGTAATTGCTAGTCCATTAGATGCACAGGCAGATATCGACATATTAGTTAATGCTTTTGATGATACCGCTGCAGTCAGATGCTACTAAGACTTTGTCTAGTTGACAAAGAAGACTTGATAGGTGAATTAAAAGGGTTAACCGATTCAGAATTAAAAAGCGTTATAACTAGCTATAATAATCATCAGGGAGAATGATGCGAAAAAACTATCGTTTAACGACTTCCGTGATAATAGTGGTTCCAAAACGTTCACTTTCCAAATAGGGGCCAACTCTGGTGAAAATATTAATGTAGAATTAAATAATATGTCAGCTACTGGATTAGGATTGGATTCAATCGATGTTAACCCAGATCGATCAACTATCGTCAGGAGTTGATGATCCTCTTACTACAGGTGTTAACGAAGATACATTTGGTGCAATGGTTGATACTATCGATGAAGCAATTAAAGATGTATCTACTCAAAGAGCAAAATTAGGTGCAACACAAAATCGACTAGAACATACTGTTTCTAACTTAACTACAACTAAAGAAAATCTTACAGAAGCTAACTCACGTATCCGTGACGTAGACATGGCTGAAGAGATGATGGACTTCACTAAGTCTAATATTCTTTCACAAGCTTCTACGGCTATGTTGGCTCAGGCTAACCAAATGCCTCAAGGCGTACTACAATTATTGGGATAATCTCCTAAACTTAATTAAAGATTTACAGCGGAATCGAAGCAGCAGTAAGTTCGCTGCTTCGGTTTTGTCTTACATAGGAACGATGATTTGCATACTTAGTTTTTAATTTCTGGAGAAGAGGTTAGGCTCATGGGACAGCGTGTTCATTCAATAGATGCAATAAAGACGATCGACCGGGTTTTACATTCGAATAAAAATACGGTATATTTTTCAGAGGAAAGAGATGTGGAACCGATCAAAGCGGTCGAGGCGATCGATACATCGTCTGAACGTCTTGGGCTGGAGCCGAGCAAGGAACAGCTTGAAAAGCTAACGGCAGAGGCCAAAGAGGTCCTGCAGCGGGTGAATGCCCAGTTGTCGTTTAAAGTGCATGAGGGAACGGGACGCACGCTGGTCCAGTTGATTGAAAGAGACACAAATGAAGTGATCCGTGAAATACCGCCTGAAAAGATGCTGGACGTGATTGCCGGTATCTGGAAGTGGTCGGGGATCACGGTGGATAGAATGGAGTGAGAGTATGAATATAATGGGAACATATTCCGGTATGGATATGGCTATGGTGGAGCAGCTGATTCAGGCTGAATCGTCAAGAGGAGTCAAATTCACCAAGAAGAAGGAAGAGTATACACAGTCCAAGAATGCGTGGAAAGATTTGAATACGCGTCTGGATTCTTTATATAAACGGGCAGATGACCTGCAGAAAACAGATACATATGATTCCAAAGCAGTGAAATTATCAAATGATTCAAACCTCAAAGTCTCAGCAAGTTCACAAGCAGCTACGGGCGAGTACCGTGTCCAAGTACAGCAGCTGGCGACTCAAACGCGTCTGACGGGTACTCGGATAAGTACGGTTGAATCTATTCACGATGAGTTGACATTCAGTGGGAAATTCTCTTATCGACGATGGTGGAGAAACTAGTTTGAGATCAGTGTTGAAGCAACCGATACTTTAAGTGACATAAGTGATAAAATCAATAATCATGCAAATGAATCAGGTATTCGGTCATCCATTGTTGATAATCGTCTGATCCTTACTCATTCTGAATATGGTGGCCGTGATATAACTGTAAACGAAACTGAAGTTGATGGGACTTTGACAGACCAGCTTGGCTTAAGTGGGGCAAGTTTAAATAAGGGAAACAATGCGAAATTCACTTTTGACGGTTTAGAGATAGAAGAGAGAGCAACCAATACGATCGATGATGTGATCGAAGGGTTGACGTTCAACCTGACGAATGTTCATGAAGGGGCGGATGCAACGGTCGTTACGGTATCTGAGGATATGAATAAAGCCGCTGAGACTATTCAGAAGTTTGTGGATCAAGTATAACTCGACTCAGAAGCATATCACGTCTCAGCTGGATGTCGGTGATCCGTCAGCCGAAGACAACAAAACGGGTGCCTTGGCCGGAGACGGAACGGTCATGCGTCTGCAGTCCAACTTGCGCAGAATGATGACCAAAGTAAATCCTGGAGAAAGTCCGGTCAAGAGCCTGCAAGATCTTGGCATTAAAATCGAACCGAGAAGGAACGGCTAGTTTTGACCGAAAAACTGGAAGAACAGATCAAGGCGGATCCAAAAGCCGTGTCTGATTTCTTTTCAAAGACAGAGACCCTTCCTGAAAAGAAAGAGAATGGAGTCGTAGTTAGAAAAGAAACTGAAAAAGTCGCTTTTTCAAAATCCATGCGTGAATTTGTCAACGAATACATTTCAAGTTCTTCAGGCATTATCAAGACACGCAACGACACATACGACCGTATGATCAAAGACGTAGACGAGCCGCTATGCGTCTCAGTTTGAGGATCGTCTGGAAGCGAAAAAGGCACGCTACATCAAGCAGTTTACAGCATTGGATACGGCGATGATGCAGGCGGAGTCGCAGCTGGAGCAGATGTACAGTCAGCTGGGTATGGGACAGGAATAGGCCACAGAGGAGGCATCCATTATTACTGAAGTAAAAGCCAATACATTTGAAACAGCGCGGATGCATTCTGCATGCGATACTCAAACGCTTATCGGGCTGGAACCATTCGTTTGAAGAGGCTCAGGGCGTTTTGGAAGAAAATCAGATCTTTTTTGAAAAACTGAAAGAAGTGGACAGTGAACTTTCTGAAGCAGAACTGTCAGCATGTCTAGAGGAACAGCAGCTTTACATTAAAGCGATCGTCCAGAAACAGCAGGCGCTGATCAGCGTTCTGAAAAATCAGTCGGCTCGCTTGAGTGAGCAGCTGACTCAGGTCCAGCAGAAGTCACATGTCGTCAGTCATTACATGAACAAAGATCAGTCGCTCTTTATCGACCGGGAAGCATAGGAAAGGAAAAAAGTCATGGCATATTCAGCAGCAGCGAAACAGTATAAAAAGAACCAGATCGAAACGGCGTCACCGAAGCAGCTTATCATCCTGCTTTACGAGGGAGCCATCAAAAACATCCGCCTGAGTGAACTGGCCGTTGAACAGAAGGACTACGGCAAGGTGAATACTCACTTGATCAAGGCGCAGGACATCGTGACGGAACTGATGGTGTCACTGAATCATCAAAACGGCGAGAACAAGATCGCCAGTGAACTGGAAGTCTTGTACGACTACGTGCCTGACAGAACTTGTGCAGGCCAATGCTACATAAAGACAAAGAGAAGATGGCCGAAACCAGACGGTTGATGTCCGACCTTCTTGAAGCGTGGACCAGCATTTAAATGCTGGTCTTTTTTTATTGAAAAGGATAAATTCCAAAACGTGTACAGGATTTGAAACTAAAATCACTGCTAAATTCTTTATTTCGTTAAGACTCAGCTGTCTGAGAGCTCTGGGGTAGATAGAATTTTTAAAAATAGCCCATACTGAGTCAATAGGATGAAATGAGTTTGCAGTAATCGGGGCGATAATCGTTACTCCCGCTGATAACTTGTGCAGGTTTGTATTATAGCCCCTATGTAGTTCTTACTCAGCTAAAAAAACGAGTAGAGTTTACATTATAGCCCCCTTATACTTGTAACCCACTCTGCGGATCTAGGGCAGTCAGTATTACAGCAGTCGTATAAGCCAAACCGAACATGCGTATACTATCGGGTTGATACAATACACATGTTATAGTGTTAGCTCACCACAATAATCCAATCGGAGCTACTTAACAGGTAACAGATAAGCATAACCTGGCTCCACATATTTAGTCGACTTGACAGAGAAATAAAATATTGAATAAAGTTAAAAAAGAATCGGTGAATGATTCTTTTTTAATTGCCGAAGTTAATCAGATATGATTTGTTTTGACAGTATATAGTTTAGATATATTAAAAATACTTATATATATACAATGCGTTTGATGAGCTGTGCGTTTATATGTAGTTTAAATGAATAAAAATAAAACATATGTTATTTATTGAATGATTCATCTCTGTTAATTAATTAACATGGTTTCACCAAAATCGTCACAACTTAATAAAGCGAAATATTACGAATGTGTGAAGGGCTTTTTTTGCACAAGATTAACTTGTTGAAACGCTATACGATGCACGTTTTATCATTTTAAAACGTTGATATCACGGTATTTACTTTGAGCTATCTAAGTAATATTTATAATCAGTTCGTTACAAACGGTAATATTTTTAATGGAAAAATTGGCGTAAAATCGGAAATATTCAGTAAATAATGGCAAAATAGCATCTTGCACGAGTGTGTCTGGTCCTATAGAATAAGTCATGTAGAAAGTTAAGAATAAATATACAGAATAGCATGTTAGGAGGAAGACTGGCATGATCACAGGTTCCAAACGTTAATTTACTTAAAAGCGCCCTTGATGCATCATCGATGAGGCAGGAAACGATCTCTTCCAATATATGTCAAATGTCAATACCGCCGGCTATAAAGCCAAGCGGGTCGATTTTGAGGAGACACTGGAGAAAGGCGATCGACGGAACTGGCCTCCAGGCACGTCATGTGAATCACTTCGGGTCGTCGGGTATTCAGAACGTTTCACCAAAGACTGTTGAACAGACGGGCAACCGGGTGAATGAGAACGGAAACAACGTGGCGATCGATTCGGAAATGGCTGAGCTTTCAGCGAATGCCCTATTCTTCAGGCCGTATCGACCCAGCTGACCAATCAGTACGGCATGATCCGTTCGGTACTGAGATAATCTTAAATATCAGGAGGTTTTACAGATGTCGATTTTTAATTCAATGCAGATCAATGCAAGCGGGCTGAATCTTGAACGGTTCAAGCTGGATACGATTTCCACGAATATAGCGAAACGTGAACACGACCCGCACGGAAGAGGGACAAGGGCCTTACATAAAGCAGCAGGTACTCTTTGAAGAAAATCTCGAGCAGGTGAAATCAGGCTTCACGGGTGACATCTCAACCAAAAGCCGTCGGGGTAAGAATCGTCAGAGTGAAGCGGATGAAGACAATTTCCGTCTGGTCTATGAACCGGGCCATCCGGATGCGAATGAGGAAGGCTACGTGGCCTTTCCGAATGTGGACATGGCGGATGAGATGGTCGACATGATGACGGCGATCCGTTCCTATGATGCCAATGTGACGGCAATCAACACGAGTAAAGATATGTTGAAACGGGCCATGGAGATAGGCGGCGAGTAATGAAATTTAACTTGAATGGAATGAAGACAATGATCAATCCAATGAATCAGCTTTACACGCAGGCGCTCGGTCAACTCGATCAGGTAGCGCAGACGGCTGCACCTAAAGTCACAGAGAATGAAGCCGGATCGTTTACGGAACTGTTGAATCAGTCGATCAACACCCTGGACACGAAACAGACTGATTCCGCTCAGGCGATCCAATCGCTGGTCGACGGATCGGCGGACGATCTGCATACTGTGATGATCAAAACGACCGAAGCCCAACTCTCTTTGGAAGTCGCTGTTCAGCTGCGAAATAGAGCGTTTAGAAGCATATAATGAAATGAAAAATATGCAGTTTTAAACAGCAGAGAACCGAGTAAGGGAGATAGAAGATGAACAAAGTCAAAGAAATGGGGCTGTCCATACAAAACGGCTGGCTCCAGCTGGATAAAAAGAAGCGCGGGCGTCTCGTCACGTTCGTTTCCATAGCACTTATTTTAACCTTGGTCATGGGTTATTTCTTGAACAGAAGTACATATACCGTATTATTTTCAAATTTAGATGAAGCCGATGCCGGAGCGATCGTTGAGGACCTTGAAGCCCAAAGTCTGGAGTACCGTTTAGAGGATAACGGGACGACGATTCTGATCGACGATAAAGAAGTCGACAACTACCGGATCGACTTGGCTGTGAACGGCCTGATGCCGGAGAAGTCCACTGGCTTTGAGATTTTTGACGAAACTAGCATGATGACGACAGATGAAGACCGCCAGATCATGTATCAGCGTGCGCTGACGGGTGAACTGGAACGGTCGATTTCGTCACTCCAGCAGGTTGAAGCAGCCAAAGTGATGCTGTCACTGCCGGACGACAGTATTTTCCAGAATCCGGAGTACCGCACGGAAGCGTCGGCGTCGATCGTCATCGATCCCAAAGGTGCGCTTTCCCAGCAGAACATTCAGGGGATCGCGTCGCTGGTCACCGGTGCGGTTGAACGATTGCCTTTAGAAAATGTTCAGATCGTCGATACGAGCGGGAACCTGCTCAGCGGCTTTCTGCAGTCGAACGGGAACATTTTCGACCGCAGCGGACATGACTTCCAATCATCAGATGATGAAACAGTCTTATGAAAATGATCTGCAGCAGCGGATCCTGTCTTTATTGGCCCCTGTATACGGTTACAACAATTTGCGTGTCGTCGTGAACGCGGATATGAACTTCGATGTGGTGGAAGGTGAAATCATCGAGTACACTGCACCGATGACCGAGGAAGGCGACGAGAACCGTGAAGGGCTCATCCGCAGTCAGACAGAGAGTTTTGACGGCGCGAGAGAACTGGTTGCCGGTCTGATAGCAGGTCAGGAAGTGCCTTTAGCCGATGACGGCGAAGAGGAAGCGAATTCTTCCCTTTGACCGAACGACCAACTATGAACTGAACCAGGAAACGCAGCGTTACGTGCAGGCACCGGGCGTCGTTGAAGGCGTCAATGCCTCGATCGTCGTGAATGCCAATGCCGGCGTCGCACCAGCTAGGCCTCGAATTGAAGAAATCGTTTCCCGGGCTTTGGGTCTGGACAATGAAGCAGACGTCCCGCTTGCCGGTGACGTAACAGTCGGGATCATGCCGTTTGCTGAAGGCGAAGAACTGGCCATCGGTGGCGGAGAAGGAAATATCCTGGGCGATATCACAGAGTTTCTGCAGGCTAACTGGATCTATATGTCTCTCGGCTTGATCCTGCTTGTTGTGTCAATTTTCGTCCTGTCATTAGTCAAGCGCGGAAACGTCGAAGAAGATTATTTTGAAGAAGAACCAGTGAAACCGACTCCTGTCAAGGCAAAACCGGAACCGGATCTATCTGAGATCATGGAAAAAGAAAACCAGGTCATGCAGCAGCAGAACAAGGTCATGAGTGAAAAAGAAGACCGGGTCAGAAAAGAAGCGAAAGAAAATCCGGAGTTAGTGGCGGATCTGATGAAAGTATGGCTGAAAGACTAGAAAGGGGGACCCTGATTGGCTGATACAGTAGAAATGAGTCCATCAAAAAAAGAGATCGACGGCATCAAGAAAGCGGCTATTTTAATGATCTCGCTGGGACCGGAAACATCGGCGCAGATCATGAAACAGCTGCCGGACAAGTATATACAGAAAGTCAGTTATGAAATAGCGAATATGGATCACGTGAGCAAAGAGCGACCGTGAAGCCATCGTGAACGAATATCTGGAGATGTCACAAGCGAGAGAGTACATCCTGGACGGTGGGTTTGACTACGCAAAGAATCTGCTGAACAAAGCGCTGGGGTCCTCAGCGTGCCAAGGAAGTCATCGACATGCTGAACCAGATCCAGCTGCGTGAGCGGCCGTTCAATATTGCCAGAAAGGCCGATCCGCAGCAGCTGACAAATCTGCTGCTCGGTGAACAGCCGCAGACGGTCGCTCTGGTCCTGTGCTACATGCAGCCGGACAAAGCAGCACAAATCCTGGTCAATTTCCCGCTTGAGAAACAGGCGGACATTGCCGAGCGTATCGGGACGATCACCAACACGTCTCCGGCGATCATTGAAAAGATCGAACAGGTCATTGAAAGCAAGTTTTCTACATACGTTGAAAATGATACTGAAAATGTCGGTGGCGTATCGACTCTGGTTGAAATATTGAACCAGGTCGGACGGACCCACCGAGAAGTCCATCGTCAGCGAGCTGGAACAGAAACAGCCTGAACTTGGCCGAAG
Source organism: Alkalibacterium sp. (assembly GCA_034520745.1). Classification (GTDB taxonomy): domain Bacteria; phylum Bacillota; class Bacilli; order Lactobacillales; family Carnobacteriaceae_A; genus Alkalibacterium. The sequence goes on from JAXHNF010000017.1 coordinate 80,585, forward strand.
AAGTCAAAGCCAGTCTCTTCACCTTCGAAGATATCGTCTCTCTGCAAAAGAGCGATGTGCAGAAAGTCCTGCGCGAAGTCGACCACGACGATCTTGTCCTGGCGCTCAAGGGTGTTTCCGACGAGCTGCGTGACTTTATCTACGACAATCTGTCTTCCAGAGCGGTGGATACCCTCAAGGAAGACATGCAGTACCTCGGACCGGCGCGTTTGTCTGCTGTAGAAGAAGCCCAGCAGAGCGTGGTCGACCGTGATCCGACGTCTGGACGAGCATGGGAGAACTTACATTATGAGGGGCGATCAAGATGCCATTATCGAGTAGACTGATCAAATCCGTCCAGGCGAATGCCAAGGAATCGACGGACTGGGTGATCGATACCGCTTATGAGGTGCAGGAAGACGATACAGAGAGCTTTATAGAAGAAAACGAAGAAGCCAGGGATGAACTGGCCTATGCCAAGCAGAAAAGTGCAGACCTAATCGAAAAAGCACTGACTGAAAAAGAACAGCTGATCGAAGACGCGATGCAGGAAGTCGAACAGCTCAAAGAAGAAGCTTACAGGCAAGCGTTTGATGAAGGCAAGCAGGCCGGCTTTCAGGAAGGCTTCAGACAAGGCAAAGAAGCGGGCTTCAGCGCCGGCAAAGAAGAAAGCGATAAGCTGATCCAGACGGCACGGTCTTCGGTGGCCGAGGCCCAGCAGGATATCGCCCGGTACATCGAAGAGAAAAAAGACAGTCTGCTTTCACTGTCTGTACATATGGCAGAAAAAATCGTGCATGAACAGCTGGATCTTTCGCCGAACGGCATCATGGAACTGGTCCATCCGATCCTGCATCAGCTGGACAGGAAAGAAGATTACGTCAGCCTGACCGTTCATTCATCCATGCGCCAGCAGCTGAAAGATCAGCTGCCGGTGCTGGAGAAAACCTATCCGGGCATTCGCTTTATCGTGCCTGCAGGATGACAACGTCGAACCGTACGGCTGCGTGATCGAGAGTGCGCACAAGGTCGTGGACGTGCAGGTCAGAAAACAGCTTGAAGCGATTGTTTCGGAAATGAAAGAAAGAGAACGTGAGATGTAGATGATCAATATACCGTTTGACCTTTATCATGAAACACTGAACAGCAAAGCCGTCTACACTGAAGCACGGCAAAGTGAGTCAAGTCATTGGACTGATCATCAAAGTCGACGGACTCGATGCCTTTATCGGTGAAGTGTGCGAGATCGAAATCAAATCAAGCAGAAAAACCGTCTTGAGTGAAGTGGTCGGTTTTGTTGAAGAAACCGTTCCTTCTGATGCCGCTGGATGAACTCGACGGCATCGGGCCGGGCTGTCTGGTTTATCCGACCGGCAAGGCGCTGAAAGTGGAGATCAGCGAAGACATGCTGGGCAAGACGTTTGACGGTCTGGGACGTCCGATGAGTGCTGAAGCACTGAAGGACCCCAAGACGTTCGATGTCCACCGGGCTGCTCCCGATCCGTTCAAGCGGCCGAAAATCGACACGATCCTCCAGACCGGTGTGAAAGCGGTGGACGGTTTACTGACGGTCGGCGAAGGCCAGCGTATGGGCATCTTTGCCGGTTCCGGTGTCGGGAAATCGACGCTGCTAGGGCATGATGGCCAAGTACAGTGAGGCCGATGTCATCGTTATCGGTCTGATCGGTGAGCGTGGCCGGGAAGTGCTGGAATTCATCGAGAACGATCTCGGCGAAGAAGGGCTACAAAAAGTCGGTCGTGGTCTGTGCAACGTCCGATCAGCCGCCATTGGTCCGATTGAAAGGGGCTTACGTTGCCACGGCGATCGCCGAGTTCTTCCGGGATCAGGGCAAAAAAGTGGTCCTCATGATGGACTCGGTCACGCGTGTCGCGATGGCTCAGCGGGAGATCGGTCTGGCGACCGGCGAACCGCCAACGACCAAAGGGTACACGCCTTCTGTTTTTACCGTTTTACCGAAGCTCCTGGAGCGCAGCGGCAAGACGGAAAAGGGATCGATCACGGGTTTTTATACCGTTCTGGTCGAAGGGGATGACATGAACGAACCGATCGCGGATGCTGTCCGCGGGATCCTGGATGGACATATCATCCTGTCCCGGAAAATCGCTTCGGAAAACCATTACCCGGCCATCGATATCCAGAGCAGTCTGAGTCGTCTGATGAAAGCACTCGTTACTGAGGATCATGACGAAGCTGCCGGAAAACTGAGAGAGAATTTGGCTACATATAAAGAATCCAAAGACCTGATCGATGTGGGAGCGTATCAGCAGGGGACCAATCCGCTGATCGACCAGGCGATCCGGCTGAATCATCCGATCAAGTCATTTTTAAAGCAGAAAACCACAGAATCTTATTCGTATGCCGAAACGATTCAGGCGATGAAAGCTGTTTTTTCCAACCAGGCAGTAAGGTAAGGAGGATGTTGAATGCAGAACTACCGTTTTTCGATGGAAAAAATACTGGACTGGCGCGAAGATCTTGAAGAGGCACGCACAGCTGAAGGTAAAAGAAAAAGAAGCGAATGTCGAACGCGAGAAAGAAAAACTGGACCGGATCGTCAGTGAAAGCAGGAAGCTCAAAAGCGAGCAGCTGTTTCACTCGTCGATCGATCATCTGAAAACGGCAGCAGCTTATACAAGGATCTGATCGATGAAAAAATCATTCGACAGCGTCTGACTCTTCAGAAGCCGAGAAAGAACTGGAACAGGCGGTCAAGGACCTGCACGGCGCTCACAAGGACAAGAAAGTGATGCAGAAACTGGAAGAAAAAGAACATCACCGTTTCCTGGACCTGACCCGAAAGCAGGAGCAGTCCCAGCTGGATGAAATCTCGACGCTGAACTACGGCCGTCCGTCGATTTTTTAATTAGCATGACTGATACTTACCGTGAAGGGAGGTGAAAACATAGTGAATGTCACTCAAGTCATACAATCGGCAACCCCGATGAAAAATAAAGGCAAAGAAACAGAAATAAGTGGAGAACTGTTTTCCAAAGCCTTTGAAACATTTACCGGAAAACCTTCCCAAAAAGAAAAAACGCCGGATCAAACGGATGCTGAGTCTGAAGAGACTGAAACAGTGTTGTCCGAATCAGAAGAAGAGGAAAATGTATCCTTTATTCTCATCAACCCTTTTTTGAAGCTGGATCTGGATAATGTAATGACTGACACAAAGATAGAAGGACAGGCTTTCATTTTACATAAAGAAACGCAAACCAATGAAACCGACCTGCTCAGTGTGAATCTTTCTGATCTGAGCAAAGAACAGCTGAAGGTGCTGGCAGATAATGGGATCCTAGCGAATGGTGAACCGACTGTCACGCTGTCAGACCAGCAGATGAAGGTCTTGGTTGATTCGTTGAATCAGCGCACCACAGAATGGCAAAACTGTTTCACCGGAGATCGGCAGCACACTAGAAGCAGTTCTTCCTGATCAGAAGTGAACGAGAAAGAACAAGTTTTGACCAAAAATGAGGTCGATGTAGAATCAACGCTTCTTTTAAGCTGAAAACGGTCTGGATTCAGGAGCGTCCGTTAATCCGATGAAAGCAGACCAGGAATTGACCGGAAATGAAGCCACAGGGTCAAGCTGCTGATAACTCAGAGAAAGAAAACGACTTCAAAACAGCCTTGTCAGGGACAAAGCAAACGGCAAGTCTAAAAACAGAGCCTGCCCGAGCAACTGAAGCAAGACTGATAAAACGGGCAAGGGCAGTGAATCAGCCAACCACTGAGCGGAAAAACCGTTTCACCGGAAATCAGAACGCTCATGTCAACAATTTCAGAGAGTCCGTTGCTACTGGTGAGGTAAAACAGTCAGTAATGAATTAGTTCTCAGGTCAAAGCTAGGGATATTCCGGAGACCAAAGCACAAAATCAGAACAGTCATTGAAGGAAAAGGCTGCTGTTATTAATGAAGAAACTGAGGTCAAACAGCCTTCGGGGAAAGCAGTTTCAGCTGAATTCTGTACGAGAGCGACAAAACCATTGTCAGACAGACTGAATCATTCACAACAAATGACTAAACCGGCTGAAAGCAAACAGGAACCTGAAACAATCGGTTCGACTGTCAACAACGCCGGTAAGGAAATCAAGCAAACTATTGACTTGAACAGTTCTAAAATGACTGAAACTGCTGATACTGACAGTGAAAGGGTGCTGAAAAACTTGGGTTAAGAACGGCCCTGAACAAAAACAGTCTTCTCAGCTGGATACCGATCATGATTTCGTCTCGATGCTCCGGCAGTTGAGCAGTCAGTCCGCGGAGAAAACCAGTCAGCCAGCGACTCAGGTCGACCATGGCGAAAGCGGCTGAACCGGTCTCAAAAGAACAGAGTATGAATCTAATTCAGGATATGGTCACGAACTTGGTCGAGAACAAAGAAGGCCAGAAAACGTATCAGACGACCCTGCATCTGACCCCGGAAACGCTGGGCGAAGTAACGGTCGAACTCTCACTGACTGAAGAAGGATTAAGCGGCAAGCTGACGTTTCAGTCGGATGAAGCAAGACGGTGGATGGAAGGCGAATGGCTGGATCTGAAATCACCTCTGGAATCTAAAGGGATCTCGATCAAATCGTTCGACTTCACGGCAAATCAGCCAGGCAACGCAGCAAGAACGATTTTAATTTTCTGATCAGTCGGGGCAGGAATCAAAAAATCAGCCAGGAAGGTTCGAGCGATCAAGCGCTGTCGGCTGAAAGCGAGGAACAGTCAGCTGAACCTTCTGCAGGCATGTCAGATGGCTTGAATGTTTATGTTTAAGCGAAAGGAGTAAAAAAAGTGAATATACCAGAAAATATGCTGATCGGCTCATTGAGTGCGATAAAGCCGGAAGAAGAAACAAAGCAGAATTCTGATCTGGATATGGAACAGTTCCTGAAGATCATTTCAAGTGCCATGAGCATGCCTTCCTTCGATGGACAGGGAAGCGGGGGCGGCGGTTCGGAAACCGATTATATCGGACAGATGGTCCAGTTCGGGATGATGAATGCCATGCAGGAAATAAATGATTCCATGCAGACGACGGTACTGATGTCTCAGCAGCAGCAGGCCCTCGGTATGGTCGGCAGACAAGTCACTGTAGCGCGGCGAAGAAGCCCAGCTGGTGTCAGGTTCTGTTGAAAAAGTACGGTTCGACAACGGGTATGCTACTCTGCAGGTGAACGGCAAGACGTATCAGCTGAACGACGTCATTGAGGTGAGCGAATAAATGCTCCAGAACGTCAGCGGCGCACAGATGGCTTCCCATGTGTGAAAAGCAAAGAGAACAAACAGCTGCCGGTGGACAGAGCGTTTCAGTCTTTCATGCAGGAAGCGCTGAACGGACCGGATAAAAAAGAATTCAGCTGTCACCTTCTCCAGCCATGCACAAAAACGGCTGGAACAGCACGGCTTCACCTTGACTGAAACAGATATTAAACGACTGGAACAGGCAGTGGAAACTCTTGAATCCAAAGGGTCTGAGCAATCACTGATTTTGTATGATGATCTGGCACTCATAGCCAGCATCAAGAACAAGACGGTGATAACAGCTTTGAAATCGAATGAAATGTCTGAAGTGACCAATATCGACAGTGCCATACAAATAAACGAGAAACGATAAACTTAACGTAAAAGTTGGACTGAAAAGAGACTTTTTTCTGATGACCGACCGATTCAGAAACGTTAAAAATTAGGAGGAAAACACATGTTAAATTCAATGTACTCAGGTATCACAGGAATGAAGGGTCAGCAGACCAAAATGGACGTGATCGCCAACAATATTTCAAACGTCAACACGACCGGTTTTAAATCATCAGCGTGTCCGTTTCCAGGACATGATCTCTCAGATGAATGCGAACGCACAGGGACCTAACAACAACGGCCGCGGCGGGATAAACGCCCAGCAGGTCGGTCTGGGGACTTCAAACAGTGCCACAGACATGATGATGCAGGGAGGCTCGCTGCAGTTTACCGGACGAGCACTGGACTTCGGGATCCAAAACGGCGACAACTCATTCTTTATCGTGAGTCCAGACGGCGGCGCAACAGATGTCGAATCAATATACTCGAGACGGCGGATTTTACACTGACTTTGAGGGAAATATGACTACATCTAATGGTTCTAAAGTAATGGGATTCAAACCGGCAGGTGGACCGCAAATAGATGACGGTACAGTCGATACTGGCATTGCTAACAATCAAGTTTTAGAACCACTGTCTATCCCACAGACGATCGGGACGGCACCTAACGAAATTGAACTTCAAGATTACAACATCGACAATACCGGAACTATTATAGGTACTTACGGTGACGGCAACGCCTACGTCATCGGACGCGTTGCTCTGGCAAGTTTTGCCAATGCAGACGGATTAGAAAAAACGGGCGAAAACATGTATAACGCGTCTGCCAACTCCGGGGAGCCTGTAGAAGGCGGGCCGTCTGATGACGGTTTCGGTACGATCCGCTCCGGCTTCATGGAAATGTCCAACGTCGATCTGGCATCCGAATTCACCGAGATGATCGTTGCGACACGTGCCTATCAGGCGAACTCACGCAGTATCACGACCTCAGATGAAATGCTGCAGGAACTGATCAACCTTAAACGATAATCACGAATAGCAGCTGAGCGGGTCATCCTTTCTCAGCTTCTATCTTAATTTAAACGAGAAAGAGGTTTGCCATGATTTCACTGCGGACCGTTTCAGGAAAAGAATTTTATCTGAACAATGATCTGATTCTTAAAATGGAGCGTGAATATGATACGCTGATCACCCTGGTCGATTATAAGACCATACGTGTCATGGATACACCCGAAGAGATAGCTGAAAAAGTTATTGCTTTTAAACAGAAAATTTATCGATCATCGACAGGAGTGTAGAAATTGAAAAGAAATATTTTACCAGCTGTTGGCTTAGTACTTTGGATTTGGCCTGATCATCGTGGCGATGTCTCAAAACAGTACCTTGCTGAATTATTTTGACGTGCCGTCACTGATCATCACGTTATTCGGCTCCTTTGCAGCGATACTGATCAGTTTCCCGCTGAGCACCTTGAAAAAGGTCCCGGCACTGCTCAAAAAACTGATGTTCACACCAGATGATGACCGTTTAACGCTACTCGAAACACTGACCGCCCTGGCAAAGAAAAGCCGGACCCAAGGCATTCTGGCGATCGAAGCAGATATTCAGGAGCAGGATCACCATATGTTGAAATACGGCCTGGAAATGGTCGTTGACGGGACGGATGTTGATACCATCGAAGAAATACTGAATGTCGAGCTGGCTCAGACAGAAGACCGTCACTCCATCGGTCAGGAAGTTTTTCTGAAATGGGGCGAATTTGCACCGGCTTTCGGCATGATCGGGACATTGGTCGGACTGATCGCAATGCTGGGGGATCTTCAGGATCCGTCACTGATCGGTACCGGTATGGCAACGGCGCTGCTAACAACGCTTTACGGCGCTTTGATGGCGAACATGGTTTTCCTGCCGGTTGCCAAAAATCTGGAGATGCAGACAGCCAATGAACTGAAAACGAATGAAATGATCATCGAAGGAATATTGGCTCTGCAAAGAGGAGACAACCCACGGATCATGGAACAGAAACTTCAGAGCTTCATGTCTAACTCTGATCAGAAAAAGTCTGAAAAATCAGATGATGAAACAGCACAAGTTGCAGAAGAGTTTTAGCAGTTAGGAGAGTTTGATGGTTAGAAAAAGAAAAAAAGCGAATCAGGCGGGATCGCCTGCCTGGATGGCTACTTACTCGGATTTGATGTCTCTGCTCCTGACTTTTTTCATCCTGCTTTTCTCCATGTCCGTTGTGAGTGAAGAACGGTTCAGGGAAGTCGCAGAGTCTCTGCGTATGGCCCTGATCGGAAGCAGCAGTGATGCCATACTTGATAATCACGGGCAATGCGTCAGGCGATTTTGATTTTGAGGAGTATGGAGACTTAAGTGAATTTGAAGACGTGGATCCTGAAGATTTAGAAGTGGAAGAATCGATCATGTATCAGGATGCAATACCTGAAGAAGTCCATGAACTCTATCAGACCGTAACGAATTACCTGGAGATCGAAGGGCTGGAATCAGATGTTTCGCTTTCACGGGATCAGGAAGGTGTCTACATAGACATCCAGGAAGCGATCCTTTTTGACCCAGGCAGCGCGACACTTAAAACCAGCGGGAGAGACGCGGTAGGTTCCTTAGCCGGCTTGTTCGGTCTTTTCGATAATGAAATCATTGTTGAAGGGTACACGGACGATATCCCGATGAGTTCGAGACGGTTTCCGTCCAACTGGGAACTGTCAGTCGAGCGGGCCGTTTCTGTACTGAGATACTTGAGCGAAGAGTACTCGGTAGAACCGACACGACTGTCTGCCAGAGGTTACGGTGAGTATCACCCGGTCGTTCCCAATGATTCAAGGGCGAACCGGGCACAGAACAGAAGAGTAAATATCGTGATCGTTCACGAACATAGAAAGGAAGGCACCAATGGCTCAGAAGAATGAGACACAAAAACCAAAGAAAAGAGTATCTAAACTTGTTATTATTGCTGGAGTAATTGGCTTGTTGCTCGTTGCCGGCATAGGGATCGGTGGTTTTCTTTTCGCAGGACCTGATGGCGAAACATTTTATTCGCGCTTCACGTCAGAAGCCGAAGCCTCAGAAAGTGCCATTCCACTGGAAGAATTTCTGATCAACCTTCAGAGTAACGATTCCAGAAATGAGCCGGTGGTCCGGATGGAACTGACCGTAACGAGTTTAAACGAAGAGGCACCTGAGATTGTCGGGGCTGAAATAGCCAAGGTGAGAGATGCGGTGATCCACACCGTCTCAAGTCAGAGCGCAGAATCACTCTTTAATGAAGAAGAAGGTCAGTTCATCATAAAAGATGAGATAAAGGTGAAAATCAATCAGGCTTTGAATGCTGAGATCGTTGAAGACGTTTATATCACTAACATACTGCTGCAGAAATAATAGGAGGAACTGGAAATGGGATTCGCTGATATAGGACAAATGCTCGTGGCTTTGAGTGTGACCGTTCTGCTCGCCAATTTTTTACTGAAAAAATTGAATAATGTGTCACGAAGCTCGAGTGAAGTCATCAAAGTGATCGAGCGGGTCCCGGTTTCCAAATCGTCATCCTTGAGCATTGTGCAGGTCGAGTCGGAATATATGCTGATGAGCATTTCCGAGACCAAGAGTGAAGTGATCAAGACGTTCACGCAGGAAGAAAAAGAAGCGATACAGAAACGTTTGATCCAAAGCAGACAGGCAAAGGAAGTCTCGAACAAGCTCGGACCTTACACAGAACAGTTTGATAAATTGAAACATTCATTTTTACATAAGTATGAAGAGTTTGAAAAGCAGCGCAAAGAAAGGAATACATAACGAATGACAGAGAATTTAACTGAGGCGTTATCTCTAGCAGGTGACTCATCGGAAGCCGTCAATTTATATCTGCTGTTATTCATCATCGCCCTGGTTCCGTCATTTCTTGTTCTGACGTCAAGTTTCACCCGGACGATCATTGTCCTGTCCTTCACGCGTAATGCGCTGGGGACGCAGCAGAGCCCGCCCAATCAGGTCCTTTTAGGTCTGGCATTGTTCCTGTCCTTGTTCGTCATGCGGCCGGTCTATCAGGAAGTCAATGATGAAGCCCTGCAGCCGATGCTGTCCGGCGAAATCACCCGTGAAGAATCGTTTGCCCGGGCAGAAGAACCGATCAAGGATTTCATGCTGGAACAGACGCGTACAACCGATCTCGAATTGTTTGTCGAACTGAGTGGGGATTCCTTCCCGGATGAGCCGGAAGACTTGTCACTGTTCACCGTGATCCCGGCCTTTGCCATCAGCGAACTAAGGACAGCCTTCACCATCGGCTTTCTGATATTCGTTCCTTTTCTGGTCATCGATATCGTTGTCGCGAGTATCCTGATGTCGATGGGGATGTTCATGCTGTCACCGGTCATGATCTCGCTGCCGTTCAAGTTGCTCTTGTTCGTGATGGTGGACGGCTGGTATCTGGTCGTTGAATCGCTGGTCGGAAGTTTCTACTAGAAAGGACTAGAGGATGTCTACACAAAATGTTTTAGATGTATTACAAGATGCGTTCCTGGTATTGATCCGCGTGGGCGGGCCGGTTTTGATCATAGCCTTAGTCGTCGGTCTAGTCATCAGTATCATTCAGGCAACGACGCAGATCCAGGAACAGACACTGAGTTTTGTTCCTAAACTGTTTTCCATCCTGCTGACACTGGTCCTGCTGGGGAACTTCATGCTGAATTCGCTGATTTCGTTCACTGAACGGCTGTTTTCGATCATCGCGGGATTATGATGATGAAATGACGACAGATATCCAGCAGTTTCTACTTATTCTGATCCGACTGACTGTCTTTATATCGGTCAGTCCGGGATTTTCACATAAATCGTTTCCCACCGCGAGCAAGCTGGCACTGGCTGTCGGCTTGACGCTGCCTGTCGTGGGCACGGTGGAGGGCTTCGGTGCAGAGCTGACGTTGATCATGTTTCTGATGGTTGCCGGTCAAGGAAGTACTCATCGGCCTGGCACTGGGCTACGTAACCTTACCTTTTTTCACTACATTTGAAATCGCCGGCGCTTTTGTTGATTTCCAGGTCGGTTTCTCGATGGGACAGATATACGATCCGGCTTTGGGCGTGAACGCGTCCTTTTACGGAAGGATCTATTACTGGATCTCCATGATGATTTTCTTCATCGCGGATATTCATCATCATGTGATCCGAAGCCTGGTGAACTCGTTCGAGTGGGCCCCGCTGGAACTGCTTTCCTTCAATCATTTCGGAATGAAAGGCATCATGCATCTGTTCAGTCAGATGTTCCAGACAGCGGTCAGGCTGGCGATACCTTTGATCATCGTCGCCATCCTGTCCGAACTGACACTGGCTTTGATTTCTCGGACCGTCCCCACAGATCAACGTTATGATCCTGGGGATGCCGATGAAGATCCTGGTAAGTCTGATCTTCATGTTCTTTTTCCTCTCGCTCTTGATGCAGAACATCAGTGAGGTGTTTCCGGACATGATCAGAGCGATGAACGAATGGCTGTACGGACTGAATACGTAAACGCTTGAACCGACAAACAAAGGGGTGAAGGTCTCATGTCAGGGAAAGATGGAAAAACAGAAAAACCCACCCCCAAGAAGCTGAGAGAAGCGAGACGCAAAGGGCAGGTGCCCAAAAGTCAGGATCTGTCTTCGGCGTTGTCCTTCGGTTTCTTTGCACTGACACTGACGGTGCTGGCGACCTATGTACTGGAGCGGACCTTTGTCTTTCTGAAGACCATGCTGCGTTTCGGACCGGATCCGTCAGCATCGATCCGCGAACTGTCGTCGATCGGCATGAATGCGATCATCTGGTTCTTCGTTCTTTCGGCTCCGTTTCTGATCATTGCTTTCTTCACCGGTGTTGTCGGCAACCTGGTTCAAGTCGGTTTCCTGTTCACGACAGAATCGATGAAACCGACTTCAGCAAGATCAATCCGGTCAGCGGGTTCAAGAACATCTTCGGCAAGAAAGCGGCGTTCGGACTGGTCAAAAACCTGATGAAACTGTTTATTGTCGTCGGTTTTACACTTTACACCTTGTACCAGTCGGCGCACCTGATCCTGCAGTCCGGAAGCGTGGGGCTGTACGCGATCTTTCCGCTGGTGATCGAACTCGTTTCGACCCTGGCATTCAGGCTGGCACTGTTTTTAGCCATACTCGGGGGTGGGCGATTATTTCTACCAGCGCTATGACCATAAGAAGAATCTGATGATGTCCATGCAGGATATCAAAGACGAGTACAAGGAGATGGAAGGCGATCCGCAGGTCAAATCCCAGCGTAAAGCTATGCTGTAAAGAAGCATCCTGGCAGGCAACATCAAGGATGTCCTGGAGTCCACGGTCCTGATAACGAACCCGACTCACTTTGCCATCGCGATCCGCTATGACCCGTCCAAAGACCAGGTGCCGATCGTTTTAGTCAAAGGACAGGACCATGTGGCACTCAGAATGAAAGAAATGGCTAGAGAAGAGGGCATTACCATTATAGAAAACAAACCACTGGCGAGAGCCATGTTACGAACAAGTCGGAACCAATGGGTCCAGATCCCGACAGAGATGTATCAGGCGATCGCAGAAATACTGGCCCTGATCTTCCAGGCTGAACCAGAGAAACGGATACAAAATGTCAGTGAAAGGATGAGAAAAAAATGGAGAAACCCAGACTGCCAAAAGAAAATCAGCCGCACTGTCCAACATGCTGAATATCGTCATCGCCTTCGTCGTCGTGTCGATCATCGGCATCATCATCATCCCGATGCCGCCGTTCATACTGGACTTTCTGCTGGTCTTGAACATTTCACTGGCCATAACCATCCTCGTCCTGACACTGTTCACGCATTCAGTCCTGGAGTTCCTCAGTTTTCCTACACTGTTGCTGGTGACAACCATGATCCGTCTGGGGCTGAACATCAGCTCGAACCGCGACTGATCCTGAGTGAAGGGTCTGCCGGTAGTGTCATCGAGACCTTCGGCAGCTTCGTCGCAGGAAACAACTATATCGTCGGAGCTCGTGTTGTTCGTCATTATCGTCATCGTTCAGATACTTGTTGTGACCAACGGTGCGAGCCGGGTCGCGGAAGTGTCTGCCCGTTTCACCCTGGACGCCATGCCTGGTAAACAGATGGCGATCGATGCCGATCTGAACAGCGGCCTGATCAATGAACAGACGGCCAAGTCCCGCCGATCGAATCTGGAAAAAGAAGCGAATTTCTACGGCGCGATGGACGGAGCCGAGTGAATTGCGTGGCGAAAGGGGACGCCATCGCCGGGATCATCATCACGATCATCAACCTGATCGGCGGGATCGCGATTCCATTCACTTCAGGGGAGTTACACGATCGGTGAGGCGCTGAGCCACTTCGGACAGCTGACCATCGGGGACGGTCTGGTCAGTCAGATCCCGTCACTGCTGATTTCCGTCGCTTCAGGTATTTTAGTTACCCGGACCGCAAATGAAAAAGGATTTGGCGATACCATCGGCGGAGAATTGTTCAACACGCCGCAGGTCATGTACATCGTTGCGACACTCCTGACTATCTTTGCGCTCGTTCCCGGTTTCCCGTTCTTCCCGTTCATTATGCTGGCTACAGGCCTGGTCGTTGCCGGCTACCTGGTTGGTGTGGGTCAGAAGAACACGGTACAGGAAGAAATGGATAATCAGAGACAGGAAGCCATGCAGAAGAATACGGCACCCGTCGAAGAAACAGCGTCCCAGTTCCAGGTCGACCGGATCGCCGTTGAACTGGGTTACGGCCTGATCCCACTGGCAAGTGAAGAACAGGAATCGAATCTGACCAGTCAGATCGCGTCGATCAGAAAACAGCTTTCTTATGAACTGGGCATACTGTTGAACCCGATCCGCATTCGTGACAATCTGCAGATGGGGCAGCGTGATTACGTCATCAAAATCAAAGGCAATCAAGTCGCTGCAGGCACCTTGTATCCGGACAGTTCTTAGTCGTTGAGCCCGGCGGTATCGAAGGGAGATCGAAGGCATCGATGCGAAAGAACCTGCTTTCGGGCTGGACGCGCTCTGGGTGCAATGACCGCAACGAAAAGATCGCCGAACTGAATGATTATACCGTTGTATACCCTTGACCGTTTTAGTGACGCATGTCGAAAAAGGTCATGAAGACCAATGCCGATGAGCTCCTCGGCCGTCAGGAAGTGAAAGAACTCCTGGAAGGACTGAAAGGCGACTACAATGTCGTGATCGAAGAGCTGATCCCTGACATCCTGCAGCTTGGCGACGTGCAGAAAGTGCTCCAGCGTCTCTTAAGAGAATATGTGCCGATCACGGATCTGGTCACTATTTTAGAAACGCTGGCCGATTACGGAAACACGACCAAAGATCACGAGACCCTGACGGAATATGTCAGACAGGCACTGAAACGGACGATCGTCAAGGAACATCTGGATGATGCGGGGACCTTGAATGTCCTGGCTGTTCATCCTGACGTCGAAGAACGGGTCAGCTCCAGCATGCAGAGATCCACGCAGGGATCGATTCCGGTGCTTCAACCTCAGGAAGTGAATCGTCTGTTTGACAGCATCAATCAGCAGAGCTCAGTCTTATCGGCTCAGGGACTGCCTTTTGTCCTGATGACAGCACCGAAGATCCGGCCGGCCATGAAAAATCTTCTGTCATTCAATTTTCCGGAACTGGCGGTTCTGTCTTTGAATGAAATTCCAAACGACAGCGCGATCGAGAGTGTCGGGACCATAACGATGGGTTAGAAAGGGGAGAAAGAAATGGAAGACCTTCAGCGAAATGAAACAGTGATGCAGTATATGCCGCTGATCCACAAAGTCGTGCACGGCTTGAAGATCAACAACAAGGATTACGAACACGAAGACCTGGTCAATATCGGTGTCTTCGGTCTGATGAAAGCCATCGATAAATATGATGCGTCTTTGAATGTACCGTTCATCAACTATGCCTACATGCGCATCAAAGGGGCGATCATCGACGAGATCAGAAAGACTTCGCGGGTGTCCCGCAGCAAGATCAAGGCCGTCAATAATTATTATGACGCGGTCAGCACGCCTGCAGCAGACGCTCCTTCGCACACCGACAATAAAGAACTCTGCCGGCATCTAAGCATCACGGACAATGAACTCAAAAAAATCTACGAAACAGTGCACCAGCTGTCAGACGTGTCACTGGATTCGATTTTGTTTGAAGATTCCAGCAACGAAACGAAATCTGATGGAAGTGATGACCGACGATTCGGCTCCCTGACACGGAAAGCAGCGTGATCAAGAAAGAACAGCTGAGTTACATGAAAGAAGCGATACAGAGCCTGCCAGAACGCGAGCAGCAGATCCTGCAGCTGATTTATTTTGAGGAACTGAGCATGAAGGAAGTGGCGTACATTTATGACATCTCCACACCCAGAGTTTCCCAGATCCACGGCAAAGCCCTGTTAAAATTAAGAGAGTCTTTAGGAAAGGTGTATGACAATGCTTAGAGGAATCAGTACCTTATCGAACAGTTTCAACGTTTTGAGTGAAAAACAGAAAAACCTGGCTACCAATGCCGCCAATACCATGACACCGGGATACAAGTCTCCAGCAGCTGATGACGAGCACTACCGGTCAAGTCGATATACATAATTATTCAAAAACCCTTCAGGGAAGTCAGCGGAGAGAGCTTGGACAGCTGAATTTCGGGAATCAGCTTGATGCAGCGGTCAGGAATTTCTCTGCCGGCGGCTTGAAGATGACAGAAAACAAGACCGATGTGGCAATCAATGGGGATGCCATGTTTACCGTTCAAAACGAGGCCGGAGAACTTTTCTATACGCGTAACGGGAACTTTTCGGTCGATCAGGCGGGGAATCTGATCACTCAGGAAGGGTATCAGGTTCTGGGCATCGAAGACGGCGGCGGGACGGCCCCGATCAATGTCGGCACGGATGTGGAACAGGCTTTCACGATCGATTCGTTCGGCTTTGTGCGGACCAATGCAGCAGACGCAGCACCTCAGTTTTTGTACTTGACGCAGTTTGCAGACACCGCGGGACTCGAAAGCGCAGGCGGCACACTCTTTCAGGGCGGCAATGGGGCACCGGTCGGCGTGGGCTTTGAGATTCAGCAGGGGTATGTGGAGTCGTCCAATGTCAATATGGCCGACGTCATGACCGACATGCTGCAGATATCCAGAGAATTTGAAGCGAATCAGCGTGTTTTGAGGTCAACGGACGAAACACTGAAACGTGCGACCCAGGAAGTTGGACGCACATAAATAGGATAAAAAGGAAGGTGACAAGATGAAGATCCCGTACAATATTTCCAAAAGTGCACTGCAGGCGCAGCAGCATAAGCTAAATCATATCTCGCATAACATCGCCAACGTCAGCACGACCGGCTTCAAGCATAAAGACGTTCAGTTTTCGGAACTGATCCATAATGCGGTCACAGAACGTGACGTGCGCCTCGCAGAAGACATTGAAAACCCCAGCCTGAACGCGGGGTAAAAATGGCGACGAGCAAGAACAATTTTGCTCAGGGAAGCCTGACTCAGACCAATGATCCGTTCCACCTGGCGATCACAGGCAGCGGCTTTTTCGGTGTCAGAAACAATGAGGGCGAACGGATGCTGACGCGTGACGGCGCCTTTCATTTGAGTACAGACGGCCAGATCGTCAACGACCGGGGAGACGCCGTGGAACTGAATGCGGCCATTCCTGACAACGTTTTGAATCAGGGGCCGGTTTCCATCAGTGAAAACGGCGAAGTGTTTGTCACAACTGATGGTCAGGCAAACGCTGTCGGTCAGATCACGCTGTTTCTGCCGCCGCATCATGAAGCCCTCAGTGACGCCGGTCAGAATATGTACCGCATCGAAGACGGCATCGATGTCCTGACTTCAGCCGAGAATCCGGAAGCGTTTGGCGCAGTTGCGAGCGGTTATCTGGAATCATCGACGGTGGATCTGGCTCAAAGCATCACGGACATGCTGATGTCCCAGCGCGCTTATTCGCTCAATTCCAAAGTCATGCAGAGCACGGACGAAATCTATTCGCTGATCAATCAGTTCAGTTCATAAGACCACAAGCAGGGAGGGATAGGCAATGATCCGACTGAAAGACATCTCGCATATGTATGAGGCATTCGACGGCTTTGTGCTGAAGGATATTACCTGTGATATCGAACAAGGTGAATTTGTCTATCTGACAGGTGGTTTGAGATCCGGGAAGACCACTTTTCTCAAAGTGATCAGCGGCCAGCTCAAAGCGACAAAAGGCCTGTTGAGTGTCCAGTCACAGGTAGTCAGTCATTTGAAAAAGAACAAGGAATACTTGCATAAAAGGCAGGCCGGAGTGGTCTTCAGAGACATGCAGATGCTCGAGGATAGGACTGTGTATGAGAATGTGGGCTTATGTCCTTGAAGTGACTGACTTTCCTGATCAGGAGATCGAAGAGCGGGTACTGGAGATACTGTCGCTGGTCGGACTGAAATATAAAGCCCTGGATGCCCTGGTCAATTGTTCCGAAGCTGAACGAAGAACGCGTGGCCATCGCCCGCGCCATCGTCCATCACCCGAGTGTGCTGGTCCTTGATGAACCGACTTTGGATCTTCAGATCAGAGCCAAGGTCGATCTGCTCAATCTGGTGCATAAGATCAACCAGCAGGGCATCACGGTGATCATGGCTACTCGAGAAGAAGAACTGATCGAACGCATGCCTGCGCGCATGATCGAACTGGAAAAAGGCAGGATCATACGCGACCGCTCCAAAAACCATATGCTCTTTATCCTGAGTGACAGGATGGGCGAATATTATATAAGCTGACCCCCGCTCAATGCAATCTGAGCAGGGGTCATTTATGTATAAAATTACTTAGGAGCTCTTAGAGGTGGTCAAGGATTGAATTGCCGATAGACTGAACGGATCGGTTTCAGGTAACGCCTGTGTGACCCGGATGGGTTCTGAAATCTGGTGGATCAGTTTCGGATACTGCTGCAGCGGTCCGTCATATACACAGATCGGATGAACGGCTTCGATCACATCTCTCGGATGCATCAGATTCGGCCGGTCATAGGGGGACAGGATGCCGGCGACCTGCAGTAAGGTGGCGATAAATTCGGAACAGAAAAAATGATCCGAACGTTCCCACGAATAGTTGAAGTAAGCGGGCACCATGCCAATTAAGTTGTAATGCCAGTCCAAAGGTGAGTGTCGAAAGCTTTCAGCTGCATACTGATCGTCTCCCATTCTTCATCCGTGACAGTGAGGGCGTAGATGCGTCCTGCTGAATGACGGTAAAAGGGATGGCTGAAATTCTTTCGGTGAAGCCGGCTGCGAGCGGGTTATGCGGCTGACGGCGTCCGAAACTGTAGACGGTGGACAAGGAAGCGTCCAGAGAAATCGATAAATGATTGTACGGGTATTTACTGAGCAGGCGGATGCCATGACTCAGTACAGTGTTGTTTTTTGTTTCAATTAGATAGATGATTGGCATATAGATTCCCCTTACGATTACGTTGGTTAGATGTCGTTGAAAATTCAGTATCAGGCTGAGAGTAAAAACGTCTTGTGTTTTCAGCCAGTATCTTTTGGTGCAATATTTTATATTCCAAAGTAATTCAGCACCAACAGTAATTGTACATCATAGTCTGCTGTTTGTATATATCATGAATAAAATTACTTGAGCCTATAGCTTGATTGACCTTAGGAAAGATGGGAAATTTGTATTTAATAAATAGGAGAAATTGTCGATTACCATTGTTTTTTAAGGTTTTTGACTATAATGTGCAAATCAGCATTCTGTATGCTGATTTGACCGGTTTGTAACACGTTCTTCATCCTGATCATTATTAACTGGTTCCAAAAACCTCTTCGTAACCAGTTGATCGGGAGATCCTGGACTGAACTGGTCCCATTCTGCCTCTTTGAAACCAGTTCAATCTCTACATAGCATGAACTCGCTGCAAAACGGATATTGGCACAGGTTCATAAAACGTGATCAAGATGAACTGGTTCCTATACCGCTTTTTGAAACCAGTTCAAAGTCAGGAAGGGAGCCCAACTTGTTCCATTACCGCTTTTTTGACGAAAGTAATCGGGGTAAAGCTCTGGAACCGCCGGGGACCGGACTATCTGTCAAAAAGCAATTAAAAATGAGCAGTGATCATTCAGTGGTAGAAATTGGAACACACCAATCAATGATCACTGCTCATGTTTATTTTTAGACGATTGGCGCCGCCTTTTTCCTGAAGCTAAAACGTTTTTTGGTCGAAGGTGCTTCGTCAGCTTCTTCAACTGTTTCATTGCTTCCTTTTAAACTCTGGATCAATGGACTCAGTTTCTCAACTTCCAGAGACAGCGACTGGGCGATTTCAGTGGTTTCCTTGATCAGTTCCAGCTGCTTCACAGACTGCTCATCGGTCGCTTGGGTCGTCTGTTCCGTTTCTTCGGCGATCTCCTGCATGATATCGAGAGAGGCGATGATCTTTTCAGCGCTTTGAGAAATCATTGAGGAGGTGGAGGCTGTCTCATTGATGTCATCATCCAGCTGTCTGACTGCGTTGAGGATATATTCGAATTTCGTTTCTGTCTGAGCCACACTGTTCAAGCTGTCAGCCATTTTTGTTTCGCCGATGTCCACCGAGCCTTTGGCCTGGGCACTTTCTGACTGGATCGTCTGGATGATCCCGGCGACTTTTTTGACGGCTCCGTCAGTCTGTTCGGACAGTTTTCTCACTTCATCGGCAACAACCGCAAAGCCTTTGCCCGCTTCACCGGCTTGAGCCGCTTCGATAGCCGCATTTAAAGCCAGCAGATTCGTTTTCTCGGATATGGCCGAGATGACGGTGATGATGCTGTCGATTTCTTTGGAACGGCTATCCAGGGACTCTACCACGGCTTTGACTTCCTGGAAGGCGCTGGAGAGATTCTTCATTTCTGATGTTGTCTGAGAAACCAGATTGAACCCTTCTTGGGATTCACTGGTCATTTCTTTTGAAGAAGTCAGGATGTTTTTCGTGTTCAGTTCAATGGTTCGGATCGAGGAGGAGAAAGAATCCAGGACCGACTGACTGTTCTGGGCCTGAGTGACCTGCTTTTTGGAACCTGAGCGAATATTCAGGATCGATGCTTTCACTTCTTCACTGCTGTTTTGGGTTTTCAAGGCATTGGCATTCAGCTGCTTTGAAGTGGAGTCTACTTGATCGTTCGTGTCACTCACCCTGAGCGGACGAATCGACTGGATCGTGGCTTCGTTATCCGCATTTATGGCTTCAAACGCCTGCACCTGTTTCTGATTCGAGGCGATCTGCCAGATAACAGCTCCGGCGGTCAAAAAGGAGAAACGCGGCGTGCATGATGACCATGATGGAGGGATAGTCTCCTGGACCATAGACAAACAGCGTGGCCGGGGCGTAAAAGTAGCCGGTTAAATGCTGGACGACAAAAATGATGGTCATCAGTGAAACCAGCTTGACGGAGTTGTAATAGGCCATCATTGCCACCACCATGAAGATCCCGAAATGATACTCAACTGAACCCATTCCGCCCATGATCATGCTGATCACTGAAAAAGTCAAAGACAGCGTGACCAGAGAGGGCGTGATTTCAGCATGAGGTTTTCTAAACATCAGATAAGCAGCAAAAAGCAGCAGGAGCAGCGGGACGGCAAAGAACAGTCCTGTGACCAGATCGTAGTAGCCGGGCAGAGTATTCATGCCCAAGGCTTCAGTCGATCCATGGGCATGCAGATTGATCAGATTCAGACGATGGGACACATGGATCAGAGCATTCAGGACAAAGGTGATGGAGGCCAGTCCGACCATTAATTTATTTTTTTTCATTATTATCATTCCTTACTATTTTTTCTGAAACAATGTTTATCCAATACTATCATTATCGGTTTATTTCTTTGTAACTTAAGTCTGAAGTGCATTTTTCCCAGACGGCGTGTATACTGAAAGATAATAGAGGATTTTTATTGAGAACTGCAGCGGAGGGATAAAGATGATCGAAAAGTGGAATCTGAATATGGAAGAGAGAAAGATCTGGATCACACTGGGCGGGAGTATTCTTTTTTCATTCCTGCTGGCTGTGCTGGTGATTCTGTTCGATACTCGGCTGCTGGTCGGCGTTGAGTACCTGCCAAACTGGACCTTGACGAATGTCCATCTTGCCAGAGAAATATTGGGCTTGCTGGCCGGATCGCTCTTGACTGCGCAACGTTTACGTTCGGTACGATGCTGTCGATCGTCACGCTTTATACATCGAATTTCAGTCCCCGGGCCACGGAAAATTTCCTGCTCAACCGTACGTCGATGAATACCCTGGGAATCTTTTTAGGCGGGTTCATCTATTGTCTGGCCTCCTTATTTTTCATGCGCAGTTCAGAGGATGAATTTCTTGTCGTATCGGCGACGGTCGCGCTTGTTTATGCCTTGGGGGCCGTTTTGATCTTTACCCGGTTCGTTTATACCAGTTCCGAATTTGTCCAGCTTGAAAAACTGATCCACCGATTATATAAGAAGCTCAGGGCGTGTATGATAATTACATCGTCAGGTTTGAAGATTTTCATTCCATCAAACACCTGCCTGAGATGTCATACATGTACACCTACGATATTAAGGCGGATACCAGTGCTTATGTGGAGTATATCGATTTTGACACGCTGAAAAATATTGCGGATAAATATGAAGCCAACGTCATTATCAGCATTCGAATCGGTATTTTGTCACCGCAAAAGAACCGATCATGGAAATCAAGACCAACGAAAATCTGGAAGACGAGATGGAAGAGATCACTAAAAGAATCAATAACAGCTTAAGTTATGAATCAGAAAAATCAGCCATGTACGACCCTGACTATGCGCGGGAAAAACTGACGGAAGTGGCTTTAGAAGCCGTTTCTCCCGGTGTAAACGACCCTGAAGACAGCCATCCATGTCCTGCATTACAAGTCACTGCTGGAAAAAAGACTGGCCGGGCTGCCGGGAACATACGTCATCTTTCATAATGAGGAAGAAGAAAATAACGGAGATGAAACCGTGGAAGAGGAAGAAAATCACGGTAAAGAGGACAAGAGTAAAGGCCAGTCAGAACCGGAACCCGAAAAGGACCCGGTCGATACTGAAGAAAAGGGCTTGAATGTCCATTCTAATGATGCTGATGATGAAGAAGAGAAAACATCCAGCACCGAGGAAATCACCAGTGAAAGTGACGAGGACGAAGCTGGAGATAATGAAGACGATGAAGAGGACGAATCCAAAAAAACGACTGTCATTTCCGATCCTGAAAAGAAGACAGCGAAGACGACGAAAAAGATGAAAATATTGAAGAAGACAGTGAAGAGGAATCAGAAGAGTCTGAGACTGATTTTGACGAAGAAGAGGACAATGAGTCAGAGGAAGAAGAAAACAAGTCTGAAAGAAAAGAAAATGAGTATGAGAAATGTGTCTTTTACAGGTACAACGACTTTGCGGAAGACCTGCACTCGGGCTACTGGCAGCTGGTCTTTTACATGCAGAAAGATATTTCCGGTGTTCATGCTTTGTTCGAAGCTCTCAAGACCATCACGTATGAGGCACATCTGGACAATTTAGGCTTTATCCATGAATACAACGAATACCTGTACAACATGACCTCCAAAAACTTCTCGGAAAGTTTTGACCAGAACATCATCGAAAAAGATTATCAGACTGTGAAAACGATCATTGAAAAGAAAAAAGTTGAACTGGAGGATTAAGTTGTCATGAACGCACATTTGTTAAAAATGTGCGTTTTTTTTCATGTTCTGACTTAACTCTTATATAAAAGCACCGATTATAATCAATAATAAGAGAATTGGAGGAAATATATGGAAACAACTTTACCCGTTAACGCTGATGTTACTTCAGATCATAATGAACAAACCCTTACACTGAAAGAGAAATACAACCAAAAAGCTTCAAAATTATTGACCGTTGTAAATGCCGGTATTATCATTGCCGCTTATCCCGTTGTTTATCTGTTCAGTTATCTTGAATTGATACCAACTGAAAGTTTCTGGCAGTTTCTGAATTCACAACAATTATCATTACCTTTTTGCTGTTTATTATGACTAAGTATTATATTAAAAGAAAAAACACGAAATATATCATCGTCAGTTTAATGTTCACATTGCCGTTTATCATTAATTTAGCCTTAACGTCTCAAATGGTCTGGACCATCCTGTTTCTTTATCTGTTTTTATCTCTGTTATATTTGGATAAAAGAGTCTATATTCTTGCCGGGTTTCTTGGCATAATAAACTTTGGAGCAATCATTTATTTTGATCCTACAGCTATAACTGACACCCAAGAAATTGCCGTGATGATGATACTGTATCTGTTCACTGCTATTGCCGGTCTGTTTGTTGCTTCAAACGGAGATAAACTGATCAGCCAGATGGAACAGGCCGCTGAAGAATCAGAAGCACAATCCGCAAACTTAGCCAAAGTGATCAATGCTGCCCGGACAACGATCGAGCAGTTGAATACAAGTTCTTACACATTGAACGAGTCAAGCACCTCGATCGTAAATGCTTCGAACGAACTGGAAAGAGCGATTGAAGATATTGCCAATTCTTCCAGCAGCCAGGCTGAAGATACAGAAAACGGCGTCAGCCATGTGTCGGAACTCGGTCAGCTTCTAGGTACCTATTCTGCACATATGACTGAGTTGCTCGATAAAACCAAAACAGCCAGCCAGTTGAGAGAGTCGAGCATGACCAATTTAGTCTCTCTGACCAGCAATACAGAAATGAGTATCGAGAATGTCGAAAAAATCGAAACGATGATTCGATCGACATCTGATTCTGCTGCAAAAATCGAAAAAGCATCAACTGAAATCGCCAATATTTCTGAACAGACAAACCTGCTGGCCTTGAATGCATCCATCGAAGCAGCCAGAGCAGGAGAAGAAGGTAAAGGTTTTGCCGTCGTTGCTGAAGAAATACGTAAACTGGCCGAAAAGTCTTCTCAGTTCAATGAAGAAATCGTTGCAGTGATACAGGATCTGATCCTGGGGGCAAAGGATTCGGTAGGTGCCGTCGATACCCTGACGGACATAACCAGCCAGCAGCAGTCAAGTTTAAGTGATACGAACGCTCAGTTTGAATCTCTATCACAGGCACTGGTCATGCTGGAAAGCATTATTGGCCTGGTCTCAAAAGTAGGCGATCAGATGAAAGTGAAGACAGATGATCTGATCAAATCATGCACAGTCTTTCAGCGTCATCTGAAGAAAATGCATCAACAACTGAAGAAATTGCCGCTTCGATCAGCTCTACCAATACGGATCTGGCATCGATCTCCAAAGAAATAGACGTCATTTCAAGTCAGATAAAAGATCTGGAAAAAGTGACGGATCGCTAAAATAAGACTTACTTTTTCATTATAAAAGTGTATGATTATTCTATAGAGCGATTTTAAGTATGTCGGGAATAAATATTCAATACTTTTAGATTATGATTAATTCTGACTTCAATAATAAGTATTGTGAGGAGCACAAGTAATATGATAAATTTACCAGCATCATTACTGAACGAATCACTATCCAGCATCGCTGAAACCGGGATGTTTAAAGACGCTCGGTTTCGGCCTTTATATATTCTGTCTTTATCTTATCAGCAGAAAAACTTGTCCGTTGAAGTACATATTTTCCATTGTTGATGATCCATACAGTGACCAGAACGAGCTGTTTTCTGAAGAAAGGAAAAGCTGGATAAAAAAGCTGTTCGATAAATTCAACTTGTTAAGCAGGCACGAAAAGGCCCTGCTTGAAAAGGCCAGAAAGCAGAAAGAAGAACTGCATCAGGTGACTTATTTTGACATGCTGACGAAACTGCCGAACCGGACAAAACTGCATAAAGATTTCGAAGTGAAGCTGGTTAAGCATGACCACAGCACAGAATACCCTAGAGATGTCGATCTTTGTGCTGGACATCGACCGTTTCAGGACGATAAACGAACTATACGGCCGCAATGCGGGTGACAAAGTCCTTATAAAAGTAACGGAGAGACTGAGAAACTTGCTTGGGGAAGACGTTATCATTGCCCGGGAGAGCGAAGATGAGATTTTTATGCTTATCGAGGATGTCACCGATGAAAAAACGATGGAAATCGCAAAAGATATCGTGGAGCTTTTTTCCAAACCTTTTAAAATCAACGATTACACCTTCTACGTTACAGCGAGCATCGGTATCAGTCGCTATCCCGAAACGGCGCAGGACATAGAGGCACTGCTTCAGCAGGCGGAGATCGCCATGTATAAGGTGAAGCGGTCCGGTAAAAATAATTACCATGTGTTCATGCTCGAAGACGCGGCAGCGATCGAAAGAAAGCGTCGCATCGAATTCGGTCTGAAAGAGGCACTGCATCAGAACGAACTGTATCTCTTGTATCAGCCGAAAGTGAAAATGACGACTGGAGAAATCTACGGTGTAGAAGCTCTGCTTCGCTGGGAGCATCCGATACTCGGTCTAGTCTCTCCGGTCGAGTTCATTCCCATTGCAGAAGAATCAGGAATGATCGGTGAAATTGGCTACTGGGTCATTCACGAGGCCGTAAGACAGGCAAAAGAATGGCACAAAGTAAACAGATACCTGAGTGTGGCCGTCAATGTTTCTTCACTCCAGTTGGAAGATCCCTATTTTGTCAAAAGGGTCCAGAAACATCCTGGAGTTATATGACCTCAATGAAAATTATCTGGTTATCGAAATAACTGAGAGCGTCATGCAGGATGTGGAGTATGCAAATAAAATCATTAAAGACCTGCATGACATCGGTGTCAGGGTGGCGATCGATGATTTCGGCACGGGCTATTCATCCTTGAGTGTTCTGAATAATGTCTTCATAGATACGGTCAAGATCGATAAATCATTTATCGATCATGTGTATTCGAAGAAAAACACGGCATCACTTGTGAAAACAATCATTCAGATGAGCAAGAGCATGAATTTTAATACAGTAGCTGAAGGCATCGAAAGTATCGAACAGTCTGCTTTTCTGAAAGAGAACAACTGCGAATACGGTCAGGGCTATTACTACAGCAGACCCATCACGCCAGAAGCACGTCATGAAGATCGTATCTGAAAAAAACCATGAAGGGTGACCTTTCATGGTTTTTTTCTTAATAATTAGGGATGATTTAACGATTTAAATAATTGTTTTATCATTCTAATGATATTGTGAAACTTTATTTAACTATTTCTGATTCTAGAGGATTGACTAATCACTTCAATAAATATAAACTTATAATGTAATATTTATTAAAATTTAATAATCAGTGAGGTCATATAAAATGGTAGAAGAAAGTAAAAAAAGAGGGATATGGTTTACATATATTCCGATAGCGCTTATACTTGTTTATGCTGCATATTACATACAATTCAACGTTACATCCTATTTCAATGTGGATTACGTTTTTTTCTGATACTTGCAATCATCGTCGCCTTGTTTCCGATCAAGACTGAAGATTCCATTGTATTTCTGATCAATGGCATAGCGCTGCCTGTTCTCGTTATTTTTGGTCTGATACCGGAAATGATCCTGTCATCTGTAGCGATCGTTGCTTTGATGCTGAGGTCGAACATCAAAATGGATCAGCATTACCGTTATGCACTGAATTTGCTGATGATCAATTTCCTGTCCCTTGTGTCTGCCGGTTGTTATTATCTGACTTTAAGGCTGCTGGATAAGATGGATGTAGCGTATGCGCTGATGGCAGCTATGACAGTTTACATGATCGGTCAGCTGCTGTTCAATCAGATCGCTGTCTATATGATCGAACGTTTTTTCTATGATGATGACAGAGCAGCCCTGATCGGTGGATCTTTCACATTCACATTATTTACGAATATCGTCGTTCTGCCGTTATCTATTATACTGATCTATTTATACGATATGATACAGCTCACGGGGATTTTTATTGGTGCGCTGCCTTTTATCACTGTTACTTTAGGGACGAATTTCTATTACAAGAGTAGGGTGAATAATAAATATCTGAAGAAAATGACCAGATATTCACAGGAACTCAGTGCCAGGAAAAACAGAGACAACATTATTGATGCATTTATCGATGCCCTGCTTCAGATTTTTCCTGTCGATTCTTTATCTTATTTTTCTATTCAATCGGAAAAAACAATGAAACGAGAAAAAATGATCGTGAAAGGTCAACACTATGAAAATGAGGATGAATTCTTCCATCTTTCAGAACAGTCGATCCTAAGGAAAGCAATGCTTTATAACTCGATCATTTCCCGAAAAAACGCTAATGAATGGAAAATATACTGTCTCAATGATCTTTCTTATGTCGCTGAAAGTGTCATGGTGATCCCGGTCAAAGTACTGGAACAGACTCAGGGAGTCATTTTAGTCAGTCATAAAACCCAGGCCATGTACGATGAAATGATCGTATCGCTCGTTGAAGTCTTCCATAAATATTTCACCATTGCTCTGGATAATGCCTACCATTATGAACAGCTGGAAGAATCGGTGGAAACGGATTTCCTGACAAGTTTTCCTAATCTGAAGGGTCTGTCAAAACACCTAGTATATAAAAGACAAAAAAGTGTCCATGAACTGTCCCTGATCGTACTGGATCTGGATCATTTTAAAAAGGTCAATGATACGCATGGTCATCAGGCAGGAAATGAGATCCTCAAACAGTTTGCGGAATTACTGCGTGGCTTATTGAAAAAGAATTTTTTCCTGGCCAGATTTGGGGGCGAAGAATTCATCATATTGATGCCTGATTTATCTGTAGAAGACGCCTAACGATTATGCCGAAGCCATGCGTGAAAAGATAGAACAGACTTCGTTTAAAGTGACCAAATCGATACTGACTGATAAAAGCGAACGTATTTCAGTGACTGCCAGTCTCGGCGTAGCTAACAGTTTGAACCAGGAAAGTGAAATCGAAACATTGATCAATCGGGCTGACCGGGCCATGTACATCGGGTCCAAACAGAACGGGCGCAACAGAACGACAGTTGCAAAATAATGGAGGAGGAAGGTGAAGATGATGCAGAAAATGATACGATCAGCTAAGGATGAATCCGGAGTGACGCTTGTAGAACTGCTGGCGGCGATCGCCATTCTCTCCATCATCGTCACCGCATTCCTGGCCTTTTTCATCCAGGCGGCCAATACGAACAGACAGACGAATGAAATGAATGAAGCGACGTTTCTGGCACAGGAAGTGATGGAAGAAATCACGTATTACTCTAGCAGCGAATGATAGATCACAGCTGTTAATGCCGAAATCAAATCAATTGAGCGATAGTATTGCAGAGACTTGAACATGTAAGGATACTCGCTAATAATTACACTGAACATAGCGAGTGATTCTGTCGTTATACAAAGTACGTCGTAAAAGTTTCTGAAGGAGATAAAGGTCCGTGCTATAAATGGAAACGCCGTTTGCCGTTTGAAATAGTAGAGCGAATAACAGAGTGAACTTGAAGAGCGACAAAGGTATAACCTTAGTCGAATTGCTTGCTGCTTTAACTATCCTTATGCGTCGTTCATACTGCTTGCAGGATCCGTGCATATATTCGGTCAAAAACAGTTCATCAGTCAGACAGACTCGGCCAGCCAGGCCAATGACATGAGTTATGCTCTGTCTGTTATGTCAGTCAGAGATTTGAGGAAAGAAAAAGGCTGAAGACAGTGGGAGTTTCAGAAGGTGGAACGAAGATTACAGGTGGAAGTGGTTTGACCTTTGAATATGTAGATAATACGTTAAAGAGAAACGGATTAGCGCTTGCTGATTCAGTAAGCTCAATGAAAGCCGAAAAAAGTGGGAATGAAAGTATTAACATTATAATTAAAAGTAATTCATCACAAACACAAACGAAAACCTATCAGACAACCATCTACTTCAGGAGGTAAGGACTATGTCGTTCATAAAAAAATGTTTATACATAAAAAATGAGGAAGGCAGCGGACTGGTCCTCGCACTCATGACCTTGCTTGTATTATCTGTTTTAGGGGCATCTTTAGGTGCAGTCACTGTAGGTAGCTTCAAACTGGGGGACGTCAATCGTGACGACACTTCTGCTTATTATATAGCAGAAGCCGGCGCGAATATGGCGTATGAAGAGATGGAAGAGGTGTTATGGATGTCGAATCTTATCAAGAAACATTCTATCTGAAGGTCATAATTTCTATTAGAAATAAGTATCAATACAAAAGAGATGAAAGTAGTATAATGAATTTGCTGAACAGTTTGGCAGATGACCCAACTGCAGAAATCGATATAAGTCGAAGCCAGACTGAAGGTAATACCTAAAGAGATACGTTATTGTATCAACAGGTGAAGTGGATGGCAAAAAAACGAACAGTTGAAAAACCATTGGAAGTGACATTGGTTAGGAAAAGATTACACGGACGGTAAATACTGTCCAGAAAACTGCATCAATACTTTCAAGGAGTGGTACATGAAGTTAAAAATAATGAAGTGACTATAAATGGAGATATTCAGTATTGATGCTTTAGGACCTCACTGGATTTAAGCTACTAAAGAATTCAGATTTCAATAGATACTGTTTATTTTCATCCTGATTGAGACGGCAATTACAACAATGTTACACAAGGTGGTGCAGTAAAAACGAACATTTAAACGACTAGAGATCAGCCTATGATACCATTGGAATGTCTATGAAATAATCGTTGGATGAAGTAAGTGTCACCGATTACTACTGCATATTTAATATCCCGAACGATTCAATCTATAAAGATTCAAATTCTACACAAAGTCGTTGATAATGGCTTTACTAATGATGAACAATTGCAGAGTTAATAATTATTCACTAAATTATAATTGGTAATAGCAATGGGAAATAATTAACTATAAGCCAGGACTTGACACTAATATTATTGATACTAACGATAAATCAATCGACTTTGAGTATTTAGATGATCTGGATATGACACAAGGTAGAATTGATATTATGGTGAATGGATACATTAAATACTATTGTAACAGTGATACCACGTTTAATATGGGAAGTCATTAATCAAATAAAAACAGCAGTACTGATAAAGTTTGAGATTTATATTATGGTACTAATCGTTTTACGCTATCAGGCAGTCAGTACATTAACGGAAGTGTATTTATAGACCAATCCGATGTGAACTTACTGGTTCTGGAAAATTCAGGAGGTAACTTAGTTCAAGGAGCATATATAATGCACCGATTGAAACAGGTGGCGAATTCGAATAAACAGTGCGTATTATTTTCAGTCGGAAATCAACTGTTTCATTGCTGAAAGGAGCGACTGTTAAAGAGAGTCGTTGTTACTGATCAATGAATTGAGATGGACGAATTAATTGAATATAGCGAAATAAACATTGAATTATTTCCCTTTCAAATTCACCATCTTCGGTAGCGATGGTAATACAGAAGGACTTAATGAATTGATTACAACTAAGCCCGCTATTGAATCGAATTAGAGAAGGATGTGTACTCTATGGCTGAACGTACGCGTAAAAAGTTAGGAGATTTACTCAAGGATTCAGGATTGATTACTGAAATGCAGATCGTTGAAGCATTGGAACAGAAAAAAAGCAATCAAAAACTGGGCGTGGCTCTGGTCGATCAGGGCTATATCACTGAAAAGCAGCTGCTTGAATGTCCTTGAGATCCAGTTAAAACTGGAAAGTGTTTCGCTTGTATCAGTATCCGATCGATGAAACACTGATCGATCTGGTCTCCAAAGACTTTGCACGGTCCAATCTACTCTTGCCGATCAAACGCGAGAACAACCGCCTGATCGTGGCGATGCATGATCCACTGGATTTTTATGCCATCGAAGAGCTGGAACTGTCGACAGGGTACAATATCAAACCGATGATCGCGACTAAAGATGATATCCTTCAGACCATCAACCGTCTCTATGATGCGGAAGAAGTGAATGTGGAACAGGTCGAAGGGGAAGATGCCCCGGCTGTCCGCATTTTTGATCAGCTGCTGGAAACGGGCGTCGCCATGCATGCCTCGGATATTCATCTGGATTCCAAAGAAACGAATGTGTCTGTCCGTTACCGGGTGGACGGAGTACTTAGAAGTGACCGGACACTGCCAAAGTCTTTGATGAACTCACTGGTCGCCCGGATCAAAATCATGGCAGGACTGAATATTACCGAGTCCAGACTACCGCAGGACGGTCGTATCAGCACAACGGTGATCGATAAAAAAGTCAATCTGCGTGTGTCGACCCTGCCCACTGTTTTTGGTGAAAAGGTCGTTATTCGTATTCTGGACATGTCCAACGTCTTTGGGAAAGTTTCAGATATCGGTCTTCAAGAGGATACATTGAAAGACTACGAAGCTTTGATCAAGCAGCCTTCTGGACTGATTCTCCTTACGGGTCCGACGGGTTCCGGTAAATCGTCCACTTTATACGGCTCGATCAATGAGCTGAACAGTCCGGAAAGTAACATCATCACGATCGAAGACCCGGTCGAATATCAACTTGGACGGTATCAATCAGGTTCAGGTGAATACATCCATCGGCTTGACGTTTGCTAAGGGACTGCGGTCGATTTTGCGTCAGGACCCCAACATCATCATGGTCGGTGAGATCCGTGATACCGAAACTGCCGAGATCAGTATTCGTGCCTCTTTGACTGGGCACCTGGTCTTCAGTACGCTGCATACAAACAGTGCTATTGAAGCCATCCCGCGATTATTTGACATGGGTGTCGAACCTTACCTTGTTGTTTCTTCGCTTAGTGGTGTCATGGCACAGCGTTTGGTTAAAACCGTCTGTAAAGACTGTGCACAGACACGAAAAGCCAGCCCGATCGAGCAGGAAGTGTTTGAAAAACGTAACATGTCGATCGAGGAAGTCACCTCGGGAACCGGCTGTGATGCCTGCCGTCATACGGGGTACCGCGGACGTATGGCGATTCACGAACTGATCGTCATAACTGATGAAATAAAGGAACTGATGATGAACAACGCATCGATGCAGGAGATTACGAAACATGTCAAGAACAAAGGGGTCCGTTTTCTTGTGGACGATGGCCTGGAAAAAGTGAAGCAAGGGAAAACGACGATCGACGAAGTCCTGCGTGTGGCTTCGCTTGATGAATAAGAGGAGGAATTCATGGAACGTTTAGATGAACTACTTAAAGCTGGACATTACAAAGGAGCTTCGGACGTGCACATGGTTGCCGGGTTCCTCGCCTATATATAGAATCAATGGTCAGCTCATTCCTCAAAAAAATTGGAGCGTTTGCTGCCGAAAGATACTGCTGAAATGGCCAGAGCTATATTGACCGACGAGATGCTGGACACGCTGGACCGCAAGCGTGAAGTCGATTTGTCTTATGGTATCAGCGGCGTTTCACGCTTCAGAGTCAATATTTTCTATCAGCGCAGTGCGATCTCTCTTGCATTTCGTGTGATTCCAAGAGAGATTCCTACTATAGATGAACTGGGTGTGCCGAAAATACTTGAAAAAGTGGTCCAGAATCCTCATGGGCTGTTTCTGGTCACCGGACCGACCGGCAGTGGGAAAAGTACCTCACTGGCATCGATGATCGATTATATGAACCGGAATATGAACAAGCATATCATTACACTGGAAGACCCGATCGAATACCTGCATAAACATGATCAGTCCATCATTGAACAGCGCGAGATCGGCTTTGATACATTGTCATTCAAAGACGGTCTGCGGGCCAGCTTGAGACAGGATCCGGATGTCATCCTTGTTGGTGAGCTGAGGGATCTTGACACGATCCAGACGGCGATCACAGCGGCAGAAACCGGTCATCTGGTTCTGGGGACCCTGCACACACAGGATGCGGCTGGAACGATCGACCGCATGATCGATGTGTTTCCTGTTCACCAGCGTAATCAGACACGGACTATGCTGGCCAATGTTCTGATCGGCGTGATGTCCCAGCGCTTGTTCCCGACGATCGATGAAGAGCGGGGACGTGTAGCGGCAACGGAAATGCTGATCAGTAACGGCGCCATCAAAAATCTCATTCGCAGTGAAAAAATGCATCAGATCCCCAATGTCCTGCAGACAGCAAGAGACCAGGGCATGCACACGATGGAAATGAGTATCAAAGAACTGATTGCAGAAAAACGGATCAGAGCATCTGAATTATGGCCTTATTCGTCTAATCAGAAAATGAATCTAGAAAAGGAAAGGAGGGTCCTGTGGCGACGATATGCATACAAAGCAAAAACAAGAGAAGGCAAGACGATCAAAGGAAAAGCTGGACAGTCTGAATAAAAAAGAGGCTGTCAGTGAACTTTCACAAATGAATCTGATCGTTTACAACGTTGAACCTCTTAATGAATATTTTGAATCAATGACATCGCGATCGGTCGACCTTTGAAAGCAGAAAGATTTCGTCGATTTTCTTAAGACAGTTTGCAACGCTGATGGAAGCGGGGATCCTGCTCGTCGACTCTGTTGAACTGCTTCGCAGAACAGTCGGAAAGTAAGGCACTACAGGACGCCCTTCAGGCTATTGCAGTGGACATCAAAGAAGGGATCGCACTGTCTGAAGCAATGAAAAGACTATCCGAAATTGTTTCCGGAAAACTGCTGATACAGATGGTCAAATCCGGCGAAGTCAGTGGACAGCTGGAAGAAGTGCTGGACCGCATGGCAACCTATTATGAAAAGCAGTACCGCATCAAGCAGAAAGTATCGACCGCTTTGACTTATCCCGTGGTCGTTGCGTCTTTTGCGATCATCATTACGATATTTTTGCTGGTGTTTATTGTTCCGATCTTTGGCGATCTATTTGCTTCGTTCGGCAGTGAACTGCCCCTGATCACACAAATCGTATTAAATTTAAGCGGATTTATCCAGACTTTCTGGTGGCTGTTTGTTCTGCTGGCTATCTTGTCAGTCGTCACTTTCATGCAGTTAAAGAAACGAGAAAATGTAGCTTATTATCTTGATAAGCTGTCGCTGAAAATACCAGTCATCGGTACATTCATTCAGAAGGCCGTTTTAGCTCGAATGACACAGACACTGAGCTCGCTTATGAACAGCTCGGTGCCCATCCTTCAGGCAGTCGAAGTCACGAGTCAGGTGGTGGGTAACCGTGTGGTGAAAGAAGTGCTGCTGGAATCCCGCACCTCACTTGAGCGGGGCGAATCTTTAGCTAAACCTATGGCTGAACACTGGGTCTTTCCGCCTTTGATCATTCAAATGATACGGGTCGGCGAACAGAGTGGGGCATTGGATGAGATGCTCAAGAAGGTGGCAGACATCTATGATCAGGAAGTGAACGAGGCCTCAGACAAACTGCAGTCGCTTGATTGAACCTGTACTCATCATCTTTTTAGCTGTCATTGTTGGACTGATCGTCTTGTCAATCGTTGTACCGATGTTCAGCCTTTTTGAAGCGTTTTAAAAATATATTCACAATTAATGAGCATATCATATTGTAAATATGCATTACGTGTTTTATAATTATTCCTGTACACAACTTCTGTTATCTTTAGGGTTAACCTTGAAGCGACAGAAAATAATGCGCTAAAAAATGTAAAACTATTCACTTGAATTAGTAGTAATTAAGGAATCTTGACTCAAATTACATAGAGATTTTTATAGCTGCTAATAGAGTGGAAAATACTATTAGGAGGAAAACAGAATGAGAAACAAGATCAGACAGTTGATGAAGAAAGAAGAAGGATTTACACTTGTCGAACTTTTGGCGGTTATCGTTATTTTGGGGATAATCTTGGCGATTGCGATACCATCAATTGGTGGAGTGATTAATACGTGCGCAGATACAGATGCGAATGAAGCAGAAGAATGAATTGGTTAATAGATGCTGCACGTACTATATTTTATCCAGAAACTGAGTAACAGATAGCTAGTGTATTCAGTAGAAGACCTAAGTCACTATAGATGGTTACTTGGATGCTATGAGATGCTGAAGAGAAGACTCGTTTAGAAGGATTTTGACGACATCAATAGATGCAGATAGTACCTGGAGCACCTGATAGTTACTGAGATGAACATTCAAGTTAGTATTAAACTTTAATTTCTTTATAGAAAGACCCCACCTTGGGGTCTTTCTTCATACATAGGAGACTTACTATATGCAAGTAATACTACTACTTATTTTTTTTATATACGGGCTGGTATTCGGGTCATTTTTTAACGTTGTCGGATTACGAGTGCCAACGCAGTCCTTGTTCAAACAAAACCGCTCATACTGCGACACGTGCGAGCGGACGCTGACATGGACAGAATTGATTCCAGTCTGGTCGTTTATAGTTCAACGCGGACGATGCAGAGGGTGCCGGCAATCGATTTCACCGCTGTATCCGGTGATGGAACTGGCAACGGGCTTGCTGTTTGCCTTTACTTATTATCTTACCGGACTACAGTCACGAGCCTTGTGCTTGGGCTGCTTCTGATTGCTCTGATCATTCCAGTCACGGTGTCGGACATCGCTTATCAGCGTATTCCCAACCGTCTGCTGCTGTTTTTCAGTCCGCTGTTCCTAGTTGTACCGATTCATCTTATCCACTTGATCCTTTCTGGGATCTTTTTTAGGGAGCCGGCTTTGCCTTTCTGCTTGTTTTTCTGATCATTCTGTTTTCCAAAGGAGGGATGGGGGTCGGGGACCTTAAATATTATACGCTGTTCGGTTTTATATTTGGTTTCAGTCACTTTTTACTTTTGTTCTTTCTTTCAACACTTTATGGGGCGGTTTACGGGATAGTCTTGATGAAGATCAAGAAAACCGGAAGGAAGACCCGTATCCCGTTCGGACCGTTTATCGGTCTGGCCGCGTTGACCGTTTTTTATTATGGTGATGCAGTGATTCAGTGGTACCTCAACTTATTAATGTAACCTATCTATTCGTACTTTCATCGGAGGAGATTGTCATGTTATTTAATTCAAAACCGTTATTATATCTTCAACTTCTGGATCACAGTCTAAGGTATTTAGCGATCGATCCAAAAAATCATGCAGTCGTGGATAAAGATGAAATCGTCTTTGATGCAATGATTCTTCAGGATGGGAAAATTGACCAATATCCCATTGCTTGAAACACGTTTGGATGCGCCTTAGTCAAAGAGAAAAAGTGGAAAAATGCTAAAACGCATATCATGCTGCTGAATGATTTCGTCACCGTGAGAGAAGAAACGGTACCGGGTCAGTTATCTCCTTCTGAAGTGAAAGAGTATTTAGCCTTACATATCAATCAATCGATTCGTATGCCTTTTGAGCATCCGTCGTTTGATTTTGAGATCATTGAAAAGAATGAAGACGAACAAAAAGTCCTGATCATTGCTTATCCGGGAGAATATGTGAGACAGTATCAGGATATTCTGCAGAATGTTTCTTTGAAACCTGTTGTGGCTGATATTGCGGCACTCTGTTTTTACCGGATCGCAGACAGACAAGAATTGATCGATAAAGGACCTGACAAGCATACGCTGCTTTTAGAATGGAATCCGTTTGATTTGTCGATCATGGTCTTCAATCAAGACAATCCCAGATTCAATCGGCACACACGTTCAGCCCGTTTGGCAGATATCGTGGAAGTTGATCGAAACGGGGAGTGGATCTGGCAGAACTCGCAGGCAGAGCTAGAAGCCATGCTCGAAGATCAGTTGAATGGACTGGAACGCTTTTTGGATTTCTACCGTTATTCTGTAATGGACGGCGAAGGCAGTGTCTCGGACATTATTTTAACAGGACATTACCCTGACTTGTCCGTTTTGAAATCCGACTCAAGTGAACGGTTTGCCATCTCAATGTGCATATATTGGATTTACCGGAAACGATCGGGCAGCAGTTTGGTGCTGTATACGGTTTGTCTTTGAAAGAGAAGGCCAGCAAGCAGAAAAAAGTCAGAAAAGCTAAAACAAAAGTACACTAAAGATCAGAATCCGCTGAACTTAACGGGGAGGAAGCAGTAGCATGATCGCAATGTCAATTTTTTTGAAAAAAGAAGTATCAATATTCTTCCTTATGTCTTGGCTGGTGTTTTCTTTGTTTTCGCGGTTATATTAGGCACGTATTTTTACTTTATGCATACGTATTATGTGGGGCTTGAGCAGGATATATCCGAGTGGACTCCAAATAACGCTGAAGAGGTGGCCTTATCCAGACAGATCGAACGGCTCGATCGCTCAGCTAATCAGTCGGCACGTGTCCAGGAAACCCTTGAAGAATCGGCTTATCCGATGTCTTATATCACTGAAGATCTGTCAGCTGTTTTCTCCAGTGAAGGTGAACAGGTAACTACTTATCCAACTGAGGAGAGACCAGTCAGGCTGTTTTTATTCTTGAAAACACCACTGTCACCGAGGCATCAAGCATCATTAACGATCTCGAAACGCGCAGTTATGTCGACCGCGTGCAGCTGCTGCGCCTGGAGAACCAGCAGACGGAGTCGGATCAGTTTCTATTTGAGCTGACTGTCGATTTAACAGTGAAGATGCCTGTGCTAGAGGAGAGTTGATCTAAGTGACCTTTAAATGGACAAGAGAAGCGTTTTTAGTGACAATGACACTTTTGACGGTTTTATTTGGCTTTTATTATTTCGGTAACCAGTATGTCGTTGAACCCGTCAGACAGGAAGCAGACGCACTATCTCAGACTCGCTACAGTGAACAGCGGAACGGTGTTGAACACGTACCCGCACCAGCGATAGACCGTTTGATGAATACGAAGGAAATTACAGGCAGACAGAGTCCTTTTTACCTATTGGGGATGAAACAAATGAAGCGATGGTTACGCTGGAAGAACTTGCTGACCGAGAAAGCGTCAGTTTATCAAGTGTCTCAAGGCTAAGTGACCGGCAAGCAGTCGAAGGTCTGCCGGCTTCTTTTGTAAAAAACGTGTATCAGGCAGAGGCGTCAAGTGATTCGCCAGATAACTTCCGTCAGTTGATCGACCAGTCTGATGGACGAAGAGCGCATCTGGAACATTACAGCCTTTACCTATGAGAAAGCAGGCGAAGACAGTTATTCAGGACTCTTTGACTTTCGAACTGGTACTTATTACAGTGAATCAGTAGAATACTTTCAAGTTAGAGCAGTCGTCCGGTCAGCCGGCTGATCTGCTCTTTTTTCGATGGGGTCAGGGCTGAAACTGGCACGCCAGTTTCGACATCCTTTGAATGGTTAACGGACCATACTCGCTTCACGCGAGTATCACTGTCATTTTTTTGGTCTGAACGAGCTAAGTGACTGAATTATTTAAGCCGACTGATACCGTTTATCAGGAATCAGGTCAAGTTTCTTATCTTTTAAGACTCATTTGTCCCTTTTATGGGTTATCTGGACAAGTTCACTTAAAGACTGGATCACTTGTTCCGATTATAAGTTCAGGATTTGGTTTCAGGCTGTATTTGGAAAACGTACTCACTTACCCGACTAGTTTCTTATGAAATCACAGGTTTTGTGTGTTAAACTAAGAGAATAATGAACGAAAAAGAGGCGGTAGAGATGTCCTATTCAAAAGAAATGATCGAAGCGATTCAAAATGAAGAACTGGACCGGGCGAATGCGTTTTTAGAGAAAGCATTGGCTGAAGACAGCGAGGAAGATCTGTACGCACTGATCGAGACCCTTTATGACCTGGGCTTTTTAGCTGAAACCAAGCAGGTGGTGACGCATCTGCTCACGGAGTTCCCGGATGAAGACGGGCTGAAGATCACGATGGCGGAGATCGCGATCGAGCAGGGCAGCCGAGCTGGAGGCATTTGAGTGGCTGGAACAGGTGGACGCCATGAGCCCTTATTACGCGCAGGCGCTGCTCGTTTCGGCGGATTACTATCAGACGCTGGACTTGCCGGAAGTGTCGAAGCAGAAACTGCTGGAAGCCAAGGAGCTGCTGCCGGATGAGCCGGTGATCGACTTTGCTTTGGGTGAACTGCTCTTTGCCAGCGGGAACTACAAGGAAGCCATCACGTATTATGAAAACCTGATCACGGGGCATCATCTGGAATTTGCCGGCACCAGCATTCACGGCCGGCTCGGCAATGCCTACGGGGCGATCGGCGATCTGGACAATGCCATCGACTACCTGGAAGAAGCGGTGGAGATGCAGGAGACGAGCGATCACCTGTTCCAGCTGGGCTATGTCTATTTCCAGAAAAAAGAATACACCCGGTCAAATGAACTCTTTCAACAAAGTGAAGGAACTGGACCCGAGCTACACGTCCGTCTATGTTTACCTGGCTAAGGGCTACCTTGAGCAGCAGGATGAGGAAAAAGCACTGGAAATCGTCCGTGAAGGCAGTTATTATGATAAAGAGAACCCGACCCTATTTACGTATCGGCGCCGAAGCGAGTCTGGCTGCCGGGGACGTGGAGACGGCGGAAGACTACTACAGAAAAGCGCTCGACCGTGATCCGGAAAATGTCTCCGTGACCGTGCATCTGTCCAATCTGCTGATCGAACAGGAACGCTACTCAGAAGCGCTTGATCTGATGGAAACGAAACTGGAGACGGGCGAAGAAGACCCGCAGCTTTTCTGGAACAGCGCGAAGGCGTACAATGAGGAAGAAGAATTTGACAAAGCGCGTGAAAATTATGAAAAAGCGTATTATTCTCTGAAAAGATACACGCCGAATTCGTCAAAGAATATGCGGTTTTTCTCGCGAAGAAGGCGACAGAGACGGGTTTATGCGCGAAGCCAAGCGTTATCTTGCTTTGAATCTCGAATGATACGGAAAATGTGCTGAGTTGATTAAGAATGAAGAACTGTACTAATTTTGGTATACTGTAGTTAAGGAAAAGGAGGGGAGTATCCATGTATAGTCGTGTTCAGCTGAAAGACAAGAAAAAATTTCTAAAATGGTTCCTGCAGCGCTATCAAATGAAGCGTCGGGAATCGATGTGGATCTTAAACTATTTACTCAATCATGATATTGTCCTGAACAAAACGAAGTTTGTGGAAGAAGCGGATAAAACTCCTCGCGGCATCAAAATGGGCACCGTCGGGACCGATGACGAAGCGTTCCGTTTTTACAAGGACGGACAGGAATTTGACCATCCCGAACAGGCCTTTCACGAAGTCAGACTGAACTGGCACACAGATCTTTACGTGGAGCTCCTCTTTCAGGATTCATGGCTGTCACCGGAATATGCTGAAGTGCTGGAAGACAACCCGTATGCGAAATGGAACGACCGCATCCCTCAGGAACTGGACGAACAGGTGGATGAAGCTGTCGACAGTTTTTATCCTGCAGTGAGCAGAAGCAGCAGCTCTTAGACGAGATCGACCGGGCGCTGGAAAGTGACAACCGGGAGGACTTCTACACGCTGACAGAATCACTGAAAGACATTGAAACGAAACTTGAAAATGAAGTGTCACCTTCTTAAAAAAACAACTGAAACGGGGAGATCAACGGTATGACGGAAATGAACGACATGCAGCATAGAGTAGACGAGTATATCGGCCAGTTCAAGGACGGCTATTTTTCTCCTCTCGTTCAGTTGGCGCGTCTCACGGAGGAAGTGGGCGAGCTGGCTCGGGAAATCAATCATGTCTACGGGAAAAAACAGAAGAAACCTAGCGAAGAGCACAAGCCGATGGATGAAGAGATTGCCGACGTGCTGTTCGTTTTGATCAGTCTGTCGAATTCCCTGGACATCGATTTGTCCGAGGCGTTTGCACTGACGATGGACAAGTTCGAGTCGCGTGACCACTTCAGATTTGAAGCGTGTGGACGGTCAGACAGAAGACGACGCAACAAGTTAAGCAATAAAGGAGAGAAAGGGCATTGGAGCAGGGATAGTCGCTCTAGTTGTCCGATTTAATGATGAAACAGGTTCCTATTACAGGCGTATTCAAAAAAGCGCTGCCTGTGCTGGAGAAAATACAGGCTGCCGGCTTTGAAGCGTATTATGTGGGCGGAAGCGTCCGGGATGCTCTGCTCGGCAAGGACGTCAATGACGTGGACATCGCCACCAGCGCGTTTCCGGAAGAGATCAAGCAGCTGTTCAAGAAGACCGTGGATGTCGGTATCGAACATGGCACGGTCATGGTTTTGATGGAAGACGAAAGTTATGAAGTCACCACATTTCGGACCGAATCGACGTATCAAGATTACAGACGTCCTGATTCGGTCACTTTCGTCGCTCTTTAAAGGAAGATCTGAAGCGCCGCGACCTGACGATCAATGCCTTCGCGATGGATATCGACGGGGAGATCCAGGACTTTTTCGGTGGCGAACAGGACCTGGAAGACAAGATCATCCGGGCTGTCGGGAAAGCGGAAGAACGCTTCAACGAAGATGCTTTGCGCATGATGCGGGCGGTCCGCTTTGCTTCCCAGCTGGGCTTTTTCCTGGAGGCCGACACCTTTTATGCGGTCGTGGCCAATGCGCCCCTGCTCAAAAACATCGCCATCGAACGTATCCGCGTGGAGTTCACCAAAATGGCCATGGGCAAATACGTCCGGCAGGGGTTTGCGGGCTTTGTGGAAACGCGGCTTTATCTGTACTGCCCGGGGCTGTTTCATGCCAAGCAGGCGCTCAGGGATTTTGCCAAGATCGACAAGCCGATCGACCGCGAGCGTCAGATGTGGGCACTGCTGCTCTATCATTTGGGCGTGCAGGAAGAGAAAGAAGCGCGTGCCTTCTTGAAGCACTGGAAGCTGTCCAATCAGCTGATCAATGACAGTGCCGATCTGCATCAGCTGCTGCTGTACCGTCTGAACTACCAGCCTTCAAACGAGAACGGTCTACCGTTTTTCCAGAGAGCTGGCGTCTGGACGCCGAAACGTGCCTGGAACTTTTAGGCGAAACGCTTATGACAGGGACGCGGTTGAATACGATCGATGCAGACCTGCCGATTCATTCCCGAAAAGAACTGGCCATCAACGGCAAGATCATTATGGAAGAAACCGACAAGCGCGGCGGCAGATGGCTCGGACAGGCCCTATTGATGGCCGAGCGGGCAGTCGTCAAGGGCGACATCCAAAACGACACGACTGCCTTGCTGGACTATTTAAAGCAAAACGACTATATCTAAACGGACGAAAGGAGGAGAGCAGATGAAGAAGGATCAGTTATACGCGGTCGTCGATATCGAAGCGACCGGCGCAAGCTATCGGCAGAGACGAACGCATCATCCAGTTCGCCTGCGTGCTGGTCAAAAACGGCCGGATCGTCGAAACGTTCGATTCATTTGTCAATCCTTCCAGAAAAGTCAGCCGGCTCATCCGCGACCTGACGGGCATATCGTCCAAAGACATGGCGACGGCGCCTTACTTCGAAGACATCGCCCAGCTCGTTCACCGCTTGCTGGAAGACACGATCTTCGTGGCGCACAATGTCGGTTTCGACTATCAGTTTTTAAATGAATGCTTCGAGCGCGTCGGCATGCCGCCTTTGACCATCCCGGCCATCGATACGGTGGAACTGGCTCAGATCCTCTTTCCGAAACAAGACAGCTATCAGCTCAAGGAACTGACGGCGTCTCTTAGGGTATGAGCTGGACCAGGCGCACAATGCGCTCTATGATGCCGAGGCAACGGTCTTTCTTTTGAACAGGCTGAGCGATCGTCTGAAACGCCTGCCGCTCGTGACGATGGAGACCCTGTCTGAGCTATCAGATGTGACGACGGCGGACACGACGCTCTTTTTCCGTCATGCTTTGGATTCGATGAAAGAACAGCCTGGCTGATTCTGATGAGTCCCTGGTGATCATCAACGGCCTGGCGCTGAAGAAACCGGATCCGAAAAGCGAGCGGGAAGCGTACCG
This sequence comes from Alkalibacterium sp., assembly GCA_034520745.1. GTDB lineage: Bacteria > Bacillota > Bacilli > Lactobacillales > Carnobacteriaceae_A > Alkalibacterium. The sequence continues at coordinate 122,867 of JAXHNF010000017.1, forward strand.
ACAGAAACATACATATCCCTATAAAGACACCGACAAGCTCGAGCAGCTCGAGGCGGCAGGACTGGAGTACCGGGAAAGCCAGAACCAGATGATGAACACGGTCTTCAACTACTTCAAACAGAAAAAGCCCGGCTACGTCCAGTTCATCGAAGCGCCGGCCGGTCTGGGCAAAACGTTCGGCTATCTGTACCCGAGTCTGTTCATTGCCAAGCCGGATGAGAAGATCGTGCTATCGACCTTCACGAAACTGCTGCAGCGCCAGCTGATCGAAGACAGTCTGCCGCAGCTGATGCAGGCACTGGCCTTTGACAAAGCGGTGGCCCTGATGAAAAGTCCCAGTCACTACCTGTCGCTGTCGACGTTTTACAACAAGCTGAAGCAGGTGGACCCGTCCGACACGGAAGCGGCTTTCTGCATGAAAGTGCTGGTCTGGCTCACGGAAACCGACGAAGGGGACCTGGAGGAGATCGGCTTGGGCAAGACCCTGCATCACCCGTTCTGGGATGAAATCAGAAGCACGCCTGAGATGAAACTCCAGCTGGAAAGCTTTTTAGAGGTGGATTATCTAAACCGGCGGGAAAAACGCCTGGACAAAGCGTCTATTTTGGTCTCGAATCATGCCTACCTGTTTTCCGAATGGCAAAGGCGTCCGGAGCGGTTTGAAAACGTGAAACTGATCCTGGACGAGGCGCATCATGTGCCGGACGTGCTGGATCAGAACGCGACGATGCTGCTTTCAACCCGGTCGATCACCAACGAACTGAAGCGGCTGGGCTCAAAAGACAAGGAAGACACGCTGTTGAACGACTGCCTGAATCTTCTGCCGTCCAGCAGCATAAAACCTTACCAGCTGGACACGCTGCACGCGGTGGTTCAGCTCTTTTCGGATGAGTGGGAAGACTGGACCAAAAAATGGCTGGACTGGCTGATGCATGCGGAGACGTATGACGACCGCGTGATCGAATGGAAAGAAAAAGCAATCGATTACCGGAACCTGCCACTGGACATCAAGCGGGACACCGAGTTTTTAAACGGAAACCTGGAAGAACTGATCTATGTGGGCCGCCAGCTGACCGACAGCCTGGAAAGCGACAGGGAAGACCTGACGCAGAAGGAGAAACGCGTCTTGACCAAGATCAAAGTCATTCTCGATCATTTCGGTACCGTCGTCAAGCGGTTCAGCTATCTGTTCTTGTCCGGCGATCAGTCCAGTCAGACGAGCGTCCGCTTTTACTCGAAAAACCCACTGTCGACCTTGTCCTTTTCCCGTTTCGATCAGGAGACGAAAGAAACGCTGCTTGAGGCATTCAATGCGGCCGAGCATAAGATCCTGACCAGCAGTACCCTGTCCGTGAACGATTCGGTGTATTATTTGCAGAAACAGCTGGGAATCGAAAACAAGCAGCTGGACGTCTACGCCTCGCCGTATGATTACAGCAGGCAGGCGAAACTGTTCGTGACGACGGATGCCGACATGCACAAGCAGGAAAAAACGAGCGTGTCGGTCACCTTCATCACGGAACAGATCGACCAGATCCTGAGTCAGACAGATGAAAACTGCCTGGTCCTTTTCCGGTCGCATGACATGATCCAGCGGGTCTATCAGGCGCTGAAACGGCGGAGCCATCTGAAAGATAAGACGATCTTGGCCCAGACATTTCCGGCAGCGCCGTCAAGCTGACGAAGCAGTTCAAGAAAGCGCGTCAGAGCGTGATTTTAGGCTCGGACAGTTTCTGGGAAGGCGTGGATTTCCCGCTCGATGAACTGAAGATCGTCATCATCACCAAGCTGCCGTTCGATTCACCGGACATGCCGATGGTCAAAAAACGCCATGAGGAACTGCGCAGCCGGGGCGACAACCCGTTCGTGCACGACGTTCTGCCGCGGGCTGTGATCCGCTTCAAGCAGGGGCTCGGCCGGCTGATCCGTATCACAAAACGATAAAGGCGTCTGGATCGTTCTGGACCGCCGTTTTGTCGAAGCGAGCTATGCGTCCGTCTTTTTGAATTCTCTCCCTGAGAAGCTGGAAGTCGACGAACGTCCTTTGTCCGAGATCATCCAGGAAGTGTCCGCCTTTTTTAAAAGTGACGAAACATAAGTGATAAAACGTCTGATTCGTGCTTTTCTCTAAAATGCCTTATTTATTTATCAGGTCTGATTTGCTATACTAAGAGAGTTGATTATAAACGTTTTTCAGGCAAGAGGATCAGAGGAGAATAGAGTGAAGAAAGTTATCATAGGACTCGTGATCGCACTGAGCGTGTTCATTTTAGGTTCATTGGTGCTGTACCAGCGGGCCAGTGCACCGTATGCCCAGGCAAGGAACGAAACCGTCACTTTTTTAACTGAACGGACAGATCTTGCCCAGTCAGAAGATTTCTACTGGTACAACGGCGAGGAAACGATCTTTTCCGTCAGAGGCTTCAGCGAAGAAGGGGAAGAAAAACTCTACATCGTCAAGCAAACCGGCGGCGAGATCCGGACGTATGACGTACCGGGCACCATGACCGAACAGGAAGCGATCAGACAGACGAGACAGGCAAGAGAACCGAAACGCATCCTGAACGCCAAGGTCGGCTGGATGAATGACCGGCCCATCTGGGAAGTCACATACAAAAATGACAATGACCGGCTGGGGTACTACATCATCGATCTTGAGACCGGTGAATGGGTACGCACGATCGATAATATTTAACGAAGAGACAGCATTGAAATGAAACTATTTAGGTGAAGGAGACTGCACAGTGAAGAAGATACAAATCATCGACTCAAAAAACCATGTGGGCGAAAAAGTCAAGATCGGAGCCTGGGTCGCCAACAAACGTTCAAGCGGAAAAATCGCCTTTCTCAGCCTGCGTGACGGCTCGGCCTTTTTCCAGGGCGTCGTCGTCAAGAGTCAGGTCGACGAAGCGGTTTTTGACAAGGCAAAAAGCCTGACACAGGAAAGTTCCATCTGGGTCACAGGCACGATTTCTGAGGACGCCCGTTCAAAATTCGGATATGAGATACATATCGAAGACATCGAGGTGATCAGCGAAGCAGTCGATTACCCGATCACCCCCAAGGAACACGGCACCGAATTTCTGATGGACAACCGCCATCTGTGGCTGCGTTCAACCAAACAGCATGCCATCATGCAGGTCAGGAATGAGATCATCCGTGCGACTTATGAATTCTACAACAATGAAGGCTTCGTCAAGATCGATCCGCCTATTCTGACCGGGAACGCCGCGGAAAACACGACGGAACTGTTCCAGACGAAGTACTTTGACCGTGATGCTTTCTTGTCACAAAGTGGTCAGCTTTATATGGAAGCGGCCGCTATGGCAATGGGACGTGTCTTCTCATTCGGCCCGACCTTCCGTGCGGAAAAATCCAAGACCCGCCGTCACCTGATCGAATTCTGGATGATGGAACCGGAAATGGCCTTTATGGACCATGACGACTCACTGGAAGTCCAGGAAAAATACGTCGCTTACCTGGTACAGAGTGTCCTGGACAACTGCGACCACGAACTGGATATCCTTGAGCGTGACAAAGAACTGCTGAAAAAATATACTGAACTGCCTTATCCGCGCGTTTCGTATGACGAAGCGGTCGATCTGCTGCAGAAGAACGACTTTGACGTGACCTGGGGCGAAGACTTCGGTTCACCTGAAGAGACCTTCATTGCCGAACAGTACGACAAGCCCGTCTTTATCGTGAACTATCCGAAAGCGATCAAACCGTTCTACATGAAGCGTCATCCGGAACGCGACGATGTCGTCTTGTGTGCCGACATGATCGCCCCTGAAGGCTACGGTGAGATCATCGGCGGTTCCCAGCGTGAAGATGACTACGAGACTCTGCGTCAGGAAATCGTCGACTTTGGTCTGAACGTGGCCGACTATGAATGGTACCTCGATCTGCGCAGATACGGCAGCGTGCCTCATTCAGGATTCGGCTTAGGCCTGGAACGTATGGTGACATGGCTCAGCGGAACCGAACACATCCGTGAAGCGATCCCGTTCCCGCGTCTATTGAACCGCATTTACCCTTAATACTAACAAATATTTTTTCTGGAAGGAGGATTGGGACTAAACCCCCAGTCCTTTTTTCATAAACGTGACGTGACGAATGACCCGAAGGAGGCCAACGATGAACAAAAACCCCTTATTTGAATGGATCAGTGCCGGAACGACCGCCGTCCCGAACTATCTGCTCAAACACTACCGCAAGATCGGCCTGGAGCAATGAACGACCTGGTCACGCTCCTAGCAGCTGCTTTCACTGGTCGAAAACGGTCAGCGTTTCCCGGACAGTCAACTGCTGGCCGAACGCCTGGACGTTTCGCGCGAGGAGGCCTTCAAAGCCATCCATCAGCTGATGACCAAAAAAGTGCTGACGATCGAGACCCGCTCGGACGAAGAAGGCAAGACGGTCGACGAGTTTTCCTTCGACCTGCTTTACGAAAAACTGACGACGCTTATACTTCAGGATATGAAACAAGAAGAATCAGAGAAGGAAGTCCTGGCTTCCAAGAATCTGTATCAGCTGTTTGAAGAAGAATTCGGACGCAGCCTGTCCGCGATGGAGATCCAGACACTGAATATGTGGATCGACGAAGACAAATACCGGCCGGAGCTGATCGAAATGGCGCTCAGAGAAGCGGTCCTGAACCAGGTCTACAGCCTGAAATACATCGACCGCATCCTCTTGACCTGGGAGAAGAAAAATATCCGGACCAAGGAACAGGTGGAAAAAGATCCAAGCACTTCAGACAGAAACAGACGAATGACGTGACCAAAGAGACGTCGGATCCGGACGAAAAGCCGGTACCGATGTACAACTGGCTGAAAGATAAATTTGACAATTAAGCTGGAGGAGAACCTGATTTGACTGCATCTAAAAAACTGCTTACAAAAAAAGAGACCACAGAACTGATCGAAGCGATGGGTGAGCTGTATCCCAATGCGAAAGCGGAACTGACGCATAAAAATGCGTTCGAGCTCCTCATCGCCGTCATCCTGAGTGCGCAGACGACGGACGTGGGCGTGAACAAGGTCACCCCGCGCCTGTTTGAAGCCTATCCGACCCCTGAAGCGATGATGGAGGCGGATGTCAACGAGATCATGGACAAGATCAAGACGATCGGCCTTGTACCGGAACAAAGCGAAAGTTTATAAAAAAATGTGCCACGCAGCTGGTGGAGGAGTTTGACGGAGAGGTGCCGAGTACGCACAAGGAGCTGCAGAGCCTGGCCAGCAGTCGGACGCAAGACCGCCAACGTGGTCATGAGCGTCGCCTTTGACGAGCCGGCGATCGCTGTCGATACCCACGTGGAACGGATCAGCAAGAAGTTCCAGATCGTCGACCCGAAAGCGACGGTGGTCCAGGTCGAAAAAGCGCTGATGAAGAAACTGCCCAAAGAACTGTGGAGCATCGCGCATCACCGCATGATTTTCTTCGGACGCTACCAGTGCCCGGCCCGTGCTCACGATCACGACGCGTGCGTCCGGAAAGTGGCTGAGATCATCAGAAACAAGCACGACCAGACAGAGGAAAATTTTGCAGAACAGAGAAACAATAACGTTTTCATATCACAGACACATACGTTATAATTATAGATATTACGTTATAGTTATGAAGGGAGCACCTTATGAGTCAACAGGAAACACGGTTAGATATAGTGAGAGGCCAGTATGCGCTCTACAAGGAACGTCCGATGGATCTGACCCTTGCGAGGGGGATTCCTTCTCAGAAGCAGCTGAAACTGTCTGAGAGCCTGATCAATGACGTTAAAATCGAAGACTTCTTGAGTGAAGACGAGATCGATATCCGCAACTACGGCGGCCTTTACGGCATCAGAGAAGCGCGGGAACTCTTCGGCACAGCTTTTGAACACGACCGTCGAAGAAACGTTCGTCGGCGGGAACTCAAGCCTTCAGCTCATGTATGAAGTCATCAGCCATAACATGCTTACCAGAGAAAACAGCTGGAACAAGGAAGAGACCGTCAAGTTCATCTGCCCGAGCCCCGGCTATGACCGCCACTGGTTCATGCTGGAACACATGGGCATCGAGATGATCCCGGTGGAACTGACCGGCAGTGGTCCCGACATGGAAGTGGTCGAGAAACTGGTTTCCCAGGATCCGGCCATCAAAGGCATGTTCGTGGTGCCGAAATACAACAACCCCACCGGCGAGTCCGTCACGGATGACGTGGTGGACCGTCTGGCCGGCATGCACACGGCAGCGGAGGATTTCCTGCTTCTATGGGACAATGCCTATGCCGTGCACGACCTGACGGAAGAGAAAGTGACCGTCAAGGACATCCTGAAAGCCTGTAAAGACGCCGGCCATTCTGACCGCGTGATCCAGTTCGTGTCGACGTCCAAGATGACGCTGCCGGGCGCCGGCGTGGCTGCCATGGGTGCGTCCGAGGACAACATCAAAGAATGGGCCATCATTTCAGCAAGCAGGTGATCAGTTTCGACAAGATCAATCAGAAACGTCATGTCAACTTTCTGAAAGACATGGAGACCATCGAGGCGCATATGGCCAAGCACGCCGAGATCCTCGGGCCCAAGTTCGAATGGATCGAAGCGATCCTGTCGGCCTATTTCCACGGCGAGCGCGAGTCGTTTGTGAGCTGGACGTCTCCGAAAGGCGGCTACTTCGTTCATCTGACGACTGAAGAAGGCTGCGCCGCGAAGATCGTTCAGAAGATGACAGACATTGGCATTTCTCTGACGCCGGCGAACGCCGCCTATCCTTACGGCATCAACCCGCTGGACAACAGCATCCGACTGGCACCGAGCTTTGCCAAGCTGGATAATCTGGAGATCGCGATGGAAGCCTTATGCATCTGCATCGAACTGGTCACACTGGAAAAATACGAAAGATAAACAAGGAGGAGTTCACATGTCAAAAACAAGTTTTGGACTGGGCGCAGACTTGGCGCACTGGCAGGGGCCGGCAGCCTGCTTACATTCGCACCGCAGTCAGGCGGAGAGTTTCAGGATGATATGAAACTGAAAGCCAAGAGAAGCCAAGAAAAAAGCCATTATTCGCATGGACGAAGCCGTGATGGAAACAGAGATCTGGCTGGATCAGAAACTCTCTGAACAGGACATCCGAAACGAACCCGTCAAGTACGAACGGACGCTGGACAACGTCGCAGAAGCTCCGGCGCATGCGTACAACGATACGGTAAGTACTACGGAAACACCTGACGTTTTCAAGAAGAAATAAAATGATCGAGATCGGAAGGAGAAAAGCCTGGGCTTTTCTCTTTTTTTATTTTTCTGAAAATCAGTAAGGATCGTGTTGGTATTTGTCATGGATTTGTCAGCATTCGGCAGGTTCGTCAGGGTAAGGTAACTTGATGGACTTAGCCGAACTTGGCAAAGTTCGGTATTCGAGAGCTTTTCTGCATCGTTTAAAGTGCCGAAGTCGGGCGGCGGTTCAACCGTTTGCAGCGAAAAAGGTCTGCTGTAATTGCCGAAGAGGGGCTTGTTCGGTCATTAGCGGCGATTCTTGTGTTTCTAAGTGTCGAACAAAGGTAACTTCGACACTTAGAAGCCAGACGACTTTTAGCTAACTGCCGAATTACCGGCGGTTCGGTCTTTGCGGAAGAAACCGCTGCGCAACGTGCCGAACCTGTCCCAGCTCTAACTTCGAATGACAGAGACTTTCGAACACAGCTAAAACAGCTTTTTCAGCATAGAAAAGACCCCGAAGCGCAGTATGCATCGATACTGCGTTTCAGGGTCTATCTTATTCTAATAAACCTAATCCTGCCGGTCGCCAGTCTTGGGTGAAGCGGATCGACGGAGGTGCTCGTTTGTTCTCGGCGATCTCTCTGGCTCGCGTCCACCGCCTCATTCCTCTCCTCGTGCGTTGAATCGGCGCGCTTGGCTTCTGTTGGTCCGGACTTTCCAGTCGTCCTCTTCATAGTAGACCAGCACGTCATGGTCCAGCGGTTCCGCGTTGACCGGCGTGTCGTGGGCGTCGCGCTTTGCTCGGGCGGTCGGCATACTCCGATAGGGCTTTGCGTTCGTCCTTTGAGGCGTCAGCCGATTCCATTCTTTGGCCTGACTGGGTGGCCACTGGACTGGCACGGCCGTCCGTCCATAGCCGTCGGGGGGCCAGCGCATTGGCGATATCGATCGCTTTTTTCCGGACGACGTGGTCCAGATTTTTAAATGAATCGGGATAATCTTGTACATATTCCAAGGCATGAGCCGTTTCATCCCTTCATCTTTGTTGGCTTTCGTTATATCATGGATAAGCAGTAACGTCTAGGCACTAGGCTATGAAATCGAGGTCTACGATCATGAAAAAAGTAGATATAAGGGCATACGGTCTCCTGCTGGAGCATCTGGATCTCGTCCCAGAGTGTCCGTGTGTGTCAGAACGCGTCTTCTAGGCATAATGGACGGGCAACCAGGTGAGTCTGCGACGACAAGGTCATGCGTTCGACCTGTCGAAAAAAGGGACGCTGCATCTGCTTCTTGAAGCCTGCGAAGTCGGAATATACCCGCGAGGTGCATGCTGTCCAGACAGCGCACTGCACGTATGGGGGTCTGGCAGCCGATGCTGGACAAACTCTTTGTACCCGCTGATTATGGACAAAGACGGCGCGACGCTGGATGTCGGGTGCGGCGAAGGGGCTCACAGTGCCTACCTCAGGGAGAAGGGAGCTCTCGGGTCCGCATCGATCGCCTTTGATATTTCCAAAGAAGGCGTCGATTTACGGCGCAGCCAGCTACGTCGAAGAGACATCTCTTCCTGGTCGCGGATCTGGCGCAGTCGCCATTTGAGACGGAGAGATTCGACACGATACTGAATATCTTGTCCCCATCCAATTATGAGGAATTTGACCGGCTCCTGAAACCCGGCGGACGGGTCATCAAAGTGATCCCGGGAGAGGACTATCTGAAGGAACTGCGAGCGCTCCAGCCGGGAAGACAGGCAGGCAGTCATTCCAACAAAGAGGTCAAGAGACAAATTCAAGGAGGCATTATCCGGCCGCATTCAGGCAATATGAGGTGCGTTACACGGTTCGAGCTGACTGATGAAGAGGTCAGCGGATTTCCTCAACATGACGCCGCTCGGGCTGGCACATCGATGCAGTGAAGACGGCAGACAAAGAACATCATGGCGGGAGATCACGGTCGACATGGTGATCTTAGCTGGAAGCAAGCGCAATAGAGTAGATAAGTCTGGAACATTATCTTTGACTACCGCGATATCAGGGCCTTGTGTTATATTATTATAGAAGTGATATTATGGACTGCATAAGCTATTTTGGTTCATCGGCTTTTATCAGTCACCCCATCAGAAGCTGATAAAAACAAGTGAATTCCAAAGGCTTCATTAACGTATCTTCTCGCAGTGCTAGACACCGAGGCGGTACGTTTTTTCTGTGTGTACCCGAAATTTAATCAACTTGACTTCTTTCAGCAGGTTTGAATGGTGTATAATACGAGTAGAACAAAAAAGGAGACTAAGATATGGATATAGTAGTACTTGCAGGCGGCTACAGCCACGAGCGTGAAGTGTCGATGAGCTCAGGCAGTCTGATAGCCAACGCCTTGATGAAAAACGGGCACCGGGTCATTTTACTTGATCTTTACTTCGGAACAGATCAGGCCGTGACTTTTGAGGAAGCCTTTGAAAAATTAAAAAAAGACAACTACGAATACAAAGTGAAACGACAGATCCCTGACTTGAATGCCTTGCGCGCTCAGAAGGAAAAACCAGACGAGATGATCGGCGAGAACGTGATCCCGATCGCCCAGTCAGCTGACCTGGTCTTTCTGTCCCTTCACGGTGAACTTGGCGAAAACGGGCAGCTCCAGGCTGTGTTCGACTTGTATGACATCACGTATACCGGCACGGGCTACATAGGCAGTGCCTTGGCCATGAACAAGATCCTGGCCAAGGAAGTCATGTCCCAGCAGGGTGTGCTGACACCGACATGGGAAGTGCTCGGCGAAGGCCAGTCTCCCAAGACACCGGTGCCATGCGTCGTCAAACCGGATGCCAGCGGATCGAGCATCGGCGTGTATCTGGTTGAAAAAGACGAAGACTAGAAGCGGCGATCAAAGACGCCAGAAAATATTCAAATGACGTTCTCATTGAAGAAATGATTGAAGGGCGCGAGTTTTCCATCGGTATCCTGGAAGACCAGGCCCTGCCGCCGATCGAGATCATTCCCAAATCCGGCTTTTACGATTACGAGAACAAATATCAGGAAGGCGCGACCGTCGAGATCTGTCCGGCCGAGATCAGTGGCGTGCTGACTGCAACAAGATGCGAGGCGAGTGGCCAAGCGTGTGCACGAGGCTTTAAGGCTGGAGTACTACTCGCGGAATCAGACTTCATGGTGAATGTCGCTGGAACTGCAGACATCTACTGCATCGAAGCCAACACGCTGCCGGGCATGACCCCGACGAGCCTGTTCCCGCAGGAAGCCGCTGCCATGGGGATCGACTACAATACTTTATGCGACAGACTGGCCCAGCTGGCCGCAGACAAACGCAACTAACAGAGACATAAAAAGAACATGTAGAAGAAAGGAGACGCGTGATGAACCAGCAGTTGAAAGAAATGATCAAAGCCAAAGCGGAAGAAATCGGCATCGATAAAATCGGCTTCACTCATGCCGAACCTTTTTTCTCGCTGGAAGACAAGCTGATCAAGCAGCAGGCCAAGGGGCATCATTCCGGTTTCGAACACAAGGTGATCGAGGAACGCATCTATCCGGAGAAGATCTTTGCCGAACCGAAGTCCATCATTGCCATCGCGCTGGCGTATCCGTCCAAGATGCGCAACAAGCCGCCGCGTGTGAAAGGCGAGCGCCGCGGGGAGTTTGCCCGGGCGTCGTGGGGGACGGATTACCACTTTATTTTAAGAGACCGCATGAATCAGCTGGTCGAATACATCAAAGAGATCGCTCCGGGCGAAGTGGCGTTCAAGCCGATGGTCGATACCGGTGAACTGGTGGACGTCGCTGCGCCCAGCGTGCCGGCCTCGGGTTCATCGGGCGAAACGGCCTGCTGATCACCGAAGAATTCGGCTTGTACGTTCATTTGGGGCGAGATCCTGACAAATATCGCATTTGAACCGGACGAGCAGGTGTCTTACGGCTGCGGCGAACTGACGCGCTGTGTGGACGCCTGCCCGACCGATGCGCTCCTGGGTGACGGCCGGATGAACGCGAACCGGTGCCTGTCCTATCAGACGCAGACCAAAGGCTACATGCCCAAGGAGTACCGCCGGAAAATGGGGCACGTCATCTACGGGTGCGACATCTGTCAGATCGTCTGTCCGTACAACAAGGGCGTCGATTCGCATTTCCATGAAGAGATGAAGCCGGATCCGGTCAATACCATGCCGGAACTGAAACCGCTCCTGACGATCTCCAACCGGGACTTCAAAGACACGTTCGGCGATCTGGCCGGCTCCTGGCGCGGCAAGAAACCGCTGCAGCGCAACGCGATCATCGCGCTGGCGAACTGACCGCGACTACACGGCCGTGCCGGACCTTCTGAATGTGATCGACAACGACCCGAGACCGATGATCAGAGGCACTGCCGCCTGGGCCGTGGCGACGATCACGGAAAAGCGGCCCAATGAAGAGATCCTTGCTTTTCTTGAAGAGGCTCTTTTAAAAGAAACGGAAGACGAAACGGTCACCGAATTCAAGGAAGCCATCGCCGACCTGAAAGCCCGATTGAATAACGAAAATGAATAACCTTAACCTTAACTATGAGGAGAGATAGCGTGACCAATCACATCGCATTATTTGAACCGCTGATCCCGGCCAATACGGGGAACATTTCCAGGACTTGCGCCGGGACGAACACCCAGCTGCACCTGATCGAACCCCTGGGCTTCAGCACCGACGACAAGCAGCTGAAACGCGCCGGTCTGGACTACTGGGACAAGGTAGGGATCCATTACCATAAAAATCTGGATGCCTTCCTTGAGGTCGTGGGCGACAGCCCGCTGTACCTGATTTCCAAGTTTGCCGAAAAAGTCTATTCGGACGTCGATTTTTCAGACACATCCAAAGACCACTATTTCCTGTTCGGCAAGGAAACGACCGGTCTGCCGAAAGCATTCATGCAGGAGAACCGCGAAAAAGCGCTGCGCATCCCGATGAATGACGAGCATATCCGTTCGCTGAATCTATCCAACACCGCCAACATCCTGATCTATGAAGCGCTGCGCCAGCAGGATTTTGCCGGACTCGAACGCGTCCATACTTATGAAAACGACAAATTGAAGTAGTGAATTAAAAGAGACACAGCTCTTATCTTTACTGGACATAAAGAAGAGGGTTGTGTTCTTTTTTATGTTTTTAAAGCATAAAAAACCAGCGCCTCCTTCATTCAATAGAAGGGGACGCTGGTTTTTTGTTTAGTGTTTACATTTCGTCTGGTGACTGGACCCCGAGGATGCGGAGGTCTTCTTTGAGCACCTGCGTCACGGCGTAAACAAGTCCGAGACGGGCGTCTTTTTCTTCGTGTTCGTCCAGGACGCGGACATTGGCGTAGAATTTATTGAAAGCCTGCGCCAGGTGGACCGCGTGCTTGGCGATGATCGACGGTTCCGGTGAATTATCGAAGGCACGTTTCACCGTGTGCGGATATTCCTGAAGCAGCTTGATGACTTCCCAGCTGTATTCGTCACTGAGTCCGTATTCAAGCGAAGCGTCAAAGTCACTCACGTCAGCCTTGTTCAGGATGCTCATGGCACGTGCGCGTGTGTACTGAACGTAAGGGCCGGTCTCGCCTTCGAACTGGACGACTTCTTCGATGGTGAAGTCGAAATTGTTCAGGCGGTCGTTTTCAGGTCATGGAAGACCACGGCACCGACGCCGACTTGTTCAGCGACCGTTTCCTTGTTCGGCAGGTCGGGTTCTCGTCTTTGATCTGCTGGAGGGCGAGTGAACTGGCTTCGTTCAGCACTTCTTCAAGCAAAACGACTTTCCCTTTACGTGTCGACAGCTTCTTGCCGTCTTTGGTGATCAGGCCGAATGGGATGTGATGGATATCATCGGACCATTCAAAACCGGCTTCTTCAGAGAACAGCTTTCAGCTGATTGAAGTGGTTCGACTGTTCCTGACCGACCACGTACAGGGACTGGGCGAAATCATACGTATTTTTTCTGTACATCGCGGCAGCCAGGTCACGGGTCATATACAAGGTCGCACCGTCAGATTTCATGATCAGTGCCGGGTTCAGATCATACTTTTCCAGGTCGACGATATGCGCGCCCTGATCGGCTGACAGGAGATGCTTGTTGTCAAGCAGTTTCACGACTTGTTCCATCTTGTCATTGTAGAAGGCTTCACCGTTCGTGGAGTCGAAATGGATGTTCAGACGGTCGTAGACTTTGTTGAATTCGTTGAGTGATTCTTCTCTGAACCAGGTCCACAGCTCAACAGCTTCGGGATTGCCTTGTTCCAGTTTCTTGAACCACAGACGGCCTTCATCTTCCAGGGAAGGATCGTCTTCAGCGACTGCGTGGAATTTCACGTAGAGACGCAGGAGTTCCTTGATCGGGTCTTTTCGGACGTCTTCCTCGTTGCCCCATTTTTTGTAAGCCGTGATCAGCTTGCCGAACTGCGTGCCCCAGTCGCCCAGGTGATTGATGCGGATCGGGTTGTAGTCGACTTTTTCCATAATATTGGCCAGGGCGTTGCCGATGACGGTCGAACGCAAGTGACCCATGGACATTGGTTTGGCGATGTTCGGCGAGGACATGTCGATCGGGACATTGCTGCCATTACCGATCTTCAGATTGCCGAAATTTTCTTTTTCTGAAATGACTTCTTTCAAAACAGCACTTGAGACCGTTTCTTTTTTCAGGAAAAAGTTGATGTAAGGCCCGACGACCTGCATGCGATCGATGAGGGGCGACGAGATTTTTTCGCCGACTTCCTGAGCGATCTGAGCCGGATTTTTGCGGAACAGTTTAGCCAGCTGGAACGTGGGGAAGGCCACGTCTCCGTGATCCGTGTGCTTGGGTTTTTCAAGCAGCTGTCTGATTTCGTTCAGTTCAAGCGAATCGCTTAGTTGTTCATGTATTGCTTCTGCAATCGGTTGTTTGTAATCCATGTAAAAGACCTCCAGTATGTGATTTCTGACCCTTAAAGTTATCATACGTGTGCATAAAAAAAGGGCTGTTATTTTGAATAGTCAAATCAATAGCCGTTTCTGATACCTTAAGTATTAAGCACTTGTATTATAGCAAAGCTGACCGTGACTAGCAACAGTTTCTCAATGGCGCTCGGCTGATTCGAATCATTCTTATTTAGAGAATATTAAAGGAATAAGATGAATGTTTATGCGAAATAAGTTATAATAAAATATACATATATCTATAAAATAACAGAAAGTTGGGAGGAAATGAAAAAATCAGAAAGACAGATGCTGATCAAGCAGATCGTTTTGAATAATGAAGTGTCCACACAGGACGAACTTCTGGAGCTGCTCGAGCAGAAAGGCGTCAAAGCCACCCAGGCGACGATTTCACGCGACATCAAGGAACTGAACCTGATCAAGACTTCTTCTCCAGACGGCGGGATCAAATACACGCTGTACCAGAACAACCAGATAACAATGGAAGAACGGCTGAACGCCACGATCAAAAGTGTCGTTACGGGTGTGACGCACGTCCAGTTTTTAAATGTGGTCAAGACGCTGCCCGGCAATGCGCATGTGATTGGGGCACTGATCGATGACAGCCACTACCCGGATATTGTCGGGACCGTTGCCGGAAACGACACGATCATTCTTTATAAAGACGTCTAAGAGAGAAGCGGAAGACGTTTACGCGCATTTTGACGGTGTACTGAAGAAGCAGAACAATAAAAGGAGAATGCCTACATGACAGAAACAGACTTAAAGAAACTGCAGAACGGCTCGGACATCAGAGGATTCGCTCTGGATACCGAAAACCAGAAGAAAAACCTGACGGAAAAGACAGTGAAGCAGATCGCAAACGGCCTGATCGGCTGGTGGCTGGAGAAATCGGACAGAACCGCTCACTGAGACGACCATCACCGTGGGGCATGACAGCCGCCTAACGGTTCCGCGATCAAGGACTGGCTGAAGCGAAATCTTTACCGGTCTGGGCGTCTCATGTGATCGATGCCGGTATGGCCACGACACCGGCACTGTTCCATGTCCACGCATATGACGCGTTCAAATCGGACATCGGCATCATGATCACGGCCAGTCATCTGCCGATGGAATACAACGGTTTGAAGTTCTTTACCGAAGGCGGCGGACTGGAGCATGAAGACATCGAAGCGATCCTGACACTGGCTGAAGAAGAAGCCCGTCCGGCCGCCGATACACCGAGTGAGACCGACCGAAAGATCTGCTTTCCGTTTATGCCAAAGATCTGGTCAGACAAATCAGAGAAGCGCTGAACGTGGATGAAGCGGCAAAACCTCTGGCTGACCGGAAAATCATCGTGGATGCGGGCAACGGGGCCGGCGGATTCTTTGCGGATCATGTCCTGAAAGAACTCGGAGCCGACATCAGCGGCAGTCAGTTCCTCGATCCCGACGGAACGCTTCCTCAATCACGAACCGAATCCGGACAACAAAGAAGCCATGCAGAGCATCAGTGAGGCTGTCTTGAAAAACAAGGCTGACCTGGGGATCATCTTTGATACCGACGTCGACCGTTCAGCGATCGTCGACAGTGAAGGGAACAGCATCAACCGCAACAATCTGATCGGTCTGATCGGTGCGATCGTGCTGGAAGAAAATCCGGGCACGACCATCGTGACCACTTCACCAGTCTCCGACCATCTGATCCAGTTCGTGGAAGAGAATGGGCGGAAAGTCGACCGCTATATTTCCGGCTACCGGAACGTCATCAACCGCGGGATCGAACTGAATGAAGACGGGGTCGACTGCGCGCTCGCCATCGAAACGAGCGGTCACGCGGCCCTCCGTGAGAATTTCTTTCTGGATGACGGGGCATACCTGGCAGCGAAGATCGTTGCCAAAGAAGCCGAGCTGGCTGAAAAAGGGAAAAGTGTCACCGACCTGATCAGGCATCTGGACCAGCCGGTGGAGACGGAAGAAGTCCGTTTCGTCATTACCACTGACGACTACAAGGCTATCGGCATGAACATCCTGGAACGCTTTGCGGACTGGGTGAACAGCATCGACGGCTTTACGCTGGTCCCGGACAATCTGGAAGGCAAACGCGTGCAGCTGAGCGATCCTTACGGCAGAGGCTGGCTGCTCCTGCGCATGAGTCTCCATGAACCCAAGCTCGTCCTGCAGATCGAAAATGACAAGGCAGGGACGATCCCTGACAGCTGAAAGACAAGCTGAAAACCTTTTTCTACAACGAGAATCATCTGGACAACAGCAAGCTGAGATAATAAGTGCAGCCACATCCGATACCACATAAACGGAAACGCCTTGCCCGAGACGATCGTCCGGGCAAGGCGTTTTAATATTTAAGTCAGTCTTTTGGATCACAGATCCATTTCTGCCCGTCTAAAGCGAGCAGGTCGTCGGCTTCTTTGGGACCCATCGTGTGAGCAGGGTAGAATGAAATGTCTTTGTCACTCTCGTCCCAGGCCTGTCTGATGTGGTCGATGTACTTCCATGATGCGGCCACTTCGCCCCAGTGCGCAAAGTTTGTCTCGTCACCTTCCAGCACGTCCAGCAGCAGTTTTTCATAGGCTTCAGGACTTTCTTCGATCGTTTCTTCAGAACGGATGGACTGCAGGGTCACGGGTCTCAAATGCATGCCGGGACCGATTTCCTTGCCGTTCAGCTGCATTTCAAAGCCTTCGTCAGGGCTGATATGGATCGTCAGGCGTGACTCGTGTTCTTCAAAGAGCTCCTGATCCGTTTTTTTCCATAAAACATCGATCCGCTGACGTTTTCTGTTTCATCCGTTTGCCTGTCCGGATATGAACAGGGACGTCGCGCCATTTATCTGAATCGATGATCACTTTGCCGGCTACGAACGTTTCCGTCTTGGACTCGGGATCCACTTTATCTTCCTGACGGTAGCCCTTGGCTTCGCCGTTTCGAAGACTCTGTGTACTGTCCTCTCACGAATTCTTCGTCCACATCCGGTTTTTTCAGTGATTCAAGTAAAGCCAGTTTCTGTCTGCGGACATTTTCAGTCGTAAAGGATTCAGGTTCATCCATCGTAAGCAGACTGACGATCTGCAGCACGTGGTTCTGGACCATGTCCCTTAGTGCGCCGGTCTTATCGTAGTATTCGGCACGTTCTTCCACACCCAGATCTTCTGCCAGAGTGATCTGGATGGAAGAAAGTGTCTCGCTGTTCCAGCTGTCCTGAATGATCCGGTTGGAAAAACGGAGGGCCAGGATGTTCTGGACCATTTCCTTGCCTAAGTAGTGATCGATGCGGTACAGCTGGTCTTCGTCAAAGGCGGCGTTGATCTCGTCATTGAGTTCTTTAGACGATTCGAGGTCTGTGCCGAACGGCTTTTCAATGACCACGCGGTTGAAGCCATTTTCAGTGACTAGAGCCTTGATCTCTCAGATGTGTCGCGATAGTCCCGAAGAACGTCGGGGACATGGACAGATAGAAAATACGGTTCCCTTTGATTCCTGTACTTTTTATCAAGTGAATCGGCCAGATCTTTCAACGTATTGTAATGCGCCGTATCTTTCACGTTGTGTGACTGGTAGCGGAAGTGGCTTGAAAACGCCTGAGCGTCTTCATCGGATACTGCCGACGTCGCTGATCATTCGCGCACGACCTCCTGGGTAATGACTCGTCTGACCAGTCTCTGCGCGCGGTCCCGATAACGGCGAAGTGATCTTTCAGACAGCCTTTCTTGTATAATTTGTATAATGCGGGATACAGTTTTCTGGAAGCCAGATCTCCTGTAGCTCCGAATATGATATAGAGTGCTTTCATTTCTTCAAACATATTTTCCTCTTTTCTACATGCCGGGCATGTTCGTGCATCTGCTTTCTATTTTACTTTTAATCAACACATCAATCAACTTTATTGACATATTTATTTCACATTCGGGTCTTCAAAGCGTGTTTTTTGCAAAAAAGTAAGCGTTTGACTTAAAGTTACACTAGATGAAAAAATTTAGAGAGGATGAAAGCAATGGAAAACTATGAACAGCTGGATCTGAATTTTATCGGTGGCAAGTGGCGTGAAGGGTAAGAGCTCAGAGGTCATTGAATCGTTCGATCCTTACACGCAAAAATCGTATATGAAATTGCAGGCAGCGTCACTGGAGGATTTGAATGAAGCCTATGAAAGCGCCGAGAAGCATCAGAAAAAATGGGCACAGACGAATCCGTTTGTAAGAGCAGGCATTATCAGAAAAGCCATTCAGATCATGGAGGACCGGAAAGATGAAATCGTGGACATCCTTGTCAAAGACGCTGGCTCGACGGTCGCCAAAGCCGGGCTGGAACTGGATATCACTCTGTCGGTCATGCGTCTGGCGGCCGAATTCCCCTTCAGGATGGAAACGATCGTGAACGAGTCCATGATCCCCGGGAAGAAAAATCATGTCATCCGCAAACCGGTCGGTGTGGTCGGGGTGATCGGTCCCTTCAATTTCCCGTTGAACCTTTCCATGCGGTCTGTGGCACCGGCTTTGGCTGCAGGGAATGCCGTCGTGCTGAAACCAGGTTCACAGACACCGGTCAGTGGCGGGAACATCATCGCCAAGGTATTTGAAGAAGCAGGGCTGCCCAAGGGCGTCTTGCAGGTCGTCCACCCTAAAATATCTGAGATCGGCGATGCATTCTACGAGCATCGGGTACCGAATCTGATTTCCTTTACCGGCTCAACGGCGGTAGGCAAAAAAATCGGCGAAGTATGCGGGCGCGAAGTCAAGAAGACGATCCTGGAACTGGGCGGGAACAATGCCATGGTCGTGCTGGATGATGCGGATATCGATCAGGCGGTTTCAGGCGCCATCTATGGACGCTTCATGCACAGTGGTCAGATCTGCATGTCCACCAACCGGATCATCGTGGATGAATCGGTTTTCGATGAATTTGCAGAGAAATTCGTTAGAATGGCCCGTTCGCTGAAACACGGTGATCCCACGCAGGAAGGCACGCTGATCGGTCCGCTGATCAGTGGAGAAGAAGTCGACCGGCTGCAGGACGAAGTAAAAAAAGCAGAGTCTGAAGGTGCGGAGATCCTGCTTGAAGGCAAGCGTGAAGGGAACGTGCTGACACCGGTCGTTTTAAAAGGGACGAATGACATGACGACAGCTCAAAACGAAATGTTCGGGCCGGTCGTGACCTTGATCCCGGCCAGAGATGAAGCCCATGCTTTGGAACTGGCGAACGATACCGTAGCCGGACTCAGCGGCGCCGTTTCGTCACGAGATGAAAAACGGGCCTTTGCCTTTGCGGAAAAAATGGTCACGGGCATGGTCCACATCAACGACCAGAGTGTCAATGACGAACCGTATATCGCTTTCGGCGGAGAAAAGCAGTCAGGCCTCGGCCGATTCGGACGTGAACATTCGCTGGACGAATTCACGACCTGGAAATGGATCTCTGTCCAGGAAGAACCCAGAGACTATCCGTTTGATTAAATAAACAGTGACAGAAAAAGGCGGCATCTTCTTAATAGAAGGTGTCGTTTTTTGGGTCATTCGTCATTTGCTATGGCGAGATGGGCTCTGCTTTGGTACAGATACGTAGTAGTAAGAGAAATGAGGAATGAAAAATGACACACCCATTCGATAGATTTAATTTAGACAATTATCTGATTGAAGCCATTAAAGAGATCGGTTTTGATGAACCGACTGAAATCCAGACAAAAGTGATCCCTGAAGTGAAAAAGGGACGCGACATCATTGGACAGTCACAGACAGGTTCCGGTAAGACGCATGCCTTCCTGCTGCCGTTGTTCAACCAGATCGACCCGGCTAAAGAGGAAGTTCAGCTGGTCGTGACGGCGCCGAGCCGTGAACTGGCTGAACAGCTGGCGAATGCAGCCACACAGCTTGCCGAGCATTCATCTGAAGAGATCAACGTTCAGTCGTATGTCGGCGGGACGGACAAAGACAGACAGATCCAGAAACTTGAAAACGCGCAGCCGCATGTCGTCATCGGTACGCCGGGACGTCTGCTTGATATGCTCGAAAGCAACGCCCTGCGCATCCACACGTCCAAGTATATGGTCGTGGACGAAGCCGACATGACGCTTGACATGGGCTTTTTAGAAGATGTCGACAAGATCGCCACGCGCCTGCCTGAAAAAGGACAGATGCTCGTCTTTTCAGCAACGGTCCCGCAGAAACTGCAGCCTTTCCTGAAAAAATACATGAACAATCCGATCGTCATCGAAGTCGAAAACGAGCAGGTCATTGCGGATACAGTGGAAAACTGGCTGATTTCGACCAAAGGCAAGAACAAGATCGACCTGATCCATCAGCTGCTCACGATCGGTCAGCCGTATCTGGCTCTGGTCTTTGCCAACACCAAGGAATACGTCGATGATATCGCCCATCAGCTGAAGAAAAAAGGCCTGAAAGTCGCTGTCGTACACGGCGGGATCCCACCGCGCGAGCGTCGCCGAGTGATGAGACAGATCCAGAATCTGGAATATCAGTACGTCGTCGCGACCGATCTGGCTGCCCGCGGGATCGATATCGAAGGCATTTCACACGTCATCAATGCCGAAGTGCCTCAAGACCTCGACTATTTTGTTCACCGTGTCGGCCGTACCGGGCGTAACCAGCTCAGCGGCATCGCGATCACGCTTTACGGTCCGGACGACGAGAAAGATATCGAAATCATCGAAAAACGGGGCATCAGCTTCCAGCCGAAAGAACTCAAAAACGGCGAAGTCGTGGATGTTTATGACCGAAACCGCCGTGATCAGCGTAAAGGCAAGAATGTGCACAAATCAGATTTCGATCCTGAGATACACGGGATGAGAAAGAAACTGAAGAAGAAAGTCAAGCCCGGCTACAAACGCAAGATCGAACGTAAAAAACAGGAAAAACGCATACGTGCGAGCCGCCTGAATCAGAAGAAGACAAAGAATAGATCATTGAACGATGAAGAAGCCTCCGCTACCGGTAGCGGGGGCTTCTTTGTTTTTAAGGGGATTTAAAGGGGACCATACGCGCTGAGGCGCGTATGCGCAGCATGAAAAAGACGGATCGTTATGAGTTGAACGGAAATTTGGCGCAACTCATAACGAAACTGTCTGATCTGAATAAGTTAGCCTGTGAAATCTTCCCACTCATTGAGATCACTCCCTAATCGTCACGAGTCAGCAGGAAATCACTTCAAACTTATGACGATTACGGCCCGGCGGGTAGGGAAAGGGTATTGGACGCCGATAAACCATTCCTGCCGGCCCGTTTCTTCTCGTTGTGCTTCATGGAGCCTAAAAAACCTCCGCTGCGGACATTTGCATGTGCCGAAGCGGAGGTCAGTTAAACCGTGTTTTTCTTTTTGTAATTTTTCAAAGACGCGTACAGGAAGTAGAGTGAGAAGCCGAGTGTGATCTCGAAAGTGAAAGGTAAAAAGACTCCGAACAATTCAAACACCGAAAAGATCATCAGCGGGACACTCCAAAGCGACGAGGGCCATCCGGGCGATTTTCTTGAATGGAAGCGGGATCCGCAGCAGGGTCTTCAGTATGTTTCCGAAGAGTGCTAATGATCAGCCATTCATAAAGCAAGACTCAAACTGCTTGCGATATACGTGACGAATAAAGGTGAACAGCAGAACGACGGGTGAAAAACGGCCCATCTCTGACATCAGGTCTTTGAATTCCGTATCATTGAAGCCCTCCAGCTGGTCGATAGGATACCGGAAGCGACTGGCTCATGATGTTCAGATAAAACTGCTCCTCCATCATCCCGATACCGATGGGGACATTCAGACGCTCGATGTTTCGAATCGATCTCCTCGGTTTCTATGGCTCCGTTGGGGTCGAAGAAGAACAAAAACGAGTCTGTCTGGTGAACATAGGACTCGGTGTCTTCTTCCACAACCAGTTGACCGTCAGTGATCTCGAAAGCCGGAAGCGTCTTCGGTGATTTCCTGTCCGTCTTCACTCAAGCCACCCATAACGGAAGCCAGAATGGTCGCCATCGACAGCGTAAGGATAAGAGCGAGCAGGGCGAAATGGTGAATCAGCTGCTTGCGGGACATTTTCAATGCCTTATATAAATGCTGAGGATTTTTGAACCCCAGTGTAAAAAAGTCTTTCATCGTTTAACGCCTCTCTATAGTGGTTTTACAGTCAGTTTACTTGTTAAAGGTGCCAAAAAGCAATCCTGCTTTAGACGGATTTTGGGTCAGGGCACTTTGCGTTAAATGCAGATCTCTTACTTTCCATAAGTCGTATGAGTTGAAAAATATGTCCTAAATGTTACAATTATACTGTACGATAAAAGTAAATAGGAGGAATGTTTACTATGACATACACTTTACCGGATTTACCATATGCCTATGATGCATTGGCACCAACGATCGACGAGGAAACGATGCATCTGCACCATGACAAGCATCATGCTGGTTATGTGAAAAAAACCAATAATGCGCTTGAAGGCCATCCTGAACTGGCTGAATTGAGTATCGAAGACCTGATGAAAAAACTGGATTCAGTTCCTGAAGATATCAAAACAGCAGTTAAAAATAATGGCGGTGGACACGCAAACCACTCATTATTCTGGCAAATCCTTTCACCAAACGGTGGCGGAGAACCATCAGGAGAACTGGCAGACGCAATCAAAGAAACATTTGGAGATTTTGAGTCATTCAAGGAAAAATTCAATGCAACAGCAACGGGCCGTTTCGGTTCAGGCTGGGCCTGGTTAGTTGTTTCTGATGGGAAGCTGGAAGTCATGGATACCTTGAATCAGGATTCACCTTATTCTGTTGGCAAGACCCCTATTTTAGGTCTTGACGTCTGGGAACATGCTTACTACCTGAACTATCAGAACCAGCGTCCTGAATACGTGAAAGCATTCTGGAATGTCGTCAACTGGGACGAAGTTTCAAAACGCTACACAGACGCAAAATAATCATTTGATATTGAAAGGCTCGGGGCAGCTGCCGGCCTCTTTTTTTATATTGAATCTGGTTTGCGGTGTTCGCGTGAATAGAAGTGGATGGGCGGCTTTTATCTTAGGACCAAAGAACGCGCTAATGCTTGTGACACGTGTATAAGACGTTCGCATTGAACTGCCGGGACTCGATGTCGCATAAGTGTGGGATATGCGCCTTTCGCAGTAATATCCAAGCCTTGAACGTCGCATAAAGACGGGATATGCACCTTTCACAGTGACATCCGGGCGTTGAATGTCGCATAAACAGGGTATATGCGCCTTTCGCAGTGACGTCAGAGAATTGAATGTCGCATAAACAGTGGATATGCGCCCTTCGCAGTGAGATCCGAGCGTTGAACGTCGCATAAAGACGGATATGCACCCTTCGTAGTGAGATCCAAGCGTTGAACGTCGCATAAACAGGGTATATGCACCTTTCACAATAATATCCAAGCGTTGAACGTCGCATAAAAACAGAAAAACCGTCATGACCACTTAAATCAGAATGGAAAATCATAGGAATATCTGGCTGGTCTGCTTCATCCGGAGGCGTCCAGGGCAGCCTGTACAGCTGAAAGAAGTCATAAAACGTTCACAGTAAAATCCACGTTATTCCATCTTGGACTGTGGCAATCCTGCCGTCATTTTGGTAAACTTGCACGAGTATGAAAAAAATTAAAACGACTCTGAAACAGTCCATTATTCAGTTCATCTGCTTACATAGCAGGAGGAGGAAATGAAGTGAAAGCTCCAAAACAGAAAAAAACCGATAAACCTAAATCTCATATTCCTTTTCGTCTGAATCTGCTCTTTTTTATAGTGTTCCTGCTTTTTTCAAGCCTGATCCTGCGTCTGGCTTACCTGCAGATCATACGCGCGGAAGAATATAAAGCTGAAGTCGAACGGACAGAACGCACGACCATTTCAGGCAGCGTGCCGCGGGGAGAGATCTTCGATGCAAGCCTGAACAAGCTGGTCGGTAATGAAGCGAGACACTCGATCACGTACACACGCGGAAAAAATGTGCCGGCCAGTCAAATGGCAAATCTGGCCTTTGAACTGGCGGACTATATTGCCGTTTCACACACCACGGCCTTTGAAGTGGACCGCGGCTTCGACTTGAGCGAACGTGATCTGAAAGACTATTTCATCGCCCGCAACCAGGATGAAGTCAGAGACCGCTTGTCTGACGATGAACGTAAGTTATCCGGTGCGGAAGCTTATCAGGTCATGCTGGATAAAGTCAGCACCTATGAGATCCGTTCATTTGACGAGAGACAGCTGGAAGGCGCGGCGATCTTCAAGAAAATGAATGCGGCCTACTCTTTGAGCACGGTCAATGTGAAAAATAAAGATGTCACTCAGGAAGAAATCGCCCGTATCAGCGAGAAATCTGGATAAATTTCCCGGTATCTCAACCGGAACAGACTGGGTAAGACGGTATCCGGAAGGCGATATGCTCAGGTTCGATCCTGGGAATAGTATCAACTGAGGAAAAAGGCGTTCCTGAATCGAAATTGAAGACTTATCTTGCTAACGGTTATTCAAGAAATGACCGGGTCGGGACGAGTTACCTTGAAGCCGAGTATGAAACGATCCTTAGAGGAGCAGAATCGAAGCTCGAAACGGAGACCAATTCCGATGGCGACATCATCAATCAGGTGATGCAGTACTCGGGCCATAAAGGCGACAATCTGATCCTGACGATGGATATCGATTATCAGAAAACGGTGGAACAGATCGCGATCGATTCTCTGGCTGAGCGCGAAGGCCTGAACAACAGCATCTACATCGCGGCCATGGATCCCAGCAATGGGGATATCCTGGCGATGACAGGCAAGGAAATCGTTGACGGAGAAGTGAAAGACCGGACATACGGTGTCTTTTTCGATAACTTCAGCATGGGGTCTGCAGTCAAAGGGGCCACGATCCTGGCCGGCTATATGGATGGGGTGCTGGACACCGGCAACAACGTGATCGTCGACACAGCCGCTTCGACTCAGGAAACTCCAGTCGATATCCTCCGTCTTCAACCGGTCCGGTAGCCGAAGCGATCAACGACATCACCGCGCTGGAAGTGTCTTCCAACGTTTACATGTCAAGGCTCGCCATGCGCATGGGGGCGAATGGGACTATACAGCAGAACATGTCTCTTAAATATCAGCGCGTAGCAGTCTTCTTGAAAAGCAGCGTCATTACTTTCAATCAGTTTGGTTTAGGTGTAGCTGACTGGTATAGATCTGCCGTCTGAATCGACGGGACTGGCCGGTGATGCAAGTCGTGCAGGCGAGGGACTGTTCTTCTCGTTCGGGCAGTACGATACCTATACGCCACTGCAGCTGCTGCAGTATACGTCAGTGATCGCTAACGGCGGGACCCGGATCGCTCCGCGTCTGGTGTCTGAGATCCGCTGACACGGATACAGAAACAGGTAGTGTGGGTGCACCTTAAAACAGAGATACCAGCCAAAATATTGAACACGCTCGATGTGTCAGAAACTGCCATGGACCGGGTACAGCAGGGCTTTTATGAAGTCGTCAACGGAAACCGCGGCAGTGCCCGCAGTTATTTCGGCTGGAACGCCGTATACGTCTGCCGGTAAAACGGGGACAGCTCAGGCCTTCTACTGGGATGACGATCTGAATGCGATAACGGATAGTGTCATCGAACTATCACCTATGTGGGTTATGCCCCTTATGATGATCCAGAAATCGCCATCGCTGTCGTCGTTCCAAACCTTCCAGTCTCAGGACGGACGAATCGTGAAAACACCCGTGCTGCACGAAGAGTGCTGGATGCCTACTTCAAAGTGGGAGAATTTAAAAATGACTCAACCGGTGATGCAGTGGAATCGATTGAGGATCTGACGACTCGAAGCTGAAGACCTGGCCGAAGAAGAAGTGGAAGAAGGAGACGAACCACAAGTGCCTGTTCAGGAGAACAGTGAAGAACTCATAGAAGAATAAGGAATATGAAACCTGACAGGAAAGCCGCGACTTGTTCGCGGGTTTCCTGTTTTTCTGCATAAAAAAAGAAGACAGAAGCAAAAGCTTCCATCTTCTTTCTATCATTGCCGAAACAATTATTTTGTTTCGCGGTGCAGTGTTACTTTGCGTTCGCGTGGGCAATATTTTTTAATTTCTAAACGTTCCGTATTGTTACGTTTGTTTTTAGATGTTAGGTAATTGCGTTCTTTGCATTCTGTACATTCTAAGGTTACGTTTACTCGCATGATTGTCCCTCCCAATTGTCCTGTTTTGAAGGCTATCAAACATGTTTGGTGTCTAGCCTTTCGCCTTGACTAGAATACCATGTTTTGAATATAAATGCCAATCTTTTTTTCGTGACTGACTGATTTTTTTGCATAAATGACATATTTAGCACGTAAATCACTGGTGACTCATCAGGGAAGTCTTTTTGTTTCACCTGAAATATGCTATTATTTTAAAGCCGATGTTTTTAAGGAAGAAAGGAGGGTATGCATGGAATTAGGGATGATAGCGGCTATACTGTTTGGTTCAGCCGCGCTGGTCTACTTGTATTCATTTACACAGAAAGAGGAAAAAGAACAGGCCTACATAGAACTTGAAGAGTTTTCGCTGGCTGTGACGCAATCCGTATTCGAATTGAATGAACGGGTGAAGACACTGGAAAGTGAACATGAGATAGACGCAGAGGTCAAGACGCTTCAAAAGCAGGTGACTCAGCTGAACAAGGACAACATCATTACGCTGTTCACCAAAGGTTGTCACAACAGAGGCCATCTCCGGTCAGCTGGGGATTGCTTCCGCTTCGGTCCAGGAAATCATTGACGCGTATGTCGAAGAAGGGATCCGCGGATAAATACTACATATCAGGAAGGTGAAATAGATAACATGTCAAAGAAAACAAGCCGCAGCATCGCTCTGGGGTTATTCGTATCCGGTCTGATCGTTTTGGGGCTGGATGTCTGGGGAGCCGATCTGACGGGAATCTCCCAAACAGGAGGACCTTATGCCGTCACAGAGAGCCTCGTCAGAGCTTGAAGAAAAAGTCGACAGCACTGGAAGAGGAAAACAGCCGTTTAATAGATGAACACGACCGGCTGACTGAAGGGTATGCCAGCACCCTGACGCTGTCGGATATCCAAGAGAGCGGACAGGAGAATGACGCGAACGTCACGACCAGCAGCGAGAGACGCAGAAGACAACGGAGGACCAGTATACGGTAACGGTTAGAGAAGGGGAACCCAGCAGTGTCATCGCTGAGCAGCTGGAAACGCTTAGGCGTGATCGAGGACCGCTTGGCCTTCAACGACTACCTGGAAAAGAATGACTATGCCAGAAAGGTGCGTCCCGGAAATTTCGTCGTCAATTCAGACATGTCAACGGACGAACTGGTTCAGGCTATCATCAGGTAAAAATCCGCCAACGAAGCAGGGGCTTACTTTTGAATTCTGAGCGCTTTCCTTTAAAATGGTAGTATACAACCAGTAAAGGAGCGATAACGGATGAAATTAGCCAAACTGACTCTTGTGAACGGCGGAACATTCATTGTCAGCCACTCTCCGAAAGACGTGTACCAGCGTGTGACACATTCTGACGGGAAACCGAAAAACCATATCCATCTCTTCACTTTGGAAAACGGCAAGGAGCTTTATATCAATGCCACATATATCCTGTCGATCGAAAAAGTGAGTGCGCACACGATTGGTGAGACGGGGAAAAAGGCTGACGAAAAAGAGGCCACGGAACCTGAGGATAAAAACCGGGTCAAAGACAATCTGGAAGCCGTCAAAGAATTCAAGGA
Organism: Alkalibacterium sp.; assembly: GCA_034520745.1. GTDB lineage: Bacteria > Bacillota > Bacilli > Lactobacillales > Carnobacteriaceae_A > Alkalibacterium. Next base: position 150,725 of record JAXHNF010000017.1, read on the forward strand.
AGATATCGACGGAAACATGGAATAAAAGCATCCGTATCTAAGTTCATCATGACGCTGAGTCAAGCCTTTGGATTTGACTTTTTGGCAGTGAACTTAGATATTTTTGTGAAATGCATGATTAAGATTGGGCAGTGATACGGGTTATGCTATACTGATTAGAGAAAGCAGCAAGGGAGAGTACAACGTGAATTATAAAACAAAACTGAAGCTTCAAAGGTGGAAAAAGAGCCGTACATCGCTTATGGAATCCTGGCTCTGACGGGGTTGATGTTCCTGCTTCAGGAGGTCCTCGGCGGAAGCACGAATCAGTGGGTCCTGGTCCAGCTGGGTGCGAAAGTCAATGAACTGATCGTCCTCGGCGACTGGTGGCGGCTGATCACACCGATGTTTCTCCATATCGGGCTGACCCATATCCTGTTCAATGCACTGATCGTTTACTTTTTAGGCATACAGCTGGAGACGATCTTCGGCCACTGGCGTTTTCTGGCGCTGTATTTCTTAAGTGGCGTGGCCGGTAACGCGATGAGTTTCGCTTTGAATCCGAGTGTTTCCGCAGGTGCCAGTACGGCGATCTTCGGACTGTTCGGATCGACACTGGTCCTGGTGAAACTCTTCCCCGGGCATCCGCAGATCAAGGCCATGGCCAAGAATTTCACACTGCTGATCGTCCTCAACCTCGTGTTCGGACTGTTCAGCCCAAATATCGACATGGCAGGTCACGTGGGCGGCCTGGTCGGCGGTTATGTGGCGACGTTCGCGCTGTCGACACCGAGAGCCTGGCGGACAACTAAAAAACAGCAGCTGGCTTACGGTGCGCTTTATGCGGGTATACTCATTTTACTGCTGGTCATCGGCTACAGCCGTTTTGTGCCGATACTGAATTTATTTTAATAAAAATCATTAGTTAATGGAGGAAAAGGTATGCAGAACAAGAACATAATCGGCGTCGATCTCGGTGGCACGACGGTCAAATTTGCCATCGTCACGCCGGAGGGTGAAATACTGGACAAGTGGCACATCGATACGGATATTTCTGATGAAGGAAGCCACATCACACCGTCCATCATCCGATCGATCAAAGACTACATGAAAGACAAAAATCTTGAAGCCGGCGACTTTTTCGGCATCGGCATGGGTTCTCCCGGTACGGTAAACAAGCGTGAAGGCACGGTCATCGGTGCGTATAACCTGAACTGGAAAACAGAGCAGCCGCTGAAAAAGATGATCGAAGGCGAAACCGGTATCCCATTATATATCGACAATGACGCAAATGTCGCGGCACTGGGCGAAAAATGGATCGGTGCCGGCAACAACGAGCCGGATGTGGTCTTCATCACGCTCGGCACAGGTGTCGGGGGCGGCGTGATCACGAACGGCGAACTCGTCCATGGGGCGATCGGCGCTGCCGGTGAGATCGGTCATATGACCGTCGACCGTGACGGCTACCGCTGTACCTGCGGCAAGAAAGGCTGCCTGGAGACCGTTGCAAGTGCCACGGGGATCGTGCGTGTAGCTGAAGACGGCGCTGAGGCTTTTGAAAAAGACACCCCGCTCAAGCAGCGGATCCTTGACGGTGAGAAGGTCAGTGCCAAAGTGATCATGGATGCCGCCAAAGACGGCGATGCATACGGCTTGTCTATCGCGGACGAGATCAGTGACCATCTGGGCCTGGCCTGCGGGAACATCGCGAATCTGCTGAACCCATCCACCATCGTGATCGGCGGCGGGGTCTCCAAGGCCGGAGAATTCCTGGCTGAGCGGATCAGAAAACAGCTGGCCGTCTATGCCTTTCCGACGATTCGTGAGAGTACGAAGATCAGGATCGCCGAACTGGGGAACGATGCCGGTGTGATCGGAGCCAGTTCACTGGTGCTGACAGAATCGATCCATCAATCAAAACAATAACGCCTGTGGTTCTTTCTATGTTAATATAATCGTATAAAGAATGACTGTAAAGAGGTGATGACAATGCTTGAAAAAGGCTCACGCTATACTTATGTGACTCTTCTTCTTGTTTGTTGTTGCCTTTTTTGTTTGGCTGCAGCGGGCAGACGACAGAGGAAGATGGAGACCGAGCGTCCGCCGGCTGTCAGCGAAGAGGTCTCGTATGCAGCCTTATCGATCGATTATGAATCGTTTCAGAAAGTCGTCGGCTGGCTTTCAGAAGAGACCCTGCTGGTCCATATCGGTGACACTGAAAACCATGAACTGGTTTCCTATCATATCTTCTCCGGTGAAATAGAACAGATCTACAGCAGCGAGACGGCTATCCTTACTGTCGAGATCAACGAGAGGCGTGACAAGATACTGTTTCAGGAAATCGACAACGACCGGTTCGATGCTGCGTGTAATATCCCTCGACGGCCTGACCATCCAGACCGTGGAACTGGATTATACGAGTTATGTCACCTTGGACTGGAACGCGACAAGCGACAACACTGTGTTCGTATCGCATTACAGTTATGACCATGGGCTGGAGGTGGAAACGATACAGGTCTATATCTGGACCATTGACGAGAATATCACTTTTCCCAATGAATATCCCTTCTTTGTCTCCGAAGTGGTATTCTGCCAATGTTTATCTGTATATCGATGAGCTGGAAACGAATGCCCTCTATATCGGTGATATCCGCGAAGACGGTGATAATATCATGCTCAACCGCGATATATGCCGGCTTTCATCTGAATCAGGATACGTTTCTGGGGTTCGTCGAGTCGGACATTTCGGACAGTCAGCTCCATATTTTCCATGAGTATCCTTTTCTGATCGGGGACAAAGCGATCACTGTCCCCAAAGTCACGGTGAATGGATCATCCGGTGGCTCCGTATCTGACCCAGGCGACACGAAACGGCGATATCTATGGCGTGATAGCCGAGTATGCCTTTGCCCTGGAAGAAGATCTGGGAGAGTATCACCTGTCGCATCTGGACTTCGAGAATGAAACAGTGGAAAATATCCTGGAGCTTCCGGAAGATGCGCCGATCGCACTCAGTCCTTCCGAAGAACACGTGCTTTACGGCTGGCGCCTGGAGTACATCACGGATTTATCCGATCCCGAACTGGTTCCTCTGATTGAAATACTGAACTGAATTCACACTGGAAAAATCTCCCAAAGTGCTGTAAACTGTAATATGAACAGAACAGAGAGGGAGTTTGCTTTTGGATACATGGACAGTTGTAACAATCATATTATGGGTCTTGATCATTGCCTACGCCATATGGGAGATCGTGCAGTACTTCCAGCGGAAAAAAGCGGCGACACCCCTGGACAACGACAGCGTTCAGAGAAGATATGCGTCGCGCACAGATCGTTGATGTGAGAGAGAAAGATGATTTCGATGCCGGTCATATTCTGGGGGCCAGAAACATTCCCTATTCACAGCTTAAACAGCGTGCCGGGGAGTTGCGTAAGGATCAGCCGATCTATCTCTATGACGACAAGAAGACCTTGAGTTACCGTGCAGCGATCCTTTTAAGGAAAAAAGGCTACGAGGACCTGTACGTGCTTCAGGAAGGCTATTCGGGCTGGGACGGAAAAATCAAGCGCAAAAAAACAGTCAACTGATTCAGTCATTTGACTTGATTATCCGACCGTTTTTTACCATAATTTAATAAGATGAAAAAAGGGAAATCTTTGAGATTTCCTTTTTTTGTTCGTCAATCCCTCCGGTTTACATAAAGAAAGTCCAGATCTGTACATAGCTAGAATAGCACCCAAAGGAGTAGTGAAGTGAACATCAAAGAAACCAGACTTGCAAGAGCAGGTATCCGGACGCTTGTCAGACAACTTGACCACCGGGATAATAACGAGGTTCCCGTCGCCTGGATCTATACCGCCCTTTTCATGGGATCGCTGATGGTGATCATGAACCAGACTGCGATCAAAACGGCTCTGCCGAGGATGATCATCGATCTGGACGTTTCCCCGTCGATCGGTCAGTGGACGGTTTCCGGCTATACCCTCGTCAAGGGGATCATGGTCCCGATCACGGCGTTCGCCATGAACACGTACCGGTCCAGGAACCTCTTCATACTCATGATGATGATTTTCGGCCTGGGCTCGCTGATCGCATCGACCGGGCTTCATTTCTATGTGGTCGTCTTCGGGACGCTGCTTCAGGGTATCGGTGCCGGTATGGTCATCCCCTTGATGCAGACGATCATCCTGACCATCTCACCGATCGAGAAGAGGGGCAGTGCCTTTGGGACTGATGGGCATCGTTTTGGGGCTGGGTCCGACACTCGGTCCTGCCATGGGAGGCTGGATCGTCGACAATCTATCCTGGCATTATATTTTTATCTTTCTGATGATCGGGTCGATCCTCGTTATCCCGCTGGCGATGCTGACTTTGACAGACGTGCTGCCGATGAGTCATCCGACACTGGACTGGGTCTCGATCCGGCACTCTCTGATCGGTTTCGGCCTCCTGCTTTACGGCTTGTCCGTTATGGGCTCTCAAGGCTTCGATTCGATCATCGCCTGGGCCGGCATCCTGGTCGGGGCAGTATTTATCGTGCTCTTCATCAGACGGAACCTCAACAGTGACGAACCGATGCTGAACGTCTCGCTGTTTCATAACCGGACTTTCAGTGTCTCGGTCATGATAGCGATGCTCGGACTTATGGTCATTGCCGGCATCTCCACGGTCATGCCCCTGTATATCCAGACCGTTCTGGGACGTTCAGCCACGCTGTCCGGTCTGATCGTTTTACCTGGGGGCATGCTCAAGGCGTTTCTCTCACCGGTCACAGGCGGGCTTTACGACAAGTTCGGCGTGAGAGTGCTCGGTCCTGTCGGGGGAGCGATCATGTTTGCCGGCGCGGTTATGCTGACCTTTGTTTCCGCGACGACCCCGATCCTGTCTATCGTCTTGATGTATGTGTTCCTGTCGCTGGGCTTCGGTATTTTCAACATCCCCGTCACCACTGCCGGGATGAATGCCCTGCCTGATGAGGAAATGAGTCATGCCACACCGGCAAGACAGACGGTCAGACAGATCGGTTCGAGCTTCGCGATCACGCTGGTCTTTACGACAATGTCCATCGTCTCGTCCTTTGTACATTCACCAGCAGCCGATGCCGGGGGAGGCGAAGCGGATATCAGCATCCAGGGGATCCGCGGCGGGTTCGCAATGGTGGCCCTGCTTGCGCTCGTCGCATTCCTGCTCACTTTCTTTCTGAAGGAATCTCCCAAACCAGAACCGAGTCAGAGATGATTTGGAACCTTTTTCGCTGTAAAAATGGATGTATCCACCGGTTAAGCTAACGGTGGGGGCCTGTGTCTTTTTATAGTCCACTCCAAGTTGTCGAGGGTAACATGGAAGATACGGAAAATGGATTATCGTGTTACAGTCCGTTTACATTTTGGTGAACAAGGGCAGCATGACCGAAAAGTGAACGGAAACAGGACCAAATGTTGTGCATAAAGGCATGTTTTTGAGTATACTTGTAAAGTAACGTTCATTATTTAACCTTAACCGCTTGAATATATAACTGGAGGATCTTTAAAATGGAATTATCAAGACTGCTGGAATCAATAGACATCATTTCTAAAAAAAATACGGACAGAGAGATCGACATAAAAAACTGGCTTATCATTCGACAGAAGTTGAAGCCGGTACGCTTTTCGTATGCATCCAAGGCTTTCAGACAGACGGACACGATTATGCGGATCTCGCTGTAACGAATGGCGCATCAGCTCTTGTTGTCGAAAAGTTTCTTCCTGAGCTTTCGGTCCCTCAGGTGCTCGTTGCCGATAGCCGGACAGCACTGGCAGTTCTATCCGACTGCTTTTACGGTCATCCCTCGCAGTCGATGCGTGTATTCGGTGTGACGGGAACGAACGGAAAAACGACGATTACATACATGACGGATGCCGTGTTTCGTGCCCACGAGTTGAATACAGGAATGATCGGGACCATCATGGTCAAGTACAACAGCAAAAAAGAGCCGAGCGTCCTGACGACTCCCGAATCTCTGGATCTGCAAAGGTATTTGGCCGAAATGCGTGAAAAACACGTGTCGCATGTGTCGATGGAAGTCTCATCTATCGCGCTGGACCTCAAACGTACAGAAAAAGTCCGATTCGATGTGCTGGCCTTTACGAATATCCACAGAGATCATATTGATCTGCACGGGTCATTCGAAGCTTACTACAATGCCAAAGCCTCATTTATTAGACGTGCTCCAAAAGAGAGTGTCGCGATACTGGATATCGATGAACCGCTTTTAGACAAACTGACAGGTGAGACGGACGCGCAGGTCGTATCATTCGGGGCGGAAAACACCTCCGGAAGTTTTTCTGTCTCTGATATCGACCTGTCTGAAGGGATACCGTCGTTCACCGTCAGTCAAAGCCGGCCCATCCATACCCTGAGTGGGGAAACGCTCATCTGGATCCTTTCAGAATAGATTTATCGGTGCCGGGACATTATTCCATCTCCAATGCCATGACCGCCATCATCACCGGTCTGGTCAATGATATCCCCTTGAGCGTTGTAAAAGATGGGATCGAAAACTTCAAAGGGGTAGAGAGGCGTTTCCAGATCATTTACAAGGATGAGTTCATGATCATCGATGATCTGTTCTTGAACGAAGACAATATCGATGCGGGCATGAAGGCCTTGAAAAACCTGGATTATAACAGGATCCATTTCGTGCATGCGGTCCGAGGCAGCAGAGGGGTCGAAGTCAACCGGGAAAATGCAGAAAGAATGGCAGACTGGTTCCCGCAAGTGGGCATCACAAAGCGTGACACTGACAGCGAGCCGCTCCCATGCGGGAAAGTTGGATACCGCGACCGATGAAGAGACGGCTGTTATCATGAAAGTCATGAAAGACAGAGGCATTAAAGTGGCGTTTCATCCTGAGCTGCAGGATGCGCTATCCGCTAGTTTAAACCGGGTCGGACCGGGAGATATCCTGCTGATCACGGGCGCTCACGGCATGGACTACGGCGCAAAGATCATACTGGAGCTGCTGCTGGAAACGAGACCGGGCGTCAATGAAGAAGCGATCAGAGAGGTCCTCAACAACCGGATGGTCGGCGTAAAGGATCTGAAAGCCGCGGACGCCTCATGAGTGTTTTTCGGGCAGTATCTGAGCATCTGAAGAACTGTTTCTGAAAGGTGGAAAAAGGGCCACCTTTTTCATCCTATCTGATTTTTAACATTTCTGACTGAGCCAGGCGACTTTTGCCGATTCAGTCAGATTTTTTATTTGTCTATTTGTTTTTCTGATGAGATGACGACTCGTTCGCCCGGACCTGGCTCAGTTGGCCATTTTGGGGTCGGGATGGTCGACCCAGGGGCATCACCGTCTGGTGAGTCGACCATTTTGTGCTTCATATGGTCGACCCGAAGAGTTCATGAACGGTGAGTCGACCAATTTGCGGTCCAGATGGCCGACCCGAAGAGTTCATAAACGGTGAGTCGACCATTTTTCGGTTTAGATGGTCGACTCGGAGTAATCGTGGTCAGTGGGATGGCCATTTTGCGCTTCAGATGGTCTGACCCGGAGTAATCGCCGTCGGTGGGTTGACCGTTTTGTGCTTCAGATGGTCGACCCGAAGAGTTCACGCACGTTGAGCCGACCATCTTCGGGTCTAGATGGCCGACCCGAAGAGTTCGAACATGGGCGAGTTGAACCATTTTGTCGCTCCAGATGGCCAACCCAAAGAGTTCTTGCATGGTGGGTTGACCCGTTTCACTATTCAAACGGTCAACTCAGTCATCGTTCCATCGGTGAGTCAGCCATTTCAGCCATTGTAGTCTATCCGGAACTGGACCGGAACTGAATAGGATCGACTCGGCGCCTGTGAGGGCCCGAGTCTGCCGCTCTATAGCTTCGATCACCTTCGATCACAATGAAAAAAGTGCCCCCGGCAGATCCGACTCACAGAAAGTGAGGGAACGGAAGCTGGGGGCACTTTTTACTGACTGGAGGCAATCTCTGCTTCAGTGATTATTCAATGAATCGATAATAATAGCTGACGTTTCTTCGATCGACTTGCTGGAAACATTGATGATCTGACAGTCGAGCTTTTTGTATAATTCTTCCGCGTATTCTATTTCCTTGCGGATACGTTCTTTGCTGGAATACGGTGTTTCAGGCGACATGCCGTAAGAGATCATGCGCTCTCTTCGGATGTTCGACAGCATTTCTTCTTCGTTCGTGAGGCCGACCATCCTATTCGACTCGACCTGCCAGATCTCATCAGGCAGACGAGATTCGGGCATCAGCGGCAGGTTGGCGACTTTATAGCCCTGGTTGGCCATGTAGATGCTCAGAGGCGTCTTGGACGTACGGGAGATGCCCAAAATCACGATGTCGGCTTCCAGAAAACCGCTGGGATCCTTGCCGTCGTCATACTGGACAGCGAATTCAAGGGCGGCGATGCGGTTGAAGTATTTATCATCCATCTTATGCTTGGCACCTGGCTTGTGCCTGGGCATCGTGTCCGTACGCGAGGCGACTTCGCCGATCAGCGGACTGATCACGTCGATGCATTTGATTTTGTTTTCAGTACAGTAGGTCTCGACCGCCTCGACCATGATCGGATCGACGAACGTGTGAAGGACCACCGCGTCGTAACGCTTTGCTTTTTCTAAAACACCGTTCAGCTGATCTTCCTGCCGTATGAAGGGGAAATTTTTCAGCTCATAATTGGTGTCGGGAAACTGAGCCAGTGCGGCGTGCACCACATTGCTTGCTGTCCCACCGACAGAATCGGATAAAACCATGATTGTTAATGATGAGTGTTTAGCCACTTTGAAACTCCTTTACTATATTACTTTATAATCCTAGTATATAGGAAGTGGCTCACATTTTGTACATATTTGAAACTTGAATTTCTGCTATCTTGCGATATACTGGGTAAGAATAAAAAATTATTAAGGGAAGCGATTTTTGTGACTGCTTTTGAACAAGCTGTACGAACGCTCAAGCGAAACGGGTATAAAACGACCGGTAAAAGACAGCGAATACTCGAACTGCTCTATCATTCAAACAAATATATGACCGCTAAAGAAGTCCAGGACCGGCTTAAAGTGATGTTCCCGGGCATCAGTCCCGACACCATTTACAGAAACCTGCACATGTTCGTTGATCTGAACGTTGTCGAGGAGACGGAACTCAACGGCGAGAAACTTTTCCGCGCGACGTGTGATGTCCACGGGCATCATCATCACTTTATCTGCACCGTCTGTGGAAAGACGAAGGAACTGGATTGCCCGCTGGATTTTTTCCAGGATCAGCTTCCGGGCTATGAAGTGCAGTCGCACCGGTTCGAACTTTTCGGCAAGTGCCGGGAGTGTCTGGTGAAAGCAACTTAAGCAGACTGAATGAGAGTGTTGACATTTTTCGTGACGATTTGACGATTGGGTTGACGCTCTCTCTAATTTTGTATATAATAGACAGTGAATTGTAGTATACTTTATTGATGACTGCAATTACATCATTTATTGATAGGGAAGACCAATTGTGACTATTTTAATTTTTACACGCAAGTGGAAACCCCTGAAAGTACGAGGGGAGGGGAAGAACGTTGACTAAAACAGATATCAAGAAAGGCGAGGATCTTGAAGATGCTCTTCGTCGTTTCAAACGTTCCGTTTCTAAATCCGGCACTATGAAAGAAGCCCGTAAACGCGAGTACTATGACAAGCCAAGTGTCAAACGTAAAAAGAAATCTATAGAAGCACGTAAACGTAAATAATCATTTTCGTTTTCAGCTGGTTCGAACAGATAAAAGGTGGACGAGATGAGTAAACTCGATCAGATCAATCAAGATATGAAAACTGCTATGAAACAGAAGGACAAAGAAACACTGTCCACTGTTCGTATGCTGAAATCTGCACTCCAGACTGAACAGATCAATAAAGGCGAAGAATTGTCTGAAGAAGAAGAACTGACTATTCTTGCCCGCGAGAAGAAACAGCGTGTGGAATCTCTCAACGAATTCAAGGCAGCCGGTTCGCGATGACCTGGTCCTTAAAATCGAAAAAGAGCTCGCCGTTGTGGATAATTATCTTCCTGAACAACTCAGTGAAGATGAGGTTCGCACGATCGTTCAGGAAACTGTCGCTCAGACGCAGGCCACATCCATGCAGGACATGGGCAAAGTGATGGGTGCTCTGATGCCGAAAGTCAAAGGGAAAGCAGACGGAGCATTAGTAAGCTCTATCGTTAAAGAAGAATTGAATAAATAAGCCTTTGAACATGAAAGAACGTTGTTTAGTACAATCTAAACAGCGTTCTTTTTTTTGCGGTCAGTGATTTCCGAGATTAAAGGAGCGATTTTCTGCAAGTTTATAGAGTTTTACCGTTATTTATGCTATCATTTATATACTTAAACCACTATCGGTAAGAACTGACGAAAGGGTCAGTCTTACAGAAAAAGGAGATGCCAACTGGTTGACTGAATCAAATGAGAAACGACAGATCCAATTGGAAGACTCGCAGCGTCTTTTTGCGTTATTTGGTCCTCAAAACAGTTATTTGAATTTAATTGAAGAAGAAATGGACGTGTCGATCAACAGTCGCGGCACCCAGCTTGAAATCGAAGGAAAAAGCAAGACCATCGATCTGATCGAATCGCTTTTCAGACAGCTGATGGTTCTGGAAGAAAAAGGGATCACGGTCAAGAAAGCGGATATCGTATCTGCGATCCGGATGGCGCAAGCAGAACTCAGCTGGCCAAGTTCGTGCGCATGTATGAAGAGGAGATCACCCGGGACAAAGACGGAAAAACCATCCGTGCCCGAAACGTCGGGCAGCGCAATTACATCGATGCGATCAAGAACGACGACATCGTCTTCGGGATCGGACCTGCCGGGACCGGCAAAACGTTCGTGGCTGTGGCCATGGCCGTTGCGGCTTTAAGAAGAGGGGACGTCAAGCGCATCATCCTGACTCGGCCCGGCCGTGGAAGCCGGTGAAAGCCTGGGCTTTCTGCCAGGCGATCTGAAAGAGAAAGTCGATCCGTACCTGCGTCCGCTTTACGATGCACTCTACACGATCTTCGGCACGGAACACACAAACCGCCTGATCGAACGGGAAACCATCGAGATCGCACCCTTAGCCTACATGCGCGGACGGACGCTTGATGATGCTTTTGTGATCCTGGATGAAGCACAGAACACGACGACCCAGCAGATGAAAATGTTCCTGACCCGTTTAGGCTTCGGATCCAAGATGGTCATCAACGGAGACATCACCCAGATCGATCTGCCCAAGCGTGTAAGCAGCGGGCTGATCCATGCGGAACGTGTCCTGGTGAATGTCAGCGGGATTGCTCATGTGCACTTTGAAGCAACCGATGTGGTCAGACATCCGCTCGTCGCCAAGGTGATCCATGCTTACGAGAATGAAACGGATGCAGAAGATTTTCAGGGTGGGGAAAAATAATGGATATCATGATTTATGACGAGACCAATAGTCTGGCGCAGGACAAGCTGAACTGGATGGACAAGCTGCTGCAGTTTTCAGCAAGCAAGCTGGATATCCCGGGCAGTGCGGAGATTTCGGTCACGATCGTCGACAATGAGAAGATCAGAGAAATTAACCGGAACTACCGGGACAAAGATGCAGTGACGGATGTCATCAGTTTCGCTCTGGAAGATGACGAAGATATTTTCGCAGCCATGGATATGGAAGAAGATGAGATCCCCAGAGATCTGGGTGATATTTTCATCTCTTATGACAGAGCAGTGGAACAGGCAGAGGACTACGGACATTCCGTCGACCGGGAACTGGGCTTCCTGCTCGTTCACGGCTTCCTGCATCTGAACGGCTATGACCACATGACAGAGGCTGATGAAAAAGAAATGTTTTCATTACAAGAGGAGATTTTAAGAGAGTATGGACTCAAAAGATAAGCAGGATCTGCCAAGTAAAAACAGAAGATACAGAGACTCTTTCCGGTATGCGGCCTGGGGCGTAAAAACGGCCTTTCAGGAAGAGCGTAATATGCGTACCCATGTCATGACCGGCCTTGTTGTTTTCATCGTGGCTTTGTTTCTGGACCTTTCAAGGCAGGAATGGCTTTGGCTTATCTTAGTGAGTTACCTGGTTTTTGTCATGGAACTGATCAATACGGTGGTTGAAAATGTGGTCGATCTCGTGACCGAAGAGTATCACCCGCTAGCCAAGAAGGTCAAGGACATGGCCGCTGCTGTTGTTTTAGTGACGGCCAGCTTTGCTGCACTGATAGGCCTGATCATACTGTTACCCAAGCTTTTACAAATACTATTATAAAGAGGCGATATAAATGGACGAACAAAAGAAAAAAGAACTGGTTGAACAAGCGAACGGCATGCTTGAAAGAGCGTATGTCCCTTATTTCACACTTCCCGGTAGGTGCTGCTTTACTGACAAAAGACGGCAAGACTTATGCAGGCTGCAACATCGAGAATGCTTCATACGGTTTGTCGAACTGTGCCGAGCGTACAGCGATTTTCAAAGCGGTTTCAGAAGGCGAAAAGGACTTTGACTATTTAGTGATCACCGGTGGAACGGAAGAACCGATCTCCCCATGCGGCGCCTGTCGTCAGGTAATGGTGGAATTCTTCGAACCGGGCATGAAAGTTCTGCTGACGAATGAAGAAGGCAAAATTAAAGAAACCACGGTAGCGGAACTGCTGCCCGGGGCATTTCAGGCGGAGGATCTGGTTTGAGTAACGAAGAAATAGCATTCAAATCCGGTTTCGTTTCACTCGTCGGCCGGCCGAACGTCGGGAAATCGACCCTGCTCAACCGCTTAGTCGGGCAGAAGATCGCCATCATGAGTGACAAGGCGCAGACGACGCGCAACAAGATCCAGGGCGTCTTCACGACAGACAAGGAACAGATCGTGTTTATCGATACACCGGGGATCCACAAGCCCAAGCACCGCCTGGGTGACTTCATGGTCAAGACGGCCTTGAGCACCTTCAACGAGGTCGATGTGGTCCTGTTTTTGGTGAACGTGGCTGAAAAACGCGGCCCCGGAGACAACTTTGTCATCGAGAAACTGAAAAATGTGGAAAGTCCCGTTTTTCTCGTTCTGAATAAAATCGATCAGGTCCATCCGGATGAACTGCTGCCGATCATTGAGGATTACAATAAGCAGATGGAGTTTGCTGAAATCGTGCCCATCTCGGCCATCGAAGGCAACAACGTCGATCATCTGGTCGACACGATCCGCACGTACCTGCCGGAAGGCCCGCAGTTTTATCCTGAAGACCAGGTGACGGATCACCCCGAGTACTTCATCGTGTCGGAACTCATCCGCGAGAAAGTCCTGGAGCGTACCCGTGAGGAAGTGCCGCATTCGATCGCGGTCGTTGTGGAAAGCATGCAGCGAAACGACGATGACAAAGTGGAAGTCAGAGCCGTCATCAACGTCGAGCGCAAGTCCCAAAAAGGCATCATCATCGGCAAGCAGGGTAAGATGATCAAGGATATCGGGATCAATGCCCGCCGTGATATCGAGAAGCTTTTAGGCGACAAGATCTACCTTGAGCTGTTCGTGAAAGTGCAGAGCGACTGGCGCGACAAGCAGTCGCACCTGAAAGACTTCGGCTACGACAGAGAAGATTATTAAACAAGGGTAGAAGAGAAAGTGAGAAGGTGACTGAGTGTCTCATCTGGAAGAAGTGCACGGGTTCGTATTGTCTGTCCGGAAACACCGCGAACGGGATTTTCTGGTCAAGCTGTTTACTCAGGAATACGGGAAACTGATGTTTTTTGTCCGGGGCACGAAAAATCCGAACAACAAACTGAAACCGGCCATCCAGCCGTTCACTCAGGCGACCTATATCACCGACATCAGAGACCAGGGTCTGAGCTTCATCCGGGACGTAAAGATGGTCACGCCGTTTGCGTCCATCCAGCAGGATATTTTCAAGAATGCTTACGGCACTTATATCCTTCAGCTGGCTGATGCCGCGCTGGAAGACAGACAGGTCGATCCGGGGCTGTTTCAGCAGCTGGTTCGGGGCCTGGAAGCCATCGATGAAGGTCTGGACGCGGAGGTGATCATGAACATCTTCGAGATCCGTTTCCTGAGACAATTTGGTGTCATGCCGGAGCTGCGCGGGTGCGTGATCTGCGGGGTCACAGAAGGCGCGTTCGATTATTCCAGTGTGCACCACGGCTTTTTGTGCCCAAAACATTACTATGAAGACGAACGGCGCTATCATGCAAGTCCCAAAGCGATCCATTTCATCCGGCTGTTTTCGGTCATCTCCTTTGACAAGATCAATTCGATTTCCGTCAAGGATGAGACCAAAAAAGAGATTCGGGCCGTGATCGATCAGCTGTACGATGAACTGGTCGGCATCCGACTGAAAAGCCGGCGCTTCATCGACAGCATGAAGGAATGGAGAACATGCTGAAGCCCGCCTCGGATAACGTCCGATAAATCAGAGAAACCAGGCTGAAAATTTGGATTGACAAATCACGGATTTAAGTTAAGATAGAATGTAGCTGATTAGTAGAAAAATCATTGAAATCAATAGAGACGACACCGAGAAGGAAAAAGTAGAAACAGCAGGTCTGTCAAGCGACTGTAGGGAAGTGCGAGCTACGGAAGACACTGTTTCCAAAGGCATCCGGAGTGTCCATTTTAAAAGAGCTGGCTTTGCAGGTTGAAGTCAGAAGTAGGGTGGAACCGCGAGAAGACTCGTCCCTATACTGAACACACGTATCAGTATAGAGACGAGTCTTTTTTTGTTGTCATTTCGATAAGAGGAGAGAGAAAAAATGGAAAAAGTAAAAACATTTCAGGATATCATCCAGACCCTTCAGCAGTACTGGGCGGATCAGGGCTGCATGCTGATGCAGGCCTACGACACGGAAAAAGGGGCCGGAACGATGAGCCCCTATACCTTCCTGCGCGCGATCGGACCGGAGCCGTGGAATGCGGCCTACGTTGAACCGAGCCGCCGTCCCGCTGACGGCCGTTACGGTGAGAATCCGAACCGGCTTTATCAGCACCACCAGTTTCAGGTGGTCATGAAACCGTCGCCTGAAAACATTCAGGAACTGTATATCGAAAGCCTGAAAGCACTGGGCATCGATCCGTTGAAACACGATATCCGTTTCGTTGAAGACAACTGGGAGAACCCGTCACTCGGCTGTGCCGGTCTGGGCTGGGAAGTCTGGCTGGACGGCATGGAAGTCACGCAGTTCACCTATTTCCAGCAGGTCGGCGGTCTCGAAGTCGATTCCGTGACGAGCGAACTCACTTACGGTCTGGAACGTCTGGCGTCTTATATCCAGGACGTCGACAGCGTCTATGATATCCAGTGGGCCCCCGGCGTCAAATACGGCGAGATCTTCAAACATCCGGAGTATGAACACTCCGTCTATTCGTTCGATCAGAGCGACACGACCTTTTTGTTCAGCCAGTTTGCCGACTTTGAAAAAGAAGCACTGAAACAGATCGACAACAATCTGGTGCATCCGGCCTATGATTATGTGCTGAAATGCAGCCATGCCTTCAACCTACTGGATGCCAGAGGCGCCGTTTCGGCCACTGACCGTCCGGATTATCTCAAGCGCATCCGCCACATGGCCCGTCTCATCGCCAAAGCCTTTCTGGAAGAACGCGCAAAACTGTCCTTCCCGCTCTTGAAAGACAGCGAAGCAGACAAGTGGGTCGAAAAGTACGGCGTTAAGGAGGAAAAATAATGACACACACATTCTTGCTGGAAATCGGACTGGAAGAAATGCCGGCGAAAGTCGTGGCGCCTTCAGCCCGTCAGCTTAAAAACATGATCGAAGCACATTTGAAAGAAAACGGGCTTGATTTTACAAAAACCGACGTCTACAGCACACCGAGACGCCTGGCTGTCAGCGTGACCGGACTGGAAGAGAAACAGGCAGACCGCACCGAAACAGTCAAAGGCCCGGCCAGACGCATCGCCCAGGACAGCGAAGGAAACTGGACCAAAGCGGCCATCGGTTTTGCCAAAGGGCAGAAAGCCTCTGTGGAAGATATCGTCTTCAAAGAAATCAAAGGCGAAGAGTATGTGTTTATCGAAAAAGAAATCAAAGGCCAGAGCGCTTCTGAGGTACTGAAGCAGCTCGAAGACCGTCTGCCGTCACTGTCTTTCCCGGTCTCCATGAAATGGGGCAACTCGTCTTATAAATTCATCCGTCCCGTCCACTGGCTGGTCGCTTTGCTCGATGATCAGGTCGTCGATATGACGCTCTTTGATGTCGAATCAGGAAACGAAACACGTGGCCACCGCTTCTTGGGGGACTACGTCTCGCTTGCACACGCTACTGACTATCAGGAAGCGCTGACCGGCGAATCAGTCATGGCCGACCGTGAAGCCCGTCAGGAAGACATCGTCAGTCAGATCAGAACGCTCTGTGAAGAAAACGGCTGGCAGGATCCGACGGTCAATCAGGCCCTGCTGGATGAAGTGACAGACCTCGTGGAATACCCGACGGTCTTTTACGGTTCCTTTGACGAAACCTTCCTCAAGGTCCCTGAGATCGTCCTGGAAACAGCCATGGCCGATCATCAGCGTTACTTCCCCGTGCGGGAAGAAGGTTCAGCCTCGTTCCTGCCTTATTTCATCGGTGTCAGAAACGGGAACAGCGAAGGACTGGATCATGTGCGCCGAGGCAACGAAAAAGTGCTGAGCGCCCGTCTGTCCGACGCAGCCTTCTTTTATGAAGAAGACAACAAGCACGACATCGGCTACTTTGTCGACAAACTGAAGACGATCTCGTTCCATGAAAAAATCGGCTCACTGTATGCAAAACAGGAACGCATCGCACCGGATCTCGGACATCCTGATCCCGTATTTCGACTCTGAAAGACGGTCAGGAAGCAGACGTGAAGCGCGCGGCCCAGATTCTGAAATTCGATCTCGTGACCCAGACCGTGACGGAATTCACGTCGCTGCAGGGTGAGATCGCCGGCATTTTTGCCGCTGAAAGAGAGGAAACGGACGTTGTTGCTCAGGCACTTTCAGAACAGTATCTTCCGGGCAGCATGGAGGGTGCTCTGCCTGAAAGCAAAGCGGGAGCGATCTTATCGTTGGCGGACAAAATGGATTCGATCCTGTCGTTCTTCGCCATCGATCTGGTCCCGACCGGTTCCAATGATCCATTTGCCTTGAGAAGACAGGCCATGGGAATCGTCCGCATCATCGAAGCCTTCGACCTGTCCCTGTCAGTGTCAGAGTGGATCGATGCGGTCATCGATACCGTTTTTGATGTCGAAACCAAAGCGCTGTACGAGCAGAACAAAGACAGTGTCAGCCGGTTCATTCAGGACCGCCTGGATCAGTGGCTGTCCCAGCATGCCGGTCTGGAGAAAGACTACGACATCAGAGAAGCTGTTTTGAACGCGTCCCACGACAATCTGGTCGCCTTGATCGATCAGGCCCGTGTGTCTGAAGGCGGAGAAACAGAAGGAGCACGTTCAAGCCGGTCGTGGAGTCGCTGACCCGAGTCGCTAATCTGGCTGAAAAAGCAGACGAGACGAGTGACGTAAATACTGAACTGTTTGAAACAGAGTCCGAGCGCGGTCTCTACGATGCCGTCTCAGGGCTGGAACTGCTCTGGGAGAAAGATATCAGTGCCGAGCAGAGATGGCAGCGGTACGTCCAGCTGCATCCGCTGATCGACGCCTTTTTCGATGAGAACATGGTCATGGCCAAAGACGAGCGGGTCAAAGCCAATCGTCTGGCCCTGCTGAAACGCATCAACGATTTAGCCCGACCGTTTGCCCAGTTCAGTACATTAGTGATCAAATAACCAGACAAAGAAGGCAGTAAAGCTGTCTTCTTTCGTTTATAATAGTAACAAAAGCGCGTTTAAATAATTAAGGAGCAAGATTCTTATGCTGAAAAATTTTTTTCCTACTACCGGCCGTACAGAAAGCTGTTCACGCTGGACTTTTCTGCCGCAACGATCGTGGCCGTTCTGGAACTGGCTTTTCCGATCATGGTCCAGCAGGTGGTCGACCGGATCCTCCCGAGCGGGGACTGGCCGCTCATCATCTGGGTGTCTTTGGGCCTGCTGCTTGTCTACGTCGTCAACACGGCCCTGCATTATGTCGTGACCTATTACGGCCACAAGCTGGGGACGAACATCGAGACAGATATGCGTCAGGACCTGTACGACCATCTTCAGAAACAGTCTTTCTCCTATTTTGATGACCGGGAAACAGGGACGCTGATCACACGGCTGACGTCGGACTTGTTCGAGATCGCCGAAGTGGCGCACCACGGGCCGGAAGATGTCTTCATCACCATCTTCACGCTGCTGGGTGCTTTCGGTCTGATGCTGAATGTCCACGTCCCGCTGGCTCTGATGACCTTCTTCCTGGTGCCGTTCATTGCCGTTGCCCTGGGCTTTTTCAACAAGCGCATGACCCAGGTCAACACACAGATCTATGACGATCTGGCCAATTTCAGCGCGGGGATCGAAGCGTCAGTCGGTGGTATCCGTGTCGTTCAGGCCTTTGCCAATGAAGACTACGAACAGGAACGCTTCGGCCGTCTGAATCAGGCGTACAAGAAGTCGAAGTATCTCTTTTACAAGACGATGGCTGTGAGTCATTCCTATAACTATTTCTTTATCCGCCTGATCAGTCTGTTCACGCTGTTTTTCGGCGCGTACTTCACGATCCAGGGTGAAATCAGCTACGGGGATCTCGTCGCTTTCATCCTGTTCGCCAACGTCTTTGTCCGGCCGATCGAGAAAGTCAATCACATGATCGAAAGTTATCCGAAAGGTATCGCCGGTTTCAGACGCCTGCTCGAAGAGATGGGCCGAAACCCGGAAGTCAAGGATACAGACTATGCCTATGACGTCGATACACTGAAGGGCGATATCCAGTACAAGGATGTGGCGTTCAGTTACGAAGATGATCAGATCGTTCTGGAAGACATCGACCTGACTGTCCATGCCGGAGAAACGGTCGCCTTCGTCGGACCAAGCGGGGCGGGCAAGACGACGATCTGCAACCTGCTGCCGCGCTTTTACGACATCGACAGCGGGAAGATCACCATCGACGGCTACTCGATCAAAGAAATCAAGCTGCAGTCTCTGCGCGAACAGATCGGCGTCGTTCAGCAGGACGTGTTCCTGTTCCCGGGGACGATCCGGGAAAATATCCTGTATGGTAAACTGGATGCCTCAGAGGCAGAAGTCCACGATGCTGTCAGGATGGCCAATCTGGAAGACGTCGTGAATGAACTGCCGAGAGGACTCGATACCATCATCGGCGAGCGCGGCGTCAAATTGTCCGGCGGGCAGAAACAGCGTTTGTCCATTGCCCGCATCTTCCTTAAGAATCCGCCGATACTGATTTTGGATGAAGCGACATCGGCTCTGGATACAGAAACGGAACAGGCGATCCAGGAAGCACTGGACAGCTTGTCCAAAGGCCGTACCACGCTGATCATCGCTCACCGTCTGGCAACGATCAAGAATGCGGACCGCATCGTCGTTGTCGCGGAAAAAGGCATCGTCGAGCAGGGTAGCCATGACGAACTGATGGATCAAGCAGGGGCGTATAAATCATTGTATGACGCTCAATTTTCATAACAGTTAACCGAGAACAAGGAGGATCCCTATGGAAGCAGAACAGAGACGTGAAGAAATCCTAACAGCATTAAAAAACAGCCGGACACCGATCGTCGCCCGAGCACTGGCCAAGCAGTTCGATGTGAGCCGACAGGTGATCGTGGGGGACATCGCGCTTCTGCGTGCAGCCGGCAGCGACATCTATTCCACGCCTAAAGGCTATATGATGCGCAAGGCGGAAACAGGCGGCGTGACCGTCCAGCTGGTTTGCGTGCACACGCGCGAGGAGACGAGAGAGGAACTCTATACGATCGTCGACTGCGGCTGCGAAGTGCTGGATGTGATCGTCGAGCATCCGCTTTATGGCCTGATGAAAGGGGATCTGAACATCTCCAGCCGACTGGAAGCCGATGACTTTATTGAAAAACTGAAGGAGCACGACACCGTGCTGCTGTCGACGCTGACGGACGGGATCCATACCCATACCATCAGAGCCAAGGATGAAGCCGCGAGGGACGCACTCATAGCAGCCATGAAAGAAAAAGGGTTTTTATACGAATGACCTGTTGACATCTCCTTGATTTCACGTATACTAGTAAGGTGTAAAGACACCTGTGTATACAGATGGAAAAGGAGATGTTTTCTATCAAACAAACCAATACATTAAGACTCACTGTCACCGCTCTATTGACGGCGATCGCCATCATGATCCCGATGGTCATGCCGATCAAAGTAATGATCGAACCGGCTTCATTTACATTGGCCAGTCACGTTCCCATCTTTTTTGCGATGTTCCTGTCACCGTTTGTCGCAGTGGTGGTTTCACTAGGATCAGCCATCGGCTTCTTGCTTGCGGCTTCCCGATCGTCATCGGTATGCGTGCATTGAGCCATGTCGTTTTCGCCCTTATCGGAGCACTTTACTTGAAGAACAGAAGAGAAAAAGTCCTGGCTTCGCCTTCTCAAAGCGTGATTTTTGCTGTCTGGATCTCACTGGTCCATGGACTGGCTGAATTTCTGGTCGTTGCCCTCTTTTTCTTCGGGATCGCTCCCGGAGCTCAAATTTCGGGCGGTTTCTTCTACGCCGTCTTTCTGCTGGTAGGGGTCGGTACTGTTGTTCACAGCATCGTCGACTTCTTCATTGCTCAAGTCGTCTGGAAGAGCATGGGCGCACGCATGAACAAGCTAGCCAAACGAGTGACTGCCTGATTTTTCAAAGAGAAAATGATGAAGAAAGAACCTGTTCCGCTCCATCGGACAGGTTCTTTTTTTGGTGCAGGGAAGTGTAGGCTTTGAGAAAGGGTTTTGTCCGGCTCTTGTATGAAAATCAGTGAAGGAAGCTGCATTTAGTTCATACTCAGCTGTTTGAATGGTTCGGGCTGATAGAATACGGACATCATAACTGTAACTGGCTGAATATTATTGACCGGGTCTGCAGAAAGAGGGGACGTCAGTCTGTTGCTCTCGGCATTAAATGTGTACGAGTCAGCGCTATAGACCATCTGTAATCAAGACTCAGCGAAGAAAACCGCCGGAGCTATTGTTATAGATCCTTTATTGTGGGGACCCGCGGCACAGAACCGGTCCAGTCAGCATTACAAGGGACAGATAACCCGGACCGGCCATATTTTCAGTGGCGAGTTGATAGAATCGACCCGGCATACCATCAACTCAAGAAGGACGGGATAAGTGAATCAAGCCTATATCAACACCTGCGAAGCCGACCAAGACTTGACAGAGTGACCGTTCAGTTCAAAAAACTGAAGGGTTTAAACGGGGTTGAATCAAGCGTGCCGAATGAGAGAAGAATTTCTGCCCATGCGGAAGTTCTTTTCAGATCCGTGTCAGGACTTGCGGCTGAATTCTACAATACCCCCGTCTTTTGGTATACTATAGATTGATTATTATAGGGTTAGTACGCCTAATCTCTAACACCTGTAATCGCGCACGTTTAGAAGGGGGATGAAGGATGAGTAGAATACCTGATGAAACGATCGATTCTATCCGGGAACAGACAGACATCGTTCAAGTCATTTCTCAATATCTTCAGCTGAGAAAGTCAGGACAGAATCACTTTGCTTCCTGTCCTTTCCATGACGACAAGAACCCCTCATTTTCAGTCAGTGAGAAAAAACAGATCTACCATTGTTTCAGGCTGCGGAAGAGGCGGGAACGTCTTCAGTTTCCTTCAGGAGATCGAAGGTCTGTCCTTTGTCGAAGCCGTGGGGAAAACCGCGGAACTGGCGGACATCCCGGTAGACCAGACAGTCTTCGACCAGGCAAGACAGAACCGCCCGAATGCGGATTCCACCAAAGGCAAGCTCCTGGCTGTTTATGAAAAAGCCGAGCATTTTTACCATCATATCCTCGTGAACACCAAAGCCGGCGAAGAGGCTTACCAGTATCTGCTGGACCGGGGCATGACGGAAGAAAGCATCGAAACGTTCAAAATCGGTTTTTCACCGCCTCAAAGAGAAGCGCTGAAGATGTATCTGGACAACGAAGAACTGGGTGAAAAAGAGATCCTCAAGAAATCGGGCCTCTTTTCCGACCGGGACGACGACAGGTTCTATGACCGGTTCACCAACCGTATCCTGTTCCCGATCAGAGACGCCAAAGGCAGGACGGTGGCGTTTTCCGGTCGTGCCTTCATCGATGATGGACAGACACGCACAGCCAAATACATGAACAGCCCCGAAACGGAGTTGTTCAACAAGCGGCGCGTTTTGTTCAACTATGACAAGGCAAGGCCCGTCATCCGGCGTGAAGGCGAAGTGCTTCTTTTTGAAGGCTTCATGGACGTCATATCAGCCTGGCAGGCAGGTGTCAGAAACGGCCTGGCCACGATGGGCACGAGTCTGACGGAAGAACAGGTCCATGCGCTCGATAAAGTGACGGATCATGTCGTGATCGCCTACTGACGGGGATTCGGCAGGTCTGGAAGCCATCAAGCGGGCGACGGATTTCATCACGAATGAAACCCATTTTTCCATCGAGATCGCCGCTTTCCCGGAAAAAATGGATCCCGATGACTTCATCCAGCAGAAAGGGGCAGAAGCCTTCAAAAATTTCCTGGCTCACGGTCGGGATACGCTGATGAGTTTTCTGATGAAATACCACAAAAAGAAGTCAATCTGAACAATGAAAGTGACCGGCTGAAATATATCGATATCGGTTTTAAAAGAACTAACCCGGGTCACTTCGGCCGTCGAAAGCGAATTATACGTCGAAGCAGCTGGCCGAGACCTTCGACTTGTCCACCGATTCACTGAAAGAACAGATGAACGGGCATATCGTTGAAAACCAGAAAGAACGGCGCAAGCAGCAGAAGAAGCGGACCGAGCACAGACAGAGCCGAGCCGACAAGACGATGGCACCAGTTGTCCTTCGGCAGAACAAGCCGAAGACAGACCGCTGCTGATGAAAGCCGAAAGACGCGTTGCTCTACCGTCTGTTCACCAAACAGTGACGTCTGGCAGAAACTGAACGCACTCGAGAAGGAACTGACTTTCACAACGGAATCGAATCAGCTCTGTATTCTACTCTACGAAGAGATACTATCAGTCGCATGATCATCCGAACGTCCAGTCCTTCATCGACTTTCTGCCTGACGAGAAACTGAAAAGCAAAGCGTCAGAGATCATGTGGCTCTCCTTTTCAGAAGACACCGCTCCGGGAGAGATTGAAGATTATCTGAACCTGATCTGTGACCGCCAGCCGCTGGAAGAGCGCATCCGCCTTAAAAGAGAAGAGCTGACTAGACGCGCAACGCAAGCGGAGACAAGCAGAGACAGCAGTCACTGAGCATCGAGATCATCAATTTATATCGTCAGTTAAAAAATAAATAAATAGACTAAGCAGGAGGCATGTCACTTTATGGCAAAAGCGAAGAAAAACACCAAAACACAGCCTGAAGAAAAATACGAACTCGCCGTTGTCCGCTTCATCAAGGACTTGAAGAAAAAGAAAGACCAGACGGTTTCTTATGTGAAGATCACCGATGAACTGGCCGAACCGTTCGGACTTGAAAAAGAGCAGATGGATGATCTCGTACAGAAATTTGAAGACGAAGGCATCGGTGTTGTGGATGAAGAAGGCAACCCCTTAACGCAAACAGCTTGAGAAACAGGAAAAAGAAGCTGAAAAAGCGAAAAAAGAAGAAATGATCGCTCCTCCTGGCGTAAAAATCAATGATCCCGTTCGCATGTATCTGAAAGAGATCGGTCGAGTCGATCTGCTGTCAGCTGCCGAGGAAGTCGCGCTGGCCAAGCGCATCGAACAAGGAGACGTTCTGGCTAAGCAGGAACTGGCGGAAGCCAACCTGAGACTGGTCGTGTCCATTGCGAAACGTTATGTCGGCCGCGGCATGAGCTTCCTGGACCTGATCCAGGAAGGGAACATGGGACTGATGAAAGCTGTCGAGAAATTCGACTATGAAAAAGGGTTCAGAGTTCTCGACTTATGCTACCTGGTGGATCAGACAGGCCATCACCCGTGCCATCGCGGACCAGGCCCGTACGATCCGTATCCCTGTCCACATGGTCGAAACGATCAACAAACTTGTCCGCATTCAGCGTCAGCTCTTGCAGGATCTGGGACGAGAACCCACACCGGAAGAGATCGGTGCCGAAATGGACCTGCCGACTGAAAAAGTCAGAGACATCCTGAAAATTTCACAGGAACCTGTGTCTCTGGAAACGCCGATCGGGGAAGAAGACGATTCTCACTTGGGCGACTTTATCGAAGATGACGGCGCGACAAGTCCGGCAGACAATGCGGCTTATGAATTGCTCAAAAACGAGCTGGAAGACGTGCTGGACACGTTGACGGACCGTGAAGAAAATGTTCTGCGCCTGAGATTCGGTCTTGACGACGGACGTCAGCGCACGCTGGAAGACGTCGGCAAAGTCTTCGGTGTGACACGGGAACGCATCCGTCAGATCGAAGCGAAAGCCTTGAGAAAACTGCGTCACCCAAGCCGATCCAAACAGCTGAAAGACTTTTTAGAATAACCGTTTGATGACAGAGAAGCAGGAAAAGCGATTAAAAGACGTGTAAAGTAAAAGTTCTTGTCGCTTTTCTTTGCAATCTGTTCACAATTTTGGTATACTAATCCCTGGCTTGTTCAGTTAATGAAATATGCTATTTACTTAAAATAAAATCGTGGAAGGTGAAATTTTATGAAATTAACAGCGACAAAACGTACTGAAACAGGAACATCCGCTTCAAGAAGAGCAAGAGAAGAAGGAAAGATCCCCGCAGCTATTTACGGTAAAGAAGTCGATACAGTATCTGTCTTGGTAGACAGAAAAGAATTCGAAATGCTTTTACGTGAAGTCGGCACAAACGGCGTCTTCGACGTTGAAGTTGACGGCGACGACACTTATCATGTATTCGTTAAAGAGAAAACAAATGCTGCACTGAAACCTGAGAATCTATCACGTGGACCTGCTTGCCTTCACCAAAGGTCAGAAAGTACACATGACGATCCCGGTTCATGTACACGGCGAAGAATCAATCGACGAAGGTATCGTATCACAGTCTATTTCTGAACTGGAAGTCAACGTGGCTCCTGCAGAAGCTCCTTCAGAATTCGTTGTTGACGTTTCTGAAATGGAAATCGGCGACACTGTACACGTTTCTGACATTGAAATCGACGACAACATTGAACTTCTTTCAGACACAGACTCAACTGTTGTATCTGTTTCAGCTCCTCAAATCGAAGAAGAGCCAGAACCAGTTGAAGATGACGAAATGCCAGAACCAGAAGTCATCGGTGAAGAAGACGAAGATTCAGAAGAATAATATCTTCAAATCTAAGTTATACTGCGTTATTTTAAAAAAGTCGGACCGTTCATGCTCAACAGCATGGACCGTCCGGCTTTTTTTGTGTTTCAGGGATGAAGAACCTGACTCGCCGGTGTCAGGTTCACCCGCATCCGAAAAATCAGAGTGGACCATACTCGCTGACGGCGAGTATGACCTTGCATACGTAAGTGTCCTTCAAGGCGTATAGTTAGTCATTTCCGTAAAGTGTTTGTATAATGAGAATAGATAGAGAAAACGATTGCATTACAAAATTGTACAGGAGGTTTTTTAATGGTACACGAAAACAAAACAGTCGTCGGTAGTTATAAAACACAGGATGAAGCTTTGGACGTTGTCAGCCGGTTGAAAAATGAAGGGTATCCGAAGAATGATATCATTCTGTATTCAAACAAAGAACAGGCGAATGCGCTCACGCACTATGAAGCCCATGACGTGGTCGCTGACCCAGATAAGCCGCGCGTCGACAAAGATGCCAGAGACAAAGACCAGTTCGATGTGGGACAAGATAAAAGATGCGTTCGTTACGGACACCTATGATTATGAAACAAAAGACACTGAAAATTACGACAAGGAAAAAGATATTCTGTATCCTTACAGAGACGATATCGCAAACGGGAATTTTGTCGTTGCTGTCGAGAATTACCGGGGACAGCCGACTGAACGGGCAGCGACTTCAGGCAACACAGCCGCCATGCCATCGGATACAGGAAACAATCGATGACCCGGGCAATACGTCCGCCATGCCGTCCGATACCGGCCGCGCGACCAATCCACATAAAGACCCTCTGACAGAAGACCGCGAATTCAGCCGTGAAGACGACACGGTGGACAGACACAAGAAGTAATTTCAGCCAAAGATCTCCCTATAAGCCTGTGACCTGTGACTGTTCATATCGGGTCACAGGCTTTATTGCGTCGAGGTCTTTAACCTTTCTGTTCGTTGATGGACAGAAGCTGTTATCTTTTGATTAACAGGAAATCTGTCCTATACTGAACATAAGTGAGAGATAAAAGCAGCTCACTCAAATCATAGTAGGAGGAATAATGATGCAGAGCAGAAACAAGACAGTTGTAGGCGTATACGGTACACGTGATGAAGCACTGGAAGTCGTCGGCAGACTGAAAGATGCCGGGTATCAGAAAGAGAACATCATTCTTTATGCCAATGAAGACGTGACTCGAACTCAAAGTGATTATGAGGCTGTAAATATCGAAGCGGACACCACGGGCACTCCTCAAACACGGGAAACGCAGGATGATGACAATTCTCTGTGGGAACAGATCAAGGATGCTTTTTCTTCAGATACCTATGATCATGAGGAAAGTAAAAAACGAGACACGTACAGAGGAGAAGATGACCTTCTTTATCCATACAGAGCGGACATCAAAACGGAAAAGTCGTCGTCGTTTTAGACGGCTATCAGGGTGAAGAAATGAACCAGTATGATGCAGCCGGGAACGTTTCAGATGACACCAGAGATGCTCCTGTCGCTGAACCAACAGACACGCACCCGGAGACAGAAAGTGACGGGGTCAAGAAAGAAGACCAAGTCAAGGCAAACGATCCGCTGACTGAGGGCAGGGATTTTTCCCGTGAAGACGAAGACATGGATGCCTACAAGAAAAAATAAGCAACAGACGTTGAATCTTAGCGGGCCTATTGCCTACTGTCACAAGCAGGCGATAGGCCCGTTTTATTCCGCTTTCATTTGATGAAAATAAATATCAGTCCCGCTTTTCAATCCAGTCATAAAAACTGGTAAAATAAAGAGAGTAGAATATAAGAGGTGACTTATGAATTCAGTTAATTTATCAAAGCGGCTTCAAGTCGTTGCAGATTATGTAGAAAAAGGCGCGCGGCTGGCCGATATTGGTTCCGATCATGCCTACCTGCCGTGCTACCTGGCGCAGAATGAGCAGATCGATTTTGCCGTAGCGGGAGAGGTGGTCAAAGGGCCGTATCTGAATGCGGTCAATGAAGTGACCCGGCTGGAGCTGGAAGAAACAGTGGATGTCCGTTTAGGTGACGGTCTGCGGGTTTTGAAGGATGAAGACGGGATAACCGCCATAACCATCGCGGGCGTCGGCGGACCTCTGATCCGGCGTATCCTGGAAGAAGGCAGACAGCTGAACAAGCGGACGGGAAGCGAAACGCTTATCCTGCAGCCGAACGTCAATGAAGAGACGGTGCGTCAGTATCTGATGAACGAACATTACGAAATCGTCTCGGAAACGATCATTGAAGAAAATGACAAGATCTATGAGGTCATCAAAGCAGAACCCACGGAGCAGAAACAGCTTTATGATGAATTAGACCTGCTGTTCGGCCCCTATTTAAGAAAAGAAAAAGATCCTGTCTTTATAAAAAAATGGACCAACGAAACAGACAAACTGACTTACGTCATTGGACAGATGGAGAAAGCTGATAAAAAAGATGAAGCAAAAATGAACGAGCTGAAAAAACGGCTGGAACTGATCAAGGAGATGATCGCGTGACTCGTGTAACTGTTTCAGATATCGTTAAGCAGATCGACCGACTGGCACCGCCAGACTTGGCTGAAAGCTGGGATCCGATCGGTCTGTCGTTCGGCAGTTCAAATCAGCTGGTAAAACGCGTACTTATCGCTCTGGATGTCGACAAGGATACGATCAGAGAAGCAAAGCAGAAAAACGTCGATCTGATCGTGACCCATCACCCGGCCATTTTCAAACCGCAGAAGACCTTGAATCAGGAAGATGCGAGAAGGAGAGAATACCTCGACCTGATCAAAGCTGACATCGCCGTCTATTCGGCCCATACCAATCTGGATGCGGCTGAAGGGGGGATGAACGACTGGCTGGCGGACATCCTGGGCATCGACAGAAAGAGCCGGGAAGTCATGTCCGTCAGCCAGACGCGCGGGTTTAAAAAACTGGCCGTCTACGTCCCTGACCATGCTGCAGAGAAGGTCAGAAAGGCCCTTCATGAGGCGGGTGCCGGTGAAATCGGGAACTACAAAGACGTGTCCTATACACTGGAAGGGCACGGCCGATTCACCCCGCAGGAAGGCGCTGAACCGGCTGAAGGCGAAGTCGGCACCGAGAAAGTCATCCATGAACAGCGGATCGAAATGATGGTGAAAGAGGCCGATGTCTATCCCTGCCTCGATGCTTTGAGAAAAGCGCATCCTTACGAGGAGCCTGTCTTTGATCTCTTTACACTGGAAGCCAGGAGCGAAGCATACGGCTTTGGCCGGGCAGGCGACTTGGCTGAACCGAAGACTACTCAAGCACTTGCTGAGAACGTCAGCCAGTCTTTCGATGTGGAGGGTGTACGCTACGGCTCCGTCGATCCGGAGAAAAAGCATACACGGATCGCTGTCTTAGGCGGTTCGGGAGAGAAATATTACAAAGAAGCGCTGAATAAAGGCGCCACTCTTTACATCACCGGTGACATCTCCTATCACGGCGCCCAGGACATGCAAAGAGACGGCCTGGACTTCATTGATGCGGGTCATTATATGGAGGCCGCAGCCGTACCCAAACTGGCAGACTACTTGAACCAGTGCGGGCAGGAACAGGACTGGGACATTGAAATAATGGAATCACAAGCGCAAAAAGACGTATTCAACTATCATAAATAGAGGCGGGATAACATGTATAACAACTTAGTCGACCGATTTTTAACCTATGTCAAAATAGAAACACGTTCAAACAGCGATTCGACCACCGTACCTTCAACGCAGTCTCAGATCGATTTTGCAAAAAAACTGATGGAAGACCTGAATGAGATCGGTATGGAAGACGTCGAGTACAACGATGCCAACGGGTTCGTCACGGCCACCCTTCCGTCCAATACGGACAAAGACGTGCCTGTGATCGGCTACATCGCTCACATGGATACAGCGGACTTCAATGCGAAAGACGTCAGCCCACAGATCCACGCGGACTACGACGGCGGAGACATCATCCTGAACAAGGAAATGGGTGTCAAACTCTCACCTAAAGATTTCCCGAACCTGAATAATTACATTGGTCAGACACTGATCACGACAGACGGCACGACTCTGCTCGGATCGGATGACAAGTCGGGGATCGTCGAGATTTTCAGTGCCATGGAGTACCTGATGGCCCATCCGGAAGTCAAGCACGGCAAGATCCGTATCGCCTTTCGGACCGGACGAGGAGATCGGTGTGGGCGCTGACCGTTTCGACGTGGAGCATTTCGGGGCTGACTTTGCCTATACGATCGACGGCGGTCCTGTGGTGAGCTGCAGTACGAAAGCTTCAATGCAGCAGGTGTCAACGTCCTCATCAAAGGGAAGAACGTCCATCCTGGAACAGCGAAAGGCAAGATGGTCAATGCCCTTAAACTGGCGATCGATTTTGATGAAGCCCTGCCGAGTCATGAAGTCCCTGAAGAAACGGAAGCCAGAGAAGGATTTTTCCATCTTCTGGCTATTACAGGCACAGTCGAGGCAGCCGCGATGAACTATATCGTCCGCGACCATGACAGAGAACTGTTCATCAAGCGCAAGCAGCTTCTACGTGACGTAGCGATCCGTCTGAACGCCTCCTTCGAAGAAGAACGTGTCAAAGTGATCATGAAAGATTCATACTACAACATGCGTGACGTCATCCTGGAAGACATGCGACCGGTCGAACTGGCTGACAAGGCAATGAAAAAACTGGATATCGAACCGATCGTTGAACCGATCCGCGGCGGGACAGACGGCTCCAAGATCTCATTCATGGGTCTGCCGACGCCGAACCTCTTTGCCGGCGGAGAAAATTTCCACGGACGCTATGAATTCGTCGCTGTCGAAAGCATGGAAAAAGCAACAGATGTATTGGTCGAAATCGCACGTCTGGCAGCTGAATAACTTGCAGAAAGGATAGAGGGCACAGCCGCTCTCTTTCCTTTCTTCTTGTTTATATTTAGTTTAGCCAAGCGCATCACAGAATAGAAAGAAAGGAGCGTTTTTATGGCTTTGCAGTTTATATCTCGGGACGGTTACATACAAACAAAAAAGAGACGATCTATAATCAGCTTGTCGAGTGGTCTCAAGAGCACAGCGATAATCAGGTTTTCTATATCGTCCCCGATCACATCAAATTCGAGTCCGAAATGAACATCCTGGAATACATCAAAGCGGGTCAGCCACAGTCAGCGGAGCACTATGCAGGCATGATCAATCTGCAAGTATTCAGTTTCAGCCGGTTGGCCTGGTATTACCTTCAGGATTCAGCGGTATTCAGTCAGTCTCAGCTGACCGAGACCGGCCTGTCCATGCTGATCC
This sequence comes from Alkalibacterium sp., assembly GCA_034520745.1. GTDB lineage: Bacteria > Bacillota > Bacilli > Lactobacillales > Carnobacteriaceae_A > Alkalibacterium. The sequence goes on from JAXHNF010000017.1 coordinate 181,367, forward strand.
GTAAAATACTGAAAGAAAACGAAGAAGAACTGACCATCTTCAGAGGCGAAAGTCACCAGCAGGGGTTCGTCGAGAAAACGACCACCTTGTTCATGGAAATGAGAAACGGGCGTGTACAGCCTGAAGACCTGGAAGACCTGTTTACGACGGAAGAGACAGACGGCAGTGGTCACAGCGATCTTGGACTGAAACTTAAGGATATCAGACGGCTTTACGAAGCGTTCATGGACCAGCTGCTGGGAAAATATATTGAAAAAGAAGACGTCCTCGAAGCGCTGATACAGGAAGTCAGGCAGCGGGATATGAGCCAGACGCGCATCATCATCGACAACTTCAACAGCTTCTCTGCCCAGGAACAGGCACTGATCCTGGAACTGGTCGAACAGACACAGGACGTCAAGGTATCATCTGATCCTGGATAAAAAGCATGCCGTAGAACCGCCTGAACTGACAGATTTCTTCTATGAGACGGGCATGACTTATTACCGTCTCTACCAGCAGGCCCGTGAAAGAAACCTTAAAGTCCAGCATGATGTACTGTTGCATGACGCAAGCAGTGAACATTGTGCTGAATTGAATGTTCTTGAAGATTACTGGGTGAACAGCTTCGATATGTCACCGAAGAGTGATGAAAACATCTCCCGCGATATGACACAATGCATAGAGATCAGAGCGGCAGAGAGCCGACAGGCCGAAGTGTTGCATACGGCAACGACTGTAAAACGAGTTAGTTGCTAATGACAATTACAGGTACAAAGATATCCTGATCGTGTCCCGGTCACTTGACGACTACAAGCGGACGCTCGAAGCGACCTTTGCTGAAAATAAGATCGAACTGTTTGTTGACCAGGCCGATCATATGTCCGGTCATGCACTGGTCGAAGCCATCTCGAGCCTGTTTCTGATCCATAAAAGGTACTGGCGCTATGATGACATCATGCGCTTTTTGAAAACAGAACTGTTTGTCCCGCTCGATGACAGCGAAACACTGCCGAAGGACAATCTGGAAAAGATCGCTTTCTGGAACAACAAAGCCGGCTCCTGGCGCGGGCATCTCGACACGCTGGAAAACGTCATGCTCGCATACGGCTATGAGGGCAGGGAATGGATCGAAGACAACGAATGGATCTATGCCCGTTTCCATCTGGAAGAAATGGATGAACAGCTCGATGCCGACAAACAGATGCAGGCGGAAGCAAATCAGACCAAAGACAAGGTCAGACATATCCTGCTGCCTTTCTACCAGCGCCTGGCGAACATAGAAACCAACCGTGAAGCCGCTCGTCTGCTTTATCAGTTTCTGGATACGCACGGTTTCAATGATCAGCTGCTTTACTGGCGGGATCAGGCCATCGAACAGGGCGAGCTGGAAGAAGCCCGCAAGCATGAACAGGTTTGGCAGACATTCATTCAGCTGCTGGACGAATTTGTGGACGTTCTGGGCGATGAACCCTGGGACATGGATTCCTTCCTGTCCATACTGGAGACCGGATTCGAGCAGGCGACCTACAGCATCGTGCCGCCGAGTATCGATCAGGTGATGTTCACGAATTTCGACAAATCCCGGATCAACACGAAGAAAGTCGTGATCATGCTGGGACTGACGGATACCCAGCTGCCAATGAGCCAGGAAAATGATTCCATCCTGACCGACGAGGACCGTGAAGCACTGTCAGCTTATTTACCCGATGACAAGTATTTGGCTCCGACAACCAGCGGTCGACTGGCGAGTGAACCCTTTGCCGCGTATTCGGCCTTCATGAACGCTTCCGAAAAACTGATATTCAGCTACCCGGTCAAGAACGACGGAGCCGGTGACAATCAGCTGAGTCCTTATATCGAGCGCATCGGCCGGCAGTTGAACATTCCGGTGATGCAACTGAAAGCCGAACCCGGCGCAGCCGACTGCGAATCAGTCGACTCACTGCTCTCTTTCGTGGGGTCGAGGCAGGAGACACTCGGGCACCTCGTGACTGTTTTGAGAGAAGGCATCGACAAAGACAGACGTCCATGCTGAATTCTGGTTCGAGCTTTACCGCTCGCTGATCAGACAGGCCAGTGCGGTCGAAAGAAAGGTCCTCGACAGTCTGGACTATTCAAATATCCCTGTCCGGATAGACCGTGAGCTTGCGGAAGAACTGTACGGCAAGGATCTCTATCTCTCGGTCTCCCAGCTGGAAAGTTTCTATCTGGATCCCTACAGTCATTTCCTGCGTTACGGCCTGAAACTGAAAGCAGCGCTCAGTCCAGGAGCTGACACCGGCCGAAACAGGCACGTTCTTCCACGACGCACTGGACAGCATCTTCAAGACGATCGTCAGCCGGGATTTAAATGTGAATGAGCTGACCGACCAAGAACTGAACGCGCTGACAGATGAGGTGTTGTCTGAATTATATGAGAAAAACAAATTCCGATTGCTGGCCATGTCGAACCGGATGAAGTTCATTCGAAAACAGCTGAGTAACACGATCCGCCAGATGATGTGGGCCATAACCAATCAGTCGAGACGCTCACGCATGGCTCCGCAGATGTCTGAGGTCCTATTCGGCCGCATTGCCGGCAAACAGGGCGTGCCCGGTCTGACGTTTCCGCTGAACAACGGCGGCAAGCTCCACGTCAGAGGGAAGATCGACCGGCTCGATGCGGTTGAAATCGACGACGAGCTGTATATCAGTGTGGTTGACTACAAATCGGGTGACAAGAAACTGGTATTCGAAGAGATCTATCACGGTCTGATGATGCAGCTGCTTACTTATTTAGACACCGCAGTGGAGCATTCGGAAGAACTGTTCGGCAGGAAAGCCAAACCCGCCGGTGCTTTTTATGCGCAGGTCAAAAATCCTCTGCTTGACGCCAGATCCGTTAAAGGAAAAGACTGGCTCGATGAGATGCTGAAGCAGTTCAAGATGAAAGGCCTCCTGCTGAATGAAGAAGATTTGCTGAGAAATATCGACAGGATGCTGGATCCGGACGAAAAAGGCTCTTCTCTTGTCTATCCTCTGGAAAAATTGAAAAGCGGCAAGCTGAAAGGATCCTTCATTACTTTAGAAGACCTGGAGTTGCTGCTCAGACACCACCGCACGAAAATCAGAGAAGCCGGCAACCTGATCCTGTCAGGCGAGAATCAGCTCGCGCCTTTTTACGAGAAGAAAAGATTCACGCCGACAACGGTCGGTGGGGAGTATCATCCTGTTTCCCAGTTCGACGTCCTGCTGCCCGGCAATCAGAACTATTACCGCAATCTGCCGAAGATCAGCGACCAGGATGAACTGATCGATAAACTGAAGGAAAAATACCAGATCATCGAACCAAAAAAGGAGGGTGACCAGTAATGGCAAAGATACCTGAAAAACCAGAAAATACACAGTTCACGGATCACCAGTGGCAGGCGATCCATGATGAAGGAAAAAATCTGCTGGTCTCAGCCTCTGCCGGTTCAGGAAAAACGACCGTCCTCGTCACAGCGTGTGATCGAAAAAATTAAGAAACAGACAGACATCGATCAGCTGCTCGTCGTGACGTACACGAATGCGGCAGCTCGGGAAATGAAACACCGTATCCAGGTCGCGGTCCAGAATGAAGTCAACGAAGCCAAGGATCCCAAGCAGAAACATCACCTCATCAGACAGATCCCGCTTTTGGGCCATGCGGATATCTCGACTCTGCATTCGTTCTGTCTGAAAGTGATCCGCAGATACTATTACCTGATCGATTTTGATCCGGTCTTTCGTCTGCTGACCGACGATACGGAGATATCACTGATGAAAGAGGATGTGTGGGACGACCTGCGTGAAGAACTTTACGGGAAGAAAACAGCGTGTTCGAGCAGCTGGCCGCCGCTTATTCCAGTGATAAAAATGATGACGGGGTGACGGAACTCGTTTTGTCGTTATATGAATTCTCACGGGCCAATCCGGATCCGCTCAAGTGGCTGTCCGAACTGAGTCAGATGTACTCCGTCGATAATGCTGATTTGGGACAGAGTTTCGTGTTCCAGCGGCTGATCAAAGCACAGTTGTTAAGTACAATCAGTATCATCAGGGAGCTGCTTGAGGACGCGGTCCAGATGGGCCAATGGCGAAGAAGAACTGAAGAAAACCCTCGGGATTTTAGAAGAAGACCGCACCCATATCAGCCATCTGGAATCACTTGTCAGTGACAACCAGTTGAACGAAGCCTACACGCTTATCGAGAACTTCTCGCACAGCAGGTGGTATGTGCCTAACAAAAAAGATACTTCAGAAGCTGTGAAGGAAATCGGCAGGGAAATGAAACCTTTCAGAGATAAGGCAAAAAAACTTTATGACGGCATGGTCAGCGATATCTTCGCATTTTCCCCGGATGAACATCTGGAAAATATGGCCTCAGTCAGAGTGCTTGTTGAAGAGATGGCCCGTGTCACGACCATGTTCTATAATCGGTATCAGTCCTTCAAGGCCGAGCGCAAAGTCCTCGATTTCAATGATCTCGAGCATCTGACGCTGAAAATACTGGTCAGTGAAACGGAAGAAGGCAAGGAAGCTTCTGAAGCAGCCAACCATTACCGTCGACAGTTCAAAGAAGTGATGATCGATGAGTATCAGGATATCAACCAGATCCAGGAAGAGATCCTGAAGTGGGTCACCCAGCCGGATCCGAAGCACGGCAATCAGTTTATGGTTGGTGATGTCAAGCAGTCCATTTATTCATTCCGTCTGGCCGATCCCAGCCTGTTCATCGACAAATATGAAAGGTATGCGACAAAAGAAACCGGCGAACGCATCATCCTGGCGGAAAATTTCCGCTCAAGGCAGGACGTCTTGTCCTTCACCAACTTCATCTTTGATCAGATCATGGACAAGGAAGTCGGGGAACTGACCTACGATGACTCGGCCAAACTGATCAACGGCTTCACGGCATTTCCTGATTCCAGTGATTTTCAGGCGGACATCCTGATCTACGAATCCCAGGAAGAAGAATCGGACGAAGAAGAGGAACCGCAGTCTTTGTCGACGACCTTCAATATAGACAATAAAACCAAAGGCGAGCTGTATATGGTCGCCAATAAAATCATGGAACTCCAGGAAAGCGGCTATGAGATTTATGACAAGAAAGCCCAAACCATGCGTCCGCTTGAACTCAAGGACATCGTGCTTCTGACACCGACGAAGAAAAACAATCTCGATATCCAGGATATTTTCAAACAGTTGGGTATACCAACAGCCGTGAAGGACACGCAGAATTACTTTCAGACAACAGAGATCACCATCATGATGTCCATCCTTAAACTCATCGACAATCCGCAGCAGGACATCCCGCTGGCAGCTGTCTTGAGGTCACCGGTGGTCGGTCTGGATGAGGTCGAGCTGACACGCATCCGCATCCTCGATAAGCAGTCATCCTTCTTTGATGCCCTGACTAAGTTTGCCGAAAAGGAAGACTGGCAGGACATCAAGAACATCGATCTGCAGGTCAGAGTGCAGCAGTTCCTGGAGCTTCTGAACAAATGGCGCAGACAGTCCCGCCGGCAGTCGCTCGTCGATCTTATCTGGATGATCTTTGAAGATACCGGCTTTTTACATTACGTCGGAGGCATGAGTTCGGGAAGACAGCGCAAGGCGAACCTGCATGCCTTGTATGAACGGGCCGCGGCATATGAAAAGACATCTTTCAAAGGACTGTTCCAGTTTATCCGCTTTATTGAAAAGATGCAGAAGAAAGACAAGGACCTGGCAGAACCCCAGGCGATCTCGGACAGCGAGAATGCCGTCCGCGTGATGACGATCCATGCCAGCAAAGGGCTGGAGTTCCCGGTCGTCTTTGTTCTGGACATGACCAAGAAATTCAACATCATGGACGCTCAGGGAGCCACGGTATTTGATGAACAGTACGGTGTCGGGGCAGAGTACCGGGATTTGAAAACCCGTGAAAAGAAAACGACCTTACCGGAAAAAGCATTGAAACATAAAAAGAAAGCCAAGCTTTTATCCGAGCAGATGCGGGTCCTTTACGTAGCCTTGACGCGCGCGGAACAGAAGCTCATCTTAGTTGGCTCATACAAGAACAAAGAGGACGCGTTGAACCGCTGGAATCTGGTCGGCGGCCATCCGAAGACAGTGCTGCCTTCCGATATGCGTCTGGGAGCCAGAGGGTTCATGGACTGGATCGGCTTCAGCGTCATCCGGCATGAAATCATGGATGACGAGCGCACGATCCAAGCGCAAAGTCCGGTGGTCCATCATTATGACACGTCGTTTGATGTGCATTTTTATTCCAGGGAAGAACTGGAGGAAGCGCTCTTGTCTCACCGTAAATCCGACGTTGAGGAATGGTATCCGAAATTAAAAGAGGGGACACTGAAACCCGAGGCAGATAACGGGATAAAAGAAGCCGTCAAAGAGGCTGTCATCCTGATGAACAAACCATATGACTACCAGATCGCGACGCAGACGACAAGTTACCAGTCCGTGTCCGAGATCAAGCGGCTGTTTGAAGAACCTGATGACGGCCAGATGGTGAAGATCGACGTCACCAAACCCCGGCAGGTCAGCCGTTACGTGGAAGACCAGCTCAACCGTCCGTCTTTCATTCAGGAAGATCTGAAACCGACCCCTGCAGAAGTCGGCCAGGCGACCCATCTGGTGCTGCAGACGCTTGACATCAAAGAAACGCCGTCAAAAGAATCTGTGGAAGCCGTGATCGATCGACTCGTAGAAGAAAAAGTCTTCACACAAGAGCTGGCCGAACTGATTCGCGTGGAAGAGATCTTGAACTTCTTCAATACGTCCTTTGGTGCGTTCATTACCGAGCACTCAGAAGATATGAAACGGGAAGTTCCCTTCTCGTTACTGATGGAAGCGAAGGATATTTTCCATGATATGGAAGCGCTGGATGATCATGTGCTCGTTCACGGGATCATCGACGGGTATATCGAGCAGGAGGAGGGCATCGTCCTGTTCGACTACAAGACGGACCGTGTCGCTCATCTGGGCAACATGGCCGGGGACGAGATGCTGAGGAAATACCGCGGCCAGCTCAATCTTTACAAGCGGGCGCTGGAATCGATCCTCAAAAAGCCTGTGGTGGCATCTCATCTCGTGATGCTGGATATCAGCGAAACGGTTCAAGTCATTTAACAACGATTGTTGCCTGAAATGCAGAAAAGCGAGCGGACTCTTTGAAAAGGGAGTCCGCTCGCTTTTGTTTTTATATTACATTAGAATTGGCTTGGTTGACCATCGGTGCAGACCATGATTTCAGTCCCAGAGGCATCAGGCCTAATCAGGACCGCATTGCCTTAGGGTCAATCCGTAATTAAGAACCTGAATGATAAAAAATAGCGCACGTATAAACGTTTTAACGCAATTTAATGGTACGAGAAAAGGCTGAGACAAAAGTCCCAGCCTTTTTCATAAGCATTGATTCAGTTTTTAATCGAAACTGTACTGAGCGCTTCCTGAATAGGTATTGCCGGCATTCCATAACAGAAATTCATTGACGCCATATTCATTCAGTGCACGGATCTGTTCAGAAACTTCATGTGCACCGTATCTGATGTAATTGCCGGATCCCAGGTAAGAAGCTGTGAAGTCCTGGATCCAGGGGCGTGAGACAGGAGCGTCTTCGCCTAGTTCACCAAGAACTCTGTTTTCGTGTTCCATATACTTGGCGACGACATTATACGGCTCCAGGTCCGGTTTAGCGAGGCCAAGTGATCCTGGACCCCAGTGACTCGGGTAGATCATGGAAGAGATGACATCGACGTTCTCAGAAATGCGTGAGAAGTTCTGACCGATGCCGGGTGCTTCCGGAACAGTTGCCGAGTAACCGAAGATATCGACAGATACGTCTACATCAAAAGGTTCCAGTTCCTTACGGGCGTATGCGACAAAGTCAGTGACCGCTTCGACACGCTGCTGGACATTATCTAAGTCACTGCCAGTATACTCGCCACGAGAATATTCCAGCTCGTCATCACGCAGTTCGAAACCTTCCGGGAAGCGGACGTAGTCGAACTGGATGTCTTTGAAGCCCATCATAGCCGCCTGTTTGGCCACTTCAACGTTATATTCCCAGACTTCTTCCATAAAAGGATTGACGAATCCATGACCGGCACGGTTTTTCCATACTGTACCGTCCGAATTTCTAAAAGACAGGTCCGGGCGTTCTTCCGCCAAGCCTTGAATCCTTGAAGACAACGATACGGGCGATCGGGTAGATGTCATTTTCCTCCAGGTGAGGCATCAGTTCTTCCGGATCGAACCCAATTTCTGGAGTTGTCAGCGATCAGTTCATGGTCCGAGTCCAAGGGCATCGTGATATCGCCATAATCTTCCTTTGACATCGATGACCATGGAATTCAGTTCAGTATCGTTCAGTAACTGTGTCAGGGTTTCCATACGTAGACCCGCCGGCAGAGTTGGCTGTTACAAAAACACCTTTGACCCCGTCTTCCGGGTAGGCGATCTCGACCCCGCTGTCATACTTGAACTGGGTGGGGAACTCGTCTGGAACACTTAAAAGAGGTTCAGTGTTCATTTTCAGGTACGTCATTTCAACAGCTTCTGCAGCTTCATCAGCCTGTGCGACCGTGCTTCCAAGGACGCTCACCGACAATAGGGCAGCAGAGCAGAAAAGGGACTTCTTAAATTTATTCATCATTCACTTACATCCTCGCTTTCTAATTCGTTAGATATGATCAGTTCAGGATCCAATAGTTCATAACCTTTTTCTCTTAAACCGTCGATAATGGCCGGGACGGCTTCTTTGGTCCATTCACGGTCGTGCATCAGAAGATTCGATCCGGGAACAAGCAGGTTGGTGTTGACCATGATGTCAGCCAAGGCATCCGGTTCTCTGTAATCCGCTTCCCAGTCGTATCCGTACGTCCAGTTCATCAAAGCCATGCCGTCATCTTTAACGACCTGCTTGGAATGATCCGTATTCTGTCCGAAAGGCGCGCGGAAGAAGCGGGGACGTGTGCCGATGATTTCTTCGACCATGTCGCTGGTCGTCAGTATTTCTTCGGTCTGCTTTTCTTCTGATAAAGAAGGCAGACTAGGGTGTGTGTGCGAGTGATTGCCTATAGCGAAACCCATCTCGTGCACTTCAGTCAGGATGTCTATGCCTTCCTGGTCTTCCAGATACATACTGTTGACGAAGAAGATCGCCGGGGCGTCCGCTTCAGCTAAGGCCTGGGCGATTTCCAGCGTGTGCTCGTTCGGCCCGTCGTCAAAAGTCAGGAGGGCGACTTCTTTGTTCGCTTCTTTACCATCGATCACATTGACGTAGGCAAAGTTTTCGCTCACTTCATATAAGTATTCCTGTGTTTCTTCCAGAACAACCTCTTCGGTTTCGTCAGTTCAGTGTCTGCGTCTGTTTCTACGTTTCTTCAGATACTTGTTCAATTTCAGTGATTTCTTCGTCCACTGTTTCGGTTTCCTCATTTGTCTGATCTTCGTCAGCCGGAACGGTGCCTTCACCGTCTGCCGAATTGCAGGCTGTCAGAAGAAGGGTGGAGGCAAACAGGGTAGAGAGTAATAGTTTCTTCAAACTGAGTTCCTCCTTATTCTTCTTCGCTTAGCTGTTCTTCAATCGAAGACTGCAGCTGAGTGACGGCTTCATCCAGATTGACCAGCATGTCATCCAAATTAGTCAGCGGTTCTGTCAGAGATTCGCGTTCGTCGTTGATCGTTTCGATCCCGTCGACAAAATCCTCATAGCTGGCATCTTCTTCTGATATCCGTGTGAAAAAGTCCCGTTCATTTGTCAGGCTGACGGAATAATCTTCAAGAAAATCAGAAAGGCTTGATTCAAAAGCATCCACAGCTGTATCGACCTGCTCGATTTCACTCGGGTCAAGCAGCTCGCCTTCATATGTAGCCAGTTCTTCCTGATGGATTTCCATATTGTTTTCGACTGCTCTCAGTTCAGTGAGGATTTCTTCCTCTCGCATCGATGTTCTCAAAGACAGGGGAGGACCCGTCGCTTAACGTTGCCAGATCTTCGTCAGTCTCAAGTGTTTCGGTAAACTGTTCCTGCAGCTGCGCTTCTGTTTCAAAAAGCTGATTCAGGTTTTCAACCGCTTCAGTCGAAACCTGTTCGATTCCGTCTGTCGCTTCCTGCATCGTATCCAGGTTTTCTGAATCGCACCCGGCCAGCAGCAGCGGCATGGCTGCTAGTGAAAGCATTGCCCACTTTTTATTTTTCATGTGTCAATCTCCTTTAACCATAATAAGTCTATTATATATCAAATTCAGTATCTTGTAGAGTATATCAAATCTTTTATGATTTTAATACGCTTTTACACAAATAAGCTGAAATATAAGTAAAGTTGTAAAAGAATAAGCACATTTAAGACAAATCCGGTCGCCTTTAGTAAATCAAGGTAGGTTTTGATGCGAAAATATTGTACAATAACAATGAGGTTCAATTTGAAAAGGAGTCCATTATGCTACTATATTATATCATTTCACTAATTATCATCGGGATCGACCAGTTGAGTAAATATCTGACGGTCCAGAACATCCCGTTATATGAAACCCGAGAAGTCATTCCTTCCGTCCTGTCTTTTACCTATCACCAGAATACCGGTGCGGCCTGGAGCATACTGGAAGGCCAGATGATTTTCTTCTATATCGTGACCGTGATCGTGGTCGGGGTCATTATTTACTACATGCAGACATTGGGTAAAAATGACAAGTTCGTTCTCGTTATCACTGAGTCTGATTTTGGGCGGCGCGATCGGTAATTTCATCGACCGGCTGTTTCTACAGTATGTCGTGGATATGATCCGTCTGGACTTTATCGACTTCCCGATCTTCAATGTGGCGGACATGGCCTTGACGGTGGGTGTATCACTGATGATCGTTTATCTGATCATTGACGAATGGAAACAAAACAAGCAGAAGAAAGTTGGAACAGATTAAAATGGAACAGACAAAGATTTTCAACGTAACGAATGAAAAAGGACGCCTGGACAAGTTCTTGAGCGACAAATTGACCGAGCACTCGCGCAGCCAGGTGCAGGCCTGGATCAAAGACGGCCTGGTCACGGTGAATGATGAAGAGGCGAAAGCCAATTACAAGCTGCAGACCGGGGACACGGTGCACGTCACGATCAAGGAACCGGAAGAGATCGATGCCCAGCCTGAAGATATCGATCTGGATATCGTTTATGAGGATTCGGATGTCGTCGTGATCAACAAGCCTCAGGGCATGGTTGTTCATCCGTCCATCGGGCATGCCGGCGGGACACTGGTCAACGCTCTGCTGCACCACATCGATGATCTGTCCGGCATCAACGGCAAGATCAGACCGGGGATCGTGCACCGAATCGACAAGGACACCTCGGGCCTTTTGATGGTCGCAAAAAATGATCTGGCTCATGAAAAGCTGGCCGAACAGCTGCAGGAGAAAACGGCGAAGCGTGAATACATCGCGCTGGTGCACGGCGTGATCGAGAACGACAAAGGGACCATCGATGCACCGATCGGCCGGGACCCTGAAAACCGCAAAAAGTTTACAGTGATCCAGGGCGGCAAGGAATCAGTGACGCACTTTGAAGTCATCGAACGCTTCAGCGAATACACGCTGCTCAGACTGAACCTGGAAACCGGGCGCACGCATCAGATCAGAGTACACCTGGAATACATCGGACACCGCATGGCGGGCGATCCCTTATACGGACCAAGAAAAACACTTGAAGGCAATGGGCAGTTCCTGCATGCAGCCAAGCTGTCGTTCGTTCATCCACGGACCGGCGAGCACCTGACGTTCGATGCGCCTTTACCTGAAGAATTTGAAGAAATGCTCGAATGGGTCAGAAGACGTTAAAGCAAGTGAAAGGAGCTCTACAGATGTCAAAAACTGTTTCGATCCTGGACGCCGTCGCACTGAACCGTGCACTGACTAGGATCTCATATGAAATCATCGAACAGAACAAAGGGACGGACAATCTGATCCTGGCGGGGATAAAAACACGCGGGGTCTATATCGCCAGACGGATCGCTGAAAAGATCGAAGAGATCGAAGGCAAGCCGGTCCCGGTGGGGGAACTGGACATCACCTTATACCGGGATGACCGTCATTTCCCGGAAGAAGTGGATGATCCCGAAGTGAAAGGGCAGGACTTTCCTGTCGATGTCAAAGGGAAAGTGGTCATTTTAGTGGATGATGTCATCTATACCGGCCGGACGATCCGAGCTGCCATGGATGCCGTCATCGATCTCGGGCGTCCTGAAAAGATCATGGTCGCATCGCTGACTGACCGGGGCCACAGAGAGATCCCGATCAAAGCGGATTTCATCGGCAAGAACATCCCAACGTCTTAGGCAGGAACAGGTCAAAGTATCCATGAAAGAAATCGACGGCAAAGACGGCGTTGAAATCATCAAGCCCGACTGACTGAGATAATAGAAAAGCTGCCGGCAAGCGAGAACACTCGCTTGCCGGCAGCTTTTTCTTATTGCTTATTCCGTTACTTCATAGGCATGCACATAAACGCGCCCGTCGTCGACCGTGTAGTTGCAGGAGATCAGCGTCAGCATTTTCTGGTCTTCCTGAAATTCAGATTCGATCGGGAAGTTGGAAGAAGCTTTCAGTTTCTCGTAATAAGCTTCCAGTTCATCGTCTTGAAATGACGTCCTGATATACTCCGAATCGGCCGGAGCGACGTGGACAGAAAAAATCTCGTAGGTCCGGTCTGTGAACGGATCATTGAATACGATGGTCGAATTGTTCTGTGTGAATTCCTCAGACAGGTATTTATCCAGATCCGCGAACATCAGGCCTGTTTTTGTATAATGCCCGTAAAGGATCGTGTGATCATCCATCCCCATGCCGACGTTCCGGTAATCCATGAAAATCGATCCCAAAATGTGTTCTTCTTTGTAAAAGTCATGTTCCAGGTAAAATTCGTTGTCCTGACCTCTCACGACGGGGTAGTCGATCCGGGTACCGGCCACTTCGATCCACCCGACATAATCTGAATTCATCGCGTAGTAATCAGAAGAAGGGTTCGATGCAAAAGCGAAGGGTTCCTGTGCCTCTTTTTCTTCATTATTTTCATCATTCGCCGAACCGTCCGTTTCATCATCCGCAAGGTCCTCTGCGAAAGCCCGTTCATCTGAATACAATGAAGAGTGGCTGAGTTGTGTTTTCGTTCTGCTGTTCTTCACGAGATTCCCGTACAGATTCGATCGGAGGAATGTCGACATAAGACGCCTGCTCTAATTCGGAACTGACGTAGGCATCGAAGAGCAGCAGAAAAACCGCAGCCAGACCGATGAGCAGTATATTTTTATTCATCTCTTTTCCTCCTTTTAAAAAAAGTTGAATTCGAAGTGTTTATTTTTGACTATTTCATCCTATACACTTATTATAAAGAAGTAAAGTTGATTAATCAATTTTACAAAACTATTGCAAAGGGAGAGTACATCATGTCAAAATCGTCAAAGCTTTATTGTCGTTTGTCACCGCTTTCGCTCTCACAGTTGCTCTAGCCCCAACCGCATTCGCAGATAACCACGTAGACGGCGAGGAAACTATCAGTCAGACATCGCTTTAGGAAACGATGACTTCAGTATCCTTGTATCCGCTTTACAGCGTGCAGAATTAGTGGAAACTTTACAGGGTGAAGGTCCATTCACAGTCTTTGCACCAACCAATGCCGCCTTTGAAGATCTGCTCGGCGCTTTGGACATCACTGCAGAAGAGTTACTTGCACAACCTGACTTGGCAAATGTCCTGACTTACCACGTCGTTCCTGGTGCTGTAATGGCCGGAGACCTGACTGACGGTATGGAAGCAGAAACTGTCAATGGTGAAATGCTGACATTTGATTTAAGTGGAGACCCTATGGTAAATGATTCAATGATCGTTGATACTGACATTGAAGCTTCCAATGGTGTCATCCATGTTATTGATACTGTTCTGGTCCCAGAAAACTTCGAACTTCAAGAAGTTGACATGGAAGAAGACGATGTACCTGAAACAGGTATTGAATCAAGTGTCTTCCTGTTAGCCGGAATGGTCATGGCAGCTGCAGCCTTTGTCTTCGTAATGGTCAAACCTGCTAAACAATAATAAAAACAGATAAAAGAAAAGAACGAAACAAAAGCAGTATCCAGATGACTTGTCATCCGGATGCTGCTTTTTTGACGGACCGTAAAAGTATGCGCGAGAAAAAGGTCTGTGATACACTGAAGGTACTATAACTCATGGAGGCTGATATGAATGATGGAACGCACCTTTGTATTGATCAAACCTGATGCCGTGAAACGCAACCTGATAGGAAAGATAATCGCAGAATACGAAGAACGGGATCTGGTCATTTCCGAGATCAGAATGATGACGGCAACAAAAGAACGGGTGAAATCGCATTATTCTGCGCACGAAGGCAAGTCTTTCTTTGATAAGATCGTCGACTATCTCTCCAGCGGTCCGGTCGTGGCACTCGTGTTCGACGGAGAAGAGGCTGTCCAGCGTGTGAGACAGATCAACGGCGCTACCGATCCCAAAGACGCTGATCAGCAGAGCATCCGCGGCAAATACGGCATCAGTTCCACCGAAAACTCCGTCCACGCTTCAGATTCACCCGCCAATGCGGAAGACGAGATCGACTTGTGGCTGGGGATTTAAAACTAAACGAATAACAGGATTTTTACTGCTTTCTTACAGTTACTGGAACCGTTCGACACTTAGGCTCCTGACTTTTTGTCCTAAGTGCTGAAGTCAGGCAAGTTCGACACTTAGAAGCAATCATTCACACAGAAACAACCGAATATGCATGTGATTCGGTTGTTTTGAATTGAAACAGCTGTGCTATTTACCGAAGAAGGCCTTCTTGGGTAAGTACGTGAGAACAAATGCTGGTCAAGTCCTTTATTCTGTGTAAAATTGTACAGTAGTTACTTTTTTTATATAAATACTGGCAGGCAGAGCCTGCTTGACTCATTAAAGTTAGAAATCGAAGAGCGATTTCTAACTTGGTAACGAATACTTTTTTACTTGTTCATTTCATCAATGGGATTAGCTTGCTCTCTTAAAAATGGAGCGTGACTATCCACCCATTTTTCATGGATATCCAGCAAAACAGCACCTATTAAACGCTCAGCTGAATCGTTATTTGGGAATATCGATATGGCTTTTTCTCGGCGTCTAATTTCTCGATTTAACCGTTCTACTACATTGGTTGTCCTTAAAGAAGAATGATAAGTCTCGGGCTCATTCACGTATTGAATACTGTCAAAGAAACCGTCATCTAGCTTTTTTAATGCCTTTTCGTATTTGGGATCGTCTTCAACGAAAGCCTCAAAGGCTTCTTTACTTTCTTTAGCTTCTTGGAATGTATTGGCACGGAAAATCTTTTTAAGCAAGTAGCGTGCTTCTTCTGTACCTTTCTTTGGAAACACTTCAAGGATATTACGTAAGAAATGAACGGTACATCGTTGCCAAGCCGTGCCTACAAATACTTTCTTAATACTACTTTTCAAGCCTTCATGGGCATCGGAAATAATCATTGTAGGTGTTTTTAAGCCACGTTCTCTCAACCCTTGGAAGAAGGCCGTCCAACTTTCCTTCGACTCGGCCTCAGCCACCTTGAATCCAATAATCTCTTTCCGTTTATTTTCATTAATCCCTATCGCAATATAGACAGCTTTACTGACAATTCTATGATTTTCTCTAACTTTAATGTACATGGCGTCAACGTAGACATACGCGTAGGTATGTACTGTCAAGACTACGGTTCTTAAATGCCTGTATTTCTGGATCCAGTCGTTTCATCATCGAAGAGACAAAAGACTTTGAGAACCTTTTCTCCACAAAGCTGTTCAACAATTTTCGTTACCTTCCTCGTTGAAACGCCATTGACTACCGCTTCGATCATGCTTAGAACTAGCGCCTGATCCATACGCTGATATCGCTCAAACAGCTCTGTAGAAAACTCACCGGAACGAGTCCGAGGGACTTCGAGCTCAAGTCGCCCGATGGAGATTGTATAAGCGCGAGTATAATAGCCGTTACGATAATCTTTACGACTAATGCTTCGTTCATACTTCTGCGCTTCAATATATTCATCTCTCTCAGTTTCCATATAGGCATTCATAACCAGCACAGCCAATGATTTCATCTGACTGTTCATGTCACTTTTTAAAATACTGTCTGTTAATTCCTCAAAATTTATATTAAGATTGAATTGGGTCATATCAAATTTCCTTTCTCAATGTTGTGTGGTAACTACATTGTACCAAAGGTTGATATGACCTTTTTCTATTTTACACAATTATACAGACACAACTCAAATGCTTTTTATCTACCGAAGGAGGGGTAATTTCGGTAGATAAAAAGCATTATATAGCCAAACTGTCGAACCTTGTCTATAACAACCAACTCAGCGGCAGCACGGACTTTAACCTACTGAAGAAGCATCATCTGAAGTTATCACTAAACATTTACGGACTGCTTGTGGTTGACCACAAGCTTCCGATCATTACAAATGAAAAGCCCCGATGCAAGCTGCCTGCTTGCATCGGGGCTTCCTTATTGGCTATTTTTCTTGAGTTCGCGTACTTTTTCATCACTCGAGAAGAAGTGACGAAATAGGTCGACTGGCCTTCGTAGATCACGTAGCCGGGTTTGGCGCCGTTAGGTTTCTTGATGTGTTTCACCTGGACGACATCGACAGGGACCGAAGAGGACAAACGGTACTTGCTGTAGTAGGCGGCCAGGATGCAGGCTTCTTCAAGCGCTGTTTCCGACGGCTCGTCGTCTTCGATGATGACGTGCGAACCGGGGATGTCTTTGGCGTGTGCCCAGTAATGAGACTTTCGGGCTTTTCTCAGGGTCAGTTCGTCATTTTGCGTATTGTTCTTGCCGACCAGAATGCTGGTGCCGTCAGACGACGTGAAGGCTTCCGGCTGGGATTTCTTTTTCTTCTTGTTCCGGTTTTTCGTGTTCTTTTTCTTGAGATACTCTTGTTCTCTCAGCTCATCACGGATATCTTCAATGTCAGAGATCGATGCGATCGAGAGCTGAGTCAAGAGGGTGTCAAAATAATTCAGCTCGTGTCGGGTCGACTTCAGCTGTTTCGTCAGGTGGATCTTGGCGTTCTTCAGTTTCTGATACCGTGAAAAATAATACTGGGCGTTCTCAGCCGGTGATTTCTGCGGGTCCAGACTGATTTCGAGCGGTTCTTCATTCTCATAGAAGTTAGGGAGCGTGATGGATTCGTCGCCCTGATCGACTTCATGCAAGTAGGCCGTCAGGACTTCACCTTTCACTTTATAGCTGTCCGCTTGTTCTGTTTCTTTCAGTTCTTTTTTCAGTTTCTCTATTTTTTTCCTGTTTTTCTGATACAGATTCTTGACCAGATGACTCAAGTCGTTGGACTGCTGGTGCACGCGGTCGCGCTCCGCTTTGTTCTGAAAATAGCGGTCCATCAGTTCACTTAATGAAGAAAATGATTCTCTTGAACCGTTTAGATGTCCATACGGGAGGGGAGAGAAGAATTCTTTCTGGTCTATTCTGGTCAGCGTCGGTTCCAGCTCGCCTGATTTAAAGGGCGCCATGAAATGCTGAAACACAGCTTTGGGGGAATCATCGCTATGAGAGTCCATCCGGTAGGCCAGTTCGTTGGCTGAATCTTTCCCGAACCCCTGAAAGGTCTGCTGGATCCATTTCACTTTTTCATTCAGTGACAACTCGGTCACCGGAAACGGCCCGTCATACTGAAACGGGTTCTGTCTGTTTTGACTCGGTGCTTCGATATACGTCGCACCGGGGAGCAGTGTGCGGTACGTGTTCTGGCTCGCCGGTACGTGTCTGATGGCATCGACCAGTCTGTTTTCTTCTTTATTGATCAAGAGGACATTGCTGTGTCTGCCCATGATCTCGACCACCAGAGCAAGGTATTCCGTGTCACCCAGTTCATTGCGCCGTTTGAATGTGAAAGTCAGAACGCGGTCGTTCTCTTTCTGTTCGATTGCTTCGATGATTGCACCATCCAAGTATTTGCGCAGGACCATGCAGTAGTTGGGCGGCTGGGCCGGATTTTCAAAAGGGACATCCGTCAGCTGCACCCGGGCATACTGGGGATGGGCCGACAGCAGCAGGGATTTGTTTTTTCGGTTCGCGCGTATGCGCAGGATCACTTCGTTCTCGTAAGGCTGCCTGGATCTTCGTGATCCGGCCACCGAATAATTTCTTCTTTCAGTTCATCTCTTAAACCATGGACGAGCAAGCCGTCAAAAGACATGTCTAGTCACTCCTATCTGTAAAAACTCTTTACCAGTATAGCATTAAAAAAAGTCCTGCACCAACTTTCATCTTTTGATTGCCGAATACAAAGTATCGTGATATAGTTGACGCATACAAATAAATAAGAAATAAGAAAGAGGGGTAACATGGACAGCACAGAAAAAGCACTTCAACTGCTCGACAAGGTAACGGAATTCAACCTGCTCTACAAGTACCTGACGGATCACCTGCTTCATGAGATGGGGTTGTCGCATTCAACAATCAATCTGATCGAACTCATCAGGAGATGACGAGCTGACGCTGAAAGAGATCACCAAGAGAAAGCCACCTCGACAAGTCAACCGTGAGTCAGGCAGATGAACGCGCTGGCTAAGAAAGATCTGGTCACCAAAACAGCCGGGGACGACAAACGGTATGTTTATTTCAAACTGAACGAACAGGCTACCGACGTCTTCAGCACCTATCACACCCAGCTGGAAGATAAGATCCAGAAGATCCTTTCTGGATGGACGGAAGAAGAAGCACATATGCTGACCGTTCTGCTCGGACGCTTCAATCGGAGCATGACGAACCGCCTGAACTTGATCCCTACGCTAAAAACTAATGATGACGAAAGAGAAGAGGAAACTATATGACATTGAACCGGAAAAAATCCAAACCCCGTCGCATCGCTCTGCTGGGTATACTGACGGCCATCATTCTGATCCAGAATTTCGTTCCCTTTCTGGGGAATATCCCGATCCCGCCGCTGAATCCGACCATCATCCACATTACGGTGATCGTCGCAACCCTGACGATGAGCGCCACGGACGGCATGATCATCGGGGGCGTCTGGGGAATCACCCGAATGATCCGCGCCTACACAATGCCGGCCTCTCCGCTGGATCTGCTGTTATGGACGAATCCGATGATCGCGCTCGTTCCGCGCATCCTGATCGGTCTGTTCACCGGCTGGGCCTACGCCTTCTTTAAAAAAGTGTTCGCAAAGAAAGACAAGATCGCCCTGGCCAGTGCATCGGTCGTCGGTTCCTTTACCAATACGATCTTTGTTCTGCTGTTCATTTATCTGATCTTCGGTGAAGCCTACGCTCAGGCCATCGATGTCGACATCAGCAATCTGGCAGGTGCCCTGGCTGTGATCGTCGGAACGAACGGTGTGGCAGAAGCCATCGCCGCAGGGATCATCGCACCGCTCGTCACCATTCCGCTCAGAAAAGTAACGCACCAGAAATAGCACGATCACCGAAAAGTCTCTGCTGTACGCTCGTTTGACGGGTGATACCTCAGAGCCTTTTTACACCCGGAAACACTCCCGCAATGATTGTCGTTATATTGTTAAGCAAAAAATGCCGGATTATAGCTATAATGTGTTAAACTCTTAAGAGTCGAGTACATACGAAAAGGAAGGAAGAACACTATGAAGAAAACACGCACCAATAAAAACAAGCCGAATCCTCCAAAAGGCTCCAATAAAATCGAGAAAATCTATTATGTCGTCATCGCTTTGCTGGTCGTTATCCTGGGAGGCCTTGTCTTTTTCATCTTTGCCAATCAGGACGATGCCATAACTGAAGGGGATCTGGACACTGCACCGGATACTGAGATCGTCGACGACGCAGATGAAGAAGAAACCACAGAAGACGATACTGATGAGACGGAACAGCCGGACGAAGAAGCAGAAGAACCTGCAGACACCGATGAAACGGAGAACACGATGAAGAACGGCTCCGGATCAAGACGCTGATACTGAAGAGACCGCAGATGAAGATGCAGAAGCGGAAACGGAAGACGATACCAGCCGATACGGACGATACAGAAGGAACTGACGCAGCTGAAGAAGCTACCGAAGACGATTCCGAAGAAGACCGATGCGGATACAGAGGAACCGGCAGAAGCCGAAACGGACATCGATCCGGACGCCCCTTTGAATGAAAGTTATAACATCAACTTCGGCGATGGGTCCAGCGACCGTAATGCGATCGCTCAGAATGCCAGTGCTGTCAGCGGACTGAACCAGAACGACATGATCACCTGGTGGGTAGGAAACAATGGCCCGGGTCGTGCTTTCACAGTGGTTTCAGACAGCGGCCGAAATAACGTTCACCGGGTCTACATGCAGTACGGAGACGGTCAGTGGCACGTGACTAGCGCAGAAGAACTCGACGGGGTCCCGGCTGAATACCGCTAGACTTTGTGACCAGACAAACCAGATGCTTCCAGAAATGACCGGCTGATCCCGGCCCGCTTTCTGGAAGTTTTTTTGTTTCCAGGAGAGACAAGCGGCAGGCGCCGCTATATCCTGGCCGGGGTTCACTCGATCCGTCTGTTGAGACTTATTCTGCTTAGTGAAACGAGCTGCTTCATGGTAAACTAGTATCAAATGAGCTCAGGAGGACGACCATGAAATTACCAGACAATAAATACAATATGATCCAGGAAATTCTAGAGAAAACAGAATCTGAAGATCGAAAAAATGAGTCCGGTCAATATACTCATCGCCGGCAAGACGGGCGTCGGGAAGAGCACGCTCATCAACAATGTCTTCCGCGAGAAACTGGCCGACACGGGCATTGGGAAGCCTGTCACGAAGCATCTGAGACGCATCACCAAAGAAGGCATCCCGATCGTTCTGTACGACACGACGAGGACTGGAACTCCAGCAGAAAGTCCAGAAGCAGGTCATGAAAGAAATCTTCGATCTGGTCCAGGAAAAGAAAAACTCGAAAGAGGCTGTCCACGCGGTTTATTACTGTATCCAGGCCAACTCGTCACGCATCGAAGACATGGAAATCGCTCTCATCAAAGATATAGCAGAAATACTGCCCGTGATCCTCGTACTGACCCAGTCCATCGGGAAACCGGCAGATGAATTCAACCGATACTTAGAAAATATGAACCTGCCGGTGGCCGCCGTTCAGAATATCATGGCTGAACCTTACGAGATCTCAGACGATTACGTGATCCCGCGTTTCGGTCTGAAACAGCTGATCGAAAAGACGCTGCAGCTCATCCCAAAGGAGAGTAGAGATGCTTTTACGAATGCCCAGCAGGCAGACATTGAACGCAAAGCCAAAGCGGCCAGACGCTGGGCTTCCAGATATGTCGCGACAACGTTCGGTGTGGGCTTCGCACCGATCCCGTTTTCTGACGCATCCATTTTAGTCCCGATGCAGGTCACGCTGCTGGCCCACATCACGGCTATCTTCGGCATCTCTATGGACAAGTCGACGATCGTCAGCATCATCGCGGCGGTCGGTGGGACAGGATCAGCGACCATGATCGGCAAGACCGTCGTTGCCAACGCCTTCAAGTTCATCCCGGGAGCCGGCACGATCATCGGCGGAATCATCAGCGGGACGACGGCTTCGATCGTCACGAGTGCTCTGGCGCTGAGTTACATCGAAGTCCTGAGCATCATCGCCACCAAAGAAAAAGAAGGCGAAACGATCGACTTGGGCCTGCTGGAGCGGCTGATGCGCAGCCAGTTCAAGAAAAACCTGAAACTGAACCGGAAAGAACTGAAAACCAAAGATCTTGAATTTGACAACGACGAAGCCTTGAGTGAAGCCTACTCGACTTATTCTGAGTTGGAAGAAGAGGAGCGCTCTGTCCCGATCGTCAAAAAAATCAGACGCACGCTCACCAAATTTGCCGAAGAGCATCGAACCGTTTTGGGAAAAAATGAAGGCTTTTTTGTCGGTAATATTGAGCCAGATCCTTTGATTTGAAGATGAAATTGGAAAAGGAACGATCAGAAACTGACCGCACCGGACTATCAACGCGGTCAGTTTTTTTGTGTCTAAAGCATCAAATCGGCCGATAGACCAGTCAAATGTAACAGGCCCTTATTTTTCAACGATTTTCTGGTATAATACATAAGAGTCAACAACGTTAGGAGTGAACAGTATGAAAAAGAATCATAAAGGTAAGATGAAAAAAAAGAATACAAAACTGCGCAGTGGCACGACCCAGCCGGATAAAAGAGGTGTGACGAACTACACCGTGGAAGAAGAAACCACGCTGCTGCCTTATCTGCTTACAGTGATCACGAACAAGAGCCGTAACGCCGTGAAGTCTATCCTGACACGCGGACAGGTGACCGTTGACGGCGAGGAAAGCACGCAGCACAATCATCCGCTCAAGCCCGGACAGGTCGTCGGGGTGTTGAGCGACGAGGAATCCAAGAAACGATCCGAACTGGACGGTCTGACCATCCTGCATGAAGACAGGGACCTGATCGTCATCAATAAAGAAGCCGGTCTGCTGTCCATTGCGGCGGACGATCCGACCGAACCGACGGCATACAACCAGTTGAGTGACTACGTCAAAAAAGAAGATCCGGAAAACAAGATCTTTGTCGTCCACCGTCTGGACCGTGACACATCGGGCGTGATGATGTTCGCCAAGTCAGAAGAGATGCAGGAAGCCCTGCAGAAAGACTGGAAGAACACAGTCAGAGGAACGCATCTACACGGCTCTGGTCGAAGGTTGCTGTAAAGGAAGATCAGGGTGAGTACGCCTCATGGATCAAAGAAAGCAAAGGCATAAAAATGTACTCCAATCTGGAAGACAACGGCGGCA
This sequence comes from Alkalibacterium sp., assembly GCA_034520745.1. Taxonomy (GTDB): domain Bacteria; phylum Bacillota; class Bacilli; order Lactobacillales; family Carnobacteriaceae_A; genus Alkalibacterium. Next base: position 204,186 of record JAXHNF010000017.1, read on the forward strand.
AGCACGCCGTGACCCATTACAGAAAAGTACTGGGGAATGAAAACTATTCGCTGCTGGAAGTCGAGCTGGAGACCGGCCGCAAGCACCAGATCCGTGTCCATCTGAAGGAAATGGGGCATCCAGTTGCAGGGGACAAGCTTTACGATGCCGAAACCAACCCGCTGAAACGCTTAGGGTTGCATGCAACAACTCTTGTTTTTGTCCACCCGGGCACCGAACAAACTGGTCCGCTACACTGCCGAAGTCCCGAACGCTTTCCTCAAGCGAGTGAAGTAAAAGCGAATCAGCTTCGGTTAAACTAAAAAGACAGTCTGGACTCACCGACTGGCCAATATATGATGATACGAATACCCGCTGATTTTTCCGGAAATCAGCGGTTTTTTCGTATCATAAGATCATTTCAGTGAAACAGGGGGCGTGGTCTGATGTTTAACTGTTTCAGAAACGGCAGATGATTTGATAGACTATTGAATAAGAAGAAAAATTGAATAAAGAACGAACTTTACGTGCAAATAAAATCGCTTTCAACTATAATGAGGCCGGTTTTTTTGCTGAAATCCATTGCATCTGTTTTCAAAAGTGCTACAATCGAAGTACAGTTGAAAAGTCGGGATACTCTCGCTCATCGACTCACTTCGGGTAGCTTTTATCTGCTCATGTCGGAAGGGAGGTTTTTTTTGTGAAAACTTATATAAAAACTATGTGGGAAGACCTTGTAGAAAACAAAGAAGTCATTATTATTTTATCCATCGTGTGGGTGGTCCTGTTCGAACAATTATCACTGCTCACATTTCTGGTCGGACTCTTTATGGCTGTTTTGGTGGTTCTGTTTACAGACCGTTTTTTACTTAAAGGAAATTATGAACACTCCTACATGATCGGCTTAGGGACCCTAGTCAAGTATGCGTTTCGTCTGCTGTATGAAATCATCGTGGCTGGTATTGTAGTTATTCCCAACATCATCACCGGGAAAGCGGACGTTCAGATCATCAACTGCGAAACGAAACTGACAGATGAGCTGCTGATCGATATCCTGGCTAACTCGATCACTTTGACACCGGGAACCGTTACGGTCGAAAAAAGCGGGAGTCATCTGCGTGTTCTGGCTTTGAATGCACCGGCTAAAGATGAAGATGCACGGGAAGTCATACCGCTTTATCTTGAAGGTATGCTCCTGCGTTACGAGGAAAAAATCGAAGGCAAAGCATAAACAACAGATTTGAAACTAAGAAAGTAGGAGAATACATGAATTTTGATGAAATCGTATTAGCGATAGTAGCGGCTTTATCAGTATTCGGTCTGGTCAGAGTCCTGATCGGCCCGACTGTCTGGGACCGCATGCTCGGTTTTGCACTTTTTTCATCCAAAGTCATCATTATGGCTACAATGATCGGCAGCAATTGG
>JAXHNF010000018.1:0-21570 GCA_034520745.1 Alkalibacterium sp.
TAAACATAGGAAAACAGGCAGGAAGTAACAATGGAAAGCAGCAGGTGCCTTCCGTATTCTTTCTGTTTTTTCAATTCATTAGCGCAACGAAAGCCAAATATATCGATGATGCCGTGGCCGCTCTGAATGTGACCTTAATTAAGGAAGAAATCGACGATTTGGAAGAACTGCACGTGCCGCGTGAAATCGTCGGTGCAAAGCCGTATCCCACTAAAAAAGCCGGGTAATAAACCGTCACTGCTAATAAAAAGTTCAAATCACTCGCTTTTCCCGGTATACTGTATGAAGAAAATGATATTGAGTAAGCTGAATATCAGGAAGGTGCTGAAAGAATGAATAACAATGACCGATTAGTAAGACTGCGTTACGCGCTGGATTTAAAGGATTCTGAAATGGTGGAGATTTTTAAACTTGGAGACACAGACGTTTCAGTGGGCGACGTCCGCTATCTCCTGTCCAAACAAGATGAAAGCGAAACAGATGACGGTGACGATGAGTATTCAGAGAATCACTACAAGAAAGAATGTACGAATCGGCAATTTGAATCGTTTCTCAATGGACTGATCGTCTATAAAAGAGGCCATCAGATGTCTAAAACAGGTGAACCAGTCAAGATGACGTTCTCTCTGAAACACGATAAAGATGTCAATAATATTCTAATGAAGAAACTGAAAGTCGCCCTGAAATTGACAAATGAAGATATGCTGGATATTCTGGATGACACCGGTGTTCATATTTCCAAAGGCGAGCTCAGTGCGGTCCTGCGAAAAGAGGATCACCGCAATTATCAGGAGTGCGGCGACCGTTATGCACGGAATTTCCTTAAAGGGCTGGCCATGAAGTACAGAGACTGACCGGCTGAAAGTCTTTTGGCTGAGAATTGCAACAGGACCAGTCACAATCAAAGAACCTCAAGATACGGGCAGGCACTTGAGGTTCTTTTGCATATGGATCAACAGACGTTCTCGTTTGTTTGAAAAATGAAAAGCTGTATCAGCGGAATGTTTTTAAATAGTTTTACTGCTTTTAAAAAAACAGCATCAAGATTAATGTTAACATATAGTTATTATGTGTTTCACGTAAAAAGCTTTATTAAGCTAATCTTGTCTAAAATTTGTCTAAAATGAAGTGTAATATAACTGTAATCGCCAATAGATTTTATAGTTCAGGTAAGAGTGGTACTATTGTTCTAAGTTAGAAATACGAAATAACTTTAAAACATGCCTACCGAATTGTAACCTATTACGACCTAATGGAGGAAATGACTTGAAGAATAAATTAATCGTTGGACTAGTATCATCAATGCTCTTGACAACTCTTACGCCAATGATGGGTAGCGTTGTTCAAGCTGAAGAGTCTCTGGAAGAATTACAGAAAGAAAAAGAAAACATCGAGAACCGTTCGAATGAACTGGGTACAACTATTGAAGAAACCGAAGCGGAAATGAACAGTCTTGAAGCAGAAAGACAGGAACTTGAAGGAAGTATTCAGGCTCTGCAGTAGAAATTCAGAAGCTGACCGAACGTCTGGACATTCAGCGTATCCTGCTGGATGAAACAAACGAAGAAATCGAAAAGCTGAACGTAGAAATTGAAAATCTGACACAAGCGATCGAGCAGCGAAATGAAAAACTGATGACTCAGGCACGTGCAACACAAACTAAATGGAATCCTACGAATATCATACATATGATTATTTCGGCAGAAGATATTTCAGACTTAGTTAGTCGTTTAGGTGTTATTACTACATTAGTATCTGCTAATCAGACGGTTATTGAAGATCAGCGTCGTGATCAGGAATCACTTATAGAAGCAGAAGAAAAAGTTCAAACTGAAAAAGAAGAAGTTGTGACATTATTAGCTGAAATCGAAACGACACGTGAGAACTTGACGGTTCAGCAGGCTGAACTGGATGACCAGGTCATGTTTGTAGCGGAACGTTACCAGATGAATTCTGCTGAGAAAGATCAGTTCGTTACTGAACAGTTCGAGTTGGCTCAGGAAACAATGGCTTTATCAGCTGAGATCGAAGCAGAAGAAGAACGCATCGCTGAAGCAAAACGTATAGAAGAAGAACGTATCGCCGAAGAGAAACGTCTGGAAGCAGAACGTATTGCTGAAGAGAAACGTCTGGAAGAAGAACGCATTGCCGAAGAAAAACGTATAGCTGAAGAAAAAGCTGAACAAGAAGCTATAGCTAAAGCTAAAGCGGAAAAAGAGAAAGAAGAAGCAAAAGTTCTGGCTGCTAAAAGACGCCAGGATGAAGAAGACGCTAAAAAAGCACAGGCACGTGCAGCCGAAAAACGTCAGGCTGAAAAAGAAGCTGAAGACCGTGCAGCCGCCAATCGTGCAGCTGAGCAGCGTGCCGCCGAAAAACGTGCAGCAGAGAATCGTGAAGCGGAGCAACGCGCGGCAGAACAGCGTGCAGCAGAACGGCGACGCAGCTGAACAACGTGCCGCCGAGCAGCGTGCCGCCGAAAACGCGCAGCTGAAGCCGAAGCGGCGAAAAAGAAAAGAACAAGCTGCAACTTCATCATCCAACAGCGGCTGGTTACGTCCGGCAAGTGGTTACATCAGTTCACCTTTCGGATACCGTACTCACCCGGTAACAGGCGCCCGCGGTTCCTTCCATGCCGGAGTTGACATTGCAGGAAGCGGATCGATCAGAGCTGCTCGTTCCGGACGAGTCACTGCTGCATCATATTCAGGTTCTTATGGCTACAGAGTCATTGTGGACCATGGTAATGGCTACAGCACGCTGTATGCACACATGAAATCAAACTTGAGTGTATCAGTTGGACAATCGGTATCACAAGGACAGCAACTGGGTATCATGGGTACTACAGGACGCTCTACAGGGGTTCACTTGCACTTTGAAGTACGCAAAAACGGATCAGCTGTCAACCCTATGAATTACATCAGATAATCAGTTTAATAAGCTGAGAAAGAGAGAATGCACATTTCAGTGCTTTCTCTCTTTTTTCTTAATTTAAATGTCATGAAATGTAGTAAGCGTACGTTTCCCCGGAGGCTAACTTTGAACCTTCTAGTAAGCCGCCAAGCAGAAACTATTGAGTTAATTGAAATAGTCTGCCTTTTGATCAAGTGGGGACTGGATTCGCAGGGAGTTGATAGAAGAACTGTATTGTATTAGCAACTCACGATTGTCCAAACGATCGAGATGATAGAAGAAGGTCCTTCTTCTATAAACTCGAAGTAAAAACGATAAATGGGCTACTAGAAGAAGGCTCTTATACTAGTAACCCAAGCAGAAATCTGTATTGTGTTACTAAAAATCATGCTGCCTTTTATGAACTCATCAGTAAAGCAACATTGAGTCAATGGTAGATATTTGATTTTCTATCAACCTACGATATATATCCTTTCTGAGCTGATAAAAGACAACAGGACGATAAAACGAATAAACTCAATTGAATATAAACGACCCGGAAACTCATGATTGAACTGAGTTTCCGGGTCGTATCTAATTGGATGACTTAGTAAAAGTTGCTCAGGGCAATAGCGCTTGTCCCGCTTGCCAAAAGGCACGGCTTGGGAGACCTGGAACAGTCCGCTGTTTATAGACAGACCTAAAGCAATGGCGACCGGAAACGAGAAATGTTTCTGTCCCGTACATCAGGGCCAGTTCAGAATTGCCTTCAATAAAGGCGCGCATCATGTTGTAGGCTGAGCCCCCGGGGACCAGCGGAATGATGGCCGGAACAGCGAAGACGATGACGGGCATTCTGTAGTGCCGGGCGAACCACTGACTGAAAAAGGCAATCAGAAATGAAGCTGCTCCTGCTCCGACAAAAAGCACAAACTCAAATTGAAAGGCGATGACGTAGGTACGAACCGCGCCAAGTGCTCCGGAGATACTTGAAGCGAAGAGGGTGCGGGTTGGGACATTGTACATGACCCCGAAGCCGAAAGTCGCCACGAACGCTGCTAAAAGATAGGTTAAATAATTCAAAGTCACGCTGTTTTCTCCTTTCTCTTATAAGAATGCCAGAACGATGGCGATCCCGATCCCGATAGCACCGGCTGTCAGCAGGGCCTTAGCCAGTACGGCCACGCCGGCAAGCAGATGCCGGCCATCAGATCTCTGAAACTGTTGGTGATGGCCATCCCGGGAACCAGGGACATGACACTGCCGATGATGATCACGTTGAGATCTTGGCCGAAGCCGACAGCCGTGAAAATAACGGCCAGGAGTCCAATGAAAAAGGATGCGACCATTTCGGCAAAGAAGCTGACATTGGTCCAGTTGTTGACGACCTCAAACAGGAAATGGCCCAAACCGCCGGCGATCACAGCTGGGAGTATCTCCATATACGTCCCGCCGAACAGGAGTGTAAAACCACCACAGGCTATGGCCATGGCACTGTTTCTCTGCAGACGCGTAAAGTTGGTCGGCGTATTTTTTATATTGTTGAGCTTTTCTGTCACGCGTTTCGGAGGCAGTGCTTTTTTTGCCAGCTGCCGTGAAAGGTCGTTCACCATGGAAACTTTTTCCAGGTTGGTGATCCGGTCATTCATCCGGAGAAGTTCCGTATGATCCAATCCGTCATTTCCCTGGACTGTGATGATCAGAGCAGTGGGAACGACGAATACATTTATATTTTCAAGATGATAACTTTTTGCGATGCGGTATAGCGTATCTTCCACACGGTAAGTTTCTGCACCATTTTCTAACATGACCCTGCCTGCTTCGACACAGACATCTAAAATGGCGGATGCCGGGTACTGCTGCATAGATAGACCTCCTTCAACAAACATTCAATACGCCTAGTATAACCATATTCTGCGGTAATTGCGAATAGATTCTTGTCAGAATCAAGGGATTTGTGACGTATCCTGTTCAGCCTGTATGATAAACTGGAGACAGGGCTAGTTGAAGAAATCATAGAGGAGGAAAAGAACATGTATAAACTGAAGACCCAGCCGACCGATTCAAGTGTTGTGGCATTTATTGAATCCGTGGAGAGCGAGAAAAAACAGGAAGATGCGTTCAAGCTACTGGATATCTTTACCGAAACCACAGGAATGGAGCCGAAAATGTGGGGAGAGAGCATCATCGGATTCGGGTCCTATCATTATAAATACGAATCAGGACACGAAGGCGATGCTGCACTGGTCGGTTTTTCACCAAGAAAAGCCCGGTTCAGTCTGTATTTTGCGACAGGTGACGAGAAACGGGAAGAGTTACTGAACGACTTCGGCAAGCATAAAACAGGAAAAGCCTGCGTTTATGTCAATAAACTCGACGATATCGATGTGGATGTTCTTAAGAAACTGATCGACCAGTCTATTGACTTTCTGGAGGAAACTTACGGAGAAGAAAACGTCACGAAAGAATGATCCCACCTAGCCCTTTTCTCAATTGATTAGAAAGATTATCTTCTGATTAGAAGCCCCTTTCATTCGTTTTTCTGTCAGCTGCGGTGTGCTATAATGATAAGGCTGAACAGGACTTTTTTAAGTCAACTAAACAGAAGAGAGGGAGACTTTAATGACAGATAAGAACATAGCTGAATTAATTGAACGAACGCCCTTATTAAATAACATCAGACAAGGGGAAGAAGTATTCTGGAAAAACACGATGGCCATGCCGACGGAAGAAGCAACGGCACAGACGAAATACTCCAGGGCAGATATCCTGGACGCAGAAGCCCGTCTGCAGCGCTTTGCCGCCTTTATCCGTGTGGCGTACCCTGAAACCGAAGAAACACACGGGATCATCGAATCACCCTTATCCGAAATAACTGAAATGAAGACCTATCTGGATGAAGCGCTGAACGAAAAACTGGACGGACAGCTCTGGTTGAAACGTGACGATCTGCTTCCGATCTCCGGGACGATCAAAGCCAGAGGAGCTATTTATGAAGTGCTGAAACACGCTGAAGAATTAGCGCTTGAGCACGGCCTGCTGAAGAATACCGAGGAAGATTATGCTGTCTTCGCCAGTGATGAGTTCAAAACGTTCTTCTCGCAGTTCGATATCACTGTGGGAACGACGGGTAACTTGGGGATCAGCGTGGGGACGATGGGACGCAGACTGGGATTCCAGGTGACCGTGCATATGTCCGTTGAAGCCAAAAAATGGAAAAAAGAATACCTGAGAAATATCGGTGTCGAAGTGATCGAACATGACACGGACTTCTCCCGAGCAGTGGAAAACGGGCGCGCCGAATCTGAAGCAGATCCGAAAAGCTATTTTGTGGATGACGAGCATTCAGAAGAACTGTTTCTGGGCTATACAGCCGGCGGCCTGCGGATGAAAGTGCAGCTGGATATCGCAGGGATCAAAGTCGATGAAGACCATCCGCTGTTTGTTTACCTTCCCTGCGGCATCGGTGGGTCGCCCGGCGGTATCACGTTTGGACTGAAACAGGCCTTTGGCGAACATGTCCACTGCTTTTTTGTCGAGCCGACCAAAATGCCGAGCATGATGATCGGTCTCTTAAGCCAGAAATACGATGAACTGTCTGTCTTTGACTTTGGGTTAGGCGGCTTGACCGTTGCAGACGGTCTGGCCGTTCCGAGAACGTCCGGGCTTGTGGCCAAGCTGATGCGGACCTTCTTCAGCGGCGGATACACCGTCCAGGACGATGTGTTCAAGGCCCTGCTGACAAAACTTTATGAAAAAGAAGGCATTTTCCTGGAACCGGCAGCGGTTGCCGGCCTGGTCGGACCTTACCGTCTGATGCAGTCAGACGACGGCCAGACATATCTGAATGACAAAGGACTGGCGGATAAAATGCATCAGGCCACGCATATCGCCTGGGCTACCGGCGGATCCATGGTCCCTGAAAAAGACCGTGAAGCCTTTCTTGAGGACTGCAGACCTTACGAATTATAAATAATTCATCAAAGGATAGTCATTTTCGGATGACTATCCTTTTTTACATGCAAATCCGAGAGGAAATAAGGGCTTGTGTTTCTTCTGTTTGAAGTTATAAGATGCAGCGTTGGCCTGCTGACAAAATCCGGCCTTCACAAGCTTGCTTTAAGAAAAACCATGAAAATATAATTTCAGGCGCAGAAAAAAGAGCTTAGGACAAAAGTCCCAGGCTCTTTCAGTTCATAAAAAGTTATTTTTCCATATTCAAGTCGATGACCATACGTCCTTTGAACTTGCCTTCCACCATTTCTTCAAAGATATCGTTGATGTCTTCGATAGGCCGTTTCTGTACTTTTGGCACGACCAGTCCTTCTGCAGCAAACTGGAAAGCTTCGCGCAAGTCTTCGCGTGTCCCGACCAGCGACCCGACGATTTCGATTCCGTCAAGCACCAGACGGGGGATGCTCAAGTCCATTGCTTCCGGCGGCAGACCGACTGCAACGACCGTCCCGCCTGCGCGGACACAGTCAACTGCGGAATTGAAAGCTGCTTTAGCAACGGCCGTAACGACCGCTGCGTGAGCGCCGCCGACTTTTTCCTGCATAAGCTGTTCAGCATTCTCTTTTGTAGGGTTGATGAGTATGTCAGCGCCGACTTCTTTGGCAAACTCCAGCTGTTTGTCATTGATATCGATGGCAATGACTTTAGCATTAAAGACGTTCTTGGCGTACTGGAGTGCCAGATTGCCTAAACCTCCCAGACCGTAAATGGCGATCCAGTCTCCGGGTTTGATCTTCGCTTCCTTGATCGCTTTATAGGTTGTCACCCCTGCGCACGTCACACTGCTTGCGGCAGCCGGATCGAGACCTTCTGGCACTTTCACAGCATAATCAGCTGTCACGATGCATTCTTCCGCCATCGCGCCGTCCACGGAATAGCCAGCATTCTTTACTTCACGGCACAAGGTTTCTCTGCCGCTGACGCAGTATTCACAGTGGCCGCATCCTTCAAAGAACCAGGCAATACTGACGCGGTCGCCCACCTTGAGGCTCGTCACATCATCAGCGATCTCGCTGACGACACCAATACCTTCATGACCCAAGGTGACACCTGTTTTATCTCCGTAATCCGCATTTTTAACATGCAGATCCGTGTGACAGACACCACAAAATTCGACATCGACCTTTGCTTCGCCTGAACGTAGCGGACGAAGTTCTTTATCCTTGATTTCCACCTTTTTATCTTGCGTGACAACTGCAGCTTTCATGTGATCATCCTTTCGTTTCATCTTTATTTTAGTATAAGTATACACAAAAACTATTGTTAAAACAATCACAAACTAAAGATATTTTTTAAATAAATAACGATTATATTGATTTTTATAATGTTAATTAATGAACAATATATCGAAGGTTTAACCATGAAGATTTCCTGCGTGGTAGACAAACCGTATGTCTGCCTGCATTTTTTCAAAAAAAATGAGATTGACACATAGTTTAGTTGATGAAGTACGGGTAAAAACGGTATGATAAGACTAGCAAAGCTTACGCAGATTTTGAGTTTATTCTAGAAGGAGATTATTAAACATGAAAAAATACAAGCGTTTACCCAGACATATCGGCGTCATTCCTGACGGGAACAGACGGTGGGCTGTGACGCAGGGGTTAAAGAAGCAGGACGGCTATGATCACGGCATCGGTCCGGGGATGAAGCTCTATGAAGCGTGCCTGGAACTGGGTGTTGAAGAAATGACCTATTACGGGTTTACAATGGACAATGTGAAACGCCCGTCTCTCCAGACTAAAGCCTTTCAGAAGGCCTGCGTCGATTCCGTTAATGCGTTGAAAGAAAAGGATGCGGATCTGCTTGTTTTAGGCAATACGGATTCAAAAGTTTTTCCTAAAGAACTGCTGCCTTATGCCAACAAGCGCACCAAGTTCGGCGAAGGCAAAATGAAAGTGAATTTCCTGGTGAATTACGGATGGAACTGGGATCTGAATTATGCCTTGAAAGAAAATGCTGATACCGATTCCTCAGATATCACGGAAAGAATGGCTTCAAAGGATGTTTCCCGCATGGACATGGTCCTGAGATGGGGTGGCCGTCGGCGTTTGAGCGGTTTCCTGCCGGTCCAGACGATCTATTCCGATATTTATGTCTTTGACGACTTATGGCCGGACTACAAAGAGGACCACCTGCACGAAGCGCTGTCCTGGTATCAGGAAACGGATGTTACTCTGGGCGGTTAAAACACGCATCGTACTGGTCGATTCAACAGACCGGATCAAAGGTAAAAAGAGCATTCAGCATACTAAGAAAGCGGGGTATTTATGAACGGGAAACGACTGATCGTACTCGTCGGTCCAAGCGGCAGCGGGAAGACGACATTAGGCGATGAATTATCTGAAAGAGGCTTTCCGAAGCTTGTCACGACAACTACCCGTCAACCACGACCGGGTGAAACGGATGGCATAGACTATTATTTCAGGAAAGAAGAAGATCTGGATCCGGATGATTTCGTTGAACAGACTATCTATAACGGCAGACTTTATGGTTTGACCAAAGCTGAGGTCCGGGATGCTCTGATCAAGTATCCGCTCATGCATGTTTCTCTGGATAAGAATGGCGCTAGAGCACTCAAGGCGGTGTATCCAAATGAGACGTTCGTCGTATTTGTCTATGTTTCCGAGGAAGAGATGAAACGCAGGATGAAAGCAAGAGGAGACGAAGAAAGCAAGATCGAAGAACGTGTCCAGTTCAGTCAGGCTATCGATGAAGCCGAACCGATAGACGAAGCCGATCTGGTCATCGAAAACAAGTCGGTAGAAGAAAGTGTCAATAAAATATTAGCGGCTGTCGATGAAGCCAATCAGTCTAACAGATAAGAAGGTCATTGCTATGGATATTGATCCGAAAACGATCGTCACATACCCGCTCTTTACGCTGGTTATCTATCTGATTCTGCATCTGATTTTTGATTTGCCGCCGTGGACAATCTTCATTGCCCTGTTCATCATAGTGGTTTTTTTCATCACCATTATACTGATCGAGCTGTTTAAATGAAAAACACTATCTCCCCATGTTGGGGAGATAGTGTTTTTTAAAATCTGTTATCAGCCGTTGAAATTGCTGGAAGCGTAGCTGTCCGGGACGTCGATACCGCTCGCGTTATAGTTTTCACCGTTCATGATGGAGTTTTTGACAATGACGTAGTCGACTTTTCGCAGGGACTCGATGTCATTGCCGCCGGCATAAGAGATGGAAGACTGCAGATCCTGCTTCATTTCAAGCAGCGTATCGGAAATGTCGCCTTTGTATTCCGTCAGCATCTTCTTGCCTTCAACGTTTTTTCGTTCGCCTTTTTGATAAGAAGACGCGCTGCCGAAGTATTCCTTGTAGGTTCTGCCGTTCACTTCGATCATATTGCCTGGAGACTGTTCGTGCCCGGCCAGAAGTGAACCGATCATCACCATGGTCGCGCCGAAACGGATGGATTTGGCGATGTCCCCGTGGGTGCGGATCCGCCGTCAGCGATCAGCGGCTTTCTCGCTTGCTTTGGAGCAGGACGAAAGGGCAGCCAGCTGCCATCCGCCTGTACCGAAGCCGGTTTTCAGCTTGGTCGTACAGACTTTACCGGGACCGATCCCGACTTTTGTGGCGTCTGCTCCGGCATTTTCCAGTTCACGGACCGCCTCGGGTGTTCCGACATTACCTGCGATCAGGAAGGTGTCCGGCAGGAATTTCTTCACATGCTTGATCATGTCGATGACCAGGTCGGAATGCCCGTGGGCCACATCGATCGTGATGTAGTCGGGGACAAGGTTTTCCTGGTCGAGTTCTTTTACAAAATCGTATTCGTAGTCTTTCACGCCTAAGCTTATCGACGTGATCAGCTCTCTGTTTTTCATTTTTTCTATAAAGGCTTTACGGTCATCTTCTTCAAATCGGTGCATGATGTAGAAATAATCGTTTTCAGCTAACCAGATGGCCAGGTCGTCATCGATCACCGTCTGCATGTTCGCCGGCACTACCGGTAAGGCAAAGGTGTGTCTGCCAAGGGTGACATGTGTGTCGCATTCTGAGCGGCTTCTGACGATGGATTTCGCAGGGATCAGCTGGATGTCTTCATAATCAAATACTTTCATTTCATACTCCTCTAGTTTACTGTCTTGTAAGACGTTTTTTTGGAGAAAATGGTTTAAAGTTATTAGAGTTTCCCTGTCTTACTTTACAGAATTGTCTCGTGTAAGTCAAAACAGATTCTGGCAAATGGGTGCATATGAATTGATATTCAAGTAAATTACAGAGACAATTGATATAACTATTTATTTAAGGAGAGTGATGGTATGGATGATATAAAAGATTTTCTGGTTAAATATTTCGGCAAGCCGAAACGGTTGTTTATTTTCGGCCTGATCATGACGATCCCTTTTCTATTTCTAGTCTACATGAGCTATCAGGACTGGGGCTTTGTCGGGACACTGGACGAGATGATCGGGAACGAATTTTATGAAGAAAGAGAGACCTTGCTCAATTACTTTTTCATTTTCATTACCCGGCTGGGCGACGGCTGGTTCATGATCCTGCTCACTCTTTCCGTTACGGCTTATGCCGGCTTTTACAAGAAGAACAAGCAGATCGCCTGGTGGTACTTCCTGACTGTGAGCCTCGGTGCCGGTGCCACGAATCAGATCCTGAAATTCATCTTTCAGCGTGAGCGACCGACCACAGTTGCACACCTGATCGAACAGGGCGGTTACTCCTTCCCGAGCGGGCATGCGATGGGTTCAATCATCGCCTACGGGGCGCTGCTGTTTCTGATCATCCGGACGTATTCAAGCTGGAAGGTCATTCTTCCTTCAGTCATTGTCCTGGTTCCGCTGATTGCTCTCATTGGGATCAGCCGGATTTGGTTGGGCGTACATTTCCCGTCTGACGTTATCGTGCGGTTTTTCACTGGGTCTGGCTATTCTTTCGTTAAGTCTGGGCATCTACAGTCTGTTCCTGACGAAGAAAGAAGTAAGGAATCCGGTAGATACAAAGGGACAAGAGTAAATAAAAAACCCCAAGGCGTGGGAATTGTAATCTCATGCCTTGGGGTTTCGTCTGTTTTCTGCCGGTTATATGATCCCGATGATCATGGCGATGGCGCCAAAAGCGATCGCAGTTCCAGTTCAGCCCTTTTTCAGGTGTGGCCAGGCCGACAAGACCCAGTATGATGGCGATAACGCCTAACGGGATCTGCCATAGGAAGAACCCGATCAAAGCTAGTGCCATGGCGGTCCAGCCGATTATTTTACCTACTTTAGTTGATTGCAGCATAACGTTCTCCTCTTTCTCCTTGTTTATCAAAGTATACCTTACACAGGTGTTCTGTACAATTTTTTTATTCGTCTACCCGGGTCAAATACTGTCCGATGGGATAATCGTCGACCGGCAAGGCTGTTTCTTCGTTCATGACAAGCTGTGCCAGACACTTGCCGACGAGGGGGCCGGCTGTCAGTCCCGTCGATCCCAAGCCGCTGGCTGCGAACACGTTCGGCAGCTGTGGGACTTCTCCCATGAAGGGCGAGAAGTCGGATGTATAAGCACGTGTGCCTGAGCGGTAAGCAGCGATCGATGACGTGCTGAAGTGGTGAGAGAATGTTTCCGATGCCTCTTTGATCATCGAGGTCAAGGACGATTTCTCAATCGTCAGGTCGAAGCCCTTGTCGTTTTCATGCGTGGCTCCGATGATGACTTTGCCATCTTCAAACGGGATGATGTCTTTTTCACCTTCCGGCATGACGACCGGCCAGTTATTTGTGTCGTATCCGTCGAAAGTCACTTCGACCAGCTGGCCTTTCTGCGGACGGATATCGACTTCATAGCCTAATGGTTCAAGCATGGCAGGCAGCCAGGCGGCCACGGCCAGGATGACGGCATCCGCTGGTTCGGTTCTGCCTTCAGAAACGACCGAGTAAGCGGCGACCGCTCGTTCGATGGTCACACGCTCGCGTTTCAGCGTCGCCCCGTTACTGACGGCTTTTTCAAGCAAGGTGTCAACCAGCCGCTCACCGTCGACGCGAGCCCCGCCGGAAGCAAAAAGTGCGGACTTGTTTTTTGTATAGATCGGCATCATTTCCCTGATTTTATCCGGCGGCAGGATTGCCAGCTCACCGATCTCAGGTGCCCGTTTGCGTCTTTTCTTTCCGATTTCAAGCAGTTCTTCAAGCTGGGACGCTTTCTGCTTGAACAGCAAGGTACCGACTTGTTTATACACTCTGTCTGGAATGGGGTCGCCGTCCATCACTTCGGATAAGAAGTCCGGATAAAAAGCCGCGCCGTCTCTCACCATCTTGTACCATTTTTTATTGCGTCGTTTTGATAGCCAGGGGCTGATGATGCCGGCCGCCGCAGATGTGCCCTGACCGGTTCCTTCATCGTAAATGGTCAGGTCGATATCAGCTTCCTTGCTGAGCAGGTAGGCGGCTGATGCACCGACCACGCCGGCTCCTATGATGGCTACTTTCTTCTGTTTCATTTTATCAAGCACCTTTTCTAGTCTGTTACTGGTTCAGTTTACCACGGATATGGATATGTGTCAGATAATTGTTGACTGAGACGATACTTTTTCACCTAAGATAAGGATGACGATGGTTAAAAATATTGAGGAGTGAAAACGATGGAAGTCCTGACAGCGCTCGTGATTATAGCGTCACTGATCATATTCAGCATAGAAGGGACCGGAATGATAAAAGCGTACCGGCAGGAGTATGATTCCAAATTCATCACTCTGTACCGCGGGTGGAATGTTGCTGCCATGTTTAAAGAAAAAGAAATAACCGACGATCGGATCAGTACCCTGCTGATCATCAATAATATGGTGAACGTCCTGCTTCTGGTCATTTTGCTCTATCTCTATTTTTCCAATATGTTTTTTCAGGACTATTCCATTTGGATAGCATTAAGTTTTCCCTTGACCACCTTTATTATGCGCAGGGTCACTGACTGGCGCATCAGGAAAGTAATCGATGAATGAATGGGTTAAGGAGAGTGATAACAATGGAGATCGTGTATTTGTTTATCGCCTTTCTATATGTGGGGTTGAGACTGATCGCCATATATAAGGCGTACAAGGAAGAGTATTCAAACGTTTTTGTAAGGATGCATCAAGGGATAACCGTTATGGGATTATTACGGGAAACTGACTTAAAAGACGAAAGACTGAAAAAGGCGATCATGTTAAGCCATACCATTGCTGGTGTTTCTGTTATAATTATTATCATTTCATTCAGTGTTTTTTCTTTTCAGTCATCTTTAATCCTTGCGTTGATTCTATCAATAATAAACGTAATAAATTCTCTGATTTTAGACAGATATCTGAAAAGAATAATAGGAAATTTTTCAAAAGTTGAGAATTAACTGTTGACGAATGACATTTGATTATGTAATATGAGAATCACATTAGAAACACACGAAGGAGAGGTTCGCATGTATACACAATCTGTCAGTTCATTACAATTGAATAATGCTTGGCAAAGCTGGCGCAGATCGTTGTATAAATGTTAGGATCTTATTCTTTCATGGATACAACGTTTAGATCAATCTAAATCTTGTATCTATGCCGGCCTGTTTTTGATGCTTTATTTGACTTTACGCCACATAGATGACAACACCATCTGTGTGGTTTTTGCTATTTATAGAGGCAACTTCCACGACTGAATTTTTATATTCGTGGAAGTTGCCTTTTTGTTTTACCTGATTTTCTTTTTGATCGGGTAAAAGAAAGGGCTGGGCACATTACTGTTTTACATATAGAAAGGATTGATGCAGATGACATCTGACTGGGAATGGTTCAATAAAAGACGATAAAAATTAAAATAAAAATTAAAATTCGAGAGGAATGTTTACAGATGAAAAACAAAAAATTATTAGTCATGTTAGGTGCGCTTGTTGTATTACTGATTGGGGTGTTTGCTTTTTCTTTAGCCGATTCCAGCGATGGGGAAACTCAGGAAGAAATGCCCGCAACTTCAGAAATGTCCGGGGAGAAGAGACGACTGATGTGTCAGAGGAAGCAGAAGAGGAAACGTTTGTCGTCGGTATTCTGCAGACAACAAGTCACCCGGCACTGGATGCCATCACGGAAGGCTCCATAGAGGGACTGGCAGAGAACGGGTACGTTGATGGCGAAAATGCGGAGATCATCCTGCAGAACGCACAAGGTGATCAGAACCTGATGAACACGATGGCTCAGTCACTGGTTGAAGATGGGGCGGACCTGCTTATCGGTATCGGCACACCGGCCAGTACAGGCTTTCGCCAACGCACACAGATGAGATTGCCGACTCATCATGGGCGCCGTTCAGCGATCCGGTCGGTGCTGGATTTGTCGATACAGAGGAAAACCCGGGTAAAAACGTCACCGGCGTCAAAGACGAAGCGCCTGTTCAGGCCCAACTCGATATGATGCTGGAACTTCTGCCGGAAGCAACAGAGATCGGCGTGCTGTACAGCTCAGGCGAAGACAATGCACGAGCCGAAGCAGAACGTGCGATCACGGCGATTGAAGAAATGGGATTGAATCCGGTCGAGTATACTGTCTCAAGCACCAACGAGATCCAGCAGACCGTCGCAACGATGGCTCAGGAAGTGGATGCCATCTACCTGCCGACGGACAACACGATCGCCAGTGCTTTTGACACCGTCGTCAGCGAAGCCAACCGCTATGATGTCCCGCTTATTCCTACCGTGGACTCCATGATCGCACAGGGTGGTCTGGCAACTGTCGGTATCAACCAGACTGACACAGGCTTTGAAACGGGCCGTATGGCAGCGGAAGTTCTGGACGGCACTGACCCGAGTGAGTTTCCTGTTTATGTTTTAAGTGAAGGAGATAAACTGGTCAATCTCGAACAAGCTGAACGACTCGGTGTAGATATTCCTCAGTCCGTATTGGATGAGGCAACTGTCATCGAATCAAACGACTAAGAAAGGAAATCAGAACAATGCTTATATCCGCAATCGCACAGGGCTTCTTATGGGCCATCTTCAGGAATTGGTATCTACACCACCTACCGCATATTAAACTTTCCGGATCTGACAGCTGAAGGCTCGTTTCCGCTGGGGTCTGCCGTGGCTGTCACAGCTATTGTCGCAGGGATGCATCCGGTAGTCGCAACGCTGGTGGCTATCCTGGCCGGCATGGGTGCGGGACTCGTGACAGGTCTGCTTTATACAAAAGGTAAGGTTCCCGTGATCTTATCGGGGATCCTGGTGATGTCAGGCCTGCATTCGGTGATGCTGTTTGTGATGCAGCGTCCGAATCTGAGCCTGCTGAATCATCCCAAACTTTACGATGCCTTTGCCGATCTGCCGAATTATTTTGACGTAGTGATTGTGGGTATAGGCGTTCTGATACTGTTGTTATAAGCGGCCTACTGTTCTTCTTTTACACGAGTAAAGGCCAGGCCTACATTGCGACAGGTGACAATGAATCGATGGCGCAGTCGCTCGGGATCCGTACAGATAGTATGAAGATTTTGGGACTGCGTCCTGTCAAACGGGGTCATCGCTTTATCGGGCGCACTGATCGCGCAGAGCAACGGGTATGCGGATGTCAACGGCGGCATCGGAATCATCGTTATCGGTCTGGCTTCGATCATCATTGCCGAAGTGGTGTTCAAGGAAGTGACGCTGGGCGAACGGCTGCTGACAATCGTTATCGGTAGTGTGCTGTATCAACTGCTGCTTTTAGCTGTTATTCGAATAGGCTTTGATACGACCTATATCCGTATTTTCAGCTCGTCGATACTGGCCGTCTTTTTGATGACACCACAGCTTCGCAAAGGGCTGAAACTGGAAATGTTTAGTGGGAAAGAGGAACGCGTATGAAGGAACTACTGGAACTGAAACAGGTCACAAAGGTCATTGAAAATGAATCAGATACCAACAATACGATCTTGGATCACGTTGATCTGACGATCCATAAAGGGATTTCATAACAGTCCTGGGAGGCAACGGCGCAGGCAAGTCGACTCTGTTCAACAGCATCACGGGGTCTCATTCAGTGACCAGCGGCCGGATAGCCTTTAATGGAAAGCCGGTGACGAACTGGTCGGAAGAAAAGCGTGCGCGGTTCATCGGACGTGTCTTCCAGGATCCTAAAATGGGGACCGCCCCGCGTATGACGGTTGAAGAAAACCTGTCTGCTGGCATTGAAACGCGGGCAGCGACGGCCGTTTTTTCCAAGAAAGCTGAAAGAGAACCGTGACTACTTTAAAACGTTGTGCGGCTCAGTGGGGAACGGCCTGGAGAAGCATCTCGACACACCCACAGGCCATTTGTCAGGCGGGCAGCGCCAGTCATTGAGTCTATTAATGACGACCCTGACGCAGCCGGAGCTGCTCCTTTTGGATGAGCATACTGCAGCTTTGGACCCCAAAACGTCTAAACGCTTGATGGCACTGACGAATCAGATGATCCAGGAAAAAGAACTGACCTGTTTAATGATCACCCACCGTATGGAAGATGCGCTGACGTACGGGAACCGGCTGATTCTGATGGAAAACGGGAAAGTGAAACTGGATCTGAATAAAGAAGAAAAAGAACAAGCTGACACTTGAGGGATCTATTCGTACTGTTTGAAAAGAAATAGGGACTGGAGCATTTTTGAGATATCGTGGGATACGCCTCGCAAGCTGACCGTGAAACTGCCGTGAGTTGTCTGCTAAATCAAGGAGCTATCGTGGGTAGACTGACATGGAATCCCCGTGAGTTTGTCTTCAATGGGGAGGCTGCGGGCGGACTCGGAATCCTCGTGAGTTGTGCTAAATAGGAGCTATGTCGGCAAGCTCGGCATGGAATCCCCGTGAGTTGTGCTAAATAGGAGCTATGTCGGCAAGCTCGGCATGGAATCCCCGTGAGTTGTGCTAAATAGGAGCTATGTCGGGAGCTTGACGTGAGTGTCCCCTAATTGTGCTCAATCGGAGCTACGTCGGCAAGGTGGGCATGGAATCCTCGTGAGTTGTGCTAAATAGGAGCTATGTCGGCAAGCTCCGCATTGGAATGCCCGTGAGTTGTGCTAAATTGGAGCTACGTCGGCAAGCTCAGCGAGAAGTCCCCGTGAGTTATGCTAAGGAATTCCTGCATCGGCAAACTGACAGGAATGAGATAAAACAGAGGCTCTTATAAGGCCTCGATAGGCCGAACCTGCCTGTAGCCCTTAAAAAGCTCTTTAAATCCTGATGAATTCATAGCTCTACATTCAAGCTATTTTCTTGAACACATTGCCTATTTTTAAAATAACTCAGATACTCTCTTCCTAAATGATGTGTTTTCGAACATGATACTTGCGGAAGAAAGCTCTATATAAAGTCTTTTTCTATTTAAGGGCAGACTGATCCCTTGAAAAAGAATTGGTTTAAAATTTATGCGATAACTAGTCTAAATCCATTGTCTGGATCGCCGCAGGCGCTCGAAGACCCTATAAAATTCAGTTTGATACACATGATAACTCGACAATTTGAGATAGATTTGTCTCCCAGTTTGAACGAGTTTACCGGCAACCTTAAGCAATGTTAGACGAATGGAATGAATCGTCATGCCCTGATTCACTTTCTCAAAAGCAATGGTCTTTAGAAAATTAACCAGGTTATAAGCTAAGACACTGATCATCATTCTGACTTGATTTTCTAAGAAACGTGGACTATCAGTTTTATCAAAATAAAAGCCTGCTTTAGCTTCTTTGATGAAGTTTTCCATTGTCCCTCGTTTACCGTATAGAGAGAAGATGACTTTAGGTGAAACATTTTCTGATAGATTAGTCACAATAAACGTATGGTGGAAGAGTAGTTCTCCTCTTTCCCGAACGGAGCGAATGCAGATACGACGAGGTTTCGACCATGATTTAGCTTGGTAGGACAGTGAAAAATACTGGACTTCTCGCTTTTCCCAATTTTGATTATCTCCGTATAAGATAGATCGTTCAGCCAGCTGACCTAAGCGTTTATTGTTCTTTAATCGAATCACATAGTGACTGTCATGAGCTTCACAAGTCTCATACACCTCTGGTGTAGCGAATCCGCTATCTCCTCTAACCAGGATATCGGTATGGGGTAACGCCTTAGAGTAGTGTTCGAGCAGCGGTTCTATAAACTTTTTCACGCCTTTGGATGTATACTGATTACCTGAACGCAGTTCAGCTTTTAAGAAATCCCCAGTCATTCCATCAAAGGCAACGAGAGGATGATACCCATAGGTTTGATAATGGGCATTATAGTCTGTTTGTTCTTGATAACCATAAGTATCTGAGTGCGTTGAATCGATATCGATGATTAATTCGGTGTCATTGCGAATCAGACGTGCTTTGTCAATTAATACTTGATTCAATGACTGAAATTGATCCATATTCTCATCAGTAAAACGATCGAGAAACCTTGAGATTGACGACTGTGAGGCTAATTGCTTACTTCCTAGCACCATTTGGAATACCGGATCTTGTCTTAATAAATTGGCTGACGAGTCTGCCGAATAGCCAGCAATCAACTGCATAATGAGCTGTTCCAATATCGCTAAATTATCATGCGTGAAGTAAGCACGGTTATCCTTAATGTCCAGCATTGATTTTGCCAAATCAGAGAACTTGAAGGTGTCCATTACTTCTTTAACTAAGACTAAACCCGAGTCACTCGATAAGCGACCACCTGTATGAGAAATGGTGATGTTTGAATTGAATTTTACCTGTTTTTTGTGTAAGCTTGTCATGAGAAGAACTCCTTTCTTATGGTTGGTTTGGACACCTTTACCATAGCAGAATGGGGTTCTTTTTTCATCACTTAACGGGTGAGAATTGAAAAGTTAATTTTACCTGCCATTAGGCAGTTTCTAAACAGTTATAAGGAAAGTATGAATTATTCAGGTAAATATATTTTTCAACCAAAAAAATCATTTTTTCGCTAATTGGCTAATATAATTAGTGAGGTGAAGAGATGAAAGTCATAAAGAAGAGAGAAAAATCAAAATTACTCATTGGCTTGAACTACTTGGATAGAAGGACTAAGCTGAATGATGCGGATAAACGGTATTTAATCAGTCTGGAGAAAGGCTTTGAAGGAGAGGAACGTTTTGACGCTCTCGTCAAAACGCATCTGACTGGTGGAGGGCCATTTTTGTTATAAATGATCTGCTGATTGAAAACAAAGGAAAATACTTTTCAGATGGATTCACTTATTCTAGCGTCGGATACGATTTACCTATACGAAATTAAAAATTAAAGGAAATTTTCAGATGAATTCTGGTCAACTATCATTATACAAATGCAAATAGGACAAGAGGTAACGCAAATTCCTTTGATTCAGCTCAAAAGGACCGAAGAATTGTTGCGTCAATTGTTGGAAGACTGGGGAGCATGGCGCTATAGAATCGAAAAGCTAATGTATGTATTTATTAACAACAGGTTTACCACTTTATTATGCCAATCTGGAAGACCCTATTATTTTCTCTACCCCAATTCATGAGCACTTTAGAAATGGTAAACAGAAAATGCGGAAGTCTGACGAAACAATCCAGCTATTTAGCTGATAAACTCATCGACAGACATAGGGCTGATTCTCTTTTTACAGAAAAAGCTGCCGGCGTATAACATGGAAGAATTCAAAACAGGCGTATCATGTTCCTGCGGGTCATTCGACCTGATCACACTTTGCCCGGCGCTCAGTGTTACTGCAAGAAGCTGTTACAAGCAAGGCTGTCGAGATGAAGAACTGGTTCTTCGAGAACGCTTTAACGAATTCCGGTTTTTATTTCCGGATATGAAAATAGCCACAACTGTAATAGATGACTGGTGTGGGAAATCGGTGAACTACAGAGAAGTCAGAAATGTTCTTCAAGACAGCATTTAGTGTCTTCGGGGACAAACAGCGGGACCTACTATGAATGATTCTGTTTTTATCAGGACTCAAAAAAGCCAGACCGTCCAGTCAATTGAAGACTGAACGGTCTGGCTTTGTTCTAGACTATACTGCTTATTCTTCCTGGCTTCTAAAAGAAGGTCTCAAGTGACCCTCTTCAGCCAGTTCGTCTAAAAAGTCATATACTTCCTGACTGGTGCATAGGCGTCGACCAGGGCCTGGATTTCTTTCAGAATCCTGATTGTCTTCGCGGGCGATCAGTGTCTGTGCAAAACGGTTTTCTTCATCCGCCTGCAGGATAACGGCATCTTCGGTCGTCAAGTCAACGGCAGCGATGTAAGTCGGGTAATTGAAAACCAGCTCCACGCCATCTTGATAAGCGGAGGTCAGGTTCAGCAAGCCGATATTGGTGAAAGTGAAGTCGTGCGGGCTTGCGCTGACATCGTCAACGGTTTAGCGAGCGGATTTATCGAGCTTCTGAAGGTCCAGTGTGATCAGGTCATGCTCTTCCAAAAGTAACGAGGCGCGCGGGCTTCATTGGTCGGATCGCTTTGGTACGGCGACTTGGCCCGTCTTCGATGTCTTCAACGGAATCGTAAACAGGGGAGTAGAAACCGACGATGGCGTTGTAGATCGGCTGGATGGCTACGAGGTTGCCGTCTCGCTCCTGGTTGAACATTTCCATGAACGGTTCGTGCTGGGCAAAGTTTGCATCGACTTCGTTATTCAGCAAGGCTTCATTGTACTGGATGTTGTCGGACACTTCGACCAGTTCCACTTCGTAGCCGTCTTCGATCACTCTCGCCGGCGAGTTCCACGACGCAGTCCGTCATTG
>JAXHNF010000019.1:0-21750 GCA_034520745.1 Alkalibacterium sp.
GTCACGCTTCTGAACGGCTTTGCCTGGACGATGATGAACATCATCCCGGCTATATTCGCCGCTTATATGGCGTACGCGATCGGAGACAAGGCGGCAATCATCCCAGGCTTCATCGGCGGGTATATCGCAGCCCATCCGCCTTTGGAAATACATCCGCCAGTGGGTTTTCGGTGCGATCCTGGCTGGTTTTCTCGCCGGTTATGTGGTCTTGGGCATGAGGAAACTGCCTATGGAGTTTTTGAAGTCGATCCATAAGACGTTGTTTGCGGTACTCACAGGCTGGCTGCTTTATTTTGTCATGGCCTATCCGGTGGCGCTGGTGGTCGGCGCATTGAATGATTTCATCATTGAAAATCTGCTTTCCCTCTGTCAAACACCTCGGTACGGGTTCCTGCTGGGGGCTATCCTCAGCGCAATGTGTGCTTTTGATATGGGCGGGCCTGTAGGTAAAATCGCGATCACCTTTGTCTTTGTCTGGAACGATCCGAGTGGCATAGGGTTCATAGTCAATGCCCAGTGTTCCCCGGCATTATGGTTCCGGCCTTGTCTGTAGGATCGCGTCGCTCATAGCGAAAGATAAATACACGGATGCTGAGATCAGGATGGCTGCGGCTTCGATCCTTCAGGGCTGGTTGGCATCAGCAGAGGCGACGTTACCCTATGCTTTTCGTGATCCGATCCGGGTGATCGGTTCCAACGTGTTCGGTGCCGCTATCGGCGGTGCTTTGATGATGGGCTTCGGCATATCGACGTCGGGTGTGTCAGGTGTGTTCGGTCTGCCTATGGCGAGCAATATCCTTTTGTTCATCCTCGCTATATTAGTCGGTACAGTTATATCCGTGGCGTTGCAGGATCCTTTATGGAAAGAGCCTGTCGGTTATGCCTGCTTGCTGCCGAAGAAGACGATTTTGAATTTGATATCACTTTTTAGAAATACTAAAAGGAGCTGCAGCGCATTTCGTCGCTGCAGCTCCTTTTTATTATTTTTAACTGATCAGTATAATCCAGATGTTCGAATGTTTCCGGCTTGCCGATCGCCACGATAAAGCTGTCTGGTTTTATTTTTCTTTGGCGGGACATTGATCGACAGTTTGCCGTTCGGGTCAGTTTTTCATACCGATGACATTGAATTTTGTATTTTTTCGCAGATCCAGTTCTTTCAGACTGCGTCCAATCCAGCGGTCAGGGGCAGTGATTTCGATTATGGAGTTTTCATCGTCCAGGGTAATGACATCTAGAATATTGTTCCGCATGATGTTCCGCGCGACTTTATCGCCCATCTCTTTTTCGGGACGCACGATTTCGTGTGCGCCCATTTCGTTCGTGATTTCCATGTGGATCCTGTTTTTTGCTTGGCGATGATGCGTTTGATTCCCGAGTTTTTACAGTTCATGATCGCCAGGACGCTGGGTTTCCATAATCGAACCTGTGCCAATAACTGCAACGTCGCAGTTGTTAAAACCGATACTTTTCAGCAGTTCGATATCAGTAAAGTTTCCCTGGACAGCCTGAACAACGTATTCTTCAACACGGTTGACGTCAACGGGTCTTTATCCACAGCGATCACGTCGTAATGCTGTTCCCCCAGCTCCTTGGCAATTGTTGATCCAGATACACCAAGTCCTAATACTCCAACAGTTTTAACCATTTCTTTCACTCCTAACCAATTAATATATTCCCGTTGCATAACGGATATCTCGTTTTTCTGTCTCTGTTTTCCTAGTGCTGTGAATATGGTGATTCGGTCCAATTCTGCCGATAAACATGCAGAACATGATGACGGTCTGGCTGTACCTTGAAAGTGTGGCCGTTAGATTGGCGACAAACCGACTGTACCGAAGGCTGAGACCGTTTCAAAGAAAGATACTGCAGTGGTATGTCTTCATCAAAATCGTCATCAATGATAAGGCGATGAAATTAAGCAGGATAAACATCACGACGATGACTAGTGCCCGTTTGCCGATATCTATTTCCAGTGTTCTGTTTTTGTAGTTGACGTTTGTCATCCCTTTGATTTCGGTGTTCATAGTTTGACGACCGAGCAACCGTCGATGTTTTCGCGCCACCGCTGTACCGCCGGGCGACCGACGATAAACATGAAAACGGTGAATACGACTAGAGTAAACATGTGAAACTCGGAAAAGTCCAGCGTGCTGAAGCCAGCTGTTCTCAAGGTGACTGCCTGAAAGAAAATGGCTTGAATTTTATCGATAAAGCTCAAACCGCCTAAAGAGATCGGGTTTGTCCATTCTGCCAAGGCAAAAATCACCATTGCTGCAGCGATCAGCCAGAGCGACCACTTGATTACCAGACGAGTATGCAGTTTCAGGTGGCGATACGTGCCTTTGAAGTCCAGCCAGCTTCTAGCTGCTTTGAACTGTTTAAATGTTTGGCGACATCGAACCGGACTGAAGAAGCCATTGCCTCGGGGCTGATCAGTATCGGAACCACGATATTCACAACAGGCATATCGACAAAGGCCTGCAGACTGGTTGTTCCGAGATTATCGAAACCGGCATTATTGAAAGAAGGAGATCGAGACAGAAAAGATCGAAATTGAAGATACCTGCTCCCCATCCGAAAAGCGGAACGAACTTAAACATAAAAATGAAGGCACCAATCGTTTTCGAATATGGTCGTATACTTGACAACGTTCAGCAGAAAATGACGAAATCCTTTCATGTCACTTCGGTTGAGTGCCTGCTGGAGCGTGAATTTCTTCTTTCATGCTGACTTGACGGCCAAACTGCATGACTATAGCTGAAACGATCGTGATAGAGATCCCAGTCCACCCAATTTTATCGCAGAACAAGCGTCACTACTTGACCAAACAGATTGTATGTACTTGCTACCCGGGACAAGTGGACAACCCAGTCACGGCAACCATGGAAATAGCTCCCAAACAGATGGTCAAAATCGAGTCGCTTGAGACGTCATCCAGTTGGCTGAAAGGCATCGCTTGCAGAATCAAGGGAACCCATAGAACATGGCAGCAGGCAAAACTTACAATGATTTTGATTGATATCGGCCAATTGGAAAACTGACTAAAAAATTTATTCATGAAAAGCGATCCTTTCCTCTTTCAGACTTACTTTATAATGTAAAGAAACTAAACGTGAATAGCTGGGTTTACCGTGCGTGATGAAGAAATGCGAGCTTTACTTTATTCAAAGATGCAGACTGCGAGCGAGCTTATATAAAAAGCGTTAAAGTTGTTTTTTTAATACCAAGTCTTCAATGTAGAATAAAAAGGTACAGCGCCTTTTGCTGTAGGTAAACGGAGGGAGGAAAGTTAACGATGAACGGTACAATAATGCCAGTACTTTGAATGGGACTTGCCGAACGACGGCGAGCACTGGCAGCGCCTGAAAGAAGATGCTGAACGTTTGAAGGATCAGGGACGTGCACGCCTCTGTCTGGATTCTACTCCCTGCTACAAAGGCACAGGCCGGGATGATGTGGGTTATGGTGTCTATGATCTGTTCGATTTAGGTGAATTTGATCAGAAAGGCACGGTCAGAACAAAATACGGGACGGGGAGGGAGAACTGATCGAGGCTATAGAAGCTTTTGCATGAGCAGGATATACACGTCTATGCTGATGTCGTACTGAATCGCGAAGGCGGCGCAGACGAGACGGAAACGTTCGAAGCCGCGCACCGGTAAGCGAAGACAATCGTCATGAAGAGATCGGTGAAACGCGGGAAATCGAGGCCTGGACCTACTTTAACTTTCCCGGAAGGCAGGGGAGGTATTCAGACTTTGAATGGCACTGGTACCATTTTCGGGTGTTTCCGATGATGAGAAAACCGGTGACCATGGTATCTTTCGTATCGAAGGGGAAGGCAAGGGGTGGGCTCCGGATGAGCATGTATCTGTCGAGTTCGGGAAATTTCGATTATCTCATGTTTGCAGATATCGATTACAGTCATCCGGAAGTCGTTGAAGAGACGAAAAAATGGATACACTGGTTTATTGAAGAAACCGGGATCGACGGGATACGTCTCGATGCCGTCAAGCATATCGACAGTGTGTTCATGAGGGAACTGATCGAAGGTGTCAGGGCAGACTATGACGAAGAGTGTTCTCTTTCGTGGCGGAGTACTGGCACCAGCGCTATAAGCTCCTCGAAGACTACCTTGAAGATCCTGACTATTCCATCTCGATGATGGATGTGCGTTTCCATTATGCGCTGCATGAAGCGAGCAAACAGTACAGTGATTTTGATCTGAGGCGTCTGATCGACGGAACGCTTTACAAAAGCAATGCGGAACAGGCCGTGACATTTGTTGAAAATCATGACTCTCAGCCCGGTCAGTCTCTGCAGTCATACGTTGAACCCTGGTTCAAACCACTGGCTTACGGATTCATTTGTTAAGTTCCGTATGGTTACCCCTGTGTGTTCTACAGTGATTACTACGGCTACAGTGGAGACGTTGACTACCGGGCTGTCAGAAGAGATCGACAGTCTGCTGCATGCCCGCAGTGAATATGCCTATGGGGAACAGACAAACTATTTAGACCATAACAACTGTATTGGATTTACGAGAACAGGTGATGATGAACATCCGGAAGGCTGCGCCGTCATCATGTCCAACGGAGATGAAGGATTCAAGGAGATGTACGTAGGTGAGCTTCATGCCGGAGATGTTTATACAGATTTAACGAAGAATCGGGAAGAAGAGATAGAGATCGACGAAGAAGGAAAAGCCACATTCCCGGTGAACGCAGAATCACTATCTGTGTGGGTCAGAAAACCGGAATAAACTAAACAGTCGAAAAACAGTAGATAAAGACCACAAGAGTGTTCTTTATCTACTGTTTTTTTTATAAAGAGAATGGGCTGTTTATCCGGGGCTACTGCTGTACAGTATGCCGTTATGTGCTATGAAACGGTCACTTTAGGTGATTGGCACCACTTCCTTGGAGCCAAGGCGCCTGAACATGTCGCAATACTGCTATTGGAACAAGTTCCTAGGAGCAGGAGCTCTGAAGTTGTCGCAATACTGCTATTGGAACAAGTTCCTAGGAGCAGGAGCTCTGAAGTCGTTGAAATACTGCTATTGGAACAAGTTCCTGGGAACAGTAGCTTTGAAGTCGTCGCAAAACCGCTATTGGAACAAGTTTCTAAAAACAGAGGCCCTGAAGTTGTCGCAATACCGCTATTGAGACAACTTCCCGGGAGCCGAGGCTCTGAAGTTGTCATAATACTGCTAGGCAAACACTTTATCATAACTAAACATAGAAAAAGGCTGGGACTCTTTATAGTCCCAGCCTTTTTCTGTATGATCAGTCGTTAGGATTTACTTTCAATGAGGCGTCTTCTTCATCTTCAACTTCTGACTCATTGATGTTAAATTCTTCACTGTCTAGAGCAAATAATTATCGTGCAAAGCCTCGTCCACTTTGTCTTTCGGAATGGCCTGATCGTGTTCAGGTTCGAGGGGGTGTTTTTTACGTCGCCGACCTTGTCATCCGTATATACAGCCTGACTGGCTGAAACGGCATCCGCTTCGGTCGTTCCCTGTCTTTCCGCTTCGCTTAAAGCCAAGTCTCTTTCGATCTCTTCGATCGTCTGATTCAGCTTCGCCTGCTTGGCATCCAGTTTCGCCTGTTCTGATTCCAGTTCCTTTTCCGCTTCCATATAGGAAGTCTTGAAATCATCGACCAGTTCGTGTGCTTTTTCTTCACCGGAATCCTTTAATTTCAAGGCTTCGTCTTTCAGGTCCTCTCGGAATTCCTTTCCTCTTTCGGAGCGAATAACAAGGCGGCGAAAGCTGAGGCCGCACTCATGAATACTGCTTTTGACAAACTTACTTTTGGCATGATTCTTTCATCCTTTCGTTAATGAAATAATTAAAGCGTATGGGATTGTTCATTTTGGTGACGATGTTTCTGTTTTTCGACCGTTCCCTTGAATGCACGTTTGAATGTTTCAACAAGGCGCGGTCCGTCTGTCTTAATTTCTGTATAGGTATTTTGAGCGATACCTTTTGAATATTCCCCGCTATGTTCTTTCAGATCAGTCAGAGAGAGCGACAAACTGGACGCATAATCTGACAGTTCATTCATCCGTTCCATATTGATTTCTGCCACGTCTCTGGTGCTGTCGACGCGTGTCATGATAAGGTCCACTTTCTTCTGCATCACATCCGCTTCATTGGTGAAATGTTCGATCTGATCCTGCACATTGGTTTGAGTCTTTTCGATATTCTTAAGTGTCGGTTTCATTTGTTTCATCGCATATATACCCATACCAATGAGAATGACGAGAGCTATGCCAAAGAATAATAAGCGAAATAAGATAACCTGTTTCCATCATGTGCCTCCTTTTCTTATCATTTTCGAGATTTTTCTGTCTATATTATTAGAATACCATGAAGTAAATATAACACCAACTAAAACGCCGGAGAAAACATATTGCTTGAAAGAGCTTTAATTGTTAGAATAGTAGCAACACAATAGGATTCTTACGGGTTGTTTCAGCAGGGACAAAAGAGTCTGTTATGAAAGCAGTCTAAAGAGAGAAAAACAAGCTGTCTTTTAGACTTTATCGGGACACAACCAGTCATTTTTTCAAAAAAAGGAGATAAACATGAGTATTCAGCATAATGGATTGGGTGAGCAGGAAGTAGAACATGACAGCGCCGCATTGTATCTGAGTGCCGTCGCTGACGGGGAAATGCGTTATGATCGAGGAAGTGCAGGACGATCTGTTCTCGCAGAAGATGATCGGAGACGGGTATGCGCTGAAGCCGACATCTCAGGAGGTCTATGCACCCGTTTCCGGAAAGCTGATCGAAGTGGCCGATGCCAAACATGCCTATTATATCGAAACGGATGAAGGCCTTAAAGTACTGATCCATATCGGTATCGACACGCTGCTTATGAATGGCGAGGGGTTCGAGACGTCACTGAAGAAGAACAAACGTGTCGAAGAAGGTGACCTGCTGGCGACATTCGATCAGAAACTGATCAGTGACAGAGGCTTCAAGACGGTGATACCTGTGATCGTTCTGGAGCACGAGTCCGTCGTGTCTCTGGAGGTCTTTCCGGCAAAAGGTGCCGTAGCAAATAAGACAGAGGCTCTGAAGATCACCCTGTCTTGCTGAACGACTGGCTGCCAGTAAGTAAAATTGAACATAATCTTCATGAAAGGTATAATCGAAGTGAATAGAACCACAGTATGATGCACGTTAAATTAGTTCTGAGGAGGAACGTCTTTGAAAAAGATACCAGTTGTCGACGATGAAAAGCCAATCTCCGACATTGTCAAGTTCAACCTGGAAAAAGAAGGTTTCGAGGTAGTTACGGCTTTTGATGGGGAAGAAGCCCTTGAAAAAGTTGAAGAAGAAAATCCAGGATCTGATCGTCCTGGATCTCATGCTCCCTAAAATGGACGGACTTGGAGGTCTGCCGGGAAGTGCGTAAAACAAAGATATCCCGATCATCATGGTGACGGCGAAAGACCAGGAGATCGACAAAGTACTTGGACTGGAACTGGGGGCAGATGATTATGTCACTAAGCCGTTCTCGAACCGTGAACTGGTGGCGCGCGTCAAAGCGAACGTCAGAAGACAGGCATCCATGCAGAGCAGTGAATCTGCTCAGGAGGAAAGCAACGACATTGAAGTCGGCGACTTGACGGTTCATCCGGACGCTTATATCGTCTCCAAGCGCGGCGAGTGCCGTCGAATTGACGCACCGCGAGTTTGAACTGCTCCATTATCTGGCAAGACACATCGGTCAGGTGATGACCCGCGAGCATCTGCTGGAAACGGTCTGGGGTTACGACTATTTCGGAGATGTGCGCACCGGTGGATGTGACAGTCAGACGTCTGCGTGAAAAAATCGAAGATAATCCGAGCCACCCGACGTTTTTAGTTACCCGCCGAGGAGTAGGATACTATTTAAGTAAGTCCTGAACAGCAGGAGAAGTAGTTATTTATGAAAAAAAAGATTCGAATTTATCAGTCGATCAACACTAAAATCGTGTTTGTGATCGTATTATTACTAGTATTCGCCCTGCAGTTGATTGGGGCGAATTTTATTACCCAGATCGAGCGGCAGCTGGTCGCAAATTTTCAGGAAGATCGCCAGGTTCAGATGAATTGTCTAGAGAGCACGATCCTTCCTTACCTTCAAATCGAAGAAAACGGTCAAGAAAGCGACATAGACCCTCAACAGGAAATCGGCAATCTGCTCGCTGAATTTTCAGGGAGCGGGATAGCTGATCTGCAGGTCGTTGACGCGGATCTCACCGTTTTGGGGACCAGTGACACCACCCAGCAGAACATCATCGGTCAGCTGTCCGACGATGTCGATCTGAGACAGGCTCAGATAACGGAGAATTCCATAACCAGACAAGTGATCGGATTCCGTCACTCAAAGCAGAAGATGGAAAATAGTGGAACCCGTTTTTTCTAACGGTGAGGACTCCCAGTTTCTGGGTGCCGTACTGATGGAAAGCAATATCGAATCCGTCTACAGTCAAATTTCTCAGATCACAGGGATCTTTTTGCAGTCCAGTGCGGTAGCGATCGTTTTGTCTCTCGTTTTGGCCAATATGGTCTCACGGGCTTTGACCAAGCCGATCAAGGAAATGCAGATCCAGACCCGCCAGATTGCCGAAGGAGTCTACTCAGGGACCCTGGGAAGTCTACGGTGAAGACGAATTGGGTCAGCTGGCGGCCCTAATGCGAATCGATCTCTCCGATGACGTGGCGGATGCCCAGGAATCGATCGATGCCGAAAGAAGACGCCTGGACAGCGTGCTGACCCATATGACGGATGGGGTCGTCGCCACCGGACAGGCGCGGATGGGTGGTGCGATCATCAATGAAATGGCTCAGTCGATGCTGGATGAAGGTACAGAAATGAAGCAATTGGAGAAAATCTGCTGTCCATCCTGGATGTGGAAGAAGACATTACGCTGCGCCGTATTCTGGAAAAACAGGATGATGTCCTGGTCAACAGCACACAAAACGGTGTGCCGATCCTGCTGCGTGCTTCACTGCTCAACTGGTTCAGAAAGAATCCGGCTAATCATCAGCGGGAATCCGTCTGTGTACACTGCCATGACGTCGCCGAACAGGAACTGCATCGAAGAAGAAATCGCTAAAACAGCTTCGTGTCAAACGTCTCGCATGAACTCCGGCGCACCTCGGGCAGACGTTGAAACCAGCTACATCGAGGCTATCTGGCAGACGCGTGCCTGGCAGGATCCGGATCTTGGCGTTACCCGCTTTCTGGAGGTCACTCCAAATGCAGACCGGACCGCGTGGTGCGGATGATCCAGGACCTGCTTCACCTGTCCCGTATCGATTCCGGGAAAAGTGTCCTGAATCTTGAAATCATCGATTTAACTGAAATGTTCGAACATGTTCTTGAGCCGTTTTGATATGGTGATCCACTCAGCAGAATATCGAAGGAAAGGACTATCCGGATCTAAGAAAGAAACTGTTAACTGAATCCATCTTCGGTGGAGGTCGATCCTGACCGCATGATCCAGGTTCTGGATAATCTCATGAACGATGCGATGGAGTGTTCACCCGACGGCGGAACAATCACAGGAAAAATGGAAAAAAGAACGGAATTTCCGTACTTATCAGTATCCGTGACGAAGGAATGGGTATCCACCAAAGCCGATCTTTCTAAGGATCTTCTCCCGTTTCTACCGTGTGGACAGGGCACGCTCACGGGCCATGGGAGGGAGCGGCTTGCGGTACTAGGCTATCTGCAGAGGAAGTCGTGGAACAGCATGATCAGGGCCGCATTTGGGCTGAGAGTACTGAAGGCAAAGGTACGATATGTCTATCTCTCCCTTTTCCTTTATGTTCCCTATGAAGAGGAGGAATGGGAATGATCTGGTCTAAAATCAAGCATATACTCTTGACGGGACTGATTGGTTTAAGTCTGTTGCTTTGAGTTTTCAGATATGGACGACCGGCGTTGCGGTTGAGAGAAGTTCGTCCTGCCCGGTGCAGGAAGACCCTGTCCCGGCTCAGCTCGTCGAGTCATTGCGCCAGTTCGAAGTTTTTTCTCCAAAGAAAAATCATTCTGGCACCGGACGAATCTGAACAGAAACTGGATGTGAATACGTACTTTACCAATGAATGGTTTGAAGAATATCTGCCGGAGACGACGTTCGGAGAAGTGCAGTACCCCGCAGAGACTTAGTTTTCCGGCGTATCAGGATTATCTGCGTGAGGAAGAGTGGGTCGAGTTTGTCTTTGATGCCCCGGTACCATTCGGACTGTTTGAGAACGGCTTCGATGATCTGCCGACCGATTATGAAAACCGCACCTTTACACATGTACTCATGAACAAAGAGAACCCTGAAGTCGCGGGATTCTATGACTCGCATAACGAATTTATCTATCAGATCGACGGGACAGAATATACTGAGAGTATGCTCAATGAGCTGCTCTACTCGGCGGATAATGTCCTGGCCGATGTGGAAGCTTTTGCTGAAGTGAATGAGCGGTTCAGCTATCTTCCAGTCGACGATCAGAACGTTGAATACAGAGATTACCTGGTTGAACGTCTGCCGAACAATCTGTTCGTCTATCAGTTTTTCCCGGATACGTCAGAAATAGATGCGAGACGCACCAACAGTACGACCCGCTTCATTGACCTGACGACAGAAGTTCGGATCAATGAAACGGCGAACACGCTGACAGTCTGTAGACGAGCAGCGCTCGGAATATGGGACGAATGACGTTGAGTGAACGACTCCAGAGCAGCTATCAGCAGCTGACTCAAATCGAAAACTGGACGGAACAGGTCCATTGTGGGAATTACACATTCCTGAAACGCATAAAGTCGTGTTTCAGCGTTATATCCAGGGGTACCCTGTTATTTTCAGTTCCCAGCAGTCTGAATCAGATGATCGAAGTCGCGGTCGTCGAAAGCGGCCTGACGGATCTGCAGGTTCCTCTGCGAGTCGTACAGACGCCCCTGACCCTGACAGGTGAACGTGCCAAAGCTCTCCCCGGGGGGGCAGCTGTCATCAGTCAGCTTGAGGACACGGAACTGGGACTGGATTACATCGAAGATATCCGCATGGGGCTGACCTGGACACAAAGTGAAGAAGATGACCGAGTGGTTCACTTTGAGCCTGACTGGTATGTCGAGTCGCAGGGAAGCTGGGTCGAACTGACCCGGTATATTCAATCACAGGAGGAATCATTGAATGGATTTTAAAAAAATAGAAAACATTTTTCTGATCACCTTCCTGCTTTTGAATATACCTTCTCGTCAGTTCTTAAATCGTAATGATATCCAGCAGGCCACAAGCGCGCCCGGTCAGGTGGATCTGATCCGGGAGATGGAACAGATCGGCATCGAACTGCGACACTGCAGAAGAAGAAAAGATGTCTTTTACGTTCAGGCAGACAGCAATCAGCTGCTTGAAGACAACGTGGATCAGCTGGAAGATCAGGCGGGGTCCGTCGCTGAAGACGGATCGCTTTATACAAGCATTCTGTCTGATCCGATCGAACTGGAAGGGAGCCCGGAGGAGGGCTTTACAGATGGGGATTATGCCGAATTGAACGACTTTGTCTTCAACGGTGCTGTGCTTTTCGGTGAAGAGTATGCGTATTTCAGATATGACCGCAGTCAGAACCGTTTCATTTATCTCAGGAAATCGAAGGCATCCCTGTCGCGGACGGCACATCAGAAATTTCTCTGTTTTACGGAAGGGACGGCAATATCATCTCTTATCAGCAGACCTATGCGGGACCGATGACGCCTCAGGGTTCGACTCAATCCATTATCACGGACAGACAGGCCATCGAGATTCTTTTCCAGAACAACGAAATAAGCTCCAACTCCACAGTGAGTCAGCCAATCCTTTCATACTACCGTACCCTGCATCTGGAAGACTTGAGCATGTATGGGCCGGTATGGTTTGTTCCTGTGAGAGATTCGAGCGGGGAAACGGATATCTGCCGTGTGGACGCTCTGGAGCGCACGATCATTTCAGAACCGGCCGCACCACTTGTGCCGGAAGAACCGGAGGAACCGGAAGATGCTGAGGAAGAGCCGGAAGAAGATCTGCAGGAAGATAACAGTGATGGAGATTTTGAGGAATCCGGCGAAAGTGACCAATCTGACGAAACTGACGAGTAAAAGCGTGTGGATTATCAAAAGTATCCTTGCCTGAAGGTGGAGACTTGTTGTAAGATAGACGATGAGTATTCACAGAGAGAGGAATCATTTTATGATGCAATCAGAACAGTCTGACCTGCGTATCAGCATGCTGGCCAGCGGAAGTTCAGGAAACACGACTTATATAGAGACCGATCAGATCAAAGTGCTGGTCGACTGCGGACTGAGCGGGAAAAAAACGGTTGAACTGTTAAGTAAAATCGACCGCCGACCGGAAGATCTGGATGCCATCCTGGTTTCGCATGAACATACCGATCATATCAAAGGTGTCGGTATTCTGGCACGCAAATATGATCTGGACATTTATGCCAATGAAAAAACCTGGCAGGCGATGGAGCCGAAGCTCCGGTAAACTGAAAGTGGAACAGAAGCATCATTTTTCAAAAGAAAGACGTTGACTCTGGGCGACATCGATATCTCCAGCTTTGGCGTATCTCATGATGCGGTCGACCCTCAGTTCTACACCTTTCAGAAGAACAACAAACGGTTTGTCATGCTGACGGATACAGGATACGTCAGTGACCGCATGCGAGGTTTGGTCAAGGACGCTGATGCCTACTTATTTGAGAGCAATCACGATCTGAGCATGCTGCGAATGGGCCGTTATCCCTGGTCTTTGAAACAGCGCATCATCGGTGACAAGGGGCATTTATCCAATGAAGACGGGGCCCTGGCCCTGGCTGAGATCATCGGTGACAATACCAAGCGCATTTATTTAGGGCATTTGAGTAAAGAAAACAACATCAAAGAAGTTGCCCATCAGACCGTGGAAGAGATCCTGGAAGAGAAAAGACACCGGCGTGAATGAGCGTTTCCAGCTGTATGATACTGATCCGGCTGAACCGTGTCCGCTGTTCGTCCTATAAGATTAATCAAGCCTGCCCTTGTTTGCGAACAAGGATGCAGGCTTTTTGTATGCAGCGGGTCTGACTGACGGTTATCTCTATAAGTGAGGATGGCGATTCTTTAAACTCATACCATTAGTTGAGAAACGATATGAGTTTAAAGAATCTGCAGGCAGACTTATGACGATTAGACGGTATCGGTATAAGTTTCAGTAAAACAGCTTCTCACTCATACCGATTGCTTTTTTTAATTATGATCATACGCGCATTCAGCGCGTATGGTCGCCTTTAAATGATTTGAATTTCAGAAAGATTCCGCTGAGCTTTATCAATGTGGCAGTTCATGAAAAAAACAGAAAAAGCTTTCTGATTAGGAAAAAAAAGACAGTATGTTAAAATTAGGTCATGGTATAATTGATGAAAAGGCATAAAATTATCATAAATTTAGATTAAACTGTGTACAGGAATCAAGAATATTGGAGGAAAAACTTATGAAAATAAAATCATTTAAAGCAATGCTGGCTGTCAGCCTTTCAGGGGCAGTGCTTGCCGGCTGTGACTTGATCAATCCGGAAACCGAACCGGAAGAAGAAACGCCTGTAACAGAAGACGGCGGAGTGACGGTCTCTGAAGTCCGAGTCGATGTTTCGTCGGATATCACGGATGCCGTTCAGGAAGTGGAAGATGCGGTCGTTTCTGTTATCAATATGCAGCAGGTAGGGGAAGACCCGTTTGGATGGTATGAAGGGTCTCAAGAAACGGGTGAAGAAGATCTTCAGCAAGTCGGCACAGGCAGCGGGAGCTGTTTACAAAGTAGACGGGGATACTGCTTATATCTTCACGAATAATCATGTTGTAGACGGCTCTGATGCGATTGAAGTGCTGTTCAAAGACGGTTCACGTGTCGAAGCGGACATCGTTGGTGAGATCTGTGGACAGACCTGGCTGTTTTATCCGTGGATGCAGATGATATTTCAGCTGTCGCTGAATTCGGAAGAACTCAGAGAGAATCTCACAGTCGGAGAGCCCGCTATCGCCATCGGTTCACCTCTGGGGACTAATTTTGCCTCCTCGGTAACATCCGGCATCATCTCTGCCACAGGCCGTACCGTGCCCGTGGATACGAATATGGACGGCGAGAACGACTGGGAAATGACAGCCATACAGACAGATGCAGCGATCAACCCGGGTAATTCCGGTGGGCCGCTTGTCAACATTGCGGGACAGGTCGTCGGCATCAACTCAATGAAAATATCAGCTTCGATGATCGAAGGCATGGGCTTTGCGATACCAAGTAATGACGCGCTGGATATCATCAATCAGCTGGAGCAGGACGGGGAAGTAGTCCGGCCGGTCATTGGCGTTGCTATGGTCGACTTGGCCGATGGTTTCACCTCAGCAGCAGCAGAACATCCTCAATCTTCCGGAAGACGTCAATGAGGGTATCGTCATAGCAGAAGTTCAGCAAGGCAGCTCAGCTGACGAAGCAGGGCTTCAGGCAAATGACGTGATCGTTTCATTCAACGGCGAAGAGGTTGCCAACGGTATCCAATTAAGACAGGAAATCTATGATACAGAAGTTGGCGATGAAGTGGAAATCGAATACTACCGCGACGGCGAACGTCAGTCAACAACGATAACGATGCAAAGTGGCGAACAGACGATATAAACAAATACTAAGAACACAGTCTTTCGAGGCTGTGTTTTTATTTTGATTTGATTTGGGGGCTAATCGTCATAAGTAGACGTCAAAGCAGCCTCGACTCATAACGATTGACCGACTTTCGTAATAAGTTGATGCTTATAATGGGTCAACTCATATCGATTAGATGCGGATCGTTATAAGTTATAGATCAAACTGTCCACACTTATAACGTTTAGTAGAAATGTGTGGAATGCTTTTGGTTTTTGAGTTTTCCCATGGGGAAAAGTCTTTTGATAACTTCGTTCGGGTGTGTATAACTATTTTGAAAAGACGATTATACCGGTTTTTTGTCTGAACAAGTTATACACACTATACAAACCTGGTGTGCATAACTTTTCTATCGTAATAGGAAAATCAACTTTTCAGACTGATATGAAAGGGTTTAAAGCTTCGTTGCAGCTGTGTTTAGTTTGTTTCTCCCTGTGTATAACTATTGGTCCAAACAATCTTTCCAGAGATGGAATCCCCGCTGTCAGTTCACTGAAACGGGAACAAAACCTGTGGATATGTGTATAACTTTGTGGATAACTGTGGAAATCCGGGGATAAAAAAAGAGAATCCCTGCTGTATCAGCAAAGATTCTCTGTGGAGAGTGTGAATTTCTTATAGCGCTTTGACGGTTTTTTTGACTTTTACATTTCCATCGATCGCGCGTGAATAAGGACAGACCTCGTGTGCCTGGTCCACTAGCTCTTCTGCTTCTTCTTGTGTGACGCCTTTGATTTCAACATAGAGCTCAACGCTCAAGCCGAAACCTTTCAATTTTTTCTCAATACTGACTTTTGCGGTAACGGCCGATTCTGTTTTCTTTTTTGCTTTTTTTGCGGATAACTGCAGTGCGCTGTCAAAGCAGGCGGCATAACCGGCAGAAAAAAGTTGTTCCGGGTTTATCGTTCCTTCGATTTCCTTGCCGCCTAAACCTTTTGGCATCGATAAACCGATATCTAAATTTCCCGTCTGATGATCTTACATGACCCTTGCGGCCGCCTTTCGCAGTCGATTCAGCTGTGTAAAGTGATACACCCATGATTAACACCTCTTTCTTTAGTTTTTAACAATTTAATTGTACGCAATTAAATTGTTTTTGTCAAAATGTAGGAACTTTATTTAGATTCACTTGCTATAATGAAAGAAAAAGGAGTGAATCACTGTGTCGAAAGATATCTTAAAATTAAGCAATCAATTATGTTTTCCTTTATATGCAGCAACCAGACAGATCACCAAACTTTACCGGCCGATGCTTGAGAAGCTGGGCGTGACCTATCCTCAGTATCTGGTGTTACTGGTTTTGTTCGAAGAGGAATCGGTGACCGTCAAAGAGCTGGGTGAGCGCCTCTATCTGGATTCCGGGACCCTGACCCCCATGCTGAAGCGGATGGAAGAGCACGGACTGGTCAAACGCCAGCAGGTCGACTCAGGATGAACGTGTCGTCGAAGTCACGCTTTCAGGAAAAAGGCCGAGGAATCGAGAAACAGGCAGAAGAAATCCCTAAAAAATTTTCGAAAGAAGTCTTGCTGGAGCAGGACGAATTTGACGAACTCAAGCGTTTATTGACTAAAATACTGGATCAGGTTTAAAGAAGGAGTCAGCTATGGATATCACCATTTTGTCAGTGGGCAAATTAAAAGAAAAGTATCTGAAAAAAGGCATCGATAAGTACACCAAGCGTCTGGGCGCCTACACGAAAATAAAAGTCGTGGAAGTCCCGGATGAAAAAGCACCGGAAAATCTAAGTGAAGCTGAAATGGAGCAGGTGAAAGATAAAGAAGGCGAGCGCCTACTTTCCAAAATACCGGATCAGGGCCTATGTCTTCACCTTCAGCCGTGCAGTCCAAAGAACGGACCTCCGAATCCTTCTGCTAAGGAGATTGAAGACCTCATGATCCACGGTAAAAGCCAAGATCGTCTTCGTGATCGGCGGTTCACTCGGTTTAAGCAAAGCTGTCATGGACCGCAGCGACACGACCATCTCTTTCGGAAAAATGACCTACCCCCATCAACTCATGCGTCTGATACTAGTGGAGCAAATTTATAGAGCGTTTCGTATTATGCGGGGGGAACCGTACCATACGTGAATGAGGTTTTTTGGAAACAAAAGCTTAAATTAATACGATTATCTTTAATGACTCTAAAGGTAGTCATGATCATTTCCCAAAAAAATATCATGCCCGCAAAACAAACCTGAAATTATAAAGCACATAGAACTTTTTTGAACAAGCCGATTCTGGATCGAATGCGATAGGTAAGGTGAGAAATAATCAGGAAGAAATCATGAAACCGATTATTGAAGTGAAGAACTACACTAAGAAATATGGGGATTTTACAGCAGTAGATGATGTTTCATTTGAAGTAGAAGAAGGCAGTATATTTGCCTTTCTTGGACCAAATGGAGCTGGAAAAAGTACAACGATCAATACATTATGTACGATGATGGAAAAAACAGCTGGAACATTGTTGATCGACGGAAAAGATGTCTCAACTGAAAAAGATGCCGTACGTGAAGCAATCGGAGTCGTTTTCCAATCGCAAACATTGGATGAAAAAATGACGGTGAACGAGAACTTGAAGATGCACTGTGTTTTTTATGGGGTACCCAAACAAGAGGTCAAGGATCGAATCAATTTTGTGTTGACCCTTGTTGATCTTCTCGATTGGGAGGATAAAAGTGTGTCTAGTCTTTCGGGGGAATGAAACGACGAGTAGAAATAGCCCGCGCATTGTTGCATTATCCAAAAGTTTTATTTTTAGATGAACCAACAAGCGGCCTGGATCCGCAAACGCGAAATAGAATGTGGGAATACATTACCAGACTACAAAAAGAAAAAAATATCACTATCTTTCTAACTACACATTATATGGATGAAGCAGAAATTTGTGATCACGTAGCCATTATGGACAATGGAAAAATTATGGTAAACGATACACCTGAAAACTTGAAACGGTTTTATACGAAAGATAAAGCCATCGTAAAAGTGAGTAATCCGGATGTTTTTGAAGCAGCGTTGAAAAGAAATGATCACACGTACAAAAAAGAAAAAGAAACGTTTTATATCGATATAGATGCTGTTCAAGATTTTCTGCAGTTTGTTGAAACCGTTACAAAAATGAGTTAAAAGATCTGGAAATCAAAAAAGGAACACTGAATGACGTCTTCTTAGAAATCACAGGTAAAGAAATTAGAGAGGAGGCCACAGAATGAGAACAATTACTGCACTATGGCTCAGAAACATCAGAGGATTCGTTCGTGACAGGGTCAAACTCATCACTTCATTGGTTATTCCATTCTTCTTCCTCTACGTTTTTAATTCTATTTTTCAAACAGACCAAGTAGAAGACCCAATCGCTTTTCTACTTGCCGGGATCATTGTAGCAACGGTATTCCAAACCTCTTTGAATATTGCGACCTCGACGATCGATGATACTGTTTCAGGTTATATGAAAGAAATCTTAGTGAGTCCGACCAGTCGTTTTCAAGTAGCCCTGGGACAAATTACTATCAGCGGCTACAATAGCGACCACACAAGGGATTTTGATACTGATACTCGGTTTCTTTACTGGCTTGAGTTTTGACCACTGGTATACACTTATTTATGTCTTGTTGGCCCTGATGCTAGTTGGACTGGTTTTTTCAGGATTAGGATTATTCTTGGCTTCAATGGTCAAAAGCTCTTCCACTTTTCAGGTCGTACAACAAGCTGTCGTATTGCCTTTTACATTTTTATCAGGAGCTTATATTCCGTTAGCCTTTTTGCCTGATGTGCTGCGGTTTATTGCGTATTTCAATCCCATGACCTATACGACGGCCTTTTTTAGAACCATCATGCTGGAAAAAGGCGGATTGACCCAAGCAGAATGGATAGAACTCGGTTTGGCCCTGGATTTCAATGGTTTTATAGTGACACCCTGGATAAGCGGGTTCATCATTACTGCTTTTGGCGCTTTATTCTTATTCCTAGCGACAAACTCTTTTGTTCGAGCAGACTTCAATAAGATATCGCGTAGTTCATTAGGTGGAGGATAAAGAGACATTTTTTCTCTCACCATAAGCGGGCCCTTTCGGGAATTCATTTGTTTGATTGCAGGTACAGGAATGTAAAAAAGACGTATAATACAGCAAAAGATAATAACAAAT
The DNA here is from genome assembly GCA_034520745.1 of Alkalibacterium sp. Taxonomy (GTDB): domain Bacteria; phylum Bacillota; class Bacilli; order Lactobacillales; family Carnobacteriaceae_A; genus Alkalibacterium. Next base: position 18,857 of record JAXHNF010000019.1, read on the forward strand.
AAAACCTCATTTAATTCGGTTTACGGAGAACTGCATCATAAATGAGTGAGTTTTTATAAAGTAACAACTAAAAGTAAAACTGATTTGATTTTGTTCTTTTAGTCAGAAAAAATTTCAAAAGATATTTTCAAAAGAAATTAGTCATGAAAAGAGTGATAAAAGAAGAGCCGAAATAACTATGGCAACTAATAGTTGCGTATTAGTTGGTCGTAGGCAACCTGTGAGAGTGTTATGCTCGGAATAATTAAAAGTTTAAAGGAGAGTAAAATAATGTCTTTAGATTATAATCTTAGAAAGAAAAGAAAATCAATGAGTCTTTCACAGGAATATGTAGCTGAGCAATTGCAAGTCAGCAGGCAAGCAGTATCAAAATGGGAAACAGGTAAATCTGAACCGTCGATGAACAATCTTAAAAAGTTAGCTGACTTATTTTCTTGTGATCTTAATGAACTAATTTCTCCTGAAAAAGATGTGGAGGAAGAAATAACATTAAATACTAAAAAAAGAACGATTTACAATATTATCGGAATAATATTGAGCTTTATCTGCTTTATCACAGGTATGTTATACGCAGAGCAGGTTCCATTCCTTGTTATAGTTGGTATATGTAGGACTTATGGGTACCAGTTATTTTTCCTCTCGTATTATAGTGGAGGTTAAGTAAAATTAATGAATAATGCAAGTAGAGAAGTGGTAGATTGGATTTGCACGATTTTCCAGAGCGATCCATAAGTAGAGGATATATATAAAAAAGTAAAAAAAGTAAGTCACATTGGCAAACAACCAATAGGCTTACTTTTAAACTATTCGAAATATTATTTTCTGCGTTTGACTTCAATGCGGTAGCCATCTGGGTCTGTCACAAAGAAATAGCTTGGTGTACCGCCTGAAAGTCCTTTTAACTCACCTGTCTTGTAAGCAGAATCTTTACATACGTCATGCATTTTCTCCAGGTCATCAACCGTCACGCCTAGATGACTGAAAGCCATCTCCGACAGTATACGGATCGGCATCGTAATTGTAAGTGAGTTCGCATCTGTACAGAAGAACCGGGGGAATTCAGATAAATCAGATCAAACTTATTTTCCGGGAATTTTCTGTGGCTGGCCACTTCAAAATCAAATAAATTGGTATAGAAGTCTAAAGTAGCCTCGATATCTCTGACACGCAGGCAAATCTCGACGAGTTCTTGGTTCATATTATCATCCTCCAATAATTTCTTATCTTCATTCTAGCATGAATCAAGAATAGACGCATTTTTAAACCCATGTTATATTCTACAGTGCTTTCTAATACAATCAATACGGCTATAGGCTCAATGTAAGAAAGTATTTCTAATACGTATTAACAATATCACGATTTACATAATCGTGATATTGTTAAATGTGTAATTGCTGTTATAATAACTAAACGAACTAATAGAAAGCAGGAGAATATAATTAATACATCATTTGAATCATTTAGGATCAGTCCCAAGATAGTAAAAGCACTGACGAGTTTGCGTTTCTACAAGCCTACGGCGGTACAGGAGGCGGTCGTTCCCTTGGCCTTGGAGAAACAGGACATCATCGTCGAGTCCCAGACGGGTAGTGGCAAGACGGTTGCCTTTGGGATTCCGCTTTGTGAGCAGGCTGAATGGGAAGAAAATAAACCGCAAGCGCTGATTTTGGTTCCGACTCGGGAGTTGGCGCTACAGGTCAAGGACGACCTTATGAATATCGGCCGGTTAAAGCGGATCAAGGTGACGGCGGTATTCGGGAAGTCGTCCTTTAAAACACAGAAATCCGAACTGAAACAGAAAAGTCACATCGTTGTCGGTACACCGGCCGGCTACTGGAACATTTAAAAGAAGGCACACTGGTCGTTGATAAAGTCAGCAGCCTGGTTCTGGATGAAGCGGATGAAAGTGCTCAATATGGGCTTTATCGATCAGGGTCGAAGACATCATCGGTCAATTACCGAAAGAACGCCAGACGATGCTGTTTTTCTGCCACCATGCCGCCGCAAATCGAGCGTTTAGTCAGTTTTTACATGAGTCCTGACCGTGCATCTGTCCGGATGGAAGCATCTGAAGAGAACACGCCTAAGATTTCACACGCGTATATCAACGTGGACGAAGCAGCTAAGGAAACAGTACTGTTGGACTTATTGACCGTCGAGATCCGGATGGCTGCATCATCTTCTGTAATACCAAAGATGTGGTGGATGCGGTCGAAAAGCATTTGAACAAAGCCGGTTTACCGGTAGATAAGCTGCACGGCGGTATGGATCAGGATGATCGCCTGGCCGTGATGGATGAGTTCCGCTCCGGGAAACTTCGTTATCTGGTGGCGACCGATGTGGCTACGCGCGGGATCGACATCGACAATGTGACGCACGTCATCAACTACGATGTGCCTTTCGAAAAAGAGAGCTATACGCACCGGACAGGACGAACAGGTCGCGCAGGCAAAACGGGACTGGCCTTGACGATGGTCAGTGATCAGGACCAAAGACGCTGGCAGGAAGTGCGTGACTACGCCTTCGACGACAGTCAGGAGCTTACGGAAGTATCTGCCCCTAACGAACGCCTGGTGAAACGTTCGAAGGCAGCTTTTGAAAAGAAAATCCAGACACGCGTTGCACCGAAGATTGCCCGAAATAAAGAGTTGAATAAGGACATTACCAAGGTTTACTTCAATGGCGGCAAAAAGAAAAAACTGCGCGCGGTTGATTTCGTCGGAACGCTGACGAGTATCAAGGACGTGTCAGCCGAAGATATCGGCATCATCACGATTCAGGAAAATGTCACCTATATTGAAATCATGAACGGGAAAGGCCCTTACGTCATCTCCGAAATGCAGGACCGCACGGTTAAAGGAAAAACGCTGAAGGTCCGTAAAGCTCGCAAGTAA
>JAXHNF010000020.1:0-23411 GCA_034520745.1 Alkalibacterium sp.
CACGGCTGGCTTCTTGTCGCCGTCTTTGAACGTCCACTCCGGCGTCTGGTTATGCCAGGCGCTTAAAGTATGGCCCCGCAGTTCCATATCGTTCTCTTTGGCAAAGTCGACGATCTTGTCGGCTGTTTCGAAAGGTGAATTCCCCTTCTTTTGGCCTGCAGTTCTTCCGGTTTCATATGATTTTCCGGTGTCAGGCTGTTGAAATGTTTCCTGATCAGTTCCCCGTCAGCCTTCAGCGTTTTTGGATTAACTGCCACACCTATTTTGTAAATAGTCTTTATACGCTTCTTTTAACGTGATCTGTTTTTCTGTCATGTTGTTCTCTCCTCTGATTTTTATATTTCATAAAGTCGGTCAGTATTGCTTGTTTTTACCAGTTCATACGGTAGTTGCCGCTCAAAGCTAAAACGCTGAACAGATACAGGAAATTATCGTAGTAGCGGCGGTTTCCTTCACGCGGCGGTGTTTCAAAGAACTGCTTCACTGTCTTTTCAGTCAGCTCGCTTTTATCCAAAGCCAGAGTGGCCATGGCATTCGTCGCCAGTAGACCGACCGGGTGCAGATGACGGTTCGCCAAGATCCGTGCCGTCGATCTTGTATTTTTGATAGTCTTTTAGCGCCTTGTCTTCAAAAAAGCGAGCAGATTAGTCACACAGGCTTTGTAGTCCTCCCGCTTGCCGAACCACTCTGAGTTGCCAGTCCCATGTTTCCGCGGCTGTCCGGTAGGCGTCACTGTAAAAATCGCCGTGACCGTTCACCGGGTTCGGCGTCCCGTCGTAATGGGAATACTCAGGATTCATTCCTGTGTCCGGATGACAGGATCCGGGGATGAATTCCACGACTTGCCTGTGCGGCTTTTTTCCAGAATTCCCTGTCTTCCTCATACGCTTCTTCTGCAAAGAGCTCATAAAAATGCGGCAGGTGATAGGACGGGTCTGTGAAGTCACAGTCAGGCACGAACTTGATCAGATGATTTTTCGGTTCCCACATCGGATCGCCCGCTCCACCGTTCTCGCCTTTGTGCACGCAGATTCGAAGTAAGTCCCTTGCCTGTTCACTGTAGTTGAACGGTTTTTCATCCGGTCTCCCCAGCGTTTTGAAGCCATAAAGAGGGTCATCGCAAAAAACTCTTCCCCGTCCGGAGCCGGTCCGTCACTCATCTTTTCCCCATCAAGAGAGGCACGCCAGCCGAAGTAGCCTTTAAATGGTCCTTCATGATTGCGCATGAACGTTTCCGTCCATTTCCAGATACGGTCGAAAATATCCTGCCGGTCCATTTGAACAGCCAGCATCATGCCGTACGACTGTCCTTCGGTACGCACATCGATGTTGCCCGTATCCACCATATATCCCATGTCTTCCCCGTTTTTAAAATAGAATTTCGTTTCCGGATCGACAAATACAGCATTCCAGGTCGTTTCTATTTTTTTCTGGATCACTTCTTCAGAATAGCCAATCTCTTTGAAAACATTTCGGTAAGTTGCTTTCGTGTTTGTCATTGGTTTGTCTCCTTTTGTTATAAATGAGAGTTATTGCAAGGTGATTGCATAGATCATTTAAAATCCTGCCCGCTGAACGTTTTTTTATATGCACCGTTCGTTGACTGATTTCACTCCTTAAAGCCGCATTTCCGGTACTTATACGACCTTCGAAAACAGGTCATCTTCCCGAACATAGTAAATCTTAAGTCCCGCCAAGAACTTCATACAGAGAGCTCTTGTAAAAGTCTCTATTCTAAGGTCCTTGCCATCTATAAAATCAATTTAACTACAAAGAAAAGCTATGATAACCATCATAGCTTTTCAGTATCTACTTAATTAGTCGTTATCTGTAACTAAATTGTGAGACAGGTCTTTAATTGTCGGATACACTTCTTTGTAGTTAGCATAGACTTTGTTGTATTTCTCAACTGCCTTCGGATCCGGTTGGACTTCTGACTTGTAATTGACAAAGACTTTGGAACACGCTTCAAATGAGTCGAACCAGCCGGCACCGACTGCCGCGATCATTGCTGAACCCATTGCAGGTCCCTGCTCGGTTTCCAGTGTGACGACAGGTGTGCCGAAGATATCTGCCTGCATCTGCAGCCAGTCCGGATTCTTGGCTCCGCCCCCGACAGAAACAATCTGTTTGAAGTCTTTGTTTGAATGTTTCTTCATCAGTTCAAATGAATCTCTGAGTGAGAACGTGATCCCTTCTAAAACTGCACGCGCAAAGTGGTCACGTGTGTGAGCAATGTCCATGCCCAAGAATGTACCACGAATGTCACTGTCTGTATACGGTGTGCGTTCGCCTGAAATATACGGTGCAAAAAGCAGGCCGTCTGATCCAGGTTTGATATCTTTGACACCTTTAAGCAGGTCTTCAAAGCTTTCATTTGGAGCGAACCTTTTCTTGAACCAGTTCAGACTGCTTCCGGCAGCCAGTGTCACACCCATTGTATAAAAGGCGTTCGGTACGACGTGGTTGAAGTAGTGCAGGTGACCGTTGTAGTTCTTGTCGCCTGTTTCTTCATAAGACAGGAATACACCGGATGTACCGATACTTGCCATACCCTGGTCAGGTCTGACGATTCCGGCACCGACTGCAGCACACGGATTGTCTGCACCGCCGGAAAAGACAGGGACTGTTTGTTTCAGACCAAGTTCTTCAGCTAAGTCAGCATCCAGATCGCCGATCTTGTCCTGTGACTTGACGAGTTTCGGGAACAGTGACGTTGGTACGCCGACCTGTCCGGCCACTTTCTCGCTCCAGTTACGGGCTTCAACGTCCAAAAGTAATGTGCCTCTGGCATCGGAATATTCCATCTGCTTGCTGCCCGGTCAATCGGAAGCCTAAATAGTCTTTCGGCAGGAGGAACGTCGCCGCTTTTTCAAAGATAGCCGGTTCATTTTCTTTGACCGCAGAGGATCTTCGGCAGAGTGAAGCCTTCCAGCGCTTTGTTTTTTGTGATCGCTATGAGATCTTCGACTTTTTCAGTAATGGTTCTGCACTGTTCTGTCGTACGCACATCATTCCATAAGATCGCATTGCGCAGGACGTCATCATTTTTGTCCAGTAAAACCAGTGGATGCATTCGACCGGAAAAGCTGATGCCTTCCAGTTTTTCTTTTGCATCTGAAGTCGACTTGAATATTTCTGTCATCACTTCTTTTGCAGCTTCTGAACCACTCTCTGGGGATCCTGCTCACTGTGACCGCGCTTGGGCGTAAGGAGTGGGTATTCAGAAGAAGCTTCATCGACGATTTTGCCTTCTTTATTCACTAAAATACCTTTTAATCCGCTTGTTCCTAAATCTAAACCTAATACATAACTCATCTTAACACGTCCATTCTTAATTTTTTTTTGACTCTAATCAAGATACAGCCGAACGGCAAAGCCCGATCATACAACTGACAGGCGCTTGACCATTCGAGCCGGACCCAGCTTTCTCTTTATTGTCTGTTTACTTTTGATGAGCCTGTTTTACCCAAAGCCGTCTTGCTTCTGCCGCTGCTTTTTTCTTCGTTCCAGTGACGGGTCTGAGTCCAGTGATCACGGTCATCTTCCTCTTCCTCATAACGGAAGTACTCGAATCAGCTGCCATAGACATGCCGCTTGTATCGATACAGCTCATCCCGACAAAGGCGCCTGTAGAGAAGCCGGATTCCTGGATGTATTCGTCAGACAGTTTCCATGAATCAAAGATCACTGGGATCTCGTTCCAGGTCTCGCCGTCAAATGAATAGCTGTACTGATAGGTGTACTGGTCAACTTTCACTTTGAACCAGACGGCTTCTGCATCATCAGGCACTTTGATCGTGTCGGCGCCCAACGGGTTGGATACATTGCCGCGTTCGGAAGCATAAAGATCGATGATACGGCCTTTTTCTTCGTCCCAGGTCACATGCAGGCTCGTCCAGTTTTTGGTATTGTAATAGTTCACCAGACCGGCCTGCTGCTGGAATGTCACTGGATCAACCTTCACGTTTGTCTCCGCTTCAAACTGCGAACGCCTGCCAGCATCTTGCGACAAAGGCCTGCTTGTGCAGGTTTGAAAACCTTCCGGCACCATACAGACGCAAATGTCCAGGCTTATCTGTCAGAGAGGCAAACTGTGTGTATGGAATACGCAGTGTCTGCCACTGTCCGCCAAGTTCTTCTAAATAAAATTCGTCGACTGCAGGGAAATCAGCTTCCCATTTCTGTTCAGGCAGATCAGGTGCTTCAACCTGTACTTTTGGATAGTTGCCGTCTACAACATATGGCCAGCCGTCTTTCCATTCCAGTTTCTGGATGGCAGTTTCTCGGCCCAGCTGGCAGTAGCCTCGGTCCATCAAGAGGACATCGCCGGGAGCTTTGGTCGGACGACCGGTCAGGTGAGCCAGGTACCACTCGCCGTTTTGCGTTTCAACGATCGACGCATGGCCCGCTTTCTGCAGAGCCAGTCTCGGGTGTCCCCAGGAAGAGATCAGCGGGTTATCCGGATGGGTTTCATACGGTCCGTCGATGTTCTGGGAACGGGCAAGCGTTGCGTGATGTTCATACATCGTGCCGCCTTCCGCTGTAAGTAGATAATAATAATCATTGATATGGTAAAGATGCGGTGCTTCAGTCAGCCCGACATCCGTGCCTTTATAGATGATCTTACGGTCGCCGATCAGCTTTTTCTCCGACGGGCTGAACTCTTGCAGGACGATCCCCGCAAAGTCATGCTTGCCGACACGATGATCCCAGACCATGTTGACGAACCATTTTCTGCCGTCTGTGTCATGGAATAAAGACGGATCGAAGCCTGACTGGTTCATGTATACCGGGTCGCTCCACTCGCCGTCGATGGTTTCGCAGGTAGTCAAGTAATTCGTCACATCTTTATATACACCTGCTGTAACTTTAACGTCTGAATAGATCAGATGGAACTTTCCGTCAGCATAGCTTAATTGAGGCGCCCAGACACCGCCTGAATCAGGGTTGCCTTTCATATCGATCAGCTCGACTCTGTTCAGTGGACGAGCGACCTGACGCCAGTTTCTCATGTCTGTTGAATGATGAGATGACCACTCCCGGGAACCACTCGAATGTCGATACGGCAAGGTAGTAATCATCGCCGACACGCAGCATACTCGGGTCCGGATCGAATCCTTTTAAGACAGGGTTTTGAATCATTGACATAGTGTATCCTCCTAATAAAATGGAATAATATTTTATAAAAGAATAAACGGATTTATTCTTCTTTTAATAAAATGAGCTTTCACATCTTTAATGACGCTGTAGTTATAAAGCACCCAGACGTATGCGAGCAGACCTGGAATCGCTAAAAGGAGCCATTCTGAGATCATCAGCAGTAAAAAGACGATGATCCCTATGATCAGAAAATTTCCTATAGTCAGCTTCAGCTTCATGAAAAAGTAGTACCAGCCCAGCTTCAGCAGATCTCTATAACGAAACTCAAATTTGATCTGGATAAGGAAGACCGGGATCAGGTACAGTATCAGAACGAGCGTCAGGAAAATGAAGAAATAGCCCAGGCAGCGTCAGGGTCCCTTCCACAAGCCCCAGATAATAATTTATATTGACCGAAAAAAGATAGAGCAGAACAAGAAACGGCAGCCAGATCTTCAGTGAATCCAAAACGTTCTTCCGGTAGTATCTCCGGAAATCTCTCCCCGGTTCTGAAAAATCATCCTCCTCGATCACCCGTATCGTTGCGCCCAGTAAAGCACCAACGCCGGTCCCAGGGGAATGATGCCAATCAGGTACCAGACGATATTGGCCAAAGTCACTTCCACGAACAGGAAAAAGAAAAACAGTGGAAGTATACTGAGATTGAACCATAAGGTAATGATCAAGAACCAGGATATATTCTGGGATATCTTATATAAACGACGATCTCCTACATCTAAATTGTTATCTGACATACAAACTCCCTCTCATCTATAAAACGTTCTGCATATAGTCTGGTCAGCCAAGATACAGTTGCAAATCGCAATCAAGTAGTGGACGCTGTAAACCATTGACTATCGCTATGTAACGGACGGAAGGCTATCCTCCTGACTCCAGTCAACTGACTGGGGTCCGATCAGTGATGAACGGTGAGATATTCTACACCTCTCCCATCGATCAGAAGATAACCTTTGTCCGGAATCTACCGGTTCTTTCTAGTATTCTTAAAGGTGTTTTTACCACTAGTTGTCCAAATTTATTTTATCCTGACCCTAACCAGCGGCATCCTTTTTTCTGTTCTTCCATAGAATAGTCTACGGGACATTCGCCGGTGCAGGAAAGATTCCCTCGTCTTCCCTGCTGACTTTGAAATATGACTGAGTATGAATGTCGGCTGGTTAAGGACATTTTTATTGATGACAGATAAATACATTCCGTATTCAGTATAGACCTTTATGCACTTACGGGCGGTGCCGATAAGTTCAGAAATACTATTCTTTGACTGAACCGAGCATGATCCCGCTGACGAAGTATTTCTGTACGAACGGGTAAACCATGATGATCGGCAGGACAGTCAGGAACATGGATACGGATCTTACGTTGGAAGCAATCTGTGTGCTGCCCGCTTCGGCCGCAGCCGCTTCTCCAGTTGCCGTTGCTCCTGAAATCAGGTTTCTCAGGAACAAGGTTACCGGGAACAGTGTCCAGTCGTTCAGGAACATGAAGGCCTGGAACCATGCATTCCAGTAGGCGACCGCATAAAACAAGGTCATCGTAGCCAGAATCGGTTTTGACAGCGGCAGAACGATTTTCATGAAAATGCCATATGTTGACATCCCGTCGATGGCAGCTGCTTCTTCCAGTGCTACCGGCAGATTTTCAAAGAAGGCTTTCATGATCAGCATGTTGTAAATACTCAGCGCTAATGGGAAAACGACTGACCACATCGTGTTTGTAATGCCCAGTGTGTTGTTGTACACGATATATGTCGGGATGATCCCTCCGGCAAAGAACATGGTGAAGACGGCGAAGCCAATCCAGAACCCCTTGCCTTTCAAACGTGTCTTCGGTTTGGACAGGACGTAGGCAAGCAAAGTAGTCAGGAACATCGATATGGCGACACCGACTGCCGTATAGACGATTGTATTCCTGTAATGGATCCAGAATCGCTGGTTTGAGAGCACAGCACGGTACGTTTCGATATTGAATCCTTTAGGAAGCAGGAAGACTTCCCCTGCTGTAATGTAGCGTTCACTACTGAACGACTGGGCCACGATATTGATGAACGGGATAAACGTAACGACCACGATCATGATCATGATGAAAATATTAAAATAACGGAATAGTTTATATCCTTTAGTATCACTTAAATGCATGATTTTCTCCCTCCCTTTACCATAAACTTCTATTTGTGACTTTACGAGACAGCATGTTCGCACCCATGACCAGAACGAATCCGATAACAGCCTGTGTCAGACCGATAGCGGTCGCATAAGAGAAGTTCGCGCTTCCCAGACCGATTCGGTACAGGTATGTGGAAATAACGTCGCCTGTTTCGTATGTCAGTGGATTGTAAAGCAGGAACACTTTCTCAAAACCGACGTTCATGAAGTTCCCGATATTTAAAATCAGTAATGTGATGATCGTTGGCATGATGCCTGGTATGGTCACGTGCCATGTCTGTTTCAGTCTGCCGGCACCATCTATCGCAGCAGCTTCATACAAGTTTGGATCGATATTGGTCAGAGCTGCCAGATACAAGATGGCTCCCCAGCCGGTATACTGCCAGACGCCTGAAGCAACGTAGATCGTTCGGAACCATTCTGCGCGCTGCAGGAAGATCGTTGTATCTCCGCCCAGAGACATCACGATTTGATTAATGATACCGTTGGCTGAGAGCATTTCCATGATCATACCTGCAACAATAACCATCGAGATGAAATACGGCAGGTATGATGCAGTCTGTACAAAACGCTTGAATTTGATATTCTTCACTTCATTTAAAAGCAGAGCGAAGATGATCGGGATCGGGAAGTTGAACAGTAAGGTATAACCCCCGATGATCAGTGTGTTATTGAACACGCGCCAGAATGTATTGTCGTTCATGTACATTTGAAAGTAGCGTAGTCCGACATAATCCTGACCCAGCATGCTCCCGCCGGGTACGAAACGTCTGAACGCGATCGCGTTACCGATCATTGGCAGATACTGAAAAACAAAGAGATAAATGACAGGTAAAATCAGGAAAGTATACAGCTGCCAGTCTTTTTTCAAACGATTTCTTAACTGATTCATACTTGGATATCCGGGTATTCTTCAGCTTTTCTTCATAATCTTTTGTGCTCATTGCTCCCCCGGGTGAGGCAGCAATACCTGTTTCCGGGTTGTTGGCAATACGGCCCGCGCCGCCGCCTGGTACTTGAGTGTTCGTATCCAATGAGTTTCCTCCTTTAATTCGTTTCCATGTATTTTTTAAATCTGTAAAGCTCGGTGTTTCATTCTTTCTCTACTCTTTGTTCAGTTTTTCCAGGAAATCCCAGGCAACCATTATATATATGATGCCGAGTTTCCTTTTCTTACAGCCCATACTCGGACCTGCTTGATTATTTCACGTGACTTAACGCCTTCTATTTTACCGTTATCATTCAATCTCCCCTTTATAAAACTGATCAGGAAAACGAGTCGTCCCCGCTCGTCGTTTTATACTTTAATTTTTCCTCCATTGACAAAAAAATAAAGTCTTGCCATATACTCTTGTTCGACTGAACCGTAAAAATTGTCCACTGATCAATCATCATGATTTTCTGCATGAGATTCTGATACAATGGAAACAACAGGCTGAGCCGCAGTGACTTTTACTATCTGGCACTGTGTGATAACCTTATACCCAAAGTGTCAGATAATCATTACTTTCTGCCTTTAAGTATAATCCTGTTTCGCTTAATGACCTAGTCACTGAAAAAGAAAATAACAGCATTTGATGTAAAAACGATCCAACTTGTTACATGTTGCTGTGCTCATAAAACAAGGTGAAATCAAACCTGAGAAAACCTTTACATTTTATGTTTTTTTCTTAGGCTGATTGTGATACACTATGTGTATTGATAGTTAGTTAGTTAGATTAACTAACTTCTGTAATAACTATAGCGAAACTGCTTTTTAAAGTCAAGCGCTTCCAGAACCTTTTTTTACTAAATAGATTTAATGTGAAAATATGTCATCAAAACCTTTCATTATAACCATATGAACAAAAATAAATTTATAATACGTATTATACTTATAATCATTTAGAATAGAGGAATCCTTCATGTTTAGAATTAAAAGTAATATCAGAGAAAACAACAGTCTCCTGGTCTTGTCTGAGATCATCAATCGACCGGAAATTTCACGCGCCATGATTTCAGAAGTCACTGGACTGAACAAGGCGACCGTTTCAGAAATTGTAAGAAAGCTGATCGATGATGATTATGTTATCGAGATCGGTCCAGGAAAAAGCACCTCCTCCGGCGGCCGCCGTCCTATCCTTCTCACCGTCAATAAAAAAGCCGGCATTTCTATCGGTTTTGATGTTCGTTATGACCGCATCAGTTATCTGATCACCTATCTGGACGGTGAAAAAATCGACTACACTATAGAAGAAAGTGAAATGAACAAAGATACGATCGTCGATTACATTACTACTGTAGTCACGAATTTCTCTGCAGACATGAAGGATACACCGTTCGGGATCATCGGTGTGACGATTTCCATTCACGGTATCGTGGACGACAACCAGATCGAATTCACGCCCTACTTCGACCTGGACCAGATCGATCTGGTGGCTCAGCTGGAAGAGAGTCTCGCACCTGCCGATCCACATCGAAAATGAGGCGAATTTATCGGCATTAGCCGAAGCCGCTTTTGACACAGAACATGAAAACATCATTTCTTTCAGCGCTCATACAGGGATCGGGGCCGGCGTCATTTTAGACGGTCAGCTTTACCGCGGGCATAGAGGGCGTAGCGGTGAAGTCGGTCATACAGTCTCTATCCAAACGGCATCAACTGCCCCTGCGGAAATCAGGGCTGTCTGGAGCAATACTGTTCGACTAAAGCGATCGTTCGTAAATTCCAGCAGTTAAAAGGAAGCGACGCGCTGACCTTTGACGATCTGGTCGATGCCTACCATCAGAAAGACGCTGCCACCCTGAACATGATCCTGCAGTTCGCCAAGGACTTTGGTATCGGTTTGATGAATGTGATCGGCAATTATGATCCTGAAGTGGTGTATATCAATTCCGAGATCCTTGAAGAGATACCGGAACTGATCAGTCTGCTTACTCATTACCTGAATATGACGATCTACAAGAACGTCGAACTCAAACAGTCCGCTCTCGGCCGTAAGGCAAGTCTATACGGCGCTACCGTTTTGAACCTTAAAGCCTTCCTGCACGTCGACAATGTCGGCTTCAGCCTGGATATGGAAAAGGTGCTTGAAGCAGACTAAGTGGAAATCAAACCTCTAAAAAGGTAGCCGAGTCTCCAACCGGTTACCCTTTTTTATTTAAGCGTATAAACTTTCTGAAACGTTTCGATAAAGTCGTACTCGTATACAAAAGTACTAGGAAGATAATTTATCAGCTATATCACTTTCCCTGTAAATAATTAAGCGCTCAGTGCAAAAGTGAGTCCAGGCACAGTCGTGCATATGTATAAATATGTCAGTTTCCTTCCTCCTATGTTAAACTATAAAGTAAATCGAAAGGAAGATGACCGTGAAAATCATTATAGACGCCGATGCCTGCCCGAAAAAGGAAGAGACGATCAGACAGGCCGGGAAATACGATCTGGAGGTCGTCTTGGTTGCCAGCATTTCCCACTTTTCCACCAAAGAAGTCCCCGGTCACGTCAGACAGCTGTGGGTGGAGCGCGGCAGTGACCAGGCTGATTTCAAGATCGTGGCTCTCACTCACCCGAACGACATCGTCATCACGCAGGATTACGGGCTGGCATCCATGCTGCTCCCTAGAGGGTGCCGGGTCCTTCATCACGACGGCTATGAGTATACGGAAGGCATCATCCAGCAGCTCATCGACAGCCGTCACCTGTCGGCCAAACAAGACGGACGTCCAAACGCAGCCGCGTGAAGTCCCTCCACCCGTTTGCCGACCAGACACAGATGGACTACGAAACATTGCTTGAAGAAATCATTGGCGACATTACTGAAAAAATGACTGAACGAAAGGATTAGAGCCACATGATCACTATCGGACTGACTGGCTGGAGCGATCACAGCCTATTGCAGCATGACCCGAAGAGAAAACTGATCGAATACGCCGGCCACTTTCCGGTCGTCAAACTGGACACCAGCTTTTACGCCATCCCTAAAACAGGAAACGATCAGGAACTGGATCGGTAAAACGACGGATACGTTTCAGTTTTTTCCGAAAGCCTACAGCGTTCTGACATTACATAAACCGTTCGAGGATGAATTCGCCTCGATAGATGACGCATTCGAGGCTTATCTGACAGCATTCAGCCCCATGCTCAAGGAAGGGAAAGTCAAGGCGTTTTTGTTTCAGTTCCCGCCCAACTTTGACTGCGTCAGGAAACACGTGAACTATCTGCGCTACGTCAAGACCAAGATGCAGGATCTGCCTGTGGCCGTCGAGTTCAGAAATCCGAGCTGGTTCAGCGAACAGAACAAAGACCGGACACTTGCTTTCTGAAGCATAGCTCCTGGACCAATGTCATCGTCGACCAGCCTCAGACCCCCAGCAACAGTGTACCTAAAGTTCCTGTAGTGACGTCAAAATCTTTGAGCGTGATCCGTCTTCACGGAAGAAATTATGAAGGCTGGCTGGGAGAAAACGTGACGGACTGGCGCGCCGAACGCACGCTTTACGATTATTCTATGGAAGAGCTGGAAGAATTGAAAGATTTAGTTACAAGCTCTGGAAAAGGAAGCCGAAGAAGTCTGTGTCATCTTCAACAACAATTCCGGCGGTCACGCGGCCAAGAACGCCAAATCACTGCAGTCTATGCTCGGACTCGACTTTACCGGCCTGGCCCCCGAAACAGCACGTTCTGAAAAAATGGAGCTCGATCTATATGGACAAAGTCGCTAATCAGAGAATCGAGCAAAGTGAGCGAAGACGAGCTGTTTTGGGCAAAAATATTCAAGCGCGAAGAGGCTGGGACTTTGTCCAGCCTCTTTTATTATTATTCAGTTCATTAAACGGCAGGTAGATCCGGATCCAGGACTTTCCCTTTTTCCATGATTTTTTCGCCGTCGATCCAGACAGTCGGTTCCTTGACGACACAGTCGATGTGGATGCC
This sequence comes from Alkalibacterium sp., assembly GCA_034520745.1. Lineage (GTDB taxonomy): Bacteria > Bacillota > Bacilli > Lactobacillales > Carnobacteriaceae_A > Alkalibacterium. Next base: position 12,241 of record JAXHNF010000020.1, read on the forward strand.
TGCTTCTGTGACCCCGCCGAACGGTTTGTTTGAACCGAAAGCGATATGGATGGTCCCAAATACTTTCTCGTCTTCCAGAACGACCCCGGTGATCCGGGCAGTCGGATTCGTACCGATGCCGAATTCAGCGATCGTCTTGCCTGCTTCTGTACCCAAGAGCTCAAGCAGTTCTGTTCCCTGCGGCCCGGTGGCATCCACCAGTCTGCCGTTTTCCAGCGTAAGCGTGACGGGAGCATCGACTTTGCCCAGCTGTGCGATGGAGCCGTCGACGATCAGCTTGCCGTTGGCTGAATCTTCAAGCGGCGCGATGAACGCTTCGCCGGAAGGAACATTGCCGGCCTGCCCTTTTTCGCGGAAAATGCCGGTACTCGGGATCCCCTTACGGCCGTTCACTGAAAAGGTCAGGACTTCTCCGTCTTTTTCGATCTTCACTTCACTTGACCTCTCCAGCAGATCCGTGAAGTAGCTGGTCAGCTTCATCACCGTGTCCGGATCCGCTTCAATGGCACCTTTTTCCAGCATATCCAGCGTGACCCCCGGCATCGTACCGATCCGGGTCCCGGTAGCCGCCGCTTCTTTTTTGGCCCGGGTATGGGTCAGACTGGCTGAGGTCACACAGAGTGCCACATCCGCGTCTTTCATCGCCTGAGCGATCAGTGCCGGTGGTTCTTCACCGGATTTATAGATGGCCGGAAACTGTGAGAACACCGTTTCATTGCCCTTGATGCAGGCCGCTTCATAAAAAGGCAGAGCCACATCGCGCATGCGGTCGTCGGTGATGATCACCACTTTTTCGCTCTTCTTCAAGTCAAAGTTGTTCTCAAAAACTTTGATGGCGTTATCAATATAATTGGTCATGATTTTTCTCCTTTACATTTAGCTGTCTATCTCTACTATATCGAATAATCGCTTATATGGGAAATTTTTCTGTTTTATTAAACAGCAGATTGTCCCGGAACTATAAGTTGTCGGCATTGACAAGAAAGTGTAAACTGAAGAAAAGACTGAAAGGATGTTTTGAATGACTGAAAAAATGAATGCCTATGGCTTTTATGATCCCAAAAAAGATCAGGAGCTGCCGCCTCTTTCAGAAGATCGAACTGGATGTGCCGGTACCAAAAGAACGTCAGATGCTGGTCGAGGTCAAAGCGGTCGGCGTGAATCCCACCGATCTGGCAACACGGATGATGAAAAAGTCTTCCGATGACTCGTTTACCGTTCTCGGCAGAGACATATCCGGTACGGTGGTCGAGGTCGGTGAAGGCGTCAAGCTCTTCAAAAAAGGCGACGACGTCTTTTATCCCGGAACGAGCAAGGTCCAGGGCGCTCAGGCCGACTATCACCTTATCGATGAGCGCATGGTCGCTCTGAAGCCGAAAAACCTGACCTTCACCGAGGCCGCCGCCTTGCCCCTCACCTCTTTAACGTCCTATGAAGTGATCCACGACCGGCTCGATCTGTTTTCACTTGCTGAAGATCCGGCCGACGTGACGCTCTTGATCATCGGAGCCGCCGGTGGGGTCGGCTCGGTCGCCTGTCAGATCGCTTTAAACTATGGGTTCAACGTCATCGGCACCGCATCACGAGACGAGAGCAGAAAGTATGTCAGAGAATTAGGCGTGACTCAGATCGTCGATCATACCAGACCTTACGGCGAGCAGCTTCAGGAAATGGGCATAACGTCCGTCGACGCTGTCTTCCTTGCGGCGAAAGCAGATGAAAACATCCGTGAAGTCGGAAAAATAATCAAACCGCAAGGACGTGTCTGTTCTCTGCTTCCACTTCAGAACCCGCTGCCGGGGAGCTTCTTCGGCAAAAGCGTGACCTTCAGTTATGAACTGATGTATACGCGGTCCGTTTATGAAACAAACGACTGGATCAAACAGCACGAGTACCTCACTGAACTGAAAAATCAGGTGGAACAAGGCTTTATCCAGTCTAATCTTGAGACGCTGTTCAGTGAAATGAACGAAGAAACACTCACAAAAGCTTATGAGCAGTTGATGACCGAGCACACGGTCGGAAAGATCGTACTGGCACATGATCAGTAATATCTGAAAAATGCCCACGAATAACCGATAAATCCAAAGCCACCGAGCGGACTGACCGCGCGGTGGCTTTTCTGATAAAGTTTATTGACTATACTGAAGTGAAACAAGATGCCAGGAAACTTCGTATGAAGAAGACTGTAACAGTCAGTTATTGTGCCAGCGTACATTTTAATTTCTTATTTTCCATTTATACGTATACCTATAGGATATGAATCCGACAAGTCGTGGAAAAAGCGAGAGAACAACTGATCCTCTCACTTTGAAAATTAACATTGTTTTCTTGAAGACAAGCTGAGACATGTCGGATCGACCTTACTCCTCGTCACTATCCCAGGTGCCAGTTAGTGCTTTTATCGCCGCTTCAACAGCAGCTGCTAAAATAAAAATGAGCCAGGTCCATCTCCAAGCCTCCAGCCAGAAACTTAAACCAAGGTAAATCACAATAATTATCGGCCAGTAAATTTCATCCACGATATAATTGACTTTTTCATTCTTTTTTTCTTTATCATCTTCAGACATCTTATCTACTCCTTTGCTGGTTTTATTATTTGAAATTGACTTGCCGCAGTTCTTATTACTTATTAAGTGAATCGTAAGGGTTTTGAGAAAGGAAATCAACCGATAAACTTTTCAGACCATGTAGAACGGAAGATTAGTTTTTCATGATCTGGAAGTCTTCTCAGTGGACGAGTTAAGTTGAATAGTCTATTTCTAGTCTTCCCAGTTTCCCGTCAGCGACTTGATCGTACTTTCCAAAGCACCTCCAAGGACGAAGATGATCCACGACCACGCCCAGGCGCCTTGCCAGAAACTGAAAGCCAGATAGATCACCACGATGATCGGCCAGTAGATCTCATCTATGATATAATTGACTCTTTTTATTGCGTTCATGCCTGTCTGCTTCTGCTTCGATCGTCTCGACGTATTTACCGTTGCGTCTGATCGTTTCGTAGGCACTCCAGATGTTCCCGCTGTAGGTGAAGAAAATGATGCCGACTCCGATCAGCAGCAGGCCAGAAGCCAACGCCGACCAGTACGGGAATGATACTCGTCAGTGCACCCATCAAAATTGGCGTGATCGACATGATACACAAGGAAACGCCCGCAACGATACTGAATGTGAACGAACGCTTGTAGCTTTCCTGCTCAGAACAGGATCTGTTCTTTGTCACCGCGGCTGTATGATGAAGTGGAGAATAAAACGGCTTGGAGGTCTCTTGGTTTTCATTCCTTCGATGATGAACAGACCGATCCCGATGACGGCAAAGGCAACGAGAAGAAGCAGTCCGATGTAAAGTGCACCGGGAAGGACTGACTGAAAAGCCAGAGACAAAAGCAGTCCGGATATCCCGGCGATGACAGACAAGATCCCCAGCCCGATATTCAGTCCCATATGGGCTTTTGTTTCGACAAAACGATTCAGATCCGTGTCACTCATCGCTTCATAGTTCGCAGTCACATTTTGACTCACCCGGCTCACACCGAATTCCTCCAGCAGTTCATCGATGTCGCCGAACTCCGCGATCACTACCCCGATCGCTTCATGCTCAGACGCCCCGCCTTCTTTCAGCGCTGTATACTTGTCTTCTAAATTTGCAAGGATATCCGCTTTCAGCTGCACCGTTTCCTCATTCACGGGCACTCCTTTAAACATCTGATCGATATATTCTCTGATGATATTCATTCCTTATCTCCTCCGTACTAATTGATCGACAACTCTCTTGGTGACGCGCCATTCCTTTTGTTTTTCCTTTAAATATGTCCTTCCATCCGGTGTGATCGAGTAATAAGTCCGCTTTTTCCCCTGCGTGACCTTGCCGGGATAGGAAATGATGTAGCCCTTCTTTTTAAGTCTCGCAAAGGCGGAATACATCGTTGTTTCCTTGATGATATACTCATCATCCGTTTTATCCCTGATCTGTCTGGACAGTTCATAACCGTAGGAGTCCCCCTGATCAAGCAGGGAAAGAAGGAAGGTATCGTTGTAGCCTCTGATGACGTCACTGCTGATCATTTTCTTCCTCCTTCTGTTATTGAAAGTCATGTAGAAATCCGTGTTATTCAACAGCTACGGTAATTACTTCGTCTGTCGTTGTACTCAGTGTACCACTTTCTTTTTAAAATTACTACACTTAACGTAGTAAAAAAGTAAAATTTAACTGCTTTCTGTAAAAACGATTCAGCCGGGGCCGTCAATAATCATCGAACCCTGGCAGTATGGGGGATTTCCTGTTAAGTAGTCGGAGGTTCGGTTCGTTTGCCAAACCGGTCGTGCCGCTAACTGTCGAAGTCCGGCAAGTTCGGTCAGTTACATAAATCAACGTAGCCCAAACGACCGAAGTTCCCCTCCCTTCGGTCGTTTCCACAATATTTGATCACGCTAATGACCGAAAAGGGCCTCCTTCGGTCATTAGCGTACCTCTTTTTACTGCAAACGACCGAAAACGATCATCTTCGACAGTTAGCGGACCCGTCTCATCGCTCAAACTGTCGAAGTCAGCGAAGTTCGGTCAGTACCAAACGGCTCGGCTCTGGTAACTGTCGAAGTCCACAAAAAAGACCTTATAAATGAAAAACAGACGCCCGAAAGCGTCTGTTCCTAATGATAAAGTAATAAGTCAGTCGAGGTCCCGCCGTCTGAACCCGATAAAACCAGTCAAACACAAGATAATCGCCGCAGCGAGAAGTCCGAAGGTGACCGGCCAGCTCCAGGACTCGACCGGGATTCCCGGAACGTAATGGAAGGCAGAGAGTCCGCTCAGCCAGGCCGGGAAATCGAAGAGTTCGCCGAAATATAAGTTGACGAACACAAAGACCAGATACAGCCAGACAAAGGAGGTGAATTTCGGCAGCCAGCCGACCAGCAGCGTGGCCAGTCCGATCATGACATAAATGGCCGGTACGTATGCGATTCCGGCACGCAGTACTCCCATGAAATCAATGTCAAAATCCATCGCCAGCGCTGCACCGCCAAAGGCAAGAGACGTCACGATCTGCAGAACAATGGCAATGACCGCACTCAGCAGGACAAACGTGCCTAAGATAATGTAGCGGGAATGCGTGCCGGCAATGAGTTTATCCAGACGTCCCTTCTTTTCTTCCCCGCGTATGCGAAGCAGGAACTGGACGGCCGGAATAGATGAAAAGATGCCTAAAACACCCAGGATCACCGCCATGAACTGTTCAGCCATGTCGATCCCTTCTTCATTTGCGATGATCTGAGCGACGATATCATTGCCTTCTAAAATCGTATCAATGTCCCCAATGACCGATCCATATGAGATCCCAAGCATCAGCATCGAGGCCGTCCAGACAATGAGCGGGGTCCGGATCAGATCCAGCACAAAGCCAAAAGGTGTTTTTAAAAAAGCAGATGCCTGTCTCTTTCCGTCTCGGTCAGGCAGCAGGCCCGGCCCCCATATCGCGTTTCTGTTTCAGGTACAAGGAAAACCCGATAAGCACTAAACTGATCGCCAGACTGATGAAAACGGGATACCAGTAATTATTGACGAACGGTTCGGTGTTATATAAAAGGCCTAAAGGAGATACCCAGCTGAGAAACGGTACACCGCCGTCCCCGATGATGCGGAGCACATAAGAGAGCCCTAAAACACCAAACGGCCAGCATCATCGCGCCTCTTGCATTGGAGGACAGCTGAGCGGTGACCAGGGTCACTGCTCCGAAGAACAGACCGGCACACGCATAGATCGTTCCGGTCAGAAAGGCACCTTCAGCCGACATGCTGCTGTCTCCAAGAGCGATGAGGAGCAAAGCTGATATAAACAGGACCAGACCGTTCATGACTAAAAGCAGTAAAATCGCTGATGCCGTGTGGGCCACTCGTCCCGTCGGCTGAGCCTGGATCAGTTCCAGGATACCGTCCTCTTCTTCGGACCGGGTGTTTCTGACGACCAGCAGGATGGACATGATCGCAAACAGCACAAAAGCCAAAACGGTCATCGTATGACTGTACATCGCGCCGATCGTGTAATTGTCTGCCACCGATCACCCGCCCGAACAGAGCTTCCATCGCAGGATTCTGCATCGCGGCAGCCAGTGCTTCCCGTTCTGCCGGATCCCCGTAGACTTCAACGAACGCGAAGACACCAAGGAATACGATACAGGCCGGCACCGATCAGCCACAAAACGATCTTCAGAAAATCCTTTTTCAGACCAAAGCGGAACAGCCGACCGGTCTGAACAAATGCCTGAGAAGCCATCTAGACTCCCCCTTTAGTTGTTTCGTAATGACGCATGAAGAGATCTTCCAGTTTCGGCGGGGCACTCTCCAGTTTCGTCACCTGATAGGGCTCAATGAAACGCAGGAAGTCACCCATCCGGTCGCTGTCGAGCTGGAAGATGATCTCTCCTTTTTCATGCACCACATCATGGATATACTCCTGCTCGTCAAGTCCTAAAACGGCTTCTTTCGTTTTCAAGGACGATCTGTGTCCGCGTCAGGTGTCTCAGTTCGTCCAGCGATCCGTCTTCAACGATTTCACCCTGACTGATGATGGCCACCGTATCGCAGAGCTGTTCGACTTCAGACAGGATATGGCTCGAAAGCAGGATACTTGCACCTCTGGCTTTGACTTCTCTCGCCTGCTCCTGGAAAACGCGTTCCTGAAGCGGGTCCAGGCCGGCTGTCGGTTCGTCAAAGATGTACACATCAGCATCTGCCGCAAACGCCGCGATCAGAGCCACCTTCTGCCGGTTCCCTTTCGAGTAGCTGCGGCATTTTTTTGTCGGATCGAATTCAAACCGCTTGATGAGCTCCTCCTTGCGCTTTTTGTCGACTTTCTGACCGCGCATGCTGAGGAACAAATCGATGACCTCGCCACCTGTCAGATTGGGCCACAAGTTGACATCCCCTGGAACGTAAGCCACCCGTTTATGGATCGAAACGGCTTCCTCCCAGACATCCTTTCCGAATATCGTTGCCTCACCTTCATCCGCCTTGATCAGTCCCAGCAGGATCCTTATAGTGGTTGACTTTCCGGCACCGTTCGGACCGATGAATCCCACGATTTCACCTTTATTCACGTCAAAGCTCACATCCGACAGCGCCTGTGTCTTTCCGAATGCTTTATTAAGTCCTCTTATTTCGATCAATTTTTCCATCACTTTTTCACTCCTTCAGCTAACTTCAGATATTTCATCGTCAGCGTCATGACTGCATCAATGTTTTTACTGTCCTGACTGTATCCGGACGACGAAACGGTTTCTTTTTTTTCATTGAAATAGCGGCCCGTGACCTGCTTCACTTCAGGAAGAAAGAGCCAGATAAGTATAGGTGTCAGCCATTTTTTTCCGGTGAAATGGAGAACCTGCTTTTCACTGAATACATCTTTTTCATGGTGTCGGATATATCCGGGTACCTTTCGATATCGATCTTGACGTTCGTCACTCTGATGCAGTTGGCCGTGATACCGGTACCTTCCAGCTGTTCCGCCAGCCAGTACGTGTACATGACCTGAGCAAGTTTCGACTGGTGATAGGCTTTTGCCACGCTGTATTTTCTATCTCTAAATTCCGGATCCTCCAGATCGACTTTCAGAAACGGATGCATCATCAGTCCCTGGGAGGCGACCATGATGATTCGACCTGTTCTCTGACGCTTCGAGTTTTTCCATCAACGAATCTGTCAGCAAGCACCGGACCGATGTCGATTGGTCGCCCAGACCGTTTCTATATTGTCTGCCGAGTACTGCGGTGTCTTTCTGCTTATATCAAAGTCAGCCGCATTATGAATAAGGATATCCAGACGGTCATACCTCGACTGGAACTCACTGACAGCGCTCTGAATGGATGCCTGCGAACTCATATCGATCAGCAGCAGGTGGACCTCTCCGTGCCGCTTTTTTCTTTTATTTCTTTCAGCGCCGCCCTGGCCTTTTGTTCATTCCGGCAGCCAATGATCACCTTGACGCCCTGCTGCGCCAGTTGAATCGCTGCTGCTTTTTCCGATGCCGGCCATTCCCACCGGTGGTACAGACAAATTTTATCACTCACTATCTCCACCTCCATGATCGAATCGAACGCACATTAAATGTCTTCCTGTTCAGGCTGTTTGTAATATATCTTCTTCAGATAGCGCAGATGCGCATAAAACTCGTCATAAAACGGTTTTATCTTTTCATTCGTGTAATCCAAAAAGTCCTCCTGCTTCAGACGCTGTTCCAGTTCAGCACGAAACCCCTCGACTGCCCAGCGGATATAATTGAAGGAGACTTCTTGAGGAATGTCATCTCTAAACTTTGAAAAGTCGATATTCTTTGTCAGCAGACTGCCCGACTTTTTCGGCATATTCCTGCTTTTCCTTCAAGTCGTTTGGCAATGCGTACTTTTCTGAATGCATCAGCACATGAGCCATGAAACTGAGAGCCTGTTCATGTTTTTCATACACTTCCCACTTCAATAAGCTGATGTCTTCCAGACGTTTAAAAAAATCCCTTTCTTCAAAGTTCACTTTAGATAAATACTCACGGTCGGCAATCTGAAAAGCTTCGTCAATGAGGTAATGAAAAAGGGTTTCCTTGTTCCCAAAGTAATAAAAGAGCGTGCCTTTCCCGATGCCCGCCTCTTTGGCAATACGGTTCGTCGAGGCATTTTTGTACCCTTTGTCACTGAACTCCCTGAAGGCAGCATTCAGGATTTTTTCCTGTTTTGCCTTGTCTAAAGACGTAAAGGCATCATCCATATTTTTCCTCCTCTCATAATAGTTGACCATACCGGTCAGTCTTGGCTTAAAAAAATTGACCCTCTGTCGATAGGCTAATCATAGCACTTCTGACCAGAGTGGTCAACATTAATACTCGACGATACCCGATTTTAAATACTCTTTTTTCAGATACACGTTCCATCAGGCTCAGCACCGATCCCCATGAACAAGACACCCATGAAAAGCAGGACAGTTACTCCGGCAGGCCACAGTTCACTCACGCTTCTTCCCTGTTCCACCGCGCCCATCATCCCTTCGATGCCGTGCTTGATCGGCGTCAGTTCAGCCAGGAACAAAAGGATCCGGTTGTTAACTACTTCAAGCGGCCAGAACGCTCCTCCGATCATGGCCATGGATGTCGCCACGATCGGGATGACGATCTGGAGCTGCTGCGGCGAGTCGACGAGAGCGATGATCAGCATACCCAAAGAGACCACCGCAAAAAGGAAACTCAGACTGACTGCGAGCACGGAGAAGACATTCGTCCCCAGATCGATATCTATCAGCTGACTCAAAATGACGAATGCCAGACCGATCTGAATAAGCCCCACTAAAAAGTAATGCAGCAGCTGCCCCAGATATATTTTCGTTTTGTTCAGCGGGGAAAAAATCAGCCGGTTCCAGGTCCCCGACTTTTTCTCTTCGACCAAATGTATCATCAGATAAAAGACGGAAAATGCCGCAAAATAGAAGGTCATGCCTGCCATGACACCGACCGAATAACTCTGAGTCTCCTCAGTCAGATCACTGCCTGCTTCGGCCTCCACTTCGATAAAGGTCTGTAGTTCAAAGGGCTCCGACAAGTCGTTTTCTTCCAGCCGGGCAATGCGTTTTTCTCTGGCAAACACCTGCTCCACATGCTGAACGATCGGTGCCAGTTCGGTATCCTCCCGACCGACTAAAAAGCGGAAGCTGTCTTCATTGATTTCCAGGGCAAATGACGTTTCGTTCATCCGGATACGCTCAAAGATGGTCTCATAGTCGTCTGCGACAAAGACTAAATGTATCGCCTTCGTTGAGCAGTGTGATCCACTCATTCAGTTCTTCAGTCGTGAGTTCCTCGCTGTAGGTGCGTGTGGTGATTTTTTGATCGCCCTGGCTTCCGCCTAAAAAGGCGACGAACAACACGGTCAGTCCCAGAAACATCAGAACGACCAGAGGCTGTTTGAAAAGACGCTGCCACTGCAGTTTGAATACGGTAAACATCTAGTCCAGCCTCCTTTTAGGAAAACCAGCCACGCTGAGCAGACCAATCAGAAACCGCCATGACCAATACCCGTATCAGCAGCGGAGATATTTCGTCCAGCGAAAACCCCTGCATCAGCTGCAGATAGCTCGTCATCATCGCCCCGTTCGGCGTCCAGTTGCCCAGTATCTTCAGACTTTCGGAAAACTGTCCGACAGGGGTAAAGCTTCCCCCGAGAAAAGCGAAGAGGGTAACGACCAGACCATTGAACGTACTGGACGTTGAATCACTGTTGGAATACAGTGCAATGGACGTGAGCAGACTGGCAATGGCTCCGACAACAAAAGCCAAAACCAATGTCAGAATGGCTGTATTCAGCCAGAAAGTCAGGTCCCGTCCGGAAAAGGTGCCGAAAATCAGGGTGCTTAAACCGAATAAGAGCGCGACCTGGATATAAGTGATCCATGTACCGGAAATCAGTTTACTCATCAGATAGTTCAGCGGTTTCGTTCCCGACACCATGAGCCGTCCGAACACATGCTGTTCTTTCTCCTTGAACGCCCGACTGGACAGAGCCGGTGCTGTATACAACGCAAACATCATTCCCATGCCGACTGTGTAGTACTGAAACGAGGAAATCGGCTCTGCCGCATTCAGCGACACCACTTCGCCGTAATTCGTGTCTTCAGGCTGGACCGATTCTTCTCCCCATTCCAAAGCCAAGGCCACAGACAGTTCCAGATTAAACCGGTCGACAAAGGTTGAGGTGATGCTCCTTAAAATATCCCCGCGGACACTTTGGGTATTTAAAACTGTCAGCTCCAGTTCGGAAACCTGGTCGCTATTCAGTAACACACGTTCCCAGACTTGGACAGAAAAGTCTTACCGGCACCGTGATGATCCCGGACACTTCACCGTTTTCCAGAGCCTCGTCAGCCGTCTGCTGATCCGACATATCAACTGGAAGGACCCACTCGTTCACTTCCTCGCTCTCAAGAACTCGCTTGAGCTCCAGACTGGGATCCATCCCTTCAGCGATACTTAAAAGCTGGTTTCTTTCTGCCGCTTCCAGCCCTCTCTCTGCCAGGCGCTTCATCAAAGCGACTTAGAGCGTCTTGTGACGATTGTTCCAAAACGACTGCCACGGGAAAAGGCTCGATGGAAAAACCAGTCACCCCAAGATTGCCCAACGCAAAACCGGAGTAGAAAATC
>JAXHNF010000021.1:0-25748 GCA_034520745.1 Alkalibacterium sp.
TCATCAATTCTAAAACCTAAATGTTTCCAGGCTCTCTTCGTAAATGGCATCTTCCAGAGGCACATAGCCGACTTCAGTAGCCATTTCTCCGGCCATCTCTAAAGTATATCTGGCAAATTCATAAGCTGTCTCGTTTTCCTGGATCGATTCGTTGTTGACATAGAAGAACCGCAGTCTGGATAGTGGTTCGTAGGTTCCGTTCTGGACGGTTTCGTCTGTAGGTTCTACCACTTCGCCTTCACTGTTTTCGATCGGAACGATTTTAACAGTGTCCATGTTTTCTGCATAGTAGGCGTAACCGAAGTAGGCCAGGCATTTCTTGATTCCTGTATGCCCTGCACTACGAGTGTTGTCGTCTTCAGATAATGACGCATCTCAATCTGGTCACCGTCTAAAATCACTTCATCGAAGTAATCGTAAGTTCCGGAGTCGGTTCCCGGACTAAACAATTCGATTTCTTCGTCCGGCCAGCCGTCTCTCACGTCTGCCCAGGTATCGGCGTCGCCTTCTTCAGCCCAGATGGCATACAGTTCGTCAGTTGTCAGGTAATCGACCCAGTCGTTTTCCGGATGAACGACAACGGACAAGCCGTCAAGGGCAACTTGGAACTGCGGTCTGTCAATCCGGCTTCTTCAAGCATTTCGGCTTCTTCTTCTTTCACTGGTCTGGAAGCATTCGTGATGTCCGTTTCTCCATTGATGAATTTCTCCATGCCGCCGCCCGTTCCGGATACGCCGATGGTTGCGCGTGCTTTCAGGGATTATAAATAGATTCTTCCAGCTAAGCTTCCATGATGGAAAAGCATTAAAAGACCATCGTTACTGAACCGAACCGGTACTGCCTTCAGATGTTTCGCCGTTGGTTCAACGTGTGTTTTCTACGGTGCGTACCCGCACACCGCAAGAATCGCTTCGCTTTAAAATTGCGCTGCATTTTATAAGACTCATTCATTTTCGTAATCATATCCCTCTTTTGTTTATGGAAATCATGAACATCTCCTGTCCACACATTCATCATAACCCTTCAACGTTAATTCAACAAAAAACAATGTAAAGATTATGTAAATGTGAAATCGCTTTTGAATTTAAGATTGAATGCTTTGACTGTTTCATTTCTTGTTTCATTAACAAATGGATTCATGACCCCACCCGATACATAAGAAGAAGGACTATATAAGCTTTAACGGAGGCTGTTTATGAAAAAAGTGCTGATAATGAAGAATCAAACTGTCAATAGTGAAACTGTTTGAATACGATCTGGAAAAGGAAAACTATGATGTCGAAACCGCGATGGACGGGGAAGAGGTTGCGCTTGGCTCTGAAATCCATACGAGCATCCGTTTGCTTGGGCTGGTGGTCATCAAAAGACGGCATGGAAGTGACGCAGGAGAGCTGGAGGGAGAAGATCGACGCGCCCATCCATCATGCTGACGGCGAAGGGTTCTGAAATCGATCAGATCGTCGGACTGGAAATCGGTGCGGACGATTACATCACCAAGCCGTTCAGTCCGCGCGAGGTGAATCGCGGAGAATGAAGAAGGCCATTGCCCGAAGAGTGGAAAAGCGCGACAAGAATAAAAGGATAGTCGAGTGAGCTCTGCAAGTGCATGGGAAAAGTGTTCGCTTTATCGATGATATCGTCATCTGATCTGGATAATTTTGAAGTGTACGCGAGTGGTTAAAAAGTGGAGTTGCGGCGCCGAAGAGTTCGAGCTGCTGGTTTGTCTGGCGGAGAACAAGAACCTGGATATCGAGTCGGGAACAGGCTGCTGCTGGCAGCAGTGGGACTATGATTTCAGCGGCGAGTACCACGCATCGTCGACGTGCATATCAGTCACTTGAGAGCAGATGATCGAAGCAAGATCCGAAAAAGCCGAAGTACATCAAAACGGCTGAGGGCTTCGGATAACAAGGTCGTAGAGGTTCCCAAATCGGAGCAGAATCCGGACAAGATTGTCATCCCGGCCCTTCACCCTTATCCTCCTGTCTTTTTCAGTCCTGTTCGTCTATATGATCTCTGCCGTGATCGAACAGCAGGCGATCGAACAGCAGGAAGAGGCTCTCACAGTCCAACTTCGGACCTTGGAGAGTCAGCTGGACGATGAAGTGACCATTGAGGGAGATGAGAGCGAACTGATCGGTCAATTATCGTCTGCCTCAGACGTCATCAGCGAGCTGGACCGACACTTGATTTTTTTGACTGGTGAGGTCGTATATGACTCGCATGCGGCAGCTGAAGAGCTTGAAAACCATCTGAGCAGACCCGAGATCGAGCAGATCATAGCAAGCGAAGCGATCGGAATTTATCACCGCAGAAGTGCAAGCACAGACGAGATACAGTACTACAGTGCCGCACCGATCACTACAGAAACGGGCGCTGTCGTCGGGTACATCAGACTATCAAGAAATGCGGAGGAGATGGTCGGTGTCACGGATGATGTCATTGCATCCCTGCTGGCATTTATCGCACTGTCCATCCTTATAGCGGTGCTGTTCATTCGTTACTGGTCAGATAAAATCACTGCCCCCATCAAAAATATCAAGAACATAGCCGATGTCTTGTCTTATCAGGATTATTCTGCGCGCTACTATCCGGGGTCATACAGGGAGATCGACGAACTCGGAAGGTCGATCAATACTCTGGCGGTCAATCTGAAAAGCCAGATGGGTGAAATCCAGGAAAACGAATTGAAGTTGAAGGAACTGATCAACCATCTGGTCATCGGCGTGATGGTGGTCGAAAAAGATAAAAGCATCAATATGGTGAATCCAATAATGAACGAACTGCTGGGAGAGGATTTGAACAGCAAGCGGGGCAAGCCCGTTTATGAGAGCCTGCATAGTTCAGAACTGATCGCCATCATAGAAAAAGCGTACGATACACATCGGGTTCAAAATGAAGAAATTCAGATTTATTATCCTGAAGAGAAGATAGTAGATGTGCACGTCGTTCCGATTTTCAGCGAAGAGCTGGAAACCCTGAACTTTATCGTGCTGCTGTACGATATCACTGAAATCAGACGACTTGAAAAAGTGCGTACGGATTTTGTGGCAAATGTGTCCCACGAGCTGCGCACCCCAATCACTGCGGTAAAAGGCTTCAGTGAAACACTGCTGGACGGTGCCATGAACGATGAAAAGGTCCTGGTTGAATTCCTGGAGATCATCCATAAAGAGATCCAGCCGGCTGGATGCGATGGTCAATGACATCCTCCAGCTGTCCAAACTTGAACAGCGCCAGATCAGCGGCGTCAGGCAGAATGTTGACGTTGGTGAGGTCATCGAGGAAGTCCTCAAAATATTGAGTCAGAAGATCAGCCTGAAGCAGATCCATATCGTCGTCAATAAGGTAAAGGACGTCGAAATCGAAATCAATCAGGATCACCTCAAACAGATCATCATAAACCTGGTCAGCAATGCTGTTTCCTATACACCTGAAAAAGGCAGGGTTACCATTGCCGTTGGCGAACGAGATAACGGGCTGCAGCTTGAGATCAGCGATACGGGGATCGGCATCCCGAAAGACCAGCTGAGCCGGATCTTCGAACGCTTTTACCGTGTTCGACAAAGGAAGAAGCCGAAATGTCGGGGGCACAGGACTGGGCTTGTCGATTGTAAAATGGATCATTGAAAACAATAACGGACGCATCGAAGTGGAAAGTGAAGAAGGCGAGGGGACAAGCTTTACAGTCTGGCTGCCGCTGTCATCCACGGAGGATGATGAAACAGTGACATAACCTGTCTGGTGAAAGCGGCTTTCGCGTGATTTGTATGAGTCAGCAAGGTGTCCGTGAAAAGGATGCTCTAAATTAGATATGTGAGAAGGACATGAGAAAGCTCATTAAAGACTAAAGAAAACTCTTTAGTCTTTTTTTTCAGCACCAAAAAGATCATTTATTCACAAAATGTATAGAAATAAGGCATGTATTTATGTATAATGATTTAATATAACTAATATTATAATTGTAATATAATGAGAGGGATTCGCGCATGAAAATTGGGGAGAAGATCAGAAAAAGGAGAAAAGAAATAAAAATGACGCAATTCGATTTGTCTGACGGTATTTGTACGCAGGCGATGATCAGTCGAATAGAAAAGAAAAAAGTGAGACCCAGCAGAGAGCTGATGGAGAAACTCGCTGAGAGACTTGAAGTCTCACTGCATTATTTCTACGGGGAAGATTCGATCGAGAGCCGGTATTCGAAAACGGCACAACTGACCAAGCTGATAAGGCAGCATCTGGAACGCAGAGAATACGACTCTGTTTCTTACCCTTATTGAATCAAACGAAGAACTGATCGATCAGGCCATCGGGGAAGACCAGCTTTTTTTCGCGTGGGTCAAAGGTCTGCTGTTCGATTACCGCGACGGAGACAACGCCAAGGCACTGAACTATTTAGTGGAACTGGAAAAACGGACGAAAAATGGGGAACTGCGCATAGAAATCATCGACAGTATCGGGAACCAGTACCTGCGGATGGAGGAATATGATAAAGCAGAGCAGTACTATCATAAAGGCTTTGATATGTTTTCAGAATGGATGAACCATGAAAAGAAAGCCAAGCTTACTCTGAATTATTCTGTTTGTCTTGCCAGACAAGAGAAACACGGTGAATGTCTGAGTAAGGTTTTTCAGGGACTGAATCTGGTCGTCGAGCATAACACACTGTTTCTTCTGGGAGACTTTTTGTATTACAAGGGTTACTGTCTGGAGAACCTTGACCAGAAAGAGGATGCTTTAACTGCCTACAGACAAGCCTGGACGATTTTTGATATACAGCAGAATGAACGGTATGCCGTATTGATGCATGTGACGATCGACCGCCTGGAGAAAGAGATGAAAGAAAATACTGAAAGTATCAAAAAATAAAAAAGATTCACCGTTATCTTGCCCCGGCAGGGAGATAACGGTGAATCTTTTTGTTTAGGAAGCGGCTGGTTTCCGGCTTGATTCAGATGAGCGGCCTTAGTTGCCGTTGACGACACGTCCGGCAATATCCAGGACACGAGTGACCTGATGTTTGACCGCGCCTTCGACATCTTCCTGCATCTCGCCGTCCTGACTGACAGAGACTGAGGTTCCGTAAGGGTTGCCTCCTGCACCGAACAAGACAGGGTCTGTATAGCCGGGCGTGACGATGATCGCACCCCAGTGCATCATGGATGTGTAGATTGACAGAATGGTGGCTTCCTGACCGCCGTGCGGATTTTGAGCAGAAGTCATGGCACTCACGACTTTATTGACTGTCTGACCGTTCGCCCATAAGCCGCCCTGCATATCAAGATACTGTTTCAGTTGAGAAGGCATTGTTCCGAACCTTGACGGTGCACTAAAAAGCAGTGCATCTGCCCAGGTGATATCATCGGAAGACGCTTCTTCAATATCTTTTGTCGCCTCATAATGCTCTTTCCAGGCTGGATTCTGTTCGATCGCAACTTCTGGAGCCAGCTCTTTTACCTTGCGCAGGCGCACCTCGGCTCCTTTTGACTCGGCCTTTTCTTTAGCCCATTGTGCCATTTGATAGTTTGTGCCTGTTGAACTGTAGTAGATGATAGCTAGCTTGATTTTTTCCATAATTATATCTCTCCTCTGTAAAGTGTGATTCAATATATCTCTAATTCGAAATACTTACATTATCATAGTAACTCAAATAAGGTAAAGTGTCAAAGAAATCCAAAAAAAACCTCTGAACACAAGCGTTCAGAGGTTTAACTCATCAGACAGGTTTGACGGTGTCGTCTGATTCGGAGTCATCTTCGTTTTTATTTTCGCGAAGTTTGCTGGAAGCATCTTCAACTTCGACAGCCACATCGACGTAAGCATCTTCTGTTGTTTCTTTGACTTCATCTTTCAGCGTGCGGGCCTCTTCTCTGATTTCTTCTGAGGCATGATGCAGCTGTTCACGCAGATCCTTAGCCGTCTTGCTCAGTGTCAGCTTGATGTTTTCAGAAGCTGTCCCGGCAGTCTGAGACATTTCGCTGGATTTCTCTCTGGCTTTATCCTTGTACTCACCAGCTGTTTTTTTCGAATCGTCCATTCGCTTGCGTAGATCCTCGCGTGTTTCCTGACCGCTTTTTGGCGCCAGCAGCAATCCTAAAGCAGCACCGATCAATACACCTTTTATAAATGACATACTATTTCCTCCTTGGCAATTGTATATAACGTTCTGTGTTTATTATAGACCAAACGGACCATGATTTAAATTAAGACCACTTATAAGGCGTAAGGGACCGAGCGGATGTATGCAGACGTCTGTAATGGAAGACCTTCCTGGGCGATGGCTTCTCTTGAAATCGTCAGGCAGATACGCGCCGATTCATTCTGATATTTTGATGTTGTTATTCGTGATATACTTAATTCAAATTGAAGTTAAAAGCGACTATTACCCACTACTTTGTACTTCTTTCAAGGAGGAACAATGATGAAATTTCATGACCGCACGGATGCCGGGAAACAACTGGCTGAGGCCCTTGATCTATCAGTATCTGAAGAGAGTGTTGTGCTGGCTCTG
The DNA here is from genome assembly GCA_034520745.1 of Alkalibacterium sp. GTDB lineage: Bacteria > Bacillota > Bacilli > Lactobacillales > Carnobacteriaceae_A > Alkalibacterium. The sequence goes on from JAXHNF010000021.1 coordinate 6,512, forward strand.
CCACGAGGCGGTATTCCTCTCGGCATCATAATTGCTGAAAAATATGATCTACCCTTTGATACGATCCAATCCAAAAAAATCGGTCATCCGCATCATTCAGAGTATGCCATCGGTGCGGTATCGGAGGAGGGGGACCCCCTTTTAGATGATTTTCAGTCCAAGCGACTGGATGAGAAATGGCTGAATAGTGAAATCGGGCGTCTTCGGAAAAAAATGGCAGATCGTCGGGAGACGTATGCAAAAGTATTGAAGAAACAGTCACTGAAAGACGGGAAAGTGATCATCGTGGATGACGGGGTCGCTACCGGCATGACTGTGAAAGCAGCCATAAAAGCTGTAAAAGCCCAGGGAGCCAGAGAGATAATCATCGCTGTGCCGATTGTACCCCAGGATACCTACCGGGAGCTGATGGAACTGGCGGACGAGGTCGTGGCGGTGGATGTACCGGATTTCTTTCTTGGAGCTGTCGGCGCCTATTACAGCGATTTCCATCAAGTAGAAGACGATGAAGTGATGGACATTCTGAAAAAATATAATCAACAGAACAACTAGCAGACATTTTGAGGAGGTCAACGATATGAAAGCGATAGTTATCGAAGAATTTGGCGGAGTGGACAAATTGAAAATGAAAGATATCGATGAGCCGGATCTGAAACCGGACCGGATGCTCGTTGCGGTACATGCGACGAGCGTCAATCCCGTTGATACAAAACGGCGGAGCGGGTCATTTGGCGGCAGCCTCCCGATGATCGTCGGCAATGACGTCGCCGGAACGGTCATCGAAGTCGGCAAAGATGTCAAAGGGTTCGGCGCCGGAGACCGCGTCATGGCCAACGGATCCAAAACGTATGCGGAAGTTGTTTCCGTACGACCGGACCGGGCAGTTAAACTGGATGAGGGCCTTTCGTTTGAAGAGGCTGCAGCCGTTCCTCTGACGGGACAGACGGCCTATGAAGCAGTCGTCAGACGCGGAAAAGTCAAAGGTGACGAGAAGGTGCTGATCCATGCCGGTTCAGGCGGTGTCGGGACGCTCGCTGTTCAGATAGCGAAAATCCAAGGGGCCTGGGTCGCTTCGACAGCCAGCGGGAGCAATCAGGCTCTGCTTGAATCGCTCGGTGTCGATCGCCCTGTCGATTATGAAAAAGAAGCATTTGAAGAGGTTTTGACAGACATCGACTTCGTCCTAGACACGCTGGGCGGTAAGGTGCTCGAAAAAAGTCTGCCGCTCATAAAGGACAAAGGAAGACTCCTGTCCATTGCCGGAGATCCAAGCGACTTCGTCGATACAGATGTTTATGATGCCGGATTTTTTTCAATGAAACCGACAAAGGAAGCACTCGTCCAGCTGCACGAGTGGCTGGTCGACAACAAGCTCGTTCCAGTTGTTTCTGAAGTTCTTCCCTTTACAGAAGAGGGTATCCAGGAGGCCCATGAAAAAAGTGAAAGCGGTCATGTCCGGGGCAAGCTGATCATAAAAATCAAAGATTAAGCTGTTTCTTAATTCTTTTTTAAAGAAGCTTGGGTATACTGGAAATGATCAAGTATTGAGAGCTGCAATTAGGAGGAGAAACGATTGAATATCGGAATAGATAAAATAGGGTTTTATACACCAAATCAGTACGTCGACATGGAAAAGCTGGCTGAAGCAAGAGGGGTCGAACCGGCTAAATATACCATTGGGATCGGCCAGGAAAGAATGGCAGTTGCTCCGCTTCACGAAGATGCTGTCACCATGGCAGCGAATGCAGCACTGTCGATACTCGACGAGGACGACCGGGCAAAGATCGATTTTGTGCTGTTCGGTTCGGAGTCCGGCGTCGATCATTTCAAGTCCGGCGCGGTATGGGTTCATCATTTGACCGGCATCCAGGAAAATGCGCGTTCGATCGAGCTGAAACAGGCCTGTTACGGTGCAACAGCTGGACTGAAAATGGCTATGGGGCATATCGCTTTGAATCCAGACAGTAAAGCCCTGGTTTTAGGTTCGGATATTGCGAAGTACGGCCTGAATACACCCGGAGAACCGACTCAGGGAGCCGGTGCGGTGGCGATGGTCATTTCCAGCGATCCAAGACTGCTGGCCCTGGACAACGACAGTGCCGCGATGACAAAAGATATCTCGGATTTCTGGCGTCCGCTGTATTCGGACTATGCCTTTGTCGACGGTAAATTTTCAAATGAATCCTATCTCTCTTTCCTGAAAGATGTCTGGAACGTCTACAAAGACAAAACACAGCGTGATTTAAACGATTTTGAAGCCGTCTGCTTCCACCTGCCGTATACAAAAATGGCAAAAAAGGCGATTTTAGCCTTAACAGAAAATGCAAGTGAGGAAGATGCCGAACGTCTGATGAGCCATTATCAGAACAGCATTACTTACAACAAGCAGGTAGGGAATGTCTACACAGGCTCACTGTATCTCAGCATGCTTTCTCTCATGGAACAGGCCCCGGAGCTGAAAGACAAGGCCCGTATCGGTCTGTTCAGCTACGGATCGGGTGCTGTGGGCGAGTTCTTCAGTGGTGTGGTCCAGCCGGATTACAAGAAGTATCTTCATAAAGAAAACCATGAAGCGCTGTTGGATGACCGACGCGAGCTGAGTATTGAAGAGTATGAAGAGGTTCTGGCAAAATCATTGCCTAAAGACGGCTCTGATACTGAAATGAGTACGGAACATGTCAAGGATGGAAAAGCCTATCTGGCAGCGATCCAGGACAATATCAGAAAGTATACAGTGAAGCAGCATTAATTGAATGAATGTGACCTTAACACAAAAAAGTACCAGCTAGTTAATGCGGGTACTTTTTTTGTGCGTAAATGTCCGTGACGGGCAGCCGGAGAGTCTGGCAGGTTTACATGCTGTCAAGAATCTGCAGTTTGGCCACTTCAAGCATGCCTAAACTCGTGAGTTGTGAATCCGAAGTCTGAAAGGTACTCATATTGTTGTCTTTATCAAAGCTGATTACGACCAGACTTTCACTTTCTAAAAACCTTTCCTTATACGTGGCTAAAAATTCTTCATTACTCATGCCACGGACTTTCTTTCGTCTAGCTTCTGAAAAGTCCGCTGTGATCATTCCTTTCATTTTAAAACGTAATCGTTACGATTTTTAAAAAGTATATAGAATCATATGGCTTATTTCAAGAGAAAAAGAAACAAAATAAATTCTTGACTTTGGCAGATGCATATAGTAGAGTTGTAAAACGTAATGATTACGATTTAGATAATTGGTGAAGGAGAAAAAACAATGGCCGTACCTAAGAGAAGAACGTCAAAATCGAAACAGAAAAAAAGACGTGCACATAAAGGACTGAATACACCCGGTGGTCTATCCCTGAATAGTTCTACAGGTGAATACCGGATGAGTCACCGTATTTCAAAAGATGGTATCTATAACGGAAAACAAGTGATCGATAAAAAAAGCTAATGATATAAACCTGAAAAAGAGAAGGAGTGAAAGGTTTGGCCAAGAAAAGTAAAATCGAAAAATTGAAGCGTCAGCAGAGAACCGTCGAGAAATATGCAGCATTGCGCAAAAAGCTAAAAGAAAAAGGCGATCATGCGGCATTGGCAAAACTTCCAAGAGATGCCTCGCCGACTCGCCTGCAAAACCGTGACAGAATAGACGGAAGACCAAGAGGTTACATGGGGAAATTCGGGATGTCCCGCATTAAATTCCGAGAATTGGCTCACGAAGGAAAAATTCCTGGTGTAAAAAAAGCCAGCTGGTAAGTCTGATGGACAGCTTTGGAACAATCAGGAAGAGGAGGACGTAGAATGAGTCAGAAAATACCTGTCACTATCATCACCGGATTTTTGGGAGCCGGAAAAACTACGTTGATCAACGAACTGCTTCATCAGCCTAATGATGAAAAAATTGCAGTCATTGTAAACGAATATGGAGATGTAGGTGTCGACCACAATCTCGTCGTGAATGTGAAAGAAGAAGATCTATCAGATGAACAACGGCTGCCTGTGCTGTACGTTACGGACCGATTTGTCCGATATGCTCCGTACGATCCATACGGTCAGAGAAAAGCAGAAAGTGACTATCGATCGGATCGTCATTGAAACCACGGGTCTGGCAGAACCCGGACCAATCATTCAGACATTCATGCGGACCGCATTTCTTCAGGATCATTTTGAAATCGATTCTGTACTGACCTTGGTGGATGCGTTAAATTCCCTTTACCAGATTGCTCATTTTGAAGAGTCGATTGATCAGATCGCCTTTGCAGATAAGCTCTTGTTGACGAAAACAGATCAGGCAAGCGATCATGCGCTTTATTTACTTGAAAATAAGCTGCGCTCACTGAATCCTTTTGCAGATATTGAGCGCCTGAATCTTGAAGAGATAAAAGTGAAGGAAGTCATCGGCTTGAAATTGTTCGATGAACAGAGAACAGAAAAACAGGACACTATCGAACCGGAAACTGATCATCACCATCATCATGATCATCAGCAGGCTGATGACTGTGATCACAGTCACCATCACGATGCCAGGCACACAGATGGGATCGTCACACTGTCTCTGAAAGCTAACGAGCCCATCCATCCTTCACTGGTCGATATGTGGATGAATGAACTGATCATGACATATGGCATGGATCTGTTAAGGTATAAAGGAATATTGGATATTTACGGTGATAACAATAAGGTTATCTATCAGGGAGTGAACATGGCCTTTAAGGCTGAACGTGGAGAACCTTGGGGTGAATCGGACCGTGAGTCTGTGCTCGTCTTCATAGGTAAAAACCTGCCGATCGAAGAAATGAAACGATCATTCGATCAATGTGTTTTGACCAAAGAACGGATGGCAGAACTTGCTATGGAGACATAGGTTCATCATAGATACTTACTGAAAACTGAAAAATTAACGGATTGACTGTTTCTAATCAGCAATCAGCGAGCATTAAATGAAAAACATTAAGTTGAAAAAAATACAAGCAGGGAGTGAACGATCATGGCTGAAAAAACAGATGTCTCTACAGCTCGTCGCATGATGAAAAGTCCAAATATAAAAACGGCACGACGAGGTCTGAAAGTCATAAAACAAATGAAAAAGTTGAAGCGAGGAGTAAAATAATATGAGGAAAAATATCACCCTGGAATGCATCGAAACTGGCGAACGGTTATATATTACGAGCAAGAACACACGCAATACCCCGGACCGGATGGAACTCAGAAAGTATTCACAAAAATTAAGGCGTAAAGCATTGTTCAGAGAAACCAAATAATAACTGAGATAGATAATAATCAAAAAAGCTTATATGGTAGTAAATTATATTTCTACCATATAAGCTTTTTTTGCTGCATTTCTGTTAAACTGAATAGACATGAAAAAATATAAGTTCAGCTTCTGTTACAAAAAGTGTTGACGTTTCATATGAAATTAGTCAAAATAAAGAAATCGGATATTAACTGAGAAAGACGAAAGGGTATGGATTTATGAAAAAAATTAAAGGATTATCTGCTGCGATCTTCGCAGCATTTTTACTGGCATCATGTGCACCTGACGATACGCAAACGGATGAGACAAGTGAAGAAGAGGTAGATGAACTGGTTTTAGGCTTTTTTCCGTCGGCAGATGTAGAAAACATGTCCGAGACTGCGGAACCTTTTGGGGAGTACCTTCTGAAGAACTCGGTATTCCCGTTACGACGGAAGTGCTGACAGATTACACCGGCCTGATCGAAGGCATGCGGAACCAGCATGTGGATATTGCTTTCCTGCCGCCATTTGCATACGTACAGGCTGAGGAACGGGCCAACGTGGAAGTGCTGCTCAAGGCCATTAGCAACGGGTCCGATTCTTATGTCGCCCAGTACACGGTTCCGTCCGATTCAGAGATTGAAGACATCGATGACCTGATAGAAACGGAAGACCTAGTCTGGGCATTCACGGACTACTCTTCAACATCAGGTTATGTTTCCCGGCCCAGCAGATGATGGAGATGGGCGTTGAAGATCTGGACGATCATTTCACTCTGCTCGATGTCGGTGCGCACGACCAGGCGATCCTGACACTGCTGGACGGTCAGGCAGACTTTGCCACGACATTCGAGGATGCAAGGGTTCGACTGGAAGAAGAAATCCCGGACATCTATGATCAAGTTAGAGTCATCGGAACGACAGACGAGATCCCCAATGCAACTCTGTCTGTAAGAAGCGAACTTCCCGAACAAGTCAAAGCGGATATCGAAGAAGCGTTCCTGGCCATCAATGACGACGAGTACATGCTTGAAGTGCTTGGTGACGTTTATAACTGGGAAGGATTTGCCACGGCTGAATCGGAAGATTACGATATCGTTCGAGAGGTCTACCGTGAATTCGAAGATACAATAGACTAAAATAAAAAACTGTTAGTTTTAGACATACTGACCAAGAGTGTTTTGGTCAGTAAAAATCTGAAACTAACAGTTTTTTTAATAAAACAGAAAGAACAGCAGAGGAATGAAAATAGCCGGGACAAAATTCATGACTTTGATTTTTGTTACTTCCAGTATGTTGAGACCTAAAGCCAGGATGATTAATGATCCGATGGCATTGATATCATTTACCATAGAATCAGTTAAAATCGCATCCAACCCGCTGGCGAATAAAGTAATTGCTCCCTGGTAGAGAAGAACAAGGAAGCCTGAAAATAAAACACCGACCCCCATGCTCGAAGCAAGAATAATACTCGTGAGACCATCCATGACCGATTTTGTGAGCAGGATGGTATGTGTGCCGGTCAGTCCGCTTTCCAGAGGTCCGACGATCGACATGGCCCCGACAGCCATGATCAGACTGCTCATCACAAACGCCTTGGATAAGGAAGATGCCCCTTTTTTAGCAGGAAATCGGCGTTCGAGCATATTTCCCATGTGTGTTATTTTTTTGTCCAAGTCAATGATTTCCCCGATCGTTACGCCGATCACCATGGACAGGATGATGTAAATGGTGTTTTCACCGGTAGTCAATCCTGTGATACCTATATATATGGCACTGAGAGCGAGAGCTTTCATCAAGGCTTTTTCTATATGAAGAAGGAATGCCTTTATTGACAAACAAGCCAACGAGACCTCCTAAAAAAATCGCCAGTGTGTTGATAATAACACCGAAAAAACATAATACGAACTCCTTTGAATTAAAATAATGGTACATGCCTTTTCATTATAAATGCCACAGGTTGACTATACAATCATACAGGCAGTTTTATGTGAAGATTACCATTGTTAATGTAACAGATGAAGCTTCTGATCTGTTTGGATCGGGAGAAACTGACTTCAAGTCAGTTTCAGCATCTCTAAAGGTCAATGTCTTCTGGCAAGTGGTCAGTCGGGAATGACGATTGCGTGCCCTTCGCCGCCGTAAACAGGAGCCGAACGTCACGCAATGGGTTCAGGCGTGCCCTTCGCCGCCGGAAACAGGAGCCGAATGTCACGCAATGGACCGCGTCGTGTCCTTCGCCGTCGGAAAAGAAAGCCGAACGTTACGCAATGAATCGCGGCGTGCCTTTCGCAGTCGTAAACAGGAGCCGAACGTCACGCAATGGGTCGCGTCGTGCCCTTCACCGCCGGAAACAGGAGCCGAACGTCACGCAATCAGTTCGGGCGTGCCCTTCACCGCCGGAAACAAGAGCTGAACGTCACGCAATCAGTTCGGGCGTGCCCTTCACCGCTGGAATAGAGAGCCGAATGTCACATGTGGATCGCTTAATAATCAATAAAAGAACGCTCATCCACTCGTACGAGGGGACGAGCGTTTTTCAACAAGAGATGACCTGGTGTTTCAGGTGTCACCACCTATTTGGAGACTGGATTGGAATCATTGGCTGTACCATCTGACTGTTCAGCCAGCAGATCACGGATCTCTTCCAGATATGATTCTACCGTGGGGGCTTTCACTTCCGGCTCCGGCTCGGCTTCTTTTTTACGTATCAGCTGATTGATCAATTTGATCATCAGAAAAAGCACGAACGCGATGATCAGGAAATCGATGACAGCCTGAAGGAACAGTCCATAAGTCAACGTGGCTTCACCGACTTGAACGGACAGTTCTTCCACACTGGCCTTACCTGATAAAGCCGCAATAATGGGTGTAATGATATTTGCGACAAATGAATTGACAATGGCAGTGAAGGCAGCACCCATGACAAGGCCCACAGCCAGTTCCAGCACATTTCCGCGCATGATAAACGTCTTGAATTCTTTGAAAATAGTAATCAGTCCTCTAAGTATATTTTTATTTTCTTCTATAGTTTAACTTATTTTAACAACCATAAAAAGCTGAAGGATAATTTTTCTGACTATCAGAGTAATCAGTACAGAAATTTCGGTTTTAGGCGTAGAATTCATATGTAAGCATTACCTGTCATATTAAACAACTGACTATTGAAAGGAGAAAAAAGCTATGAAAACTGCGGAAGCACTCCTCGTCATTGACATGCAAAATGGGGTTTGTCATTATGAGGACCAGTCGGTAGGCAATCTAGACGACTTGATCAAAAAGATAAACGACAGGATCTCAGACTATGCTGCCGAAGAGAGACCGGTTATCTTTCTTCAGCACACAGATAACTATCTGGAAAAAGGGAGCCAGAAGTGGGACATCATCCCCGAACTGACTAAGCTTGATTCAGCACTTTTTATTGAAAAAAGACACCCTAAGTTCTTTCTATCAGACAGATTTGAATGACATTCTCGAGAAAGCAGAGGTGAAAAATCTGGAGATTTGCGGGTTAGAGACCCAGCACTGTGTGGATGCCACGGTAAAATTTGCCCATGGACTGGGTTATACCATTCAAATGCAAAAGGGCATTCACGGCGCCTGGGACAATCAGTATATGACAGGCGAAGAAACAGTCCGGTTCTATGAAGAAATATGGGACAACTTTTTTGTGACCTTTGTCTAGTATCTTATGCTGTAGACCGTCATTTGGACAAAACGGAAAAGAGTTATCGCTGATTTACCGACGATAACTCTTTTCTTCTATATAAGGGACTATAAATCAATTCATGTCTGAAGAGTCTGTCAGGATCTGCCATTCGATGCCGTACTTGTCTTTGACTTGAGCATAAGCCGGGCTGAAACTCGTTTCGCTTATGGGCATGATGACATCTCCGCCATCTGAAAGTCTTTCAAATAAAGTTTTTGCTTCGTCGGTTTCTTTTACGTCCACCATGATCGTGATGAGCGAACCCGGCTCATAAGGTTGTCCTGGAAAAATATCCGCGAGCATGAGTCCCAAAGGGCCGATTCTGACATAGGCGTGGACAACGCTGTCTTCAGACCCCTCAGGAATGTCGCCGTCGAACTCCTGAGGCCAGTCCTTCAAAAGCTCCATACTTTCGATCTCTGCATCAAACACTTCAGCATAAAAGACGGCCGCTTCTCTGGCATTCCCGTCGAGCATCAGATAGGGCGTTAAATTAGCATTCATGGAAAAAACATCCTCTCTTTTATTATGTAAAAAGTGAGCGGCAAATGTCTTCATTCAATATACAGCCGTAATTTAATTATTAGAAAGTACATATTAGTTCATTCAAACTATATCACAAGACATCAGAAAATACGGTTAGGACGTCTTGGTCAGTTACATATCAGTGAAAAAAACTTTTTCTGGAAAGAGATACAGAGGTAACGATGGTTGACTTCAGTGCAGCGACTGAGTAAGCTAGTTAAAGACTCGATTTTTAAAAAGAAGGTAGCGAAGTAAGATGCAGAGAAGTCTGAAACTATTCATCAAATACGTCAGTTTGAACATGCTCGGGATGCTGGGCATATCTTTTTACATATTAGCGGATACCTATTTTATTGCTCAAGCGTTGGGCTCGGCCGGGATCGCGGCTTTGAATCTGAGCATTCCCGTTTTCGGCATCATGCATGGGTTTGGACTGATGATGGGGCTGGGAGGCGCGACCCGATATAAGATCCTGCAGTCGCAAAACAGGCACGAGCGGGCCGGTAACGTTTATTCGCAGACCCTTCTGTTTGCCGTTTCTCTGGGACTGGTCTTTTTGCTTGTCGGACAGTTCGGTACCGAAGCGATCGCGCGGTTTTCCGGCGCAGATGCTGAGACATTTGCTTCAACGAGTATCTACCTGAAAACGATCCTGTCGTTTGCGCCTTTCTTCATATTGAACAATACGCTGCTTTCATTTGTAAGAAATGACGGGGATCCTACGCTAGCCATGTTCGGAATGGTCATTGGCAGTGTGCTGAATGTCGTCTTAGATTACATTTTCATCTTTCCGCTTCAGATGGGCATGTTCGGTGCAGCTCTGGCGACAAGTCTCTCGCCCGTCATCAGTCTGAGTGTCCTGGCCGTTCACTATTTCAAACCGCTTAACAATCTTACATTCACTTTTCAGAAAATCGAAAAGCGGCTGGTCCAAGATGTTACATACCTTGGTGCCTCGGCTTTTGTCAACGAGATCTCCGGTTCCGTCGTCATGTTCACGTTCAATACCCTCATCTTTTCGCTGGAAGGGAACGACGGACTGGCGGCTTATGGAATCATCGCCAACATCTCTTTTGTCGTGTTATCCTTATTTGCCGGTGTGGCGCAGGGCACGCAGCCTCTGCTGAGTGAAAGCTATGGACTCAAAGATCTCAAGCAGATGAAGCAGGTTTTGACTTTGTCTTTAGGCACGGCGCTGATCTTGAGTGCGGTAATATACGCCGGGACCAACTTGTCCAGTGAATTTATCATTCAGGCCTTCAATACTGATCAGGATGCGCACATCGCCGGCATGGCCGCAAGGGGTCTATTCATCTATTTTATCGGTTTCTTTTTTGCGGGCCTCAATACGGTACTTACCAGCTATTTCAGTGCCACAGACCAGCCGAACCGTGCGCTCTTTTTCTCTCTGCTCAGAGGCGGTTTTATCATCGTGCCCCTCGTCTTGGTGCTCAGTCATTTCTACGGCATGACAGGTGTCTGGACGTCGTTCGTCGTTGCAGAAGCGCTGGTACTGGGACTGATAAGCTGGAAAGTAAACCCAAGCAGGCGGGTGAAGAGGAAAAAGATCGTGCACTGAGCTCGGTCTTTTTTATTTTCAAAAAAATGGGAGCAGGAAATTATGGTATACTTTAAAAATAAAGCGATTACATCATTGGGTAATGTTTTAATTTAATACTACAGCAGGAGGCTCAACTATGACCACGAACGAAAAACTGATCCATGTCAACGAGGATAAACTGGAATTTCATTTAACGAATCAGCAAATCAGCTATGTGTTCAGAGTTTTTGAAAAAAGCAGGCAGCTGGAACATCTGTATTTCGGGAAAAGGATCCACCACCGGCCGTCGTTTGATTTTCTCATCGAAAGAGAATTCCGGTCTTCCGTCAACCTGATCGAAAAAGATCATACATCGTCCCTGGAACATGTGAAGCAGGAATACCCGGGTTTTGGGACGACGGACTTTCGCTTTCCGGCGTTTGAACTGGAATATCCCGAGGGAGACCGGGTCTCTCAGCTCGTGTATGAGTCATACGTCATTCATGAAGGAAAGCCTGAACTGGATGGTCTGCCCGCAACCTACGTTGAATCAGAGAGTGAAGCGCAGACACTGGAGATCGTTTTGAGAGATATACCTTCTGATGTGACAGTCAGCTTGTTCTATACGATTTTTAAGGAGCGGGCTGTCATCACACGGAGCGCGAACTTTCATAATGCCGGTGAAAAAGACATCCGACTGAATCAGGCCATGTCCATGAGCATCGATTTTCCGGATGATGAGTTCGACATGATCCATCTGAACGGCGCCTGGGCAAGGGAGAATCACGTGGAAAGACAGCCCTTATTTAAAGGTGTCCAGTCCATATCGAGTGCCCGAGGGACCAGCAGTCATATCCATAATCCGTTCTTCGCGCTGGCTCGTCCGGCAACAACGGAGAGACAAGGAGAGGCTTACGGATTCAGCCTAGTTTACAGCGGCAATCATTTGGGACAGGTGGAAGTCGATACTTACAACGTGACCCGGGCCACGATGGGGATCAATCCCTATCAGTTTCAGTGGAAGCTGGAACCCGAAGAGAATTTCCAGACACCGGAAGTGGTGATGGTCTATTCAGATACCGGCCTTAACGGGATGAGCCAGACCTATCATGACTTGTACCGCAGCCGCCTGGTCAGAGGACCGTGGAGGGATCAGACGCGGCCTGTACTGATCAATAACTGGGAAGCGACCTACTTTGATTTCAATGAAGAGAAAATCATGGCACTGGCTGAACAGGCGAAAAAAACCGGTGTCGAGCTCTTCGTTCTGGATGACGGCTGGTTCGGAGAGAGAAACGATGACACCAGTTCTTTGGGTAACTGGACTGAAAACAGAGAAAAACTGCCGGAGGGCATCAAAGGTTTGTCTGAAAAAATTCATCAGCTTGGCCTGAAGTTCGGCTTATGGTTCGAACCGGAAATGGTCAATAAAGACGCCCCTCTTTATAAAGAACATCCGGAGTGGGTGATCCATGTACCGGAAAAACCGATGTCGCACGGGCGGAATCAGTTTGTGCTTGATTTTTCCAATCCCAATGTGGTGGCTGATTTATTTGATCAGATGGACAAGATTTTAAGTGAAGGAACGATCGATTACATCAAATGGGACATGAACCGCTACATCACGGAACCTTTTTCTACCGTGCTGCCCAATGACCGGCAGGGAGAACTCTATCACCGCTATATCCTGGGTGTTTATTCTCTGTACGACAGACTGCTGGAGAAGTACCCGGATCTGCTGATCGAATCATGTTCGGGGCGGCGGACGTTTCGATCCCGGACTCCTGTATTATGCGCCCCAGGCCTGGACGAGTGATGATACCGATGCCGTCGAGCGGCTGAAGATCCAGTACGGAACGTCTCTGGTCTATCCTCTGTCAAGCATGGGCAGTCATGTGTCGGCGGTCCCCAACCATCAGCTCAGACGCACGACCTCCTTGGATATGCGCAGTGCGGTCGCTTACTTCGGCACATTCGGCTACGAGCTGGATGTCACCAAGTTAAGCGAGGAGGAACTGAATCAGATAAGCACTCAGGTCGATTTTTTTGAAACGAACCGCAAGCTTATTCACAGTGGTTCGTTCTACCGGCTGAAAAGTCCGTTTGAAGGCAATGAAACGGCCTGGATGGTCGTCTCGAAAGACAGAAAAGAAGCCTTGATCGGGTATTACCAGGTACTGGCGCGTCCGAACCCTTCCTACAGTCGCTTGAAACTGGACGGTCTGGATGAGGACACACTCTACAGCGTCGAACCGGACGGTGAAGAGCGTTACGGATCTGATTTGAAGACGATCGGACTGCTTTTCAGCGGGAATGAAAGAAAAAGAGGGCAGTTCTGGTCCAGAAACGGAAAAACAGATTTTCACAGCTGGATCATCAAGCTGACAGCAAAAAGCTGAAGGCCAGCAGATAATAGACACCCGAAGGTCGGATCACATCCAACCTTCGGGTGTCTGTCATTTTCAAAAAAAGGTCAGGCCATTCAAATGGTTTGTCTGAAACTGACTGATAACCGTATAATAAGAATAACAAGGATATAAATTGACAAAAAGTCAGATGAGTGTTAAATTATTATTAACGATTACAAATGTAAACGATAAATTCCAAAAGGGGATGACTCAAGTGGCAGATAAACATGATCATGACCAGACAGTGGATGAAAATAACAGAGAAAATGAAGGTAAGCAAACTGATCACGAAGAAAATCACAGTGAACATGATAAAAATAAGGAACACAGCAGTCGTGGGGAGGAGACTCACGAACACCACGGCGAAGGCAATGAAGAAGGCCATCACGGACACGAGGCTCATGGCGGACACGAAGGCCATCATGACCACCATGCGCACATGGTCGAAGATTTCAAACAGCGCTTCTGGGTTTCGCTGGCCGTATCCGTCCCGATAGCCATTCTGGCCCCGATGCTGCAGAATATATTCGGCTTTGAGGTCTCGTTCCCAGGTTCCGATCTCGTTTTGTTCGCCCTGGCCACCTTTGTCTTTTTCTACGGAGGCAAACCGTTTCTCATGGGTGTGAAACGAGAAGTCATCGATGACCACACACCGGGCATGATGACGCTGATTTCTCTGGCCATCACCACTTCTTATGTGTACAGCACCCTGACGACCTTTTTCATTGAAGGCAGTGATTTTTATTTTGAACTGGCCACACTGATCGTCGTGATGCTTCTGGGACACTGGATCGAGATGCGCTCGCAGATGGGCGCGTCAAAGGCGCTGGAAGAACTGATCGATCTGATGCCTAACGATGCACATAAACTGGATGACGAAGGCAACACGACCGATGTATCTGTTGAAGAACTGACACCGGGAGACAAGATCCTGGTCAAATCAGGCGAAAAGATCCCGTTAGACGGAGAAATAACCGAAGGGAAATCCGCTGTCGACGAATCCATGCTGACAGGGGAATCTGTTCCAGTTGAAAAAGGTGCAGGCGATGAAGTCATCGGCGGTGCGATCAATGGCGAAGGTGTTCTCACGGTAGAAGTCAGCAAGGTCGGCGAAGAAACGTATCTTTCCCAAGTCGTCGAAATGGTCAGAAATGCCCAGGCAACAAAATCGCGGGCCCAGGGATTTGCGGATACCGCTGCGAAATGGCTGTTTTACGTCGCCTTGGTGGCCGGGCTGATCACGCTCTTTGTCTGGATCAACATTGCCGACTTCGAATTCGCCTTGGAGCGGATGGTGACCGTACTGATCATTGCGTGTCCTCACGCACTGGGTCTGGCGATGCCTTTAGTCAGTTCAGTATCAACGTCCATCGCGGCTAAGAAAGGTCTTTTGATTCGTAACCGGACCCAGTTTGAAGCGGCCCGTACGATTGATAAAATCGTCTTTGACAAGACCGGGACCTTGACCGAAGGGGATTTCGGTGTCGACGAAATTCTTCCGGAAGACGGCACCTCGGAAGAAGACCTGCTTCAGCTTGCCTATTCAGTGGAAAGCCAGTCCGATCATCCCATTGCCAAAGGGATCGTGCGCGCCGGTGAAGAAAGAGACATTCAGCGCCTCGGCGTTTCAGACTATAAAAACCTGACCGGTAAGGGACTGGAAGCTAAAATCGACTCCGATACCGTTTCCATACTAAGTCCTGGCGCAATGCGCGAAAACAACACCGACTTTGACGAAGAGCGTTACAATGACTTGTCACAGCAAGGGAAGACAGTGGTCTTTGTCCTGAAAAACCAGGAACTGAAAGGTATGATCGCGTTAAGTGACATCATCAGAGAATCATCCTATAAAGTCATTAAAGAATTGTCTGAAATGGGCATCGATACGGTCATGATCACAGGCGATAACCAGCGCGTTGCTGACGGCGTCGGCAACGAACTGGGCTTGACGGAAGTCATTGCCGAAGTTCTGCCTGATGAGAAATCCGAGCACATCAAACGACTCCAGGAAGACGGAACGAAAAAAGTAGCCATGGTGGGTGACGGGATCAATGATGCACCGGCGCTTGCCCAGGCAGATATCGGTATTGCGATTGGTGCCGGGACAGATGTGGCTATTGAGACTGCAGATGTCGTCTTAGTGGACAGTGATCCGAGAGACGTACTGAATGCCTTGAACCTTCTAAAGCCACACACCGTAAAAACATCCAGAACTTGTGGTGGGCAGCAGGTTACAATATCATCGCCATTCCTTTAGCTGCGGGCATCCTGTACAATCAAGGGATCATCATCACACCCGCGATCGGTGCAGCGATCATGTCCTTGAGTACCGTGATCGTGGCCGTCAATGCACGACTGCTGAGCATGGATGAAGATGAAGAAGATACAGAAAAAATGAAACCCGCGGCAGAGAATAAATAATAAATTGAAAATACGAAGGCTTTGTGGATCTGTTTTTTTAATCAGGTCCCAAGCCTTCGTATTTATTTTGTTTCAGAGTAGGTTATATCAGCGATCCATTACGATACTGTTAAACGAACGTCCACTAAAACGTATTTTTAGATTATTTGAAGGGAGCATACTCACTTTGAGGTGAGTATGCACAGCATTAAACAGGAGCTGATCTATCAATGGCGTTAAGTAGTACCCACTCAGTGTCAGAAGGTTATTGAGTATATCCTATCAGTCTTTAATTCTATAAAGTCAGAAAACTGATCTGCTCGAGCCTGTACTATAGCCCCTCTATAGTACGGGCTCATTTACAAACAGCTCGGGGGCAGATTGAATAGGGCCCCTTAAATAGAAACTCAAAGAAGCTGAATAATTGGGCTGAGACTATAAGAAGGCTATAGATTAAACTCATGAAGCGTAGGGGGTCTCAGTTTGTCGATTAATATGTCACTAATACCAGCTCGTAATTCAAAAAGACCTAAGCTGGTACTACTTAATCAGAAAAAACAGGAGCACCTCTAAAAGTGGGCGCTCCTGTTTCAAACAAATTATTTTTCAAACTCTTCCAGGATATTCAGCATAATATTTTTGGCTCTTTGTAAATTTTTGTGCTTGGAATGCTTGAGGATATCGGCGACCTGCTGAATATGGTCCCCCTTGGCGCCGGCACTGATGGCCAGGGAACGGGCGTGCAGTCCCATATGCCCTTTCTGGATGCCTTCCGTCACTAACGCGCGGACGGCTGCGAAGTTTTGCGCAAGCCCGACGGAAACGACGATCCGTTCAAGCTTCTCAGCTTTCGGCTGATTCATGATCGAATGAGCCAGTCCGGCCGCCGGATGGATCGAAATGGATCCGCCAACCGTACCGATGGCCAATGGGAGGGTCAGTTCTCCGACCAGATCTCCCGCTTCATTTTTCTTCCATGTGGTGAGGGAGCGGTACTGTCCCGACCGGCTGGCATACGCATGGGCACCGGCTTCGATGGCCCGCCAGTCATTGCCGGAAGCCAGCACAACGGCGTCGATGCCGTTCATGATGCCTTTATTGTGTGTGACGGCCCGGTAAGGATCGACCGTTGCGACTTGAGTGGCCTCGATGATCAGGTCTCTGACTTCTTCGCCGGAATGATCGGCTGTTTTCAGCTTATGCGCCGGAATCGTGCAGGTGGCGGTCGCCAGACACTCCGTTGCGTAATTGGATAATATTCTAAGGAGGGCCGTTCCGCCCGTCAGCTCTTCGATGTAAGGCGCAATACTTTCCATCATGGTGTTGACGATGTTGGCCCCCATCGCTTCTTTGGTATCGACATGGACATGTACGGATAAAAAGTCGGGCACGTCAGAATCGGAATCGTTTTTCAGATGGCGAACTTCGATGTCTCGGGCTCCGCCGCCGCGCTCGACGATCGATGGATAGGCTTCATTTGCGCGTTCCAGTATTTCATTTTTAGCATCCTTGACGTTCTTTGAAGCCACCTTAAAATCTGTCACGTTTTTGAGTGTTACTTGTCCGATCATGTGCCGTTTTGTCACGGTCGTTTTGAAGCCCCCGGCAGACCCGATGACTTTTGCAGCAAAACTGGCAGCTGCAATAACAGACGGTTCTTCGATCGCCATGGGAACCACCAGTTCTTCCCGGTCGACTTTGAAATTCATGGCAACGCCTAAAGGCAGGGAATAGTTGCCGATATAGTTTTCGATCATGTGATTCCCGGTCTCCGGATCGAGCTTCAAGGAACGGTCCAGCAGGGTGTCTTTTTCTTTTTTCGAGATCACTCCAGCTAAAAACAGCGATTCGATCTTGTCTTCATGGCTTTTTTTATAAAATTTCGCTAAATACTTAGTATCCATCATATCGGTTCCTTCCTTATTCTCTCCCTTCCATTATGAACGATTCTGTGAAAAAAGAAAAGGAAAGCGTTAGAGTTTTAAAAAAGGTTTACAATTTGTTCTCCATCTAGTATAATCAGTTAGGTAAGGCCCAATACGGTTCCTTAGCTCAGTTGGGAGAGCACTACCTCGACAAGGTAGGGGTCGCTGGTTCGAGCCCAGTAGGGACCATCTTATAAAGTTCTATAAACGCCGATGAATTTCAGCGCTTGTAGAACTTTTTTTGTATGTTCAGCTTATTTAAGATGGAAGGATTATTATCCGACCCTTATCAGTCTGGCTTTTACCTCTAAAACAAAAGTGATAGCGGATACAAAATCATTGTGATATAAAATAAATAGTGCTACGATTAAGTAACTATGGTGCGTTGTAAAATCATTCAGTCAGATCTCTGGCTGCGATCAAATGACATGAGGAGGAAGCAATAAAATGGAGTACACTTACTTAGGACGAACGGGATTGAAAGTCAGCAGGCTATGTCTGGGAACGATGAATTTCGGTTCGTACACCAGTGAAGAAGATGCGTTTGCGATAATGGACAGGGCACTCGATGCGGGGATCAACTTCTTTGACACCGCCAACGTTTATGGCGGCAAAGGTCAGCGGGGCCGTACAGAAGAAATTATCGGCCGATGGTTTGCTCAAGGCGGCCGCCGGGAAAAAGTGGTCTTGGCGACTAAAGTATACGGTGGGATGGAAAACGAAAACGATGGACCGAACCAGGAAAAAGGACTCTCTGCCTATAAGATCCGCCGGCATCTGGAAGGTTCTATAAAACGTCTCCAGACGGACCATGTTGAGCTGTATCAGATGCATCATATCGAACGCCATGCACCGTGGGAAGAGATATGGGGTGTGTTTGAGTCGCTAGTGGATCAGGGGAAGACGTATTATATCGGATCAAGCAATTTTGCAGGGTTCCATCTGGCTCTTGCTCAAGCGGAAGCTGAGAAACGGAATTTCCTGGGGCTTGTTTCTGAACAGCACAAATACAATTTACTGTGCCGGCTACCGGAACTGGAAGTCCTTCCAGCGGCACAGGACCTGGGCATAGGCGTGATCCCCTGGAGCCCACTCGGCGGTGGACTGCTGAGCGGGAAGGTTCTCGATCCTGAACCCGGTTCAAGGAGCGAAAAGCGGGCAGCAGAACTATCAGATCAGGAACGAAGCCAATTAGAGGATTATTCCAAGCTATGCAAGGAACTGGGTGAATCGGAACCGAATGTTGCTTTGGCATGGCTGCTGGCTAATCCGGCAGTGACCGCTCCGATCATTGGACCAAGGACCATGGATCAGCTGGAGCAGGCACTCAAAGCTCTTGAAATTGACCTCACGGAAGATGTCATGCAGGAACTGGACAGGATTTTCCCCGGCCCGGGTGGTCAGGCTCCAGAAGCCTATGCGTGGTAAAGGCTTTTAAACTTTTCGGCTCAGACTACATTAAGAAGCTCCCGTATCAATATTTACTGATACGGGGAGCTTCTTTTGATTTTGCTTATTA
>JAXHNF010000022.1:0-29398 GCA_034520745.1 Alkalibacterium sp.
ATCAACTTGACCCGTCATTCTGTGCACGTTTTTCAGTGACTGACTTCGGTTCAAGCATCTGGAAGTTCTCAGCGCACTACTTCTGTAATATAAACTTTTCTGCCTTCGTTATTCGTGTAGTTTCGCGTCCGCATGCGTCCAGTTACTCCCAACCAGCGATCCCTTGCGGGTATAGTTGGAAATGATTTCAGCTGTCTTTCTCCAGGCAACGCAGTTGATGAAGTCGGTTTCTCTTTCACCTTGTGCGTTGGTGTACGGTCGTTCAACAGCTACAGTAAATGAAGCAACGGCTATTCCGCTACCTGTATAACGAAGTTCAGCATCTCGAGTTAATCGTCCAACTAGTACGACATTGTTAATCAATCAAAGTGGCTCCTTTCTTTAAAAAGGCAATCATTTAAAATGTTTCACGTGAAACATTAGTCTTCTAGACGAACGATCATATGACGTAAACGATCATCATCTGATAACGTGCTAGGCGTTCAAATTCATTGATAGCTGCTGCATCTGAAGATTGCAGGTTTACCAAACGATATGTTCCATCGCGGTATCCTTTAATTTCATACGCAAAACGGCGTTTCGCCCAGTCTTTTGATTCAGTTACTTCAGCACCGTTATCTTCGAGATTGTTCGAAGCGTTCTACTAAAGCTCTTTTACCATCTTCATCAAGATCAGGACGGATAATGTATAAGATTTCGTATTTAGCTGTTTGACTCATCGTTGACTGTCACCTCCTTATGGACTTTGGCCCCTTCATTTGAAAGAGCAAGGAGAAGTATTCAATATAGAGCACCGACTCCGAAAAATTATAGCATACAACTGATAAAAAGACAAGGATTCTTTTATTGATCTATGGAAATAGAGAGCAGCCGGATACAGTGCCGGCTGCTCTCTCTTTAGTTTAAGTGTCTGAAACAGATACGATAGTTATTCAGAATCTTTTTCTGAATCCTCAACTGTTTCAGTTATTTCTTCGTTTGATGTTTCTTCTGGATCATTCAGGACTTCTTCACTTTCGTCATCCTGATCATCTTCCGGTTCGACTTTTGCCAGGGTCGATAACAAAGACATCCTCTTCCAGTTTCATCAGTCGGACACCTTGCGTGGCACGTCCGGTCTGTGAAATATTTTCTGCGTGGAATCTGATGATGACGCCACTCGTAGTGATCAGCATGATGTCTTCTTCGCCGTGAACAGTCTTAAGTCCGATAAGCGGACCGTTTCTGTCCGTTATATTGACTGTTTTGACGCCTTTACCTCCGCGGCCTCTGATCGCATACTCGGAAGCGTCCGTACGTTTGCCATATCCTTTTTCAGTAATGACCAGAACTTCAGACTCGGGGTCTAGAATATCCATGCCCACCACATAATCGTCTTCTCTCAGACGCACACCTCTGACACCTGCAGCAGATCGTCCCATGCTTCTGACGTCTTCTTCATGGAAACTGACCGCGTAGCCCTGACGTGTTCCTACGACGACATGGTCTGAGCCGTGTGTCACGGCCACATTGATCAGTTCATCGTCTTCTTTCAGAACGATCGCTTTCAGGCCGCTGGTCCTGATGTTCTCAAATTCAGAGAAAGCTGTGCGCTTCACCGTACCCATACGTGTTGTAAAGAAGAGATGATCTGTCTCCTTGGTCTCTCCTCTGGTACTGATGATTGCCTGGATGTTTTCATCGTTATCGATGCCCAGGAAGTTGATTGCCGGGATCCCTTTTGCTGTTCGTCCATATTCAGGGATCTCATAACCTTTGGCTTTGTACACTTTTCCGGTATTGGTAAAGAATAAAAGCAGGTCATGTGTCGAACAGGTGATCAGTGTCTCGACAAAATCATCTGTGTTCGTTGTCATGCCTCTAACGCCGCGACCGCCGCGGTGCTGGGCCTTGAATTCGGAAATGGCCATGCGCTTCATATAGCCGTTGTGAGAGAGCGTGACAGCAATTTCTTCTTCTTCGATGAGGTCTTCATCTTCAATGCTGAGTGACTCGCCTACCAGGAGTTCGGTTCGGCGGTCATCTCCGTGCTTGTCCGCGATTTCTTCCAGTTCAGTCGCAATGATCTCATGGACCCGCTTGTGATCGGCCAGAATATCCGCAAGATCCTTAATCAGTTGGAGCAGATCCTGATATTCGCCTTCGATTTTTTCTCTTTCCAGTCCTGTCAGACGCACCATGCGCATGTCCAGGATAGCCTGAGACTGACGGTCACTGAGACCGAACCGTTCCATCAAGGCGTTTTTGGCTACGTCCGCAGTCTTGGATCCTCTGATGATCGTGATGATCTCATCGATATGATCCAGGGCTATGCGCAGACCTTCAAGGATGTGCGCACGCGCTTCCGCTTTACGTTTATCGTATTCGGTCCTTCTTCGAATAACGATCCGCTGATGTTTCAGGTATTCAACGAGGATTTCTTTAAGCCCCAGTGTTTCGGGACTCCGTTGACGATGGCCAGCATATTGAAACCGAAAGATGTCTGCAGTGGTGTCATCTTATATAGATTATTCAGTATGATACTTGCTGAAACGTCCCGTCTGACGTCAATGACTACACGCATGCCGTCCCTGTCCGACTCGTCGTTCAGATCGGTGATGCCTTCGATACGTTTGTCTCGAGCCAGATCAGCGATACGCTCGACGAGCTTGGCTTTATTGACTAAGTAAGGAATTTCATCCACGATGATGCGTTCTTTACCGTTGGGCTGCACTTCGATCCGGGTCTTGGCTCTCATTTTGATGGAGCCTCTGCCCGTCTCATAAGCTTTTCTGATCCCTGACTTGCCCAGCACCATACCCCCTGTCGGGAAATCCGGTCCGGGCAGAACTTCCATCAATTCTGCAATCGTCGCGTCTTCGTTCTCCATTACGATACGGCAGGCTTTGATCACTTCTCTTAAATTATGCGGAGGAATATTCGTCGCCATACCGACAGCGATCCCTGATGCCCCGTTGACAAGCAGGTTCGGGAAACGTGCCGGCAGTACGTTCGGTTCGCGTTCTGATCCGTCATAGTTGTCATGATAATCGATCGTATCTTTATTGATATCACGCAGCATTTCCAGAGCCATCTTGCTCATTCTTGCTTCCGTATAACGCATGGCAGCGGCGCTGTCGCCGTCAATGGATCCGAAGTTCCCGTGTCCGTCGATCAGAGGGTTACGGAAACTGAAATCCTGTGACATGCGGACCATTGATTCGTAGATGGCCGAGTCGCCGTGCGGGCTGATACTCACCCATGACGTCTCCGACGATACGGGCTGATTTCTTAAAGGCTTTATCCGGCGTCATGCCGAGTTCATTCATTCCATATAAAATACGTCGATGCACAGGTTTCAGTCCGTCTCGTACATCGGGTAAAGCACGGGCAACGATTACACTCATCGCATAGTCTAAAAAAGACTTTCTCATCTCGCTGGATAAGTTTATTTTTTCCATGCGTGCTTCTCTTTCTTCAGTCAAAGTGATTCTTCCTCCTTAAGCAATTACACTACATCATTATCTATTTAATGTTTATAAACGTTAATATATTTATAAATCAGACGTCGATATTTTCTACATACTGGGCATTTTCTTCGATGAACACCCGTCTTGGTTCCACTTTTTCACCCATGAGCATGTCAAAAACCAGATCGGCTTCGATCGCGTCTTCGACTGTGACCTGCAGCAGACGCCTGTTATCCGGATTCATCGTTGTTTCCCAGAGCTGTTCAGCATCCATTTCACCTAGTCCCTTATAACGCTGAATGGAAGGTTTAGGAGACGCAGGAATGCTCTTAAGGTGTTCTTCCAATTCTCTCTCAGAATCCACGTAGACCTCTTTTTTGCCCTGTTTGATTTGATACAGTGGCGGCATCGCGACATAAACATAACCGGCTTCCACGACCGGACGCATGTAACGGTAAAACAGCGTCAGCAGGAGCGTACGGATATGCGCCCCATCGACATCGGCATCGGTCATGATGATCAGCTTGTGGTAACGGGCCTTGTCGATTTGGAATTCTTCACCGAACCCGGTTCCCATAGCTGTAAAGAGTGAACGGATTCTCTTCATTGGCCAGGATGCGGTCGATCGATGCTTTTTCGACGTTCAATATTTTCCCTCGAATCGGCAGGATCGCCTGGAACAGGCGTGAACGTCCCTGTTTCGCTGAACCGCCGGCAGAATCTCCCTCAACGATGAAGATCTCTGATTTCTCAGGGTCTTTTGACGAACAGTCGGCCAGCTTGCCGGGCAGATTGCTGATCTCCAGACCGTTTTTCTTCCGTGTCACTTCACGTGCACGTTTGGCCGCCAGACGGGCCTTGGCCGCAAGCAGGGCTTTTTCTATGATCTTCTTCCCTACCTGAGGATTTTCAACCAGGAAAACGGTTGAAATGCTCGCTGAAGAGACGGTCCGTGATCGTTCTTACTTCTGAATTGCCCAGTTTCGTTTTTGTCTGTCCCTCAAACTGAGGATCCGGATGCTTGATGCTCAAAACGATGGTGAGCCCTTCTCTTGCATCTTCGCCGCTTAAATTTTCTTCATTTTCTTTGAGCAGTTTGTTTCGTTTCGCATAGTCATTGATGATACGCGTGAGTGCTGTTTTGAAGCCGGACTCATGCATCCCGCCTTCATAGGTATGGATGTTGTTGGCAAAACTCATGATGTTGGTGTGATAACCGTCTGTGTGCTGCATGGCAACTTCAACCGTTATCCCTTCTTGCTCGCCTTCAAGGAAAATCGGTTCATCATACAGAACAGTTTTGCTTTGGTTGAGGAACTCCACGTAACTTTTTATGCCGCCATCGTATTCATACTCCAGGCGAATGGGCTTTTCATGCCGCTGATCTTCGATCGAAATAGCCAGACCGCGGTTCAAGAAAGCCAGTTCACGGATACGTGTGGCCAGTTTATTGAAATCATACACGGTCGTTTCCTGAAAGATCTCTGCGTCTGCCTTGAAGCGGACCACTGTCCCCGACTTATCGGAGTCACCGATTTCTTTCAGATCGGTGACAACATCGCCGCGTTCAAAACGCATGTGATGGATCTTACCGTTTTTGTGTACATCGACTTCCAGAAATTCCGAGAGTGCATTGACGACCGAAGAGCCAACGCCGTGAAGGCCGCCTGAGACTTTGTAGCCACCGCCACCGAATTTACCGCCGGCGTGCAAGATCGTGAAGACCGTCTCCACTGCGGGACGTCCCGTTTTTTCCTGGATATCGATCGGGATGCCCCGACCGTCATCACTGACTTCGACGATATTGTCAGGTTTTATGATAATATCAATGTTACTTGCATGGCCTGCCATGGCTTCATCGATCGAATTATCGACGATTTCCCAGACCAGGTGATGCAGACCTACAGAACTGGTGCTCCCGATATACATGCCCGGACGCTTTCTGACCGCTTCCAGACCTTCCAGTACCTGAATCTGACTGGCATTGTATTCTTCTCTTAATTCTTCGACTTCTTTTGGCGTTAATTTTTCATCTGCCACTTTATTCACTCTCCATTTCAATCTGTCCATCTCGGACGGTAAAAATCCTCGGGTCATGGAGCAATTCTTTCTTGACTCCATCCAGGCTGGTCGTTGTTAAAAAAGTCTGTACGCGGTCCTGGATCGACCGCAGTAAATGAGTCTGACGGTCGTCATCCAGCTCGCTCAATACATCGTCCAATAATAAAACGGGGTACTCCCCCGTCATTTCCTTCATCAATTCGATTTCTGCCAGTTTCACGCTCAGTGCCGTGGTCCGCTGCTGGCCCTGTGAACCGTATGTCTGCACATTCTTTTCGTTCACATAAAAACGGACATCATCGCGGTGCGGACCCGACAATGTGGTTCCCTGATCGATCTCTCGGCGTTCATTCTTTTTATACTGGTCAAGCAGATCTTTCATGACCTGTTCTTTGTCTTTTTCAGAATTCAAAGGCACTGAGGACGCATACTCGAGTGTCAGTACTTCTTTTTGCTGCGAGATCTCTGAATGGATGGGCTGCGCCCACTTCTCCAGTCGCTTGACAAAAGAAAAGCGTTCAGCAAGCACCTCCGCACCTTCTGCCGCTAATTGTTCGTTCAGTATCGATAAGTATGTCTGATCGATCTTGCCTTTTTTCCGGTTCTGTTTTAAGTAGGCATTGCGCTGCTTGAGGATTTTCTGGTATTCGACCAGATGATACAGATAGATCGCGCTCATCTGTCCCATTTCCATATCCAGAAACTTCCGTCTGACAGAAGGCGAGCCTTTAACTAACGCCAGGTCTTCCGGCGCGAACAGGATCACATTCAGATGACCGATATAGGCACTTAATTTCTTCTGTTCCAGATGGTTCAGTCTGGCTTTTTTCCCTTTTTTGGACAGAACGATTTCAAGCGGATAGGTCGTCTTCCTGGTCTCCACTTTCCCTGTCACTTTGGCAAAATCCTGATCCCAGCCGATGAGTTCTTTGTCATTGGCTGTCCGGTGACTTCTGGCCATAGCCAAAACGTAGATGCTCTCCATCATATTCGTCTTGCCTTGGGCATTCTCTCCCAGAAAAACATTGATTTTCTCAGAAAAGACCGCTTCCGCTGTTTCGTAATTCCTGTATCCTTTTAAAGACAGTTCTTTTAAAAACATTCCTATTCTCCGTCAGCGTCTGATTGGATCGTATAGGTCCCGAATTCTTGGATTTTGATCGTGTCTCCGTGATACAGCTTTCTACCCCGACGATTCTCAGGTTCGCCGTTGACCCAGATCGGTATTCCATCAGAAACGGTTTGGCCATGCCGCCGCTGGAAATGATGCTGGCATGTTTCAGGAATTGCCCCAGTGTGATCATCGAATCATCGATTTTAATTGTTTCAGTCATGTTCACGACTCCTTAAAAGTAAAGACGTGGAAAACGCGCCACGTCCACTCAGTTTCTCTCTATATTATACCTTAAACAGGGATTTAAAACAAATTTATGTGGGGAATAATGCATTCTAATCGATTTTAAAGTATCAGCGGTAAAAACTTCTTTTGATACTGAAATGAGCTTAGAGAGTAAATTTTGAATCGTTTGCGCATTTCAAGTACTAAAATCAGCTGAAGGCTCAGACAGATAAATGATCTGAAAGCAAAAAAAGACCCGGTCAGGGTCTTTTTTACGGTCTCAGTACTTTAAGAGGATGTTCTGATCGGTGTGATCAGCTGAATGAACTCATTGCTGTCATCACTTGGGACCAGGACAAACGGACGGAGTGTAGAGATCAGTTTGACGGTGATCTCCACAGGACCGAACGTTGTCAGGGCAGCTTTCAGGTAATCCGGGTTAAAGGAAATCTCCATTGTTTCACCGTCTAGAGCGGTATAAGAAACTTGTTCATTCACGCGTCCGACTTCCGGTGAGTTTCCTGTGATTTCCACACTGTTCTCATTGACCGTCAGTTTAACGACGTTGTTTTTTCCTTCATGTGACAATAAGCTGGCACGTTCCACGGCACCCAGCAGAACGTTTGCATCCAAGGTCAGCTGAGTAGAGGAGTTATCAGGAATCAGACGATCCGTATCCGGATAATTACCTTCCAGCAGTCGTGAATAGAAATAAGTATCTTCCGTTTTGAAGAGGATCTGATTTTCAGCCACAGCGACTTCGATTTCATCCAGACTGTCATCGAGCAGACGGGTCAGTTCCTGCAGGCTTTTTCCTGGAATGACCAGATCATGAGACAAGCCTTCGGTTCCTTCGATCGGGATCACGCGCTGACTCAAGCGGTGACTGTCTGTCGCAACAGCCTTAAGCTTGCCGTCTTGGATCGTAAAGTGGATCCCTGTGAGTATCGGACGACTTTCATGCGTCGATACGGCAATAACGGTCTGTTTGATGATCTTTTTAAGTAAGTTGACCGGTAGTGTAAATGACTGGGCTGTGTCGATTTCCGGCAGATGCGGATAGTTCATGGCATCCAGTCCGTTGATCACAAAGGCCGAAGAAGCTGAAGTGATCGATGTCTGCAGGCCATCTTTGACTTCCACAGTAAATGTTTCGTCCGGTAATTTGTTGACGATGTCACTGAAGAAACGTGCCGGCTGCAGGACGATCTGCCCGGTTTCTTCAATAGTGAGCCCGGCTTTGTCATCAGAAACACTCAAGAGCGTTTCGATGGAAATATCAGAGTTGCTCCCTGTCATTTTAATGCCTTCAGAATCAGCGATGAGTTTGATCCCTGTTAATATCGGAATGGTTGCGCGAGATGAAACAGCTAACTGGACATCTTTTAATTTCTTTAAGAAAGTTGATCGATTGACTGTGAATTTCATAGTCATCCTCCATTTTTTAAATTAGTACCCTGAATGTCTATTATATATTAATATAAAGACTTAGTAATAGTAGTAGGGCCTGTGTATACTGTGGAAAACATAAAAACCATTTAGAATCAGAGGTTTTCCACCTGTGGACAAGTTGTGTATAAGGTTGTGTCCAACTTGATGGTTTATCCACAGCTCTGTTTTACAGACTTTTCTTGATTTCCTCGATCTGATCTCTCATTTCACCGTTATCTTCTTCATTCAATACTTTTTTGATCTTCTCATGTGCATGAATGACAGTGGTGTGATCCTTGCCTCCAAATTCCTTACCGATCTTAGGTAAAGATGTGCTGGTCAGCTCTCTTGACAGATACATTGCGATCTGACGCGGAAGAACGATCTGCCTGACTCGTTTTTTCCCTTTCAGATCCGCCAGCGAAATCTGATAGTACTTGCTGACTTTCTGCTGGATCGAGGCGATCGATACGTTCTGTTTGGCGTCGTTCTTGATCATGCTTTTCAGTGCATCGGCGGCAAGACTGGTGGTGATGTCGTTGCGCTGGATGGCGGAATAGGCCTGAACGCGAACAAGGGCGCCTTCGAGTTCGCGTATATTGGAATCGATCTGACCGGCAATATAGCTCAGCGTGTCATTGGGGATCTCGAGCCCTTCAGCATTGGCTTTCTTGCGCAGGATAGCAATACGAGTCTCCAGATCTGGGGGTGTAATGTCAACGGACAAGCCCCAGGCAAAGCGGGAAACAAGACGTTCCTGCAGTTTAGGGATCTCATTGGGCAGACGGTCACTTGTCAGAACGATCTGCTTGCGGTCATCGTAGAGCGCATTGAAGGTATGGAAGAATTCTTCCTGCGTGCCTTCCTTGTCTGCAAAAAACTGGATGTCATCGACCAGAAGCAGGTCCACGTTCCGGTAATTCTGTCTGAATTTTTCCTGTGTGCGGTTCTGAATCGAATTGATGAAATCATTGGCAAAATTTTCACTGGAGACATATTTGATCCGTGCATTCGGATTGATCTGCAGATACTGATGCCCAATGGCGTGCATCAGGTGGGTCTTGCCTAAACCGACGCCGCCGTAAAAGAAGAGGGGATTGTAGATAGTTCCCGGTTCTTCAGCAACGACCAGGGCTGCCGCATGCGCCATCTGATTGCCTTTACCGATGACAAAGGTATCAAACGTATACTTGCTGTTCAAGGTGCTGGATTTTGTCTGGGATGTGAACTGATCGACCAGTTCTTCAGTATCTTTTTCTTCGAACGTGGCCTGTTCTTCTGCTGTGACAAATAAAGGAGAAACTTCCCGTCCTAAAAATTCGTATAAGTATTCAACGACTCTAGTAGAAAGGTTGTTTTTCCAGTATTCCTTATGCAGCGTAGAAGGGACTTCGATCGTGATCGATTTTTCAGAGAGTCTGACGAGGTTCGCGCTTTGGATCCAAGTGTCATAGCTGACTTTTGATAGTGTTTCATTGAATTTTTCCTGAAGATATGTCCATACGGTCTGCATGTCGTCCATATTTTTCCTCCTCGCCGTAAAGTTACTTTTATTATTTTATCACGTCTTGATTCAGTTTTCCACAGTTGGATAAAATTGTTAGTAAAAATTCCACAGGATGTAAATAAAGATATCCACAGGCTGGAAAAGAATGTTAATAACGTTATATAAGGACGGATTTTTAACAAGAAATGTGGATAACTATTCCGTTTAAGTTGTTTTAACAGCAATGTTTTTCATAGTTATGCACAACTCCAGTGAACCTGTGTACGGTTTCTTTGAACACCCTGTGCAACTGTGGATAATGTGAGGACAAGCAGGTGGACAAGAATTTTAGGAAATGGACTTGTTCTTAACATGTGGATATCTTTGTGGCATAACTTTTCCGCTCTTTTTCTAAAACAGATGAAATTTCAGAGGATTGATGTTAAAATAAACTTGACAAACTGTGAAATGTTTTCTAAAATAACATAGTCTGTCTATATAGTGTAAAGTGATAGTCTGATATTGCTTTTATTAAGTACAGAAGACAAAGGAAAGATTCAGGAGGTGTTCGCCAATGGCACAAGGATTAACATATCAACCCAAAAAACGTAAACGTCAAAGAGTACATGGATTCAGAAAACGTATGAGTACAAAAAACGGGCGTAGAGTATTGAAAAACAGACGTCGTAAAGGAAGAAAAAGAATTTCTGCTTAATGACGACAGGCGACGGAAGCTTCTTGCTGGGATATTTAGTGAGAGCTCGTTGCCTTTTTTTTATTTATTTTTAGAAATTACTTAGTTAATGAAGAAAGATGGGGACTCAATGAAAAAAGCCTGGCGCGTAAAAACTGAAGCAGATTTTCAGAAAGTCTTTCATCAGGGACAGTCTATGGCTAACCGCCAGTTTGTGGTCTACAGCATAGCCAAAGAAGGACAGACCCATTTTCGTGCGGGACTTTCTGTCGGGAAAAAAATGGGTAATGCCGTAATGAGAAATGCGATCAAGCGAAAAATCAGGCACTGCCTGATTGAATTTGATCAGCAGGATCTGATCAGACAGGATATCGACTTTATCGTGATTGCCAGAAAACCTGTCAGCGAAATGGATTATCATGAAGTTAGAAAAAGCCTGCTGCATGTGTTTGATCGGGCACAGATACTCAAAGCAAAAGAACAGTAGACTTTTTTAAAGCTGATTAGAATCGATCGTAGAATGACACAACTAAAGATTTATATGAAAAGAGGAAAAAAAGTGATTTTTTTAAAAAAACGTAAGCGATTGCTGCTGGCAGTGACGATGATTGGTTTAATGGTCTTTCTGACGGCCTGCGGAACAGAACCCGTTACCTCGGAAAGTACCGGTATCTGGGAAGGCGTAATCATCTATAACTTTGCCCGTGCGATCATCTGGGTTTCAGACTTCTTCGGCGGCAATTACGGTATCGGAATCATTATCGTGACGATGTTCATTCGAGCACTGCTCATTCCCTTTACACATTTTCAGCAGAAAAACATGCAGCAGATGAACGAATTGAACCCTCAGTTAAATGAATTGAGAGACAAATATTCCGCTAAAGACACGGAAACGCAGGAAAAACTGAAAGAAGAGCAGCAGCGTCTTTACAGTGAAGCGGGCGTCAACCCATACATGGGCTGTCTGCCGATGCTGATCCAGATGCCTGTTTTCATTGCTCTGTATCAGGCTGTGAACCGGACAGATATCCTGGCAACAGGCAATTTCTTATGGGTGAATCTGGGTGAACCGGATCCTTACTTTATCCTGCCGATCCTTGCCGGACTGTTTACTCTGGGGAACTCTGTTATGATGAGTATGGGACGACCTCAGGCAGGAAATAAAGTAATAACCTATGTGATGCCTTTATTCATCGTGTTCATTACTGTCCGCCTGTCCAGTGCTTTGGCCTTGTATTTCACTGTTTCAAACGGTTTCTCCGTGATCCAGACGCTGCTTTTCCAGAATCCGTTCAAGATGAGAAGAGAACGTCAGAAAAAAGAAGAAGAGGAACGCGAAGCGGAACTCCAGCGCAGACGTGCCATGAAGAAAGCACAGAAATACGGCAGAAACGTAAAAAAATAGAAATTTCTCTGACTTGCTCTAGTTTATTTGGTAAAATATGGATGAATAGAATTTGGAATGGAGGATCGTATTCATGAATGACAAGTACACTGCACAAGCTGCAACAACTGAAGAGGCCATCGAAAAAGGACTCAAAGCTTTAGGCATCGGTCGGGAAGACGCGACAATCGAAGTCAAGCAGGCAGGCAAGAAGGGCTTCTTAGGCATCGGGCAGAAAGACGCGGTCGTCGTGGTCAAAAAGACCAACACGAAAAACGCCATTGAAGAACTTTTATCTAAAGAAGTGATGCTGGGTGAAGAAGAAAATTCGACGATCAAGCCTTCTGAAAAAGTCAGAAAAAAAGAAGTCAAAGAAGAGCCGGTCGTTGAACCTGTTGCTGAAGCTCCGGAAGAAGTGAGCGAAGCGGTAGAAGAAACAGAAGAAAAGGATGAATCGGAAGAACCGAAAGAAACGAAAGAAACAAAGGATATGGAAGACTCTGAAAAAAAGAGCCGGCAGAAGTTCGTGAACAAAAAGAAAAACGTGTGAATGAGCAGGATGAGGCAGCGATCTTGAAAGTGTCTGAGTATCTGAAAACCATCGCTTTAAAAATGGGTGTCGACGATGTCGCCATCGATGTGAAGCGTGACAATAACCGCGTGAAATTCCTGATCGAGACAGAAGATGCCGGTCTGATCATCGGCCGCCACGGCAAGGTCCTGAACAGCCTGCAGACTCTGGCGCAGATCCAGCTGCATCAGGAAGCGGACAATAAACTGTATGCCAAAGTGGATGCAGAGAATTACCGTGACCGCCGCAAACAGACAGTGGAACAGCTGGCGACACGCACCGCTGAAAAAGTGAAGCGAACCAAGCGTCCCGTGATTTTAGAACCAATGCCTGCACATGAACGCAAGCAGATCCACCGTTACCTGAATCAGTTCAAGGGAGTCAAGACTCACTCTGAAGGCAAGGAACCGCACCGCTATTTAGTGGTCGAACCGGCAAAAGAAGAAGAATTCAAACTGTAAATCAGTCAAGCGCACGATCAAAAAGCTCTTCAGAGACGAAATTTCGTCTCTGAAGAGCTTTTTTCTTTCAGATCGGATATTCAGTTTACCCGCTCGCCGTGAACGAGGAGACGCTTATAATTCATGGGATACTTCAGACAGGTCACCAGCGTCACGAGATCCTTGTCTTTTTGAATACTTAAACTGCCGACCTCATCTGGCAGGACCACGTGGGAACCGGTGACGCGGTAAGTCATAGGTCTTGTCCAGGGTCTGGATTTCAAAGGTGTCTCCGGCATTCAAGTTCATTGACATGTAGAAACATATTATGGCGCAAGTGTCCCGCGGTGTCCCGCGATGACTGAACTGAGTGCCTTTGCCTCCAACGGGTAGTGATGTACCTGTTATGTGTGCTGCACCTTTCATCAAGTTGGCATCCGAGGC
Organism: Alkalibacterium sp.; assembly: GCA_034520745.1. Classification (GTDB taxonomy): domain Bacteria; phylum Bacillota; class Bacilli; order Lactobacillales; family Carnobacteriaceae_A; genus Alkalibacterium. The sequence goes on from JAXHNF010000022.1 coordinate 13,300, forward strand.
TCCCAGGTAAATAGGAAGCTCGATATTGATTTTAGGGATGCGAATGATGGAGTAAAAAGAGCGATAGGATAAAGAAGAGGATCCATTGCCTGATGGAGCACTTATATGCTTCCATCTCGACGTGAGAATTGTCGACAAGACTGGCATCCGTTTCAGGTTCTTTTTGCTCGTTCTCAGTAGCGTAAAACTCATTTGAAGCCATCACTTCATCTGTGAAAGCATCTTCGATCATCTGATCGGGATTATCATGAAATTCTTCATTGTAGTCGGACATTTACTTCCACAAAGCCTCACTGTTTCACTCTGAGTCAGGCTGAGCGGCAAACAGTCTCAAACTCTTCTATTTGCTGCTGCATGGCGTAATCGTTGATGTAATGGGCAATGTAGGGATAAACGAAAAACAATAAGCCCATGAGAAACAGCAGAAAGGGGAGTAGTTTTTTCTTCATTTTCATACTCCTCTCGCGTTTTCCTTTCATAAATCAGAAGGGCACTACCGAGGATGCCTGCTAGTGAGGTAATGACTATTGGAAGGGTATATGAAGTTCTCTTCTGGAGTTAAATCAGGGGTGACAGCTGCAGATTCTGGTTCTTCAGGGGTATAGGGTATTCGTTCACCCATGACGAGTAGCCGATGGGAGTTGATCATGTAAGGCGTACAGGTAATAAGGGTGACGAGATCCCGTCCTTCCTGAATGGCGATCAGGTCTGTCTTCATAAGGCAGGACAGTATTGATTTCTCTGACTTCATACGCAAGCATTTCATCCAAGACCTTAAGGTAAAAGACATTCCCGATCTCTATATCCGCAAGGTCCGTAAAGAGTTTGGACGTTGCAAACCCCGGCTGACCGGTCAGAGACAGAATGCGTATTTTTCGCCACCTAAAGGGAAAGAGGTATTTTCTAAATAGCCAATCCCTTTTTGAAGGATGGCATCGCTGGTCCCTGAATATATCGGGAAGTTTCCGTCAATAGCTGGAATCTCTATCATGACCCAGAACATCACCCAGCCTGTCAGAGAAAACATTGAAGGACGAGCGGTTACCCGCAGCAGCGACTTGATCTCCGGATTCTTCCGAAAGGGATCTTCATATTCCTGCTGTGTATCCGAACCACTGAGCGAGCGGTTGTAGTCATTGATTTGATCCTTATAAACATTTGATCTCGTCTTCAGAGAGTTCATCCAGGGAATCCTGGTAGGTATCGATCACACGGGTCTGGTGTGAAGCTGGAATAGAGCTGAGTGACGATAGGGTAAAGAAAGATAGTCAATCCGACAATGAAGCCAAAGATGGCGAGTAAAGGTGGACTTTGGACGGCTTGTGGAATGAACGGAATGGTTTTTTCACGAGGACTCCCTCCTTTCGCTGAATAGAGTAGGGCAGAGGAGTATGTAAACAGGATAGACCGGCGCCCCGTGCCGGAAGTGTTTAATGTCGATCAACTGCGGTTATTTTTCCGATTTTTTATAGAGTTTGACTGAAGAGCCCATCAAGCCAAGACCGATGATGCTGAATACGAGTGTACCCACACCACCTGTTTGAGGCAGAGTGATTTCTGGGCTGTTCGAGATTTCAGCTGGATCTGCTCCGCAACAAGATCAGAAGAACATTCACTGGTCAGTAGCTGTTAGCGTCAACAGTGAATTCGATAGTCATTGCTCGAGACAATCTATATTGTATGCCGCCTACTTCTGGAGCTTTGATTTCTTCCAGGAAATAGTGACCATAGGCTAAACCTTCGATTTCAAAGTAGCCGTTAGCATCAGATTCAAAGACCCAAGCGGAAGCTTTAGCTCCCCAGCTGTAATCTGGTTGCAGGTACATGCCTTCACCATTGTAGATGAGGAATTCGGCACCTGGCAAGCCTTCGCCTTCTTTATTCACTTTATCAAAGGCTTTACCACCAGTATGAACCACAGGAGGATTTTCTTCCGTGTCAGTATATTCTACAAATCCATTGTTATACGTTAGTGTGACGTTGTTTTCGTAATCCCTTCCCATGACGGCATTTTCGTTTATGAATGTGTCAAAGGAAATAACGAGTTCATCAAAACCATCTAAAGCAGTGATGTCAAAGTTAAGTTCTAGTGTGCCACCTTCTTCGCCAACAGTCACGCCGGATGCAGTAAAGCCTGTAAATACCAGCGCCGTCAGCTTCTACGACAAGATTACCGGCATAAGTGAGTTACTGGACCGAATGTATCTCTTATGATATAACTTACCAGATTTTCAGTATCGATAAAGTTCAGGTACATCTGAGCGAATAATCCAAGTAAGGTTTTCAAAGAAATCGCCAGTATCCTCATCTTGGCCTTGTTCTGTTATAGATTTATCAATTTCAGGTAAATCATCGTTGACAAGTTCGACGCCTTCGCGGATGATTTTTTCATCAATAACATTTACGTCAGCTGAGTTATTTCCTACACCGTAAGCGTGGTCATCTTTAGTTACTTCAAACGGAATAGGTGTTTGATCTAAGCCGTAGCCGTCAGGAGCGGCTGTTTCCACGAAGTAGTAGCTGCCGACGACTAAGTCTCCGACAAAAATATTACCATTGGCATCAGTTGTCAAGCCTGATTCAATTAATGCATCGTCACCGTCTTGTACTTTGTAAAGACTGAATACTGCGCCTGGCAGACCAGTTTCACCGTCTTCTGCCCATTTGGTCAGTTCGACAGCACCTAAGATCAGCTGGTTTTTTGGATAAACGTGAACATCCTGATTCCATTCCGTTTGATTTGGATTCATCATTGGAACATCCACTAAGAATGGGCCGCTGAAATCCTCGACACCTTTAGGCGTGTCAGTTTCTACAACGTAGTATCTACCTTCTTCCAGATCCTCGAATAAAGCTAAGCCATTGCTGTCTGTAGATTTTACGACAGGAGTGAGCCTGTAATGTCTACAGTAGACAATTCTGCATCATCTGCTACTTTGTAGACACTGAATACTGCGCCTTCTAAAAATGTTGAGTCAAGCTGGAAGGTCTTTTGTCAGACCGTCATTTTCAATCAATGTATCATCGAATGGATTGTCGTTCGTCTGTAATTTGTGTATATGCAGATTACGCTGTCTCTGGACGTGCAGTTGCCGGCCATTGCCATAGAGGGTGCCATAATGGAAAGAACCATCAGAGACCCATCAAGAGACCGACAACTTTTCTTGTTATTCTGGTCATTTGCTTTTACTCTCCTTTATTCTATATTTTTAGGATTTTTTGGTTTTCTTTTTCTTGTTGAGGCCGTAAAGCGTGCCTCCCATTAAGGAAATACCGAGAACAGTAAAGAGTGGTGGTGCCCATGCTCCCTGTATTCGGCAGTTCGGCTTGACGATCGTTTTCAATAGTTAACTGAACGTCAGGTGTTTCATCATCGATTGTTACTGTAAACGATTCATTTTGTAGAAGATAACCGGCTGGTGCTTTTGTTTCTACTAATACGTAATCACCATGAGGAATGTCTTCAAACAATAAAAGACCTTGTGCGTTGGTAATTCCTGTAGCGATAACTGTGTAGTCTTCTTCGGATGTATATAGTCTGAGTTCAAATTCAGCACCGGCTAACGGAGAAGGTTCTTGTAAAGAAGCGTCTACTTTTTCAATAGTGAGGGATCCGACTTTTAAGATATTCTCAATCTGTATTGGATTCTCTGATGTGATAACTTCTCCGTTCGCATAAGCACGAACGACATCATCTTCATCCAGTCTGATTTCCACCTCAATATCTTCGCTTATTCCTTCATATCCATCTGGAGCGGATGTTTCACTCAATATATACGTACCTACTCTTAAATCCTCAAAAAGAATTCTGCCGTTCATCAGATATATCTGAAAGTCCCGATAATAGTCCCGTTTTGACTTAAAGTAAACTCTGCCGTAAGATTTTCACCTGATAATAGGATTACCTTCGCCGTCGATTTTCTCGATAACAAATCCGCCTGTCAGTAATGTATTGGTAAGCGAAACATTGAGGACGCCAGGTGTGAAGTGTCCTCAGTAACGGATTCGACTTCTGTGTCGTAATCGGCTACTGGTTCTTCTTCAACACTGTAGGTGAATGTTCTGCCAAAGTTATCAAAACGAGCAAGTGAATCAGCATCAAACAGCCAGTCATCGTTTGTGTCTGGACTTACTGTAATTTGACGAACGAATTGTTTTGAGTGGTTCCTTCCGCTGTTCTGTAAATATTTAGAACAATAGATTCCGGACGGTCTTCAGGGGAATGCGTTTTCCCAGAATTTCTCACCGTTCAACAGCCATCCAGGAGCTTTTACAGAAGGAATCGGAAATTCGTTTGTCACATCGGGTGTATTTGCAACGGGAGTCAAGAGTGTCTCGCCATTTGTTTGATAGTAAAAGTCTGGATTAAATCCTGGATCTTCTGTATCCAAATGAACAGTATAGATTAATCTTACCCATTCATCTGCGCCCAAGTTTAGTCCAGTCACGTTGATTGTTCCATCTGGATTCTCAGTAACTTGGACGGAATTGAGGAGATTTGGACTACTTGCCTCGAGGGTGTAGTCTGAACTGTCGAACGTGCCATCAGGCCCTTTGTCCAAAATAATCTGTTCTCCCATCGGATCAGTGATACTGCCATTAGAAATAGATTTTGTAACAGTCGTACTGATTTGTTCTAAAATATCCTGAATTTGAGAAACTTGTGAGGCGTCATAGTAATAGTTGTCATTAGTCGCAACGTTTTTCATTACGTTCAATGCCTGTTCTCTCGAAGCGAACTGATTATTAACAAATTGATCAGTTAATTCGATTGCCGACTCCATATAAGTCTATGCCGGCATTTTTCGGCAAATACTGCTTCCGACATTGTTGGCAGGAAATGATCAGTTATCTGTATATCCATTGACAGAATAAGATTCATGGATATTCGGTGTATTAAAATTGGAACTTAGATAGTAACGGGTGCCGTCTCCTTTAATCGAATTATAGTTGAAGGAAGTTCCATAAAAATTATAGAAGCTCGATTGCCTTCGTAGTTGACTAAAGGACCATTCGCCGCAGCAGCAGTCATGCGATAACTGAGTGTTGGCAAGCCGTCACTAAGGAAAATAATGATTTTATTGGTGGCGGTGCTATTGTTGTCTAGAATCGAACGTGCTTGTCTCGATGCTGCTTGAGTAAGTGTACCCCCGATTTGACCGTTATTGGCATCCCAAGGTCGTACGTTTGTCAAATTATTTGAATTTGTTGTTAGGGTCGTGTAGGAATGTGAACTGAGGATTTGTGAAGCATAAGTGACCAACGCCATACGAATAGAACCATCGGGGTTGACGTTCTGGTTAAGCAGGCCATTTATAAACGATGTTCGCTAGCATTAGAGGCAACAGTTACGCGGTCGTTATCTGCCATACTGTTTCAGTTATCCAGAACGAGAACAATATCTGTGGTTTCAGATTCTGTTACCGTTTTTCCTGAAATTTCTAGAGTGATATCGTATTGTCCTGGAACAGCAGTTTCACTAGCTGTCTTCTGAAGATTTCCCGCTTCATATTCAACGGGTTGTGGCAAATAATTTCTTACAGTTGGATCATCCTGATTATAATTAGAAGGGTAGGTGCCTTCAGAATCGGTCGTGTAATCGATTGAAGCAATACCAATAGAGTTCAAATAAAGAAGAACGCGGCTGTACAACTGGCTGTTTTTTGACGGGGATAAACCCGTCTGTCGTACGCGGACCACCAGTGTATATCTCTTTTCCGCCTTCAATGTAGAATTCCTGTTCTTCTTTTTCCACCACTCCTTCAATATCTTCAGGTTCACCAAAGTTCTCATTTTCGGTATCTACTTCATCGGACTGTTCGATTTCATCTTCAGTCAGTTCGTTACCATCGGAATCTTCAGCCAGGTCTGTCTCTTTGTCTTGTTCGAGTACTACAGCTTCCTCAGATTCTTCTTTGGTTTTTTGTGATCCTTCCTGAAAATTATCTGTGTTTTCATTTTCGCTAACGTCTTCTTGGACAGTAATGTCTTCTTCATCTGCTTCAAGAACAGCTTCTACAATCTGTTCTTCTTCAGCTGTCGGTTCAGCGACAAGTCGTTCTTCTTCGGCTTTTTCATCAGCTATACGTTGTTCTTCAGCTAAACGATCCGCTTCTTCTTGAGCGGCTTTTTCTGCAGCGAGGCGTTCTTCCTCAGCTTTTTCTTCTGCCGCAATTCGCTCGGCTTCGGCTTTTTCGGCAGCTATCCGTTCAGCTTCCAGTTGTGCGAGTTTATTTGGAATAGAAACGGACTTAAGCTCTACAGCTGCTGGATTATCTTTTTCCTGTATAGAACTACCGATAGAAAATTCCAAAGTAGGAGAGATCAAGTCACTGACGGTGGTTGTAAATTTGAGGGTGAGGGTTTGTGCGGTGGTTGAGTAATGGGAGCTGAAGATATGGCGGTTGTCTGACGCAAGTGAATGCGCCGTCTCGGGTGGCAGACACAGTTTTGGTGCTCCGACATCTGAAGGAACGGTCACTTCGACGACGGGTGTTTTCTCTGTTTCTGATTCATTCTGATCGATCGTTACATCCCAGGTGATTTCTTTGCCGTCTGGGCTGAGTGACCATTTAGCTGTTCCCGATCCTGATTCGTCTGAAAATAATGTGACAGAGTCTGCGGTTTCCGCAGAAGCTGTGAGGGAAGAGATCAGGCTGGAAGGAAAGAACTGAATGAATTGAAACAGTACGAATAAAATCGTTATCACATGTGTATGCAACGATTTGTCATGTGTTTTCACATTCTATACACCTCCTGGTACAAGAGTTAAGCGAGAGATAAGAGCGTCTTTCTAGTTTCTTGCAAAAGCGCCACCTCCTTAAAGTGGGTCAGTTTTTTAAGGTTTGTGAGAATAGGTAAAAGAAATGGAAAAATGATGGATGCAGATACAGTGAAGGAAGAAAGATAAGAGGGTGATTGAAAGATGATGAAATTTGATGGATTTAAGGGGTAATTAACTATTGAAATGAATAATAGAAGCAGGATAAATATACGGAAGAGTTTGTGAAAAATTAAGAGGATAAAATCATGAAAAAGAAGAATATTGAGGAAAAAATTTATTGGAGTATATGAGGTGGTGAAACAATGAGCTTAAACCAATTATATTAGAGCTGTATTTTTAAATCAAATGTAAGCGGTTATAAAAACGGACGTTTTTTTAAAATGGTTATTTATAAGCATCAAAGGACTATAGTGATATTTATTGATTTGATATTTTAGACATGAAAAAGGCCTTTGCTCGGAAAAGGGACCTTCTCCGGTAATCAAAGGCGTATGTCTTTTTCATTTAATTGAGAGGTAAGTACAGTAGGATTCAGAGAATCCAAATTCGCTATGTGTACATATGATTTGTCTATTTTCGTCACCTCTGCGGTCGTTATAGTGTTCACGAACATAGTATAATACTTTGTGAATTCAATAAGCAAATATTACTGATTCAAAGTAATTGTACTATGTAGTAAAGTTTACGCCAGGCTTTGAAAAAGCTCAACTGATAGCCCTCGAGGATTCAGGTTATTTTAAGTAAGTAATTTTTTTAAACAAACTCATTTTGTGAAAATATAGTAAATTATTATCAATTAGAAGCTTAATATTTAGCTTAACAAGAGAAATATAGTTCAAAAACACCTATGATGTTACAAAAGATTACAATCGATTTGAGGTTGTGATTGTAGCCTATGATAGAACGCCGTTATAATTGGGATGGAAAAAAGACAGATATTATTTTAAAGGGGTAAAGGATGATAGCATGGATATGACTGACGTTATCGGATTAGTCAATACGAATCGCGGAAATGGAAAGAAAGAAAGTCTGGACCGGATGCATAAGCTGCTGGACGAAATAGGCAATCCTGAAAAAAAATTAAACTTCATCCATATTGCCGGAACCAACGGCAAGGGATCCACTGCGTCATTCATTTCGTCTATACTGATCCAGGCGGGAATGAAGACGGGGCTTTTCACGTCGCCTCATTTCAGAGAAGGTGAATGAACGTATCCGGGTGAATAATGACATCATAACTGACGAGGCGTTCATAAAGGCCACGGAAAAAGTCGCTGCTGTTGTGGCTGACGTTGAAGAGGTGTGCGGTGACCGTCTCTATTCCTTTGAGATCTTAACGGCTGTGGCACTGCTTTATTATCATGAACGGCAGTGTGACGTAGTGGTTCTGGAAGCGGGGATCGGGCGGCAGACTGGATGCGACGAATACGATTTTGACGCCTGAGGTTGCGGTGGTCACGTCGATCGGTATGGATCACACACGACTTCTGGGCGAGACGCTGGAAAAGATCGCCGGAGAAAAAGCAGGCATCATCAAACGGGACGGGGATGTCGTCCTGCCGGATTTCACTTCTTCGATAAACCGCGTATTTGAAGAAAGAGCCATAGCGAATGACCGAGGCTAATGTCCACCGGGCTTCATTTTTTTCACAGAGTTTCGGACCTTGAACTGACAGACAGAGGGAGTGTCTTCTTTTATAAGCACTATAAAAAGCTGACAGTGAATATGGTCGGGAAGCATCAGGTCTGGCGAAATGCGCTTCTGGCGATCGAAGCGGCAGGAATCCTGAAGGAAAAAGGCTACAGGATCACTGACGAAGACATCGTTCAGGGAATAAAAAAAGCATACTGGCCCGGACGGATGGAAATGATTCAGGAACATCCGACAATTTTTATTGACGGGCCCATAATCCGGAAGGTGTTGTGAAACTGAGGGAATCGATCGAGGCGCTTTATCCGGATAAAAAACTGACCTTTATCGTAGGCATGATGAAGGATAAAGACTATCTACGCATGATCGAAGAAATCCTTCCCTTTGCTGAGAAAGTATACACGGTGTCGCCGGATCCTTACGCGGGTTTGCGCCAAGTCGGTCGCGAGCCAGCTGAGAGAACAGGGGATAGATGCCGAGCCTTTTGATTCGGTGAAGGACGTGACTGACTTCCTCAGAGAAAAAAGCAATCCATCAGAGACATTCATCGTCTTCGGTTCCCTTTATCTGATCGGAGATCTGAAAAACAGTGGTCATAAAACGAGCTCTTCTTACTTTAACAAGTAGGAAGAGCTTTTACTATTAGATTTTTAAAGAACAGTGATAAAATAAAAGTGTGAGAATAAGAACGTCTAAAGACAGGAGGGAGAGATTTTATAAAAACGCTTGCACTTTTTCTGGTAGTGCAGTATAGTAAACATATCGTAACTTGTATCGACAAGTTAACAAAAGGAGGAAATTATAGTGGCAGATTTCAAAAAAGATGCGCAGGAGCTGCTGGACGCGATCGGCGGAGAAAGAAAACATCAACGCGGTCACCCACTGTGCGACACGTATGCGTTTTGTCTTGGATGATCCCTCGGCGGCTGACAAGGAAAGAATCGAAGATATCCCGTCTGTTAAGGGAACTTTCACCCAAGCAGGACAGTTTCAGGTTATTGTCGGTAACAAGGTAGCAGAATTTTATAATGAATTCTCCGCAATATCTGGGCTTGAAGGTGTGTCAAAAGATGATGTGAAGAGTGCAGGGAAGCAACATATGAGCGGTATTCAACGTGTCATGGCAGCCTTGGCTGAGATTTTCACACCATTAATTCCGGCAATTATTATCGGGGGTCTGATTTTAGGATTCAGAAATGTCTTGCAAACAGGTACAGTTTTCGGCTTTAGGGCAAGCGATGGTTGATGGTCAGGCGGCATTTCCGGATGCCGGTAGAGCCGATTACGATACGATGGTTGATACATCGCAGTTCTGGAGTGGCGTCAATGCTTTCCTGTGGCTGCCCGGTGAAGCGATATTTCCACTTCCTGCCGGTCGGGATCGCCTGGAGTGTTGGCCCGCAAGATGGGGACTACACAATTGCTGGGGATCGTTCTTGGTATCACACTCGTTTCACCTCAACTGCTGAACGCTTATGGTGTTGAACAGATTTTAGCAGGTGACGTCAATCAATGGGACTTCGGTTTCTTCCAACTGGATATGATCGGGTATCAGGCGCAAGTCATTCCAGCCATGCTGGCAGGTTTCTTACTTGTATACCTGGAGAAATGGCTTCGTAAATTTATACCAGAATCGATATCAATGATTTTCGTTCCACTATTAGCCTTGGTTCCTACCGTTTTTGCTGCACACGCCATAATCGGACCAATCGGCTGGCAGCTGGGTGTATGGTTATCTATGGTCGTTCAGTGGGGACTGACAGGATCATTTAACTGGATCTTCGGGTTCGTCTTCGGTGGATTATATGCACCGCTGGTTGTAACGGGACTTCACCACATGACGAATGCTGTGGACCTGCAGTTGGTCGCTGACTTCGATCAGACCATCCTATGGCCAATGATCGCACTGTCCAATATTGCACAGGGATCAGCCGTATTAGGTATCATCTGGATGCACCGCGGGAACGAGAAAGAACAGCAAATCTCGATTCCAGCAATGATCTCAGCTTACCTTGGTGTTACTGAACCCGCACTGTTCGGTATCAATATCAAATATGTATATCCGTTAGTTGCAGGTATGATCGGCTCAGCCTTTGCCGGTATGACGTCCGTCGCCTTGAATGTTGCTTCATTCAATATCGGTGTCGGCGGCCTTCCGGGAATCTTATCGATCATCCCTGAATACTGGATCGGCTTTTTGATTTCCATGGCTATCGCCATTGTTGTTCCTGTTGCACTGGTCATCTTGTTTGAGAAAAAAGGTATATTGACTAAATATGAAAATGACCACCTGCCAATTCCTAAATTAGGCAATTAACAGTAAATAAATGAACAGATCAATCAAATAGTTAAGGAGGAAGGATACATCCGAAGATGGACGAGGTTCTAGTGAACGCTGGAATGAGGACACCTGAGGATCTATCCTTTTTTCTTTTAGATAAAAAGAAAAGGACGGATACTATGGGAAATCTACATGATCTCGTGATTTATCAGGCTTATCCTAAATCATTCAAAGACACAGACGGCAACGGCATAGGGGATTTGAACGGGGTAATTGAAAAACTTCCTTATTTAGAAGAACTGGGCATCGACATGCTGTGGCTGAACCCCTTTTACAAGTCTCCGCAGAATGACAATGGCTACGACATCGCAGACTACAGGTCTATCTGATCCGTTATTCGGCACGTTCGATGACTTTGACCGACTGGTTGAAGAAGCGTCCAGGCGCGGTATTTCCCTGATGCTGGATATGGTGCTGAATCATACCTCCACGCATCATGAGTGGTTCCAGAAGGCGTTAGCCGGTGACAAAAAATATCAGGATTATTATTTACTGAGAGAAGCACAGGAAGACGGCAGCCTGCCGACAAACTGGGAATCAAAATTCGGCGGTCCGGCCTGGTCAAAATTTGGAGACACTGACAAGTATTATCTCCACTTATATGACGTGACTCAGGCCGACTTGAACTGGCGCAATCCTGAAGTAAGGAAAGAGTTGTATGAGGTCGTCAATTTCTGGCTGGAAAAAGGCGTCAAAGGCTTCCGGTTCGATGTGATCAATGTCATCGGTAAAGCGGAAGACATGAAGGATGCTGCTGATGGGGTAGGGAAATCGCACTACACAGACACCCCGATCGTTCATGAGTACATCAAGGAACTGAACGAAGAAACCTTTGGCCGTTACGAAGACATCGTGACGGTCGGTGAGATGAGTTCGACAACAGTGGAAAACGGGATAAAATACTCTAATCCTGAGACAGATGAGTTGTAGATGATCTTCAGTTTTCATCATCTGAAAGTGGATTATAAGGACGGAGAAATGGGACGAGCATGCCGTTTGACTTCATCAAACTGAAAAGCATTCTGAATGAATGGCAGGAAGGCATGGCTGAAGGCGGCGGCTGGAATGCGCTGTTCTGGAATAATCATGACCAGCCCAGAGCCGTGAACCGCTTCGGCGATGTCGAGAAATATCCGATCGAAACGGCAACGATGCTGGCTCAGACGATCCATCTGCTCAGAGGGACGCCCTATATTTATCAGGGGAAGAGATCGGCATGACTAATGCGAATTATTCCAGACTTGACGAGTATGTGGATATCGAGACACATAATGCCTTCAAAGAACTGAAAGAGAAGGGCGTTACAGATGAAGAGCCTTTGAACCTTATTAAAGAAAAATCACGTGACAATGCCAGGATACCGATGCAGTGGAACGCCTCTGAGAATGCAGGGTTCACTGACGGTACGCCGTGGTTAAAAGTCCCGGACAACTATACGAAGATCAATACGGAAAATGAAGAACACAGCGGTAAAATACGTTCTTACTATAAGGAACTCATCCGTCTGCGCAAGGAAATGCCCATCATCCAGGAAGGGTCGTATAAGATTTTGAACTTCCAGCATCCGAGCATTTTTGCTTATTTAAGGGAACATGACGGCGAGAAACTGCTTGTACTGAATCACTTCTACGCAGAAGAAGACAGCATCGATATTCGAGAAGAACTTCCTAAAGGGGACGTCAGCTTCTTGATCGGTAACAGCGGAGAACGGAAACTGGAAAAAACGTTCAGCATCAGGGACCATATGGAACGGCGGCTTTACCTGATCAAATCGAGATACGAAAAAGAGAGGAAAAACGGGCAACTCCCGATTTTTCCTCTCTTTTATTTTTTGCTGTAGTTCATCAGGGCGGTCTGCGTCTGGCGAATTCGAGCAAAACGGAACTTGTCCAGGCGGTGTCATGGATTTCCGTATACTGAAAGCAGGGTCGTGTCTTCCAGATGGACCTCGCTCCGAGTTACCACCACGTGCGTATCCCGTGCAGCGTCATCAGATCCCGGTCCTCCTGGGTGGCGGGTTCGACGATGAACTCTTTTCGGGGCGTAACCGATCGTGAGTCCCAGTTTTCAATGTAGTTATAAAGTGACTTTTTTGCTTCGTCGTCAGGCAAAAGAGGGATTACTGAAGTCAAAAGGTAATCCTTGTTCAAGGATCACGGTCTCGCCGTCGACCTCTCTTGCCCGGATCAGAGCGTGAACTTCTGTGTCTCTGGACACGTTCAAAAAGCCTGCGATCTGTTCAGGGATCGTTTCTTTGCGTTTTTCACCAGGATCGTCTCACTGTTGATATTCTGCGCATCCTGAAGTTCCTTGTAACTTGTCAGTCCGGAAATAGGAAAATCGAACCGTTTGATATCCAGAACGATCGAGCCTTGCCTGTTCTTTTGAATATCCCGCTTTCCAGCAGCAGCGTGAGGGCTTTTCGTATCGTTTCACGTGAAACATTGTATTTTTCTGACAGTCTGTTCTCGCTCGGAAGCAATACCCGCTTTATACTGCTGGTTCATTATATCGGATTCAATATCCAGAAAGATGTCTTGAAATCTGCTCATTTACTTCAGTCCTTTGTATGCTTACTCTGTTACCGCACCTTATATCTTATAAGAAAAGAATCAGTAACTCAACAAACTTGTCATTCTTTCGAAAAGTTTTTAAAGGATGACTCAAAAAAATCAAATTTACCGGTATGACATATTCTGACGGTTTAATTCCAGCGGGAAGGGTGACAGCATGAAAGTATTCAGGATTTGCCTTATACTCTATATAGATAAACCTCTATATTTAAATGATAATGATCAGGAGGAATTTGCCCATGACCAAACTTGCTTTATATGAATCTGCCTTATGCTGCAGTACAGTGTGTGCGGATCCGTCTGTCGATGAGAAACTGATACGCATAACAGGCATCATGCAGCAGATCAAAAAAATGGACGACAAACAGATGATACGCTATAATCTGGCTTCAAACCCGAATTCATTCGCGAATAAACGGGTGACACAGATGATTCAGGAAAAAGGCATTGAGTGCCTGCCCATATCTGTATTAGATGGTGAGACAGTGGTTAAAACTGGGGATTATCCGACGAATGATGAAATCTCAGAATGGCTGGATGTGCCGATCAAGTCGGTGGATATCAAGCAGGCCTTATCAAATCAAAAAGGATGAAGATATATGAATTTTGAAGAATATGCAAAAGTAGCCAAAGCGGTTGCGGATTGCGAAAAGAGTATGAGGTGCTGGAACTTTTGTCATGCGGCTCGCTATGTGCATGCGATATTCTGGAGCACTTGACTTTACACAGCCGACGCTTCCCATCATATCAAAGTACTGTCGGAAGCCGGCCTGGTTGTATCGGAAAAAACCGGAACCTGGCATCATTATACGATCGACCAGGAAAATGCACAGAAATATATCGATGATACGGTACATCTGCTGACTCACTCGAGGAATGCAGCTGTAATAACAGCTCAGTGTGCCGACCGGATGAAAAGACTACACCGATATGATCAAGTCGGTGTAATAATAGAACCGGAACAGCTAACTGTTGGATATAAAAAACAAAAAAACGTCAGAGCAGTTTAATTGCTCTGACGTTTTTTTAGGTACTGCTCAATTTGTATACCAGCTTCTGAGTAAATAAAATCGATCAAGGGATAGTAATCTGCTGTCCGACGCTGATAAAGTCCGGATTAGAAATGTTGTTTTCTGAAGCGATAGCATTGACAGACGTACCGTATTCGTTCGCGATTGCCCACAGTGTATCACCGGCTTCTACGATATAGGTGTCAGCTGGAAAGCCGTTATTTCCAGACCCATTTCCATCTTGCGATGATCCATTACCACCAGTATCTGGTCCCAGGAATCGTTAGTGTCTGGCCAATTGAAATAAGATCCGGGTTTGAAATGTTATTTTCAGTAGCGATGGCATCGACTGTCGATCCATATTCGTTGGCTACAGCCCAGAGTGTATCACCGGCTTGGACCGTATAAGTGGCTGCTTGTGATCCGTCAGAACCGTTCGATCCATCAGGCGATGAATCTCCGCCGCCATTACCACCAGTCCCGGGGATCGTCAGCGTCTGGCCGGTCACGATAAAGCTGGCATCAGCAATGCTATTGGCTGAAACGATGGCGTCCACAGTTGTTCCGTATTGACCTGCGATGGCGCTCAATGTGTCACCTGCTTGAACAGTGTATCGGGTACTGCCGGACTCACCACTGCCGCCTGTATCCACTATTTCTTCAACAGTGACAAATTCGTAGCCTCTATCATCGAGATTGGTAATGATGTCAGGAAGAGCGTCTGGTGTCCTGGTGCGTTTGAACCGGTATGCATCAGCACAATGCCGCCGGGACTGATATTGTTTATGACTGTTCGGGAAATTTCATAAGACGAGATGCCTTGCCAGTCCAGCGTGTCGATCGTCCACATTATAGTATGGGAATAGCCTTCCTCACCGGCAACTTCGAGAAGCTTCAGAATCATCAGTCACCGTAAGGAGGTCTGAAAAATGGTTTGGTGGTTTCCCCAGACGCGTTCTGTATAAAATCTTCGTTGCTTTTCAGCTGTTCTCTCCATTTGAAATGCGGATAGTTCTGCTAAAATGCGGGATGAGTTGTCGAGTGGTTGCCGATCTGATGACCGGCTTCTACGATATCCTGAATGTATGGGTATCTGATCGGCATCTTCATAAGAAGCAATAAAGAATGTCGCTGTCACATCGTAGTCTTCAAGCGTCTGCCAGCATGGACGAGTACATTCATGCCGTTAGCTCTGTCGTCAAATGTCAGTGCCACTTCGTTATTGTCTGAATTACCTCTATAAATCACTTCTGACGGTGCTGCGTTGAACCGATGAGGCAGCAGAAAAGAGACTGAGGGTGGCTGCAGATAGAAGCATTATGATCGATTGTTTTTTTTGCATTTTGTTTAGTCCTCCTTAGTTGAGTATCAACGGTTTAATTTACTGATAGTTATAACTACAGGATCGTTTGAATAAAATGTTCATGAAACAGAAACTTTTCACAAAGTGTTACTCTACTTTATACTAACAATGCTCTTTTTTATATCAAATATAACCATTTCAGGATTGGCTGCGTCAAAAAAAGTCGGACCGGAAATTTCCTGGTCCACTCTTTTCTAAATTGAATCATCGTATGGTCAGAACTTGTCCGACGCTGATCAGATTCGGATTTGAGATGTTGTTGTCGGCGACTATTCGCTGAACGGTCGTTCCATATCTTTGGGCAATAGAGTAGAGGGTGTCACCGGGTCTGACGGTATAGGTGGTTGAGCTTGACGGAGGTGTTGTCGAACCGCCCG
>JAXHNF010000023.1:0-318734 GCA_034520745.1 Alkalibacterium sp.
GACTTTGCTCATTCTGGACATTGGTTTTTCAGCGGTCTCAATATCGTTTCTTTATTAATTCCGGATTTTCATTCAGTATCTCGTTGAGTATATATTTGGCGGCAAAGTCCATCCCTTTACCGCCGGCAAGCAGCAACACGTCTTTCGGTTGGATCCTTTCCAGACCGGCATCGAGAGCGGCCGGCATTTCGTCGTAAAAATCGATTTCTATACCGGCCTTCTGCAATTCTTCCACGGCCACTTGCAGCTCTTCTTCTTTAACTTTATCTTTTTTCCTCATGTGCGATTCGCTCGTGGTCGATATTATCCGGTTTATGCCTAATTCGGGCAGGCGTCTGCCAGCAGGCGCGGCATGCATTTTCTCTGTTTTGTTTCCACGCCTCTGTTTCCACGAACAGGCGTCGAACTAAACGCCAACTGATCATAGTCAAGTTGGCTCCGTGTTTCCAGCGTGGCTTCAATGTTATCCTTGTTGACAAAAAAGTCATCGACGATCGTGAATTCTCTGTCGTCGATGATTTGAAATCAGTCGTTCGACTGCTTTGAACGCCCTTATCCCTTTCTGGATACTTGAGACCGTAGACTGCCACCGATCAGGGCTGATTGTGCAGCCGACAAGGGCGTTGTAGACGGAATGGTAACCCATCACCGAAACGGAAAAGCGGGAAGGACTGTTTCTTCGATCACTTGACCTTTCACCGTGATGAAAGGGCCTCCTGATCTCCACTATAAAATCGGCCCCTCTGGCATTTAACCGGAGATCTCTTATGGAAGTATTCCCATAAGACTTATGCTATGCCGTAAGTGATGACGCTTGCTTTTGTTTTGAGTCTGTCCAGGGCCGATGAGCACCCATCATCCAAGTTCAGCACAGCCATCTGGTCAGCTCCGGCATCCCTTCGATCAGACTTGTCTTTGGCATTGTAATACGCTTCAAAAGAGCCGTGCAGATCGATGCTGATCCGGGCTGATGTTATTTAATGCCACGATGTCAAATGCAATATTCCCTACTCTGTTCAAATCCAGCGCGGAAGAGGACACCTCCATCGAAAACATGCGAGACATCCTCTTTTCTCATCTTATCGAGATAGAGCGTGCCAGAGTCTCGACGATTCCGGCGTAGTGAGTACACTTGGAGTGATGTTCCCCTATCACCGATGTCGTAATGGCGATGACTGTTTCCGATAGCGGTCCTGTCTCCCGCCCACGTTCTTCGAATATCGCATCGATCATGTAGGTCGTGGTGGTCTTTCCGTTTGTGGCCGTCACACCCACAATGCTCAAATCTTCGGATGGGTGGCCGCCATATTCATCGCTCAAGGCAGCTAAGGCCTGGCGGGTATCATCGACCGAGTATACCGCAAAGCAGCTACTTCAGGCAGGAAACGCTCGACTACCAGCGCGACCGCTCCATTTTCCACAGCTCCTCCAGCGTACGCATGGCCATCTGTTTCATAGCCTTCGATGCAGACAAACAAGGCGTTCGGCACACATTTCTTTTGAATGATAGGCCAGCGTTATTTATCTCTTCTCGGCTCTTTATGGGCCGTTTTATTTCTGATAGTTAGTGCGCGTAAATAATTGCGATCAGTATCCATTTCGTTCTCCTTTTAGTGATTAGCGGTCCGCATGTTGTATACGGCCCCTGTAAATACCTGGACAGGTTTTTACCGGGGCCGCACATGCCGGATCGGTGTAGTGTTCAAGCTGCTCATCCTGTGGCGCAGCCCCATTCATTCTTGCGTAGCCGAAACGTCTTCCCACAGTGGTTCGCTGTTCAGCTGTTTCTGCTGATCTGAAATTCTCCCGATCCGGCTTCTTTTGTTTCAGACCTTTCAGAGCGCATCGATATCATTGAAATGCCACCACTCCGAGGCCAGCGGATTGAAACCGGCTTCGACACATGTACTCCTGAAGCCGGATCGACGGCTCGGTCATTTCAGGATTGATGACCAGTTCTTTCCACCCTTCACGATCTCTTCTGAAGCAATCGGACGTTTCAGAAGATTGCCGATTTTGCACTTAATTCATGTAGGGGCGCGCGCGGATGTCATACTCCGAATAGCTCTCAACCTTCAGAGCTTTATCGTCCCCGATCGTCTGATCTGTGAGATCGTCTGACTGCCGCCAGACTGACGTCAACAGCCACCCCCGCTGATGGTTGGAGATGTTCATGTTTATGAACCATGTCATGCTCCACGGTTTGGTCGTAGGCCTTCTGCCACTTTCGTTTTCTTCTGACAGCTTCGTCAGTTCTTCGTTGATGAACAGCTGCACCTCTCTGGGTCTGAACGTTTCATACATGACCGATACTTTCGCCGTTCTGCAAAGCGATCTGCTGAGCATGAAACACCTTTTCGGCAGACTGATAAAGCAGCGGCATGATGAATTCGTTTTTATTCAACCGCTTATCTCGCCTATCATAGGATTGAGCGCTTCTCCCGTCAGTTCCGGGATTTCCATAAAGGAGGTCTGAAAGCGGGATTCATAGCTGTTGGTATGATCATAGATGAATCGACGGGATAACGTCAGGTAAATTGATAAAGGCAAAGCGGTGTTCGATCCAGCCTTCAAATGCTGCTGAACGCACATGCCAGTAATTGCCTGATTCTCCTCTTATTTCAAACGGCGTGCCGGGTTTCAGCTCTTCAATAACTGTGTCACCATTACCCGGATCAGCATACAGGTTCTGACTGACTGATGTATAGCCAGCCGCTTCAACGATCGGGAGCTCAAAATCCCCGTCCAGATACCACATCGGCAGCTCGGGTTTTTCCTTTAACGTATCCTGTGGGTCAGTTCCGTTTTCCTGATCAGTTCGAGGTTCTTCAGCCGGTCCAGACTGATCTGTTGAATCAGACCGCTGCATACAAACAACCACGCTCACAATGACAATCGAAAAAAGCAATATAATGATCAAACCGTTCAGGAAAGGTTTCTGTCTCTTCAAGGTCAAAGCTCCTTTTTCTTTTTTTAAAAGTTCGTTTCTCTTGTCCAAAATCTTTTCTTTACACAGTATAAGACCTTAACTTCTTCAGGTCAAAAATATATCAAGAAAATACAGGAAAATTAAATGCAGCGGATAGAACCAGTAAAATGCCCACTTTGAGAACCGTGTTCTTTTCCCGGGGTTCCTGTTATAAAGGTAAAGAACGGGATGGCCAGCAAGCTGCCGAAACGGTACGTGACTTCAGTCCCGTACTGCTGCAGACCAGGTATGATGTAAAAAAGCAGAGCGATGACCGCGAACCCTGTCAGCTTCCAGTTCATTTTTTCCCGGAACAGACCCAAGTTCAAGACCCACAGCACGCCGATATAATTCCAGTTGGCCGGTGCCGCAAGGATCAGGGTCGCCCCTACAATCAGCGCTTTCCATAAATCAGATAACTCTTCATTAGTAGCTGCGGTCAGGGCAATCATGCCCATCAGAAGCGACCAGAACACACTCGTGGCCTGAAAAAAGCCAAAATCAAAATACACGATGTATGGGATATGAGAAATCAGAGCAAATATGAATAATCGTTCAGCGTAAGCTTTTTTATCTGATGTATAATGATGTCCTTCAGCCACGAGGTAAGCGATCAATGGCGCCGCAAGACGGCCGAACAGATGCATGCCCCAGCTGACCGACGTTCCTTCTTCTGTGATCACACGAGAAAGTGATCGACGAACATAGAGGTCACCGCCACGATTTTGATCACGTTCGCATTGAGTCCAGTATTTTTAATCTTTTCGATCGAGAATGGATTTTCCATTTTTTTCACTCCAATACTGAGAGTCGAGATATCAGTCTTTGTTCAGGTAACGATTCGTCGATACCTGCGACACGTTCATCGAGCGGTGCCAGGACTTTCTGGGCATCGAGATCCGGCCGTTTGTCAACCAGCTGAGTCAGGATATATTTTGCACCGAAATCCATCCCTGAGCGCCTCCAAGCAAGATGACATCGCCTGTTTCGACCTGATCGAGGCTGGCTTCCAGGGCATCGGGCATTTCTTTGTACAGTTCGATCTTCACTTCGACTTTGTCCATTTCTTTTTCTGCAACACTTCCAGTTCCTCAGGCAGTACATTATCTTTTTCCACTACATGGGATTCACTGAGAGAAACGATCACCTTTTGATACCCAGCTCAGGGACCCACTTGGCGAGTGTCTCGGCATTCTCTTTGTTCGTCGTCACACCTCTGTTGCCTCCTATGGCAATAGACGATATGAAGGTTTTTGTATCCATCTTGGTCAAGGTTTCCAGCGTGACATCGATATTTCCGGCATTGGCAAAGTGGTCATCCATGATTTTAAAGTCGTTTTCATAAATAAACTGAAAGCGGCGTTCGACACCTTTGAAACCTTCGATGCCTGACTGGATCGTTTCTATCGGCACGCCGCTGATCAATCCTATCGTGATCGCTGACATGGCATTGTAGACAGAATGATAGCCCGCCACGGACAAACTGATTTCAAAGGATGTCTTGTCTATCGTTTCACCTGTGATCGTCTTGAACGGTTTGTTTACCACGACAGTGAAATCCCCTCTGCCGGTAGAAAGATCGATATCTCTGCAGTGAAGATGTCCAGAATCATTATCGATACCGTAAGTCACGACTGTAGCAGCTGTTTCATTGGCCAACGAGGCGGAATGCGCGTCGTCAAGATTCAGAACAGCGAACCGATCTCCTGGCATCGCGGATGAGGCTCGCTTTAGCATCAAAGTAGGCTTCAAATGACCCGTGCAGATCGATGTGCTCGCGGCCGATATTGTTCAGCGCCACGATATCGAAAGACACGCTTCCTACCCGGCTAAGCTCCAGGGCAGAAGAAGAGACTTCCATCGTGACGTGCGAGATGTTTTCTTTACGCATCCTGTCAAAGTAACCGTGCAGATCAAGTGATTCAGGGTTGTCAAAATATCGGTACCAGCGTGTCTCCGTATTTCACCATGACCGTACCGATCAGACCGGTCTTCCACTTGTTCGCTTCCAGGATCGCATTAGTCATAAAGGAAGTTGACGTCTTTCCGTTAGTGGCTGTGATCCCTACCAGCGTCATATCGCGGGAAGGATGGCCGCAAAGTCGTCACCAAGGGCCGCCAGTGCTTTCCGGCTGTCTTCCATGAAGTACTGGGGTGTGTCGACTTCTGGAAGGAATTTTCACGATCAGTGCGGCAGCGCCATTATTCGCAGCTTCCTGTGCGTACCTGACGCCCGTCCGTCTGATAACCTTTGATACAGACGAACAGCGAATCCCTTCTTGACATCTTTGGAATGATAAGCGATCGTGCTGATCTGAGTATCTATGGCTTTGCTCGAGTCCAGCACCTTTACAGCCTGGAGTAAATCAGATAATTGCATTGTTCGGTTCTCCTTTAATCCCCTGAAACTAAGAGGATGCTCGATTTGGTTTTTATCTTCTGACTATCTCGTTTCATTTTGTTCAGCAGGTTGCCCATGAACACAATCAATCCAGGCTTCGGATCGCTCACTGCCCAGACCGAACCGACTCTCTTTTCTGTATAGGTCTTTAAAATCTGCTTCCAGGACAGCTGGCCGGCTTTCACGTAAGCACGTGAGGCGTGAAGGTCTTCATACATGTAATGAAAGGCTAAGTTCGTCGTTCCTTCAAGACTATCCTGCCGATCTCCTGACCAGTCAGCTCCCTGACGTGAAGGAGAGGCATCTGAAGCGCTTGCCAGCATCTGATCGAAATTGCGTCGTGCGCACATTGATTTCTATAAGGTAATATTCGCCGGTCTGCTCGTCTTTTTTGAGTTCGATTTCCGCAAATCCCTTTGTAGCCGATTGCTTCGAGGAAAGGTGCGCCGATCTCATGAAGTTCAGGCACATACTTCTGTTTGATGTAAACAGAGGCGCCAAAATTGATGGATACTGACGTTCTTTCTGAGCCGTCACCCAGTGGGTCACTTTCGATTCCTGATTCAAATAGGCATCAAAGGTGTACATGTGATCGTCGAAACCTGGATCAGCTGCTGAACGACCACTTCCATCCCTGCATCCCTACTTTTTCAAGACCCTCTTTTAGTTCCTGGCGGTTCGTGACTTTAAAGAGTTTTTTACGGAAGGTCGAGACAAATGTTGAAGAGTCCGAAGGCTTGATGATACACGGATACCCGAGTTCGCGTTCGACTTTTTCCACGACAGCTTCTTTTCCTACCTGGACAGTCTTCGGCACCCGCACGTTATGCTGCTGGGCCAATACATAGAGCTTGTCCTTATCGATCAGATCACTTCAGAAACCCTGTTCTGTCTGATTGATCAAGTAATAGTCTTTCAGTTCGTCTAAATACTTATCCATGAACACGACATACTGATCCGCTGGAGGAATAGAGGACCGGCTTATGATCCTGACGCTTCGCATAACCAATGAGAAAATCCTTGAATTTTTCAGCCTCTTTGGAATAGTGCGGACCCACCAGTTTTTCAGTGACATACTTGAGACTGGCGCGCATAGGCACCCTTCTTCCGGTAATCCACGACAGCTACCGGACTCCCCGGCTTTACCCAGACACCGGATGATGCTCAAACCGATATAATAATTATTCCCTACTACGACTGCTTTGTGTTTAGTTTCCATTACCTTATTCACTCTCCCGCGTCACTTGGCCTGCTGTCAGTGCAGCACAAACGATAAATAGTCTCGGCGTAGATATCCATGGCCTGATAGAACTCATCCATGTCTATGCCCTCATTTTCCTGATGTTCAAGGCTGACACTTCCAGGGAAATGCGCCCCAAAGGCAACCATGTTAGGCATGGCACGTGCATAAGTGGCACCGCCGGATACCATCGGTTTATTTTCTGTATCTCCCGTTTTTTCCTGATAAATGGCAAGCAGGGATCGGACCAGTTCGCTGTCTTCGGGCACGTAAAGGGATGATAAATAATCATGTTCTTTGTATCCAGTCCATACTCGCTGCTTATGGCCTTAACCTTTTCTACGATTTCTTCTTTGTCAACGGTCACTGGATTCTGATGTCCAGCATGGCTTCTGACGTGTTTTCGCTGATTTCCAGGGTGCCGACATTCAAAGTCAGTTCGCCTGACACTTCATCCTTGACTTCACCGAACAGCGTTTCTCCGTTTGTCTCCATACCGATTTTCTCAGCTAAAAATGAAATCAGCGGATGAGGCTGTATGCCGACCAGACCCTGAGCCAGCCGAGTCACGGCATTTTTGCCTTCTCCAGCCTTGCTCGCATGCACGCTTTTTCCTTCGACAACGATGCCTTCTTCTATCGACTGATATGGGATCTCCTTGTCAGTCAGGATCCGGCTCAGTTCTTCCAGCTGTTCGCCTTTGTATTCTGCCCGTTCCGGCACGACATTAGGCGCACTGCCGCATTGAAGTTTCAGTTTTGCAGCACCCGGTCCGATCACCTTGGCCTGAAGCAGCCCTTTTTCGGCATATGTCAGCGGGAATCTGGAATCAGGAACAAACCCAAGACTGGGCAGTTCTTCGTGCTGTTTGTAGTGATCCATGCCGCGCCACAGGATCTCTTCATCTGTCCCGAAAATAAAGCGGATCTTCTTGCTAAAGGTTTCTCCGCGTCCATCACTGCCTTGAAGGCATACAGTGCCGCAGCTGTCGGGCCTTTGTCATCCTGTGACCCGCGTCCGTGAAAGCACGCCGTCACGCTCGACGGCTTTAAACGGATCAGACTCCCATTTTTCACTGTCTCCTTGAGGGACCACGTCCAAATGACAGAGCACACCGACCGTCTCTTCACCGTCTCCGTATTCGGCATACCCGTAGTAGCCTTCTGGATCATAAAACGTGTCCATGCCCAGTTTGTCGCAGATCGACAGGGTCTCTTTCAGGACGTTATCGATTTCTTTGCCAAAAGGCGGAAAAGCCACTTCGTCACCTTCAGTGGTGTTAACGGATGGAAAGGCAATCAGTTTTTTCAGCGTACGAATGCTTTCTTTCTTTATGGAATCAGTTATAAAATTTTTCATTTGCTACACTCCTCATTTTATCTACATTAATGTAGACTGATTTTATCATCTTGGTAATCACGTTACTAGATATACGTGAAAAGTCAACTGTTTACGCTCTTTTTTCAGATGTGAAGCATTCTACTACTATTATACCTTATATTCGCTTTTCATTCTTTACGAAAGCAATAAGTTTTCATCTCGGCAAACGGCCGACCTTCTTCAAGGAAACCCTTCCCTGCAGGTATCAGCGATAGAAGCAGCAGCTCATTCTGCTATTTGTGTCTTAATTTTTCAAAAGTTGATTAATTCTCTTGAAAAAGTATATTTAACTATTGAATTAAATTTCAATCAGGCTATAATTACGGGGTACTTATAAATTCAAATAACTGGATGACTCTTCATCCGGTGGTGACACATTGTCATAATGTGTCCAGACATTCAGGAGTGATGACAGTGAAAAAAGATATGACTCAGGGAAATCCCATCAAGCTGATCCTCAGTTTTACGGTCCCTTTATTGATCGGAAATTTATTCCAGCAATTCTATAACATGGCTGATGCCTATATCGTCAGTCAGACGATCGGTGTGACCGCCTTTTCAGCTATCGGCTCGACTTTGAGCCTGCAGTTTCTGATACTCGGTCTGGCTATCGGTATCACGGCCGGCCTGTCCGTTTTAACAGCCCAGCGTTTCGGACGCAAAGATGAAAAAGCTCTGCGTAAAAATCTGGCGACTGGCCTGATCATCAGTCTGACCATCGGCATCACGCTGACCGTACTGACGACGACCTTCACAGAGGAAATCCTGACGTTCATGAAGACCCCTGAGGAAACTTATGCTTATGCCTACGATTATTTAAACGTATTATTCAGAGGGATCGGGGCTGTCATCCTCTTCAACTATCTGGCCAACATACTCAGAGCCATCGGCGACAGTAAAACACCGCTTTACTTCCTGATCGTGACGTCGATCTTAAATGTCGTCCTGGACTATGTCTACATCTTAGGATTCGGAATGGGGATCAGAGGCGCTGCTCTGGCAACCATCACGGCCCAGATCACTTCAAGTATCCTGACACTGTTGTTTATATGGAAGAAAGTGCCTATACTGCGTATCTATAAAGAAGACTGGAAACTGGAAAAAGCGGAAGTCAAAGAACACCTGCGGATCGGACTGCCTTATGGATTTCAGTATTCCATTATCGCGATCGGCGCCGTTGCTGTTACGATGACGCTTAACCAGCTGGGCGCTTCAGCTGTTGCCGCCTTTACTGCTGCTCAGAAGATCGATGCCGTAGCTGTACTCCCGCTCCAGTCCTTCGGGATAACGATGTCGACGTATGCCGCACAGAACTACGGAGCCAGAAAGCTGAACCGTGTCCTGGTACGGCGTCAATCAGGCACTCAAAATGAGTATCGGCTACAGTTTAGTCATCGGTCTCATTCTTCCTGACTCGGGGCCGACATTTTGCGACACTGTTTGCCGGAGCAGATGCGTTGCTGAAGTCCTTCAGATGATCCAGCAGTACTTCCTGGTGAGCACGACCCTGTATGCCGTTTTATCCGTTCTGTTCATCTACAGACACACGCTGCAGGGGCTGGGCAACAGTTTCGCTCCCACGGTCGCAGGTATCGGGGAACTTCTTTGCCCGGATCCTGGCTGCTTCTATCCTGTTCCGGACTATTTAGGGTTTACGGGGATCGTCCTGGCGAACCGCTGGCCTGGTTCGCTGCTTTCTTCCCGCTTGTCTGGGCCTACAGATCGACCAAGCGCAACCTGTCTGGCCGACTGCCAGTCACTCTCGATCCGGAACCGGACAGCTCACTCACCGAGTTGGAACCGACTCCCACAAAAATCAAATAAACGAAGAACAACGAAATCAGCTGATTTCTGTTCTTTTAGTATCTACTTTTAACCTTTCTCTCATACTTCACATTTTGTTTGCAATGTCCATAAATACACCGTCAGTATCAACGAACAGCCGTTTAACGCTAATCTGAAAACGGCTCCTCTTCCCTCATATTTATGACCGTTCACATGATTGTCACCTTCTGTTTCGTATTAAGCCTTGCATTCAGGTTATTTATGCCTATACTTGTTCAAAGGCTCAACAATTGAAACCTAATGAAAACACGTCATTAAAGACAACAATCACCGGCAGCACTTATAAATGGAGGAATCATTTTTTATGAATCAGGATATGACAAAAGGAAGCCCGCTCAGACTTATTTTACTCTTTACCTTACCATTAGTTGTAGGAAATATTTTACAGCAAATGTATCAGATGGCCGATACGTACATCGTCAGTCAGACGCTGGGCGTCAATGCCTTTTCTGCGGCCGTCGGAGTCCACCCACAGCATCAACGTGCTCGTTTTAGGACTGGCCATTCGGATTGACATCCGGTCTGTCTGTCATCACTGCTCAGCGCTTCGGCAGAAAAGACGAAAAAGCCATCCGCGAAAACCTGGCAGCGAGCGTCATTATTGCTGGAACCGTCAGTGTCGTCCTGACTCTATTAGCGGTCACATTCAGAAGAAACATCCTGGAATTCATGAACACGCCGCACGAACTGATCGGCTTTGCCAACGATTACCTGACGATGATGTTCTTAGGCTTGAGCGGAATCGTCCTCTTCAACCTGGTATCCAACCTGCTTCGCGCAATCGGTAATACAAGAGCGCCACTCATCTTTCTGGCTATTGCATCCGTATTGAACGTTATTTTGGATTTAATCTTTATTTTAGTTTTTGACATGGGTGTCGCCGGTGCCGGTTTGGCTACCGTTATCGCCCAGTTCATATCCGGACTGATCGGACTTGTTTATATCAAACGCCATGTTCCTATGTTCAGGATCCATAAAGAAGACTGGTCGGCCGGTTTCAAGCAGATCAAAGAACATTCAGCCATTGCGTTTCCTATGGGATTCCAGACTTCGCTCATCGCTATCGGCATGATCGTCGTATCGATGACACTGAATACTCTGGGACCTGAAGCGGTAGCCGCAACGACGGCTGCACAGAAAATCGACTCACTGGCTACCAAGCCTTTAATGGCCGTCGGCGTTACGATGGCGACCTATACCGCTCAGAACTACGGCGCAGACAAACTTGACCGCGTCTGGGAAGGCGTACAGAAAATACTGAAAGTCACCACGATTTACAGCATTGTTGTGGGAGGTGTACTGATCGTATTCGGTCAGTATTTCGCTCTTCTGTTCGTCGGTCCTGAAAATACGGAAATTTTAGAAATGACACGACTGTACTTTATCACGAACTCAGCATTTTATGTCCTGCTGTCTTCTTTGATCGTCCACCGCTATACCCTGCAGGGACTGGGCAGAAGTACCGCACCGACTTTAGCCGGCTTGTTCGAGCTCTTCGGTCGCGTGGGCGCTGTCCTGCTCCTTTCCCAGTCACTTGGTTTCGTCGGTGTCGGCTTGTCGAACCCGTTGGCATGGATCGGCGCGCTCATCCCGCTGCTCGGTTCATATTACGCACTCAAACGTCGTCTGACTGGTCAGAAACCATTATTCAGACGTCCGAACAAACTGGCCAACGTCATTAAATAATAGCCTTATGTATCCCCGACCGTCACCGCGATGGCCGGGGTTTTTCATTGAAAGACTATTTTTTCCGTTCACTCAAAGGCTTGCTCTCTGTTTACTATATCGCTCCTACATCGGCTTGCTCAAACTGCATTCTCTTCAGTTTGCCGATATGGCCCCTATCGGCTTGCTCAAACTGTTTTCTCCTTCGGTTGCCTATATCAGCCTTATATCGGCCAGCTTAATATCCCATGCTTCAGTTTACCGATATCGCCCTACATCGGCTTGCTCAAACTGCATTCTCTTTCAGTTTGCCTATATCAGCCCTATATCGGCTTGCTCAAAAGGCTTACTCTCTCAGTTTGCCTATATCACCCTATATCGGTTAGGCAGCTTAAACAGTCTCCTGCTAAGTTCTCCGATAATCAAGTGGCAAATGTTTTCTTCTTTTATAAAGCCGCCCATGCTCTATAAGGTCCTGATCAGGCCGCAGCCTGATCATTCATCCTTTAAAATCAAAAATACAAACTTTATATTTCGAGTTGACAAGCGATCTGTATCATGTATATAATACACCTAGCAAGTGTACCAGATAGTTAATACACCTCCTCTTTTTTTGAACCTAGTGTATTAAGCTTATAATACACGCAACCTGTCCTCCTTGCAGTATGAAAGGACTGAAGCATTTGAATGTAAACTTCAACAAAAGAGACCCGATCTATCTGCAGGTCATGCAGTACTTCAAACGGCTGATCGTATCGGGCGACTTAAACCCCGGCGAAGAAATGCCGTCCAGAAGACAGCTGGCCAACCAGCTGAAGATCAACCCGAATACGGTGCAGCGGGCTTACAGCGAAATGGAGGAACAGCGCTTGATTTATACAGAACCGAACCGTCCAAGTAAAGTGACGGAAGACCCAGCGGTACTTCATCAGCTGAAAACCGAATGGCTGAATCAGGCGGTGAATAAGTTCGTTGCCGCTATCGACCCGATCGATATCCCCTTAGACGCCATCGTACCTCTTATCGAAAAACAAATGAATAAAAGAAAGAAGGATAACCAATGATCGAACTGAAAAATGTACACAAAAGTTTCGGCAGAAAAAAAGTGCTGAACGGCATCTCTTTCACTGCTGAAAAAGGTGAAATCACCTGTCTGGTCGGTGTGAACGGTGTCGGCAAGACAACGATCCTGAACGCCATCATGAATCTGACCCCGATCAAAAAGGGCGAAATCACTATCGACGGTGAACCGATGCACCCAGATCTATACAATAAAATCGCCTTTATCCCCGACGTGGCCATCATGCTGCCTCAGATGTCGGTACACGACGCCATGGACTTTATGAAAGATTATTATGACTCCTGGAACAGCAAACGCGCAAAAGAGATCGTCCGTTTTTTCCGTCTGAATCCGACCGACCGGATCTCCGAATTGTCCAAAGGGAATCAGGCTAAAGTGAACCTCCTGATGGGTCTGGCTCTAGATGTGGACTATGTGCTGATGGATGAACCCTTTTCCGGGATCGATATTTTTACCCGCGAACAGATCACGGAAGTCTTCAGCAGCCGTCTGGTCGAAGACCGTGGTGTCCTGATCACGACGCATGAGATTTATGACATCGAACACCTTCTGGACAAAGTGGTCCTTTTGGATGACGGTGTGATCTACAAAGAGTTCAACGCCGAAGAAATGCGCGAAACAGAAGGCAAGTCTGTCGTCGACGTTATGAGGGAGGTTTACAACCAATGAAAAAATCACTACATACTTTACTTAAGTTAACGAATTTCGAACTGGAACGTTTGTCCAAATTCCTGTTCACTCTGATGGGACTGACCCTGCTGATCAATCTGGTGGGTTACATTTACACCCCGATGCAGTATATGGGACAAATCAATGAGTGCATCGCTGAGAATTCAGCCACGCCTCAGCAGGCACTCGAATGGTTCGGTGCTTTTTCGTTCAACGATGTAACACAGACGCTTTGGATCGGTGCGCCTATCGCGATCGGTGTCAGCGGCCTGCTCTTTTACTCTGTTTTCATCTGGTACAGGGAATGGTTCGGAAAAACACCTTTGCCTACCGCCTGCTCATGCTGCCTGTCAATCGAATGACGCTGTATTTCTCAAAGCTGATCACCTTGTTTATCGGCATATTCACCTTGATTTCGACCCAGATGATCTCGCTCTTTATCGGCTACCCGATCGTTTCAGCCATCATCGAGAGTGCGTATTCAGCTGAACTCGGCCTGATGGAAGCTGTTCAGATGAACTTTTTATTCGTTTATCTTTTCCCGCTGGACCTGGGTTACTTTTTAATTATCAACGGCATCGGCCTGATTCTTCTGCTCGTGCTGTTTACAGTGATCCTGATGGAAAGAAGCTTTGCAGTCAAAGGGATCCTGCTGGGCATCGGCTACGCTATCTGTTCTTTAGCCGTTGTTCTGTTCCCTATCTCCCTACCCGATTTACTGAAAAACAATTATATCTTTTACGATTCTGAACTGATGATCATTGAAGCTCTATTGATCACAACAGTCGGCGCCGTCTCATTAGTGTTGAGCCGTCACTTGATAAACAAAAAAATCACGGTATAGAAAGGAACGAATCATGACTAAATACATCAAATTAACGAGTCTGCTCCTGTTCATCGCCGTCGCCTTGACGGGGTTCGGCTTATACAATGCACAGGCCAGCTCACCTTATCCCGAACTGAACATTGTGACATCCCAAGGGAAACCGGAACATGCAGAACCTCTCCACTTCATGGGGTTTGTGGCCGATTCTCAAAATTATTCGAACAGTTCAACCGTACTGTTTGAAAACGGGGATTCTCAGTACAGAGAAGAGATCCCTTTTCTGAAACGGATGGATTTCAGCTTTAATCCCGAAATGAATGATCTGATCACTGACTACCGGTCGTTTATGCGCGGGAAAAGCCGCCGGCCGGAATATTTTACAGAGACAGAAGACTACCTCATCTATACAGCCATGGAAGGTGACGTTCACTGGGACGTGCTCCTCAAGGTCAGCTGAGCATCGCTGTTTTAGATAAGGAAACCGAAGAAGAAGAAACCTTTGCAGTCGATCTGAGTGGCGAGCATCTTTATTATGAGGTCAGAGCTGCATACATCAACTACCCTTCTTTAACGCTTCTCGTTCAAAATCATTCCTCGGGCTCACAGGATCTCATTTATACATTTGACCTGGAGAATCCTGCCGAAGAATTGACTGCAACCGTGGACCTTTCAAAAGAGACGGGGAGTACGGGTATCTATACCAGCCTCCATATCGTCCAGTCTTT
This sequence comes from Alkalibacterium sp., assembly GCA_034520745.1. Taxonomy (GTDB): domain Bacteria; phylum Bacillota; class Bacilli; order Lactobacillales; family Carnobacteriaceae_A; genus Alkalibacterium. The sequence goes on from JAXHNF010000023.1 coordinate 14,801, forward strand.
TGACAAGACCGAACGTTACATCCTATTGAATTCAGTCAGCGAAACAGCTGTGTCAGAGTATGATTACACAACTGAAACGATCGGCTATCATGCTTATGACACGCACACCCAGGAAGTGATCGACATCCCGCCGTTTGAAGAAGAGACTCTCCTTTTCACTGACAATGACACCCTTTACGCCGGAAAAGATCTGGGTGACACGATTGAATTATACCAAGTGAATGCAGATGATCAGGAAATGGATCTGATAGGGACCATCGAGATGGCGACCCCTACCATCGGCCGAGAAATGGACGCTTACAACGGATTCTTCAATCAGCGCATGAGCGTTCTAAACGGAAAACTGTATGCCTATGAAGATCAGTATACTGAAAATACCAATCGTCCCCTCTTTCAGGTCAGTGATATCCAAACCCAGGAAACACTTTTCCAGGGTACTGTAGAACCCAGAGACTCCGAGTAAACACGACATGACCAGTATTGAACTTATCGAGTTCCGCATCGATCCGTCAGCTGAATAAATCAACGTTTCCCTCACCTTTCATTATTATGGAAATGGGGAAACTTATTTTTATAAGTAACGCTAAAAGGCATCTGGCATTTCATAATATTACTTGTTATACTATGGAAAGTTAAGTGACACAAAGAACTCTTATTAAAGAAAGAATGGATACGATATGACTAACGAAACACGAAGAAAAATCAGAGAAAAGCAAGCGCATCGTCATCAAAGTCGGGACCAGCACGATCATGTACCCGAACGGTCCAGATCAACCTGCAGCAGATGGAAAAGCTGTCATTTGTCCTGAGCGATCTGAAAAACCAGGGAAAAGAAGTGATCCTTGTCTCTTCCGGAGCCATCGGTGTGGGCCTGTCCCGCATGAACCTGACCAAACGCCCGGTGACCATCCCCGAGCAGCAGGCCATTGCCTCCATCGGCCAGACGGAACTGATCGAGTCTACAGCAAGTTCTTCTACCACTTACGGCCATCAGATCGGCCAGGTCCTTTTGACAAAAGACGTGACGGACTTTCCGGTAAGCCGGCTGAACACCGTGAACACTTTTGAACAGCTGCTGGTCAAGCACGTCATCCCGATCGTCAACGAAAATGATACGGTCTCAGTGGAAGAACTCGACCACCTGACCCGGTTCGGTGACAACGACACCCTGTCCGCCATCGTACTGGAGCTGACGGATGCGGATCTTCTGATCATGCTGTCGGACATCGACGGTTTTTATGATAAGAACCCGATGAAACACGAGTGACGCCAAGCGGTTTGAACTAGTCAGCGACGTGACGGCCGATATCCTTGAACTGGCACAGGATTCCACGACCAAAGTTCGGGACAGGCGGCATGATCACGAAACTGAATGCGGCTCAGATCGTTCTGGAAGCCGGCAAACGCATGATTTTAGCCAACGGATCGGATCTGACAACCCTGTTCCGTATATTGAACGCCGAAAATGAGGGAACGCTGTTTTCTAAAGAGTAAATGGGAGGAGTTTTTCAAATGGAAACATTGATCGAACTCGGTAAAAAAGCCAAACAGGCAGAACGTCAGCTGGCGCAGGCTTCTAGAAAAGCAAAAAACGACGCGTTACTGCTAATGGCGGAAGGCCTTCTGCGTGATACAGATAACATCCTGGAAGCCAATAATAATGGATACTGATAACGCAAAAGCAAACGGCATCACGGAGTCACTGCTGGACCGCCTGACGTTGACAAAGGAACGTATCGAAGCCATGGCTCAGGGACTGAAAGACATTGCCAAACTGCCTGATCCCATCGGTCTGGTCGACAGCATGTGGACCAATGAAGCCGGACTTAAAATCGGCAAGCAGTCGGTGCCACTGGGCGTCATCGGCATCATTTATGAAGCCCGTCCGAACGTCACGTCTGACGCAGCCGGACTCTGTTTCAAATCCGGCAACGTCGTCATTTTGCGCGGCGGCAAGGAAGCATTCAACTCCAATCTGGCTGTCGTGACCAGCCTGCGCGCGTCTTTAAGTGGAAGCGACCTGCCTGAAACAGCCATCCAGCTCGTCGAAGACACCTCCAGCGACTCAGCCAATGAGATGATGAAGCTGAACCGCTATCTGGATGTTCTGATTCCACGCGGCGGAGCCAATCTGATCAAGGCGGTCGTCGAGAACGCGACGGTCCCTGTGATCGAAACGGGCACAGGCAACTGTCACGTCTATATCGACCAGTCAGCTCAGCTGGAGATGGCCAGAGACATCATCGTCAACGCCAAGACGGACCGTCCGTCTGTCTGTAATGCGGCCGAGACGCTCTTGATCCATAAAGATGTCGCTGAAGATTTCTTGCCTGTCATTGAAGAAGCGCTGAACAGATGGAACGTGGAACTGCGTGCTGACGAAGAAGCGCAGAAGTACCTGAAAGACTCCATCCCTGCGACGGAAGCAGACTGGGAAACAGAATTTTTGGATTACATCCTGGCGGTGAAAGTCGTTGATTCTTTAGACTGACGCCATCGAACACATCAACCGTTACAGCACCGGCCACTCGGAAGCCATCGTGACGACCGATTATTTTGCCGGCCAGCGTTTCCACCGCGAAGTCGATTCTGCCGCTGTTTACGTGAATGCCTCGACCCGCTTTACTGACGGGTTCGAATTCGGCTTTGGTGCAGAAATTGGCATCAGCACACAAAAGCTTCATGCGCGCGGCCCGATGGGTCTGCCGGAACTGACATCTTCCAAGTATATTGTTTTTGGTGAAGGTCAGGTCCGCTGATCATAAGCACAAAAAGGAGTCAGCATCCTGTAAAATGGATGCTGACTCCTTTTTTGTGTTCATTTTCCTGTTCGGTTTACCATTTTCTGAAGTAGACTTTTTCACCATCGACGACGCCTTCTTCGGCAAAGCCGAACGATTCATAAAGCTTTATTGCTTTTTCGTTCTCAGGTTCGACACCGAGTCTCAGTTCGTCGACGTCTTCATGAGGTTTATAGCCTTTCAAAAAGAGCGCGAGAGCTTGTTTACCTAAACCTTTCCCCTGAGCTTCTTTATCGATCATAAACCTCTCCAGCCACCAGGAATCGACCGGATAGGCCTTATCTGCAGGGTAATAGCTGCACATAAGGAAGCCTACGATATCCCCGTTGTCATAGACCGCAAACGGATATTTATCGCTCTCATAGTTAGCTTCCAGCAAGGACAGCCAGTTGGGAGCGACAAAGCCTTCCTGATGAGGATGGACTTTCAGATCCACCACCATCATGTAATTATGTTTAGTTACCGGCTTCAGTTCCATCGCTGTTTCACCTTCTCTTACTTGAAATAATTGATGCCCATCGCATCTTTGACTTCATCCAGGGTTTGAGCAGCCACGGCTTCCGCTTTCAGACTGCCTTCTTTCAGCATCTCCAAAACGGCCCCTCTGTCCTGTTCGAATTCCAGCCTGCGTTCACGGATCGGCTGAAGTTTTGCCTGCAGGACATCGTTCAGATACCGTTTGATCTTCACATCGCCCAGCCCGCCTTTTCGGTACTGGTCTTTCAGTTCCTGCACTTTTTCCTTGTCGTCATCAAAGACGTCCAGGTACGTAAAGACGACGTTGCCTTCGACATGACCCGGATCTTCGACGCGGATATGGTTCGGATCCGTGTACATTTTCATGATTTTCTTCTGGACCTCGTCTGCACTGTCGGATAAGTAGATGCCATTGTTCAGCGACTTGCTCATCTTCCCTTTTCCGTCGACACCGACAAGGCGGCCCTGTCCTTTCGGCGGCAGGATGATATCCGGTTCCACCAGGACATCTTTCCCGTAGGTACGGTTGAAGTCACGGGCGATTTCTCGTCGTCTGTTCGACCATCGGTTTCTGGTCTTCCCCACACCGGTACGTGTGTTGCTTTAAAGGCAGTGATGTCTGCCGCCTGGCTGACCGGATACATGAAGAAACCGGCCGGGATACTTTCATTGAAGCCTTTTTCCATGATTTCGGACTTCACCGTCGGATTACGCTGCAGGCGCGCCACGGTTACTAAATTCAGATAATACATCGTCAGTTCCGGCAGTTGCGGGATCTGTGACTGCACGAAAATGGTCGTCTTTTTCGGATCCAGTCCGACAGCCAGATAATCCAGTGCCACTTCCAGCAAGTTCTGCTGCACCTTTTCCGGGTTCTTGGCGTTATCGGTCAACGCCTGCTGGTCAGCGATCATGACGAACACTTTGTTGTTTTCATCTTCCTGCAGTTTCAGACGGTTCTGGAGCGAGCCGACGTAATGGCCCAGATGCAGTTTTCCCGTCGGACGGTCTCCCGTTAATATAATACGTTCCATGTTTAAAAGTCTCCTCATAAATAGTCTCATTGGTCTTATTGTATCTTACTTACTGAAGAATAAAAAGGAGAAAAAGCCTCTTCTCCTCGTCTCTCCAGTATTTATGACGCTTTTTTTCTTCCAGGCAGCGGTGTTCGCGCCTTACTTTCTGAATCCCTTCTTCATCCACCAGGCATTGAGTGCCAGAAGACCGATCAGAACGCCCCACTCTGCATACGGGATCAGGACCTGAATCACAATCATGATGAATGAAACAATGAAGACAGGGACAAAGAAGATGAGGCTTGCCATGCAGCCCTGATTCGCTTCTGAGGCTGCGTATTTTCTCGAAAACGGCAGTTCCGTGCTCGAACGGTTCATTTCAAAGTATAAAATCACGCTCAACAGCAGGAAGCCGTTCATCAGCTGAATCAGGTACGTGAAGCCAGTCAGGATCAGGATCAGCAGGCTGACCAGGCTGTACATCGGCAGCAGGATCTTGATCAGCATCACCTTTGTCACCGCGCGGAGAAATGGCCCTTTGGCATGCTTGGGACTGAGTTCGAATAGCCACCGTCCTTTGTAGTTCACGGAAAACTGGGTGGCTACCGCGATAATTGGGATGGCCAGCATGGTGAAGTAGGGCAGATACAGAAAGGTCATGCTGTTCTGTTCGGTGACCGGCATGTCCCCCCTTATGCTGTTGAAAAAGATGACGACCGGAAACACCATCGCACTTGCGATCGACGGATACAGACGCGTCTGAATTCCCGTTCGTTCTTTGTCAGCTGCCAGGTGAAGTGAAAATAGGCCTTTTCAAGCGAATCGGGACTTAAGATGCTGGCAGCGGTCCTTTCCAGTATCGACCGGTTGGAAGGCTGGACTTTCGCCTTGTTCATCTTCTGAAGGTTACTGTCGATCTTGTCGTTGTTGTAGTGATAGAGTACGGCGATCCCCAGCGTCCCCGCCACCAGCAGGCCGGTATAGACCACATAAACCATTTGGAGGCCCTCCTGCAGGATGCCGAACGGCGCAACGAACCACATGGGAAAAAGCAGCGCGTGGCCGAGTGACAGATTCATCTCGACCAGAAACGTTTCAGGATTTACGATTTCAAAGATCTGCTGCATCAGGTAGTAGCCCATGACCATGAAGATGGACAGGCCGATCTGGCTGTAGGCGATGATATTCTTGAGACGTTCGCCGTCAAATTGCTTCAGAACAGTCGCATACATCACGATGGTCAAGCCCAGGGCCCATAAAGCAGCTAGAAACGTCAGGACGATGATCAGAAGGCCGGCGATGAGGCCATTGAAATAAAAGGTCGCCAGCATCACAGCCAGTCCGGCAGCGAACGTAAAGGAGATCAGGTAAATCGCGATATGGGTCGCTTTAGCTGCCCCGAGCGTCTTTTGAGACACCGGTTTCGTGCCGATCAGTTCAGAGTCCTTCGTATCAAGCAGGATATTAGAAAAATTGGCCAGCATCGTCGAAAACAGCATGATGAAAATATAGCTGAAATAGGTCGTATACTGGAAGACCCAGTTGTCATAGACGAACAGCAGCAGCAGGAAAATGCTGATGATGGCATAGACCCACAGGCTTGAAAAGAAGTGATTCTTTTCTTCATCCGGTTTCCTGCTGGAACTCATCCCCTGGATTGGTGCTTCTCTGCGGCTGTCCATCATCATTTTCACTTCTAATATCGTCCGCATCTGCTGGTAGTCGACTCCGAATTTCCGGTACAGCGGCGCCAGCTTGTCAGTTATTTTCAAATAAACCGGCTCTTTCGCCTGTTCACCCATGCCCAAAATGTCACGCATCATGAGTGAATTCCCCTTTCATCCCCCGGAGGAACTGATCGGCCAGTGCTTCGTGCTGGTCAAAGCCGGTCAGTGTATTGAAGAGCTGCTCGAGCGTCCCTGCCGCTTCTTTTTTCAGCTCACTGAAGGGTCCGTCTGCCACGACATATCCGTCATGCAGGATCAGAATGCGGTCACTCAATTTTTCCACGGTATCCATCACATGCGAGGAATAGAAGATGGTTTTGCCTTCCTGCTTCAGCTTAGCGAGAAGCTCCTTGATGACCTGCACACTGTTGGCATCCAGACCGCTCAAGGGTTCATCCCAGAACAGGATATCCGGGTTATGGATCAGACTGGATATGATCAGGACCTTCTGGCGCATGCCTTTGGAAAAGCTGGACAGACGCCCATGCAGAGACTCCCTGATGCCCAGTGCATCCATCATTTCAGTCGCTTTTTCGATGATGTCCCCTTCTTCCATCCCGTACAGTTCACCCACGAACAGCAGATATTCCTTAGCGGTCAAAGTCTCATAGAGCTCGGCATTTTCCGGGACATACCCGATCCGTGCCTTGTAAGATACGTCTCCATTATTCAGCGGTTCATTGAATAGACGGATCGTTCCCGTATCCTTTTTCAGCATACCTAAAATTATTTTCACAGTGGTACTTTTTCCCGCACCATTGGGACCGATATAGCCGATGATCTCTCCCGGCATTACTGAAAACGTCACGCCCTTGAGTACCGGCGTCCCGTCAAACTGTTTGGTCACATCGACTAATTCTACGATTGGTTCCATATAATCCTCCCTTGAATCACTTTGAGCCTAGTTTATCATAAATAAGGAGGGTTTAGACTTGTTTCTATGATTCCCGAGGCAATTGTGCTAGTCTATATTTATACATACACATGAAAGAAGGGAATCAGATGTATCAGAAAACGTTCAAGGATGCTAGACTCTGGGGTCTGCTCGGCTGGACCATCCTTGCATTCATTGGTGTCGTGATCCTGACGATTGTTCTTTTTCTTGCCTTTGGAACAGAACATTTCTCGTTCATACGTATTTTATCCGACAGCCTGCTTTATTTTCTTGTTTACAAAATAGTCCTTTCTCTGATGAAAAAACAGGCACTGAGCGTTCAGTCGGTTGCCAAATCCAGCCCCAAAAAGCTGAGCGATCTGATTGAAGATAAGCCGCTGGACACTGCTTGTCGCCGTCGTGGCCACCAGCTTTTCAATCTTTCTGCTGACTCTGATTTCCTTTGTACCAGATATTTTCAGAATGCTTACCCCCTACCTTGAACAGCTTGCTGCAGAAGACGAGATTCCTGCTGTCTATCTTTTCATCATTGCCGTGATCGTGGCACCAATCGTCGAAGAAATCGTCTTTCGGGGCTACATAATGAACAAATGGGTGGATAAGTACTCTGTGAAAAAAGGCGTTATCTTTAGTTCACTGCTCTTTATGATCTTTCACTTTCAGTCGCTCTTTGTCCCGCAGCTGCTTTTAGGTCTGCTGTGCGGACTGGTTTACGTCAAATACAGCAATTTGTTTTACGCCATTTTCACTCACAGTCTGTACAATTTCCTCGTCATCCTGCCAGCGCTGCTCCTGCCCGATGACGGGGAAGCAGCCGTTGAAGGGATACTGGCGCTGTCCGAAGAACTTCCCGTTGATTATATTATCTTCTCAGTTATTTTTGTTATCGGATTGCTGATTACACTCGTTCTTTTCAGAAGACTGTTCCGCTCCATCAGCATTTCTCACAGTCCTTACGTTGAAAATCTGATTGAACAGGAAAAGCCAGTCACGTATTGATCCCACGTGACTGGCTTTTTTACACTCTCTTATTGTCCTTCCCATTCATTAAAGAACTGGGTCAGGTAGTCTTCCATGAAGGCATGCCGCTCTTGTGCGATTTTTCTGGCTGCTTCAGTGTTCATCAGATCTTTCAGCTTCAGAAGCTTCTCGTAAAAATGATGAACGGCGCTCGTTTCACCCGTGCGGTATTCTTCTTCCGTCATGCTTTCCCTGACGGACAGTTCCGGGTCGAACAGTAAATTACCTTTGCTGCCGGCATAGGCAAAACAGCGCGCGATACCGATGGCTCCGATGGCATCCAGGCGGTCGGCGTCCTGGACCACCTGCGCCTCGATCGTCTGGACTTTTTTATTGTTGCCGCCCTTATAAGAAATGGTTTCAATGATTTCAAAGATCCGTTCACTGTCCGAAGACGTTACGCCGACGCCCTCCAGCCAGTACATGACCTCCTGGACCGCCTCTTCCTTGTTCGACACCAGCTTGTCATCGATCAGGTCGTGCAGCAGCGCCGCCATTTCAACGATGAAGCGGTTGGCCTGCTCTTGCTCGGCAAGTCTGACAGCGACTTTCCAGACGCGTTCGATATGGTACCAGTCGTGTCCTGTTCCTTCGTTCAACAATTTTTCCTTTACCATCTGTTTTGTATCGCTGATTATTGCTTCATTGTACATCGACGTCATCCTTCTTCTTTTTTACCCACTTTAACACATTCAGATAGATAACACCTTAAAATACCAGGGCGTTTTTTAAATTTAGTTACGTGTTTAGTTATGAAGTCAGGGCGCATACAATAGGAACTCGAATTGATGCAGGACCTTCAGTTGCTGCAATAGAAAAGAAGAGTCACGGAGACTCTTCTTTCAGCTTATTATTCACTTCGCATTTAATGATCTAATTAAAGGACGTCACCGGTCATTGCATCGATTTTCTGATCGTTGCCGTCTTCTATATCGATGTCATAAATCGTCTGACCGTTCTCAACTTCCAGTTCCCATTCTTCCACATAACCGGATCCGCTTGCTTCCAGTGCCGCTTCCATTGCTTCCTGGGGCGTGATGATGCCTTCCAGTTCAAGGATATCTTCGGTGTCACTGTCTTCATCCTGTTCCTGTTCGATGATTTCACTCGTCTCGGCATCAACGTCCAGTTCATAGTCAAAGTTGTCGTCCCATCCTTCAAACGAATAGACATAGCGGCCATCGTCTTCTTCAAAATGAATCGAATCGATATTGATCTCTTCGCTGCCGAATGTCTCATAAAAGATATCGATGGAACTGTTCAAGGTTACGGGCAACTCAAGGCCGTCGACCCCCGGCGTATCCATTGCACTTGTCGGTTCGTCTACTTCATCTATATCATCCGTGTCATCCATCGTTGAATCGTCCGTTCCATCCATGTCGTCTGTCTCTCCCCCTGTATCATCAGGCTGTTCTTCCACAGGTTCCGTGTCATCCATTTCGGTAGTATCATCCTCGATCGGGTTCGGATCTGTCTGAGTATCGTCTGTTCCGCAGCGCTGCGAGCATCAGGCCTGCCGATAAAGAGAGCAGACTGATTTTTACTGAATTTGTGTGTGACAATTCCATTCCCTCCTTAAAGAGATTTTCTTTACTCTACTTATATCTTACCAAGGATAGTAACTTTATTCTGTATTAACGCTTGAGTTTTTAAAGCATGCGAAAAAGACCTCACTGCCGAAGAGTGAGGCCTTCTCTTAGTGATACCAGATCACTTTTTGATTACCAGTTGTATCGCTTTTTGAATTTTTTCTGCCTGTTCTTTTGGATCCGCATCGGGATTTTCCACACATTGCTTCAAGTTCTCCGCAACGATCAGTCCCATGATGCGGTCCACACTTGAACGGACAGCCGACAATTGTGTGACAAGATCTGAACATTCCTTTTCCTCTTCCAACATCCGCTGAATGCCTCTGATCTGACCTTCCGTCCGTTTCAAGCGATTAAGAATGCTTTTGTCACATTTTACCATGTTATTCGATGTCCCCTCTCCAGGCGGACATGCCACCCATCACGTTAACTACATTATACCCGTTATTGCCCAGGAAGTCACACGCAACTGACGAGCGGGCACCGGATAGACAGACGACGTGATGCTCTTTTGATTTATCGATTTTGTCGATATGCTGTGCAAATTCACTTAACGGAACATTGATCGCTCCCGGAATGTGTCCGGATGAGAATTCACCCGCTTCTCTGACATCGATGATGTTCAAGTCTTCTTTTCGCTGTTTTTGTCCAAATTCATCCATACTGACAGAATTAAACATTGTTGATTTCCTCCAGTTTTACAGTTTCAAGTTCTTCAGGTTTCACTGTCTGATAAAGCGCATAGGCCCCGTCCAGGTTTTTCACATTGAAGCCCAGCTGTTTAAGCAGACGCTCGCCGATATAGCTGCGCTGCCCACTGCGGCAGCTGATGACGTACGTCTGATTTTTATCCAGTTCATTCACGCGGTCACGCAGATCGTTGAGCGGGATATTGACTGAATCAGGGAAGCGACCAGATTCTGCCAGTTCTGCTTCACTGCGGACATCGAGAAGAATCGCACCGTTCTCGAGTTCGTCGTTCAGTTCGTGCCACTGGACAGTATCACTCATGCCTTCCATGATATTCAGCGCAGCGTAACCGATCATGTTGACTGGGTCTTTTGCTGAACCAAATGGCGGTGCATACGTGAATTCCAGTTCAGGCAGGTCATAGACCGTCAATCCGGCTTTGATTGCTGTAGAGATGATATCAATACGTTTATCAACACCATTGACACCAACGGCCTGGGCACCATAGATAGTCCCGTCTTCAGGATTGAATACAAGTTTCAGGGTGATATCTGTTGCACCAGGATAATAACTGGCGTGATCCTTGCTCAATGTGTGCACCGATGCAACATTTAAGCCTGACATTTTTGCCACGCGTTCATTTAAACCAGCTGATGCCGCAGTAATTCCAAATGCACGAACAATAGCTGTGCCGATACTTCCTTTGTTCTTGCGTTTCATCCCGGCTATTACATCAGCAACCTGACGTCCCTGACGGTTAGCTGGTGAAGCAAGTGAAATCAATGCATCGCTGCCTGTAATCTGGTTTTTAACAACGATCGCATCACCGACTGCGTAGATGTCAGAAACATTTGTTTCGTAATTTTCATCCACTAAAATACCGCCTCGGAAACCAAGCTCGATTCCGGCAGATTCTGCCAATGTGTTTTCAGGCTGTACACCTACGGACATAACGGTCATGTCTGTTTCCAGTTCACTTCCATCTTCCAGGATCACGCGCTGTCCCTTATCTTTAAAGGCAACGGCCGATTGAGACGTAATGATTTTAATGTCATTTTCTTCTATTTCGTTCTCAACAAAAGCAGCCATTTCTTCATCTAATGGCGGTAAAACTTGAGGTGCTTTTTCAACGATGACAACGTCAATGCCTCGGTGTTTCAGATTTTCGGCCATTTCGATACCGATGAATCCGGCACCTATGACAACAGCTTTTTGAGGATCCGTTCCATCAATACGTTTCATGATTTTATCCAGATCAGGAACGTTTCTCAACGTATACACATTGTCCGTCTCATTTAATCCTTCAATTGGAGGAACGAACGGTCTTGCTCCAGGTGACAGGATCAGTTTATCGTAACTTTCAGTTGAGACTTCACCGTTACTTTGAACGGATACCGTTTTATCTTCCGGATTGATGGACAGGACTTCATGGTTCGGTCTGACGTCCAAGCGGAAACGGTCATACAGCGCTTCAGGTGTCTGAACCAGTAATTTACTGCGGTCATCGATTTCTCCAGATACATAATAAGGCAGCCCGCAGTTTGCAAAAGAGACATAGGGACCTTTTTCAAAAATAACGATTTCTGCATTTTCATCTAAACGGCGCAGACGCGTTGCGGCTGACATGCCACCAGCGACACCACCGACAATAACTACTTTACTCATATTATAATTTTCCTCCTCTTACTGTTCCGTTCCACTGATTCATTCCGCCACGGACATTCACTACATCAAAACCTTTTTTCTGAAGTGCTGTCGCAGCGCGTTTGCTTCTCATACCTGACTGACAGATGACATAGAGTTTATCATCTGTCTTGCCTTTATACTGTTCTATTTTATTTAACGGGAAGTTTTTCGATCCCGGAATATGCCCCAGACGGTATTCGCCCGGCATGCGCACATCTAATATCGTAGGTTTATTACTTAAATCTGCTTCTAACTGACTGGCAGTCACACTTGGTATACGATTGAATAATCCAAACAAGCTTATCTCCTCAACTTTCTGTTTGTTTAAATACCCTACCAGGTATACTATACCCTGTAACTTGGTATGTCAAGGGCTGAAATGAAATTATCTTCAAAAAGTCTTCATTCTTTTAGGGTATAATGGTATAAAAGCAGTAAAGGAGTGACAATATTGAACAAATTGACGAAATGGGGGCTGCTCGGTGCAGCAGGCCTGTCGACCGGTTTCTTTACATATGCGAGTGCCTATTTATATAAAAGCGCCGTAAGTATAAGTAAAAAAGATTTCCTCGATGACTACAGTATGGAAAAGATCTACCCCGATGACCCATGGGCGATCGAAAAGGAATGGTACCAGTCGGTGGAAAAAGAAATTCTACTTCAACGAGCTACCGACGGACTGCTACTATCAAGCCTGTTCATCCCGGCTGAAGAGAACTCAAAAAAAGTCGCCATTATTGCTCACGGATACAGCGGCAGCAACCGCGACATGGCGCCTTGGGCCAAACTGTTCCATGATATGGGCTTCAATCTCCTGCTCCCGGACGCCAGAGGACACGGCGAAAGTGAAGGTGACTACATCGGCTTCGGCTGGCACGAACGGAAAGATTATTTACTTTGGATCAGACAGATGATTGACAGGCTGGGCGATGAGTCAGAAGTGATCCTCTACGGTCTCAGCATGGGCGGTGCGACGGTCCTGAACGTCAGCGGAGAAGCGCTGCCTTCCAATGTCAAAGCGATCGTTGAAGACTGCGGCTACAGTTCGGTGTCAAGTGAAATGGCGCATCAACTGAAGCTTTTGTACAAGCTTCCCCAGTACCCTTTTATTCCCCTGACCAGTTTCATCACTAAATTAAAGGCCGGTTACTGGTTCGGTGAAGCTAATCCCGAAAAACAGGTCCAGAAGAGTCTCACCCCGATCCTCTTTATTCACGGTGAAGAAGATACCTTCGTGCCGACCCACATGGCGCATGACTTGTATCAGGCTGCCGGCGGTCCAAAAGAGTTGTATATCGTTCCGGAAGCAAAACACGCCTACGGGTATGTGACAAACAAGGAAGAATACCGGTATCGTATCAGAGACTTCTTATCGCGTCACCTTTCTCGTGTAAATCAGACAGATTGAGATGCAGAACACGCTCTTATATTGATAGTTGAGACAATTCATCTCGTTCTACTTTTAGAACCTGTCACTAAAGTGATATTCATCAAAACAGGCTTAATATGCACAAAAACGCCGGGAGGAGCGTTTCTTTCAGACAAAGAAAGGCCTCTTCCGGCGTTTTTTCAATTAACTCAATTCTTCCATTCTTCATATTCCGGCCATTCGTGCCTGTCCGAGATAACCGCACCCAGCAGCGTTGCGGCCGCGCGCAATCGTTCCGTCCAGATCACGTGTGAAGGCCTCTTCTGTTACAAAGGGTATGCCCGTGTTTTCGAGACTTTTGATATCGGGACGGTTCGGCTCTTTCTCAGAAGGCCGGATATAGACCGAGGTCAGGGTATCGAGATATGTTTCAATGCTGGAGCGGGTTTCCTGAACCAGGATGACATTGACCGATTCCTTATCCTTCAAGCCGTAATGCAAAAGTGTCAGCAGGTCGTCAAGTATCGCGATACTGACAGCCGAGGCCTCTTCAGGCGTTTTAGTGTGATAAAAATGCAGCAGCGGATAGGCCTGATGCTGCTGGGTCAGTTCCGAAATATCCGACGAGGCATTTATCAGAAGAAGATCGAGCTGATGAAAATCTGTACCGTTCCAGGCTAACCTCAGTATTTTCTCACTCGACATGCCCAGCCCCGTGATCGAGCGGGGCGAAGGAGCGCTTTTTTACTACAGCGTTGACGACATTGATGACATAAGAGGCACCTAATGTCAGAAATAAAATACCTACTCCCGATACAATAGCCGTCGTGACCTGCCAGAAGCCGGGCTGAGGCGAATAGTCACCGATGCCTAACGTGAATATCGAATACCCCGTGAAGTATACCCGTTCGTACCACTGAATAGCCCCACCCGACCGGGTGTCTATGATCGAGTGCGGATCAGCTGAATAGAGGATCGTCAGCCCCGCCCACATGAAAAAGATCCAGCTGAGCAGTAGTGACGACCAGGATGACCGGGCCTACCAGAGTCAGTACATTGTTGTTTTTCCGGGTCAGTCCTTCGATCCCCTTCCAGGTATAACGAGCGACCCTTCGAGACAGCGGACCTGCCCCGCCGTCCACCCACAACGTCGTCCATACCAGATCGATGATCGTACAGGCCGTCAGTCCAAAGCCCAGGATGAATAAGAGATACGACATAGTTTCTGCACTTCCTTTTATTAGTTACCTCTATAGTACGTGACCGGCTGGCGGATTTGCAACTAAATCGGGCTGTGATTTAGTTCATTTATTCACAAGTGATTTTTTTGACTCCATTTTTCTCATATAACTATCCGAAAGACGGCAGCCCGATATTTTTATTCACTTTCCTGTTATTTTTTATTTTATTTTCAGATTTAATCATATCCATTTCACAAAGTTTATGGTATGGTTTTCAAGGAGAACTATCTCAGTTTAAGGAGATCAAAATGACATGACAGCTAAACACAGAAATAAAGCCGTTCTTGTGTTTATTTTTATTTATACCGTTTTTTATTATGGTTGGATAACACTATGGAACGCGAACACTTACATACTGACCGCCGGCGGGAACGTCCTGTCGATCGTCGGACCCTTGATTGCAACGCTCTGGCTGATTAAAGCCATCAGGCGAAGCCCGAGAAAAGAGAGGGCTTTCTGGCTGCTGCTCGCTATGGGGACCTTCAGCTATTTTCTGGCAGAATCCGTCTGGCTCATTTATGAAACAGTTATGAAACTAAATGTTCCCTACCCGGGCATTCCCGATATCTTTTATGTTATGAATTCTGTTCTATACCTTTCAGCGTTCGTCTATAAGCTGAAAACGGAGAAAAAACACCTTTCCATTGCAACGTTCATCTTTGACATTTTTCTGGTTATGACGGTCTACTCGACCTTTTTCTGGTATTTTCTCATTAAACCAGTCATTGAGAACAATACTGCCGCAGCTTTCGAGTTGGGTCTTTCGCTTTTTTATCCTCTAATCGATCTGGCATTGCTGTTTTTCATTGTCGTGTACTTTTTCAACTGTAAACGCGTCTTTCACAGATATACGTCCCTCTACCTCATTGCCGGTATTCTTTTACAGATCACCGCGGACATCGGCTTCATGCTGCTGCAGAATTCAGACGCCTACACGTCGGGCAGCTGGCTGGACCCCCTGTTCATTCTGGGTACTCTGCTCATCGGTTATACCGGTCTGCTCCAGCAGGAGGCGCCAACACAAGAAAGCCAGGAGCTGCTCGTGGATAAAGCAGACGGCAATTTGCGCATGCTGTTTCCTTATATCTATGTCAGCATTCTGTTCATCTACATGATCGTCAATGCCTCCACTATGAATGAAGTGACCGTCGGGGCCGGTCTGACCATCGTCATCATCATTGCCAGACAGCTGATTGTCTTAAACGAAAACAAGCAGCTGATCGGGAAATATGAGACGCAGACAAAGGATCTGCTTTTGAGTGAAGAACGCTATAAATCACTTTTCTCAAATCATCCGGATGCCGTTTTCTCCCTTGATCTGAAAGGACACGTCATAAGTGTCAACAAGAAAGGCGCAGAGCTTGCCGGGGTTGCAAGAGAAAAACTGATCAGCCGGTCCGTCATGCCTTTCATCGATGATGAACATAAAGAGCAAGTGAGAGAAAATTTCTATAAGACCCGAAATGGATCCTCACAGCATTATCAGTTCACGATCACGAACAGTTTCGGGCGGCTTCTTTACATCAGCGTCACCCATATTCCTATCATGGTGAAAGAAGAACTTGTCGGCGTTTTTGCCATCGCACAGGATATCACTCAAAACAAACTCAATGAACAGCGCATACATTATCTGGCCTACCATGATCCATTGACAAATCTGGCAAACCGGACGCATTTTGAAGAACATCTTGCCGATCGCATCAAACATTCGGATCCTGCCCGGGACCTTTTTGCCGTATTGTTTCTGGATCTGAATGACTTCAAACTCATTAATGATACGTACGGTCATGCTTTAGGTGACGAACTGCTTTCAGAGATCGGCCAGCGTATCCATGCCTCTATCGACGAAGACGAGCATGGGGCAAGGCTCGGCGGAGACGAGTTTACTCTTTTGCTGACCCGACCAGAAAGTCGTTCAGACATCGACGAGCGGACCCGCCGTCTGAAGAGCGATTTGAGTCGGCCCTACCTTATTAAAGGCAGAAAGCTGTACTGCATACCGAGCATCGGCTGTGCCATCTATCCGGATGACGGCACCTCTTCACACGTCCTTCTCGACCATGCAGACACTGCCATGTATGCCAGGAAGCGCACGCACAAGAACGTACACATTAATAAAGCACCGCAGTTGGCCGATTAAACGGACAGCCGCGGTGCTTCTTTAGTATTCTTTTGATGTCAGGTAGCGGTACAGACTTTTCTCTATCGGATCATGGAATTTCAGATACATCTCCACCACATTTTTCTTTTTGCCTTCCTGCGTCGGTTTTTTTGATTCAACGATCGAATCCAGTACGGGAGCGACTTCACCCAGATAATAAAAGTCGCTGCCTTCATCATCTGATTTTTTTGCGAACAAGCGATAATGCCAGTTTTTGGGGTCCATCAGTTTTTTCACTTCAGGAGACGTTAACGTCCGTGGGGATTTGGTGAACCATTTCATCGTTGCCCGATCCAGCAGTTCATCCTCGTAAGCCATCAAGGCCCCGGAAAAATCGTCGCCCTTTTCCAGAGTAACAAAGATGACAAACTCACCGTCTTTGGCTGCATATCCCCCGATGTTCTGATCCACCATCTGTCTGTCCCAGTTCAGCAGTCTCAGGACATCTTTCCTCTTATACTTCTGATAAAGCGTCAGCGGTTTGTCCAAGGTGTACTCGGCCGCATTCAGCATGCCTGTTTCCAGTATGTCCAAAAACAGTCTGCGGAAATACGCATGATCCAGCGCCTGCAGGAATTTTTGGGAGAGCCGGACCCTGCTGACGTCGACCTTGACGAACGGATGCTTCCCGTATGTTTTCTCGGTCATGCCCGTGAAAAAGCTTAAATCCAGCGTGTTTAATACCGATGCGATCGTTTTTCCGCCGTTTGGCAGCTGCCATTGTTCATATCGTTTTTTCAGGTCGCTGCGGCCTATTTCGGGCTTTTTATCATTTAAATGCTTATCTATCAGGTACTGAAGCAACAACAGTTCATGCCGCCTCATGCCTGCAAGCAGTTCCCGGGAAGCGATCATCAGATAACACTTTTCATCATCGGTCAGCGTTGTTTCATTCTGTTTCATGCTTACCAGAAAGTCATAATAGCTCTTCTTCTTGTTCGCCAGCAGCATCGGATCGACCATCGCCTGTTCTTTGAAATCTCTGAGGTAAGGGGTGCGTCCTAAACGGTTGTACAGCAGATCAAAGGCTTTTCTTAGCTCCGCCATAGCATCCATGGACGTTCTGTTGATCGAATCAAAGATCTGTTTTTTAGCTATTTCCTCGAAATTGATGGAAGAAACACCGGAAACGAAGTCCGTATCGAACGTGTTTTTCCTGACCTTGTCTTTGTTCCTCGAGACGTCCCCGGACAGTGCCATCGGAATGAGGTAATTATTTTTATAGTTTCCAATAAAGTCGATCACCGTGACATAGTCTTTAGACGGATCTTTTCTGAGCCCGCGTCCCAGCTGCTGGATAAAGATGATACTTGACTGGGTATTTCTCAGCATAACGACCTGATTGATTTTTGGAATGTCGATGCCCTCATTGAAAATATCTACGGTGAAAATATAACTGATCTCACCCTTTTCCAGACGACTGACTTCTTTCTCGCGCTTTGTTAGTGAATCTTCCCCGGATAAGTACACACTGCCGATGCCGGCCGCATTGAACTGCTCTGCCAGAGCTTTTGCCTCTTTTTTCCGGCTGCAGAAGACCAGTCCTTTGGGATCGTTTTTTGAACACCCGTAGTAGTTTAATTTATCTAAAAGATAAGCGACCCGCTCCTCCTCGATCAAGTGAGAGAAATCAGTGTCCTCTGAGATCAGTTCGCCGTTTCTCACAAAATCCGTCACGCCGAAGTAGTGGAACGGGCAGAGCATATCTTCCTTTAAAGCTTCCTGCAAACGAATCTCATAGGCAACATTGTAATCGAACAGTTCAAAAATATTGAATCCGTCTGTTCGTTCGGGCGTGGCTGTCATTCCCAAAAGGAATCCTGGAGAAAAATAATCGAGAACTTTATGGTAAGAGACGGCTCCGGCTTTGTGGACTTCATCGATCAGGATATAGTCGAAGTGACCCGGATCAAACTGGCTGTGAACTGCTTCTTTGGAGATCGTCTGGATCGTTGCAAACAGGTACCTGGCATCCAGGTCTTTGCGCGAGCCCGAGAGTACACCGTAATCCGAAGCTCTCCGCCTAAAATCTTCCGGTAGTCCTCTTTGGCCTTGTTCAGGATCTGTTCGCGGTGCACGATAAACAGGACGCGGTCCGGAGAAAACTGATCGACGTCAAAAGCGGAAAGGAAGGTTTTCCCTGTTCCGGTCGCTGAGATGACCAGCCCCTTATCGGCTCCGCGTTTTCTCAGTCCCCGCAGATTTCTCAAGGCATCCCGCTGCATGATGTTCGGTCTGATGTACTCTGGTGTGTCTTCAACAATAAGTCCGCGTTTCATTTCGAACTGCGGCGTATAATTTTCTGCATAATCCTGGATCCATCTGCGGGTCAGAATCTCTGCTTCATGCCACTCGCTTTCCATATGGTCATGGATATCCCGGATCATCTGGCCATGGTCATAGGACGTCAGTCTGACGTTCCACTCGTAATTGATTTTCAAAGCATTCATCGTCAGGTTGGAACTGCCGACAACAAATGTATGATGGTCCTGGTGAGTAAACAGGTAACCTTTGGAATGAAATCCGTCTTTGCCCGAGATCCGGACGGTTACGTTCGGGATAGTCAATAAGTCGCTGAACACCTCCGGCTTGTTGAAAGCCAGATAGACAGATGTCAGTATGCGGCCGTTGATCCCTTTTCTATGTAGGTCTGCCAGGTGTGTCTTCAAAGCAGCCAGGCCATCCTGAGTAATGAATGCGACGGAAAAGAAAAAGTCCTTACATGAAGAGAGTTCTTCATGCAAGACGTTCAGCATGAACTGTTTTTCTGTTACATCATTGATGATCAGTTCAGGATCAAAATGCGAGCCTTCAAGCCGATGATCGATGAAGGCTTTTTTCAATGAGCGTTCCAGCATATCAGTCATGATCAGACACGTTCTTTCATTAGTTTTTCTACGATCGGAATGTCCGCGGGAGCCCAGTTCAGACTGTTCAGGTCTTCAGGGCTGAGCCACTCGACCGACTGATGTTCAGTCAGGGACGGGACCCCTTCGATCAGCTTGCAGAGATACGCGGACAAATGCACACGGCCAAAGTCATACGTGTAGACAGCTTTTTCATACGAGATCCTTATTTACAGCGATATCCAGATTCAGCTCTTCTCTTATTTCCCGCCTCAATGCTTCGCAGTGCGTTTCATCATCTTCTATTTTCCCTCCGGGAAACTCCCATAGATCAGAAAGTGTCATGGAGGCACTCCGCTGAGCGCACAATATTTTCCCTTCTGCTTCGATGATCGCTCCCACCACAAAAATATCCTTCATTCTGAACACATCCTCACTTATCATTACTTTTCTTTACTTTTTTAAACATGCATGCGTTTTTCCAGTTCTTCAACGACGGCCTGTCGGTGACGGAAGAAAACGGCCACTGACATGACAAGGCTGAACACGATAGACAGCACACTCGGCAGCGCGATCACGACCCAGTCCAGTAAAAGGAACAAGGCAGGAAGCAGTCCCATGACCGCCGCAAGCTGGAGATACAAGACATAATCTTCCGCTCTCAGATCCACGACCTGGATGGAGATGAACATCGCCAGCAGGGCGGAAATACACAGGACAGGAACCGCAAATGTCAGGGACCAGCCTGACCAGCCGTTGATATAATCGAAATACAGACTCAACAGAGAAAACAGGAAAAGGATGTACGCGATCCCCTTCACTATGTTGCGCCGTTTTCGGATGAGGACCAGCATCATCAGCCACATGATCATGATACCGAACAAAACGTATTCAAGATTGAAGAAATCGAACCGCCAGATGTAGTGAGCGGCAAAATAAAGAACGATCATTAAAACAGAGCTCAGACTCAAAAGCTGTTTGATTCTCCTGCGGTTGAACCTCAACGGCACAGCCGGCAGATCCGATTCCTCGTTTGTCCGGCTCTCATCGACGATCAATGCGGTCTCACACAGCGGACAGTTTTCCCAGTCTCCTTTTACGTCAGCATGACACTCAGGGCAGCGTTTCATCTCTGTTTCAGCTCCTCTCTGGACACTCGGTTCACATCCATGAGGACAGGCAAACCGCTGTCTGTCAGCAGGCGGACAAACTCCCGGTGGATGCCGGTCTCTATAAATGGACTTGTAAGGTTGATGGTCAGCACATCCCGGTAACTGATGAGACAGAACTGAGGGCGGACAGCAGAGGTATAGAAGTAGGTCTGCTTGACATACTTCTCCATCCCTTCCGGCAGCCGGACGCGTCCCAGATTGGACATGGCAACGGATATCTTCTTGTTGTTGAAATAATTCACCAGTTTCAGCAGACCATCCTTGACCGGACGTAAGGCCGTACGTATCAGGGGATTGAATTCAAATGCAATGAAGCGTTTCAGTCGCTTCTCCAGGGCTTCTTTCTGCAGCTGCCGTTTAAACTGTCTGGCCAGTTCTTCGCATATCTCATCCAGATCATTCTTCCTTGTCCGGTTCGAAGGTATAAGACACAATGGTCGTGCTGAAAAAATTCCGCACGGAAACCGACGGGAAGAACTGTCTCAGGTTGATGGGTATGGACGTCGCTACCGTCACGTTTTCTGACTTATCTTCTTTGGCATGGTAAACAGCCTGCATATAAAGTGCCGTCATGTAAACGGTCAGCGAAACATTTTTGCTGCGCGCCAGATTCAATGCCGGCTTCAAAGGGACGCTCATTTCGATCACACGCTGCCGGTGATCCGGTGTTTTTTCACCTTTGACATGATAGACCGAGGACACTTTCGGTGCTTGTTCCAGCGGTTTTTCATCATCTGTCAGTTCTTTTTCCCTGTATTTTTCCAGTGGCTCGATGCTCGCTTCAATCGTTGCATACGTCCTCTTTTTCCTGAAGTACGTTGTGAAGCTGTCTTCCAAGTCGGCTTTTTCTCTTTTGGCCGGTTTGCCCAAGGAGCTCAGCTCTTTAGCCTGACGCAGCCGGACATATTCACTCAGCAGATCTTCAAAAAACCACAAAGCTCCTGTGCCGTCGGTCAGCGCATGAAAGACTTCGAGGTGGATGCGGTCTTTGTAGTACAGGACACGGAAAAGAAATTCGCGCTTATCGTAGTGATAAATCGGGGAACAGGGCGGGGCCGTTTCCGGCTGGACTTTCGGTGTCCCCTGACGTTCTTCCAGGTAATACCAGAAGATTCCCCGTCTCAGCACATTATGAAAAAGCGGATAGTCTTTGTACGTTTGCTTGAGGGCCGACTGCAGCAGGACCGGATCGATCACTTCTGTCATTTCAGCAGACAGACGGAACACTTTCGTATCTGTTTCATTCCGTGCAGCTAAAAAGATGTTGGACGCATTATCCAGCCTGACCCATTTTTTCTTTTCCATAACAGCCCTCCTCGCAGCCTATTGCATCCAGTTACTCGTTCAGAAACAGGTTTATTTTTTCCAGTGCTTCTTCCATCGGTTCCGTGAAAGCCGGGTACCTGATGAAGCCATGCACACTGTTTTGGACACGGTGGATCTGAACAGTGTTTCCTGCCTCCTCAAGCGCCCTGCCGTAAGCTTCGCCTTCATCCCGCAGCGGATCATATTCTGCCGTAATGACCAGTGTGTCAGGCTGATCGCTTAAATCCTCGGCCATCAGCGGAGCAATCAGCGGACTCTTTCGCGTCGGCAGATCCGGTGCATAGAGTTCCATAAACGCCTGGATCTTTTTGATCGTCAAGCCGTAATCATAGCCATTGGATATCACGGACTCGAAAGGAGATTTCTCTGTATGATCCCAGTAAGTCAGCGGATAGATCAAAACCTGCTTGTATGGTAGTCTTTTTTTGTGGTCTCGGAGCAGCAGCGACACGACAGCCGCAAGGTTCCCGCCTGCAGAGTCGCCCATGATGATCCAGTCTTCTTCCTCTTCATCTTCCAGTGGCGTGAGGAGGACTTCAGCGACACGAAGCACATCATTTAAACCGGCCGGGTAAGGATATTCCGGCGCCAGACGGTAATCGACGGAATATACGACGCGTCCCAAATGATCGGCAATGTTGACGCAGGCACGGGTATAGGTTTCGATGTCCCCGATCACCCATCCTCCGCCGTGGACATACAGAACAGGCTCCTCATGCCGTTTCTTTTTAGGATAGAAAATACGCACGGGGATCTCATGATTATTGTCGGCCGAATAGATCTTGTCATCGAGCGCTCGAAAACGTGCGGCTGGTGCGCTTGAAAACAGCTTCTGAACTTTTCTCACCCACTGGTAGTCTTCCTGCATGTCGATACGCGGCGAAGAGGCCAGTCTTAATAGAAATTTGAATACCGGATTCATTATTTTCCCTCATTATTACTCTTATTCCGTTAGAATATAAAGTTTATTTGTGAAGCTCCTTTGATTTTCATCTTGCCTGTTTTTCCAGATACGTTAAAAAGCTCTCTTTGTTTCTTTTGAATACCAGGTACAGCGCGATGAAGACCGCAACAGATACAGTGATCAGATAAGCATTCTGACTCATGAAAACAAGAAACAGCAGACCGCCCAGCATATTCGTCAGTACGGTCAGACTGAAGATCAAGACGGCTCCTTCCGGCAGATTCACGCCGACACTCAAAGCCACTTCAGTAAAGATCGGCGCGACAGCTGTGACCAGGTACAGACCGGCCACAAGATAAAGGGTACCGGAAATCAGTGATTTAAAGATGTTGCCGTTCGATATGGAAACGATGACCTGCATCATATAAGGCAGAGCGACAAGATCCACCAGCGGCAGAGCCTGATTGCCCGGCAAGACGATCGCCAGGATAATGATGATCGGGATCAGAAGCAGGCTCGTCAGGATCGTGGCCGGTTCGCCGTACCCGGCAGCATCGTTGATAGCCAGGTACCACACTCGCTTGTCGTCATTTTTCTGTGCCGAGCCTTTCGACGCATCTGTCAGCGTCCGCGTGGAAAACGCGGAAGCGAAAATGTCGGCGATTTTAGGAAAGACGGCCATGACCGTGGCTGTGGCAATACCGACAGTAAAGGACTCGCCCCAGCCTTCCAGCGTATCCAGCCGCGTGACATTCCCGACCAGTCCTAAAAGCAGTCCCAGAATAAAGCCGATCGTTGTCGGTTCACCGAATGTACCCAGTCTTTTATGCAGCGTTTCCGTGTTCCATTTCACTTTATCTGCACCCAGTTTGTTCAGGACATGATTCACCACCACAGCTAAAGGAAAAGAGCCCGGCGCGTGCGAGGCGACGATCGTCGTTCGTGGATACCCGTAATACGTCGACCATCTCCTGGACAGTCCTTCAGCAAAAATCATGGTATACAAATTGATCAGGATCATCAGACCGATCGCCAGCCAGACATTCCCCGTCACCACGTACAGCATGGAACCCCAGAGCATATAGGAATAATTGTTCCAGAGATCGGACGGGAAAAACACGTCCGTGAACTTGAAGACAAACAGCAGGACCTGCAAGAGCAGCCCGAGACCCAAAAATATCATGCCGACCTGGGTCGAATACGCTACGATACTCGTCGTCTGCCAGCCAGTATCCAGTATATTCAAATTCACCCCTGTCGTCGCTACCATCCGCTGGACAACGGGCGTCACGATCGGCGTGTATGCTCCGACCAGCAAGTTGAATCCCGTTAAGCCTATCCCCGCATTCAGAGCGGAACGGAAAGCTTTCTTGCCGGGCACTTTCATTATCAGATTCAGGATAAATAAAACAACCGGAATGACAATAGCCGCACCGAAAGCGTCCATCACTAAGGCTATTGCGTTTAACAGTGTCTGCATTTTTTCACCTCTATGTATGTTAAAGACGTCCGTATTGACTGATCGTCTCTTATAATAATTATACCAGTATATTAGTCTAACTCCATTCTACATCAACTTTTCATTATAAAGAAGCCGTGCTGGGTAAATGGCAGTAAAAAAAGCAGCATTCCTGTGAAGGAACACTGCTTTTGTTGTTCAGTTTGCCGGTACAAACATAAAGTTGTCGCCATTGTGCAGATTATCAAGCAGTATCAGATGCTTTTCATCCAGCCGGCCGATGACGTTGACACGCTCATCTTCTGGATAGTCTGCTTTCGTTATCTGGACTTCACCGGAGTAACGCTTATACCGTAAATTATCCATTGTCACGGATCCTCTGACTCTTTCGGTGGTACGGAACGGTTCGATGTGTTTACCGGGCTGAGCGTACTGTCTGGACTCCTGAACCCGGATCAGAGACCTGGGAGAGTCGGCACGCACGGTGAACGGCTGATCATAAAGGTAGCTTAGTTCATCTGGAAGAGCGACGGGGAGCCGGACCAGCTGATCTTTCCCGTACTGTAAAATAAGGTTCAGCTCAGCATCTGACATTTTAATGTCTCCTAAAAAGACATTGTCGATCTGATGCCGTTTGACCAGGTCGACCCACTGTCCATAAGGGGACACATAGCGGTGAGCTTCCAGTGTCGGCAAGCCTTCAAAAATCGGTCCGCGCTTCTCTTCGTCACCGGATATGAAAGCAAATACCTGACTGGACTTTTCTCTGATCTGTCTGTTCAATGATGAAAAGAAACCATCATCCAGTCCCGTTTCCGGTCTGGGATAAAAATTATGCATATAGGCATTGCCTGACTCTTTGATGGTCTGTTCAAGAATCGTCGAGGCGTTGAACGTAAAGCTCAAATCCGCTTTCTCTTCTCTCAACGCATCCAGATCAAAACCAAAATCGAGCCGCAGATTATCCAGATGCAGCCGTTTGGCTAATGATGAAAGCGACGCTTCTTCAAACCGTTCCAGTGTCAATGGCGAGACATCAGCCATGATCCAGAACCCCTTTTCATGAAGCCATGCACACATAGCTTCGACATCACTGACATAAGAATCCGTCACTTCCTCACTCATGTGAAGCGAAGTAAAAACCGGTGTATTCTGATCCTTCATCTTTTCGAGAAATGGACGCTGCCGTTCAAATGCGGACACATAAACGGCAAATCCAAATTTTTTAGATATTGGCATTTCTTAAATCGTCCTCTTTAATAAATAGACGTGTAATGATGAATCCTCCAACATAAGAGATCAGTATTCCGATTGCGTAATGAATCATTCCATCTTGCATCAATGGAAGTGCGACCCAGCCAGATGGTCCCCAGGCATTGGCCATAACCCCCATCATCATGACATACGCGCCACCAAAACCTGCACCTAAACCGGCTGTGATGAATGGTTTACCTAAAGGCAATGTGACACCATAGATAAGAGGTTCACCAATTCCCAGGATACCCGCAGGCAATGCGCCTGAAATAACGCCTTTCATTCTTTCGTCGCCGACTTTTTTAGCGATCAGATAAATCGCAATAGCCGCTCCAACTTGTCCGGCACCAGCCATAGCTAATACTGGGAACAGTGATACGCCACCTAATGCTTCAAGTTGAATGGCATAGATCGGGATCAAACCGTGATGCAGGCCAACCAATACCATTGGCAGGAAGACTGCAGCTAGAATATAGCCAGATAAAATACTTATAAATGTATTTTCAGAACCGATGATCAGGCTTAATCCGCGTACCAGCCAATCAGACAGGAAGCCTGAAACCGGCATGATGATAAAGACAAAGATCAATGTCGTAATGAGTAATGTCACGATCGGTGTGACCATCAAGTCCAGCACATCCGGAGTACGTTTTCGTACAGCTTTTTCTATCTTCGCCAGGATGAATACACCGAAGATAACACCGATGATCCCGCCTTTACCTGTTGTCAGGATAGAATTCAGCGGCTGTTCTGCGTCGTATAAACCTACCAGCGTAGACAAATCGATCAGCGGTGCCGCAATGGACATGGCCCCGATCATCCCACCTAAAGCTTCTGTTGCACCAAAGCGTTTGGCGGCATTCACACCGGTAAAGATGGCAAAGTAGCCGAGGAATGAATTACCGATCAGAGCAAAGGTGATGCGGATACCTTCCCAGACATCGCCACTTATCGTTCCTTCACCGATCATCGTTCCGAGAAGACCACTTAACCCCTGGAAGATACCGGCAGCGATAATAGCAGGGATCATTGGAATAAAGATATTGGCGATCGTCGCTAAAGCCTGTTTGAATTTGCTTTGCTTCTGGTCTCCTTTGATCTGCTCTTTATTTTCCTGCCAGTTACTGGAGCCGCCGGACGATTCCTGAATATTATATTTTTCAACCAGCAGATCGTTGACTTTTTTGGCTGTTCCCGGTCCGACGATAACCTGATAAGTATCGGCATCGTTGACACCCATGACACCTTCTGTGTTTTTCAGTGTTTCTTCATCGATCTTACTTTTATCCTTGACGTTCATTCTTAAACGTGTCATACAGTTAGTGGATGAGGCAATATTATCAGGTCCACCGACTGCATCGACGATATCCTTGACTAATTTTTCATTATTTTTAACCATCTTTGTTGCTCCTTTTCAATAGTTTTACGCTTAAAGCGCTTTTCTTACATGGCCTTCAGATTCTTCCAACTTTTTAACGGCAGCCTCTTTATCGATATCTAATAAAATCATAATAATGGCAACTTTGACAATACCGTCACTCTCAGCTAAAGCTTTCTTAGCTGTTTCTCTTTCTGCATCCGTTGCTTTCATGACGATGTTTTCTGCTCGAGAAACAAGTTTTTCATTTGTTGGTTGAACATCGACCATCAGGTTTTTATAAACTTTACCAATACCCACCATTGATAAAGTGGATAACATATTTAAAATCATTTTCTGTGCAGACCCTGCTTTCAGTCGGGTCGAGCCTGTCAGCACTTCCGGTCCGGGCACTGCCTCTATCGCAATTTTTGCTGATTGACCGATTTTACTGTCTTTGTTGCATGCGACGGCAATGGTTGGCACGTTCAGTTCGTTGGCATAATTCAGTGCGCCTATAACATATGGCGTACGTCCGCTTGCAGCCAAACCGACGACCACATCATTTTCGTTTAAATCAAGCTTGATCAAATCTTCTTTTCCTAATTCCTGACTATCTTCTGAACCTTCGATCGCTTCAGTGAAGGCTCTTTCACCACCTGCTATCAATCCTACAACTCTCTCTTTTGGTGTCCCGAATGTCGGTGGACACTCAGACGCATCAAGAACACCCAGACGCCCGCTTGTTCCGGCGCCTGTATAAATCAATCTCCCCCCTTTCTCAACTGTTCGATGATACTATGGATGGCGCTTTCAATTTCTGGAATCACCTCCTCAATTGCTTCAGCAACCTTTTTATCCTCATTATTCATGACCGTCAGAGCTTCCTTGATGCTCATCTGATCCAGATCCATTGTATCCGGATTCTGTTTTTCTGTTTCCATCTTTCCTAGGTCTACCATCAGTCCCGCTCCTTCTTGATCTGTGTTTTTTCAAGGATTTCTATAGACTCCTCGTACATTTTATTGATATAACTGGTGAATAAAATATCGATGATATTCAGTTGTGAAATACGCGATGACATGGCACCGCTTCGGAAACTGAATTCGTTCGACGCCACATAAATGGCATGATCCGCCAGCTGATTGATCGGTGATTCATCTGTTTTTGTAATGGAAATGATCGTTGCTCCATTTTCCTTTGCCACTTCGGCGCAGGTGATCATCTCTTCCGTCTGACCGGAATACGAAATCACCAGGGCCACATCCCGCTCGCTCATATTTTTCGCCATAAGCAGCTGGGTATGCCAGTCTTCGCTGACATAGGACATTTTATTGATCCGTGTAAATTTAAGCTGGGCATCTTTCGCGACGATCAGCGAGGCACCCATGCCGAAAATCGTCAGTTTTTCGCAGTCGAACAGCTTATTGACACAGGTTTTTATTGTATCCGTGTCGATCAGTTTCTCGGTTTCCTCCAGTGACAGGATATTTTTATGCGTCACCTTGTTAATGATCTCTTCGATCTCATCCGTCCGCGTCAGTTCGGCAATATGCTTTTCCTTGTAGTTGGACCGGACAGCCTGTTCGTAGATGAGGTCCTTGATAAATTCTTTGAAACCCGTGTATCCATTCTTTTTACAGAGACGAATGATCGTGGAAGGGGATGAGAACGTCTTCTCAGCTAGATCGTAAATCGTCATCTGACTCGTTTCTTCCGTGTTCTTTAAAATATAATCGATGATCGCAACTTCAGTTGGACTAGCATCTTTCTTATACTCTTTTAATTTTATAGTAGCTATAGCCATAATTTATCTCCCTCTTCATTCTTATCTTAACAGTATAAAACTTAGTGTCAATGAAACGCTTACTTTGAGGAACTAAGTACCATTAATTGATTAATAATGCATGAATACGCTTATATTTATGAAACAAAACACGCATTATTTATTGTATACTAAACGATCACCCATAGATATTAGAAAAAAGTCAAATCTGTTTCACAGCGACTACTAGATCATTTCTATTGTGTGTCCATCTTTCAAAACTTTAACGAAACTAAAAGGAACTTCCGCCAGACAGCGAAAGTTCCTTTTAGTTCGTAATGCTTTTTCCTTATCCGCCTTCTTCAGTCGCCCATACTGAACGGGAAATGTGTCGTCCTTGAAGGGATTGAAATACTATAAGATGCACTCACTGATTCATTCTCCCTGAGTTTACTCTATACTCCGATCATTCTATGAACTCGACTTTAGAGGAGCGCCAGGTTATGCTTACAGGTCCCCAGTAATTGAAACTGGAATCAAAATGTATGGTGAGCTGCAACTATAAGGGCCCTATAATGAAGACTCAGTCAGTTTTGTTCTCTGGGTGATCATTATAGGCGGTCATTAATACAAACTCGCGCATTTTTTTACCAGGAGTAACGACTAGCGCCCCCCTATACTGCAGACCCAATCTACACTGTTCATCCAGTTTGGGTTATTATTTTCGAGTTCTATCAGCTCAAAACGTTCAAACCACTGAGTCCAGACTAAATGACGCTTTCATCCGTTTCAGACCATTATAAAAAAAGCAGGCACTCATCAGAGTGCCTGCTCATAATCTCTTATTGTATTATGCTTTGACCCAGTTGTCGTTCATTTTTACGCCGGCAGCTTTAAACAGCGTGTATATCGGGCAGCGGGCTTCGACTTGTTCTTTGAGAGCCTGGATGCGTTCAGCGGAATCTGTCGTATCCACTTTGACATTGATCGTTACTTCTTCAAAATAAGGCTAAACAGAAGCGTCACCCATGAAGCCTCGGGGGTCGAAACTGCCTGAGACGTTGATCGACAGTCCCTTCAAATCAAAGCCCATCTCTCTTGCGGCCATGTTAGCTGTCACGTTCTCGCAGGAAACAAGAGCGGCCAGTGCTGTCTGCATCGGATTAGGTCCTGTATCTTTTCCGCCCAGTTTTTCGGACTCATCCAAAACCAGTTCATGTTTACCTGCCTTGGCCGTTAAAGCAAATCCGTCGCTTTCCGCATTCACCGCAAATTTCATTTTATTGTTCATCATCTCAATCATCCCTTCTTTTTCTTTGTTTATTTTATCATTTATTCTACTATTAATATATAAGTACAAATAGTAAGTCAATGAAAATTTTGTAAACTTTTATACAAAATTTTCAGGCCAGATATCCTTCCACTGTCTCTCCGATGCTGCAGAAGCACTTACAATTGAATGATACATAAGAAGTGGTAAAATTAAATTTAATAAACTCTTGCATTAAACCACTGACAATTTGAGCTGACTGTCAGATAAAGATAGAGCTGATTTTGAAAGGATGAAAATACCATGAGTGAACAAAATAAAAAAATCGAAGTTGCCGTTGCGGCCGTCAAGATAATGGAAAGCTGGGGCATCAAGCATGTCTACGGATTACCGGCGGGGTCTTTGAACTCCTGGATGGACGCTTTGAACAAAGAAAAAGAACACATCCAGTTTATTCAGGTCCGCCATGAAGAAATCGGTGCGCTGGCAGCCTCCATGCACGCAAAGTTCACCGGACACATCGGTGTGGCACTAGGATCCGGCGGCCCGGGAGCCACACATCTGATGAACGGCTTGTACGATGCTCGGGAAGACGGCGTACCTGTTCTCGCGATCGTGGGCCAGCGCCCGGAAAACGAAATCAACATGGACGGCTTCCAGGAAATGAATCACAATCCCGTTTTCGCAGATGTCGCAATCTACAACCGGCGGGCAGCCTACGCCGAGCAGCTGCCTAAACTGATCGATGAAGCCATCCGGACAGCGATAACAGAGAGAGGTGTGGCCGTTGTGGAAGTCCCTGTAGACTACGGCTGGGTGGAAATCGATGAGGACGCCTGGTATTCTTCAGCCGATGCCTACCGCACCCCACCCGCACCCAATTTAGACGAAGATGAAATCGATGAAGCTGTAAAGCTTCTTGAAAAGGCTGAACGCCCTGTCATATACGCCGGTATCGGGACACGGGGCAGCGGAGAAGCCGTGATGGCGTTGTCAAAGAAACTCAAAGCGCCCGTAGCCGTCACCGGCATCAACTATGATACCTTCCCGGATGACTTCGAAGCCTTTCTCGGATCGGCCAACCGTGTCGCGAGAAAGCCGGCGGTCGAAGTATTTGAAGAAGCGGATGTCGTACTCTTTGCCGGAAGCAATTATCCTTTCGCTGAGATCACCGGAGTATTCGATAACGTCAAAAAATTCATCCAAATCGACATCGATCCGCATAAATTGGGCAAGCGCCATCAGGCCGACGTGGCCATTTTAGGCGACGCCGGAGAAGCGATGCGTAAAATCATGGAAAAGCTGCCGGAGAAGGACGAAACGCCATGGTACCGAGCCAATCTCCGAAACATCAGCAACTGGAAGACTTATACAGACAAGCTGGAACAGAAAACGGAAGGTGAACTGCAGAGCTATCAGGCCTATCATGTCATCAATCAGCTGGCTGATGAGGATGCACTGTACTCGGTCGATGTGGGGAATACCACTCAAACCTCTGTCCGTCACCTGCACATGACACCGAAAAACATGTGGCGCACCTCGGGCGTGTTTGCGACCATGGGCAGCGGGCTTCCAGGGGCTCTCTCAGCCAAAGCCGACTTTCCAAGCCGTCAGGTCTGGAACCTGACGGGAGACGGCGCTTTTGCCATGGGGATGCATGACGTGATCACCTTCATCCAGTACGGCCTGCCGAGCATCCATGTCGTCTTCACTAATGCGGAATATGCCTTCATCAAGGCTGAGCAGGAAGACACCAATCACGCCTACTTCGGCGTGGAGTTTCAGGATGTCGACTATGCCAGAATCGCCGAGGCCCAGGGTGCAGTCGGCTATACAGTGACACAGATCAGCGAGCTGCAGGATACGTTCACTAAAGCTGTAGCAGATGAAAAAGACCGGACATACTGTGGTGATCGATGTGAAGATCTCCAACGACCGGCCGATCCCGGTGGAGGCACTGAAACTGGACACACAGCGTTACTCAGAAGAAGAAGTCAGAGCATTCAGAGAACGGTATGAAGCGGAAGAACTTGAGCCTTTCAGATATTTCCTGGAAAAAGAAGGCCTTCACTCCCATTCAGACAGACAAAACTGATTTTTATGCAAGAGTATAACTAATCTATGACTAATGTCACCATAAAGGAGAATGCATAATGCTCAATCTGAATCGACGGGCTCAGAAACTGGAAAAAGCCACTTTCGGTATGGGCTGCTTCTGGGGACCGGACAGCCAGTTCGGCCAGTACCCCGGCGTCATCCGTACCCGCACCGGTTTTTCCGGCGGCACAACGGCCGACCCTTCATATAGAAGTATCGGCGACCACACCGAAATGCTCCAGATCGAATTTGATTCTTCGATCATTTCGTACAAAGAAATCCTTCAGCTGTTCTGGGACAGTCATGATGCTGCAAAAGACCGGGGGTATAAAGGCCGTCAGTATCTTTCTCTACTGATCGTGCATTCCCTCGAACAGCTGGAAACGGCCGAACAGGTCAAACACGAATGGGAAAAGCAGCACGGGAAAAAGATTGAAACTGAGCTCCTCTTTGACCACCCTTTTTACCCGGCTGAAGAACACCACCAGAAGTATCACCTCAAGCGTTTCCTCAAAGCAATGGCATCTGTTCTCCCCTTGTTCAGCGATCATACAAGTTTCGCTGATTCGACCATTGCGGCCCGGTTAAACGGCTTTGTCCGTGAATATGGCCGACTGCCGGACATCAAAAAGGAACTCTCCGACTGGCGGCTCAGCGAGGAGGAAGAGAAAATAATCCGGGAGATGCTCGAGCAGATCAAATGGTAAGTTTGTTAACTCTTAAAATAAAGTTTCACGTGAAACATAGAGCTGAATAAAACACGCAGGCACAGAATTCTGTGCCTGCGTGTTTTAATTTTCATTTTAGTCGAACCATCCTTTTTCCTTGAACCAGAAAAAGAGTGAGAGTCCGATCATCAGCATGATACCCAGTACAATAAAGTAACTGTACCTGTCATCCAGTTCAGGCATATATTGAAAGTTCATGCCATATATACCTGAAATCAGTGTCAGCGGTGTGAAAATGGACGTGATGATGGTCAGGACCTTCATCACTTCGTTCGACTGGTGCGAGGTCATGGAAAGATAGCTGTCACGGATATCTGTCGTGATTTCCCGGTTGGAGCTCACCAGTTCCGATACTTTCAGCAGATGATCGTATATGTCGGAAAAATATTCCCGTCTCTTTTTTATTTCCGTGAGATGCTGCGAGTTCAGCATCCGGTACAGCAGATCTCTCATCGGATTCACGGTCTGGCGGATATGAAGCAGCATGTGCCTGATATCGAACAGTTCTTCCATCAGTTCATCCATCGACTGGTTTTTCTCGTTGTCTTCGATCACGTCCAGTCTGCCCTCGAGGTTATAAATAAGTGGGAAGTACGTGTCCACCAGCTTATCCAGAATCTGATAAAAGACATAATACGGGTCCCATTCATCAACCGCTGCCCGCTGACTGATCCTGTCCCAAACCTGATTCACCTCTCTGGACTGTTCAAAATGGAAAGTCACGACAAAGTCCTTCCCGACGAAAAAATCCAGCTCTTCCTTGATTATTTCATCTTTCTCTTCCTTCACTGTGTGCGTGACATAAAAATTGTATCCGTTGTAGTAATCCAGCTTGGGTCTTTGAAGCAGTATACCGCAGTCTTCGATAGCCAGTGGATGGAAATCAAAGACGGCCGCCAGCAGATTAAATTCCTGCGGCGTCGGGTCAGAGAAATCTACCCAGTACCACTTGAATTTTTCCAGTGTTTCCTTTTCGACCGGCACATCCGTTACTATTGTGTCATCCGGTAAAATACCAATAATACTTATCATGTAAAAACATCCTTTTTAAAAACTCATCTAATCATTTATTATACGCTAGTACAGAAGGCTGACCTAACGTTTTTAGTAAATCCTCGTTTCACTCAGTTCTTAAGGTGAACAGGGTCACTTCAGGCGTGGCATTCATCCTGATCGGCACGATGCTCATCCCTATGCCTCTGTTCACATACAAATTGTTTGTCTCAGAACCGAAATCCTGAATCCAGCCGTCCACAGTCACTTCTCCTCCTTGAACCAGAGCCAGATACGACCACTTGTCACTGAAAGGTGTGCGGATCTGACCGCCGTGGGTATGGCCCGCCACAGCAAGCGGAGCTGAGTTGTCTTGCAGGCTCCTGAATGAATCCGGATTATGCATCAAGACGACTCTCGGAGCATCCTCAGGCATCCCTTGAAAGGCTTCTTCGACCCGGTCGTTCCCGGCCCAGTGAGACCCTATTCCAACCACATAAAGACTATTTTCTGGATCTTCACTCTCAATAAGTATGTCATTTTCGTTATCCAGTACCCTGATGCCCATGCTGGTCAGTTCCTCTGCGAGTCCTTCTGCCAGCTCGACATTGGGTTCTGCATCTTCCGACGACATAGCGTAGTCGTGATTGCCGAGCACACTGTAAACCGGAATGCCACTCTCCTGCAGTGGTCGCAGCGCATCCAAGATATTATCGATTTCCTGATCGTCCATACTCGTAACGTGGTAGATATAATCACCAGTAATAAGGACAGCGGCCGGATCCATTTCTATTAAATCTTCAACGATCCGTCCGGTCGTCGAGACGTTATCCATCCAAAGCCCCACCTGAAAATCTCCGATGACCGCTATCTGCTCTTCTTCCAGGTCGGAAGGGAGATTTGTGATCTCGGCCTCTTCCTCCACGATCTCAATCGTATACGGTTCAGTAAATCCCCATACCACCAGTATCCCCAGCAGTATACCCAACACCAGTAATATCTTTTTATACTTTGCTTTCACCGCGATCCACTCCTAATTGTGCAGTATAGTTCCATTATACTGGATGAACACACCCGATTCTAAAAAATTTCAGCCTGTTCAAGTATCTTTTCAGTACCTCTGTCATAAAAAACAGCCTATTTTCCATACTATCAAATAAGCCGTCTCAAGATCATCGGTACGATAATCCTAAGACGGCTGCTAAAACGATTCTATTTCAGCTTGTCATTTGCGGGGAGTCGGGATGCAGCTCCATAAACTCAAGCCAGTTCCCATCCGGATCCCTGAGCCAGAACTGCTTATTATTATCTTTTCCTGTGATGACTTCTGCCGCAAACTCGACACCCTTATCTTTCAATCGCTCTGCGGTTTCATTTATATCATCCACTTCAAAGCAGATGTGATCGTACTGTTTCTTCTCTTCTTCCTCTGCCCCATAGAAGAACTCAAGAAATGAGCCGTCTGCTATTTTGACATATTCGATCCACGGATTCCCGTCTTCATCCTTTAAGTCGAATGCATGCCTGAAACCCAGTGTCTCACAGTAAAAATCCAGCGTCTTTTCCATATCTTTCACATGAAACCCCTTATGATGAATACCTCTGATCATTGCCCACACACCTTTTCTTTAAATTTTTTAAAATACTGCTGCCAGTAATTATAAACGATTCATTTTACGAAGCGTCGATAAACTTGCCGATCATTTCATTTACTCGACCAGGTTCTTCCAGATGAACCCAATGCGTGCCTTCCCCTAATAAAACACCTTTTCCCTCATCACAGTAATCTAAACTTCGAACAGCCAGATCTGATTCCAGAAACTGGTCATTCGCTCCCCAGAGAACCAGTGTCGGGACAGACACACGTGTAGGATATTCTGTCTGGAGGAAATTTCGCCCATTCGCCCGATACCAATTGAGCATGGATTTCATTGCCTGCGGTCTGGACCAGGCTGATTTATATCTCTTCTCATCCTCTTCAGTGAATGTTCCACTTTGGCTGCTGACCTGCATCGTCTTTAAGAAAGGGCGCCAGCCGGAGGGTTTAAGTCCCGTTTCCAGCAGTCCTCTAAACTGAAAGAAGAACATGTAAGAACTCTAAACAGTTGTGCCGGATGCCCCCGGACATGATCGATCATCGCTCTGTCGTGTGGTGCATTGATGACAACCAGCTTGCGTATCAGCTCGGGGTGTTTTCTTGCCACATGCCAGGCAACGATCCCTCCCCAGTCATGACCCACGAGGTTTACTTTTTCGTTATTTGAAACATTGATAAGTCCTGCAATATCTTCGACCAGTTCATCGATGGCATAGTCATCCACTCGAGACGGTTTATCGCTTAAATTATAGCCGCGCTGATCAGGTGCCCAGACACGGTAGCCTTTTTCCGCTAAATAAGGGATCTGTTTATGCCAGCCGTACCAGAATTCAGGAAAGCCGTGCAGAAGCATGATCACTTCTCCGTCTTTTGGTCCTTGTCTGACGACATGCAGCTTTATTCCATTTGTTTCTATATGGTCATGTTCGACCGTTTCCACTTTGATTCCACCTCCTTGTTACTTTCCAGTCCTTTCTCATAAAATAGTTTAATTCTGCTGTTACTTCTATAGTATTTTATTTGGCTAAGTTTCTTCAAACAATACGTATTTATTAAATCAAATCATTTAGATGAAAATTAAAAGCAGTCTAAGAAGGCCTTAAAGATTGAACGCCTGCTAGACTGCGATAATTTACTGCCACTGGTCAGGAAATTTCATTTTCTGCAGTGCCGGGAAATGCTTGTTGTATTCTTCCACCTTTTCTTCCGGAATGTTTTCGAAGACAGATGAAATAGACACTTTCCCTTTAATATCTTTCAGACCCTTTTCAGTTAATTCTATCGCCATAAAGGCATCGAAGTTCTCACCGCTCATTGTGGTGAGACCGAATCTGTCACAGGTTTCGAAAGCCGATTCTCGGATAATAATCGGGTTCCCCCAGATAACGATTCCCTTGATCCGGCCTCCCGTGCCAGAGACATCGTTTCCTTTAAAAGCAGCTCCCCGATACCTCGTCCCTGCCACTTGGGTAAAACGCTCAGCGGGCCGAACGTCAGAAGGTCGTGCGTGACTTCCCCGTCAGCGACTCTGGCCTTTGAATACATGATGCCTGCGATGACTTCGCCGTCTTTCACTGGCGATCCGGCTTCAGTTCCGGCAGATACGCACTGTCCTGACGTAACTGATGGACAAGATAATGCTCCTCGCACCCCGGCTTGTATTTGTTCCAGAAAGCGAGCTGGGTCATCCGCTCGACAGCGTAATAGTCCGCTTCTGTTTCTTTTCGAATAACGATATCCTCCCGGGACAGCTTTTCCTTTTTCTCCGGAAACCAGCCAAACTCCAGCCGGACTTCTTTTCTTTCCAGATCGTCATTCCCGTAACAGCAAGTATCCATCCCGATCAGCCGGAACCCTTCATGATGATAGAAGCCGATCGCATTGACGTTTGAAGACTGTGTCTCCAGGATGACAGCCCGTCGCCGCTCCAGCCGTGCCTGTTCTTTGGCCACGTCCATCAGCGCACGGCCTAGCCCCTGTTTCAGATAGGTATCCGCCACCCAGAGCTCGCTCACACGAAGACGATTGGACCAGGATTCCTGATCGGTTTCGATGGCCGCCACCAGCCCACCGTCAACGACGATTCCCCACGCAAAAGGATTGCTCCGGTAATCACCGTATAGTTTATCAGAATCCTCCCCTTCATCTGCAGCCCGCGTCACGGTTTCTCTGAAACCCTTCTTCTCGATCTTGATATGATAGCCGCTCTCGTGCTTATTTAAAATCACGTCATAGTACTGATCTGTGCGGTACCCTATTGGAAGAATCGTATCTTTCCATTCTTCTTTGGGCAGGTGAATGATGTCGAAATGCATGATATCCCTCTCTTTCCTCTGTAAAAGAAACTGATAATACACTTTTTACTGATCCGGCTATGCCCGCTCACTCAGGATATCTTCCACCTTCTCGGCTCTGACCGCTCGAGAAAGAGATAGCCCTGGCCAAGATGACAGCCGGGAACCGTTCAACAAGGCACGTGTCGACTCGATCAGAAAATGACTTTTAATCGTTCGATTGTCCATTAAGTATACGAGTAAAGAATGACATACGCATGCATGCATTTCAGATCATAAGCTTACTGTCAGAGCTCCATCGGTCAATGATAAACGTCGAAACGTTGAAAAAAAGAGTCTAAACGGTTCACATTGGGATCATTTAGACACAGCCGGGAGCGAGAAATGCATATGCATCTCTCGCTCCCGGCATCGCTGTGACGTTATTAACATTTGTCTCATACGTTTTGAATGAATCAGCTACTCAAAATCAATGATCAGTTTCAGTGCCTTGTTTTCCGCTGCATTTTCAAAGGTCTTGTACGCTTCAAGGATGTCACTGAAGTGGAAGTGGTGTGTCACCAGCTCGTTAGGTACGATTTTGCCGGATTCCACGGTTTTCAGAAGCATAGGGGTTGTATTTGGTGCTGACCAGCCCCATGGAAATATTGATGTTTTTGATCCACAGATTCTGCAGTTCTAAATCAACGCTTTTCCCATGGACACCAATATTAGCTATACGTCCGCCCGGTGCGATTATTTTCTGAACACAAGTCAAAGGTTTGAGGATAACCCACGGCTTCCATGGCGACATCGACACCCAAGTCGTCCGTTATTTCGAAAATCTTTTTGATAGCTTCCTCCGGATCTTTAGAATTGACTGTGTGTGTTGCCCCGAACTGTTTTGACATTTCCAGACGATTATCATCCAGGTCGACCATGATTATTTTTGCCGGCGAGTAGAATTGAGCCGTCAGTAGAGCTGACATTCCGATCGGACCGGCTCCAATGATAGCCACCGTCGAGCCCGGTTCGACGTGTCCCGATAAGACACCGATTTCCAGTCCTGTCGGTAAGATATCACTAAGCATGACCAGACTGTCGTCATCGATTGCTTCAGGGACATGATGCAGACTGTTATCTGCATGAGGTATCCGTACATATTCTGCCTGAGTCCCATCGATCAAGTGCCCAAGGATCCAACCCCCGTCTTCGCAGTGGGCATAGAGGCCCCTTTTTACAATAGTGACACTTGCCGCATGACGTGATACAGGAGATCAGCACTTTATCGCCGACCTGAATCTGGAAACCCCCCTGCCGACTTCCTCGACAATCCCGATGCCTTCATGCCCGATAGTCAGACCTTCCGGTACTTCTGGCGTATGACCTGCCATTATGTGCAGATCGGTCCCGCAAATCGTTGTTTTCACAAGCTTCACTACCGCATCCGTACTCTTATCTACCTTTGGTTTCTCCTTTTCCAAAACTTCTTTCTGATTCACACCCACAAACGAAAGCGCCTTCATTTTATCCCTCCTAAATATTTTGTATGTAAATGCACAAGACCTGCGTTCAAGGATAGTCTATCACCCCTACTCGAAAGTCGCAACGAATACAACCTGCTATTTTAAAAACATTGCTCAGTTGCTCTTGTGCCTGATTCAGCTCCTTGGACGAGAGAATGACCTAGAAATCATCCCGAGCCTTGCGCAGCTCTGTGAAAGCTTCCAGCGTCTCAGCTTGAAGAAAGAGATTGATTTTTCTTCCCTGCCGATCGATGTGGGCAGGGTTGGACGGCCTTCTTCCCGAAGCTTGTCCACTTGGTCTAAAGCGTCAGACAGGACCTGTTCAACGGTTTGATGGAGCATGCAAAGCGCAGGTTTTTCTGCGTGTATTCATGGCCGCAGAAGACTTCTACCGGGTCAGCCAGTTGCTTTGAACTTCTGCAGGGCCTCATACTGCGCCTGGTAATCGCCGGTGAAGACACGCCCGCAGCCGGCTGAAAACAGGGCATCGCCGCAAAAGAGTTTGTCACCCGTTATGAAGCTGATATGCTCGCTTGAATGCCGGCCGTTTTGAAAACCTGAAAATCGTGACCAAACAGTTCGAAGGCATCGCCTTCCTGAACGACATGATCAGCCAGAGCTTTGGTTTCCACTGGTCCATAAACGGGCGTCTGCGAAAATTTCTCTATAATATCCGTTCAGCGCCATCGGTATGATGTACGTGATGGTGGTGCGTGCGAGGATGCCTTCAAGAGCCAGCTGGTTTTTTTCAAGGTGATCCAGCACGCCTTCCGCCTCTCCCGGAATCGACAACCACTGCTTCTTCCCCTTCTTTAATGACCCAGATGTAATTGTCAGACAAGGCTTTAATTGGATAAATGTTCATCATCATGTCCCCTCACTCAAAATGAATTTGATCTGTCATTACTCAGTATGGCAGATTCTTCCTGCGCAGTTCTAGCTTTTTCAAAACTTTTGAAGAAGCGTAGCTGTCTGATTCACGGTGCAGAAAAAGCAGACAGGACAAGCAGAACAGCCAAATTTACTTTTGATGTTCGAAATAATTTAAATAGACTGATTTTCTGCTATTATATTCCTAAGACACGTTAATGGAGGAAAACAATTATGGTGAAATTCAAACAGAACATACGAGGAAATGTCGCTCTGGGGGTCAATCCACTGGGCTGCGGCACAGGAAGTACTGAATCAGATCGACTATGTAAAAGGCAAAGGGACATTTGAAGGGCCGAAAAGAAGTGCTGATCATTGGTGCTTCATCGAGTTACGGTCTAGCCACTCGGATCAGTCTGGCGTTCAGGTGCGGGTGCTGACACAATCGGTATTTCCTTGGAAAAGGGACCAAAAGTGAAAGAAACCTGGGCACAGCCAGGCTGGTGCATCAACATCGCTTCTAAAGAAGCCACCGCTGAAAAAGAAGGCTTGACTGCCAATAACATTTTGTCCAGGACGCCTTCAGTCATGAAACCGAGCAGGAAGTCATCGATTACATCAAGAACGATTTCGGCGGCAAAGTCGACCTGGTCGTCTACAGCCTGGCAAGCGGCAGACGAACAGATCCGCATACCGGCGAGACCTACACGTCCTCAATCAAAGCGATCGGCGAGCCCGTGGTCGGTCCCAACATCAACATGCAGAAGGAAGAATACTACACTGAAACCCTTGAACCGGCCACAGAACAGAAAATCGCTGATACCGTCAAAGTCATGGGCAGGGAAGACTGGGAACTGTGGATGAAGGCTTTGAAAGAAGCCGGTGTGCTGACTGACGGCGTGCTGACGACGAACTATTCCTACTAGGAACAGAACTGAATCAGCCTTATTACGGTCACGGCACCCTTGGCCGTGCGAAAGCAGACTGTGACGTTAAAGCGGACAACATCAACGAGCTGCTGGCTGACATCAACGGCAAGGCCCAGGTCGTCGTTGCCACTGCTAACAACCAAAGCCAGTTCGGTCATTCCGTTCTTCCTGTTTCCTGCATCGGTCTGTATAAAGTGATGTCTGAAAAAGGAACGCACGAAACACCGATCATGCACATGGACCGCATTTACCGGGACATGACTCTACGGTGATGAGCCCGAGTATGATGAAGCCGGACGTTTACGACCGGACAGCTGGGAACTGGACAGCGACACTCAGGCTCAGACAAAGGCACTGATCGGCGAACTGAACGAAGACAATTTCAATACTGACCTGACCGCCTATGACCTCTTTTATAAAGAGTTTTCCAACCTGAGCGGCTTCATGGTGGATAATTATGAAGAACAGACATGACAATCGAAAGAACTGAAAGCACTGGAGTACTGATTATATCGTAGAGAGTGGAAAAAGCGTTCAGACCCGTATCACTGGAGCGAATAAGCGCAAGATAATCGAAGATTATCGAGCATTATTAGTGAAGTGAACGGCGGGTCTGCTTTTTGGAGCAGGTTTAAGAAAAAACATTCGTAATCGCGAAAGAGACTGGGATCATGCCAGTCTCTTTGTCATTTTCCAAGTCTTTTAGGGTAAAAATCCCCCATCAGATGATCCGTTTAATTGGTTTCGAGACCAGTTCTGATGTTTACCTTTCGTTCAACTCGTTACTATCCGTTTGACGACGAGTTCAGCCGGTCGAACTGCACTCAACTCGTCTCAATATTCGCTTTGCAGCCACTTCTTGAAGCTATACCGAGTCGAACCTGTTTCAATATCTCTTTTGGCACAAGTTCCCAGGTCCCGGCTTCGTGAAGTCGTTCTCATCCCGCTTTTTGGAACCTGTTCTGTACTGCGGATGCTGTCTAACATGTCTCAATACTTTTCCGATCAGTACTTTTAAAAGAATGCATGCTCAGATTTTCCAGCGACAGCGGTTTACATCAACATGGCTCTCGTTTTTCATTCGGTACATCCTCGGCTTCCAGCAGAAATCTCTGTTCGCTCCAGCCAGGTACGAGTCTTCCGGCATGATTCACCACTCTGTGACACGGGTAGCTGCCGTAGAATTCCGCCATGCTCAACACCCGGCCAACCAGTCGCGCATTTCTTTCCCTGCCAATCAGTCCGGCGATCTGTCCGTAAGTCGCCACTTTCCCTCCGGAATCTCCTCGACCACCGATAAAATTTCATAAATTAAAGCATCGTCTAAAACGCGGCTCATAGCCTTCTTTCCTTTCAGTTTTCACGGCAGATAAATAGTTCCATTCCCAATCAACCGGATGATTTTCTCCAAATCTTTAGCCAATACGACCATGGTCTGATCCGGTCTCGCAGGCGCAAACACAAGTTTTTCCTGTTCGAACAGCTCCGCGTCCACGATCATCGGAATCTCCTCATCATATCCCAAAGGCGAGACGGCCCCCGGTTTCTGACCGGTCACCTCTTCCATTTCATCGGGTTTCACAATCTTCACTTTCTCACCCACCACTTGTTTCAAGCTTTTAAAGTCGGTGTTTTTCGTCGTGAAGGTCACGAATGAATAGTACTTACCTGGATTTCCCTTTCAGAAAAAGGGCTTTGGTTTCAGTCCCCGCAAAGCCTGTTTTCCTTTTTCATAATCACCGCATCTTCATTCGTATAGATTGGGTCATGCTCGTACAGTTCGAAATAAATGGCATGCTCTTTTAAAGAGACTGCTTCAAGAATCGACAATTCCTCATGCCATACTAGCTATCCTTTTTTATTTTCCCGTCGTTCAGGGTTTCCCATAGATAGCTTTTATATCCTTATGGTCGCTCAGCTCTTTATGGATTACTTTCATCTTCCGACAGGCGTCTTCGTTCGCTCCATCCAGCTATCAGTCATCCGGCATGGTTCAGTCACTTCCGGTACGCGGATAACTGCCGCCAAATTTCGCGATGGTCAAGACGCGACCCAGCCAGGTTCAGTATTTCTTCCCTGCCGTTAAGTCTCGCAGTCTGTCCGTAAGTTGCCACTTTCTTCCTTGGGGATTTTCTCGACCACCAGATAAATATTCTCATGAATGCAGTTTATCACCTAAAATGCGGCACTTTTTTACGCCGAAGATCAGTATTAAAATAGCTTTGACATAAAATCAGCTCCTTACTTTCCATTTTCATTATATTATTTTATCTTTGTC
The DNA here is from genome assembly GCA_034520745.1 of Alkalibacterium sp. Taxonomy (GTDB): domain Bacteria; phylum Bacillota; class Bacilli; order Lactobacillales; family Carnobacteriaceae_A; genus Alkalibacterium. The sequence goes on from JAXHNF010000023.1 coordinate 58,117, forward strand.
TAAATAAGTTACGAGATCCATATTTTCTTATATCGAATTAATTTAAGGAATAAGAGCATCCTTTTAGGAAAAGGTGCCAAATATTGGCAGTAAGCGGCAAATCAGATTGTGTCAATTGATACTGCTGCTTTCGATTATTGTTCAAGAAATATTGTTATTATTTAAACTCAGATCTTTCTTCTATAAAAGAAGCAGGAATCGTTATATTACCACCCATAGTCAGACTCATCAGATATTGTTCCCAATTGAATATCCAGTAAATAAGTCAAATAATCATTCTTCCAATACTGGCTTAGTCAACTGCAGGAGAATAACCTACATACATTACTTTGATCATAATCAGTCGTTTTACAGCAAATCGTAATTGAATTTCATCTTCACCTTCAATTACGCTGAATAACCTTACCACTGATTTCATTTTCTCGCCTGTCTGGTGGTGAGGTGTTCTTGCTAATTCGGTCATACGTGATTCCTGTTTCGTGTGCCTTTGCCATTTCTTTCTTCTTCAGCTTTTTGCTGCTTCTTCCTCTGCTTTCATTTGCTGCTTCTTTACTTCAGCTTTCTTTTTCTGCGCTGCTTTTTCTTCTGCTTTCTTTTTCTACTGCAGCTGCTTTTCCTCTGCTGCTATTTTGTCAGACTTCTATTCTTTTTCTAGCTTTGGCTTCAGATTCTTCCAATTCTTGCGTAAGGGACTCATCCGTTACCTTATAATCAGTAGAAGTCTTTCTTCAATTTTATCCTTTTCATCTATTCATTCTGTAATTTCTGCATTCTAAGTTCTTCTTTCTCATTTTCCAGAGAGGCATTGCTAGCGGTTAACTCTTGAACTTCATTTTCTAACGAAGATATATCAGTTTCAGTATCCCTTCAGACATCTGTACATGAACTAAGAAATATAAGTACTCCAAATAGACACAAATACTCTTTCATTAGATTTCCACCTCCCCATTCATATCTATTTTATAAACATTTTAGTTGCTGTACACATATACACCTAATATCAGTCATAAAATGAACAGGCCTCATTCTATTTAGTGATGATATGTTAATAATGTGTAATTTTTACAATAATCACAAAAGAAAACTAGAACAAGCTATCCGAGTCAGCTATTGTCGTCGGATTAGCAAGGCGCCTAGGAGCTTATGTGCGCCTAACCTTATCAATGTTGATAATAAGTCTTACTCAACAGCCAGACCTCCCGAGGCATTTCTACCCCTACCATGGAGTAATGGCTCCTGATACCGAGTTTTCTGCATGACTTACATTCTTCCCCTAGCTTTACCAGCAGTTCATTCTCATGTGCAGATTGGCAGATAATTAAAGAGATCAGTGGGGGATGGAGAGGTGGAGTGCCCAGCTCTGGTCACATTGGCGGCTTTAAAGCATGCGGTAAAACAATCATAGACAAGCCACAGTATTCTGAATTATTTTGTTTAGCTTGCTTGTTTTCAGTATACTCTGCTCCCTTTTTAAACCCAAACATTTGAGAAATACATTTCCTTAATCGTCGCTCGAATGAAGGAAAAGGCCCTCAGGAAGTATCCTGAAGGCCTCATATTTGATTTACACAGCTTCTTTTCCCATAAAGAACAGCGACAGCGCGCCTAACGGTTCAACGTGTTGCTCCAACAGCAACACCCATCTGCATGATATAGATGTGTCCTGAAAAATCTGTCTGGAGCTCGATTTTTTCTTTTTCAGTTCATTGGCAATGCTCTGATCATTCGAAATACCCGATGATAATGAAATTTGTCCGTTTGCCGGATCAACGCGTTTCTGAAATTCTTCGACATAATATTTCAGCGCTTTGTCTGGTGCCTCTGGCTTCAGCGACGATGGCCCCTTAGCGTATCTTTCATGCTCATGATTGGTTTCGACGCGCAGCAAACTCGCCAATGAATGCACCAGCATCTGGAAATGCGTCTACGCTTTTTGTTCAATTGTGCAGAATCCTTCCACGCATAGAAAGTGTTTAGCACGTCTTTTATGTGTTTCTCACTGGAAATGAGCTGATTCTTTCAAAGGTGTACCCCTTCTTCAAGTAACTCCGGGCAGATTTCAGTGATCAGCCAGCCGCTCCCATGACTTGCGTTGACCAGGAATCCACGACGTGGATCTACGTCTGTTTCTTGATGTTTGCGGTAAAAGGAGTTCTTTTCCGACTTGCTCCAGCCTGGTAACGAGCGGCGCTGGTACCACTCGACATGCAGATGCATCAGAATTCGCTGTAGCCTTCTGCCATTGCTTTTTCGATGATTGTTAAGTAAGCTTCCGGACTGGGTGCTCCGCGTCTTTTACAGCAGGCTGTTCCATTTGCTGGTAAGCGGTTCAAAAAACTCATCCGGAGCGTAATCTCCACTTTTGTCGCGGTAATTAACGCCTTGCTGTTCAATGATTGACAGGTGCCACGCCGATATTGTAACGTTCCACGGATTTCCTGCGATCAATCGCACGTTGGAATGTCAGCCATAATTTTAATCATTTGAGAATTCCCCCAATAGTTGATCCCTGCTAAAAATTGGGGACTATTGCACATTATACTGCATCTTGAGACAATAATATACTTTTTTCAGCGAACGTTTTTCAATTGAATAAATATCATCAAAACACTATCACCGTTAACTGTGAGGTGAAAACCTAATCTGATCTTTCTAGACAATTTTCTTTCAAAATGATTTGAGTATAGTATTATTTCTTTCAAATCATTATTTTCTATAAATTGCTCAGAAGTCAGTCTTCTCGAATGTTGAGTTATCCGCTGTTGGTTAAAAGATTCATACTCCTGTATCTCAATTACATCGGCCACTGCTTTGGATACTTTGCCAGCATCTCTAAGAATCTCTCTTTCATTGATAGGAAACTTCACGTTCAACTTCTCTATTTCCCTCAGTTTGAACTATTCGGGGATTTCTCCGAATAGTTGCTGATTCCAGTAGTTCTCTCTCTCTGTTAAATATTTTTTATGTGCTCGTTAATCGTGCTGACTACCTTTCTGATAAAGTTCGGCAATTGCTTTTTGAGTCATCCATACTGTCTAATTTTCGAGTCGTACATCTATTTTTGTATTGCCATCTTTTCTGTTTGATAAATCAAAATATCGGATTCGATTGGCAATTTTGCTACCTCCGCCCTTATAAAGTTAACTATACTATACCAGTTTAAGCGGAACAATAAAACTTATATCGAACGTAAGTTCTTTTCGTTGCATGTAAAATAAAAAAAATCTCTTAGACTTTATTCTCGTCTAAAAGATTTTTTTTCCGATTGGTACTTGATCCCATAACCATATTTTCTCAATCGCTTCTTCGTCATACCAATGTGGAATGATACGAGTCATATCAGTGCGTCCACTTCCAGAACAACTGCAGCTTTCTTTCTCTCTTTAGCATTTACCACTGCATCACTATTTATCAAATTCTGTTTATATCTATTGTGATTCACCACTGCCGATTAAAATGTTTACAATACTCAATTATATTCAAAAGACTCGAATCCCCTCTTACTTGCGAGCTTTACGGACTTTCAGCGTTTTTCCTTTAACCGTGCGGTCCTGCATTTCGGAGATGACGTAAGGGCCTTTCCCGTTCATGATTTCAATATCGGTGACATTTTCCTGAATCGTGATGATGCCGATATCTTCGGCTGACACGTCCTTGATACTCGTCAGCGTTCCGACGAAATCAACCGCGCGCAGTTTTTTCTTTTTGCCGCCATTGAAGTAAACCTTGGTAATGTCCTTATTCAACTCTTTATTTCGGGCAATCTTCGGTGCAACGCGTGCATTTATTTTCTTTTCAAAAGCTGCCTTCGAACGTTTCACCAGGCGTTCGTTAGGGGCAGATACTTCCGTAAGCTCCTGACTGTCGTCGAAGGCGTAGTCACGCACTTCCTGCCAGCGTCTTTGGTCCTGATCACTGACCATCGTCAAGGCCAGTCCCGTTTTGCCTGCGCGACCTGTCCGGCCTGTCCGGTGCGTATAGCTCTCTTTTTCAAAAGGCACATCGTAGTTGATGACGTGTGTCACATTGTCGATGTCGATCCCGCGTGCAGCCACATCGGTCGCCACCAGATAACGAAGTTTCCCGGAGCGGAACTCATCCATCACGGCCAGGCGATCATCCTGATCCATACCGCCGTGCAGCTTATCTACCGGTAAACCGGCTTTGTTCAAATGCTTTTCGACCGCATCCACCACATCTTTGGTATTACAGAAGATGATGCCGCCATCCGGATTCTCGACGGTCAATAAGTCCAACAGTACTGTTTCCTTAGCTGCTTCGTCCACGTTGATATACGCGTGTGAAATCTTCAGGCGTGTATCTCTTCAGATGCTTCCATCCGGACAGATGCACGGTCAGGACTCATGTAAAAACCGACCAAACGCTCGATCTGTGGTGGCATGGTGGCAGAAAACAGCATCGTCTGGCGTTCTTTCGGTAATTGAGCGATGATGTCTTCGACCTGATCGATAAAGCCCATATTGAGCATTTCATCCGCTTCATCCAGAACGAGGCTGCTGACTTTATCTACGACCAGTGTGCCTTCTTTTAAATGTTCCAGTAGCGCGGCCCGGTGTACCGACAACGATGTGACTTTTCTGTTTCAGTTCGGATTTCTGTGTTTTAAAGGATGACTTCCCAAATACCGCCGTCACCTTGATCCGCTTTAACCGGCCGATATTCATAAGGTCGTCCTTGACCTGTAGCGCCAACTCCCGAGTCGGGAACCAAAATCAGCGCTTGCGGTTTATTTTCTTCCCATTCAGCCTGCTCACAAAGCGGAATCCAGAAGGCAACCGTCTTGCCACTACCCGTCTCGGGACTCGACGATGATGTCCTGTTTCTCCAAGGCCAAGGGAACGACCGCCTCCTGTACCGCCGTCGGCTTGTAGAAACGCAAACTCGTCAGTGCTTTTACTATCTCGGGACTGATCCTAAATGATTCAAATGATGTATTAATTATATCTCTCCTGCTTTCTATTAGTTCGTTTAGTTATTATAACAGCAATTACACATTTAACAATATCACGATTATGTAAATCGTGATATTGTTAATACGTATTAGAAATACTTTCTTACATTGAGCCTATAGCCGTATTGATAGATTAGAAAGCACTATGGAATGTAACATGGGTTTAAAAATGCGTCTATTCTTGATTCATGCTAGAATGAAGATAAGAAATTGTTGGAGGATGATAATATGAACCAAGAACTCGTCGAGATTTGCCTGCGTGTCAGAGATATCGAGGCTACTTTAGACTTCTATACCAACTTATTTGATTTTGAAGTGGCCAGCCACAGAAAATTCCCGGAAAATAAGTTTGATCTGATTTATCTGAATTCCCCCGGTTCTTCTGTACAGATCGAACTCACTTACAATTACGATGCCGATCCGTATACTGTCGGAGATGGCTTCAGTCATCTAGGCGTGACGGTTGATGACCTGGAAAAAATGCATGACGTATGTAAAGCTTCTGCTTACAGACGAGTGATTAAAAGGACTTTAGGCGGTACACCAAGCTATTTTTGTGACAACACCGCAGATGGCTACCGCATTGAAGTCAAACGCAGAAAAAAATATTCCAAAAGTTTAAAAGTAAGCCTATTGGTTGTTGCCAATGTGCTTACTTTTTTTACTTTTTTAATATATCCTCTACTTATGGATTGCTTGGAAAAATTGTGTAATTGATCTACCACTTCTCTACTTGCATTATTCAATAATTTTACTTAACCTCCACTATAATACGAGAGAAAAGTTGGTTCCATAAGTCCTAAAAATATACCAACTATAACAAGGAATGGAACCTGCTCTGCGTATAACATACCTCATAAGCACATAAAGCTTACATTATTCCGATAATATTGTAAATCGTTCTTTTTTTAGTATTTAATGTTATCTTCCTCCACATCTTTTTCAGGAGAAATTAGTTCATTAAGATCACAAGAAAATAAGTCACTAACTTTTTAAGATTGTTCATCGACGGTTCAGATTTACCTGTTTCCCATTTTGATACTGCTTGCCTGCTGACTTGCAATTGCTCAGCTACATATTCCTGTGAAAGACTCATTGATTTTCTTTTCTTTCAAATTGGATCTAAAGACATTATTAAACGCTCCTTTAAATTTATTTAATCCGAGCATACCACTCTCAGGTTGCCTACGACCAACTAATACGCAACGTATTAGTTGCCATAGTGATTTCGGCTCTTTTTATCACTCTTTTCATGACTAATTTCTTTTGAAAATATCTTTTGAAATTTTTTCTGACTAAAAGAACAAAATCAAATCAGTTTTACTTTTAGTTGTTACTTTATAAAAACGTTACTCATTTATGATGCAGTTCTCCGTAACCGAATTAAATGAGGTTTTATTTGTTATTATCTTTTGCTGTATTATACGTCTTTTTTACATTCCTGTACCTGCAATCAAACAAATGAATTCCTGAAAGGGCCCGCTTATGGTGAGAAAAATGTCTCTTTATCCTCCACCTAATGAACTACGCGACATCTTATTGAAGTCTGCTCGAACAAAAGAGTTTGTCGCCAGGAATAAGAATAAAGCGCCAAAAGCAGTAATGATGAACCCGCTTATCCAGGGTGTCACTATAAAACCATTGAAATCCAGGGCCAAACCGAGTTCTATCCATTCTGCTTGGGTCAATCCGCCTTTTTCCAGCATGATGGTTCTAAAAAAAGCCGTCGTATAGGTCATGGGATTGAAATACGCAATAAACCGCAGCACATCAGGCAGAAAGGCTAACGGAATATAAGCTCCTGATAAAAATGTAAAAGGCAATACGACAGCTTGCTGTACGACCTGAAAAGTGGAAGAGCTTTTGACCATTGAAGCCAAGAATAAGCCTAATCCTGAAAAAACCAGTCCAACTAGCATCAGGGCCAATAAGACATAAATAAGCGTATACCAATGGTCAAAGCTCAAGCCAGTAAAGAAACCGAGTATCAGTATCAAAATCCCTTGTGTGGTCGCTATTGTAGCCGCTGATAGAATTTGTCCCAGGGCTACTTGAAAACGACTGGTCGGACTCGCTAAGATTTCTTTCATATAGCCTGAAACAGTATCATCAATCGTCGAGGTCGCAATATTCGAAGAGGTTTGGAATACACTGTTGCTACAATGATCCCGGCAAGCGAGAAAAGCGATTGGGTCTTCTACTTTGGTCTGTTTGAAAAATAGAATTAAAAACGTAAAGGAAGAAGAATGGAATAACCAATGAAGTGATGAGTTTGACCCTGTCACGAACGAATCCTCTGATGTTTTCTGAGCCATAGTGCAGTGATTGTTCTCATTCTGTGGCCTCCTCTCTAATTTCTTTACCTGTGATTTCTAAGAAGACGTCATTCAGTGTTCCTTTTTTGATTTCCAGATCTTTTAACTCATTTTTGAACGGTTCGAACAAACTGCAGAAAATGTTGAACAGCATCTATATCGATATAAAAGGTTTCTTTTTCTTTTTCTATTTTGTACGTGTGGTCATCCCTTTTCAACGCTGCTTCAAAAACATCCGGATTACTCACTTTTACGATGGCTTTATCTTTCGTGTAAAGCCGTTTCAAGTTTTTCGGGTGTATCGTTTACCATAATTTTTCCATTGTCCATAATGGCTACGTGATCACAAATTTCTGCTTCATCCATATAATGTGTAGTCAGAAAGATCGTGATATTTTTTTCTTTTTGTAGTCTGGTGATGTATTCCCACATTCTATTTCGCGTTTGCGGATTCACGGCCGCTTGTTGGTTCATCTAAAAATAAAACTTTTGGATAATGCGACAATGCGCGGGCTATTTCTACTCGTCGTTTCATTCCCCCCGAAAGACTAGACACACTTTATCCTCCCAATCGAGTAAGATCAACAAGGGTCAACACAAAATTGATTCGATCCTTGACCTGCTGTTTGGGTACCCCGTAAAAAACACAGTGCATCTTCAAGTTCTCGTTCCACCGTCATTTTTTCATCCAATGTTTGCGATTGGAAAAACTACTCCGATTGCTTCACGTACGGCATCTTTTTCAGTTGAGACATCTTTTTCCGTCGATCAGCAATGTTCCAGCTGTTTTTTCCATCATCGTACATAATGTATTGATCGTGGTACTTTTTCCCGCTCCATTTGGCCCCAAGAAAGGCAAATATACTGCCTTCTTCTACTTCAAATGAGACATCATCTACTGCTGTAAAATCCCCATATTTCTTAGTGTAGTTCTTCACTTCAATAATCGGTTTCATGATTTTCTTCTCCTATTATTTTTCACCTTACCTATCACATTCGATCCAAATCGGCTTGTTCAAAAAAGTTCTATGTGCTTTATAATTTCAGGTTTGTTTTGCGGGCATGATATTTTTTTGGAAAATGATCATGACTACCTTTAGAGTCATTAAAGATAATCGTATTAATTTAAGCTTTTGTTTCCAAAAAACCTCATTCACTTATGATACAGTTCCCCCACATAATACGAAACGCTCTATAAATTTGCTCCACCAGTATCAAGCGCATGAGCTGGTGGGGGTAGGTCATTTTTCCGAAAGAGATGGTCGTGTCGCTGCGGTCCATGACGGCTTTGCTTAAACCGAGTGAACCGCCGATCACGAAGACGATCTTGCTTTTGCCGTGGATCATGAGGTCTTCGATCTCCTTGAGCCAAAGGATTCGGAGGTCCGTTCTTTGGACTGGATGGCTAAGGTGAAGACATAGGCCTGATCCGGTATTTTGGAAAGTAGGCGCTCGCCTTCTTTATCTTTCACCTGCTCCATTTCAGCTTCACTTAGATTTTCCGGTGCTTTTTCATCCGGGACTTCCACGACTTTTATTTTCGTGTAGGCGCCCAGACGCTTTGTGTACTCATCGATGCCTTTTTTCAGATACTTTTCTTTTAATTTGCCCACTGACAAAATGGTGATATCCATAGCTGACTCCTTCTTTAAACCTGATCCAGTATTTTAGTCAATAAACGCTTGAGTTCGTCAAATTCGTCCTGCTCCAGCAAAACTTCTTTTGAAAATTTTTTAGGAATTTCTTCTGCCTGTTTCTCGATTCCTCGGCCTTTTTCCGTAAGCGTGACTTCGACGACACGTTCATCCTGAGTCGACCGCTGGCGTTTGACCAGTCCGTGCTCTTCCATCCGCTTCAGCATGGGGGTCAGGGTCCCGGAATCCAGATAGAGGCGCTCACCCAGCTCTTTGACGGTCACCGATTCTTCTTCGAACAAAACCAGTAACACCAGATACTGAGGATAGGTCACGCCCAGCTTCTCAAGCATCGGCCGGTAAAGTTTGGTGATCTGTCTGGTTGCTGCATATAAAGGAAAACATAATTGATTGCTTAATTTTAAAATATCTTTCGACACAGTGATTCACTCCTTTTTCTTTTCATTATAGCAAGTAATTTAAATAAGTTCCTACATTTTGACAAAAACAATTTAATTGCGTACAATTAAATTGTTAAAACACTAAAGAAAGAGGTGTTAATCATGGGTGTATCACTTTACACAGCTGAATCGACTGCGAAAGGTGGCCGCAAGGGTCATGTAAGAAGTCATCAGACGGGAAATTTAGATATTGGTTTATCGATGCCAAAAGGTTTAGGCGGCAAGGAAATCGAAGGAACGACAAACCCGGAACAACTTTTCTGCCGGTTATGCCGCCTGTTTTGACAGTGCACTGCAACTAGCTGCACAAAAAGCGAAAAAGAAACAAATCGGCCGTTACTCCAAAAGTCAGTATTGAGAAAAATTGAAAGGTTTCGGATTGAGCGTTGAGCTCTATGTTGAAATCAAAGGCGTCACACAAGAAGAAGCAGAAGAGCTGGTGGACCAGGCACACGAGGTCTGTCCTTATTCACGCGCGATCGATGGAAATGTAAAAGTCAAAAAAACCGTCAAGGCGCTTTAAGAAATTCACACTCTCCACAGAGAATCTTTGCTGATACAGCAGGGATTCTCTTTTTTTATCCGGGATTTCCACAGTTATCCACAAAGTTATACACATATCCACAGGTTTTGTTCCCGTTTCAGTGAACTGACAGCGGGGATTCCATGCTCTGGAAAGATTGTTTGGACCAATAGTTATACACAGGGAGAAACAAACTAAACACATCTGCAATGAAGCTTTAAATGCTTTCATATCAGCTCGTAAAGTTGATTTCCCTATTACCGATAAAAAAGTTATGCACACTAGGTTTGTATAGTGTGTATAACTTTTCAGGTAAAAAACCGGTATAATCGTCTTTTCAAAATAGTTATGCGCGCCCGAACGAAGTTATCCAAAGACTTTTCCCCATGGGAAAACTCAAAAACCAAAAGCATTCCACACATTTCTGATTAAACGTCATAAGTGTGGACAGTTTGATCTATAACTTATAACAATCCGCATCTAATCGATATCGGTTGACCCAGTATAAGCATCAACTTATTACGAAAGTCGGTCAATGGTTATGAGTGAGGCTGCTTTGACGTCTACTTATGACGATTAGCCCCCAATCAAATCAAAATAAAACACAGCCTCGAAAGACTGTGTGTTCTTAGTATTAGTTTATATCGTCTGTTCGCCACTTTGCATCGTTATCGTTGTTGACTGACGTTCGCCGTCGCGGTAGTATTCGATTTCCACTTCATCGCCAACTTCTGTATCATAGATTTCCTGTCTTAATTGGATGCCGTTGGCAACCTCTTCGCCGTTTGAACGAAACGATCACGTCAATTTGGCTGAAGCCCTGCTTCGTCAGCTGAGCTGCCTTGCTCGAACTTCTGCTAGCCGACGATACCCTCATTGACGTCTTCCGGCAGATTGAGGACGTTCTGCTGCTGCTGAGGTGAAACCATCGGCCAAGTCGACCATGAGCCACGCCAATGACCGGCCGGACTACTTCCCCGTCCTGTCTCCAGCTGATTGATGATATCCAGCGCGTCATTACTTGGTATCGCAAAGCCCATGCCTTCGATCATCGAAGCTGATATTTTCATTGAGTTGATGCCGACGACCTGTCCCGCTATGTTGACAAGCGGCCCACCGGAATTGCCCGGGGTCGATCGCTGCATACTGTCTGTACGGCCGTCATTTCCCAGTCGTTCTCGCCGTCCGATGTCTGTATCCATTGCACGGCACGGTACGGCCTGTGGCAGAGATGATGCCGGATGTTACCGAGGAGGCAAAATTAGTCCCCGAGAGGTGAACCGATGGCGATAGCGGCTCTCCAACTGTGAGATTTCTCTCCAGAGTCTCCGAATTCAGCGACAGCTGGAGAGATGCATCTGCATCCACCGGATAAAACAGCCAGGTCTGTCCACAGATCTGCACCAACGATGTCCGCTTCGACACGTGAACCGTCTTTGAACAGCACTTCAATCGCAGTATCAGAGCCGTCTACCAACGCTGATTATTCGTGAAGATATAAGCAGTATCCCCGTCTACTTTGTAAACAGCTCCCGCTGCCTGTGCCGACTTGCTGAAGATCTTCTTCACCCGTTTCTTGAGACCCTTCATACCATCCAAACGGGTCTTCCCCTACCTGCTGCATATTGATAACAGAAACGACCGCATCTTCCACTTCCTGAACAGCATCCGTGATATCCGACGAAACATCGACTCGGGACTTCAGAGAGCCGTCACTCCGCCGTCTTCTGTTACAGGCGTTTCTTCTTCCGGTTCGGTTTCCGGATTGATCAGGTCACAGCCGGCAAGCACTGCCCCTGAAAGGCTGACAGCCAGCATTGCTTTAAATGATTTTATTTTCATAAGTTTTTCCTCCAATATTCTTGATTCCTGTACACAGTTTAATCTAAATTTATGATAATTTTATGCCTTTTCATCAATTATACCATGACCTAATTTTAACATACTGTCTTTTTTTTCCTAATCAGAAAGCTTTTTCTAATTTTTTCATGAACTGCCACATTGATAAAGCTCAGCGGAATCTTTCTGAAATTCAAATCATTTAAAGGCGACCATACGCGCTGAATGCGCGTATGATCATAATAGAAAAAAAGCAATCGGTATGAGTGAAAGCTGTTTTACTGAAACTCATACCGATACCGTCTAATCGTCATAAGTCTGCCTGCAGATTCTTTAAACTCATATCGTTTCTCAACTGAATCGGTATGAGTTTAAAGAATAAACGCCCTCACTTTATACAGATAACCGTCAGTCAGACCCGCTGCATACAAAAAGCCTGCATCCTTGTTCGCAAACAAGGGCAGGCTTGATTAATCTTATAGGACGAACAGCGGACACGGTTCAGCCGGATCAGTATCATACAGCTGGAAACGCTCATTCACGCCGGTGTCTTTTCTCTTCCAGGATCTCTTCCACGGTCTGATGGGCAACTTCTTTGATGTTGTTTTCTTTACTCAAATGCCCTAAATAAATGCGCTTGGTAATTGTCACCGATGATCTCAGCCAGGGCCAGGGCCACCGTCTTCATTGGATAAATGCCCCTTGTCACCGATGATGCGCTGTTTCAAAGACAGGGATAACGGCCCATTCGCAGCATGCTCAGATCGTGATTGCTCTCAAATAAGTAGGCATCAGCGTCCTTGACCAAACCTCGCATGCGGTCACTGACGTATCCTGTATCCGTCAGCATGACAAACCGTTTGTTGTTCTTCTGAAAGGTGTAGAACTGAGGGTCGACCGCATCATGAGATACGCCAAAGCTGGAGATATCGATGTCGCCCAGAGTCAACGTCTTTCTTTTGAAAAATGATGCTTCTGTTCCACTTTCAGTTTACCGAGCTTCGGCTCCATCGCCTGCCAGGTTTTTTCATTGGCATAAATGTCCAGATCATATTTGCGTGCCAGAATTACCGACACCTTCGATATGATCGGTATGTTCATGCGAAACCAGGATGGCATCCAGATCTTCCGGTCGGCGGTCGATTTTACTTAACAGTTCAACCGTTTCTCCCGCTCAGTCCGCAGTCGACCAGCACTTTGATCTGATCGGTTCTATATAGTCGTGTTTCCTGAACTTCCGCTGGCCAGCATGCTGATACGCAGGTCAGACTGTTCTGATTGCATCATAAAATGATTCCTCTCTGTGAATACTCATCGTCTATCTTACAACAAGTCTCCACCTTCAGGCAAGGATACTTTTGATAATCCACACGCTTTTACTCGTCAGTTTCGTCAGATTAGTCACTTTCGCCGGATTCCTCAAAATCTCCATCACTGTTATCTTCCTGCAGATCTTCTTCCGGCTCTTCCTCAGCATCTTCCGGTTCCTCCGGTTCTTCCGGCACAAGTGGTGCGGCCGGTTCTGAAATGATCGTGCGCTCCAGAGCGTCCACACGGAGTATCCGTTCCCCGCTCGAATCTCTCACAGGAACAAACCATACCGGCCCATACATGCTCAAGTCTTCCAGATGCAGGGTACGGTAGTATGAAAGGATTCGGCTGACTCACTGTGGAGTTGGAGCTTATTTCGTCTGTTCTGAGAAAGAATCTCGATGGCCTGTCTGTCCGTGATAATGGATTGAGTCGAACCCTGAGGCGTCATCGGTCCCGCATAGGTCTGCTGATAAGAGATGATATTGCCGTCCCTGCCGTAAAACAGAGAAATTTCAGATGTGCCGTCCGCGACAGGGATGCCTTCGACTTCCTGAGTATAAACGAATCGGTTCTGACTGCGGTCATACCTGAAATATGCATACTCTTCACCGAAAAGCACAGAACCATTAAAGACAAAGTCGTTCAATTCGGCATAATCCCCATCTGTAAAGCCCTCCTCCGGGCTCCCTTCCAGTTCGATCGGATCAGACAGAATGCTTGTATAAAGCGATCCGTCTTCAGCGACGGACCCCGCCTGATTTTCCAGCTGATCCACGTTGTCTTCAAGCAGCTGATTGCTGTCTGCCTGAACGTAAAAGACATCTCTTTCTCCTTCCTGCAGCGTCGCTAAGTTCGATGCCGATCTGTTCCATCCTCCCGGAATCGAGATCCACCGTGACCGGGCGCGCCTGTGGCCTGCTGGATAGTCATTACGATTTAAGAACTGACGAGTAGGCAGATATTCAAAAGCAGGAAGGCTGATCGAGATAAATGTTTTCTATTTTTTTAAAATCCATTCAATGATTCCTCCTGTGATTGAATATACCGGGTCAGTTCTACCCAGCTTCCCTGCGACTCGACAGACCAGTCAGGCTCAAAAAGTGAACCACTCGGTCATCTTCTCCACTTTGTGTCCAGGTCAGCCCCATGCGGATATCTTTTCGATGTAATCCAGTCCCAGTTCCGTGTCCTCAAGCCGACCTGATGACAGCCGCCCCCCCGGGGAGAGCTTTGGCACGTTCACCTGTCAGGGTCAGGGGCGTCTGTACGACTCGGAGAGGAACCTGGAGATCCGTCAGGCCGCTTTCGACGACCGCGACTTCGATCATCTGATTCAGACTGCTGGGAACTGAAAATAACAGGGTACCCCTGGATATAACGCTGAAACACGACTTTATGCGTTTCAGGAATGTAATTCTGATAATGGACCTGTTCCGTCCAGTTTTCGATTTGAGTCAGCTGCTGATAGCTGCTCTGGAGTCGTTCACTGAATGTCATTTGTCCCATATCCGAGCGCTGCTCGTCTACAGACTGTGAGCGTGTTTGCCGTTTCATTGATCCGAACTTCTGTCGTCAGGTCAATGAAGGCGGTCGTACTGTCGGTGCGTCTCGCATCTATTTCTGACGTATCCGGGAAAAACTGATAGACGAACAGATTGTTCGGCAGACGTTCAACCAGGTAATCTCTGTATTCAACGTTCTGATCGTCGACTGGAAGATAGCTGAACCGCTCATTCACTTCAGCAAAAGCTTCCACATCGGCCAGGACATTATCCGCCGAGTAGAGCAGCTCATTGAGCATACTCTCAGTATATTCTGTCCCGTCGATCTGATAGATAAATTCGTTACGCGAGTCATAGAATCCCGCTGACTTCAGGGTTCTTCTTCGTTCATGAGTACATGTGTAAAGGTGCGGTTTTCATAATCGGTCGGCAGATCATCGAAGCCGTTGAACAGTCCGAATGGTACCGGGGCATCAAAGACAAACTCGACCGACTTTCCTCACGCAGATAATCCCTGATACGCCGGAAAACTAAGTCTCTGCGGGGTACTGCACTTCTCCGAACGTCGTCTCCGGCAGAGTATCCTCCAAACCATTCATTGGTAAAGTACGTATTCACATCCAGTTTCTGTTCAGATTCGTCCGGTGCCAGAATGATTTTTCTTTGGAGAAAAAACTTCGAACTGGCGCAATGACTCGTCGAGCTGAGCCGGGACAGGGTCTTCCTGCACCGGGCAGGACGAACTTCCTCGAACCGCAACGCCGGTCGTCCATATCTGAAAACTCAAGAACAGACTTAAACCAATCAGTCCCGTCAAGAGTATATGCTTGATTTTAGACCAGATCATTCCCATTCCTCCTCTTCATAGGGAACATAAGGAAGGGAGAGATAGAATATCGTACCTTTGCCTTCAGTACTCTCAGCCCAAATGCGGCCATCATGCTGTTCCACGACTTCCTTGGAAATAGCCAGACCCAAGCCGCTCCCTCCCATGGCCCGTGAGCGTGCTCTGTCCACACGGTAGAAACGGGAGAATATCTTAGTAAGATCGGCTTTGGTGGATACCCATTCCTTCGTCACGGATACTGATAAGTACGGTATCCGTTCTTTTTTCCATTTTTCCTGTGATCGTTCCGCCGTCGGGTGAATACTTGATCGCATTGTTCATAATATTATCCAGAACCTGGATCATGCGGTCAGGATCGACCTCCACGAAGATGGATTCAGTTAACAGTTCTTTTCTTGAATCCGGATAGTCCTTTCCTTCATATTCTGCTGAGTGGATCACCATATCAAAACGGCTCAGAACATGTTCGAACATTTCAGTTAAATCGATGATTTCAAGATTCAGGACACTTTTCCCGGAATCGATACGGGACAGGTGAAGCAGGTCCTGGATCATCCGGATCATGCGGTCCGGTCTCATTTTGAGTGACCTCCAGAAAGCGGGGCGCCAGATCCGGATCCTGCCAGGCACCGTCTGCCAGAGCCTCGATGTAGCTGGTCTTAACGTCTGCCCGAGGTGCGCCGGAGTTCATGGGAGACGTTTGACACGAACTGTTTACGTTCTTCTTCGATGCGTTCCTGTTCGGTGACGTCATGGCAGTGTACACAGACGGATTCCCGCTGATGATTAGCCGGATTCTTTTCGAACCAGTTGTGCAGTGTAGCACGCAGCAGTTGATCCGGCACACCGTTGTTGTGGGCTGTTGACGAGGACATCATCGCTGTTTTTCCAGAACACGGTGCAAGCAAGTAATGTCTTCTTCCCACATCCAGCAGCTGGACAGGACAGATTTTCTCCAATCGCTTGATTTCTGTACCTTCATCGAGCATCGACTGAGCCATTTCATTGATGATCATGATTTTACCGCGCCTGTCCGTGGCGACGACCCCATCTGTCATATGGGTCAGCACGCTGTCCAGGCGTCTTCTTTCGGCATCGATCGATTCCTGGGCATCCGCCACGTCATCGGAGAGATCGATTCGCATTAGGGCCGCCAGCTGACCCAATTCGTCTTCACCGTAGACTTCCCAGGGTCCCTGAGTAGTGTCCTTCGGCAATCTGGCGGGTCTGGATCGGCATTTCCTCTGACCGGGCTTGGTCAAAGCCCGGTAGACCATATTGGCCAAAACGAGAGACAAACCGATCGCTACCGCACTGGCACCCGCAAAAAGATCCCTGTGATCTGAGAAATTTGACTGTAGACGGATTCGATATTGCTTTCCATCAGTACGGCACCTAGGAAACTGGGAGTCCTCACCGTTAGAAAAAACGGGTTCCACTATTTTCCATCTTCTGCTTTGAGTGACGGAATCCGATCACTTGTCTGGTTATGGAATTCTCCGTTATCTGAGCCTGTCTCAGATCGACATCGTCGGACAGCTGACCGATGATGTTCTGCTGGGTGGTGTCACTGGTCCCCAAAACGGTGAGATCCGCGTCAACGACCTGCAGATCAGTGATCCCGCTCCCTGAAAATTCAGTGAGCAGATTGCTGATTTCCTGTTGAGGGTCTATGTCGCTTTCTTGACCGTTTTCTTCGATTTGAAGGTAAGGAAGGATCGTGCTCTCTAGACAATTCATCTGAACCTGGCGATCTTCCTGAAAATTTGCGACCAGCTGTCGCTCGATCTGGGTAATAACAATTCGCCCCGATCAACTGCAGGGCGAATACTAGTAATAATACGATCACAAACACGATTTTAGTGTTGATCGACTGATAAATTCGAATCTTTTTTTTCATAAATAACTACTTCTCCTGCTGTTCAGGACTACTTAAATAGTATCCTACTCCTCGGCGGGTAACTAAAAACGTCGGGTGGCTCGGATTATCTTCGATTTTTTCACGCAGACGTCTGACTGTCACATCCACGGTGCGCACATCTCCGAAATAGTCGTAACCCCAGACCGTTTCCAACAGATGCTCGCGGGTCATCACCTGACCGATATGTCTTGCCAGATAATGGAGCAGTTCAAACTCGCGGTGCGTCAATTCGATGGACTCGCCGCGCTTGGAGACGATATAAGCGTCCGGATGAACCGTCAAGTCGCCGACTTCAATGTCGTTGCTTTCCTCCTGAGCAGATTCACTGCTCTGCATGGATGCCTGTCTTCTGACGTTCGCTTTGACGCGCGCCACCAGTTCACGGTTCGAGAACGGCTTAGTGACATAATCATCTGCCCCCAGTTCCAGTCCAAGTACTTTGTCGATCTCCTGGTCTTTCGCCGTCACCATGATGATCGGGATATCTCTTGTTTTACGCACTTCCCGGCAGACCTCCAGTCCGTCCATTTTAGGGAGCATGAGATCCAGGACGATCAGATTCCGGATTTTCTTCTTCAACTTTTTCAAGGGCTTCTTCCCCATCAAAAGCCGTAACTACCTCGAAACCTTCTTTTTCCAGGTTGAACTTGACAATGTCGGAGATTGGCTTTTCATCGTCGACAACTAGTATCTTTTTCAAAGACGTTCCTCCTCAGAACTAATTTAACGTGCATCATACTGTGGTTCTATTCACTTCGATTATACCTTTCATGAAGATTATGTTCAATTTTACTTACTGGCAGCCAGTCGTTCAGCAAGACAGGGTGATCTTCAGAGCCTCTGTCTTATTTGCTACGGCACCTTTTGCCGGAAAGACCTCCAGAGACACGACGGACTCGTGCTCCAGAACGATCACAGGTATCACCGTCTTGAAGCCTCTGTCACTGATCAGTTTCTGATCGAATGTCGCCAGCAGGTCACCTTTTCCGACACGTTTGTTCTTCTTCAGTGACGTCTCGAACCCCTCGCCATTCATAAGCAGCGTATCGATACCGATATGGATCAATACTTTAAGGCCTTCATCCGTTTCGATATAATAGGCATGTTTGGCATCGGCCACTTCGATCAGCTTTCCGGAAACGGGAGCATAGACCTCCTGAGATGTCGGCTTCAGCGCATACCCGTCTCCGATCATCTTCTGCGAGAACAGATCGTCCTGCACTTCCTCGATCATAATGATTTCCCCGTCAGCGACGGCACTCAGATACAATGCGGCGCTGTCATGTTCTACTTCCTGCTCACCCAATCCATTATGCTGAATACTCATGTTTATCTCCTTTTTTTGAAAAAATGACTGGTTGTGTCCCGATAAAGTCTAAAAGACAGCTTGTTTTTCTCTCTTTAGACTGCTTTCATAACAGACTCTTTTGTCCCTGCTGAAACAACCCGTAAGAATCCTATTGTGTTGCTACTATTCTAACAATTAAAGCTCTTTCAAGCAATATGTTTTCTCCGGCGTTTTAGTTGGTGTTATATTTACTTCATGGTATTCTAATAATATAGACAGAAAAATCTCGAAAATGATAAGAAAAGGAGGCACATGATGGAAACAGGTTATCTTATTTCGCTTATTATTCTTGGCATAGCTCTCGTCATTCTCATTGGTATGGGTATATATGCGATGAAACAAATGAAACCGACACTTAAGAATATCGAAAAGACTCAAACCAATGTGCAGGATCAGATCGAACATTTCACCAATGAAGCGGATGTGATGCAGAAGAAAGTGGACCTTATCATGACACGCGTCGACAGCACCAGAGACGTGGCAGAAATCAATATGGAACGGATGAATGAACTGTCAGATTATGCGTCCAGTTTGTCGCTCTCTCTGACTGATCTGAAAGAACATAGCGGGGAATATTCAAAAGGTATCGCTCAAAATACCTATACAGAAATTAAGACAGACGGACCGCGCCTTGTTGAAACATTCAAACGTGCATTCAAGGGAACGGTCGAAAAACAGAAACATCGTCACCAAAATGAACAATCCCATACGCTTTAATTATTTCATTAACGAAAGGATGAAAGAATCATGCCAAAAGTAAGTTTGTCAAAAGCAGTATTCATGAGTGCGGCCTCAGCTTTCGCCGCCTTGTTATTCGCTCCGAAAGAGGAAAGGAATTCCGAGAGGACCTGAAAGACGAAGCCTTGAAATTAAAGGATTCCGGTGAAGAAAAAGCACACGAACTGGTCGATGATTTCAAGACTTCCTATATGGAAGCGGAAAAGGAACTGGAATCAGAACAGGCGAAACTGGATGCCAAGCAGGCGAAGCTGAATCAGACGATCGAAGAGATCGAAAGAGACTTGGCTTTAAGCGAAGCGGAAAGACAGGGAACGACCGAAGCGGATGCCGTTTCAGCCAGTCAGGCTGTATATACGGATGACAAGGTCGGCGACGTAAAAAACACCCCCCTCGAACCTGAACACGATCAGGCCATTCCGAAAGACAAAGTGGACGAGGCTTTGCACGATAATTATTTGTCAGACAGTGAAGAATTTAACATCAATGAGTCAGAAGTTGAAGATGAAGAAGACGCCTCATTGAAAGTAAATCCTAACGACTGATCATACAGAAAAAGGCTGGGACTATAAAGAGTCCCAGCCTTTTTCTATGTTTAGTTATGATAAAGTGTTTGCCTAGCAGTATTATGACAACTTCAGAGCCTCGGCTCCCGGGAAGTTGTCTCAATAGCGGTATTGCGACAACTTCAGGGCCTCTGTTTTTAGAAACTTGTTCCAATAGCGGTTTTGCGACGACTTCAAAGCTACTGTTCCCAGGAACTTGTTCCAATAGCAGTATTTCAACGACTTCAGAGCTCCTGCTCCTAGGAACTTGTTCCAATAGCAGTATTGCGACAACTTCAGAGCTCCTGCTCCTAGGAACTTGTTCCAATAGCAGTATTGCGACATGTTCAGGCGCCTTGGCTCCAAGGAAGTGGTGCCAATCACCTAAAGTGACCGTTTCATAGCACATAACGGCATACTGTACAGCAGTAGCCCCGGATAAACAGCCCATTCTCTATAAAAAAAACAGTAGATAAAGAACACTCTTGTGGTCTTTATCTACTGTTTTTCGACTGTTTAGTTTATTCCGGTTTTCTGACCCACACAGATAGTGATTCTGCGTTCACCGGGAATGTGGCTTTTCCTTCTTCGTCGATCTCTATCTCTTCTTCCCGATTCTTCGTTAAATCTGTATAAACATCTCTTGGCATGAAGCTCACCTACGTACATCTCCTTGAATCCTTCATCTCCGTTGGACATGATGACGGCGCAGCCTTCCGGATGTTCATCATCACCTGTTCTCGTAAATCCAATACAGTTGTTATGGTCTAAATAGTTTGTCTGTTCCCCGTAGGCATATTCACTGCGTGCATGCAGCAGGCTGTCGATCTCTTTCTGACAGCCCGGGTAGTCAACGTCTCCGCTGTAGCCGTAGTAATCACTGTAGAACACACAGGGGTAACCATAGGAACTTAACAGAATGAATCCGTAAGCCAGTGGTTTGAACCAGGGTTCAACGTATGACTGCAGAGACTGACCGGGCTGAGAGTCATGATTTTCAACAAACGTCACGGCCTGTTCGGCATTGCTTTTGTAAAGCGTTCCGTCGATCAGACGCCTCAGATCAAAATCACTGTACTGTTTGCTCGCTTCATGCAGCGCATAATGGAAACGCACATCCATCATCGAGATGGAATAGTCATGTTCTTCAAGGTAGTCTTCGAGGAACTTATAGCGCTGGTGCCAGTACTCCGCCACGAAAAAGAAATCTTCGTCATAGTCTGCCCTGACACCTTCGATCAGTTCCCTCATGAACACACTGTCGATATGCTTGACGGCATCGAGACGTATCCCGTCGATCCCGGTTTCTTCAATAAACCAGTGTATCCATTTTTTCGTCTCTTCAACGACTTCCGGATGACTGTAATCGATATCTGCAAACATGAGATAATCGAAATTTCCGAACTCGACAGATACATGCTCATCCGGAGCCCAACCCTTGCCTTCACCTTCGATACGAAAGATACCATGGTCACCGGTTTTCTCATCATCGGAAACACCCGAAAAATGGTACCAGTGCCATTCAAAGTCTGAATACTTCCCCTGCCTTCCGGGAAAGTTAAAGTAGGTCCAGGCCTCGATTTCCCGCGTTTCACCGATCTCTTCATGACGATTGTCTTCGCTTACCGGTGTGCGCTTCGAACGTTTCCGTCTCGTCTGCGCCGCCTTTGTGATTCAGTACCACATCAGCATAGACGTGTATATCCTGCTCATGCAAAAGCTTCTATAGCCTCGATCAGTTCTTCTTTTGTCCCGTATTTTGTTCTGACTGTGCCTTTCTGATCAAATTCACCTAAATCGAACAGATCATAGACACCATAACCCACATCATCCTGGCCTGTGCCTTTGTAGCAGGGAGGAATCCAGACAGAGGTGATCCCTATCTCCTTCAAATGTTCAGCATCTTCTTTCAGGCGCTGCCAGTGCTTGCCGTCGTTCGGCAAGTCCCATTCAAAGTACTGCATTATTGTTCCGTTCATCGTTACTTTCTCCCTCCGTTTACCTACAGCAAAAGGCGCTGTACCTTTTTATTTTACATTGAAGACTTGGTATTAACAACTTTAACGCTTTTTATATAAGCTCGCTCAAGTCTGCAATTCTCTAAATAAAGAAAGCTTGTATTTCTTCATCACGCATGGTAAAATCTAGCTATTCACGTTTAGTTTCTTTACATTATAAAGTAAGTCTGAAAGAGGAAGGATTGTTTTCATGAATAAATTTTTTAGTCAGTTTTCCAATTGGCCGATATCAATCAAAATCATTGTAAGTTTTGCTGCTGCCATGTTTATGGGTTCCTTGATTCTGGCTATGCCTTTCAGCCAACTGGAGACGCTCAAGCGCACTTATTTTGACCATCTGTTTGGAGCTATTTCCATGGTTGCCGTGACTGGGTTGTCCACTGTCCCGGTAGCAAGTACATACAATCTGTTTGGTCAAATAGTGACGCTTGTTCTGATAAAATTGGGTGGACTGGGACTCATCACGATCGTTTCAGCTATAGTCATGCAGTTTGGCCGTCAAGTCAGCATGAAAGAAGAAATCACGCTCCAGCAGGCACTCAACCGAAGTGACATGAAAGGATTTCGTCATTTTCTGCTGAACGTTGTCAAGTATACGACCATATTCGAAACGATTGGTGCCTTCATTTTTATGTTTAAGTTCGTTCCGCTTTTCGGATGGGGAGCAGGTATCTTCAATTCGATCTTTCTGTCTATCTCCTCTTTCAATAATGCCGGTTTCGATAATCTCGGAACAACCAGTCTGCAGGCCTTTGTCGATATGCCTGTTGTGAATATCGTGGTTCCGATACTGATCATTCTCGGAGGGATCGGCTTTTCTGTCTGGTTCGATGTTGCCAAACATTTCAAACAGTTCAAAGCAGCTAGAAGCTGGCTGGACTTCAAAGGCACGTATCGCCACCTGAAACTGCATACTCGTCTGGTAATCAAGTGGTCGCTCTGGCTGATCGCTGCAGCGATGGTGATTTTTGCCTTGGCAGAATGGACGAACCCTTATTCTTTAGGCGGTTTGAGCTTTATCGATAAAATTCAAGCTATTTTCTTTCAGGCAGTGACTTTGAGAACAGCTGGCTTCAGTACGCTGGACTTTTCCGATTTTCATATGTTTACTCTAGTCGTATTCACCGTTTTCATGTTTATCGGCGGCTCGCCCGGCGGTACAGCCGGTGGCGCGAAAACATCGACGGTTGCTCTGGTCGTTAAACTGATGAGCACCGAACTCAAAGGGATGACGAACGTCAACTATAAAAACAGAACACTGGAGATGGATATTGTCAAACGTGCACTGGTCATTGTCGTGATGTTTATCCTGCTTAATTTCATCGCCTTATCGTTGATGACGATTTTTGATGAAGACATACCACTGCAGTACCTCTTTTTTGAAACGGTCTCAGCCTTCGGTACTGTCGGTTTGTCCGCGAATCTAACGGCCACACTTTCAAGGTATAGTCAGACCGTTATCATGTTCTGCATGTTTATCGGACGACTTGGCCCGATCACGATCTTCACAGCTCTAGGTAACAGAGACAGAAAAAAACGAGATATTCGTTATGCAACGGGGAATATATTAATTGGTTAGGAGTTGTAAGAAATGGTTAAAATTGTTGGAGTATTAGGACTTGGCGTATTCTGGCTCGACGATTGCCAAGGAGCTGGGTGAACAGCATTACGATGTGATCGCTGTCGATAAAGATCTTGTCGACGTCAACCGTGTTGAAGAATATCGTTGTTCAGGCTGTCACAAGGAAACTTCACTGATATTGAATTATTGAAAAGCATCGGTTTTGACAACTGCGATGTTGCAGTTATTGGCACAGGTTCGAATCTGGAAGCCAGTGTCCTGGCGATCATGAACTGTAAAAAACTCGGGATCAAACGTATCATCGCCAAAGCAAAGAACAGGATCCACATGGAAATCATGCAGGAGATGGGCGCACATGAAATCGTGCGTCCTGAAAAAGAGATGGGCGATAAAGTCGCGCGTAATATCATGCGTAACAATATTCTGGATGTCATTACTCTGGATGATGAAAACTCCATTATCGAATTCACTGCGCCTGACCGCTGGGTTGGACGCAGTCTGAAAGAACTGGATCTGCGAAAAAAATACAAAATCAATGTCATCGGTATGAAAACTGACCCGAACGGCAAATTGTCGATCAATGTCCCGCCTGAAGAAAAAATAAAGCCAGACAGCTTTATCGTGGCGATCGGTAAGCCGGAAACATTCGAACATCTGGATTATACTGATCAGTTAAAATAACAAAAAAAGGAGCTGCAGCACATTATCGTCGCTGCAGCTCCTTTTGTTATTTCTAAAATGTGATATCAAATTCAAAGTCGTCTTCTTCGGCAGTAAATGTTTCACCGACAGGCTCTTTCCATAAAATCTGGACGCCCACGGCTATAACTGTACCGACTAATATAGCGAAGATGAACAGAAGGATATTGCTCGCCATAGGCAGACCGAAGACACCTGACACACCCGACGTCGATATGCCGAAGCCCATCATCAAAGCGCCTCCGATAGCTGCACCGATCATGTTGGACCCGATCACCCGGATCGGATCACGAAAAGCGTATGGTAACGTCGCCTCTGTGATGCCCACCAGCCCTGAAAGGATCGAAGCCGGAGCCATCCTGATCTCAGCATCCGTGTATTTATCTTTCGCTATGAGCGATGCGATGCCTACGGATAAGGCCGGGACCATAATGCCTGGGAACACTGCGGCATTGACTATGAAGCCTATGCCACTCGGATCGTTCCAGACAGCGAAGACAAAGGTGATCGCGATTTTATTTAGAGGCCCCCCCATGTCAAAAGCACACATCGCGCTGAGGATAGCCCCCAGCAGGAACCCGTACCGAGGTGTTTGAGATAGGGTAAGCAGATTTTCAATGATGAAATCATTCAATGCGCCGACCACCAGCGCCACCGGATAGGCCATGACAAAATAAAGCAGCCAGCCTGTGAGTACCGGGATAAACAGTGTCTTATGGATCGACTTCAAAAACTCGGGCATAGGCAGTTTTCTCATGCCCAGAACCACATAACCGGCGAGAAAACCAGCCAGGATCGCACCTGAAAATCCGCTGGCGGACGTATTTTCCAAAGGCGGATGGGCTGCGATATACCCGCCGATGAAGCCTGGGATGATTGCCGCCTTGTCTCCGATTGCGTACGCCATATAAGCGGCGAATATGGCCGGGATGATGTTCATCATCGTCCAGGCAAAGCCGTTCAGAAGCGTGACGGCCTGAATGTTCCCGCCTGCTGACTGAGCGATCATGCCCGTTACCGCGATGGTCATACCTGAAAATACTATAAGGGGCAGCATGTAAGAGACCCCTGTCATCAGTGCCTGCTGAAACTTTTTCATGATCTGTACCTCACTTCTCTTTTAATTTTTCTTCAATTTTTCTTATCAGACTGCCGGCATTCTTGATTGCCGCTGACACGGGTATCTCGACCTTCTTGATTCCCTCAAAACGCTCTGAGCGGGCTAATTTGACGTCTGAGGCTATGATGAGGATATCAGCCTCCTGCAGATCCTGTTTCGTCAATTCGTCTTCGATCCCTGTGGCACCCTGTGTCTCTACTTCTACTTCATGACCTCTGTCTCTTTAGCTGCATCTTCGATCGCCCGCTTGGCCATGAACGTGTGCGCGACACCGGTAGCACAGGCAGTAACAGCTACTATTTTCATTCTTTTCACCCTTTCTCTACCAAAAGCTGCTCAAGGAGATTTTCAAGTTCAGCTTGTGTTTTTCTGTCTTTGAATTCCTGCTGTACTTTCTTATCCATCAAATGATACGACAGCCTGGCTAACAGTTTTAAATGTATCGCTTCACCCTGTTCTTTCGGTACGATCAGCAGAAAGATGATCGAAACCGGCTGATCATCAAGGGCCTCCCACTCCAGCTTCTGTTCTGATTTCATCAATACCACAACGGGTGTATGTATCTGACTGGACTTTCCGTGTGGTATGGCAAACCCGTTCCCGAATCCTGTCGTACTCAGCGCTTCTCTCTTTTCGATTTCCTCAAGGACTTCCTCTTTATCCAAAGCGATAAATGACTCCGCGGTGATTTCCTCGATCATTTCTTTGAAAACATCGGCTTTCCTGACTGACTGAAACGTTTTGGACGGATTGATATAGAAATCGACCGTGCTGTTCTCCGAATCCCCCAACTGTCCTCACCTCTCTTATGATTAAGTAGATTTATTATACCAATTAACTCGGTATTCAGGAAAAGATATGCTATAACAAAAACGGCAGCTGTCACTCGCCCTTTTAGTAGGGGATAAGTGGCAGCTGCCGCTGGGTTGGATCAGCCCGGGATATTACTTTCCGGGTAATAAGACAGGGATGAAAACTTGTTGTATTCTTTTATGAAGAGCAGCTTGCACGTTCCCCGAGCTCCGGAACGGTTTTTTTCCAGGATCACTTCGACGATATTTTCATCGCCGGGATCTTCTTCTTCGCCTTCTTCACTTCGGTAATAGTCTTCCCGATACAAGAAAGCAACAATATCGGCATCCTGCTCAATGGAACCCGATTCTCTCAGATCACTGAGGATCGGTCTCTTATCCTGTCTTTGTTCCACACTACGTGAAAGCTGAGACAAGGCGATCACCGGAACGGAGAGCTCTTTAGCCAGTTTTTTCAGTTGTCTGGAGATAGCAGACACTTCCTGCTGACGGCTTTCTTTACCGCTTCCCTCGATCAGCTGAAGATAGTCAATGACGACCAGACCAATGCTGCCTTTTTCCTGTTTCAGTTTCCTGCATTTCGCCCGGATCTCTGCAGTTCTTATGCCGGGCGTATCATCGATATAGATGTTTGCTTTGGACAAACTGCCCATTGCAACGAACAGTTTGGTAAATTCTTCTTCAGTCAGCTGACCTGTCCGAAGATGGGTCGCATCGATCGTTCCTTCAGCGCACAGCATACGATTAACCAGCTGTTCAGCTCCCATTTCGA
Source organism: Alkalibacterium sp. (assembly GCA_034520745.1). Taxonomy (GTDB): domain Bacteria; phylum Bacillota; class Bacilli; order Lactobacillales; family Carnobacteriaceae_A; genus Alkalibacterium. The sequence goes on from JAXHNF010000023.1 coordinate 85,079, forward strand.
GACTGAAAATAGCGACATTTTCGTCAGTTTTTGTTCCGATATTCTGAGCGACATTCAAAACAAAGGCCGTCTTACCCACACCGGGACGTGCCGCTAAAATGATCAGTTCATCCTTATGCAGGCCCGCCGTCATCTGGTCAAGCATTTTATAACCGGTAGACAAGCCCGTGATGTCATCGTCATTCTGAAAAAGATCATCGATGTTATTGATCGTGTTTCTCAACACGGTTTCAATATCGACGAAACCGCTTCTGCTCTTTTTCTCTGAAACTTCCAGGATCCTTCTCTCAGCTTCATCGAGCAGATTGGGAATATTGTCTGATTCCTGATAGCCTTTTGATGCGATTTCAGTGGCGGTCTGGATCAGATTTCTCAGTATGGCACGTTCTTCAACGATTTTAGCATAGTGTTCGATATTGGCAGCGGTAGGAACTGTCGTAGCCACTTCTGCCAGATATGGCGTCCCGCCTACATCTTCCAGCTGGTCTTTGGATTCTAAATTATTCGCGATTGTAATTACGTCGATGGCTTCATTCTTTTCATTCAATTCAACCATGGATTGAAAAATGAGCTGATGCGCCCGACGATAAAAATCATTAGCTTCCACAAATTCCATAGCAGGAATAATTGCTTCAGGATCCAGTAAAATCGATCCTAAAACAGACTGTTCTGCTTCGATATTCTGTGGAGGTAAGCGATCACCTATAACGTCCATTTCGATGTCTAACTTCCTTTCATGATGGTTCACTGGTTCACTGTTTCTCTATTGTACCCCATCTTAATTTAAATGTATATAAGGGAACAAATGTTTTATATTGATTGTTTCACGTGAAACAATCCTAAAAAAAGGCTAGTACAGTCCGCATGCTTTAAGCATGCGGCTCTGTACTAGCTGCTCTCAATCATTTCCTTCGCTTACTTATAGGCGTCTTCAGCCAGGACTGCGAACAGTGATCTCAGCTGTGACATCTTTATGCAGTTTCACGTCCATTTTCTGGCTGCCAAGTGAACGCATCGGCATGGACTGGCTGATCTTTCGTTTGTCCACTTTTATGCCGAGCTGCTTCTCAATGGCTTTGGCTATCTGTTTGGTCGTAACAGACCCGAACAGACGCCCGTCATCTGCTGCTTTTTCTTTTATCTCGATTGGATTCTTTTCAAGTACTTCTTTTTCTTTCTCTGCTTCTTCAAATATTTCCTGTTCTTCTCTTTTTTGAGCTTTTTTCTTCATGGTCAGCTCTTTTTTGGCAGATGAGGTTGCTTCTTTTGCCAGTCCTTTTTTGATCAAAAAGTTATTGGCATAACCATCGGAGACATTTTTTACCTCTCCCTTTTTACCTGTGCCTTTGATGTCTTTTAATAGAATAACTTCCATAGTTTTTAACTCCCTCTTTGTTTAGTCTAGTTGAGAATGTATAACTTCTTTTAATTCTTCTATTATTTCAGAAATGCTCTGTCCATCGATTTGAGTGGCTGCATTGGACAGATGTCCACCGCCGCCCATTTTCTCCATGATGGCCTGGACATTTATTTTTCCTAAGCTTCTCGCACTGATCCCGACTGTCTCTTCTGACCGCCTGGTAATGACAAAGGCAGCTTCGACGCCTGACATGCTCAGCATTGTATCAGCGGTCTGAGCAGCTGTCACAGACGGATAGATCTCATTGTCTGCGCCGTTGGCTATCGCAACACCCTCGATCACATAATCAAGTGTCTCGATCAGACGACTGCGTTTGAGATAACTCTCAGGATCTTCTTTAAGCAGACGCTGGATCATTGTGGAATTCGCACCGACCGATTGCAGGTAACTGGCTGCGTCGAAGGTACGGGATCCTGTTCTTAGACTGAAATTATTGGTATCCACCACGATTCCGCCCAGCATGGCTGTCGCTTCAATACGGTTGATCGGCTCGCCATCTGTTGAGACGTACTCGAAAAGTTCCGTGATAAGTTCAGCAGTGGAAGACGCATATGGTTCGATATAGACAAGCAGTGGATTCTCTGTAAATTCCTCTCCACGTCTGTGATGATCGATCACCATATTCCGTTTAGTCCTTTTCAGCAGGTTCGGTGCAATGGAAAGCACAGGTTTGTGATGATCCACTAAAACAACCAGATCGTTGGCATTGATCATCCGTTCAGCCTCTGACGATGAAATCAGATTGCTGCTCACCTGTTTATGTTTTCTGATTTCCTGAAGGAGCTTGTCGACATCTTTGCTTACTTCGTCTTCATCGATCACGACATAAACCGTTTTTCTGAGCATCATGGCGATCCGGGCTATCCCCAGAGAAGAACCAACAGAATCCATATCAGGATTCTTATGGCCCATGACATAAATCGCGTCGCTGTCGTTCATCAGTTTCTGCATCGCCTGACTGATCATACGTGAACGCACACGCGTTCGTTTTTCCATCGGATTGGTTTTTCCGCCATAATAACGCGGCTCTTCATCTACCGCTTTCACGATCGCCTGATCTCCACCACGTCCCAGAGCCAGGTCCAGATTGCTCTGAGCCAGATCGGCCAGTTTATCAAACGTGTCGTCTCCGTATGCCAGCCCGATACTTATTGTCAGGGGCAGGTTCCGTTTGGATGTCCGGTCTCTTATACTGTCGATGATATTAAACTTTTCGTTTTCCAGTCGTTCCAGTTCTTTACGGTCCAGCAGCAGGAAATACCGGTCATCGGAGATTCGTTTATAGAAAATCCCATGCTGCTTGCCCCAGTTGGAAAAATAGGTGGTCAGCAAACTGTCGAAGCCGGACACACCGCGGTCGTCAAGGCCTTGGGTAATTTCATCGTAATTGTCTAAAAACAGCCAGCCTACCACCGGACGTGTTTTTTCATATTCTTCAGTTATTGTGGCGTACTCAGTAATATCCAGCAGATAGAGAGCATTGATATCTTTCTGTAGGGAAACTTTATAGATCTTATTGTTCCATTCTATCAGATCGAATTCTTCTCTCTTGTCATTATCAAAGTAATCTGACAAGTCTATATTTACTTCTCTGATCGGCTCCCCCAAAAGCTGCTGGTCACTCGGCAGCTGCAGCTGCATGTATGGATTTATCCACTCGATAAGATTTTCTTCATTGAGCAGGATGATCCCCATCGGCATTTTGATCAGAGCTTCCTGCTGACCGCGTTTGATACGGTATGACAAATTAAGTATATAACTGTTCAGTTCTTCATTATATTCATTGCTGAACTGCCAGATAATTATCAGTGTTATGCAGAAAAGCACTAACATCAAAGTACCAAGCCAGATATAAGCAAAAAAACTCAACACTGTCATGACCAGCTGAATCGCGACCGCAAATAAAAGCATACGCTTTAAGTAAGGGTGGTCCAGCAGTTTAGGAAGATTGTCTTCCGGTGACTTATTATTCATATTTTCTCCTCTTAACACCATCATTTTAACCATTTTTTACATTTTAACACGTTTAAATGGTCTATTCTATAGCTGATGTCTGATTCACAAATGTTTCACGTGAAACATTTAAATCAAAAAAGCCGCAACAGGATCACTGTCACAGCTTCTCATAAATTACTATTCTTCAGTAACGAATGGCAACAAGCCCATGATACGAGCACGTTTGATTGCTTTCGTTAATTTACGTTGGTTTTTAGCGTAAGTTCCAGTTACACGACGTGGTAAAATTTTACCTCTGTCTGAAATGAAACGTTTCAGTAAATCGACATCTTTGTAATCAATAAATTCTATATGATTTGCTGCAAAGAAATCAACTTTACGGCGCTTTTTGCCGCCTCTGCGTCCAGCCATGTTATAATCCTCCTTTTATTCTTGAATCAAAATGGTAAATCGTCATCGGAAATATCGATGGAATCATTGTTGGAATCAAATGGGTCCTCATCGAAATTTGCGTAATTGCTTTTCGAGTTGTTTTTTGGAGCTTGATTGTTATTCTGCGAATAATTTGAATTATTTGAAGAATTGCCGGAAAATCCTGAATTTGAATTTGAACTTGACCCGTCATTCTGTGCACGTTTTTCAGTGACTGACTTCGGTTCAAGCATCTGGAAGTTCTCACACACTACTTCTGTAATATAAACTTTTCTGCCTTCGTTATTTGTATAGTTTCGCGTCTGCATACGACCAGTTACTCCAACCAGCGATCCCTTGCGGGTATAGTTGGAAATGATTTCAGCTGTCTTTCTCCAGGCAACACAGTTGATGAAGTCGGTTTCTCTTTCACCTTGTGCATTGGTATATGGTCGTTCAACAGCTACAGTAAATGAAGCAACGGCTATTCCGCTACCCGTATAACGAAGTTCAGCATCTCGAGTTAATCGTCCAACTAGTACGACATTGTTAATCAATCAAAGTGGCTCCTTTCTTTAAAAAGGCAATCATTTAAAATGTTTCACGTGAAACATTAGTCTTCTAGACGAACGATCATATGACGTAAAATGTCATCATTGATACGTGCTAGGCGTTCAAATTCATTGATAGCTGCTGCATCTGAAGATTGCAGGTTTACCAAACGATATGTTCCATCGCGGTATCCTTTAATTTCATACGCAAAACGGCGTTTCGCCCAGTCTTTTGATTCAGTTACTTCAGCACCGTTATCTTTTAAGATTGTTTCGAAGCGTTCTACTAAAGCTTTTTTACCATCTTCATCAAGATCAGGACGGATAATGTATAAGATTTCGTATTTAGCTGTTTGACTCATCGTTGACTGTCACCTCCTTATGGACTTTGGCCCCTTCATTTGAAAGAGCAAGGAGAGTATTCTATATAGAGTACTCACTCCGAAAAATTATAGCATACAACTGATAAAAAGACAAGGATTCTTTTATTGATCTATGGAAAAAGAGAGAGCAGCCGGATACAGTGCCGGCTGCTCTCTCTTTGAGTTTAAGTGTCTGAAACAGATACGATAGTTATTCAGATTCTTTTTCTGAATCCTCAACTGTTTCACTTATTTCTTCGTTTGATGTTTCTTCTGGATCAGTTCAGGACTTCTTCACTTTCGTCATCCTGGTCATCTTCCGGTTCGACTTTTGCCAGGGTCGATACAAAGACATCTTCTTCCAGTTTCATCAGTCGGACACCTTGCGTGGCACGTCCGGTCTGTGAAATATTTTCTGCGTGGAATCTGATGATGACGCCACTCGTAGTGATCAGCATGATGTCTTCTTCGCCGTGAACAGTCTTAAGTCCGATAAGCGGACCGTTTCTGTCCGTAATATTGACTGTTTTGACGCCTTTACCTCCGCGGCCTCTGATCGCATACTCGGAAGCGGCCGTACGTTTGCCGTATCCTTTTTCAGTAATGACCAGAACTTCAGACTCGGGGTCCAGAATATCCATGCCCACCACATAATCGTCTTCTCTCAGACGCACACCTCTGACACCTGCAGCAGATCGTCCCATGCTTCTGACGTCTTCTTCATGGAAACTGACCGCGTAGCCCTGACGTGTTCCTACGACGACATGGTCTGAGCCGTGTGTCACGGCCACATTGATCAGTTCATCGTCTTCTTTCAGAACGATCGCTTTCAGGCCGCTGGTCCTGATGTTCTCAAATTCAGAGAAAGCTGTGCGCTTCACCGTGCCCATACGTGTCGTAAAGAAGAGGTGATCTGTCTCCTTGGTCTCTCCTCTGGTACTGATGATGGCCTGTATGTTTTCATCGTTATCGATGCCCAGGAAGTTGATTGCCGGGATCCCTTTTGCTGTTCGTCCATATTCAGGGATCTCATAACCTTTGGCTTTGTACACTTTTCCGGTATTGGTAAAGAATAAAAGCAGGTCATGTGTCGAACAGGTGATCAGTGTCTCGACAAAATCATCTGTGTTCGTTGTCATGCCTCTAACGCCGCGACCGCCGCGGTGCTGGGCCTTGAATTCGGAAATGGCCATGCGCTTCATATAGCCGTTGTGAGAGAGCGTGACAGCAATTTCTTCTTCTTCGATGAGGTCTTCATCTTCAATGCTGAGTGACTCGCCTACCAGGAGTTCGGTTCGGCGGTCATCTCCGTGCTTGTCCGCGATTTCTTCCAGTTCAGTCGCAATGATCTCATGGACCCGCTTGTGATCGGCCAGAATATCCGCAAGATCCTTAATCAGTTGGATCAGATCCTGATATTCGCCTTCGATTTTTTCTCTTTCCAGTCCTGTCAGACGCACCATGCGCATGTCCAAAATAGCCTGAGACTGACGGTCACTGAGACCGAACCGTTCCATCAAGGCGTTTTTGGCTACGTCCGCAGTCTTGGATCCTCTGATGATCGTGATGATCTCATCGATATGATCCAGGGCTATGCGCAGACCTTCAAGGATGTGCGCACGCGCTTCCGCTTTACGTTTATCGTATTCGGTCCTTCTTCGAATAACGATCCGCTGATGTTTCAGGTATTCAACGAGGATTTCTTTAAGCCCCAGTGTTTCGGGACTCCGTTGACGATGGCCAGCATATTGAAACCGAAAGATGTCTGCAGTGGTGTCATCTTATATAGATTATTCAGTATGATGCTTGCTGAAACGTCCCGTCTGACGTCAATGACTACACGCATGCCGTCCCTGTCCGACTCGTCGTTCAGATCGGTGATGCCTTCGATACGTTTGTCTCGAGCCAGATCAGCGATACGCTCGACGAGCTTGGCTTTATTGACTAAGTAAGGAATTTCATCCACGATGATGCGTTCTTTACCGTTGGGCTGCACTTCGATCCGGGTCTTGGCTCTCATTTTGATGGAGCCTCTGCCCGTCTCATAAGCTTTTCTGATCCCTGACTTGCCCAGCACCATACCCCCTGTCGGGAAATCCGGTCCGGGCAGAACTTCCATCAATTCTGCAATCGTCGCGTCTTCGTTCTCCATTACGATACGGCAGGCTTTGATCACTTCTCTTAAATTATGCGGAGGAATATTCGTCGCCATACCGACAGCGATCCCTGATGCCCCGTTGACAAGCAGGTTCGGGAAACGTGCCGGCAGTACGTTCGGTTCGCGTTCTGATCCGTCATAGTTGTCATGATAATCGATCGTATCTTTATTTATATCACGCAGCATTTCCAGAGCCATCTTGCTCATTCTTGCTTCCGTATAACGCATGGCAGCGGCGCTGTCGCCGTCAATGGATCCGAAGTTCCCGTGTCCGTCGATCAGAGGGTTACGGAAACTGAAATCCTGTGACATGCGGACCATTGATTCGTAGATGGCCGAGTCGCCGTGCGGGCTGATACTCACCCATGACGTCTCCGACGATACGGGCTGATTTCTTAAAGGCTTTATCCGGCGTCATGCCGAGTTCATTCATTCCATATAAAATACGTCGATGCACAGGTTTCAGTCCGTCTCGTACATCGGGTAAAGCACGGGCAACGATTACACTCATCGCATAGTCTAAAAAGACTTTCTCATCTCGCTGGATAAGTTTATTTTTTCCATGCGTGCTTCTCTTTCTTCAGTCAAAGTGATTCTTCCTCCTTAAGCAATTACACTACATCATTATCTATTTAATGTTTATAAACGTTAATATATTTATAAATCAGACGTCGATATTTTCTACATACTGGGCATTTTCTTCGATGAACACCCGTCTTGGTTCCACTTTTTCACCCATGAGCATGTCAAAAACCAGATCGGCTTCGATCGCGTCTTCGACTGTGACCTGCAGCAGACGCCTGTTATCCGGATTCATCGTTGTTTCCCAGAGCTGTTCAGCATCCATTTCACCTAGTCCCTTATAACGCTGAATGGAAGGTTTAGGAGACGCAGGAATGCTCTTAAGGTGTTCTTCCAATTCTCTCTCAGAATCCACGTAGACCTCTTTTTTACCCTGTTTGATTTGATACAGTGGCGGCATCGCGACATAAACATAACCGGCTTCCACGACCGGACGCATGTAACGGTAAAACAGCGTCAGCAGGAACGTACGGATATGCGCCCCATCGACATCGGCATCGGTCATGATGATCAGCTTGTGGTAACGGGCCTTGTCGATTTGGAATTCTTCACCGAACCCGGTTCCCATAGCTGTAAAGAGTGAACGGATTTCTTCATTGGCCAGGATGCGGTCGATCGATGCTTTTTCGACGTTCAATATTTTCCCTCGAATCGGCAGGATCGCCTGGAACAGGCGTGAACGTCCCTGTTTCGCTGAACCGCCGGCAGAATCTCCCTCAACGATGAAGATCTCTGATTTCTCAGGGTCTTTTGACGAACAGTCGGCCAGCTTGCCGGGCAGATTGCTGATCTCCAGACCGTTTTTCTTCCGTGTCACTTCACGTGCACGTTTGGCCGCCAGACGGGCCTTGGCCGCAAGCAGGGCTTTTTCTATGATCTTCTTCCCTACCTGAGGATTTTCAACCAGGAAACGGTTGAAATGCTCGCTGAAGAGACGGTCCGTGATCGTTCTTACTTCTGAATTGCCCAGTTTCGTTTTTGTCTGTCCCTCAAACTGAGGATCCGGATGCTTGATGCTCAAAACGATGGTGAGCCCTTCTCTTGCATCTTCGCCGCTTAAATTTTCTTCATTTTCTTTGAGCAGTTTGTTTCGTTTCGCATAGTCATTGATGATACGCGTGAGTGCTGTTTTGAAGCCGGACTCATGCATCCCGCCTTCATAGGTATGGATGTTGTTGGCAAAACTCATGATGTTGGTGTGATAACCGTCTGTGTGCTGCATGGCAACTTCAACCGTTATCCCTTCTTGCTCGCCTTCAAGGAAAATCGGTTCATCATACAGAACAGTTTTGCTTTGGTTGAGGAACTCCACGTAACTTTTTATGCCGCCATCGTATTCATACTCCAGGCGAATGGGCTTTTCATGCCGCTGATCTTCGATCGAAATAGCCAGACCGCGGTTCAAGAAAGCCAGTTCACGGATACGTGTGGCCAGTTTATTGAAATCATACACGGTCGTTTCCTGAAAAATCTCTGCGTCTGCCTTGAAGCGGACCACTGTCCCCGACTTATCGGAGTCACCGATTTCTTTCAGATCGGTGACAACATCGCCGCGTTCAAAACGCATGTGATGGATCTTACCGTTTTTGTGTACATCGACTTCCAGAAATTCCGAGAGTGCATTGACGACCGAAGAGCCAACGCCGTGAAGGCCGCCTGAGACTTTGTAGCCACCGCCACCGAATTTACCGCCGGCGTGCAAGATCGTGAAGACTGTCTCCACTGCGGGACGTCCCGTCTTTTCCTGGATATCGATCGGTATCCCACGGCCGTCATCACTGACTTCGACGATATTGTCAGGTTTTATGATAATATCAATGTTACTTGCATGGCCTGCCATGGCTTCATCGATCGAATTATCGACGATTTCCCAGACCAGGTGATGCAGACCTACAGAACTGGTGCTCCCGATATACATGCCCGGACGCTTTCTGACCGCTTCCAGACCTTCCAGTACCTGAATCTGACTGGCATTGTATTCTTCTCTTAATTCTTCGACTTCTTTTGGCGTTAATTTTTCATCTGCCACTTTATTCACTCTCCATTTCAATCTGTCCATCTCGGACGGTAAAAATCCTCGGGTCATGGAGCAATTCTTTCTTGACTCCATCCAGGCTGGTCGTTGTTAAAAAAGTCTGTACGCGGTCCTGGATCGACCGCAGTAAATGTGTCTGACGGTCGTCATCCAGTTCGCTCAATACATCGTCCAATAATAAAACGGGGTACTCCCCCGTCATTTCCTTCATCAATTCGATTTCTGCCAGTTTCACGCTCAGTGCCGTGGTCCGCTGCTGGCCCTGTGAACCGTATGTCTGCACATTCTTTTCGTTCACATAAAAACGGACATCATCGCGGTGCGGACCCGACAGTGTGGTTCCCTGATCGATCTCTCGGCGTTCGTTCTTTTTATACTGGTCAAGCAGATCTTTCATGACCTGTTCTTTGTCTTTTTCAGAATTCAAAGGCACTGAGGACGCATACTCGAGTGTCAGCACTTCTTTTTGCTGCGAGATCTCTGAATGGATGGGCTGCGCCCACTTTTCCAGTCGCTTGACAAAAGAAAAGCGTTCAGCAAGCACCTCCGCACCTTCTGCCGCTAATTGTTCGTTCAGTATCGATAAGTATGTCTGATCGATCTTGCCTTTTTTCCGGTTCTGTTTTAAGTAGGCATTGCGCTGCTTGAGGATTTTCTGGTATTCGACCAGATGATACAGATAGATCGCGCTCATCTGTCCCATTTCCATATCCAGAAACTTCCGTCTGACAGAAGGCGAGCCTTTAACTAACGCCAGGTCTTCCGGCGCGAACAGGATCACATTCAGATGACCGATATAGGCACTTAATTTCTTCTGTTCCAGATGGTTCAGTCTGGCTTTTTTCCCTTTTTTGGACAGAACGATTTCAAGCGGATAGGTCGTCTTCCTGGTCTCCACTTTCCCTGTCACTTTGGCAAAATCCTGATCCCAGCCGATGAGTTCTTTGTCATTGGCTGTCCGGTGACTTCTGGCCATAGCCAAAACGTAGATGCTCTCCATCATATTCGTCTTGCCTTGGGCATTCTCTCCGAGAAAAACATTGATTTTCTCAGAAAAGACCGCTTCCGCTGTTTCGTAATTCCTGTATCCTTTTAAAGACAGTTCTTTTAAAAACATTCCTATTCTCCGTCAGCGTCTGATTGGATCGTATAGGTCCCGAATTCTTGGATTTTGATCGTGTCTCCGTGATACAGCTTTCTACCCCGACGATTCTCAGGTTCGCCGTTGACCCAGATCGGTATTCCATCAGAAACGGTTTGGCCATGCCGCCGCTGGAAATGATGCTGGCATGTTTCAGGAATTGCCCCAGTGTGATCATCGAATCATCGATTTTAATTGTTTCAGTCATGTTCACGACTCCTTAAAAGTAAAGACGTGGAAAACGCGCCACGTCCACTCAGTTTCTCTCTATATTATACCTTAAACAGGGATTTAAAACAAATTTATGTGGGAAATAATGCATTCTAATCGATTTTAAAGTATCAGCGGTAAAAACTTCTTTTGATACTGAAATGAGCTTAGAGAGTAAATTTTGAATCGTTTGCGCATTTCAAGTACTAAAATCAGCTGAAGGCTCAGACAGATAAATGATCTGAAAGCAAAAAAAGACCCGGTCAGGGTCTTTTTTACGGTCTCAGTACTTTAAGAGGATGTTCTGATCGGTGTGATCAGCTGAATGAACTCATTGCTGTCATCACTTGGGACCAGGACAAACGGACGGAGTGTAGAGATCAGTTTGACGGTGATCTCCACAGGACCGAACGTTGTCAGGGCAGCTTTCAGGTAATCCGGGTTAAAGGAAATCTCCATTGTTTCACCGTCTAGAGCGGTATAAGAAACTTGTTCATTCACGCGTCCGACTTCCGGTGAGTTTCCTGTGATTTCCACACTGTTCTCATTGACCGTCAGTTTAACGACGTTGTTTTTTCCTTCATGTGACAATAAGCTGGCACGTTCCACGGCACCCAGCAGAACGTTTGCATCCAAGGTCAGCTGAGTAGAGGAGTTATCAGGAATCAGACGATCCGTATCCGGATAATTACCTTCCAGCAGTCGTGAATAGAAATAAGTATCTTCCGTTTTGAAGAGGATCTGATTTTCAGCCACAGCGACTTCGATTTCATCCAGACTGTCATCGAGCAGACGGGTCAGTTCCTGCAGGCTTTTTCCTGGAATGACCAGATCATGAGACAAGCCTTCGGTTCCTTCGATCGGGATCACGCGCTGACTCAAGCGGTGACTGTCTGTCGCAACAGCCTTAAGCTTGCCGTCTTGGATCGTAAAGTGGATCCCTGTGAGTATCGGACGACTTTCATGCGTCGATACGGCAATAACGGTCTGTTTGATGATCTTTTTAAGTAAGTTGACCGGTAGTGTAAATGACTGGGCTGTGTCGATTTCCGGCAGATGCGGATAGTTCATGGCATCCAGTCCGTTGATCACAAAGGCCGAAGAAGCTGAAGTGATCGATGTCTGCAGGCCATCTTTGACTTCCACAGTAAATGTTTCGTCCGGTAATTTGTTGACGATGTCACTGAAGAAACGTGCCGGCTGCAGGACGATCTGCCCGGTTTCTTCAATAGTGAGCCCGGCTTTGTCATCAGAAACACTCAAGAGCGTTTCGATGGAAATATCAGAGTTGCTCCCTGTCATTTTAATGCCTTCAGAATCAGCGATGAGTTTGATCCCTGTTAATATCGGAATGGTTGCGCGAGATGAAACAGCTAACTGGACATCTTTTAATTTCTTTAAGAAAGTTGATCGATTGACTGTGAATTTCATAGTCATCCTCCATTTTTTAAATTAGTACCCTGAATGTCTATTATATATTAATATAAAGACTTAGTAATAGTAGTAGGGCCTGTGTATACTGTGGAAAACATAAAAACCATTTAGAATCAGAGGTTTTCCACCTGTGGACAAGTTGTGTATAAGGTTGTGTCCAACTTGATGGTTTATCCACAGCTCTGTTTTACAGACTTTTCTTGATTTCCTCGATCTGATCTCTCATTTCACCGTTATCTTCTTCATTCAATACTTTTTTGATCTTCTCATGTGCATGAATGACAGTGGTGTGATCCTTGCCTCCAAACTCCTTACCGATCTTAGGTAAAGATGTGCTGGTCAGCTCTCTTGACAGATACATTGCGATCTGACGCGGAAGAACGATCTGCCTGACTCGTTTTTTCCCTTTCAGATCCGCCAGCGAAATCTGATAGTACTTGCTGACTTTCTGCTGGATCGAGGCGATCGATACGTTCTGTTTGGCGTCGGTCTTGATCATGCTTTTCAGTGCATCGGCGGCAAGACTGGTGGTAATGTCGTTGCGCTGTATGGCGGAATAGGCCTGAACACGAACAAGGGCGCCTTCGAGTTCGCGTATATTGGAATCGATCTGACCGGCAATATAGCTCAGCGTGTCATTGGGGATCTCGAGCCCTTCAGCATTGGCTTTCTTGCGCAGGATAGCAATACGAGTCTCCAGATCTGGGGGTGTAATGTCAACGGACAAGCCCCAGGCAAAGCGGGAAACAAGACGTTCCTGCAGTTTAGGGATCTCATTGGGCAGACGGTCACTTGTCAGAACGATCTGCTTGCGGTCATCGTAGAGCGCATTGAAGGTATGGAAGAATTCTTCCTGCGTGCCTTCCTTGTCTGCAAAAAACTGGATGTCATCGACCAGAAGCAGGTCCACGTTCCGGTAATTCTGTCTGAATTTTTCCTGTGTGCGGTTCTGAATCGAATTGATGAAATCATTGGCAAAATTTTCACTGGAGACATATTTGATCCGTGCATTCGGATTGATCTGCAGATACTGATGCCCAATGGCGTGCATCAGGTGGGTCTTGCCTAAACCGACGCCGCCGTAAAAGAAGAGGGGATTGTAGATAGTTCCCGGTTCTTCAGCAACGACCAGGGCTGCCGCATGCGCCATCTGATTGCCTTTACCGATGACAAAGGTATCAAACGTATACTTGCTGTTCAAGGTGCTGGATTTTGTCTGGGATGTGAACTGATCGACCAGTTCTTCAGTATCTTTTTCTTCGAACGTGGCCTGTTCTTCTGCTGTGACAAATAAAGGAGAAACTTCCCGTCCTAAAAATTCGTATAAGTATTCAACGACTCTAGTAGAAAGGTTGTTTTTCCAGTATTCCTTATGCAGCGTAGAAGGGACTTCGATCGTGATCGATTTTTCAGAGAGTCTGACGAGGTTCGCGCTTTGGATCCAAGTGTCATAGCTGACTTTTGATAGTGTTTCATTGAATTTTTCCTGAAGATATGTCCATACGGTCTGCATGTCGTCCATATTTTTCCTCCTCGCCGTAAAGTTACTTTTATTATTTTATCACGTCTTGATTCAGTTTTCCACAGTTGGATAAAATTGTTAGTAAAAATTCCACAGGATGTAAATAAAGATATCCACAGGCTGGAAAAGAATGTTAATAACGTTATATAAGGACGGATTTTTAACAAGAAATGTGGATAACTATTCCGTTTAAGTTGTTTTAACAGCAATGTTTTTCATAGTTATGCACAACTCCAGTGAACCTGTGTACGGTTTCTTTGAACACCCTGTGCAACTGTGGATAATGTGAGGACAAGCAGGTGGACAAGAATTTTAGGAAATGGACTTGTTCTTAACATGTGGATATCTTTGTGGCATAACTTTTCCGCTCTTTTTCTAAAACAGATGAAATTTCAGAGGATTGATGTTAAAATAAACTTGACAAACTGTGAAATGTTTTCTAAAATAACATAGTCTGTCTATATAGTGTAAAGTGATAGTCTGATATTGCTTATATTAAGTACAGAAGACAAAGGAAAGATTCAGGAGGTGTTCGCCAATGGCACAAGGATTAACATATCAACCAAAAAAACGTAAACGTCAAAGAGTACATGGATTCAGAAAACGTATGAGTACAAAAAACGGGCGTAGAGTATTGAAAAACAGACGTCGTAAAGGAAGAAAAAGAATTTCTGCTTAATGACGACAGGCGACGGAAGCTTCTTGCTGGGATATTTAGTGAGAGCTCGTTGCCTTTTTTTTATTTATTTTTAGAAATTACTTAGTTAATGAAGAAAGATGGGGACTCAATGAAAAAAGCCTGGCGCGTAAAAACTGAAGCAGATTTTCAGAAAGTCTTTCATCAGGGACAGTCTATGGCTAACCGCCAGTTTGTGGTCTACAGCATAGCCAAAGAAGGACAGACCCATTTTCGTGCGGGACTTTCTGTCGGGAAAAAAATGGGTAATGCCGTAATGAGAAATGCGATCAAGCGAAAAATCAGGCACTGCCTGATTGAATTTGATCAGCAGGATCTGATCAGACAGGATATCGACTTTATCGTGATTGCCAGAAAACCTGTCAGCGAAATGGATTATCATGAAGTTAGAAAAAGCCTGCTGCATGTGTTTGATCGGGCACAGATACTCAAAGCAAAAGAACAGTAGACTTTTTTAAAGCTGATTAGAATCGATCGTAGAATGACACAACTAAAGATTTATATGAAAAGAGGAAAAAAAGTGATTTTTTTAAAAAAACGTAAGCGATTGCTGCTGGCAGTGACGATGATTGGTTTAATGGTCTTTCTGACGGCCTGCGGAACAGAACCCGTTACCTCGGAAAGTACCGGTATCTGGGAAGGCGTAATCATCTATAACTTTGCCCGTGCGATCATCTGGGTTTCAGACTTCTTCGGCGGCAATTACGGTATCGGAATCATTATCGTGACGATGTTCATTCGAGCACTGCTCATTCCCTTTACACATTTTCAGCAGAAAAACATGCAGCAGATGAACGAATTGAACCCTCAGTTAAATGAATTGAGAGACAAATATTCCGCTAAAGACACGGAAACGCAGGAAAAACTGAAAGAAGAGCAGCAGCGTCTTTACAGTGAAGCGGGCGTCAACCCATACATGGGCTGTCTGCCGATGCTGATTCAGATGCCTGTTTTCATTGCTCTGTATCAGGCTGTGAACCGGACAGATATCCTGGCAACAGGCAATTTCTTATGGGTGAATCTGGGTGAACCGGATCCTTACTTTATCCTGCCGATCCTTGCCGGACTGTTTACTCTGGGGAACTCTGTTATGATGAGTATGGGACGACCTCAGGCAGGAAATAAAGTAATAACCTATGTGATGCCTTTATTCATCGTGTTCATTACTGTCCGCCTGTCCAGTGCTTTGGCCTTGTATTTCACTGTTTCAAACGGTTTCTCCGTGATCCAGACGCTGCTTTTCCAGAATCCGTTCAAGATGAGAAGAGAACGTCAGAAAAAAGAAGAAGAGGAACGCGAAGCGGAACTCCAGCGCAGACGTGCCATGAAGAAAGCACAGAAATACGGCAGAAACGTAAAAAAATAGAAATTTCTCTGACTTGCTCTAGTTTATTTGGTAAAATATGGATGAATAGAATTTGGAATGGAGGATCGTATTCATGAATGACAAGTACACTGCACAAGCTGCAACAACTGAAGAGGCCATCGAAAAAGGACTCAAAGCTTTAGGCATCGGTCGGGAAGACGCGACAATCGAAGTCAAGCAGGCAGGCAAGAAGGGCTTCTTAGGCATCGGGCAGAAAGACGCGGTCGTCGTGGTCAAAAAGACCAACACGAAAAACGCCATTGAAGAACTTTTATCTAAAGAAGTGATGCTGGGTGAAGAAGAAAATTCGACGATCAAGCCTTCTGAAAAAGTCAGAAAAAAAGAAGTCAAAGAAGAGCCGGTCGTTGAACCTGTTGCTGAAGCTCCGGAAGAAGTGAGCGAAGCGGTAGAAGAAACAGAAGAAAAGGATGAATCGGAAGAACCGAAAGAAACGAAAGAAACAAAGGATATGGAAGACTCTGAAAAAAAGAGCCGGCAGAAGTTCGTGAACAAAAAGAAAAACGTGTGAATGAGCAGGATGAGGCAGCGATCTTGAAAGTGTCTGAGTATCTGAAAACCATCGCTTTAAAAATGGGTGTCGACGATGTCGCCATCGATGTGAAGCGTGACAATAACCGCGTGAAATTCCTGATCGAGACAGAAGATGCCGGTCTGATCATCGGCCGCCACGGCAAGGTCCTGAACAGCCTGCAGACTCTGGCGCAGATCCAGCTGCATCAGGAAGCGGACAATAAACTGTATGCCAAAGTGGATGCAGAGAATTACCGTGACCGCCGCAAACAGACAGTGGAACAGCTGGCGACACGCACCGCTGAAAAAGTGAAGCGAACCAAGCGTCCCGTGATTTTAGAACCAATGCCTGCACATGAACGCAAGCAGATCCACCGTTACCTGAATCAGTTCAAGGGAGTCAAGACTCACTCTGAAGGCAAGGAACCGCACCGCTATTTAGTGGTCGAACCGGCAAAAGAAGAAGAATTCAAACTGTAAATCAGTCAAGCGCACGATCAAAAAGCTCTTCAGAGACGAAATTTCGTCTCTGAAGAGCTTTTTTCTTTCAGATCGGATATTCAGTTTACCCGCTCGCCGTGAACGAGGAGACGCTTATAATTCATGGGATACTTCAGACAGGTCACCAGCGTCACGAGATCCTTGTCTTTTTGAATACTTAAACTGCCGACCTCATCTGGCAGGACCACGTGGGAACCGGTGACGCGGTAAGTCATAGGTCTTGTCCAGGGTCTGGATTTCAAAGGTGTCTCCGGCATTCAAGTTCATTGACATGTAGAAACATATTATGGCGCAAGTGTCCCGCGGTGTCCCGCGATGACTGAACTGAGTGCCTTTGCCTCCAACGGGTAGTGATGTACCTGTTATGTGTGCTGCACCTTTCATCAAGTTGGCATCCGAGGCTCCCAGGTAAATAGGAAGCTCGATATTGATTTTAGGGATGCGAATGATGGAGTAAAAAGAGCGATAGGATAAAGAAGAGGATCCATTGCCTGATGGAGCACTTATATGCTTCCATCTCGACGTGAGAATTGTCGACAAGACTGGCATCCGTTTCAGGTTCTTTTTGCTCGTTCTCAGTAGCGTAAAACTCATTTGAAGCCATCACTTCATCTGTGAAAGCATCTTCGATCATCTGATCGGGATTATCATGAAATTCTTCATTGTAGTCGGACATTTACTTCCACAAAGCCTCACTGTTTCACTCTGAGTCAGGCTGAGCGGCAAACAGTCTCAAACTCTTCTATTTGCTGCTGCATGGCGTAATCGTTGATGTAATGGGCAATGTAGGGATAAACGAAAAACAATAAGCCCATGAGAAACAGCAGAAAGGGGAGTAGTTTTTTCTTCATTTTCATACTCCTCTCGCGTTTTCCTTTCATAAATCAGAAGGGCACTACCGAGGATGCCTGCTAGTGAGGTAATGACTATTGGAAGGGTATATGAAGTTCTCTTCTGGAGTTAAATCAGGGGTGACAGCTGCAGATTCTGGTTCTTCAGGGGTATAGGGAATTCGGTTTCGCCATGACGAGTAGCCGATGGGAGTTGATCATGTAAGGCGTAAGTAATAAGGGTGACGAGATCCCGTCCTTCCTGAATGGCGATCAGGTCTGTCTTCATAAGGCAGGACAGTATTGATTTCTCTGACTTCATACGCAAGCATTTCATCCAAGACCTTAAGGTAAAAGACATTCCCGATCTCTATATCCGCAAGGTCCGTAAAGAGTTTGGACGTTGCAAACCCCGGCTGACCGGTCAGAGACAGAATGCGTATTTTTCGCCACCTAAAGGGAAAGAGGTATTTTCTAAATAGCCAATCCCTTTTTGAAGAATGGCATCGCTGGTCCCTGAATATATAGGGAAGTTTCCGTCAATAGCTGGAATCTCTATCATGACCCAGAACATCACCCAGCCTGTCAGAGAAAACATTGAAGGACGAGCGGTTACCCGCAGCAGCGACTTGATCTCCGGATTCTTCCGAAAGGGATCTTCATATTCCTGCTGTGTATCCGAACCACTGAGCGAGCGGTTGTAGTCATTGATTTGATCCTTATAAACATTTGATCTCGTCTTCAGAGAGTTCATCCAGGGAATCCTGGTAGGTATCGATCACACGGGTCTGGTGTGAAGCTGGAATAGAGCTGAGTGACGATAGGGTAAAGAAAGATAGTCAATCCGACAATGAAGCCAAAGATGGCGAGTAAAGGTGGACTTTGGACGGCTTGTGGAATGAACGGAATGGTTTTTTCACGAGGACTCCCTCCTTTCGCTGAATAGAGTAGGGCAGAGGAGTATGTAAACAGGATAGACCGGCGCCCCGTGCCGGAAGTGTTTAATGTCGATCAACTGCGGTTATTTTTCCGATTTTTTATAGAGTTTGACTGAAGAGCCCATCAAGCCAAGACCGATGATGCTGAATACGAGTGTACCCACACCACCTGTTTGAGGCAGAGTGATTTCTGGGCTGTTCGAGATTTCAGCTGGATCTGCTCCGCAACAAGATCAGAAGAACATTCACTGGTCAGTAGCTGTTAGCGTCAACAGTGAATTCGATAGTCATTGCTCGAGACAATCTATATTGTATGCCGCCTACTTCTGGAGCTTTGATTTCTTCCAGGAAATAGTGACCATAGGCTAAACCTTCGATTTCAAAGTAGCCGTTAGCATCAGATTCAAAGACCCAAGCGGAAGCTTTAGCTCCCCGAGCTGTAGTCTGGTCTAGCAGGTACATGCCTTCACCAGCTTGTAGATGAGGAATTCGGCACCTGGCAAGCCTTCGCCTTCTTTATTCACTTTATCAAAGGCTTTACCACCAGTATGAACCACAGGAGGATTTTCTTCCGTGTCAGTATATTCTACAAATCCATTGTTATACGTTAGTGTGACGTTGTTTTCGTAATCCCTTCCCATGACGGCATTTTCGTTTATGAATGTGTCAAAGGAAATAACGAGTTCATCAAAACCATCTAAAGCAGTGATGTCAAAGTTAAGTTCTAGTGTGCCACCTTCTTCGCCAACAGTCACGCCGGATGCAGTAAAGCCTGTAAATACCAGCGCCGTCAGCTTCTACGACAAGATTACCGGCATAAGTGAGTTACTGGACCGAATGTATCTCTTATGATATAACTTACCAGATTTTCAGTATCGATAAAGTTCAGGTACATCTGAGCGAATAATCCAAGTAAGGTTTTCAAAGAAATCGCCAGTATCCTCATCTTGGCCTTGTTCTGTTATAGATTTATCAATTTCAGGTAAATCATCGTTGACAAGTTCGACGCCTTCGCGGATGATTTTTTCATCAATAACATTTTCGTCAGCTGAGTTATTTCCTACACCGTAAGCGTGGTCATCTTTAGTTACTTCAAACGGAATAGGTGTTTGATCTAAGCCGTAGCCGTCAGGAGCGGCTGTTTCCACGAAGTAGTAGCTGCCGACGACTAAGTCTCCGACAAAAATATTACCATTGGCATCAGTTGTCAAGCCTGATTCAATTAATGCATCGTCACCGTCTTGTACTTTGTAAAGACTGAATACTGCGCCTGGCAGACCAGTTTCACCGTCTTCTGCCCATTTGGTCAGTTCGACAGCACCTAAGATCAGCTGGTTTTTTGGATAAACGTGAACATCCTGATTCCATTCCGTTTGATTTGGATTCATCATTGGAACATCCACTAAGAATGGGCCGCTGAAATCCTCGACACCTTTAGGCGTGTCAGTTTCTACAACGTAGTATCTACCTTCTTCCAGATCCTCGAATAAAGCTAAGCCATTGCTGTCTGTAGATTTTACGACAGGAGTGAGCCTGTAATGTCTACAGTAGACAATTCTGCATCATCTGCTACTTTGTAGACACTGAATACTGCGCCTTCTAAAAATGTTGTCAGTCAAGCTGGAAGGTCTTTTGTCAGACCGTCATTTTCAATCAATGTATCATCGAATGGATTGTCGTTCGTCTGTAATTTGTGTATATGCAGATTACGCTGTCTCTGGACGTGCAGTTGCCGGCCATTGCCATAGAGGGTGCCATAATGGAAAGAACCATCAGAGACCCATCAAGAGACCGACAACTTTTCTTGTTATTCTGGTCATTTGCTTTTACTCTCCTCTTATTCTATATTTTTAGGATTTTTTGGTTTTCTTTTTCTTGTTGAGGCCGTAAAGCGTGCCTCCCATTAAGGAAATACCGAGAACAGTAAAGAGTGGTGGTGCCCATGCTCCCTGTATTCGGCAGTTCGGCTTGACGATCGTTTTCAATAGTTAACTGAACGTCAGGTGTTTCATCATCGATTGTTACTGTAAACGATTCATTTTGTAGAAGATAACCGGCTGGTGCTTTTGTTTCTACTAATACGTAATCACCATGAGGAATGTCTTCAAACAATAAAAGACCTTGTGCGTTGGTAATTCCTGTAGCGATAACTGTGTAGTCTTCTTCGGATGTATATAGTCTGAGTTCAAATTCAGCACCGGCTAACGGAGAAGGTTCTTGTAAAGAAGCGTCTACTTTTTCAATAGTGAGGGATCCGACTTTTAAGATATTCTCAATCTGTATTGGATTCTCTGATGTGATAACTTCTCCGTTCGCATAAGCACGAACGACATCATCTTCATCCAGTCTGATTTCCACCTCAATATCTTCGCTTATTCCTTCATATCCATCTGGAGCGGATGTTTCACTCAATATATACGTACCTACTCTTAAATCCTCAAAAAGAATTCTGCCGTTCATCAGATATATCTGAAAGTCCCGATAATAGTCCCGTTTTGACTTAAAGTAAACTCTGCCGTAAGATTTTCACCTGATAATAGGATTACCTTCGCCGTCGATTTTCTCGATAACAAATCCGCCTGTCAGTAATGTATTGGTAAGCGAAACATTGAGGACGCCAGGTGTGAAGTGTCCTCAGTAACGGATTCGACTTCTGTGTCGTAATCGGCTACTGGTTCTTCTTCAACACTGTAGGTGAATGTTCTGCCAAAGTTATCAAAACGAGCAAGTGAATCAGCATCAAACAGCCAGTCATCGTTTGTGTCTGGACTTACTGTAATTTGACGAACGAATTGTTTTGAGTGGTTCCTTCCGCTGTTCTGTAAATATTTAGAACAATAGATTCCGGACGGTCTTCAGGGGAATGCGTTTTCCCAGAATTTCTCACCGTTCAACAGCCATCCAGGAGCTTTTACAGAAGGAATCGGAAATTCGTTTGTCACATCGGGTGTATTTGCAACGGGAGTCAAGAGTGTCTCGCCATTTGTTTGATAGTAAAAGTCTGGATTAAATCCTGGATCTTCTGTATCCAAATGAACAGTATAGATTAATCTTACCCATTCATCTGCGCCCAAGTTTAGTCCAGTCACGTTGATTGTTCCATCTGGATTCTCAGTAACTTGGACGGAATTGAGGAGATTTGGACTACTTGCCTCGAGGGTGTAGTCTGAACTGTCGAACGTGCCATCAGGCCCTTTGTCCAAAATAATCTGTTCTCCCATCGGATCAGTGATACTGCCATTAGAAATAGATTTTGTAACAGTCGTACTGATTTGTTCTAAAATATCCTGAATTTGAGAAACTTGTGAGGCGTCATAGTAATAGTTGTCATTAGTCGCAACGTTTTTCATTACGTTCAATGCCTGTTCTCTCGAAGCGAACTGATTATTAACAAATTGATCAGTTAATTCGATTGCCGACTCCATATAAGTCTATGCCGGCATTTTTCGGCAAATACTGCTTCCGACATTGTTGGCAGGAAATGATCAGTTATCTGTATATCCATTGACAGAATAAGATTCATGGATATTCGGTGTATT
Source organism: Alkalibacterium sp. (assembly GCA_034520745.1). Lineage (GTDB taxonomy): Bacteria > Bacillota > Bacilli > Lactobacillales > Carnobacteriaceae_A > Alkalibacterium. The sequence continues at coordinate 107,263 of JAXHNF010000023.1, forward strand.
AAAATTGGAACTTAGATAGTAACGGGTGCCGTCTCCTTTAATCGAATTATAGTTGAAGGAAGTTCCATAAAAATTATAGAAGCTCGATTGCCTTCGTAGTTGACTAAAGGACCATTCGCCGCAGCAGCAGTCATGCGATAACTGAGTGTTGGCAAGCCGTCACTAAGGAAAATAATGATTTTATTGGTGGCGGTGCTATTGTTGTCTAGAATCGAACGTGCTTGTCTCGATGCTGCTTGAGTAAGTGTACCCCCGATTTGACCGTTATTGGCATCCCAAGGTCGTACGTTTGTCAAATTATTTGAATTTGTTGTTAGGGTCGTGTAGGAATGTGAACTGAGGATTTGTGAAGCATAAGTGACCAACGCCATACGAATAGAACCATCGGGGTTGACGTTCTGGTTAAGCAGGCCATTTATAAACGATGTTCGCTAGCATTAGAGGCAACAGTTACGCGGTCGTTATCTGCCATACTGTTTCAGTTATCCAGAACGAGAACAATATCTGTGGTTTCAGATTCTGTTACCGTTTTTCCTGAAATTTCTAGAGTGATATCGTATTGTCCTGGAACAGCAGTTTCACTAGCTGTCTTCTGAAGATTTCCCGCTTCATATTCAACGGGTTGTGGCAAATAATTTCTTACAGTTGGATCATCCTGATTATAATTAGAAGGGTAGGTGCCTTCAGAATCGGTCGTGTAATCGATTGAAGCAATACCAATAGAGTTCAAATAAAGAAGAACGCGGCTGTACAACTGGCTGTTTTTTGACGGGGATAAACCCGTCTGTCGTACGCGGACCACCAGTGTATATCTCTTTTCCGCCTTCAATGTAGAATTCCTGTTCTTCTTTTTCCACCACTCCTTCAATATCTTCAGGTTCACCAAAGTTCTCATTTTCGGTATCTACTTCATCGGACTGTTCGCTTTCATCTTCAGTCAGTTCGTTACCATCGGAATCTTTAGCCAGGTCTGTCTCTTTGTCTTGTTCGAGTACTACAGCTTCCTCAGATTCTTCTTTGGTTTTTTGTGATCCTTCCTGAAAATTATCTGTGTTTTCATTTTCGCTAACGTCTTCTTGGACAGTAATGTCTTCTTCATCTGCTTCAAGAACAGCTTCTACAATCTGTTCTTCTTCAGCTGTCGGTTCAGCGACAAGTCGTTCTTCTTCGGCTTTTTCATCAGCTATACGTTGTTCTTCAGCTAAACGATCCGCTTCTTCTTGAGCGGCTTTTTCTGCAGCGAGGCGTTCTTCCTCAGCTTTTTCTTCTGCCGCAATTCGCTCGGCTTCGGCTTTTTCGGCAGCTATCCGTTCAGCTTCCAGTTGTGCGAGTTTATTTGGAATAGAAACGGACTTAAGCTCTACAGCTGCTGGATTATCTTTTTCCTGTATAGAACTACCGATAGAAAATTCCAAAGTAGGAGAGGTCAAGTCACTGACGGTGGTTGTAAATTTGAGGGTGAGGGTTTGTGCGGTGGTTGAGTAATGGGAGCTGAAGATATGGCGGTTGTCTGACGCAAGTGAATGCGCCGTCTCGGGTGGCAGACACAGTTTTGGTGCTCCGACATCTGAAGGAACGGTCACTTCGACGACGGGTGTTTTCTCTGTTTCTGATTCATTCTGATCGATCGTTACATCCCAGGTGATTTCTTTGCCGTCTGGGCTGAGTGACCATTTAGCTGTTCCCGATCCTGATTCGTCTGAAAATAATGTGACAGAGTCTGCGGTTTCCGCAGAAGCTGTGAGGGAAGAGATCAGGCTGGAAGGAAAGAACTGAATGAATTGAAACAGTACGAATAAAATCGTTATCACATGTGTATGCAACGATTTGTCATGTGTTTTCACATTCTATACACCTCCTGGTACAAGAGTTAAGCGAGAGATAAGAGCGTCTTTCTAGTTTCTTGCAAAAGCGCCACCTCCTTAAAGTGGGTCAGTTTTTTAAGGTTTGTGAGAATAGGTAAAAGAAATGGAAAAATGATGGATGCAGATACAGTGAAGGAAGAAAGATAAGAGGGTGATTGAAAGATGATGAAATTTGATGGATTTAAGGGGTAATTAACTATTGAAATGAATAATAGAAGCAGGATAAATATACGGAAGAGTTTGTGAAAAATTAAGAGGATAAAATCATGAAAAAGAAGAATATTGAGGAAAAAATTTATTGGAGTATATGAGGTGGTGAAACAATGAGCTTAAACCAATTATATTAGAGCTGTATTTTTAAATCAAATGTAAGCGGTTATAAAAACGGACGTTTTTTTAAAATGGTTATTTATAAGCATCAAAGGACTATAGTGATATTTATTGATTTGATATTTTAGACATGAAAAAGGCCTTTGCTCGGAAAAGGGACCTTCTCCGGTAATCAAAGGCGTATGTCTTTTTCATTTAATTGAGAGGTAAGTACAGTAGGATTCAGAGAATCCAAATTCGCTATGTGTACATATGATTTGTCTATTTTCGTCACCTCTGCGGTCGTTATAGTGTTCACGAACATAGTATAATACTTTGTGAATTCAATAAGCAAATATTACTGATTCAAAGTAATTGTACTATGTAGTAAAGTTTACGCCAGGCTTTGAAAAAGCTCAACTGATAGCCCTCGAGGATTCAGGTTATTTTAAGTAAGTAATTTTTTTAAACAAACTCATTTTGTGAAAATATAGTAAATTATTATCAATTAGAAGCTTAATATTTAGCCTAACAAGAGAAATATAGTTCAAAAACACCTATGATGTTACAAAAAGATTACAATCGATTTGAGGTTGTGATTGTAGCCTATGATAGAACCCGTTATAATTGGGATGGAAAAAAGACAGATATTATTTTAAAGGGGTAAAGGATGATAGCATGGATATGACTGACGTTATCGGATTAGTCAATACGAATCGCGGAAATGGAAAGAAAGAAAGTCTGGACCGGATGCATAAGCTGCTGGACGAAATAGGCAATCCTGAAAAAAAATTAAACTTCATCCATATTGCCGGAACCAACGGCAAGGGATCGCAGCTGCGTCATTCCATTTCGTCTATACTGATCCAGGCGGGAATGAAGAGCGGGGCTTTTCACGTCGCCTCATTTCAGAGAAGGTGAATGAACGTATCCGGGTGAATAATGACATCATAACTGACGAGGCGTTCATAAAGGCCACGGAAAAAGTCGCTGCTGTTGTGGCTGACGTTGAAGAGGTGTGCGGTGACCGTCTCTATTCCTTTGAGATCTTAACGGCTGTGGCACTGCTTTATTATCATGAACAGCAGTGTGACATAGTGGTTCTGGAAGCGGGGATCGGGCGGCAGACTGGATGCGACGAATACGATTTTGACGCCTGAGGTAGCGGTGGTCACGTCGATCGGTATGGATCACACACGACTTCTGGGCGAGACGCTGGAAAAGATCGCCGGAGAAAAAGCAGGCATCCTGGAACGGGACCAGGGATGTCGTCCTGCCGGATTTCACTTCTTCGATAAACCGCGTATTTGAAGAAAAAGCCATAGCGAATGACCGAGGCTAATGTCCACCGGGCTTCATTTTTTTCACAGAGTTTCGGACCTTGAACTGACAGACAGAGGGAGTGTCTTCTTTTATAAGCACTATAAAAAGCTGACAGTGAATATGGTCGGGAAGCATCAGGTCTGGCGAAATGCGCTTCTGGCGATCGAAGCGGCAGGAATCCTGAAGGAAAAAGGCTACAGGATCACTGACGAAGACATCGTTCAGGGAATAAAAAAAGCATACTGGCCCGGACGGATGGAAATGATTCAGGAACATCCGACAATTTTTATTGACGGGCCCATAATCCGGAAGGTGTTGTGAAACTGAGGGAATCGATCGAGGCGCTTTATCCGGATAAAAAACTGACCTTTATCGTAGGCATGATGAAGGATAAAGACTATCTACGCATGATCGAAGAAATCCTTCCCTTTGCTGAGAAAGTATACACGGTGTCGCCGGATCCTTACGCGGGTTTGCGCCAAGTCGGTCGCGAGCCAGCTGAGAGAACAGGGGATAGATGCCGAGCCTTTTGATTCGGTGAAGGACGTGACTGACTTCCTCAGAGAAAAAAGCAATCCATCAGAGACATTCATCGTCTTCGGTTCCCTTTATCTGATCGGAGATCTGAAAAACAGTGGTCATAACACGAGCTTCTTCTTACTTTCACAAGTAGGAAGAGCTTTTACCTATTAGATTTTTAAAGAACAGTGATAAAATAAAAGTGTGAGAATAAGAGACGTTCATAAAGACAGGAGGGAGAGATTTTATAAAAACGCTTGCACTTTTTCTGGTAGTGCAGTATAGTAAACATATCGTAACTTGTCTAGAGCAGAGTTGACAAAAGGAGGAAATTATAGTGGCAGATTTCAAAAAAGATGCGCCAGGAGCTGCTGGACGCGATCGGCGGAGAGAGAAAACGTGCAACGCGGTCACCCACTGTGCGACGCGTATGCGTTTTGTCTTGGATGATCCCTCGGCGGCTGACAAGGAAAGAATTGAAGATATACCATCTGTTAAAGGAACATTCACACAAGCAGGACAGTTTCAGGTTATTGTCGGTAACAAGGTAGCAAGATTTTTATAATGAATTCGTCCGCAATATACTGGGCTTGAAGGTGTGTCGAGGAGAAAGATGATGTGAAGAGTGCAGGGAAGCAACGTGTGAGCGGTATTCAACGTGTCATGGCAGCCTTGGCTGACGTTTTTCACACCATTAATTCCGGCAATTATTATCAGGGGGTCTGATTTTAGGATTCCGAAATGTCTTCAGACAGGTACAGTTTTTCGGCTTTAGGGCAAGCGATGGTTGATGGTCAGGCGGCATTTACAAATGCCGGTGACCGATTACGATACGATGGTTGATACATCGCAGTTCTGGAGTGGCGTCAATGCTTTCTTGTGGCTGCGGTGAAGCGATTTTCCACTTCTTGCCGGTCGGTATCGCCTGGAGTGTGGCCCGCAAGATGGGGACTACACAAATCTTGGGGATCGTTCTTGGTATCACGCTCGTTTCACCTCAACTGCTGAACGCTTATGGTGTTGAACAGATTTTAGCAGGTGACGTCAATCAATGGGACTTCGGTTTCTTCCAACTGGATATGATCGGGTATTCAGGCGCAAGTCATTGCAGCTCATGCCGCGCAGGTTTCTTACTTGTCTATACCTGGTAGAAACTGGCTTCGTAAATTTATACCAGAATCGATATCAATGGTTTTCGTTCCACTATTAGCCTTGGTTCCTACCGTTTTTGCTGCACACGCCATAATCGGACCAATCGGCTGGCAGCTGGGTGTATGGCTATCTAATGGTCGTTCAGTGGGGACTGACCGGTTCATTTAACTGGATCTTCGGTGTTCGCTCCTCGGTGGATTATATGCACCGCTTGGTTGTAAGCGGACTTCACCACATGACGCACGCCGTGGACCTGCAGTTGGTCGCTGACTTCGATCAGACCATCCTATGGCCAATGATCGCACTGTCCAATATTGCACAGGGATCAGCCGATATCAGGTATCATCTGCGACGGCACCGCGGGAACGAGAAAGAACAGCAAATCTCGATTCCAGCAATGATCTCAGCTTACCTTGGTGTTACTGGAACCCGCACTGTTCGGTATCAATATCAAATATGTATATCCGTTTACGTTGCAGTCTGATCGGCTCAGCCTTTGCCGGTATGACGTCCGTCGCCTTGAATGTTGCTTCATTCAATATCGGTGTCGGCGGGCTTCCGGGAATCTTATCGATCATCCCTGAAATACTGGATCGGCTTTTCGATCTTCCATGGCTATCGCCATCTGTTGTTCCTGTTCGCACTGGTCATCTTGTTTGAGAAAAAAGGTATACTGACTAAATATGAAAATGACCACCTGCCAATTCCTAAATTAACCAAGGCAATTAACAGTAAATAAATGAACAGATCAATCAAATAGTTTCCAAGGAGGAAGGATACATCCGAAGATGGACGAGGTTCTAGGCGAACGCTGGAATGAGGACACCTGACGTTTATCCTATTTTCTTTTTAGATAAAAAGAAAAGGACGGACAAACACCACGAAGAATGTCTAGTGATACTTAGTGATTTATCAGGCTTATCCTAAATCATTCAAAGACACAGACGGCAACGGCATGGGGATTTTGAACGGGGTGATCGAGAAGCTGCCTTATTTCGAAGAACTGGGCATCGACATGCTGTGGCCTGAAGCCCCTTTACAAGTCTCCGGAGAACGACAATGGCTACGACATCGCAGACTACAGGTCTATCTGGGTGATCCGATTGGGCACGTTCGATGACTTTGACCGACCGGTTGAAGAAGCGTCCAGGCGCGGCATTTCCCTGATGCTCGCGTATATGGTGCTGAATCATACCTCCACGCATCATGAGTGGTTCCAGAAGGCGTTAGCCGGTGACAAAAAATATCAGGATTATTATTTACTGAGAGAAGCACAGAGGAGAACGGCAGCCTGGCCGACAAACCGGGAATCTAGATTCAGCGGTCCGGCCTGGTCAAAATCTGGGAGACACTGACAAGTATTATCTCCACTTATATGACGTGACTCAGGCCGACTTGAACTGGCGCAATCCTGGAGTAAGGGAAGAGTTGTATGAGGTCGTCGATTTCTGGCTGGAAAAAGGCGTCAAAGGCTTCCGGTTCGATGTGATCAATGTCATCGGTAAAGCGGAAGACATGAAGGATGCTTGCCGATGGGGTCAGGGAAATCGCACGACACAGACCACCCCGATCGTTCATGAGTACATCAAGGAACTGAACGAAGAAACCTTTGGCCGTTACCGAAGCCATCGTGACGGTCGGCGAGATGAGATTTCGACAACAGCGGAAAACGGGACAACATACTCTAATCCTGAGACGGATGAGTTGTCGATGAATTCTTCAGTTTTCATCATCTGAAAGTGGATTATAAGGACGGAGAAAATGGACGCAGCAGACATGCCGTTTGACTTCATCAAACTGAAAAGCATTCTGAATGAATGGCAGGAAGGCATGGCTGAAGGCGGCGGCTGGAATGCGCTGTTCTGGAATGATCGTGACCAGCCCAGAGCCGTGAACCGCTTCGGCGATGTCGAGAAATATCCGATCGAGACGGCAACGATGCTGGCTTTCAGACGATCCATCTGCTCAGAGGGACGCCCTATATTTATCAGGGGGAAGAGATCGGCATGACTAATGCGAATTATTCCAGACTTGACGAGTATGTGGATATCGAGACACATAATGCCTTCAAAGAACTGAAAGAGAAGGGCGTTACAGATGAAGAGAGCCTTTGAACCTTATTAAAGAAAAATCACGTGACAATGCCAGGATACCGATGCAGTGGGACGCCTCTGAGAATGCAGGGTTCACTGACGGGACGCCGTGGTTAAAAGTCCCGGACGACTAAGTACGAAAGATCAATACGGAACGAATGAACAGACGCGGCGGTAAAATACGTTCTTTCTATCAAGGAACTCATCCGTCTGCGCAAGGAAATGCCCATCATCCAGGAAGGGTCGTATAAGATTTTGAACTTCCAGCATCCGAGCATTTTTGCTTATTTAAGGGAACATGACGGCGAGAAACTGCTTGTACTGAATCACTTCTACGCAGAAGAAGACAGCATCGATATTGAAGAACTTCCTAAAGGGGACGTCAGCTTCTTGATCGGTAACAGCGGAGAACGGAAACTGGAAAAAACGTTCAGCATCAGGGACCATATGGAACGGCGGCTTTACCTGATCAAATCGAGATACGAAAAAGAGAGGAAAAACGGGCAACTCCCGATTTTTCCTCTCTTTTATTTTTTGCTGTAGTTCATCAGGGCGGTCTGCGTCTGGCGAATTCGAGCAAAACGGAACTTGTCCAGGCGGTGTCATGGATTTCCGTATACTGAAAGCAGGGTCGTGTCTTCCAGATGGACCTCGCTCCGAGTTACCACCACGTGCGTATCCCCGTGCAGCGTCATCAGATCCCGGTCCTCCTGGGTGGCGGGTTCGACGATGAACTCTTTTCGGGCGTAACCGATCGTGAGTCCCAGTTCTTTTTCGATGTAGTTATAAAGTGACTTTTTTGCTTCATCATCAGGCAAAAGAGGGATCACTGAAGTCAAAAGGTAATCCTTGTTCAAGGATCACGGTCTCGCCGTTGACCTCTCTTGCCCGGATCAGAGCGTGAACTTCTGTGTCTCTGGACACGTTCAAAAAGCCTGCGATCTGGTTCAGGGATCGTTTCTTTGCGTTCTTTACCGGATCGTCTCACTGTTGATATTCTGCGCATCCTGAAGTTCCTTGTAACTTGTCAGTCCGGAAATAGGAAAATCGAACCGTTTGATATCCAGAACGATCGAGCCTTTACCCTGTTTCTTTTGAATATAGCCGCTTTCCAGCAGCAGCGTGAGGGCTTTTCGTATCGTTTCACGTGAAACATTGTATTTTTCTGACAGTCTGTTCTTGCTCGGAAGCAATTCCCCGCTTTATACTGCTGGTTCATTATATCGGATTCGATATCCAGAAAGATGTCTTGAAATCTGCTCATTTACTTCAGTCCTTTGTATGCTTACTCTGTTACCGCACCTTTATCTTATAAGAAAGAATCAGTAACTCAACAAACTTATTCATCTTTCGAAAAGTTTTTAAAGGATGACTCAAAAATCAAATTTACCGTATGACATATTCTGACGGTTTAATTCCAGCGGGAAGGGTGACCAGTTGAAAGTATTCAGGATTTGCCTTATACTCTATATAGATAAACCTCTATATTTAAATGATAATGATCAGGAGGAATTTACCATGACCAAACTTGCTTTATATGAATCTGCCTTATGCTGCAGTACCGGTGTGTGCGGTCCATCTGTGGATGAGAAACTGATACGCATAACAGGCATCATGCAGCAGATCAAAAAAATGGACGACAAACAGATGATACGCTATAATCTGGCTTCAAACCCGAATTCATTCGCGAGAAATAAACAGGTGACACAGATGATTCAGGAAAAAGGCATTGAGTGCCTGCCCATATCTGTATTAGATGGTGAGACAGTGGTTAAAACTGGGGATTATCCGACGAATGATGAAATCTCAGAATGGCTGGATGTGCCGATCAAGTCGGTGGATATCAAGCAGGCCTTATCAAATCAAAAAGGATGAAGATATATGAATTTTGAAGAATATGCAAAAGTAGCCAAAGCGGTTGCGGATCCGAAAAGAGTCAAGATACTGGAACTTTTGTCATGCGGCTCGCTATGTGCATGCGATATTCTGGAGCACTTTGACTTTACACAGCCGACGCTTTCCCATCATATCAAAGTACTGTCGGAAGCCGGCCTGGTTGTATCGGAAAAAACCGGAACCTGGCATCATTATACGATCGACCAGGAAAATGCACAGAAATATATCGATGATACGGTACATCTGCTGACTCACTCGGAGGAATGCAGCTGTAATAACAGCTCAGTGTGCCGACCGGATGAAAAGACTACACCGATATGATCAAGTCGGTGTAATAGTCGGACCGAACAGCTTGACTGTTCGATTATAAAAAACAAAAAAACGTCAGAGCAGTTTAATTGCTCTGACGTTTTTTTAGGTACTGCTCAATTTGTATACCAGCTTTTGAGTAAATAAAATCGATCAAGGGATAGTAATCTGCTGTCCGACGCTCATGAGAGTCCGGATTAGAAATGTTGTTTTCTGAAGCGATAGCATTGACAGACGTACCGTATTCGTTCGCGATTGCCCACAGTGTATCACCGGCTTCTACGATATAGGTGTCAGCTGAAGAGCCGTTATTTCCAGACCCATTTCCATCTTGCGATGATCCATTACCACCAGTACTGGTCCCAGGAATCGTTGATGTCTGGCCAATTGAAATAAGATCCGGGTTTGAAATGTTATTTTCAGTAGCGATGGCATCGACTGTCGATCCATATTCGTTGGCTACAGCCCAGAGTGTATCACCGGCTTGGACCGTATAAGTGGCTGCTTGTGATCCGTCAGAACCGTTCGATCCATCAGGCGATGAATCTCCGCCGCCATTACCACCAGTCCCGGGGATCGTCAGCGTCTGGCCGGTCACGATAAAGCTGGCATCAGCAATGCTATTGGCTGAAACGATGGCGTCCACAGTTGTTCCGTATTGACCTGCGATGGCGCTCAATGTGTCACCTGCTTGAACAGTGTATCGGGTACTGCCGGACTCACCACTGCCGCCTGTATCCACTATTTCTTCAACAGTGACAAATTCGTAGCCTCTATCATCGAGATTGGTAATGATGTCAGGAAGAGCGTCTGGTGTCCCTGGTGCGTTTGAACCGGTATGCATCAGCACAATGCCGCCGGGACTGATATTGTTTATGACTGTTTGGGAAATTTCATAAGACGAGATGCCTTGCCAGTCCAGCGTGTCGATCGTCCACATTATAGTATGGGAATAGCCTTCCTCACCGGCAACTTCGAGAACTTCAGAATCATAGTCACCGTAAGGAGGTCTGAAAAATGGTTTGGTGGTTTCCCCAGACGCGTTCTGTATAAAATCCTCGTTGCTTTTCAGCTGTTCTCTCATTTGAAATGCGGATAGTTCTGCTAAAATACGGGATGAGTTGTCGAGTGGTTGCCGATCTGATGACCGGCTTCTACGATATCCTGAATGTATGGGTATCTGATCGGCATCTTCATAAGAAGCAATAAAGAATGTCGCTGTCACATCGTAGTCTTCAAGCGTCTGCAGTATGGACGGTACATTCATGCCGTTAGCTCTGTCGTCAAATGTCAGTGCCACTTCGTTATTGTCTGAATTACCTCTATAAATCACTTCTGACGGTGCTGCGTGAACCGATGAGGCAGCAGAAAAGAGACTGAGGGTGGCTGCAGATAGAAGCATTATGATCGATTGTTTTTTTGCATTTTGTTTAGTCCTCCTTAGTTGAGTATCAACGGTTTAATTTACTGATAGTTATAACTACAGGATCGTTTGAATAAATGTTCATGAAACAGAAACTTTTCACAAAGTGTTACTCTTACTTTTATACTAACAATGCTCTTTTTTTATATCAAATATAACCATTTAGGATTGGCTGCGTAAAAAAAAGAGTGGACCGGAAATTTCCTGGTCCACTCTTTTCTAAATTGAATCATCGTATGGTCAGAACTTGTCCGACGCTGATCAGATTCGGATTTGAGATGTTGTTGTCGGCGACTATTCGCTGAACGGTCGTTCCATATCTTTGGGCAATAGAGTAGAGGGTGTCACCGGGTCTGACAGTATACGTCGTTGAGCTTGACGGAGGTGTTGTCGAACCGCCCGTTCCAGGGATCGTGAGTACTTGTCCGACACGGATGAGATTGACGTTAGTGATATTGTTAGCCGAAGCGATGCGTGCAACGGTCGTGTTATAACGGGCAGCGATAGCGGATAAGGTGTCTCCGGCCTTCACAGTATAGGTTGTCGAGCTGGATGGTGGAGGTGGAGGAGGTGTCGTGCCGCCTGTTCCGGGGATCGTGAGTACCTGTCCGACACGGATGAGATTGACGTTAGTGATATTGTTAGCGGAAGCAATACGCGCAACGGTCGTGTTGTACCTTGCAGCGATAGCGGACAAGGTATCTCGCGGCCTTCACAGTATAGGTTGTCGAGCTGGAAGGAGGTGGCGGAGGTGGCGTCGTGCCGCCGCTGCCTGGTAAAATCAGGACCTGTCCCACACTGGATGAGATTAGTGTTGGTTATGTTGTTGAGTTCTGAGAGACGCTGGACTGTGGTGTTGTAGCGCAGAGCGATCGCATACAGGGTGTCTCCGGATTTCACGGTATACGTCTGTGAGCTTGAGCTTAAGTTGAGGAGCTGATTGATCGTTACGAAACGGTAACCGGCACTTTTAAGGCGTGTGATCATTGTTGGCAGAGCTGACGGTGTGCCTGAAGCTCCAGCGCCTGTGTGCATCAGAACGATAGCCCCCGGTACGATGTTGTTCATCACGCGCGAGACGATGTCGCTGGAGGAGTTACCTGTCCAGTCGATCGTATCGATCGTCCACATGATATTGTACGGATAGCCGGCGTCACCGACACGCTGAAGAACGGTCGAATTGTAAGCACCGTATGGCGGTCGGAAAATCGGTTTGGTTGATTGTCCGGTGATTTGTCTGATCGTGTCTTCTGTCCGCTGGAGCTGACTTTGCGTTTCAGCTAGAGAGATCTGGGTGAAGTATGGATGCGAGTAGGAATGATTTCCGAGCTGATGTCCCTGATTGGCGATGTTGCGGATCGATTGCGGATGATGATTGGCACCTGAGCCAGTCAGGAAGAAGGTTGCTTTGACATTATGCGTAGAAAGCGTCTGAAGGATCGTGTTGATATTTGTGCCGTCAGCCCCATCATCGAAAGTCAAAGCAACCACTTTTTCTGTGGTGTTGCCTTTTCGGATGTTTTGAGCAGGAGCGGCTGATACTGTTGAAAATGTAAGAACCGAAGAGAGCACGAGCAGAAACGTGATCACGATCCCCACACTTTTGGTAAGAAATATTCTTCCAGTTTTTTTATTCATTGTTCTCACCCCTTTCCATTACCAGAAGTTTTTAGTAACTACTTGAGAGAAATAAGGAGGCGGGTAAAGTGGTATTATTTGAAGAGAAGTAATTCCTTCTTTGTTTATTACATTATACCATGAAAAAAGTTGAGGTCCTTGTGAGAGCCCTCAACTTTGAAAGGTAAAAATCAGCTATAATGCCTTTGTGTAACAGATGATCCGGTTCACTTCTTTGAAACCTGCCGATTCATGAAAACGGGCACTGGCATCATTGACTAGTTCGACATCGCTGGCGAATTCCGTGGCGTTCATGAAACGCGACCAGTCCTCGCAGACTTCGACCAGCTGTCTGCCGATCCCCTGTTTTCTAAAGGTTTTTCGTACATAGATCCCTTCCAGATAACCCACGGGCGAGGTGACAGTGCCTTCAACATAATCGTAGCGCAGCTGGACATGGGCAAAACCGAGGATATCGCCACTCTCCTCACAGACGAACAGTTCGCACGTGCTGTCCCTGTGAAAGTGATTCATTTCTTTCTTTAGAGACTCGGATATTCTCATCCGGCCAGAGTAGGTGAGCTGATCTGTGTGATCTGTTCGATATGCTGATCTTCCGCTTTTTTAATCCTGTGCATGAGTTTTACCCCAGACTGTCTGATGAATACAGATGTTATTTTTCATTTTATCATATATCAGCGATAAACGCTTTCAAAATGCAAAAAATATCTTCAGCCGCTGATGGATGTCTTATTTTAATAGACCGCATTTTTTGCTGTAAAGAAATGTTCACATTAAACTTATAATAAATAAGTAAAAAAGTTGACAAATCAAGCCATTACTTATATTATTTAACATGTCGAAACTAATAGAATAACTCATTTACGTTTTATACAAGGTGAAGTAGTGAAAGTGCTTTTCCGCTCAAGGTAGTAGTCTATACTAAATTGGAGTGGACCGGGCGCTTTTTTTTGTGAAAAAAATTAAGAATGAAATACTTTTAGAAAACTCATAAAAGTATCAGAAAAATATAATGGAGGAACTATGAATGGCTATAGAATTTGATACGATCGCTGCAATCTCGACCCCGCCAGGTGAAGGTGGCATCGGGATCGTTCGCATCAGCGGAGATGAAGCGCTGGAAATCGCCGACCGTGTTTATCAGGCCGGTTCAAAACAGTTAAGCAACCAGGATACGCATACGATTCATTATGGCCACATAGTGAATCCGAAAACAGACAATCAGATCGATGAAGTCATGGTCACGATCATGCGTGCACCAAAGACGTATACAAGAGAAGATGTCGTTGAAATCAACACGCACGGCGGGATCGTGTCGGTCAATAAAGTGCTGGAAACGGTGCTGCATAACGGCGCACGTCTGGCTGAGCCGGGCGAGTTCACCAAACGCGCTTTTCTGAACGGACGGATCGACTTGTCCCAGGCCGAAGCCGTCATGGACGTCATTCGAGCCAAGACAGACAAAGCGATGCATATGGCCGTCACCCAGCTCGATGGCAATTTAAGCCGTCTGATCAAAAACCTGCGTCAGGAAATACTGATGACGCTGGCTCAGGTCGAAGTGAATATCGATTACCCCGAATACGATGACGTGGAAGAAATGACGTCACGACTGCTGGTCGAAAAGGCAGCCGAAGTGAAAGCGCAGGTGGAAGCCCTGCTGGAAACGGCAAGCCACGGAAAAATCCTGCGTGAAGGACTGGCGACCGCGATCATCGGCCGTCCGAACGTCGGCAAGTCGAGCCTGTTGAATGTCCTCCTCAAAGAAGAGAAGGCCATCGTCACTGAAGTCGCCGGAACGACCCGGGACGTGATCGAAGAATACGTGAGCGTCAAAGGCGTGCCGCTGAGACTGATCGACACGGCCGGGATCCGCGAAACAGAAGATATCGTGGAGCGCATCGGCGTGGAACGCAGCCGTAAAGCCTTGAGCGAGGCTGACCTGGTCCTGCTCGTCTTCAACCAGAGCGAACCGCTGACACAAGAAGACAAGCTGCTGCTGGAAGCGACGGACGATCATCACCGCATCATCATACTGAATAAAATGGATCTGCCGAACCAGCTGGATTTCGCTGAACTGGGAATTTACGCTGATCCAGACAGTATCGTTCAGACATCGATTATTACAGAAGCCGGACTGAACGAACTGGAAGCGAAGATCGCCGAGCTGTTCTTCGCCGGCAACACAGGCGAAAAAGACGCCACATACGTCTCGAACGTCCGACACATCGCTCTCTTAAATGAAACAATCGGTGCGTTTGACGACGTGATCGAAGGGATTGAGATGGGCATGCCCGTCGACCTGGTCCAGATCGATATGACACGCGCCTGGGACCTGCTCGGTGAAATCACAGGTGAGAGCGTCCAGGACGAACTCATCACCCAGCTCTTCAGCCAGTTCTGCCTAGGGAAATAGAAAAGCGGACCAAGCCCGAACTGACTCTCTTTATAAAAATAACAAACTAAAAACTCAAACGGAACTATACTAGAAAGGACTAAATCTATGCAAACATACGAAGCAGGCTATTATGATGTCGTTGTCGTTGGTGCCGGTCATGCCGGCTCTGAAGCAGCACTGGCTTCCGCACGAATGGGTGCCGAAACGCTGCTGATGACCATCAATCTGGATATGATCGCCCATATGCCGTGCAACCCGTCGATCGGCGGACCGGCCAAAGGAATCGTCGTCAGAGAAATCGATGCATTAGGCGGCGAAATGGGCCGTAACATCGACAAGACATACATTCAAATGCGCATGCTCAATACGGCCAAAGGACCCGCAGTCCGTGCCTTGAGAGCGCAGGCCGACAAGCATCTTTACTCTGATGAAATGAAAAAAACGATCGAACGGACTGACCACTTGGACCTGAAGCAGGGCATCGTGGAGGAACTCATTGTTGAAGACGGCCAGATTCAAGGCGTCATCACCAATACGGGTGCAATCTACCGTGCAAAAGCTGTTGTCTTGACTGCCGGAACGTCTTCGCGCGGCGAGATCATCATCGGTGAACTCAAGTACTCGTCCGGACCGAACAATACGCAGCCGAGCATCAAACTGTCTGAGAGCCTGCTTGAACATGGCTTTGAACTGGACCGTTTCAAAACGGGGACACCGCCGCGCGTGCACAGAAACTCGATCGACTACTCGGTGACCGAAGAACAGCCGGGCGACTCTGAGCCGCATCACTTCAGCTTCGAGACTCCGGATGAAGACTATCTGGATGAACAGATCTCCTGCTGGCTGACGTATACCAGCAATATTTCTCATGATATTATTCGTGAGAACCTGCACCGTGCGCCCATGTTCACCGGGATCGTTGAAGGTGTCGGGGCAAGATACTGCCCGTCCATCGAAGACAAAGTCGTGCGTTTCAGCGACAAACCGCGCCACCAGCTCTTCCTTGAACCGGAAGGCGCCAATACAGATGAAATTTATGTTCAGGGCCTTTCTTCTTCTTTACCGGAAGATGTCCAGCTGTCTGTTCTGCGCTCCATCGAAGGCCTTGAAAACGCCCAGATGATGCGGACAGGTTACGCGATCGAATATGATGTCGTCAAACCGTATCAGCTTCGTCCGTCACTGGAAACCAAACTGGTCGAAGGCCTGTTCACGGCCGGCCAGATGAACGGCACGTCCGGTTATGAAGAAGCCGGCGGACAAGGCCTGGTTGCCGGCATCAATGCGGCTCGACTGGTCAAAGGCGACGAAGCGCTCGTATTGAAACGCGACGAAGCATACATTGGAGTGATGATTGACGACCTGGTCACGAAAGGGACGAATGAACCTTACCGCCTCCTGACGTCGCGTGCAGAGTACCGACTCCTTTTGCGTCATGACAATGCCGACTTCCGTCTGACTGAAAAAGGCTATGATCTGGGTCTGGTCTCGCAGGAACGCTTCGAACTGTTCCTGACGAAAAAAGACCTCGTGGAAAAAGAACTGGAGCGGCTGAAAACGATCCGTCTGAAACCAAGTGACGTCAAAGAATACCTTGAGTCCAAAGGTGAACCGCAGCTCAAAGACGGCATTCTGGTGTATGATTTCCTGAGACGTCCGTATGCGAAATATGAAGATATCATTCCGTACGCACCTCTGGAAAACGAACTGCCTAAAGAAGTCAAAGAGCAGGTCGAGATCCATATCCAGTACGAAGGCTACATCAATAAAGCGATCCGCAAGGCTGACAAGATCAAGCGGATGGAAAACAAACGTATTCCTGAAGGCATCGACTACTCAGCAATCAACGGCATCGCGACCGAAGCGAGAGAAAAGCTGGCCAAGATTCAGCCGGAAACGATTGCCCAGGCAAGCCGGATCAGCGGCGTCAATCCGTCAGATATTTCCATCCTGATGGTCTACGTGGAACAAGGCGATATTCAGAAAGTAAGCAGCACTAAAGAATAGTAACGGAGAGACTGGAAATTTCCAGTCTCTTTTATCTATCAGACACCTTTTTCATAAAAATTAGCTGACCTTCGACACTTTGAATAGCATTTTACAGGTCAACATACCGAATAACAGCATATTCGGTAAGTAGCCGGCGAATTTTTTCTCCAAAGTGTCGAAATCGAGTGCGGTTCGGTAAGTTAAAGACAGGATCCTGCGGCTAATGACCGAAGAAGGCCTTGTTCGGTCATTAGGCTCATGAGACTGATTTCAAAGTGTCGAAGGGGGCCTGACTTCGGTCATTAGCGAAGAAAAGATGGAAGCTACTTACCGAACATTAGGAAGTTCGGTAGATTGGAGCAGATAAAGCCAACCATCTTACCGAATGAACCGGCACGCTAGGCATATACAGTGAAAAAAGGACGATGGGACCATACTCGCTTCCAGGCGAGTATGACCTGTCTCATTTCTAAAGGAAAAAACTGACTTTAGTCAGTTTATGCCCCTTTGATCTTCTGCAGAATGAATCAAGTCGGTCGTTATAGCAGTTAAATTCTGGTAAACTAAGTTTAAATCCGTGCTAAATAAGGAGATACAAATGGAACAGTTAACCAATCTTATTGAAATGCTTCAAACCAATGATATAAGTTTCTGGCTGGGCGCGATAGTCGGTTTTATACTGATCTTCGTCGTTCGGGCCGGTATGCATGCCGTTTTAAAGCAAGTAGTCAGCCAGGAAAGGATCCGACTGTTTCTTGAGATGCTCGTCAACTGGGTGACGCTCTTCATTCTGATCGTTTATTTCTTTACGTATTTTTCAGAAACGTCCCTTATCTACCGGACGCTTTTCGTGTTCGGCGATACGCAGATCACGATTTTTCTGATTCTGACGGTTTTGTTCGCGATCATCCTGGCGGTGAAGTTCTCAAAGGCCATACGCGAATACATTCTGCCGACGGTCTATGATAAATACGGCCTGGACAGAGGACTGCAGGCGTCGATGAACACCTTTTTCATTACATCATTATAACCCTGGCCATCCTGATCTCGCTGTCATCGATCGGCTTTAACTTGACCAGCCTGACAGTCTTTGCCAGTGTTTTAGGTGTCGGGATCGGTTTCGGACTGCAGAATGTGATGTCCAATTTTATTTCCGGCCTGATCATCCTGTTTGAACGCCCCATCAGAGTGGGGGACCGCGTCATTATCGATGACACGATCGCCGACGTTGAAGAAATAAAGATCCGTGCCACGGTGGTGCGTACGCGCGTAAATGAACGCATGATCATTCCCAATTCCTATTTTCTGGAAGAAAAATTTGTCAACCGGTCCTATGCGGATACACGCCTGAGGATCCCGGTCGAGGTCGGTGTTTCTTACGGCAGTGACGTGGAACTGGTCAAGCAGCTGCTGTTCGAAGCGGTATACGAACTCAAGGAAGAATCCTGGCCGAACATCATCGAACGGCCGACCCCGCGCGTCTTTTTTGAAGGGTTCGGTGATTCCTCTTTGGACTTTACCGTCTGGTTCTGGATCGATTCGCAGAGCGACGAGAGGGAATTCACCATTCCGAGTGACCTGCGCTTTAAGATCTTCAAGAAATTTGCGGAGAACGGTATTGAGATTCCCTTTCCGCAGCGCGATGTTCATGTTTTTTCAAATGAAAAGTAAAGCGACTATAATGATTTAATAAACAGTGCCGGCAGGATCAAATACCTGCCGGCGCTGTTTTTATACAAAAAAAGGTCTGGCCGGAGGATAAGTCCTCCGGTCAGACCTTTTAAACGATCAATAGATGTCTGTGTCAAGGGTGTTGTGTGTGTTCAGTTCAGTGATCTTGCCTGATTCAAGGTAGACGATCCATTCGCACAGGTTCGTCACGTAATCACTGATGCGCTCCAGATTTCCGGCTACGAGAATATAGTTGGTCGCGCCGAGGACCAGATCAGGATCCCGCTTCATTTCATCCAGGGTTCTTTTGTGGATGTTTAAAGCCATCTCATCGATCTCGTCATCTTTCAGGGCTATCTTCTTAGCTTCTTCAACGTCAGTTTCGATAAAGGCGGTCAATGAACGTTCAACCAGTTTCTTCACTTTTTCTGCCATCACGGCCAGATCGTTTTCGATGTCGAGGTCCTTTTTGTTTCCTTTCACACGGATCGTCGCTTTGGCGATGTTGACGGCGTGATCGCCCATGCGTTCCAGGTCGGCGCAGGCTTTCATGATCGTGATGATGCGTCTCAAGTTGCTGGTCACCGGCTGCTGCAGGGCAATGAGTTCGATGGACTTGGTCTCGATCGTGACCTGCTGTTCATTGATATGATGATCGTTCTTTACGATATTTTCAGCTATGTCTTTATCGTGAGCAGTAAAGCCTTTCACGGACAAATAAATCGATTCAGACACCATCAGACCCATCTGATAAAACTGCGAATGCAGATTGTTCAATTCTTCTTCGAATGCTCTTCTCATTAAATCGTCACCTCTTAATTTTTTTCGGTTCGTCTATTCTCTCTATTTTAACTGAAATCTGCTGATTAGCCGAATTTACCGGAAATGTAATCATCAGTCCGTTTGTCTTTAGGGTTGGAATACATTTTTTCAGTCGCATCGAACTCGATGACCTCTCCGTTCAGGAAGAAGGCGGTTTTGTCAGAAATTCGGGCGGCCTGCTGCATGTTGTGCGTGACAATGATGATGCTGTAGTTCTTCTTGAGTTCATGGATCAAATCCTCGATTTTAGCGGTAGACAAAGGATCCAAGGCTGAAGTCGGCTCATCCATCAAGATAACATCCGGTTCTACGGCGAGAGCTCTGGCAATACAGATACGCTGCTGCTGACCGCCGGAGAGTCCAAAGGCATTTTCGTCTAAGCGGTCTTTGACTTCTTCCCATAAAGCGGCACCTTTCAGACTTTTTTCCACCACTTCATCCAGCGTTTTCTTGTCTTTGATCCCGTGGATGCGCGGACCATAAGCGATATTGTCATAAATGGATTTAGGAAAGGGATTCGGTTTCTGAAAGACCATCCCGACCTCGGTACGCAGAGATTCGACTTTTGCTTTTTTAATGTCTTTATCTTTGTAAATGATCGAGCCTTCCGTTCTGACAGACGGAACAAGTTCCACCATACGGTTCAATGTCTTGATGAAGGTGGATTTCCCGCATCCCGAGGGGCCGATGATGGCTACGACCTCTTTTTCGGGTATGTCGATCGAGATATCTTTTAAGGCCTGAGTGTCTCCGTACCATAAATCCAAATTCTTGACGGAATAGACAGGCTGCATGCTTTCTTCTTTAGTCATTTTTATCCTCCTACATTAATAACGTTTCGAGTATTTATTTCGAATGAAAATAGCCAGTGAGTTCATCACGATCAAAATGATGAGCAAGACGATACTGCCGGCTGCGGCGACTGCCTGAAATTCTGCCTGCGGACGGCTGGCCCAGCTGAAGATCTGAATAGGCAACACAGTAAAGCCGTCCAGTAAGGAAGATGGATCAATAGGCGATAAAGGTCATCGCCCCGATCATCAGACAGCGAAGCCGTTTCGCCGACTAGCTCTGGACAGCGACAAGATCGCTCCGGTCAAGATTCCGGGTGTGGCGGCTGGAAGCACGACCGTTTTGAATGATCTGCCATTTGGTCGCTCCCATGGCATAAGCGGCTTCGTACTGTTCCTGCGGGATAGACCGGATAGCTTCTTTTGAGGCGACTACGATGACGGGTAAGAATAAGAAGTGACATCGTCAGTCCACCGGCCAGGATGCTTCGTCCCATTTCAAATAAACGGACAAAAACGGTCAGGCCAAGGAGTCCGAACACAACAGAGGGGACACCGGCCAGGTTGGCCAAGATTCAGTTCAATGAAACGGGTGAATTTATTCTTTTGGTGCATATTCTTCCAGATAGATGGAAGTGCTCACGCCTAATATGAGTGAAACCGGGATCGTAATGGACATGACCCAGATGGTTCCCAGTATCGCGGCTTGGATCCCGGCATCTTCAGATCTTCTGGACGCGTAATTGGTAAGGAAGTCAAGATCCAGAGTAGCCGATCCCCTGTGTGAATATGCGGATCAGCAGGGTGGCCAGAACGACCATGCCAAAGAGTGTGGCAGTAAAAAATATCCCTTTGGCGAGCTTGTTTTTCGTGATCCTTCTTGATATTTGCTTTTCATCAGGTACGACAACTTTATTTTTCATTAGTAAACCTCCCTGTAGCGACGGGAAATATGATTAGCTATTATGTTCATGGTCAGGGTAAAGACAAACAGGGTCATTCCCACGGCATAGATACTGTAATAGATGGTCGATCCGAATGTCGCGTCTCCCATGCTCACTTGAACGATGTAAGACGTCATCGTCTGGATCGATTCAGTGGGCGTGAAACCCAAATTCGGCGTGGAACCGGCTGCGGTAGACACGATCATCGTTTCACCGATCGCACCGGGACAGTCCCAGAACCAGCGACGAAACGATCCCGCTGAACGAGCCGGGGATGACGATCTTCAAAGCCACTTCCAAGCGTGTTGCCCCAAGTGCATAGGCGCCGTCACGAATGGACTGCGGAACAGCATTCATCGCTTCCTGAGACAGAAGAAGTGATCTGCGGGATGATCATGATCCCGACGACGATGCCGGGGCTCAGAGCATTGAATATTGGCAGGTCTGTCATAAACGTACGCAGCAGCGGTGTGACAAATGTCAGGGCAAACAAGCCGTAAACGACAGTCGGCACACCGGCCAGTACTTCCAGAACAGGTTTCAGGACCTTACGTTTCTGATCGCTGGCGTATTCACTTCGATAGATCGCTGCAGCCAGGCCAATGGGGATGGCAACCAGCATGGCGATCGCGGCGATCGTAAAGGTACCGGAAAGCAGCGGCCAGATGCCGTAACTGGGATTATTGCCAAAGAACGGATACCATTCAGTACCCGGTTGATAAAATCAGCAAAGGATACCTCTCTAAAAAACATCAGAGTTTCACTCCAACAAAGTATAAATGATCCCCAGCGTTACAAGAATGGAAATAGAAGCCATGAGCAGGAATAATTTCAGGCATGACCTTTTCAACTGTATTCTGAGAGGACTGCTTGGATTTGTTCTCTCTGATCCTTTCGCGTATAGTCTGTCTTCATATGATCGACACTCCTTAAATACAGCCAAAATGTCCATCGGGATATGCCTGATGGACGTTTGTCTGTATGGTTTCGTTTCGAACGTTTTTAACAGGGGGTCAAATCGTTTGTTTAGCTTTGAGGTCTTATCTTAAACCTTCAAGTGTTGCTAACATTTCTTCGTAAGCGGAATCTTCCAGAGGCACAGCTCAACCTCGGCTGCCATTTCGCCAGCCATTTCCAGTGTGTATTTAGCAAATTCATAAGCTGTTTCGTTGTCTTTCATACGATGCGTTTTTTGCATAGACGAATAACGGTCTGGATACTGGTTCGTAAGTGCCATCCTGAACAGTCTCATCTGTAGGTGTTACAACTTCTCCTTCACTGTTTTCGATCGGAACGATTTTAACAGTGTCCTGGTTTTCAACGTAGTAGGCATAACCGAAATAAGCCAAACCGTATGGTGAACCTTGAATCCCTTGAACTAATATGTTGTCGTCTTCAGAGAGATGAAGCATCTCTTGCGATTTGATCTCCGTCTAAAATAACTTCATCGAAATAATCGTAGGTACCGGAGTCAGTTCCTGGACTAAATAATTCGATTGCTTCATCAGGCCAGCCTTCACGGACATCTGCCCATGTATCGGCGCCGCCTTCTTCTGCCCAGATAGAATACAATTCATCCAGAGTTAGATAGTCTACCCAATCGTTATCGGATGTACTACGACGGATAATCCGTCAAGAGCAACTTTGAATTCTGTGTATTCGATGCCTGCTTCTTCCAATAATGCAGCTTCTTCTTTCTTTAATTGGTATGGGATGCATTCGACATGTCTGTTCCTACGGCAATAAACTTCTCAAAGCCTCCACCGGTACCTGATACACCAACGGTTGCTCGAGCATCGGGATTTGCGATTGAAAATTCTTCGGCTACACCTTCCATAATTGGAAAAACTGTTGATGATCCATCTATTTGCACGGAACCAGTAAGTCCTTCAGAAGTGTCTGCCGTTTGTTCCAGCGTCATTTTCATCAGTCGGTTCATTTCCGCACGCTGCCAAGAGAAGTGCTGCGCTTAAAGATGCGCTCATTTTTATCAAGTTAGTCATTTTCATAATCATATCCCTCTTTTTCTGGAAAATAGTTGAACATCTCCTGTCCACACATTCATCATAACCCTTCAACGTTAATTCAACGAAAAGACAATGTAAAGATTATGTAAATGTTTGAAGTGACTTTTGAACGAGTTGAATACTTGAGCTGTTTAGCTTATTATTGCATTAACAAATGGATTCATGACCCCACCCGATACATAAGAAGAAGGACTATATAAGCTTTAACGGAGGCTGTTTATGAAAAAAGTGCTGATAATCGAAGATGAACTGTCAATAGTGAAACTGCTTCAATACAATCTGGAAAAGGAAAACTATGATGTCGAAACCGCGATGGACGGGGAAGAAGGGCTGCGCCTTGCTCTGGATAACCCGTATGAGCGTCATATTGCTCGACTCTGATGCTGCCATCGAAAGACGGCATGGAAGTGTGCGAGAGAGCTGAGAGGGGAGAAGATCGACACGCCCATCATCATGCTGACAGCGAAAGATTCTGAAATCGATAAGATCGTCGGACTGGAAATCGGTGCGGACGATTACATCACCAAGCCGTTCAGTCCGCGCGAGGTGATCGCGAGAATAAAGGCCATTGCCCGAAGAGTGGAAAAGCGCGACAAGAATAAGGAAAGTCAGGCTCCGGAAGTTCCGGGTAAAGTGTTTGAATTCGATGATATCGTCATCTATCCGGATAATTATTGAAGTGTATGTGAGTGATGAAAAAGTGGAGTTCACACCGAAAGAGTTTGAACTGCTGGTTTATCTGGCGGAGAACAAGAACCGGATATTGAGTCGGGAACAGCTGCTGCTGGCAGTGTGGGACTATGATTTCAGTGGCGAGACCCGCATCGTTGACGTGCATATCAGTCACTTGAGAGACAAGATCGAAGAAGATCCGAAAAAACCGAAGTATATCAAAACGGCTAGAGGCTTCGGATACAAGTTAGAGGTTCCCAAATGAAGAAGATCCGGACAAGAATGATCCTGCTCTTCACCCTTATCCTCCTGTCTTTTTCGGTCCTGTTCGTCTACATGATTTCTGCCGTGATCGAACAGCAGGCGATCGAACAGCAAGAAGAAGCCCTCACAGTCCAGCTTGCGGACCCTGGAGAGTCAGCTGGACGGTGAAGATGACCCTTGAGGGAGATGAGAGCGGAACTGATCAGTCAATTACTCGTCTGCCTCAGACGTCGTCAGCGAGCGGATCACACTGATCACATTGACTGGAGAGGTCTTATATGACTCGCATGCGGCTGTGACTGAAGACCTTGAAAATCATCTGAGCAGACCCGAAATTGAACAGATCATCAGCAGGCGAAGCAGATCCGGGATGTATCACCGCAAGAAGCGCGAGCACAGATGAGTACAGTACTACAGTGCCGCACCGATCACTACAGACACGGATGCTGTCGTCGGGTATATCCGATTATCAAGAAGTGCGGAGGAGAGGGTCGGTGTCGCGGATGATGTCATGGCAGCCCTGCTGGCATTTATCGTGCTGTCCATCCTTATAGCGGTGCTGTTCATACGTTACTGGTCGGATAAAATCACTGCCCCCATCAAATAATATCAAGAATATAGCCGATGTCTTGTCTTATCAGGATTATTCTGCGCGCTACTATCCGGGGTACATACAGAGAAGTTGATGAACTCGGAAAGTCGATCAATAATCTAGCAGTGAATACTGAAAAGCCAAATGGGTGAGATCCAGGAAAATGAACTGAAACTGAAAGAACTGATCAACCATCTGGTCATCGGCGTGATGGTGGTCGAAAAAGATAAAAGCATCAACATGGTGAATCCAATAATGAACGAACTGCTGGGAGAGGACTTGAACAGCAAAGCGGGGCAAGCCGGTTTATGAGAGCCTGCACAGTTCAGAATTGATTGCCATTATCAGAAAAGGCGTATGACACGCATCGGGTTCAAAATGAAGAAATCCAGATTTATTACCCTGAAGAGAAGATAGTCGATGTGCACGTCGTTCCTATTTCCAATGAAGAGCTGGAAACCCTAAACTTTATCGTTCTGCTGTACGATATCACTGAAATCAGACGACTTGAAAAAGTGCGTACGGATTTTGTGGCGAACGTGTCCCACGAGCTGCGCACCCCGATCACTGCCGTCAAGGGTTTTCAGTGAAACACTGCTTGACGGTGCCCTGAACGATGAAGAAGTCCTGGTAGAATTCCTGGAGATCATCCATAAAGAATCCAGCCGGCTGGATGCGATGGTCAATGACATCCTCCAGTTGTCCAAACTTGAACAGCGCCAGATCAGCGGCGTCAGGCAGACTGTTGACGTCGGTAAGCTCATCGAGGAAGTCCTTCAAGATACTGAGTCAAAAAATCAGTCTAAAGCAGATGCATATCGTCATCAACAAGGCGAAGGACATTGAAATTGAAATCAATCAGGATCACCTCAAACAGATCATCATCAACCTGGTCAGTAATGCCGTTTCCTATACGCCTGAAAAAGGCAGGGTCACTATTGCCGTTGACGCCCGAGATAACGAGCTGCAGCTCGAAATCAGTGATACGGGGATCGGCATCCCGAAAGACCAGCTGAGCCGAATCTTTGAACGCTTTTACCGTGTCGACAAAGGAAGAAGCCGAAACGTCGGGGGCACGGGACTGGGATTGTCGATTGTTAAATGGATCGTTGAAAACAATAACGGCCGCATCGAAGTGGAAAGTGAAGAAGGCGAGGGGACGCACTTTACAGTCTGGCTGCCGCTTTTGTCGGCGGAAGCTAAATCGTAGAGTCAATAATCAAGCCTGAACTAGCGTTCATTAGCATAAAGACCGCTAGCCGGCGGGCTAAAGAAACATTGATACTGATCATTATATATGTGAAAATATTATGAGAAAACTCATCAAAGACTAAAGAAAGCTCTTTAGTCTTTTTTTATAGCTCCGAAAAGATCATTTATTCACGAAATATATAGAAATATGGCTTGGATTTATGTATAATGATTTAATATAACTGATATTATAATTGTAATATAATGAGAGGGATTCGTTCATGAAAATTGGGGGAGAAGATCAGGAAAAGAAGAAAAGAAATAAAAATGACGCAATTCGATTTGTCTGACGGTATTTGTACTCAGGCGATGATCAGTCGAATCGAAAAAGAAAAAGTGAGGCCCAGCAGAGAGCTGATGGAGAAACTCGCTGAAAGACTGGAAGTCTCACTGCATTATTTCTACGGAGAAGATTCGATCGAGAAGCCGGTATTCGAAAAACAACGCAACTGACCAAACTGATAAGGCAGCATCTGGAACGGAGAGAATACGACTCTGTTTCTTACCTTATTGAATCAAACGAAGAACTGATCGATCAGTCCATCGGGGAAGACCAGCTTTTTTTCGAGTGGGTCAGAAGGTCTGCTGTTCGATTACCGTGACGGAGATAACGCCAAGGCTCTGAACTATTTAGTGGAGCTGGAAAAACGGACGAAAAATGGGGAACTGCGCATAGAAATCATTCGACAGTATCGGGAACCAGTACTTGCGGATGGAGGAATATGACAAAGCGGAACAGTACTATCAAAAGGGCTTTGATATGTTTTCTGAGTGGATGAACCATGAAAAGAAAGCCAAGCTGACTCTGAATTATTCTGTTTGTCTTGCGAGACAAGAGAAACACAGTGAATGCCTGAGTAAGGTTTTTCAGGGCTGAATCTGGTCGTCGAGCGTAATACGCGCTGTTTCTTCTGGGTGACTTTTTGTATTACAAGGGCTACTGTTTGGAGAACCTTGACCAGAAAGAGGATGCCCTGACAGCCTATAGACAGGCCTGGACGATCTTTGATATACAGCAGAATGAACGGTATGCCGTATTGATGCATGTGACCATCGACCGTCTGGAGAAAGAGATAAAAAATAAAACTGAAAGTGTCCGGAAATAAAAAAGGATCGGAGCAGATGCTCCGATCCTTTTTTGCAATCGTACTTAAACGGTCTTGTCCGATTCTTTGTTGTTTCCTTTGTTGTTTTCTTTGTTTTCATTTTCGTGAAGTTTGCTTGAAGCATCTTCAACTTCGACAGCCACATCGACGTAAGCATCTTCTGTTGTTTCTTTAACTTCATCTTTCAGCGTGCGGGCCTCTTCTCTGATTTCTTCTGAGGCATGATGCAGTTGTTCACGTAGATCTTTTGCTGTCTTGCTCAGTGTCAGCTTGATGTTTTCTGAAGCTGTCCCGGCAGTCTGAGACATTTCACTCGGACTTCACTTTGGCTTTATCTGCGTATTCACCTGCTGATTTTTTTGAATCGTCCATTCGCTTGCGTAGATCCTCGCGTGTTTCCTGACCGCTTTTTGGCGCCAGCAGCAATCCTAAAGCAGCACCAATCAATACACCTTTATAAATGACATATTATTTCCTCCTTGGCAATAGTATATAACGTTCTGTATTTATTATAGAGCAAACGGACCCTGATTTAAATCAAGACCACTTATAAGCCGTTAGGGACCATTGAAGTCCTCAGGCAGATACGCGTCGATTCATTCTGATATTTTGACATTGTGATTCGTGATATACTTGATTCAAATTGAAGTTAAAAGCGACCACTACCTACTACTGTGTACTTCTTCCAAGGAGGAACGATGATGAAATTTCATGACCGTACGGATGCCGGGAAATCAACTGGCTGAAGCTCTTGAGCTGTCGGTATGCTGAAGAGAGTGTCGTGCTGGCACTGCCGCGAGGCGGTATTCCACTTGGCATCATAATTGCTGAAAAATATGGTCTGCCCTTTGATACGATCCAATCCAAAAAAGATCGGTCACCCGCATCATTCAGAGTATGCCATCGGTGCGGTATCGGAGGAGGGGGAGCCCCTCTTTAGATGAATTTCAGACCAAGCGGCTGGATGCGAAGTGGCTGAATAAGTGAAATCGGGCGCCTTCAGAAAAAAATGGCAGATCGTCGGGAGACGTATGCCGAAGTATTGAAGAAACAGTCACTGAAAGACAGGAAAGTGATCATCGTGGATGACGGCGTCGCTACCGGCATGACTGTGAAAGCAGCCATAAAAGCTGTAAAAGCCCAGGGAGCCAGAGAGATAATCATCGCTGTGCCGGTTGTACCCCAGGATACCTACCGGGAGCTGATGGAACTGGCGGACGATGTCGTGGCGGTCGACTGTGCCGGATTTCTTTCTGGGGGCTGTCGGCGCCTATTACAGCCATTTCCCTCAAGTAGAAGACGATGAAGTGATGGACATTCTGAAAAAATATAATCAACAGAACAACTGAGCAGACATTCTGAGGAGGTCAAAGATATGAAAGCGATAGTTATCGAAGAATTTGGCGGAGTGGACAAGTTGAAAATGAAAGAGATCGATGAGCCGGATCTGAAACCGGACCGGATGCTCGTTGCAGTACATGCGACAAGCGTCAATCCTGTTGATACAAAACGACGGAGCGGGTCGTTCGGCGGCAGCCTCCCGATGATCGTCGGCAATGACGTCGCCGGAACGGTCATCAAAGTCGGCAGAGATGTCAAAGGGTTCAGCGCCGGAGACCGCGTCATGGCCAACGGATCCAAAACGTATGCGGAAGTTGTTTCCGTACAACCGGACCGGGCAGTTAAACTGGATGAGGGCCTTTCGTTTGAAGAGGCTGCAGCCGTTCCTCTGACGGGACAGACGGCCTATGAAGCAGTCGTCGAGACGCGGGAAGGTCAAAGGTGGCGAGAAGGTGCTGATCCATGCCGGTTCAGGCGGCGTCGGGACGCTTGCTGTTCAGATAGCTAAAATCCAAGGGGCCTGGGTCGCTTCGACAGCCAGCGGGAGCAATCAGGCTCTGCTGGAATCGCTCGGTGTCGATCGTCCTGTCAACTATGAAGAAGAAGCTTTCGAAGAGGTTTTGACAGACATAGACTTCATCCTCGGACACGCTGGGCGGTAAGGTGCTGAAGAAAAGCCTGCCGATGATAAAAGACAAAGGCAGACTCCTGTCCATTGCCGGGCGATCCAAGTGACTTCGTCGATACAGATGATTATGATGCCGGATTTTTCTCAATGAAGCCGACAAAGGAAGCGCTCGTCCAGCTGCACGAGTGGCTGGTCCAGAACAAGCTGGTTCCAGTGGTTTCCCATGTTTTTCCTTTTACAGAAGCGGGTGTCCAGGAGGCCCATCAGAAAAGTGAATGGGTCATGTCCGGGGCAAGCTGGTCATAAAAATGAAAGATTAAGCTGTTTCTTAATTCTTTTTAAAGAAGCTTGGTAGTACTGGAAGAGATCAAGTATTGAGAGCTGCAATTAGGAGGAGAAACGATTGAATATCGGAATAGATAAAATAGGATTTTATACACCAAATCAGTACGTCGACATGGAAAAGCTGGCTGAAGCAAGAGGGGTTGAACCGGCTAAATACACCATTGGAATCGGACAGGAAAGAATGGCTGTCGCTCCGCTTCATGAGGACTCTGTCAGCATGGCGGCGAATGCAGCACTGTCGATACTCAACGAAGACGACAGGGCAAAAATCGATTTTGTGCTGTTCGGTTCGGAGTCCGGCGTCGATCATTCCAAGTCCGGCGCTGTATGGGTCCACCAGTTTGACCGGCATCCAGGAAAATGCACGATCGATCGAGCTGAAACAGGCTTGTTACGGTGCCACAGCGGGACTGAAAATGGCTATGGGGTCATGTCGCTTTGAATCCAGACAGCAAAGCCCTGGTTTTAGGTGCGGATATTGCGAAGTATGGCCTGGATACACCGGGCGAGCCGACTCAGGAGCCGGTGCGGTCGCGATGGTCATTTCCAGCGATAAAGACTACTGGCCCTGGATAACGACAGTGCTGCGATGACGAAAGACATCTCGGATTTCTGGCGTCCGCTGTATTCGGACTATGCCTTTGTCGACGGTAAATTTTCAAACGAATCCTATCTTCTCTTTCTGAAAGATATCTGGAACGTCTACAAAGAAAAAACGCAGCGTGATTTAAAAGACTTTGAAGCGGTCTGCTTCCACCTGCCGTATACAAAAATGGCTAAAAAAGCGATTCTTAGCCTTAACAGAAAACGCAAGTGAGGAAGATTCGAGCGCTTAGATGAGCCATTATCAAAACAGCATTACTTACAACAAGCAGGTAGGGAATGTCTACACGGGCTCACTGTATTCTAAGCATGCTTTCTCTCATGGAACAGGCACCGGAGCTGAAAGATAACGCCCGTATCGGTCTGTTCAGCTACGGATCGGGTGCTGTCGGCGAAGTCTCTTTCAGTGGTGTGGTCCAGCCGGATTACAAGAAGTATGTCCACAAAGAGAGCCATGAAGCACTCTTAAATGACCGCCGTGAACTGGGTATTGAAGAGTACGAAGAAGTTCTGGAAAAATCATTGCCAAAAGACGGCTCTGATATTGAAATGAATACGGAACATGTTCAGGATGGAAAAGCCTATCTGGCAGCGATCCAGGACAACATCAGAAAGTATACAGTGAAATAGAATTAAATAAATGATAGTTACCGTAATAAAAAAGTACCAGCTCGTTTGAGCTGCTGGTACTTTTTTGTGCGTTAATGTCCGTGACGGGCAGCTGGAGAGTCTGGCAGGTCTTACATGCTGTCGAAGATCTGCAGCTTGGCGACTTCAAGCATGCCTAAACTCGTAAGTTGTGAATCCGAAGTCTGAAAGGTACTCACATTGTTGTCGTCATCAAAGCTGATAACGACCAGACTTTCACTTCTAAAAACCTTTCCTTATACGTGGCTAAAAATTCTTCATTACTCATGCCACGGACTTTCTTCTCGTCTAGCTTCTGAAAAGTCCATTGTGATCATTCCTTTCGGTTTTAAAACGTAATCTTTACGATTTGTAAAAAGTATATAGAATCAAATGGCTTATTTCAAGAGAAAAATCCAGAAATAAATTCTTGACTTTAGTTAATACATGTAGTAATCTTGTAAAACGTAATGATTACGATTTAGAGAATTGATGAAGGAGCGAATACAATGGCAGTACCTAAGAGAAGAACGTCAAAATCGAAACAGAAAAAAAGACGTACACACAAAGGCTCGAATACACCAGGAGGTCTTTCCCTGGATCGTTCTTCGGGTGAATACCGAATGAGTCACCGTATTTCAAAAGATGGCTACTATAACGGAAAACAAGTGATCGATAAAAAAAGCTAATGATTTAAACCTAAAAAAGAGAAGGAGTGAAACGTTTGGCCAAGAGAAATAATCGAGAAAATTGAAGCGTCAGCAGAGAACCGTTGAGAAATATGCAGCGTTACGCAAAAAGCTAAAAGAAGAAGGCGATCATGCAGCTTTGGCAAAACTTCCAAGAGATGCCTCCCCGACTCGCCTGCAAAACCGTGACAGAATAGACGGCAAGCCGAAGAGGCTATATGGGTAAATTCGGGATGTCCCGCATTAAATTCCGAGAATTGGCTCACGAAGGAAAAATTCCTGGTGTAAAAAAAGCCAGCTGGTAAGTCTGATGGACAGCTTTGGAACAATCAGGAGGAGGACGTCAAATGAGTCAGAAAGATACCTGTCACTATCATCACCGGGATTTTTGGGAGCCGGGAGAACCACGCTGATCAATGAACTGCTTCACCAGCCTAATGATGAAAAAATTGCAGTCATTGAAACGAATATGGAGATGTGGGTGTTGACCACAATCTCGTCGTGAATGTGGAAGAAGAAATCTATCAGATGAACAACGGCTGCCTTTGCTGTACGTTACGGACCGATTTGTCCGATATGCTCCGTCACGGATTTATACGGTTCAAGGAAGCAGAAAGTGACTATCGATCGGATCGTCATTGAAACCACGGGTTTGGCAGAGCCCGGCCCAATCGTTCAGACATTCATGCGGACCGCATTTCTTCAGGATCATTTTGACATCGATTCTGTACTGACCTTGGTGGATGCATTAAATTCCCTTTACCAGATCGCTCATTTTGAAGAGTCGATCGATCAGATCGCCTTTGCAGATAAGCTCTTGTTGACGAAAACAGATCAGGCCACCGATCATACGCTTCATTTACTTGAAAATAAACTGCGCTCACTGAATCCTTTTGCAGATATTGAGCGTTTGAATCTTGAAGAGATAAAAGTGAAGGAAGTCATCGGCTTGAAGTTGTTCGATGAACAGAAAACAGAAAAACAAGACAGTACCGAACCGGAAACTGATCATCACGATCATCATGACCATCAGCAAGCGGATGACTGTGTTCACAGCCATCATCACGATGTCAGACATACAGACGGAATCGTTACACTGTCTTTGAAAGCTAACGAGCCCATCCATCCTACACTGATCGATATGTGGATGAATGAACTGATCATGACATATGGCATGGATCTGTTGAGGTATAAAGGAATACTGGATATGTACGGTGATAACAATAAGATCATCTATCAGGGAGTGAACATGGCCTTTAAGGCTGAACGTGGCGAACCCTGGGGTGAATCGGAACGTGAGTCTGTGCTCGTCTTCATAGGTAAAAACTTGCCGATCGAAGAAATGAAACGATCATTCGATAAATGTGTTTTGACCAAAGAACGGATGGAAGAACTTGCTATGGCGACATCGGTTCATCATAGGTACTTACTGAAAGCGAAAAATAAACTGACTGATTGTTTCTAAGCAGTGATCAGCGGGTATAAATTGAAAAACATAAGTTGAAAAAATACAAACAGGGAGTGAACGATCGTGGCTGAAAAAACAGATGTCTCTACAGCTCGTCGCATGATGAAAAAGCCCGAATATAAAAACGGCACGACGAGGTCTGAAAGTCATAAAACAAATGAAAAAGTTGAAGCGAGGAGTAAAATAATATGAGGAAAAATATTACCCTGGAATGCGTTGAAACTGGCAAACGGTTATATATTACGAGTAAGAACACACGCAATACGCCGGACCGGATGGAACTCAGAAAGTATTCACAGAAATTAAAGGCGTAAAGCATTGTTCAGAGAGACCAAATAATAACTGAGATAGATAATTCAAAAAAGCTTATATGGTAGTAGATTATTTTCTACCATATAAGCTTTTTTTGCTGCATTTCTGTTAAACTGAATAAACATGCAAAAAATATAAGAGCGACTCTGTTACAAAAAGTGTTGACGTTTTATATGAAATTCGTCAAAATAAAGAAGAAGTCGGATCTTAACTGAGAAAGATGAAAGGGTATGGATATATGAAAAAAATTAAAGGATTATCTGCTGCACTCTTCGCAGCATTTTTACTGGCATCCTGTGCACCTGACGATACTCAAACGGATGAGACAAGTGAAGAAGAGGTTGATGAACTGGTTTTAGGCTTTTTCCCTCGGCAGATGTAGAAAATATGTCTGAGACGGCGGAACCTTTTGGTGAGTATCTTTCTGAAGAACTTGGTATTCCCGTTACGACGGAAGTGCTGACAGATTACACGGGCCTGATCGAAGGCATGCGGAACCAGCATGTGGATATTGCCTTCCTGCCGCCATTTGCATACGTACAGGCTGAAGAACGGGCGGACGTGGAAGTGCTGCTCAAGGCTATTAGTGACGGGTCCGATTCTTATGTTGCCCAGTACACCGTTTCGTCGGATTCACAGATCGAGGACATCGATGACCTGATAGAAACGGAAGACCTGGTCTGGGCGTCCGCCAGACTTACTCTTCAACATCGGGCTAACCTTTTCCCGGCTCAGCAGATGATGGAGGTGGGCGTTGAAGACCTTGATGATCATTTCACGCGCTGCTCGATGTCGGTGCACACGATCAGGCGGGATCTACCTGCTACACTTCTGGATGGTCAGGCAGACTTTGCCACGACATTTGAAGATGCAAGGGTACGACTGGAAGAAGAAGTTCCCGACATCTACGATGAGGTCAGAGTCGATCGGCACGACAGTACGAGATCCCCAATGCAACCCTGTCTGTAAGAAGCGAACTGCCTGTACAAGTCTACAAGCGGAAAGATATCCGAAGAAGCCTTTCTTGCGATCAATGATGACGAGGAGATGCTTGAAGTGCTTAGCGACGTTTACAACTGGAGGGATTTGCCCCGGCTGAATCGGAAGATTACGATATCGTCCGAGAGGGTCTACCGTGCATTCGAAGAATTCAATAGATTGAAAAAACCGTCAAGTTTCAGACTTTGCTGACGAAAAGGATTGGGTCAGAAGAAGTCTGTGACTAACAGTTTTTTAATAGAAGAAAAAGAAAAGAATAGGAATGAAAAATAGCGGGAACAAAATTCATGACTTTGATTTTTGTCGCTTCAAGCATATTGAAGCCCAAAGCCAGAATAAAGCAGACGCTGGACCGCATCGATGTCATTGATCATCGGTTCAGTCAGGACAGCATCAAGGCCGCTGGCCAATAAGGCGATGGCGCCCTGATACAGGGAAAACAAGTATTCCCGCAAAACACGAACACCGACGCCCATGCTTGAGGCAAGAATCGAGAACTGGTGCAGTCCATCCATGACCGATTTTGTGAGCAGGATCGCATGAGTGCCTGTCAGACCGCTCTCCAGAGGCCCGACGATCGACATGGCTCCGACAGCCATGATCAGACTGCTCATCACAAACGCCTTGGATAAGGAAGATGCCCCTTCTTTAGCAGGGAAGCGGTTTTCCAGTCTGTTCCCCAAATGATGATTCGTTTGTCCAGATTGAATGCATTTCACGAATCGTTACACCGATCACCATGGATAAGGATGATGTAAATGGTATTCTCGCCAGAGGCAAGTCCTGTGACGCCGATGTATATCGCGCTCAGAGCGAGAGCTTCCGTCGAGGCTTTTTCTATATGAAGAGGAATGCCTTTATTGACAAACAGACCGACGAGACCTCCTAAAAAAATCGCCAGTGTATTGATAATAACACCGAAAAACATAATACGAACTCCTTTGAATTAAAATAATGGTACATGCCTTTTCATTATCAATGCCATAGGTTGACTATACAATCATACAAGCAGTTTTATGAGAAAATTACTATTGTTAATGTAACAAATGAAGCTTCTGATCTGGTCTCGGAGCAGGAAGAAACTGACTTCATGTCAGTTTCAGCGTGTCAAAAGGTCGATGTCTATCTGGCAATCGGTCAGCCGGGAATGACGATTGCGTGCCCTTCGCCGTCGGAACTGAGAACTGAATGTCACGCAATGGGTCGCGGCGTGCCTTTCGCTGTCGGAAACAGGAACCGAACGTCATGCGCAATGGGTTTCTTGCGGCGTGCCTTTCGCCTCGCCGGAAACAGGATCCGAGATGTCACGCAATGGGTTCGCGGCGTGTCCCTTCGCCGTCGGAAATGGGAGCTGAACGTCGTGGAATGGGTTCAGGCGTGCCCTTCGCCGCCGGAAACGGGAACCGAATGTCACGCAATGGGTCGCCGGCGTGCCTTTCGCTGTCGGAAACAGGATCCGAATGCCGCGCGATGGGTTCAGGCGTGCCCGTCGCTGTCGGAAACAGAAGCTGAACGTCACGCAATGAGTTCAGGCGTGCCCTTCGCCGTCGGAAAGGGGATCTGAATGTCACACACTAATCGCTTATCAATCAATACAAAAAACGCTCGTCCCCTTATACCAGGCAACAAGCGTTCTTCAACGAGAAATGACCGGATGCTTCCCAGCGTCACCAATTATTTGGAGACTGGATCGGAGTCATCGGCTGTATTATCTGACTGTTCGGCCAGCAGATCACGGATCTCTTCCAGATATGATTTTATCGTGGGGGCTTCAATTTCCGGTTCCGGCTCGGCTTCTTTTTGACTTATCAGCTGATTGATCAATTTGATCAGCAGAAACAGCACGAACGCGATGATCAGGAAATCGATGACAGCCTGAAGGAACAGTCCATAAGTCAACGTGGCTTCACCGACTTGAACGGACAGTTCTTCCACACTGGCTTTACCTGATAAAGCCGCAATAATGGGTGTAATGATGTTCGCGACAAACGCGTTGACAATGGCGGTGAAGGAGCCCCCATGACAAGGCCTACAGCCAGTTCCAGCACATTTCCGCGCATGATAAACGTCTTGAATTCTTTGAAAATAGTAATCAGTCCTCTAAGTATATTTTTAATGTCTTTCTATAGTTTAACTTATTTTAATAACCATAAAAAGCTGAAGGATAATTTCTTTGAATCTCAGAGTTATTATTATTTGATTATCAGTTTTAGGCGTAGAATTCATATGTAAGCATTACTTATCATATTAGACAATCTGATTATTGAAAGGAGAAAAAAGCGATGAAAACTGCGGATGTACTCCTCGTCATTGACATGCAAAATGGGGTTTGTCATTATGAGGACCAGTCGGTAGGGTAATTGGACGACTTGATCAAAAGATAAACGACAGGATCTCCCGACTATGCGGCCGAAGAGAAACCGGTTATTTTTCTTCAGCACACGGATGACTATCTGGAAAAGGGGAGTCAGAAGTGGGACATCATCCCCGAACTGGATCGGCCTGATTCAGCACTTTTTATTGAAAAAGGACATCCGAATTCTTTCTATCAGACGGATCTGAATGACATTCTCGAAAAAGCAGAGGCGGAGAATTGGAGATTTGCGGGTTAGAGACCCAGCACTGTGTGGATGCCACGGTGAAATTTGCTCATGGCCTGGGGTATATCATTCAAATGCAAAAGAGCGTTCACGGCGCCTGGGACAATCAGTTTATGACAGGCGAAGAAACAGTCCGGTTCTATGAAGAAATATGGGAGAACTTTTTGTGACCTTTATCTAGTATCTTATGCTGTAGACCGTCATTTGGACAAAACAGAAAAGTTATCGCTGATTAACCGACGATAACTCTTTTCTTCTATATAAAAGGCTGCTGCATAAAATCAATCCATGTCTGAAGAGTCTGTCAGGATCTGCCATTCGATACCGTACTTGCTCTCGACTTGAGCATAAGCTGGGCTGAAGCTCGTTTCACTTATAGGCATGATGACATCTCCGCCATCTGAAAGTCTTTCAAACAAAGTCTCCGCTTCGCCGGTCTCTTTTACGTCCACCATGATCGTGATGAGCGAACCCGGCTCATAAAGTTGTCCGGGAAAATATCCGCGAGCATGAGTCCCAAAGAGCCGATTCTGACATAGGCGTGGATGACGCTATCTTCATATCCCTCTGGAATGTCGCCGTCGAATTCCTGAGGCCAATCCTTCAAAAACTCCATACTTTCGATTTCAGCGTCAAACACCTCAGCATAAAAGACGGCCGCTTCTCTTGGCATTCCGTCCAGCATCAGATAGGGCGTTAAATTAGCATTCATGGAAAAAACATCCCTCTTTAATTATGTAAACAGTGAGCGGCAAATGCATTCATTCAATATGTAGCCGGTAATTTAAATATTAGAAAGTGCATGTTAGTTCATTCAAACTATATCATATGACATCAGAAAATACGGTCAAGACATCTCGGACAGTTACATATCAGTGAAAAAAATTTCCGAAAAGAGATAAAGAGGTAACGATGGTTGACTTCAGTGCAGTGACTGAGTAAGCTAGTTAAAGACTCGATTTTAAAAAGAAGGTAGCGAAGTAAGATGCAGAGAAGTCTGAAATTATTCATCAAATACGTCAGTTTAAACATGCTCGGGATGCTGGGCATTTCTTTTTATATATTAGCGGACACCTATTTTATTGCTCAAGCGTTAGGGTTGGCTGGGATCGCGGCTTTGAACTAAGCATTCCCGTTTTCGGCATCATGCACGGTTTCGGACTGATGATGGGGCTGGGAGGCGCGACCCGATATAAGATCCTGCAGTCGCAAAGCAGGCACGAGAAGGCCGGCAAAATTTATTCGCATACCTTGCTGTTCGCCGTTACTCTGGGACTGGTCTTTTTCGTTGTCGGACAGTTCGGTACCGAAGCGATCGTCGGTTTTCCGGCGCAGATGCTGAGACCTTTGCTTCCACGAATATCTACCTGAAAACGATCCTTTCGTTTGCGCCTTTCTTCATATTGAACAACACGCTGCTTTCATTTGTCAGAAATGACGGGGATCCTACGCTCGCCATGTTCGGGATGGTCATTGGCAGTGTGCTGAATGTCGTTTTGGATTATATTTTCATCTTTCCGCTTCAGATGGGCATGTTCGGTGCGGCTCTGGCGACGAGTCTCTCACCCGTTATCAGTCTGAGCGTCTTGGCTGTACATTATTTCAAACCGCTGAACAACCTTACGTTCACTTTTCAGAAAATCGAAAAGCGGCTGGTCCAGGATGTCACCTACCTCGGTGCGTCGGCTTTTATCAACGAGATCTCCGGATCGGTTCGTCATGTTCACGTTCAATACCCTCATCTTTACGCTGGAAGGGAACGACGGACTGGCGGCTTATGGAATCATTGCCAACATCTCTTTTGTCGTGTTATCCCTGTTTGCCGGTGTGGCGCAGGGTACGCAGCCTCTGCTGAGTGAAAGCTATGGACTCGAAGATCTCAAGCAGATGAAGCAGGTTTGACTTTGTCTTTAGGTACGGCGCTGGTCTTGAGTGCGGTGATATACGCCGGCACCAACTTGTCCAGTGAGTTTATCATTCAGGCCTTCAATACTGACCAGGATGCGCACATCGCCGACATGGCCGCAAGGGGTCTGCTTATCTATTTTATCGGTTTCTTTTTTGCGGGCCTCAATACGGTACTTACCAGCTATTTTGGTGCCACAGACCAGCCGAACCGTGCACTCTTTTTCCCTTGCTCAGAGGCGGCTTTATCATCGTGCCCCTCGTCTTGGCGTTCAGTCATTTCTACGGTATGACGGGTGTGGACTTCTGTTCGTCATTGCAGAAGCGCTCGTTTTGGGACTGATCAGCTGGAAGGTGAACCCAAGCAAGCGGGTAAAAAGGAAGAAGATCGAGCATTGAACTTGGTCTTTTTTATTTTTACAAAAACGTGTGCAGGAAATTATGTTATACTTTGAAAAATAAAGCGATTACATACTGGCGATGAAAAGCTGTGGACCAGCAAGAGACAGACACCCGAAGGTCGAAACATCTCCGACCTTCGGGTGTCTGTCTTTTTCAAAAAAAGTTAGGTCATTCAAATGGTTTGTCTGAAGCTGACTGCAAACCTTATAATAAGACATAACACAGGGTATAGATTGACAAAAAATCAGATGAGTGCTAAATTATGGTTAACGATTACAAACGTAAACGATAAAATCCAAAAGGGGATGATTCAAGTGGCAGATAAACACGATCATGACCAGACAGTGGATGAAAATGTCAGAGCAAATGAAGGTAATAAGGATAATGATCCTAATGAAAAACACGGAAAACAAGGTCAAGAGACTCACGAACACCACGGCGGACACGAAGGTCATCATGACCATCATGCGCACATGGTCGAGGATTTCAAACAGCGTTTCTGGGTGTCACTGGCTGTATCCGTCCCGATAGCCATTCTGGCACCGATGCTTCAGCATTTATTCGGCTTTGAAGTCTCGTTCCCAGGTTCCGATCTGGTATTATTTGCCCTGGCAACCTTCGTCTTTTTTTACGGAGGCAAGCCGTTTCTCATGGGTGTCAAACGGGAAGTCATCGATGACCACACGCCGGGCATGATGACGCTGATCTCTCTGGCCATCACCACATCTTATGTGTACAGCACGCTGACGACCTTTTTCATCGAAGGCAGTGATTTTTACTTTGAACTGGCCACGCTGATCGTCGTGATGCTTTTAGGCCACTGGATCGAGATGCGCTCGCAGATGGGCGCATCAAAGGCACTGGAAGAACTGATCGATCTGATGCCCAACGATGCACACAAACTTGACGACGAAGGCAATACGACCGATGTATCCGTTGAAGAGCTGACACCGGGGGACAAAATCCTGGTCAAATCAGGCGAAAAGATCCCGTTAGACGGAGAGATAACCGAAGGGAAATCTGCGGTCGACGAATCCATGCTGACAGGGGAATCCGTTCCTGTTGAAAAAGGTACAGGCGATGAAGTCATCGGCGGTGCGATCAATGGTGAAGGTGTCCTGACGGTGAGAAGTCAGCAAGGTTGGCGAAGAAACGTAATTTTCCCAAGTCGTCGAAATGGTCAGAAATGCCCAGGAGACAAAATCGCGGGCCCAGGGATTCGCAGATACCGCTGCAAAATGGCTGTTTTATGTCGCGCTGGTGGCCGGGCTGATCACGCTCGTTGTCTGGGTGAACATTGCCGATTTCGAATTCGCCTTGGAGCGGATGGTGACCGTACTGATCATTGCGTGTCCTCACGCACTGGGTCTGGCGATGCCTTTAGTCAGTTCAGTTTCAACGTCCATTGCGGCTAAGAAAGGTCTTTTGATCCGTAACCGGACCCAGTTCGAGGCGGCCCGCACCATCGAGCAAAATCGTCTTTGACAAGACCGGGACCTTGACCGAAGGGGATTTCGGCGTCGACGACATACTTCCGGAAGACGGCACATCAGAAGAAGATCTGCTTCAGCTTGCCTATTCAGTTGAAAGCCAGTCCGATCATCCCATTGCCAAAGGGATCGTGCGCGCGGGTGAAGAAAGAGACATTCAGCGCCTCGGTGTTTCAGATTACAACAACCTGACCGGTAAGGGACTGGAAGCCAAAATCGACTCCGATACCGTTTCCATATTAAGTCCGGGGGCAATGAAGGAAAACAACACCGACTTTGACGAAGAGCGTTACAATGAATTGTCACAGCAAGGGAAGAACAGTGGTCTTTGTCTTGAAAAACCAGGAACTGAAAGGCATGATCGCATTAAGTGACATCATCAGGAAATCATCCTGATAAAGTTATCAAAGAACTGTCTGAAATGGGCGTCGATACGGTCATGATCACTGGGGATAACCAGCGGGTCGCTGACGGCGTCGGCAACGAACTGGGCTTGACGGAAGTCATTGCTGAAGTTCTGCCTGATGAGAAATCCGAGCACATCAAACGGCTCCAGGAAGACGGAACGAAAAAAGTAGCCATGGTCGGTGACGGAATCAATGATGCGCCGGCGCTAGCCCAGGCAGATATCGGTATAGCGATCGGTGCGGGGACCGATGTGGCCATTGAGACTGCTGATGTTGTTTTAGTGGACAGTGACCCGAGAGATGTACTGAACACCTTGAACCTCTAAAGCCACACACCGCAAAAACATCCAGAACTTGTGGTGGGCGGCCGGCTACAATATCATTGCCATTCCTTTAGCTGCTGGCATCCTGTACAATCAGGGCATCATCATCACGCCCGCGATCGGCGCAGCGGTCATGTCCTTGAGTACCGTGATCGTGGCCGTCAATGCACGACTGCTGAGCATGGATGAAGATGAAGAAGACACGGAAAAAATGAAACCCGCGGCAGAAAAAAAATAATAATATGCTAAAAAATACGAAGACTTTGAGGGCCTGCTTTAAAGCCAGTCCTTAAGCCTTCGTATTTATCTTTTTAATTTCAAATAAGATAATCTCTTCTAATAACCTAGAATAAAAGTTTATTTAAAAGATCTTTTTAAACATTTAATGGGAGCATACTCACTTTACAGTGAGTATGGACAGCCTTAAACAGGAGCGGATCTATCAGTGGCAGTAAGTAGTGTTCACTCAGTGTCACAAATCTATTGAGTAAATATTATCAGACCTTAATTCTATACATTCAGAAAACTGATCTCTTCGAGCCCTTACTATAGCCCCTCTATAGTAAAGGCTCATTTACAAGCAGCACAGGGGGCAGATAGAATAGGCCCCTTCTAACAGAAACTCAATGAAGATGAATAGTTGGGATGAGACTATAAGCAGGCTATAGATTAAACTCATGAAGCAGTATGAGGCTCAGTTTGAGCTAAATATTCCACTAATACCAGCTCACAATTCAAAACAGACCTCAGCTTTTACTACTAATCAGAAAAAACAGGAGCACCTCTAAAAGCAGGCGCTCCTGTTCAAAACAATTTATTTTTCAAACTCTTCCAAGATATTTAGTAGAATATTTTTGGCTCTTTGTAAATTTTTATGCTTGGAATGCTTGAGGATATCAGCCACCTGCTGGATATGGTCACCCTTGGCGCCGGCACTGATGGCCAGGGAACGGGCGTGCAGTCCCATATGCCCTTTCTGGATGCCTTCCGTCACTAACGCGCGGACGGCTGCGAAGTTTTGCGCAAGCCCGACAGAAACGATGATCCGTTCAAGCTTCTCAGCTTTCGGCTGATCCATGATTGAATGAGCCAGTCCGGCCGCCGGATGGATCGAAATGGATCCACCAACCGTACCGATGGCCAGCGGGAGGGTCAGTTCCCCGACCAGATCCCCCGCTTCGTTTTTCTTCCATGTCGTGAGGGAGCGGTACTGTCCCGACCGGCTGGCATACGCATGAGCGCCGGCTTCGATGGCCCGCCAGTCATTGCCGGAAGCCAGTAACAACGGCATCGACGCCGTTCATGATGCCTTTATTGTGCGTGACGGCCCGGTAAGGATCGACTGTTGCGACCTGAGTGGCCTCAATGATGCAGGTCTCTGACCTCTTCGCCGGAATGATCGGCTGTTTTCAGCTTATGCGTCGGGATCGTGCAGGTGGCAGTTGCCAGACATTCCGTGGCGTAATTGGATAATATCCGGAGCAAGGCCGTTCCGCCTGTCAGCTCTTCGATATAAGGCGCAACGCTTTCCATCATGGTGTTGACGATGTTGGCCCCCATCGCTTCTTTGGTATCGACATGGACATGTACGGATAAAAAGTCGGGCATGTCTGAGGCAGTATCGTTTTTAAGATGACGAACTTCGATGCCCCGGGCTCCGCCGCCGCGCTTGACGATCGACGGATAGGCTTCGTTTGCGCGTTCCAGTATTTCATTTTTAGACTCCTGGACGTTCTTTGAAGCCATCTTCAAAATCTGTTACATTTTTGAGTGTCACTTGACCGATCATGTGCCGTTTCGTCACGGTTGTTTTGAATCCGCCGGCAGACCCGATGACTTTTGCAGCAAAACTGGCAGCTGCAATAACAGACGGTTCTTCGATTGCCATGGGAACGACCAGTTCTTCCTGGTCGACTTTGAAGTTCATGGCAACACCTAAAGGCAGGGAATAATTACCGATATAGTTTTCGATCATGTGATTCCCGGTCTCCGGATCGAGCTTCAACGAACGGTCCAGCAGGGTGTCTTTTTCTTTTTTTGAGATCACTCCAGCTAAAAACAGCGATTCGATCTTGTCTTCATGGTTTTTTTTATAAAATTTCGCTAAATACTTAGTATCCATCATATCGGTTCCTTCCTTATTCTCTCCCTTCCATTATGAACGATTCTGTGAAAAAAGAAAAGGAAAGCGTTAGAGTTTTAAAAAAGGTTTACAATTTGTTCTCCATCTAGTATAATCAATTAAGGTAAGGCCCAATACGGTTCCTTAGCTCAGTTGGGAGAGCACTACCTCGACAAGGTAGGGGTCGCTGGTTCGAGCCCAGTAGGGACCATCTTATAAAGTTCTATAAACGCCGATGAATTTCAGCGCTTGTAGAACTTTTTTGTACGTTCAGCTTTTTTTCTAATGGAAGAATTGTTATCTGACAGTCATCAGTCTGGCTTTTAGCTTTAAATCGATATTGATAGCGGATACAATTCCGTTGAGGTATACTATTCATAATGCTGCAGTTGAATAACTAAAGCATGTTAAAAATGAGTCAGTTTTCGGGTTCCATCAAATGACATGAGGAGGAAGCGATAAAATGGACTACACTTACTTGGGACGAACGGGATTGAGAGTCAGGCAGGCTTTGTCTGGGAACGATGAATTTCGGTTCGTACACCAGTGAAGAAGATGCGTTTGCGATAATGGACAGGGCACTGGATGCGGGGATCAATTTTTTCGATACAGCCAAATGTTTACGGCGGTTCTGGTCAAAGAGGACGGACAGAAGAAATCATTGGGCGCTGGTTTGCTCAAGGCGGCGGCCGACGGGAAAAAGTCGTTCTTAGCAACTAAAGTATACGGTGGGATGGAAGTCGAAAATGACGGGCCCAACGAGGAACGCGGCCTTTCTGCCTACAAGATCCGCAGACATCTGGAAGGCTCTCTAAAACGTCTTCAGACAGATCATGTTGAGCTTTATCAGATGCATCACATCGAGCGCCATGCCCCCTGGGAAGAAATCTTTGGTGTGTTTGAGTCGTTAGTGGATCAGGGCAAGACGTATTATATCGGATCAAGCAACTTCGCAGGGTTTCATCTGGCTCTTGCCCAAGCGGCAGCAGAGAAACGGAATTTTCTGGGTCTGGTATCTGAACAGCATAAATACA
Organism: Alkalibacterium sp.; assembly: GCA_034520745.1. Classification (GTDB taxonomy): domain Bacteria; phylum Bacillota; class Bacilli; order Lactobacillales; family Carnobacteriaceae_A; genus Alkalibacterium. Next base: position 151,612 of record JAXHNF010000023.1, read on the forward strand.
ATTTGTTGTGTCGGCTGCCGGAACTGGAAGTCCTTCCGGCGGCACTGGAACTGGGTATCGGCGTCATTCCCTGGAGTCCGTTGGGCGGGGGAATGCTCAGCGGAAAGGTACTCGATCCTGAACCCGGTTCAAGAAGTGAAAAGCGGGCAGCTGGGCTTTCTGATCAGGAACGCAGTCAGTTAGAGGATTATTCCAAGCTGTGCAGGGAACTGGGTGAATCGGAACCCAATGCTCGCTTTGGCCTGGCTGCTGGCTAATCCCGCTGTAACTGCACCCATTATCGGTCCGAAGACCATGGATCAGCTGGAACAGGCACTCAAAGCTCTTGAAATCGACCTCACGGAAGATGTCATGAAAGAACTGGATAGGATTTTCCCCGGCCCGGGCGGTCAGGCTCCGGAAGCCTACGCGTGGTGAAGGTATTTAAAACTATTTAGGAGTCATGTGCAGTGAGTATAATAGTAGCAACTAATCTTTGAATAACGGGTTTAGTCTTATTGTTGATACAGTCCGGTATAAAGCCAATATATAATTCACGATCATATCTTCTTCAAACTAATAAATAAGGATGTTCATCTATAAAGATGGGCAGCCTTAATTAATTAGTTTTGAACCAATAATGGGTATATAGGAGTCATGGTTTTTAGAAATGAAGCTATGGATGTATTGAGCATACACTAACATGCTTTACTGATAATTGCTGTTGCTAGTTGTTCAGTTCATTTTGATCTATTTTTTCTAATAGTTGCGTGATTTTTATATTCAGTTCATGTATTTCACTCTTTTGTTTTTCAATTTCCTGATCATTGGTGTTCATGAAAAATGAAGTGATCGTACTGGTCAATGCTCCGAAATTCCGATTCCGGTTAACATTAAAAACATGGCTGTCAGTCTGCCGATAGCTGTAGTAGGGGATATATCTCCATAACCGACTGTAGTAGAAGTTACAAAAGCCCACCATAACGAATCTATGAAATGTACATTTTCGGCTATTGAGTATGACGTGGCACCGATAAGTAAAATTACACCACTGACATACATCATGTAAATAAAGCCATTCGTTTGCAGAAATTTTCTAATGTGGCGAGTTGCTTTGCCGATCATCCCTATCATTCGAGTGAAACGGAATAATCTTGACATCCGACTTAGTCTCGAAAGACGAGATAAACGTGTGATTCTAAACAGTCGTGCTAATCTGAATACAGAAAAAGCGGAATGAAAGGGTATAATAGCAATCAAATCAAATAAATTTGTCTTGAAAAAATTGAATTTATTCCCTGACACAATAAAAACGTCCAAAGTAATCAACAGCAAAAATGAAGAGGATAAGAATATCGATTTCTTTAAAAGGGAAGGCGTTAATATTAATAATAGATATTGTATCTAGAATTACCAGACTTACGGAAAAGACGGCTAGACTTATGATTATTAAATTGTAATTATTTGAATTTTACCATAATTACCCTGCTTTCTTACTCTGTTTATTCCGATTACCGATCATAGTTAGATTTAAATCAGATCACATCATATAGTCATAGATAATTATATAACAATGAATTGGGAAGGTATATATGATAACTAAAATAATAGATCTATTCCTTTCTCTGTTATATAAGTAGTATAGCTGATTGAAAAAGGGCAGGGAATTGAATCTTGTTCTCAAATTAAATGATGGAAATCAAAAAAGAAGCTCCTCAAGCCATCTGAAAGTGATGATCTTGAAGAGCTTCTTACATTATTCAGTTTATTCCAGTTTACTGGTTCAATGTTACATCTTTCAGCATCATGATACCAGTTGGGTGGTGCCACAGTCCTTCAACGTCTTCGCTTACACCAAGCAGGAATTCAGCGTGGTGGATGTAAGACATTGGTGCTTCATCAACAAGGATTTCCTGTGCCTGACTGTAAAGTTCAAGACGTTCGTCCTGGTTAGGATTCTGACGCGCTTCTTCCAGCAAGTGAATCTAATTCATCTGTTGCGAAGAAGGTACGGTTACCAGCTGTTCCGAAGTTTTCAGAGTGGAACATTGGGTACATACCATAGTCGGCATCTCCTGTAACGGTTGTCCAGCCTAGGATGAACATATCGTGTTCGCCGGCTGCTGTATTCTCTAGATAAGCACCCCACTCAACGATCTCGATTTCAACTTCTACACCGATTTCTTGAAGTTGAGCCTGAACGTTTGTGGCGATATCGATACGGTCTTGGTTGTCGTTTGTCCAAAGTGTTGTGGAGAAGCCATCTTCGTAACCCGCTTCAGCAAGCAGTTCGCGTGCTTCTTCAACGTCGTACTCTAAACCGGACACATCTTCATCGTAACCGAAGACATCTGGAGCAAGTGGTCCGATGGCAGGGATACCGATTCCCTGGTAGATACCTTCAATGATCTCGTCTTTGTTGATGGCTTTAGATAGAGCCTGACGAACGAGCTGGTTGTCAAACGGTTCTTTTTCGGCGTTGAATCCGATGTAAGAAAGTGAGACTGAAGGCTGCTGATTGACGCGAACGCCCTCTGTTCCTTCGACACGGCTGATGTCTGACGGGCTGATTGGATCTGAAACGTGTACTGCACCTGTTTCAAGGTCAGCTAAACGCGTAGAACCTTCAGGAACGACTCGGAAAGTGACGGAATCGAGTGCAGGTGCGCCGCCCCAGTAATCGTCATTCTTAGTCAGTACGATCTCATCTCCGGAAGTCCAGCTTTCAAAGACGAATGGTCCGGTTCCTACTGGGTTCTGGTTGATGACACTTCCTGGTTCTTCGCCGTTTTCAAGTGCTGCATAATCTTCTTCGATTATTTCAGCTGACATGATGCCGCCGCCGTTATGGGCAATATGCGCAGGCAGTGGTGAGAACGGATATTCTGTTACAAATTCGATCGTGTAGTCGTCAATGACGTTTATTTCTTCAACCATTTCATATAAGAAGGAACGTGGTGAGGCAATGTCTTCATCTAAAATACGTTCGAAGTTAGCCTGGACGACGTCTGCATTGAATTCAGAGCCATCATGGAAAGTTACATCTTCACGTAAAGTGAACTGCCATGTCGTGTCGTCTACAGCTTCCCAATCTGTTGCCAGGCCGGGCTGGAGCTCCATGTTTTCATCTGTTACCAGTAAAGATTCATATATATTGTAAGCTACGTTACTTGATGGCGTGTCGTTGGAACCGTGTGGATCCAATGATACCGCATCTGATAATTGTGCAATGACCAGGTCTCCGCCTGAAGAACCTTCCTGCGTTTCTTCCGTACCTGTTGCATCTTCTTCCCCGACTGGATCGCTGTCGTCTGTTCCACATGCTGCCAGCAGTAATGCAGTTGCTGTCAGTGATGTAAGGAACAACGATTTTTTATTGATCTTTTTCATTGTTGTAACACTCCCCTATTTTCTTCAAATTTAATACTTTGAAATATAATTAATAATATAGAGCATATTTTTTAAAAAGGCAAGAGAAAAATGTGAAAACAATTAGATTTAAAAGTTAAGTTCTAATAAACAACCGCTAAATGAAAGCAATGTAATCGCTTTTTCTTATATAAAATCTTTTTTTATAATTTATTAAAATAAGATAAGAATGAAGCGAGTGACCAAAAAACATTGAGTACACAACATGTAAAATAGATATACATATAGAAATAACGATGAAATTTGCAAAAATTACTATAATTATATTGCAATATTCTAATTGATATGTAAGAATAGACAATGTGCTTTTAATTAGAGTATTCTAATTTAATAAATAATAACTGATTATAGTGTTACCGGCACAACGAATAAAAATCTATTAAAGAGAAAGGGTAAGACGTATGCATGAAGAAGCAAATTTGAATACTGGAGATCCGAAACAGTCACAGCAACTGGATCCTAATATTGTAAGATTCCAGGATTTCTGGAAGAAGTTCTATAGAAACAAGTCAGCACTGATCGGTTTGACCCTGATCATGATCCTGATTCTGATCGCTTTTATCGGTCCTTATCTGACACCCTATGGACCCAACGCACAGAACTATGATGCACTCCTTGAGAGTCCTTCCTGGGAGCACTGGTTCGGAACGGATCATCATGGCCGGGATATCTTCACCCGGATCATTCACGGCATGAGTATTACATTAAGAGTCGGATTCACTTCCGTTCTGATGGGGATGTCGATCGGGGTGTCACTTGGAGTCCTCTCGGGTTACTATGGCGGATGGACAGATACGATCATTATGCGCCTGATGGATGTTCTCCTTGCATTCCCGGGCATCCTGCTTGCTCTGGCCATCGTCAGTGTACTTGGCGGAAGCGTCAATAACGTCATTATTGCTGTCGGAATTTTCTCGATACCTGTTTTCGCACGTATTTCAAGGGGCTCGACCCTTGAAGTGAGAGAACTGGAATATGTTGAAGCGGCAAGCGCACTTGGAGCGAGTGACTTGCGAATTATAGGAGGGCATATTTTACCTAACATCATGTCGCCGATCATCGTTCAGGCGACGTTGAATATCGCCACGTCAGTCCTGACAGCCAGTGGACTTTCATTCCTTGGGATGGCGCACAGCCACCTACACCTGAATGGGGAGCTATGCTGAGTGACGGACGTAACTACATGTGGGATGCCCCGCACGTCGCTACAATTCCAGGGTTGGCAATTGTTGTCGTTGTTTTAGCCTTTAATATATTCGGTGACGGTCTGCGTGACGCACTGGATCCAAAAACGAAAAATTAGGAAAGAGGGAAGACATTGTTAAAATTTCTAGGTAAACGTTTATTACAGATGATTCCCGTTTTACTTGGCGTCACGATCTTGACTTTCAGTATGATGCTGCTTATTCCGGGAGATCCTGCACAAATCATGGCCGGGGAGAGTGCTTCGCCGGAACAGCTGGAGCTCGTCCGCGAACGTCTCGGGTTGAATGACCCTATTCCCGTTCAGTACTGGGATTATCTCAAAGGTGTGCTCACCGGAGACTTAGGGGACTCTATAAGAAGCGGACGCCCTGTAGCTGCGGAAGTATTTGGACGGCTGGCCCCTACGGTGGAACTCGCTTTTTACAGTACACTGCTGGCTGTCTTTATCGGACTGATCGCGGGAGTCATTTCAGCGGTCCGCCGGTATTCAATTACGGATTCAGCCATCATGTTCGGAGCATTGTTCGGGCTTTCCATGCCTAACTTCTGGCTGGGACTCATGCTGATCCAGTGGCTGGTTATCGGAGCCGGGTGGTTCCAGGCTTCAGGCTGGGGCACGCCGCAGCAGATGATCCTGCCAGTCATTACACTCGGGACCGCGGGCTCGGCGATTATTGCCCGGATGACCCGGTCGAGTATGCTTGAAGTCATCGATATGGATTATATTCAGACGGCTCGAGCTAAAGGTGTCAGCGAACGGGTAGTCATTTACCGTCACGCTCTGAAAAACGCGATGGTACCTGTCGTTACAGTCGTTGGTCTGCAGTTCGGCTCACTCTTGGGCGGCGCAGTTCTGACAGAAACAGTCTTTGCCATCAACGGTCTGGTTGACTGATCATCAATGCGATCCGCGCACGTGACTTTCCGATCGTCCAGGGAGGCGTACTCGTCTTCTCCTTCTTATTCGTCTTTGTCAATATCATAGTGGATATTTTATATCGCTTCTTGAACAAACGCATCAACTTGAATTAATCTGACCGTGATATATAGACAGAAATAGAATAAGAGTTTTGATAATAAACTGATTGAAATTTTGAGAGGATTGATTGTGTTGACAGAAAAATTACTTCAAGTAGAAAACCTGAAGATCTCTTTTTCTACGGGTGAGTCCCTTATCGAAGTAGTTTCTGATGTCTCCTTTGATTTAGCTTACGGCAAAACCGTCGGGATCGTAGGAGAATCGGGAAGTGGGAAAAAGTGTTTCAGCCCGCTCCATCATGCAGTTACTAGGCAAGAATGGGGTCGTAGATAAAAAAAGCAGTATCCGATTCAATGGAGAAGAAATCACTGAAAAGTCAGAAAAAGAAATGAGAAAGATCAGGGGGAAAGATATCGGTATGATCTTCCAGGATCCGATGACGTCATTGAACCCTACGATGAAAATCGGGAAACAGATTTCAGAAACGATCCGTATCCACGAGCAGGCTTCGAAAAAAGAAGCGGCTCGGCGTGCCAAGGAGATCATGCACCTGGTTGGGATTCCCTCAGTTGAAGAACGGTTTGACCAGTACCCGCATGAACTTTCAGGCGGAATGCGCCAGCGTATCGTTATTGCAATCGCGCTGGCCTGCAGTCCGAAACTGCTGATCGCAGATGAACCGACCACGGCGCTGGATGTAACGATCCAGGCTCAGATCCTGGAACTGTTGAAAGACATCCAGGAAAAAACGGGAACAGCGATCCTGCTGATCACCCATGACTTTGGTGTGGTTGCTAACATGTGTGAAGAAATCGTGGTAATGAATCAGGGTAGGGTCGTTGAAAAAGGAACGACGAAGGAAATCTTCAGTCATCCGAAAGAAGACTACACTAAAAACCTTCTGGCGGCGATCCCGAACCTTCATGAAGAGAAAACCGCCGCAGCAAAAGAGAAGCTTTTGAACATTTATGCGGGGACTCAGGAAAAAATCCTTGAAGTCAACGGCTTGTCCAAGCATTTTCCATTGGGAAGAAAAGCAACGCTTAAAGCCGTCGATGACATCTCTTTTGAGATTTACCGAGGCGAGACGTTAGGTCTGGTAGGCGAATCCGGTTCCGGAAAGTCGACCACTGGCCGAGCCATCCTGCGTCTGCATGAACCGACTTACGGAGAAACCCTGTTCAACGGCTTGGACATCAATAAATTCAAGAAAAAACAGATGAAAAATATGCGCAAAAAAGTGCAGTTCGTGTTCCAGGATCCTTATTCATCACTGAATCCGCGTAAAAAAGTGGAAGATATCATCGGTGAAGCACTGGATATACACAAGCTGGCAAAAACGAAGCAGAAAAGAAGAGAACGCGTCGAAGAACTTCTTGACCTGGTCGGGCTGGAGCGTTCATTCAGCCAGCGTTTCCCGCATGAATTCTCAGGTGGACAGCGTCAGCGTATCGGGATTGCCAGAGCACTGGCCGTCGAGCCTGATTTCATCGTGCTGGATGAACCATTATCTGCTCTGGACGCGTCTGTACAGGCCCAGATCGTTGAACTGCTGGAAGACCTGCAGAGAAAACTGAACCTGACGTATCTCTTTATCGCGCACGATCTGGCCACAGTGAAAAAGATATCAGACCGTGTAGCGGTCATGTACAAGGGGAATATCGTGGAACTGACCGATTCGGAAGAGTTGTTTGAGAATCCGGTCCACAACTATACGAAAAAACTCTTGTCAGCCATTCCCGTACCGGATCCCCATTATGAAGCGACCGGCGGAGAAGTTTCAGCTGATGAGGAAGAAGAGATTTCGATCGAAGGACAAAAACTTACAGAAATCAGACCGAATCACTGGGTGCTTCAGTAAACAAATCTTATAATGAGAAAGAGTCAACCGCTGATGAGCGATTTTATCATCAGTGGTTGCTTCTTTTTCTGTATCGTTATACTGATTATGGGTTTCCGGTATGCGTGCGATCGAAGTGAAGGTCACGGAACAGCGTCTGAGCGTGCCTTTCGCGTGAGTGGGAGAGGTTTGAGTCTCGCATAAAGAGGAGATATACGCCCTTCATGCGATTGGGGAAGAGGTTCGAACGTCGCATAAAGCCGACATATGCTGGCCTCTCACGCAACCGGCAGACGAGCCGAACGTCGCATACAGGGATAGAGCATGCGACGTTCGGCACGATCGGAGGAGGCCCGAATGTCGTATAAAGAGGAGATATGCGCCCTTCGAGCAATCGGAAGAGAGTTGAACGTCGTAAAAAGGGGAGATATACGCCCTTCATGCGATTGGATAGAGGTTTCGAGCGCCCGTATAAAGAGGAGGACATGCGACGTTCACCAGGTAAAAAAATGCACGCACTGTCTGAAAAAATTTAAAAGCAAAAATCAATTCGGTATATTCAATTTTCAGGAGAATTGAATGATCAATAAAGGAAAAACACCAAGTCGGCCGACTTGGTGTTATCATCTTATTAGGTCAGTAACAGTGCATCTTCTGAAACAGCACTGCCACTGTTTTTCTTGAATAAATCAAGGAGAACGGGGACGGTGAGGTTTTCTTCTTCCTCCGGAGACATCCACGACGATATGTCCGTTGTTCATCATGATGAGACGGTTGCCGTACGTGATGGCCTGCTTCCATGTTGTGCGTGATCATCAGTGCCGTCAGCTGCTTTTCTATCAATGATCTGATCGGTTAAATCAAGCACCATCTGACTCGTTTTCGGATCCAGCGCAGCGGTATGCTCATCTAAAAGCAGCAGCTTCGGCGTGACGAGTGAGGCCATGAGTAAGGTCGAACGCCTGGCGCTGCCCGCCGGAAAGCAAGCCGACGTCCATTTTCAAGTCGGTCCTCAAGGCCGAGACCCCAGTTTTTTCAATTCTTTCCTGGTAAACGTCCCGTTCTTTCTTGCGGATACCTTGTCCCAGACGGCGTTTCTTCCCGCGTTTCCAGGCAATGGCCAGATTTTCTTCAATGCTTAAGCGTGAGGCAGTCCCCATCTTGGCATCCTGGAATACCCGGCTGATGTGAGACGCCCGTTTATAGGCGAGACTACTTGTGTGATGTCTTCTCCGCCAAGCAGGATCTCTCCTTCGTCAACGGGAAAGCTCCCGGCGATACTGTTCAGGAAAGTGGATTTACCCGCGCCGTTACCGCCGATGACTGTGATGGAAGTCACCTTTGTTGACAGTAAAATCGATTCCTTTCAGCACATGATTTTCGTTGACAGATCCTGCTTCAAATGTCTTATGGATATTTTTCAGTTCTAGAGCTGTAGCCATGATAGCATGCCGCCTTTCTTCGTCTTCGTTTCTTTCAATTTACCTTTTCTCTTAGATAAGCGATCCTGAACGGCAGGCAGACGTAAAGCCAGTGCCAGGAGGATAGCTGAGAATAGCTTCAGGTCCTGCGGGTTTACGTTCATCTCCAGTACGACCAGGATAAGCAGGCGGTAGATGACTGAACCTAAGACGACCGTCAATAGACGCTGCGCAATCGATAGGTTACGGAAGAATACTTCACCGATAATAATGGAGGCCAGACCGATAACGATCGTGCCGATACCCATGCTGATATCGGCGTACCCGTTGCTCTGGGCAAGGAATGCGCCGGAAAGGGCAACAAGACCGTTACTCAGCATGTAACCAATGACTTTCATGACATTGGTGCGGATACCGTTCGCTTCACTCATTTCATTATTGTCACCTGTAGAGCGAATGGCCAGTCCCACTTCAGTATGGAAAAACACGTGGAGTAAACTGATAACGATGCCGACAGCGATGGATCCCACCAAAAGCACGGCATTCGTTTTATTTAAGCCGAAACTCTCAACTGTGCGGATAAGTGTCCCTTCTCCGAGCAGGGAAATATTGGCTTGTCCCATGATACGCAAGTTGATGGAGTATAGTCCTGTCATGGTTATGATCCCGGACAATAATGCTGGTATCTTCCATTTGGTGTACAAAAATCCGGAAACAAGACCGGCTGTCATCCCACCCAGCAAGGCAATCAGAACCGACAGCCAGGGGGCCACACCACTGACGATCAGACTTGTACTGACCGCCGCGCCTAAAGGAAAGCTTCCTTCCACTGTCAGGTCTGCCACATTAAGAATGCGGAAGGTAAGGTAGACCCCGATAGCCATGATCGACCAGAGCAGACCTTGAGAGACACTTGGATAATAATAAAGCCATGTTTGAGTCCTCCTTTATTCTTCTGACAGTGAAATGCTGTCAGGGATTGATACCTAATGCTTCAGCCATGTCTTCATTGACGAAGAACGTTCCAGTTCATCGGACATCTCGACCGCTAAGGTTTCTGGTGAGGCATCAGTTTCCATGATTTCCAGAGCCATCAATGCTGTTTGACGACCCAGCGCTTCGTAGTTAATGCCGTAAGTGGCTAATCCACCAGCTTCGACCTGGTCAGTTGATCCGGCAATGACGGGTAACTGGTATTCCATCGCGATTTCGCCAACGGTGTCCGCTGTACTTGCCAGCGTGTTGTCTGTCGGAATGTATAAAGCATCAACGTCTGTGGCCAGACTGGTCAGGACCTGCTGGACATCATTCGTTGTCGTAACAGTGGATACGTGAACCCGAGTACGCCGGCAGCCTCCAGTTCTTCAATGGCTATATTGGCCTGTATTTCAGAATTCGGTTCACTTGAGTTGTAGATGATTCCGACTGTTTCAGCGTCGGGAACGATGGATAATAGCAACTGTATCTGTTCTTTGATCGGCACCATGTCACTCGTGCCAGTCAGGTTCATGCCGGGTGCTTCATTGCTTTCAACCAGTCCGGCATCGACGGGATCGGTCACCGCTGTGAATAAAATCGGCTTTTCCTGTTCAGCAGTAGCCAAGGCCTGAGCGGCTGGTGTCGCAATGGAGAGCATCAGGTCATTGTTTCCAGATAACTGTTCACTCATACTTTGTAAATTTGACTGGTCGCCCTGCGCATTCATGACGTCAAAATTGACCGATTCACCGTCAACATAACCCGCATCTTCGAATTCAGCGATGAACCCGTCTTTGGCTGCCGTCAGGGAATCGTGTTCCATGAACTGCAGGATGCCGACGTTCACCGTTTCCTGTTCATCGGCCACACTTCCTTCCGTACTTTCAGAACCGCAGGCCGCTAAAGTCAGTCCAACCAGTCCTGTCACTGCCATACCCATTGCTTTCTTTGTCATTGATTTTGTCATCTTGTTCTCCCCCTATGATTTTTCTTTTTTTACGAGTCGACTAAATATCGCCCGCTTGTTAATAAATAAAAACACCTATCTAGATAAAATAATCTAAATAGGTGCCCCAAAAGTTCATGAGTATGTTAGCCACTTAGATTATTTCATCTATGTGGCTAAATTTGATCAACTCAAATTTCCTTAGCCATCACAGATACAAAATCAGTTTTTATGCTGACGTTTGTATCCACGATGTCGGCGTGTCTACAAACAGTATCAATAATAGCTAAAGTAGAAGCGATTCAGTTGTTTAGTATGAAGCTGTGTCATTAACATGGTCGTCACTCCTGTAAAAGTTGATGTTCCTAGAATACGACATAAATGAGAGTAAGTCAAGAGTTAAATTAAAAATATTTTAATTTTAATCAAGTTACTATATAAAGCTCCTCATTTATAATATTTTCAAACATTTTCCGCAGAGGGTCACAGGATTATTTTCAAGTAAAAAAGCATCTCATCAAATTTTAAAAGTTTAAAAGTTTTTCTATTGTTCCATTAAGTTTTCGTACCTGTCCCTGTCGATTTCATGGGCATGTTTTATCTGGACTTGGCCGTCAACGAGTCCAGGGGTTGTTTCGACTAATAAGACGGTAGCGTCTCCGTTGTCTATTGTAAAGAACTGACTGATTTGGGAGCTGTCTTCTGAGGGAAGATAGTCAGAGATGATTGCGGCGACCTGCTCGTGATCGGTGTCTTCGCTAAAAGCTAAATCTTCCGACAAATCTTCAGATAGCATCATTTCATCCAGCAGTTCAGTACCGTCTGCGGTTTGGAATTCTCAAACAATGATCCATGTCTTTTCATTACTATAAAAGCGGGTACATTAAAACCTTTATTTTACAATATAAGATGCGAAAGCAATCCATTAAAAAAGCCTTTAAGAATAAAATTCATCTTAAAGGCTTTTATTGATCAGGTATCAGTTAACGAAGTGCGCGTGCTTGGCTTTCCAGTCTTCTAATTTGATGTTGACCCAGAAACCGTATATTCCTAAAGTAATGAGTGTCAGTGCCCACCACTTTATCCAGTTGCCGAAGAGACCCATAGCTGATCCTGAAAAGGTTAATCGTTTGCCGTCAACGACGGTATGGTTGATTTTCCATGCGAAAATTCGGCAGATGACCGAAGGTATAACAGACCAAATGACAAAACTGTCACAATCACCCCCAATAATGACCAGAAAATGAGTTCAAATAACCCTCCGATTAAAAAATGACGTTCTTCCGTACTTTTGTTCTACACCATACTGTGCAGTTGTATCCATATTATTCCTCCTGTGATTTATTATATATATATCTATAATAAAGGATTATCAGCAAAGTTCAATCATTATTTTTTTATATAAAAAAATAGTATTATTCTATAACTGCCTACACTTCTTCTAATATATCCTTTGGCAACTTTTCAACATATTTAACGCCTTTGATATATAGTTCAGTGACTTTAGCTGAACACATGATCTGAGCCGGTTGTTTTAGTGCGGTCATCCAGCTGGACATGGGTAGGATGGTGACGAAGAGCGCTGGTCATAGGTATGAAAAAGGCGTGAGAAGATTTTTGACTCAATAATGCAGATAGAAATGAGACTCTTAGTGTATCAACACCAAGAGCCTTTCAATTTTATAAGATTCTATCAATGTTACTCGTTCGTTTCTTCCACTTTCTCAAGTGGTTTGACGGCCGGTCCGTTTTCGACGTCGCCAGAATAGGAGAAGCGCGAACCGTGGCATGGACAGTCCCAGGAACGTTCGCTGTTGTTCCAGTTTAATCCGCATCCCATATGCGAACAGGTCGTTTTGACCAGATGCAGCTCGCCGTTCTGTCCCGGTAGCCACCCAATTTCTTGCCGTCGACTGAAACCAGACCGCCTTCATCGAGGCTGCAGGTCGGCAGGAGTTTTATCGGGCCGTTTCAGCTTCGTCTCGACAAGATCTTTGCCGACAGCCGCATTCTTTTTAGTGAACTGCTGAATAGCTTCTGCTTTGAGGTTGTTTCGGGTCGGATCGAACAGAGCGGTGTAGTCGTTGCGTTGATTCAAAATCAGGTCGAGTGAGAAGGGCCCCGGCTGAAGCTCCCATCGCCATGCCCCATTTGTTGAAGCCGGTCGCGACCAAAATGTTGGGAGAGGTGTGTGTCATCTGACCGATATAAGGAACCTTGTCCAGCGTGGTCATATCCTGTGCGGACCAGTGATACTCAACATTTTCAAGATCAAACCATTCTTCGCCAAAACGCTTCAAGTTTTCATAATGGACCTGAGTAGGCGGGTCGCTTTTACCGGTCTGATGTCCGTCGCCGCCGATCAGGAAGAGGTCTTCACCGTCTTCGGTGCGAACCGTACGGAGCGAACGCGTTGGCTTCTCGGCGCTGATATAGATTCCTTCAGGCATTTCTGCATTGACCTTGGCTGCGATGGCATAGGACCGTTCGATTGAAAGCTTCGAGAAATAGAGACCGTTAAAGTCGTTGAAGGGATAATGCGTGGCCACGATCACTTTGTCTGCTTTCAATTTAGCGCCATTTTCCATCTCGACTTCCGGCCCTTTTTTGTCAATATTCACGGCACGGGTATGGTCGTAGATGTGCCCGCCTGAACGCTATGATCTCATCCAGCAGACCATTTAAGAATTTGACCGGATGAAACTGAGCCTGACAGGCATGGTCAAAGCGGCCGTCGTGTCAAACGGCAAGTCACTCAACTGTCCAAGTGTCAGTTTTCCTGTAATGCCCAATTTTCATACGCCTGCGCTTCTTTCCGGATCTGTTTTTCACCTTTTTCACTGGCGGCAAAAACGGTCGCATCTTTTTGCTCGAAGTCACAGTCAATACCTAAAGCCTTTGAGGTCTCACGGATAAAGTCCAGGCCGTCCCGATTGGCTTCGTAATACAGCCGGGCTTTTTCCTTGCCGAATGTCTGAATCAGTTTATTGTAAATAAGTCCGTGTTGGGCCGTGATTTTTGCCGTCGTGTGTCCGGTCACACCTTTAAAATAGTCTCTTGCTTCAACTAACGTCACTTTTTTTCCCGCTTTAGCTAGTAAATAAGCCGTAATGATACCGACGATCCCACCGCCGATGACCGCGACCTCTGTCGATTCATCTTGATTCATAGGAGTAAAGTGAGGTGTCCGGTTGGAATGCCAGAAAGAATTCGGAAACTGTGCGATCTGTGAATCTGCTTTTTGATTCGTCATGAAAATCCTCCCTATCCAAGTAAGTAAACAAGTCATCTTTTTATGAGTATAGCACGCTCTTTTTAGGAAAGAAAAAGATAACTATTTTGTATTTAGTAGGTATAAATAGCAGCCGGGAAGTTCTTTTGGTAATAAATAAAAACCCGGAAGTTAGATTTTTTCTAACTACTGGGTCTAGAATATATGTGGGAAAATCATTTTTCATTAATAGGTCATAATTTATGAATTTCTGATTTAGTAGTAGGCGAATTTTTAATGGTATCAGCTACTGGACACGTACGATCAATAAAATCTATGAAAGCAGAAATTTCTTCATCAGTATTATCAGCTTCAATATAAAATTTAGATACGATTTCAGAATAGCCTATTTTAGCTTCTTTATTTTTTCCCATAAAACCATCAGGATCTAGTATCCCTTCTACTTCTACATGAATATCTTTTAAATTTATGCCATGCATTTTAGCGAAAAGACTGAGCTACAATAACTTTGCATGCTCCAAGTGAGGATAGCAAGGCTTCAACCGGATTCATCCCTTCGTTTGATCCACCTAAATTTTTTGGTTCATCTAAAATGAATTCAAAATTTCTTGAAGTGCATGAAACTTTCATTCCACCAAGTGACTTAGCTACTGCACGAAATGTTTCGTTTGCCATAGAAATGACCTCCTATTGATTTATAAGTGTAATTATATCATATAAGCAATTTTAATTTTAATCAATTCATAATTAGTTTTTATGATAGGTATAAATAGCAGTTTAAAAGCAATTTTTGATAAAATAAAGGTGACTTAAAAAGGAGTGATTTAGATGTGTGGTAGATACGGATTGACGGCTTCAATTAAAGAGCTGAAAGAGCGTTATGACATCGAAAATGATGAGTATTCCTTTGAAGAAAGCGAGGAAATTTTTCCAACGACGGACAACACGGTTCTTTTACCTAATCATAAGCTGTACAAAGTGAAGTGGGGCTTTACACCAAGTTTTGCCAAGCGGCCGCTGATCAATGCCCGGTCAGAAAGTGTCTTGGAAGAAGACCTTCAAAGAACCCTTTGCTGAAAAGCGGTGCATCGTCCCGGCCACGTACTTTTTCGAATGGCAGGAAGTGGAAAGGGCAGAAGAAAAAAGACAAGAAACGGATCGCCGTCAAAGACCTGCCGATTTTCTCTATTGCAGGCATCTGCGAGCGGTACACGGATGATGATGGAGAAAGTGTCCTCACGTATTCTATCCTCACCACTGAAGCCAATGACCAGATGCGTCTCATTCATGACCGGATGTCTGTCATTTTAAACCCAGCTGACGAAAAGCATTATCTGAATTTAGAAGCAGACCCCAAAGAAGTGCAGGCTCTTTTGAGACCGACAGAGAAGGAACTGCATATAAAATAGACAGTTTTCCATAAAAGAATAGAGCCGAGCAGTGATAAATCTGCTCGGCTCTATTCTTTAATTACGTATTACTCTCTAAACGGTTTACTTTTTTGACAAGCGTATTGATTTCTTTTTTTGAGTGCTGCTTTCCACGCTTAACACCACGGTAGAAATACTAAGGAGTATGATTGCCGGAAAATGTAAATAGTTTATAACGAAGCTAAGCAGCGAGCGGAGAAAATCCATGTTGTAACATCCTGATTTTTTTATTAATGTATGTCATAGAGTAAATAATTGAAAGCCCCCTTCTTTTGTAATACAATGTACATACAAAAGAAGGGGGCTGATTTTAATGACTACAATATCACTAAGAATTGATTCTGAAGAAGAAAAATTAATAAAAGAAGATATGCTAAATCTAAAAATATCTCTGTTTCTGCTTTATTTAGAAATTCTGTTTTAGAAAAGATAGAAGATGAAATCGATTTAGGTTTATATCATCAGGCCATGAAAGAACACAAGGAAAACGATCAAAGTATTTCCTTTGAAGACATGTTAAAAGAGCTGACTGATTGATATGAGCACAGGTTATCAAGTAGAGTTTGAAAAAGGAGCTCAAAAAACGTTAAAAAAGATGGATAAGCACCAATCCCTTTTGATTATGGGATGGATCAAAAAAAACTTAGTGAATTGTACCGATCCCAGACAACATGGAAAAGGATTAGTCGTCAATCGTTCAGGCGAGTGGCGTTACAGAATTGGAGACTATCGTCTAATTGCTGATATCAATGATGAAACAGTTACGATTTTAATGTTGGAAATTGGGCATAGAAAAGATATTTATAAGTAATTGGAATAAAATCATGATTAAATTAGACGGTTCACGTCAGTTTTCGGCGTGGGCTTTTTATATTTATTTGTCTTGAAACTTTCTCAAGGTGATATGAAATTATATAAAAAAACTGGTAATCCTGTCCCGGCCACATACTTTTTCGAATGGCAGGAAGTGGAAGGGCAGAAGAAAAGACAAGAAACGAATCGCCGTCAAAGACCTGCGGTTTTATTGCAGGGCCGGTAAAGGCAAGAGTTACCTGATAGATGCATTCTCACAACCGCATGTCAGTGGTTTTGAATCCCGAAGATGAGAATAACTGTACCTTGATTTGGAAGCAAATCAGGATACAGTCCGCACTTTGCAAATACCGACGAATAAAGAGTTGGTCATAGAATAATGGTTTTTCTTTAAATGAATCAAGAAGAACAGAAAATATACTCTGCTCCTTTTGATTCATTTACTTTGTGTACTGTTAATTTCAGCTAGCATTGAATTTGAGCAAATCGCAAAGACCGGAACAGCGAAAAGACGTAATCGTTAGTGATCGAATCCACTCGGTATATATCTTCATAGGGGCGTTCGACGTAATTGGTCCCACTTATTTCATAAAAGTAATACGTATCTTCTGATCCATCGGTACGCGTCAGTTCGATCCTCCAGAAAGGATCCACTGCGGGTTCACCGCTGCTTGAGCGGAACGTTCTTCTCGATCGACTCAGCTCATCGATCAGCCCTTTGATGATTTCCTTATTGTCCGTTTCAGCGGAATTACCATTGATCTCTATGGACACAGTACTGATATCATCTGCATCTGGAACATTTTTTATCGTACCTTGCGTAAACAGGTACATGACTGCAGCAACGCTCAGTATCCCGATGACTGATAAATAATCTTTTTTCATCTCTGACTCCCCATGTTAAATCAATAATTTTTACGTTTCTGGTAAATTTTTATTTTTATAGTTAAGTAAAACTGAAACTTTCTGCTTTAATCTAAAGTGTTCTATTTCTATTTTTGATTTTATTAAATACATATCCTGTAATGTCAAATAAAATGGAGATGCCCCAAAATACTAAAAGACTAGACCACACGTCTATTAATACATAATTATGATAAAAAAATGAACTAATTAATAATAAGGAGATGAAACATAAAGTTATTTTGTTTTAATTGGTAAGCTTTTGTCTTTCATCCATTTAGGTAGAGAAACACTAAGCACAAGATGGGTTGCAATCATCAACAAAAAATTTCCTACCAAACCTAAAGTATATTGTAAGAAAAAAATAAATAAAGATATTATGGATAGTAACATCATCTTAGTATAAGAGGTATCTTCTTTCATATGTTTCTCCTTGTATTTTATGTTTGGAACGCTGTCATAATACCTCAATTAAGCTGCAATGTAACTATACAGATGTGGTACAATAGCTCTAAATGGATGGAACATTCATGTGACATCATAGGAGGAAGCCGGTATGATAGGAAAGAGAATAAAAGATCTAAGAACACAGAGAAATATTTCTCAGAATGAATTAGCCAGCAAATTGTTTGTTTCAAGGCAAACTATAGGTCGGTGGGAGAGAGGGGAAACCATACCCAATACAGACAACATCATCCAGTTGTCTAGTTATTTTGACGTGGAGACGACTTACTTTCTAGGAGGAATCAGCTCTACTGAAAGTGATATTTCGGAAGAGATATCCATGTTTGAACAAATTAATAATTACTTCCACACGTATAAGTTTGATTTTTATATTTTTTCATTACTCATCATTCCGTTTTTTTATATTCTATTAGCACCGTTGTCTTACATAAGTTTGTTCTATTCATTTAAACACAAAAAGAAGTATAGAATTATAGTAATCGTTTTAAGTGATTTCTTTAACAGTATACTTTTCTCTCGATATGATTTACATTCTGAGACATTTATTCGGTTCCGGTACATCTACCACAGAAATACTTATTGAGTGATTGTTACAGATAAGGTGCTCCCGGATATAGTAGTAGCAGTTATGCTCTTATCTGTTGAAAAAAAAGATATCTTTGGATAAAACTTAGACGGGCTCTTGTATCAGATAGTCTTAACAATTGTCGATTTGAAATCGAACCTTTAAAAAATTTTTATATTATCTGAATGTACTCTACTAATCATTCCGGGTTTTACATTTTGCTGGTTCCATTATCTTTTATAAGTATGTTCTATTCAGCTAAACTAAATACACAAGCCGTTCAACACTATTTAAATATTTTGTTAGGCATGGAATCAAACCGTGATTAGTTTAATATATCGTCCGACTCGGTATTACGAAGATGGCTACACCTTCATACTAGTGGAATTAACAATGGATCAATGGGATTTTTTGGTCATTTCAAGTATGAATCTTATAAGTTAAAATACTATTCAACCTATCTGGAACTGGAAAAAGATATACAGAAGTACAAGAAACAGCCTGACAACAATGGAATATCGGTATCAGGCTGCAGCATAAAATTTCATTTTTTCTGTCTGCTTAACAGGGTATAGTTCAAAATGTACTTAAAAAATTAATTTATGTTTCTAATCATTCTTTCTATTTTGTCCTCATCCGAATCTAACATTCTAAAAATAACTCCTGGAAGGTGAGCATCTTTTGAATCAGTTCCCAAAGTAAAGTTAGCGATAGGGGAGATGGTATAAAAATCGTACTCATTTTTAATATGAAATTTAGGAATGACTACATTATTACTATCATTTGGCAAAAACTCAATAGGTGAATCAAAACTATACGTCAAGTTATGATTGAGATCCCTCACTCCCTCTAATAAAACGGTCTCAGGGTAATCGTACTGTATGTGTATATCTAATGAAGGAGAGAAATAACCGACAGTGTAAGCTTCTACTGGTGAGAATCCTCCGATATCTGTCACTTCTTTATTTTTTAGGATCATTTCTCCTATTTAAAGTACTCGACGCTTTGTTCATTCCATGAGATAGATAGTTCGTCTGCCTTTTCTACGTCGCTTCCCTTAACCGAGATATCGACAATAAAGTTAACGAGCGTATACCCTTTGTGGCTGATACCACTTTCTACACTGAAATCCATAACTTCTATATTCTCATTTTCTATATCTAAAGAAGTTATCGTGTCATTAGTTATTTTATGGGGTGAGTCAGCAAGTTGGATAGCAAAAAGGTTAAATGCCATTGTTTCATCTTCTATAACGTAACTAATGTAATTATTAGCAAAAATTAATTTGGTTTCCGCACCGCTTATCGTTTGATCCTGTAAATTATTATTGACAATCAAACCTATGATAGTTCCGACTACAAGCAAACCCACGACAATAGTCAGCATCATTCGTGATATTTTCATGATGACTCCTTTGATATTTATTATTGATATACGACCTGTAAATACGTGTCTTTTCTAGGGGCGTAATGATATGTGTTGTTGGTGCTCGATAGAGTAGTCCCCATATACTTTCTTACTCTCACATAACGTCGATCGCAATCGGCAAAAAGTAGATGGCAAGTCTATTTATTTAGTATATAAATTTACCAACGTTACAGCGATTAATATAAGATGAAAATAAATTAAAGAATAATCTGCTTGAAG
This sequence comes from Alkalibacterium sp., assembly GCA_034520745.1. Classification (GTDB taxonomy): domain Bacteria; phylum Bacillota; class Bacilli; order Lactobacillales; family Carnobacteriaceae_A; genus Alkalibacterium. Next base: position 171,445 of record JAXHNF010000023.1, read on the forward strand.
ACGAGATAATCCACCTGAAATAATCCGTAATATAACGGAAATGATTTTGTGAATTCATTTCTTGTTCTTTAGATATATATTTCGACTGAATTTTACTAATATCTCGCTTATTAAGTCTTTGTAAACATGCTAGGCCCAAAAACAAAGTAGCGTTAAAATTGCTATCTGATTAGACTGAAAAATCCGCATTCATTATTTTTTGCACCTCCTCATTCGAATTTTAGCTTCTAAAGCACTATCATAATAACTCAAAACACCTAATCTGTAACTGAACAACTATGATACAATAATGTTAAATCAATGGAACATTAATGTTCCATACAAAGGAGAACGGCTATATGATTGGTAAAAATATAAAAAAAATTAAGGATTGAAAAAAACATTTTTCAAACTGAGTTAGCAAATGTTTTGTTGTGTTTCAAGGCAGACAATAAGGAGATGGGAGAGAGAACAAACAATTTCCAGTACAGAAAATATCGTAATGTTAGCCGACTTTTTTGAAATAGATACAAACTTTTTTTCAATACTTACAAGTTAAATCTTTATATTTTTTCGCTACTAATTTTTTCCATTTCTTAATTGATAACAACAAAAGTTTGACTTTTCTAAATATAGACGAAGTTGTTTCTGAAGAGGAATTAAATCGTATTAGTGATATATATAATTTAGAGTACGTTCCGTATTTAGTAAAAATAAAAAATGGGGTGAGTACATTCGACTTTTGATAATACTGATATCGAAAATTACTGAAAAAACACTTGACAATCTGAGAGTGTTAATGACTGTACATCTGTGTTTAAGAATTCGATCTGATGTCAGTTCCTGAAATAAATACCAGTCCTGCCGAAAATAAATCTATGCTATTCTTTGTACAATGGTAGTAGAGTCTTATCCTTATTGCTATGCGTTGCTACCCAAAATTAGCTAGTACAATCAAAGAATCGTAATTTTGAAAATCTATTATCTTGATACTCGAATTAATGGTTGTTATCAAGTACACTTTTTTCTAAATTGGGGATAAAAATAAGCTGCTCCTTGTTAAATCAATTTTTTAATGTAATGTTGGAAAAATTACCCTGTTTTTATTTTTGTTTGCGCCCGTTGCAATACCGATAATCAACCCAACTAACGCGCCAAGAGAGGGACCTACAACATAAAATTGAATATTAAAAAATTTGTAAAATTAATGCAAGTAATATTCCACTCAAGAAGCCAAAGCCAACACCATAATTGGAGTATTTTCTTTTCGTTTCTATCTTTCTCTCTATCTCTTTCTAGACATATCATGTTAACTCCTTTTTTATGGTTACTTTCGACAGCTTAACTATATCAGATGGGGATTCTTTTTTTCGCTGAACAGGTAAAAATGGAAAATTAATTTGCCCTGCAGCTAGGTAGTTAGTATACGTTTCAAAGAAAAGTATGAATTGTTCAGACTAATTCATTTCAGCTATCCGAAAATCCATTTGCCTATTGAGAGTGTGGCAATTTCAATAAAACATGTAAAAATCACATGCGATATTTTGTGCGTGGATCTAAGTAGCTGACTTCATTATAGGGTCCTGCAATTAAAATAATTAGTTTTTGAAGATAAGAGAAGTAGCAATGTATCTAAAGATACAAGTGATATGTTAATCATCTACATTTTTTACAAAAGTTCCGGATAAATGATCGTGGAGTGCCCGCTTATCTTTACGTAACAAGACCATAAGCCCACTTATTATTATAGTCAATCCTAAAGTTATATATCCTAACGCGAATATTCCTATAAATTCACGGATAAACATGTCAGACAGGGTAAGATCACTTCCATCAATTTTCGCAATTTTAATGTTAACTATCTTTTTACCGATTATATACCCGTTCCAATATACTGGAGTAATTATCAAATATATGTAATAAAGAGTATTCCATGCTGATCCTTGTGTCCAAGTCAATGATATTTCTCCAGTAATCAGATAAATGACCGCTTCCAATGGGTAGAATTAAAATGATCGAGTCCAAAATACCGGCGACTGCTCTTATTCCGAAACCAGCTCTTTCAAGTTCAAATCTCAATAGATACCCTCCTCTTATAAGGCGTTTTTGTCTCTGCAAAATATGTATTGATCAAAAGTGCTACTAACCTAATTGAGGTTATTTATAGTACAAAATAAAAATATTAATTTTGTTGACCAAGAGTCAGAAAGAATTGTCGTGCCTAATTAAAAGTATATATAAAAATCTTACCTATTCAATAAATTTGTATTATTTTATAAATCGTTTTTGAAGGACACCTAGTTTTACAATTAATCATAATGTACGAATGTATAAAAACTAACTATTTACTCTACGTTTCTGAAACTCTCTATCTGTTTTAGCTGTATTTTCTATCTTTGGCTCTTCTTTTTTTAGGTGACCCAATTGATACAGTTCCAATTATAGGAAACTTAATTTCTGCAGGCTTAAGATAACTAACTATCAAGCTGACTCTATGGCAAACAAAATTGAAGAGGAGAACGTGGGATACGGAGTAAGGTTCGTTACTAACCTTGAAACTGGAGCTTATTCTATTCAAATGAGAAGTGCTGGTCCTGGGCCAGGGTGATTTCAACGTTTATAATAGAAGTACAAACACAAAACAGTTCTAGCTTAAGTGCTAGAACTGTTTTGTGTCTATCCAAATAAACAATAGTAATACAGATACCTAAAATGAATGATCCTAAACTTAGGTATCCATCACTCATATAACCTCGAAATGCAATTAATAAAATGACTATGCTCATTAAAATCTGAATGACCATGCTTTCGTTCTTTGACATATTAAATTTCCTCCTATCATTATAATGCTCCTTTTTCTTGCAAAAAGTATGTTAAAAGTCAGATAAAATAATCCAGCATAGGTTTCATCAGAAACCAGTTATATCAGTTTCATTTCTTTCTCACTTTCCAAAAGGGATACTCCACTGTCGGTACGAGTTATGATCGTTCCATCTTGAGTATAAACGACGACGTATTCCTGGTCTAAATCCGGCTGTTCTCCGTGGGTGGGGGAGGCAATGTGACGATGACGTTCATTGCCGTGAGCTCTTGATATCGTTGTAGGCATATTGTTCACCACTTTCTTCTATGTATTTATATTGAGTGTTGGATTTTTAACTTGTACTGGATGATAATCCTTTATACTCAGTCATTCTCTTTGCTGTTTCTATTCATCATACTCTTTAACTATGATAGTATTAACCTTAACACAGAAAATTTTAAATCAGTGATAATTGTCATATTATACAATTATGAAAGGAGATAGCATGAATCATATTGGAAAAACGTTTCGAACACTTCGAAAAGAACGTGGATATACATTAAAAACGATGTCTAAAGGGATTGTCTCTTTTTCATACTTGAGTAAATTTGAACAGGGGAAGTCAGATATAACAGTGACGACGCTCATAGCATTATTGAAGCGGCTGCATATAAGCATTAATGAATTTCTCTTTTTCAATGATATTATCATTACTGAATACAACGATTTGTTTAAGAAGGTATCAGTGGAATATGCAAAAAATAACAGTTCAAAACTTTTAGAATATTCTCAAGAAGAAATGAAATTATATGAAGAAACCAGAAATCCCTATCATAAGTGTAACGCCATTATGATTTCCGCAATCGTTCATGACATAGACGAATGCCACCGTGTCTCATCTGAAGATAAAGATTTTTTGATGGATTATTTAGTCAAGTGTACATATTGGAGCAAGTATGAGGTAAGTTTATTCGGAAATGCTCATGCTGTTTTTTCCGAAACATCTTTACTCATTCTTTTAAAAGAAATCGAAAAAAGAGTCGTTGAATACAAAATCAAGAAGCAGAACATAAGAGAACTTATTGCTGTACTAGAGAATGCCTGTTTCTCTTTGCTGAAAAAAGATCACCTAGAAGAAGCTAAAATGATTTCACTTTTTCTGGATTCATATATGGAATCGAAGTATTACTACGAAAAAACAAGAAAGCTTTTTATCGACGGATTGATTCTTATTCTAGAAGGACACGTGAAGGAAGGGACTGGGAAAGCAAAAAAAGCAATCGAGATCATGCGCTACATGGATGAACAGTTTGCGGAAGATCATCTGGCTGAACTCGATAAGTATCTTAAATAAGAACATATCCGCACGGAAAACACTAAAAGCACATTAAGTAACAGGGATGTCCATTCAATTCTATGGCATCTAGTACAAAAGAAAAAATATTTTGAAAAACGTAAATAAAAGCGCGGAAGTCATTCTCTAGAGTACGATGAATGACTTCTGCGATTTTATTATTTTTTATATACTTTGTATGATGAAGTAGTTGTAACATTCAAACTCTTTTCTATGGTTCCTTCATTACACTTAAACCTTCAAGGGGTATTATCGTTATAACTTACTATATTGCTTAACAAAATTTCTAGCTAGTATATTTAACTTACTCTTTATGCAATATACAAACCTGCTATCCTACATAGCTTCACTTGAAGGCGTGAAAAAATAACCTGATTATAAAATAATTGTATAAATGGAAGAAGAGTAACATAAGGAGGTATTGAAAAGACGGGAAGGCAGCTGAAGCTGAGTCGATTTTCCGCTCAGTGATAGCTATTCGTGGAGTCTTTTAAGTGAATTGTGCTAAAGTTTGACTGTAGAGTGAATATCATCAATTTGCTGAAAAAGACGAAAGGAATGTCTTATATGACCAATGAAAAACGGTATTCATCTGTGGAATATTTGAACAAGGTCGATGCCTGGTGGCGGGCGGCCAATTATCTGTCGATCGGCCAGATTTACTTGAAAGACAACCCGCTGCTCAAGCGTCCACTGGAAGAAAAAGATGTAAAAATCAATCCGATCGGTCACTGGGGCACGGTACCGGGTCAGAACTTTGTCTATGCCCACTTGAACCGGGTCATCAACAAATATGATCTGGATATGTTCTATATTCAAGGACCCGGACACGGCGGTCAGGTGATGGTGTCCAATGCTTACCTGGATGGCAGCTACACGGAGATTTATCCCGACATCACGGAAGATGAAGCAGGCATGAAGAAACTGTTCAAGCAGTTCTCTTTCCCAGGAGGAATCGGCTCACACGCAGAACCGACTGTACCTGGATCGATCCATGAAGGCGGCGAGTTGGGTTACTCATTATCTCACGCCACGGGAGCAGTGCTCGACACTCCGGATACGATCGCGGCTGTCGTGATCGGTGACGGCGAAGCGGAAACGGGACCTTTAGCGACGTCATGGTTCTCCAATGTCTTCATCAATCCTGTCACGGACGGTGCAGTCCTGCCGATCCTGCATTTGAATGATTATAAGATCGCCAATCCGACGATCTTGTCACGAAAATCGAACGAAGAACTGACGCATTACTTTGACGGACTGGGCTGGGATCCGCTGTTCATCGAAGGCGAAAACCCGAATGACATGCATCCTGAAATGGCCGAAGTGATGGATGAAGCCATTGAAACGATCCATACTATTCAGAAATATGCACGTAAGAAATCCGCTCAGACCGTTGGGATGCCGAAGTGGCCGGTGATCATCCTAAGGAGTCCAAAAGGCTGGACGGGACCGGAAGAATGGGACGGCGAACCGATCGAAGGGACTTTCCGCGCCCATCAGGTACCGATACCAGTAGAACAGGAAAAAATGGAATACAGCGGAGCGTTATCGAACTGGATGCAGTCTTACCGTCCGGATGAACTGTTTGATGAAAACGGACGACTGAAAGAAGCAATTAGGGACATTGCGCCTAAAGGGACGAAGCGGATGGCTTTGAACCCGATCACCAATGGCGGCAGAGACCGAAAAGAACTGAAACTGCCGGACTGGCGCCAGTATACGCTGGACATCGATACACCTGGTGCAGAAAAAGGCAAAGACATGACGGAGTTCGGAAAATTCGCCCGCGACATCGTGGATATGAATCCGGACAACTTCAGAATCATCAGTACGGATGAACTGAAATCAAATCGGCTGAATGCGGTTCTTCAAACGACGAACCGGCAGTGGATGGAAGATATCGACGAGCCGGAAGACGAAGCGCAGTCAAAAAGCGGACGTGTGCTCGATTCCCAGCTTTCCGAACATCAGGCTGAAGGGTGGATGGAAGGCTACACGCTGACCGGACGTCATGGTTTCTTTGTGAGTTACGAAGGCTTTTTGAGAATCGTCGACTCGATGCTGACGCAGCATTTCAAATGGCTCAGAAAAGCGGATGAACTGGAGTGGCGCAAGAAATACCCGTCACTGAATGTCATTGCGTCTTCGACCGTCTTCCAGCAGGACCATAACGGCTACACCCATCAGGACCCGGGGATCAGCACACATCTGGCTGATAAAAAGCTTGATTATATCAGAGAGTACTTCCCGGCCGATGCCAATACCTTGATGGCCGTGATGAACAAGGTACTGAAATCCGAACAGAAAATAAACCTGATCGTCTCCAGCAAACACCCGCGCCCGCAGTTCTATACCTCTCTGGAAGCAGAGACGCTTGTAGAAAAAGGGTTGATGGTCATCGATTGGGCAAGTACAGATGAAGACCTGGATCCGGACATCGTGATCGCGGCAGCCGGTACGGAACCGAATCTGGAAGCGTTGGCCGCCGTTTCGATCCTACACGAGGAGTATCCGGACTTGAAGATCCGCTTCATTAATGTGGTCAACCTGCTTAAACTGAACAGCCCGAAAAATGACAAACGCGGTTTAAGTGATGAGGCGTTCAGTGAACTATTTACGACAGACAAACCAGTCCTCTTTGCCTTCCACGGCTATGAAGGACTGCTGAAGAACCTGTTCTTTGACCGTGAGAATAGAAACCTGATCGCACATGGGTATAAAGAAAACGGAACGGTGACCACGCCCTTTGATATGCGTGTCGTGAATGAAATCGACCGCTTCCATCTGGTCAAAGATGCCGCCCGTGCCGTTTATGGAGACAAAGCAGCCGATGTGGAGGAGAAGATGGATAGACTCCTTGAAAAAAACCGCAGCTACATCCGCGAGTACGGGGATGATATGCCGGAAGTCACCGAGTGGAAGTGGCAGCCGATAAAATAGCGTCGGGCAAAACAGTGGAAGACAGCTATATAAATCGGTGAAATAGCGCTTGCATTTCAGGTCTGTTGTGTTTACGATTAAGCTAAAGATGAGTACTGATCAGAGAGTGGAGGTTGCTATGACTGAAACATAAAAAAGAGACCGGCGTGAAGCTCTTTGCGCTGAATTCCAATCCCAGACTGGCAGCAGAAATTGCTGAAGTTGTTGGAGTCGAGTTGAGTAAAGCAAAAATTGACCGGTTTGCAGACAAAGAGATATCGGTTCATATCGAAGAAAGCGTCAGAGGAGACGATGTCTATCTAATCCAGTCGACGAATGAGCCAAGCAACGATCATCTGATGGAACTGCACATCATGATTGATGCACTGAGACGCGCGAGTGCAGGGACCATAAATGTGGTCATGCCTTATTACGGCTATGCCCGACAAGACAGAAAACCAGGTCCTCGCGAAGCGATCACCGCAAAAGTAGTGGCGAATACGCTGACACATGCCGGGATCGACCGCATGGTGACGATGGAACTTCATGCACCTCAGATCCAAGGGTTTTTCGACATTCCGATGGATCACTTGTCCGCAACGGCTCTGCTGGCTAACCACTTTCTGCTGAACAATCTGGGAGGCGACGAAACGGTCGTGGTCTCTCCGGATCATGACGGCGTCAAACGCGCGCGGGAAATGGCGGAACTTCTGGATTCGCCACTGGCCATCATCGACCGGCGTCTGTATGAGTCAGAAAAACCGAATACCTATGACCTCGTCGGTGAAGTCGAAGGCAAGACCTGTATATTGTTCGACGACATAATGGACACGGCCAAAACGGTTTCCAAAGCTAATGAAACACTTAAACGAGCCGGAGCAAAGGACGTTTATATCTGTGTGACCCATGCGGTCCTTTCAGGAAAAGCCATGGAACGACTGATGAAGTCCGGTGTGAAAAAGTAGTCATCACCAACACAATCAAACTGGCCGATAAAAATAACACAGACTTGATCGAACAGTTGAGTATAGCCCCAATCCTCGGCGATGCCATCCGGCGCATCGCAAACGAGGACTCCATTAAACCTTTATTTGATAAAGAATACGTGGAAAAACTGATGCTTGAACATAAATAGTCTAAATCTTGTATGGATAGCCTTCGACTGCCGAGTCGAAGGCTTCTTTTTTGATATGAGAAAGAAGAAACTGACTGCGGTCAGTTTCTACAGGCATGAAGGTACAGGCAAGAGTGGTACATCCTTGCTTGACTGCAAGGATGGTCCTGTCTCAAGCTGTTTGGGGCTGGAACTGGGGCAGGTTCGGGTCTGGTTTAGGTATGGGTGGTGTTTGGGTTCGAGTTCGGTATGTAGCAGTGGAGACGGAAATCGTAACTGTCGAATATGGCGTTCTTCGGCAGTTAGAGGCCGGAGTTGGCCCGCTACTTACCGAACTTGTCACAGGTTCGGCATTTTCGGAAAAAGTATTGTCTGCTAATTACCGAAGAAGCCTCCATTCGGTAATTAGCGTCGCTTTAAAATTTTCAATCCTCCGAACCTGCATGATCATCGACACTTTGAGCTTGGAAAGCTCTCCCAATTTACCGAACTTCTTCAACTTTGGTAAGTAGGGAGAGTGTTTGACTTTCTATCTGCCGAATGAGCAAGAACCAGCCTGTGACTAGTCATTACTTTTAAAAATTATGGAGTAATCCGGTCGTTTTAGTTTACCTCTTTTGACCATCGCGCTAAAATTAAGAGTGAAGGAAAGAGAATTACTTCACAAGACTGACTATTGGAAAGGGGTAAAGAGAAATGAACAACATGTTTCCTTCGAGACGTGATTTCAAAGATCTGCGCAGACAGTTTTTCGATGACACCTTTGACCAAGTGCTTGGAGACGCCGGGAGCTTCAAGACAGACATTATAGAAGACGAGAATGAATATACGGTGGAAGCAGAACTGCCGGGGATGAGCAAGGAGAATATCGAGCTCGATTACCATGACAATATCCTCTCGATCTCAGCCAAACAGGAATCTGAAACCAATGAAGAAGACGAAGAACGCAACTATATCCGCAGAGAACGTTCCAGTCGTTCGTTCAGTCGCCAGTTTCTGATCCGCGATATCGATGAGGACAACATCTCAGCCCAGTTCGACAATGGCGTACTGGAAGTGAAGCTGCCCAAGAAAGAACCGGATGAGCCAAAGACGAAACGCATCGATATACAATAAAAACAAGATAATGAGAGAGCCCACTGAAATGTAGAGATGACGTTTCCGTGGGGTTTTCTTTTGGGAAGACAGTTGTGCTAAAATAGAGATGGATTAATTGATTGTCAAAGCAAATAAAAACGAACTTAGAGTAATAGATTCAGGGAAGGAAGTTATTAAATGAAAAGAGTAGAATCAGTAACAGAGTTGATTGGAGATACCCCCTTGCTGAAATTGAATCGAGTGGTTCCAGAAGGCGCAGCTGACGTCTACGCAAAATTGGAACTGGCTAATATCGGTGGAAGTGTGAAGGACCGCATTGCTTTAAATATGATCGAAACAGCCGAAAAAGAAGGCAAGCTAAAAGAAGGCGATACGATCGTTGAAGCAACGAGCGGGAATACAGGTGTCGGTCTGGCTATGGTGGCTGCAGCTAAGGGGTATAAAGCTGTATTTGTCATGCCTGATACACTGAGCGTTGAACGTCGCTCACTGATGAAAGCCTACGGAGCCGAGTTGGAGTTAACACCGGGAGATAATGGGATGCCGGGGGCTATGGGTCGCGCACGCGAATTGGCTGAACAAGATGACTTCTTCATGCCCTCACAATTTACCAATCCGGCTAATCCGGCGATTCATATCGAAACGACAGGGCCGGAAATCATTGAAGCGCTGGATGGCAGGACGCCGGATGCTTTCGTCGCAGGTGTAGGTACGGGAGGCACCGTGACGGGTGTAGGGAAGGCTCTGAAATTACAGGATCCCTCGACACGGATAATTGCTGTAGAACCCGATGAATCAGCTGTATTAAGTGGGCGTGAGAAAGGGAAACACAAAATCCAGGGAATAGGCGCTGGTTTTATTCCAGACATTCTGGATACCACTATCTATGATGAAATTATCACGATCACGAGTGAAGAAGCGATGGAGATGACTAGACGATTAGCAAAAGAAGAAGGCCTGCTGACTGGCATTTCCGCTGGAGCCAACATTGCGGCCGCAATACGTGTGGCAGAAAAGTTAGGCAGCGGTAAAAAAGTAGTCACTGTAGCCTGTGATACAGGTGAACGCTACTTATCTACGCCGGTGTTTTCTGAAGATCATTAATTAAACCTGCTAAACTGAAAAGCACCGGAAGAGCAAGTAGTTGATCGTCAGCTTCTCAGTGCCTTTTCAGTTTGATTGATTTAAGATGAGCTATTCTTCTTCGGACTCTTTTTCAGATGTAGAGAGGCCCATTTCCTGCTTCATGCGCTCGAGCTCGTCTTCAACGGCGGCAGAACCGGATTCATCCGCATATTTTTCTTCCAGTTCCTGAGCGGAGTCTTTTGGCTTTTTGTTCAATTCTTCCATCGCGTTTGCTTCATCCAGACGGCGTGTAGCCTTGTCTTCCATGCGTTCGAAATTGCTCATGGCACCTTTGGATTTTCCTAAAGACGTATCCACTTTGTTCAGTTTCTCCTGTGTATCCGCGACAGACATCTGCGCCTTGATCATGGAACGGCGGTTTCTCAGTTTTTCGATATCAGAAGCGAGCTTGTCATGCATCTGGCGCATTTTCGAAGCATTCTCATGTGCTTTTGCGTAAGCATTCGCCAGACCCGTTCCGACATCTTCGAGTTCCTGTTTTTTGGAAAGGAAGACACGGGCATCTGCGTCGTTTCCTGATTCCAGCGCTTTTTTTGCGTAGCGTTCATACTTGGTGACTTCAGCCTCGTTCTCGTCGACTAAACGCTTGGCCCGTGCTTCTTCAGCCATCACGCTGGCGGTATTCTTCTTCACTTCTGCGAGATCGTCCATCATATCGCGCAGGTACTGATCGATCATTTTTTCCGGATTTTCCATACGATCAATAATTGCGTTGACGTTTGCACTGATTATATCTGAAAAACGTTCTAGAATTGCCATGTTGTTTCCTCCTAATTTTTTGGGTTGTTTATATAAACTATTTATTGTCGTCATCATATTTTTTCGCCAGTTCGTCTGCTTCGGAGCTGCCGAAGGTTTCGATCGGACGTTTGAGCATTTCCTCAGTCCGTCTGGCTTCGCGTTCTTTATTGGCCTGCTTAGTCTTCCACCATTTGAACAAGAGGTAAAGCAGGGCCAGGACTCCGAAGATGATCAGAACCGGGATCCATGGTGACGTGGTCACTTCCATGATGCGGTCAGACGCTTGTCTGAAGGACTGACTGAAATATTCTTCATCCGTCAGATCTTCATCATAGTAGTTTCGGTCCAGATAATCGAGCAGGATATCTCCCGCTTCCGTATCGATAACGGACCGTGCCTGAGAACCGGTGACGTAATAGGTCATGTACTCATTCCGAACAGGCTCGAAGAACACAAGCAGAATGTGTGCTTCATCGGTAAAGAGTTCATCGTACAGCTCATTGGCATAAATTTCGATTTCCTCCATTGAAGGATCCGCCTCACCGTTGATGTCATCTGTTATGTGAACATGTGGCTGAACGCCGGTTTCATTATAGAAATAACGCAGGCCGTCCACCATTTGTGTATGGTTGCCGATCCAGTTGGGTCCAGCTAGATCTTCTGTATAATATTCCGTTTCACTGACCGCACCGGAAGGCAAGGGTTCGCGCTCGACCGTCGAAGACGTGATGTCTCCAGTACCGCCTCCGCCACCCAGAAAACTTCCCACATTGGAAAGCAGGCTGAAGATGATGAACATGAATATCAGTACGGTGAAAATGCTGCCGCAGCCCATAAAGCCGCAGCCTCCGCCACCCGGTGAGTAGCGCCTTCTTCCGAATCCGCCGCCACCGAACCAGATGGGGCCCATTCCGGGACGGCGATTGCCGGTGTTCCGGTTTCCACCGCCGAACAGTCCGCCGCCACCAGTGCTTCCGCCGCCGCGACCTCCACCGAAACCGCCGCCGATACGGCCGCCGCCACCTCGACCGCCGCCGAAACCTCCTCCACGGGAACCTCCGCCGCCGAATCCGCCACCGCCACCGCGGCCGCCTCCTCTACCCATATGTATCATCTCCTTTGAATTTGGATAGTAAACGTTGTGTCATTTAATGCTAAATGATTTAACAAACTCTGACTGATATTATAGCGTATACATTTGGTTAAGCATAAAAATATCACTTGTAGAGGCAAAAACAGAGGCTTTGAATTTAACTGCAGATATCTGAAAAAAGTGACTTTTTACTATTAAAGACAATATAGAGAGTAGATGAATGAAAAGGAGTGGATTTTGTGATCGTTAAAGAGAGAAAAGCCGACACAGCTGGAAAAATGGGTCGCGCTGAGTAAACGGGAGAAGTTGTTAAATCCCCAGGAGAATTATGTCAGTAATCTCTTGAAGGGGTATGAAGGCGAGTGTGCGTTTGACGAACTGGTAAAGGAATTGCGGTGTGACTGCCTCGTTCTCAACGACTTAGCTCTGAAAACAAACGGCCAGACTTTTCAGATCGACACGCTGATGATTTCAAAGAAGGGGGTGACTATTTTTGAAGTGAAGAATTACGAAGGAGACTTTATCTACCAGAATGAAAAGATTTTAACCCTTTCTTCGCGAAAGGAGATAGCGAACCCGGCTCATCAGATAAACCGCACGACCATGCTTTTCCGTCAGCTGATGGAAGAACAGCGCGTGACGTTTCCTTTGTCGGCGCATGTCGTTTTCGTCAACAGTCAGTTCACTCTGTTTCAGGCACCCGCTGACCAGAATTTGATCCTGCCGTCGATGATCCCGCGTCTTTTTCAGCGTCTGAATAGTGAACGCGGGGCATTGAATAATAATCATGTGAAATTCTCGGACACACTCAAAGCGCTGCATCACGAAGATTTAACGTTTATCAAATTACCGGTTTACGATTACGCGGGTTTGAAAAAAGGGGCATTCTGCCGGGAATGCTCCTCCCAGTTGGGTCACTTGGGAAAAAGGACCTGTCAGTGCACGGGTTGCGGTCTGAGTGAACTGTCCAATGACGCCATCCTCAATCAGATCAGAGACTACCGCCTGCTGTTCCCGGACAATAAGCTGAAAACCAGCGAGATCCACGACTGGTGCGGAAAGCTTTTTTCGAAAAAAAGCATCCGATTAGTCTTGTCAAAGCATTTTGAGCTGAAAGGAAAGAGTATAGGCTCTTACTATGAATAAAGCGCCTGCGATTCATTCAGCTGAGTATCGATTTGAATGATTGCGTGCCCTTCGAGACGAGAAATGCAGCTGTCCGAACGTCACGTAATTAGGGCTCGGACGTATACAACGTTCAGAGAGGATCAAAGCAGAGCAGCCCGAACGTCACGCAATCAGCTCAGGCGTGCCTTTCGAGAGAGAATCAGCGAGCGCCCGAACGTCACGCAATCAGTTCAGGCGTGCCTTTCGAGAGAGGAAGAGCAGCGCCGAACGTCACGCAATCAGGTCAGGCGTGCCTTTCGGAGAGGATAACAACGTAGCGCTCGAACGTCGAGCACGCAATCGAGTTCAGGCGTGCCTTTCGGAGAGGAAAAGCAGCGCCGAACGTCACGCAATCAGTTCAGGCGTGCCTTTCGGAGAGGAAAAGCAGCACCGAACGTCACGCAATCAGTTCAGGCGTGCCGTTCGAGAGAGGAAAAGCAGCGGCGAACGTCACGCAATCGCCGTGAGGACACAAAAATCGACCAGAACAGAAATTCAAATGCTGTTGAAAGAAGCCGCGGCTTCTTTCTTCCTCCCTAAAAAGACAAAAAAGAACACTCGCGACCGAGGTCGCGAGTGCTCATCATTTAAGCTCTTAAATTATGCGTAGAGTGCAGCAACTTGTTCCTGTGCGGATTTGTTTTCCAGGAATTCATCGTATGTGGTTTCCGCGCGGTCAACGACACCGTTTGGTGAAATCTCGATGATGCGGTTCGCCAGGGTCTGGATGAACTGGTGGTCATGGGAGCCGAAAAGAATAGCGCCTTTAAAGTCGATCAGACCGTTATTCAGTGCAGTGATCGATTCCAGATCCAGGTGGTTGGTCGGGTCATCCAGGACAAGAACGTTGGCCTTGCTCAGCATCAGTTTGGAAAGCATGCAGCGGACTTTCTCGCCACCGGAAAGAACGGAAACTTCTTTCATGACTTCTTCACCGGAAAAGAGCATGCGTCCCAGGAAACTTCTCAGGAACGTGTTGTCGTTCTCTTCTTTATTGACGACGTAATTGTCTCAACCAGTCCAGAATCGTGAGTGAACTGTTCTCGAATTCGCTCGTGGTATCTTTAGGAAGGTAGGCCTGTTTGGTCGTGATGCCCCACTGATAAGTCCCGCTGTCTGCTTCCATTTCACCGGTAATGATCTTGAACAGCGTCGTGATCGCGACGTCATTCATGCTTGTAAACGCGACTTTATCGTCTCGTGTCAAGTTGAATGAAATGTTGCCCAGGATTTTCTTGCCGTCGATCGTTTTCGAAAGATTTTCAACACGCAGCAGGTCATTCCCGATTTCAGCGCTCAGGCTGAAAACCGACGAATGGGTAGCGGCGTGAAGACGGCTGGATGTCATCCAAAGTGATTTTATCCAGCATTTTCTTACGGGATGTCGCTTGTTTGGATTTCGATGCGTTCGCGCTGAATCGTGCGATAAAGGCTTCGAGTTCCTTGATTTTCTCTTCTTTTTTACTGTTCTGATCTGCGGCCAGTTTAGAAGCCAGCTGACTGGATTCCAGCCAGAAATCGTAGTTCCCGACGAACAGTCTGATCTGTCCGAAGTCGACGTCGACCATGTGGGTACACACTTTGTTTAAAAAGTGTCTGTCATGGGAAACAACGATGACGGTGTTTTCAAAGTTGATCAGAAATTCTTCCAGCCAGGCGATGGAATGCGTGTCCAGGCCGTTTGTCGGCTCATCTAAAAGCAAAACGTCCGGTTTGCCGAACAGTGCCTGCGCCAGAAGGACCTTCACGTGCTGGCCGCCTGTCAATTCAGCCATTTTCTTGTGGTGCAAAGCTTCCGGTATGCCCAGGCCTTTAAGCAAAGTCATTGCTTCCGGTTCAGCTTCCCAGCCGTCCAGTTCGGCAAATTCGCCCTCAAGTTCAGCTACACGGATGCCGTCTTCATCTGAAAAGTCTGCTTTCATGTAGATCTCGTTCTTTTCCTGCATGACATTATACAAACGCTCGTGACCCATGATGACGGTATCGATCACGGTCTGCTCTTCATAGTCATAGTGGTTCTGTTTCAAGACGGCCATACGCGAATCGTTCGGCATTGAAACGTCACCTGAAGTTGGAGATAACTCTCCGGATAATATTTTTAAGAAGGTCGATTTACCGGCACCGTTCGCTCCGATAACACCATAGCAATTGTCATTTTGAAATTTCATCGTGACGTCTTCAAATAGTTTTTTGTCAGAAAAACGTAAACTTACATCTGTTACTGTAATCATATTCGTATCAAATCCTTTATTCTCTAAAGTTAAAGACCCTAAGGCCATTACTCCTATTATACGTACTTTCACTTGTAAATCATGCTATTTTGTGAAAAAACTTATTCTATTTTCAGTAAAGTCAAAAATCGGTCATATTTAGCTTCGGTTGGGTCGTAAAAAAGCTTTACCAGTGGATCGGTGAACCGTTCTGGAAAATCAGAAGAGAAAGCCGGCTGCAACGACGCCTATAACGATTAGAGGAACGGGCACTTTTTTCGTGTACAGCAGAACCAAAGTGACGAGCGTGACCAGCAGATTGTCCAGAGGCATCCGCTCTGCTGCGTCAGGATCGGACCGCCGCAACAGCGATCAGTCCGCCCGCGACAGCCGCAACCCCTTTGAGCGCGATGCGAAAGCCTTTGATCAGTTTCAGTTTTTCCCATATCGGATAAACAAAGTAAATGAGCAAAAGTCCGGGCAGGAAAATGCCTATCCCGCCGGCAACAGCGCCCAGGATCTGACGTGCGGCAGTCGGAACTTGTACAGCCATCCCGCCCGCATAGGCGCTGAAACTGAACATGGGACCGGGGATGCCTTGAACAAGCCCGTAACCCGTCAGAAACTCCTGACTTGTTATGAAGGAATACACCTCGACAAGTTCTGTATACATCACCGGGATGACGACCTGACCGCCGCCGAAAACCAGGTAGCCGTAGCGGTAAAAACGTTCGAACAAAGCGATCAGTTCATTCTGGAACAAGGCAGCGGCCAAAAGACTCCCCAGGGTGAAGAACAAGAACAGGCCCAGGTAGAAATAAGGCGGATTCAGCTTCACTCTTTGCCACAAGTCCTTCTCGCGGGTGATCAGAAGGGAAGCCAGACCGCCAATGACCAGGACCAAAGGAAAAATCCAGGCCGAGCGTATGAAATAGGTGGTGACGGCGCCGAACAGAAACAGGGTGAACGTCAGCCGGTCGAACACGACTTTCTTGCCGATCCGGTAAGAAGCCAGGATAATGAAACCGACCGCCATGGGTCCGATGTAGCGCAGCACATCTGTCGAGATATCCAGCGTATCCAGAAACTGATAAAGAAAGGACAAGGTCGTCATGATAACCAGAGCGGGCAGGGCCCAGACGAGCATTGTAAGAAGTGCCAGAAGCGGACCGCCAGTCTTGTGACCGATCGCCACAATGGTCTGCGTGCTGCTGGGGCCGGGCAGGAACGCGCACAAGGCCATGAGCTCGACCAGTTCAGTTTCAGTTAAGTACTCTTTTTTAACGACCAGCTGTTCAGTGAAAACACTGTAAATGGCTTCTGGCCCGCCGAAAGCGCCGAGCGAACAGACAAAAATATCTTTAAAAAGACACTCCAAGGGACGGAGAGCGTCTGAGTCTGAATCATTCATGTTGATTTCCTCCTTTTGCATTCCAATAGTATATAAGATTGAAACGGTCACGGAAAGAGAAGAAGGACAGAAAAGTGAACATTTACATAATTTTTACATTTGTTTCCGATTTCTCAGTAGTAATCCTATGCATAAATTGATACACTAGTCGATAGATAGATATTAGTCTATATATGGAGGTTTGATTGATGAAAATTGTAGTCATTGGTTCAGTCGCGGCGGGCACGTCGGTTGCGGCAAAAGCGAGACGCAACGATGAAGCGGCTGAGATCGTTGTGTATGAAGACGCGGAAGATATTTCGTATTCCGTCTGCGGGATGCCTTATTTTCTGGGCGGAGAAGTGGAGAAGATCGAAACGCTTATCCCCAGAGATACGGACTGGTTCAAGCAGCGTTTTGAAATAGATATTCACACGAATCACCACGTGAAAGCCATCCATCCTTTAGCCAAAGAGATCGAAGTCTATAACAAAGCTACAGGTGAAGGTTCCAGAGAAACCTATGACAAGCTGGTGCTGGCCACAGGTTCCTACTCACTTACCCCGCCGCCGTTCAGTCTGGATTCTTACGAGAACGTCTTTCACGTCAAAACGATGGATAACACCAAAGCCATCGATGCGTACATGGAAGGACATGAAGTCAGGACATGCCACTATCGTCGGGTCCGGCTTTATCGGACTTGAAATGGCCGAGCAGTTGACCAGAAGAGGATTTGAAGTAGCCATGGTCGAACTTGCCGATCAGATCTTCCCTAAAATCGATGCGGACATGGCGTACCATCTTGAAAAAGAATTGAGAGCTAATGGGGTCGAGCTCCACATCGGTGACAAAGTAGAAACCATCAAAGGTCAGGGGAAAGTCGAAGAGTTGGGGACAGAAAAAGGTGCGGCGATCGAGACGGATCTGGTGATCATGGCCGTTGGTGTCAGGCCGAACACGGTCCTGGCCCGAGAAGCGGGTATAGAGCTGGGAGAAACCGGCGCGATCAAAGTGGACAAGCACATGAAAACATCTGCCGACGACGTTTATGCAGTCGGTGATGTGGCCGAGAGTTTCCATAGAGTGACAGGCCGGCCCCTGTACCACCCCTTAGGTTCGACAGCGAACAAGATGGGACGCATCGCCGGCGATCACTTGACCGGCGGGCCTCTGGTATTCAAAGGGACGCTCGGAACAGGTATTTTCCGTCTGTTCGATCTGACCGTTGCTTATACCGGCTTGTCGGAAAAAGAAGCAGCCGAAGCCGGCTTTGATCCGGTCGTTATCCATAATATCAAACCGGCTCATGCAAAATACGTGGGCGGACAGGAACTGACCATCAAAGGCGTGGCCGACAGAGAAACCGGCCGTTTCCTGGGTGCCCAGATCGTCGGACCGGAAGGCGTGGACAAGCGCATCGATGTGTTTGTCACCGCGATCACGTTCAATGCGACAGCTGAAGATCTGTTCCACCTCGACCTGGCGTATGCACCGCCGTTCAGTACGACCAAAGATCCGGTCAACTATACGGGCATGGTCTCGAGAATGCGCGCCAGTCCCTCCCGGTGATCACGCCGAAGAAGTGGTTCAGGCTGGCAGGAAAAAGACGTGCCGCTGCAGATCATCGATGTCCGTTCACCCAAACAGCATGAAAAAAATCATGTGAAAAATGCGGTGAACATCCCGATGCCGAAGCTGCGCAAAGGCGTGGCCGACCTGGATCATAACGTCAAGACCGTCGTCTACTGCAACAAAGGGGTCACCAGCAACACGGCCCAGAACCTGCTCCTTAACATCGGCTTTCTGGACGTGAATGTTTTGTCCGGCGGGAACACGAACTATCAGAATTATATAAAAAGTGTGAACAAATAGGTTGTTTTTTTGACAGAAAAGAGTCAGCCGACTCTTTTTCTGTCCTTCTTATTGTTGACAAAGAGAGAAAATTGACGTATCTTATACATAGAAAGTTATCTATGTATGTAAATCAATGGAGGTTATTCAATGGATGAAACAATGAAAAATAAATCCGCGATCAGTGTTTTCGAAAGATACCTGACCGTCTGGGTGCTGCTGTGCATGGGGGCTGGGGTTTTAATTGGACAATTTTTCCAATTATACCAGAAACTTTGAGCCGCTATGAGTATTATCAGGTATCTGTTCCGACTGCCATTCTTATCTGGATCATGATCTTCCCGATGATGCTGAAAGTTGATTTTACAAGTGTTGTAGGTGTAACTAAGCGACCACTGGGCTTGTTCTTAACGACATTCGTCAACTGGGCCATCAAACCCTTTACGATGTTTGTTATTGCGTCCTTGTTCTTTTTATTCATCTTTGACGGCCTGATTGCCAATGAACTCGCTCGAGAATACATTGCCGGGGCCGTCATTTTGGGCGCCGCGCCGTGTACCGCGATGGTCTTTGTCTGGAGCAAGCTGACAGACGGTGATCCCGCTTATACGCTGGTTCAGGTCTCAGTGAACGACCTGATCGTCATCGTCCTGTTCGCACCGATCGTGGCACTGCTCCTGGGCGTAGGTAACGTAGTCGTTCCCTGGAACACCCTGATCCTTTCGACCGTGCTGTTTATTGTTGTCCCACTGGTACTGGCGATCATTACGCGTAAAGTCATCATCAGTAAAAAAGGAGAGCATTATTTCGAACATAATTTCATCAGCAAGTTCGACCGTGTGACGATGGCCGGCTTACTCTTGACCCTGGTCATTATCTTTTCCTTCCAGGGAGAGCGTATCGTCCAGAACCCGCTGCATATCCTGCTGATCGCCATACCGCTGACCATCCAGACGTTCCTGATTTTCGCGGTTACGTATTCAGGTGCTTATGCCTGCAAACTGCCATTTAACATTGCCGCACCATCTGCTATGATTGGCGCCAGCAACTTCTTTGAACTGGCCGTTGCTGTTTCCATTTCATTATTCGGACTGAATTCCGGAGCTACTTTGGCAACCGTCGTCGGTGTACTGGTGGAAGTGCCTATCATGCTCCTGCTGGTCAAGATAGCAAACAGCACTAAAGGAAAATTCAGCAAATTTGCTAATAATTAATTTAATGTAACAATCACGTGTTAAAGAGGCTGAGACCAAAATCTCAGCCTCTTTGTCATTTTTCACAGCTTTTTTAAAATAATCAGGCTGATCGGAAGGATCTGATCCGCCGGCTCTAATTGCGACATGTTGGTGGAGGTGTTTGATTGGAACTAGTCCCATTCCGATTATTGGACCCACTTCACGGTGGAAAAGAAACTGAAGTAGTTCCAATCCGCTTATTGGAACCAGTTAACAAGGGTGATGAAGCTGAAGTAGTTCCAATCCGCTTATTAAAACAACTTCAAGGGAGCAAAGTAAACGGAACTAGTCCCAATTCGCTCTTTAATCACACTTAAAAGGAGTAAAATCAAGAAACCGGCGTAAACATTCCGGCTTCTTGATTTTTTTAATATCTCCTACACGATGTACATTATTTTGCTATACTATAAGCAGTATGTTTAAAAAATAATCAAATAGGAGATTGCCAGTGAATACCTATATAGAATCACTACCAACGTTAGTTATCATCATATTATTTGCAGTTGCTTTAGTCATCCTGTCTCAGGCGGCGGATAAACTGATCGAAGAGGCGGTTTCGCTGTCGCTCATTCTCGGGATGTCGAAAATGGTCGTGGGCGCCACGATCCTCTCAGTCGGAACGACCCTGCCGGAAGTCGCATCGTCCGTGGCCGCGACCTTAAACGGCAACATGCAGCTCGGTCTGGGGAATGCCATTGGGTCGGTCATCACTAACACATCACTTGTTTTAGGGATCGGGGCCGTCGGCGGGGTGCTGCCGATACGGGAGGAGACAAAGAAAACCTTTTACATTCTGACCCTCACTGCCCTGCTTTTCATCGGAACAAGTATCGGCTTCGGTGATTTTCCTCAGGAAGGTCTGCTTCCCAGAGGTTTCGGGATATTATTTTTGATCGCTGTCCCGTTTTACATCTGGTATACCGTCAAGAAAAAGCCGGAAGCTCTGCTGGGCGATATCGAAGAGGCTGAAGAAGCAGCCGAAGAACATTCAGGCAATAAAAACACCGGAATGGGTAAGCGCTTGGGACTCCTGCTGCTGAGCTCTTTGGGTGTCACGCTTGGGGCGACCCTGCTCGTTACGACAGCCGAAATAACCGCTGCGCGCATTGGTGTTCCGGACAGCGTGATTTCATCGACGATCGTTGCCTTTGGTACCAGTGTCCCGGAAGTGTCCACCACCCTGGTCGCGACCAGATACGGACATGGCGAGCTGGCTATCGGGAACGTCCTGGGGCCAACATGATGAATCTCATACTGGTCATGGGGGCGACGATCACGCTCTTGCCGGGAGGTCAGGTCGTCCCGGATATTTATTATATGCTCCAGTTCCCTTTCCTGCTACTCCTGTTCGGTATGCTGAGTTATCCGATGATTTCAGATAAACTAAATGCGGTCAAACGTCCGCACGGCTTTGTTCTACTGGGCATCTATGCCGCTTACTTATTCACCAACTTTATTTAGCTAGATCAACTGACAACAAAGCACCCGTCCAGAAAGTATTATTTTCTGAACGGGTGCTTTGATTTTAATTTATAGGGTCATGTTTAATTCTGCAGAACAAGTTCTTTCATCGACAGTTTCATATCGTAGTGTCCGATGTTGTAATCATAATAGAGGTCAGATGTTGCCTCGAAACCGAATTTTTCATAGAACTCTTTCAGATAGGATTCGGCCTGGATGGATACTTCGCATCCGGGATGATGACAGGAAACATAATTCAGTGCCACTTTAAGCAGCTCTTTACCGTGGCCTTCATTTCTGAACTCTTCAGGGACCAGGACGCGTCCGATCTTGATCTTATGGTCTTCTTTGTAAATACGCGCATAAGCTTTGATTGAATTCTTTTGTCGTTTGATGAGATGTATAGCCCTTAAGTCGATGTCATCAACTTCCTGATAGGCACAGCCTTGCTCTACAACAAAAATTTTCGTTCGTTCTTTTATTATCTGATGAAAATCTTGAGCATTTAATTCCTGAAAGTGTTTGAACTGCCACATAGTCGAGTGTCAATCTCCTTTTTACGTCAATTTAATGTCTTACATTTTTCCTGTTTCGCGATCCACAACCACAGTATACACCCTTATAAATAATACTCAACCCATTTATGAAAAGAATTTAATGATTTTCTGAAAGTCCCTTGTAATTCAATCTTTTCAGGAGCATAATAATATACGGCCATTTTAGAAGCAGGAAAATAATAGAAAGAAGGAATAAAAATGGAGCTTGTCGTCATAGTCTTGAATAAAGTCGATCTGCTGGAGGAAATGCTTTCTCTCTTTGTCAGATACGAAATCAAAGGGGCCACCGTTTTAGACAGCAGCGGGATGGGGCACCTGATATCCAGTCAGTTTCCGATGTTTCTCGATGTTTGCGGAACTGGGAGAAGAACGCGAGGCAAACAGCAAGACGATCTTCACGGTCGTCAAAGATGAATCAGAACGCAAAGAGGTGCTCTCGATCGCTGAAAGTGTCTGCGGGGATCTGTCGAAACCCGATAATGCAATCTTTTTCAGCGTACCGGTAAACTTTACAAAAGGAATCGAGCAATAATGATCTTGAAAAATAAAAAAGAAGAAGGGTTACAAACATGACGTATTCACTGTATATTGCAATTATTCTGATCGCAGGCATGGGAGGAGGCAAGCTGGCAAGCAAGGTGGGACTGCCCACTGTATCCGGTTATATTATAATCGGATTGCTCATGGGGCCGAGTGTCCTCAACTTTATAACCAGTGACGTTTATCATCATCTGGAATTCGTGAATGAACTGGCACTGGGGATGCTGGCTATTTCAGTCGGGACCGAACTGCATTACCGTGTATTCAAAGCCTTCGGTAAAAACCTGGTCACGATCTCTGTAGGAAATGCCGTCCTCACCGTTACCCTTGTTACATTAGTGACCTGGCTGCTGGGACTGCCCATCGAGTATGCGCTGATCCTAGGGACACTGGGACTGACCGTTTCTCCAGCCGGTGTAGTGGAAGTCGTGAAAGACACCAAAGCAGAAGGCGAAATGACCCAGAATGTTCTCGGATTAGTAGCCTTTGACAATCTGATCGCTATTTTATCCTTTGGTATGATGGTTTCCTTTGTCCAGTCTATGGGAAATCAAGGGGCATCCGGCCTTGCCTTGGTAGGCACGGTCCTGACGGATGTCGGTCTGGGCATCTTGGTCGGTGCAGTGAGCGGACTGTTTGTTTCTTATTTTATAAGAAAACAGACCTCGAATGAGAAAATGGTCCCTCTTTTGCTGGCTGCGATCCTTTTCAATACAGGTATTGCCGCTTTATATGGTTTGTCGCCTGTCCTGACAAATATTGTAGCAGGGATCTTCATCACGAACCTCACATCCAGAAAGGTTTTAGTGGCATCGATACTGAACCGGATCGAACTTCCGATTTTCATCATATTCCTGACGCTCGCAGGGGCGCACATAGATATCACCGTTGTTGGACGAGTCGGTCTGGCTGGTTTAGGCTACATCGCCGCTCGTGCAGCCGGGAAGTATTTCGGTTCACTGTTCTTTTCTCAGTTCACACCGCTTGATAAGAAAATACGTAAGTATGTCGGTCTGGGACTGTTCCCTCAAGCCGGCATCGCCATCGGGTTAGCAACGATTGCGGAGCGCAGTCTGCCGCAGGTTTCCGGCGCCATTACCGGGGTC
Source organism: Alkalibacterium sp. (assembly GCA_034520745.1). Taxonomy (GTDB): domain Bacteria; phylum Bacillota; class Bacilli; order Lactobacillales; family Carnobacteriaceae_A; genus Alkalibacterium. The sequence goes on from JAXHNF010000023.1 coordinate 195,209, forward strand.
ATCCTGGCAGGTGCGGTATTCTTTGAAATCTTCGGTCCGATGATTGTAGGAAGAGCTCTCAAAGCAGTTGGCGAAACGAAAGAATAAGCATCTGAACCAAATGAATAATAAAAAAGCACATGACATTCAACTCTTTATGAGGATCTGAAGTGTCAGGTGCTTTTTTTGCTTTTTCATCGGTAAGGTACAGCCCTGACGTTCTATATGTAGACGATCATCAACGGAGATGATAGACAAACGTACTGCTTTTTGTGTCAGTGATTCATATTACCTTCCAAATCAGTTTGATGTAAGCGGATAAAACGTTATACTAGTGCTAAGACGTAAAAAAATAATTTTTAAAAGAAGCCTGCAACTGTCACTAGTCAGGCGCAAATAAGCAGTCAGCTTTTTTTGAGAAGGCTGAAAAACAGAAAGAAGGAATATAAATGGAACTTGTCGTCATTGTTTTAAATAAGGTGGATCTGCTGGAAGAAATCCTTTCTCTCTTTGTCAGGTACGAAATCAAAGGAGCCACTGTTTTAGAGAGCAGCGGGATGGGACATCTGATTTCCAGACAGTTTCCGATGTTCTCGATGTTTGCGGAACTGGGTGAAGAACGGGAGGCAAACAGCAAGACGATCTTCACGGTCGTTAAAGATGAAGCGGAACGCAAAGAAGTGCTGTCGATCACTGAAAGTGTCTGTGGGGATCTGACACAACCGGATAATGCGGTCTTCTTCAGTGTGCCCGTCAATTTCGCAAAAGGCATCCAGCAAAACAACGAAGAGTGAGTAGATGGAGAGTACGTTTCAGACTTAGTGGACATAAAAAATAGAAAAGAAGAAAGGTATTTTAGATAATGACCTATTCAATATATATTGCTATCCTGCTGCTGGCCGGTTTAGGAGCAGGCAAGCTGGCCAAAAAAGTCAGAATCCCGACTGTTACCGGATACATACTGTGCGGACTCGTATTGGGCCCCAGTGTGTTCAATCTGATTACAAGCGAAGTGTATTATAGTTTGAGTTTCGTGAATGAACTGGCGCTGGGCATGCTCGCTCTATCTGTAGGAACCGAGCTGCACTACCGGGTATTCAAAGCTTTTGGAAAGAATTTAATCATACTGTCGATCGGAAATACCCTGTTCACAGGCGTGCTTGTCTCGGTACTGACCTGGTTGGCAGGCATGCCGATCCCATATGCACTTATCCTCGCACCTCTGGCCATGTCCGTCGCTCCATCCGGGGTGGTATCGGTGGTCAAGGAAAAGAAAGCTCAAGGCGAAATGACTCAGAATCTGCTTGGTCTAGTCGCTTTTGATAATCTGATCACCATCCTGGCCTTTGGTGTTATGGTGGCATTTATTCAGTCTTTTGGAAATGAGGCGACTTCAGGTATCGTGCTGATCGGTTTAGTCATCCTGGATATTTTCCTTGCTCTTTTGGTTGGAGTCGTCAGCGGGGTGTTCATATCCTACTTTGTCAGAAGCAATACGGCCAATGACAGCCTGGTCGTCCTGCTCTTAGCCGCGTTACTGCTCAATTCCGGTATCGCTTTTGTCTACGGGCTCTCGCCTATCCTGACAAACTTAACAGCCGGTGTGGCAATATCAAACCTGACATCGAGGAAAGTTTTGATAGCGTCCTTGCTTGACCGTATTGAGATGCCCATTTTCATCTTGTTTCTGACACTGGCGGGGGCACACTTGGATGTTGCGATCCTCGGACAGGTCGGCTTGGCCGGGGCCGCTTATATCGTGGCACGCTTTCTTGGAAAATATTTTGGTATCCTCCTGTTTTCCTCCTTCACCCGCATCAACAAAAAAGTACGCTACAATCTCGGACTGGGACTGCTGCCGCATGCAGGCGTGGCCATCGGTCTCGCCAGTATTGCTGAAAGGTCTCTTCCGCAAGTGTCCGGCGCCGATAACTGGTGTCGTACTGACGGGGGTAGTCATTTTTGAAATCATTGGCCCGCTGATGCTGGGGAAAGCACTGGATAATGTAGGCGAAACGGAGCAGTCAGGGAAACTGAATGCGCAGGAATATTAAAAGATATAAGCATATAGACTGTGATTGGGATGCTGAAAGGTCATTCGGTCATGGTCTTTTTTTGTAGACCGACAAATGAACAAGTGATGGCGGGAGCTGGAATTTCTGCAGAATGTTATACTTTAGAAAAGAGTTCCCAAGCGTTCTAAACTATTTAGTCGCATGCAGCTTCGTCTGGAGGGGCTCTGTGAGTGAAGAAAAGGAAGTGAAACAGATGGTCAAGAATGAGCACATAATCTCGGTCAGAAAGGTTTCCAAGTCCTACGGCAAACAGTCTGTTTTAAAAGAAATAGATCTGGAGATCACTAGAGGCGAGATATTCGGTCTACTGGGTCCGTCAGGTGCAGGGAAAACGACGCTTGTAAAGCAGTTAGTCGGTTTAGAAGAAGCCACGGCAGGTGAGGTGCGTATATCAGGGATCAAACAGCCTTCCCTTGAGTTGATAGAAACGATCGGCTATATGGCACAGTCTGATGCATTGTACACTGAGCTCAGCGCCCGGGAAAATCTCGATTTTTTCGTTTCACTTTATAATATGAACAAGCAGCAAAGACAGAAGCGTATGCAAGCGGTCATGGCTGTCGTTGATCTGGAAGATTCCTTTGATAAAATCGTTGCCGAATATTCCGGAGGGATGAAGCGGCGATTGAGTCTGGCGATTGCGATGCTGCATGAACCGGATATTTTAATATTGGATGAACCGACTGTGGGGATGGACCCGATCCTCAGAAAGAGCATCTGGAACAGTTTCAACACCCTGAAAAGCAGAGGGATAACGATCATCGTCACCACGCATGTGATGGAAGAGGCGGATAAGTGTGACCGTTTAGGCATGATCAGAGACGGAAAACTGACTGCAGTCGGGTCACCTGAGCAGTTGAAGGAAAAGGCACACGCAGAAGATCTGGAAGGTGCTTTTCTAGTTTACGGAGGTGACGGTAATGCGAATTAAGGCTTTGATCGTCCGTATCCTGCGTCAGTTCAGACGAGACAAGCGGACCATGGCGTTACTGATATTGGCGCCTATTTTAGTGTTGTCGTTACTGTATCTGGTATTCGGCGATGAAGACTATACGCCGCGCATCGGGCTGGTGGATATCCCGCAAGCGATGACCGAGAGGGTCGATACCTCTGATGCGGAAGTGACAGTCTACGAGAACGAGGAAGATGCTTTGGAAGACCTTGAAATGCAGGAACTGGATGGCTATGTCACGGTGGATGCAAACGAACCAAGTGTGACATTGGAAGGGAGCGATCCGACAATCAATTCTGCTGTCTTAAGGTGGATGCAGGACACCTTTTCACCACTCAGCTCCCAAGAGGATAATCAGATTACAGCCACTTTCCTTCACGGGAGTGAAGATATGCGGCACTTTGACTATTTCGGTCCTGTCCTGCTGGGCTTTTTTGTTTTCTTTTTTGTGTTTCTGATTTCGGGTGTCTTCTTTCCTGAGAGAACGGACCCGCGGCACCCTGGAACGCCTGCTTTCCAGCCCCTTGAGGAAATGGGAGATCGTCATCGGGTACGTCGTCGGCTTCGGCCTGTTCACGGTCCTGCAGTCGACCATCATTTCTGCCTATACGATCTATGTCCTGGGCATGATGATGGAAGGAAATTTCTTTTACGTCCTGCTCATCACGCTCTTCTCTCCTTTACAGCCTTGACTTTAGGCATACTTCTGTCATCTTTTGCACAGAACGAATTGCAGATGATCCAGTTCATCCCCATTGTGGTCGTTCCGCAGCTGTTCTTTTCCGGCCTCTTCACGCTTGAGACCATCTCGGATTATGTCAGCTGGATCGGGACCGCTCACGCCCTTATATTATGCTGCACAGGCACTGGCGGGGGATGCGACGGTAAGAGGGTTCGGGTTAGGGCATATCGCTGTGAACCTGCTGGTGTTACTGGGTTTTTCCATCGTGTTTATTGTACTCAACATCCTTGTCCTGCGTCAGCACAGGAAAGTCTGAGTCTTTTCATCTGGACATTTAAGGGAAACTTACGGCCTCGTACAAAACGGGGTCGTTTTTTCTTCTTGTTGCCGATAAACAGGACGCGCTTTTCATAATTACCGAAGCAAACCTCCGTCCCGATTTGGTCACCGCCTGAACCTGACGATACCCAGAGTTTCTTTCGAAACTGAAGGAAAAAATCGTTAATAGGATAGACTTTTCAAGGACGAGTGACGGATATAAAAACGCTGTTTCAAATCTTTAAAAAATCTCCGCAAACCATTGTATTTACAAGCTGTTTGGTATAAAGTGAAGAGAGTGATTTTGTGAAACATTCAAGTGTTTCACGACTGATTAAAGAAAGGATTTTTGAAGAATGACTCCAGAAGAATTTCAGTCAGAACTTAAGAAAAGAGACATTCCGATCACAGAAGCCAAGATGCGTCAGTTTGACCGTTATCTAAAACTGCTTCAAGAGTGGAATGAAAAAATCAATTTAACTGCGATCACGCAGCGTGAAGAAGTTTACTTGAAACATTTTTATGATTCCTTAACAGCCGGACTATATGTAGATTTTAGCAAAGGGGTCCACAGTCTATGCGATGTAGGCTCAGGTGCTGGGTTTCCTAGTATCCCCCTGAAAATCATCTACCCTGAATTACAGATCACGATCGTCGATTCACTCGGAAAACGTATCACCTTTCTGGAAACGATCGTCGAGGAACTAGGACTGAGCGGGGTATCGCTTTATCACGACCGCGCAGAAACGTTCGGACAGAACAAGCAGTTTCGGGCCTCGTTTGATTTCGTGACGGCACGCGCCGTGGCTCGCATGAGCGTGCTTTCAGAACTCTGCTTGCCGCTGCTCAAGATAGAGGGCACGTTTATCGCGATGAAAGCAGCGCACGCGCCTGAGGAGCTGGATGAAGCAGCATCTGCGGTCGCTCTGCTCGGCGGCAAAGTGAGAGATGTCCATTCGTTCGAGCTGCCTGAAGATGCGGGAGAACGCACGATCATTCTTATAGACAAGAAAAAAGAAACACCTAATAAATATCCGAGACGACCAGGGACTCCGAACAAGAGTCCACTGGCATAAACGAACAGAGGAGAAAGTTTGGAGGAAGAATATGGCGCAGATTATAGCCGTCGCAAACCAAAAAGGTGGCGTAGGAAAAACAACGACCACAGTGAATTTGGGCGCTTCTTTAGCCTTTAACGGCAAAAAAGTGCTGCTGATCGACATGGACGCTCAGGGGAATGCAACCAGCGGGCTGGGCGTGAAGAAAGGCGAGGTGGATCGGGATATCTACGACGTCCTGATAAACGAAGAACCGCTTAAAGATGTTGTGCTGCCTACGAGTCGGGACAACTTGAGCATCGTCCCGGCAACGATCCAGCTGGCAGGGGCAGAAGTGGAACTGACCAGCCTCATGGCGAGAGAAACACGCCTGAAAAGTGCCGTAGAGACACTGAAAGACGATTACGATTATATCCTGATCGACTGTCCGCCGTCTCTCGGTCACTTGACCATCAATGCATTCACCGCTAGCGATTCTGTCCTTATCCCTGTCCAGTGCGAGTATTATGCGCTGGAAGGATTGAGCCAGCTGCTCAATACGGTAAGACTTGTACAGAAACACTTCAACAAAGAGCTGAAAGTGGAAGGCGTCCTCTTGACGATGCTGGACGCGCGCACGAATCTCGGCTTTGAAGTGGTCAATGAAGTGAAGAAATATTTCCGTGAAAAAGTATACGCAACGATTATTCCGCGTAATATCAGACTGTCTGAAGCACCCAGTTACGGCCTGTCGATCATCGACTATGACATCAGGTCCAAGGGTGCAGAAGTCTATCAAGAACTAGCGAAGGAAGTGATGGGTAGTGGCGAATAAGAAAAAAGGATTGGGCCGGGGCATCGATGCCTTGTTTGATGTGCCTAACTTTGAAGAAGAAGTCGACCGCAATGACGAACGCGTGCAGCTTATCGATCTGTCAGAAATCCGTCCCAATCCATATCAGCCCAGACGTCACTTTGATGAAGATGCGCTGAATGAACTGGCTGCTTCCATCACTGTTTCAGGCGTGCTGCAGCCGATCATATTACGTGAATCGTCCGTCAAAGGCTATGAGATCATTGCCGGCGAACGACGGTTCCGAGCGTCAAAAATTGCCGGAAAAGACAAGGTCCCGGCGATCGTCCGCGAGCTCAACGAAGAAGTCATGATGCAGGTGGCGATCCTGGAAAACCTGCAGCGTGAAGATTTGACGTCCCTGGAAGAAGCGGAAGCCTACAACATGATGATGGACAAACTGTCCATGACGCAGGAAATGGTGGCCGAAAAATTAGGCAAAAGCCGTTCGTATATTGCCAATCATCTGCGCCTGCTGTCTTTGCCCGAAGAAGTGAAGCAGCTGGTCCAGGAAGGCAAGCTGTCAAACGGACAGGCCCGGACACTTTTAGGTCTGAAAGACAAATCGAAGATCAAAAAGCTGGCCAAGCGTGCGGTGAAAGAAAAACTGACCGTCAGGCAGCTGGAACATCTGGTATCAGAAGCCAACCAGCATCCCAAAGACAAACCGGAAAAGCCGCAGACCAAAGACAAATCGGTCTACATCCGTAAATCGGAAGAGCTTTTGACCGATAAATTCGGCACCAGTGTCGTTATACGGGAAAAAGGCGAGCAAGGGAAGATCGAGATCGAATACGTCTCTCCCGACGACTTGAACCGTATCCTGGAAGAACTGAACATCGATCTGAATTAATGAGCAGGGAGGATAAATGAGAGTGGAAAAATCCTATGATTTACATGATGTCGTTGAAATGAAGAAGCCGCATCCTTGTGGAACGAACCGCTGGGAGATCATACGCATGGGGGCTGATATACGTATCAAGTGTACGGGATGTGGCCATTTAGTCATGATGCCTCGCAGAGAATTTGACCGGAAAATGAAGAAAGTCCTGAAAGACTAACTAATTTAAAGAAAGTGAAAGGTGAACACATTTATGCCTTTAACAGCAGGAATTGTTGGCTTGCCCAACGTAGGAAAATCAACCTTATTCAATGCCATTACCAAAGCAGGTGCAGAAGCTGCGAACTACCCTTTTGCCACGATCGACCCGAACGTCGGGATCGTTGAAGTCCCGGATGACCGTCTGGACCGTCTGGCCGAACTGGTCGACCCCGCCAAAGTCGTTCCGACAACGTTTGAATTCACCGACATTGCCGGCATCGTCAAAGGTGCAAGCAAAGGGGAAGGTCTGGGAAACAAGTTCCTGGCCAATATCCGTGAAGTGGATGCGATCTGTCATGTCGTCCGCTGTTTTGAAGATGAGAACATCACGCACGTTTCGGGCACGGTCGATCCGGCCGAAGATATCGAAACGATCAACCTGGAACTGGCTCTGGCCGACCTGGAATCCGTCGATAAGCGGTATGAGAAAGTAAGAAAACAGGCGAAATCAAAAGACCAGGAAGCGGTCGCGATGCTGTCTGTACTGGATAAAATCAAACCTGTTTTAGAAGAAGGCAAGCCGGTGCGCGTGCTTTCCTTTACGGATGAAGAATTGCCGATCCTGCGCTCGCTGTTTCTGCTCACAAGCAAACCCGTCCTTTACGTGGCGAACGTCGCCGAAGAAGAAATCGCCGATCCGGAGAGCAACAAACACCTCCAGACGGTCCGCGAGATCGCTGAAGCAGAAGGCGCCGAAGTGGTGGCCATTTCAGCGGCCATCGAAGAAGAGATCGCTGAACTGGACGATGAAGAAAAAGCCATGTTCCTGGAAGATTTGGGCGTCAGCGAACCCGGTTTGAACAAGCTGATCAAGAAGTCCTACGATCTGCTCGGCCTGGCCACGTTCTTCACGGCCGGACCGAAAGAAGTCAGAGCCTGGACATTCAAAAAAGGCATGAAGGCTCCCCAGACTGCCGGCGTCATCCACAGTGACTTCGAACGCGGATTCATCCGTGCCGAAACGATCTCTTATGAAGACTATGACCGTTTAGGCAGTGAGAAAGCTGCGCGCGAAGCTGGGAAATTAAGAGCAGAAGGAAAAGATTACGTGGTCAAAGACGGCGACGTTATTCTGTTCCGCTTCAATGTGTAGGAAAAGGAGAGTCAATTAAGTATGGCTAAAAACAAAAAAACAAACGAACAGGATACAGCGATCGATTACGAAGCGAAAGAAAGGAAAATGCCGCTTTGTTCGAGCAGCTGACGAACAAGAATCAGGAATACATGATCAAGCTGAACCGCAGACTGGATGATGCCAACATGCCTGCGGAGCAAAAGATAGTCATCTTCAACGATATGCTGAAAAATATCGTGGCAGAACAGGCCAATCACGTGACGGCTCGGACCCTTTACGGGACTGCCACGGATCAGGCCCGCTACCTGATCGAAGGAAAACAGGGCGTGCAGGTGAAGACTGAAAAACCTTCTGAATCCTGGAAGATCTGGCTGGACGGGGCCCTGCTCTTAGGCGGCATGTTCGCTGTCATTACAGGGATCTCCTACTTTACCGGCAATGAAGAAGCTGGACTGGGTCTGATGACTTTGATCCTCAACTTTATTCTGGGCGGCTTTGCCGTGATGGTGATCACCAAGTATGCACCCCGGCCTGGCGTTAAGGGAGGCTTCCTGAAGTATGTGCTGGCCACGACGGCTACGATGGCTGTGTGGATCATGCTGATGGCAGCGGGGACAGCAATCATCCCGCAGTCACTCAATCCGGTGATTCCCGGACCGTATACGCTGGCGATAGGTCTTCTGGCCTTCCTGGCAAAAATGTACCTGAAGAAAAAACTGGATATCAAAGGCACACTGATTTAAATATTTGGAAAACACCTTCTGTCTGCGGATAGAAGGTGTTTTTTTCGGTAGCATAGGACAGTATGATTTTAATATTTAGGTAAACTGTGACCATATCTCTTAGCAATCAAGAAGAAATTCTTGACTGAACGCTCTCTTTAGTGATAACTCGGTTGTTTGAACGTTACGAGCTGGATAGATTAAATAATTATTAACCCGATACTGGGCCAATAGGATGAACACGGGCCTGCATTATAAGGGTGCGTTAGGTGTTACCCACAGGAAAAAATCACGTGAGTAACTACTATTGACCGCGAGTAATGCGTACTCGGCAGCTGAAAACTGATGGAGTGACCACTACAGGCTACCTTATAGTTGCCACTCACTGTAAAAATCCAATCCAGCACGCATTACTGCCGCTTTATATGCATAACCAGGTACGCTTTTTAAACTTGAGCTGATAGAATAGTCCGAGCATTGTTTCAACTCAGGGAAGATGGATCAGTGAGTGATTCTCAAAACTCCACTTGAGTCTTTAAAGAGTTAATACGATACCCGTTCGGTTTGGAAAACGGCCTGCTCATCTTCTTTTGAAAAAAGTAACTGTATTTCAAAGTGGTCATTCGCGCGGTACCGCGCGAATGTTCTTAACAAAAGTTCGTAAATATCAAGAAACAGTCATAATTCCTGTAGAATCCTATTCGCAATGTCACGCCTCATTATGATACAATGATAAGTGAAAGATAAGAAAGTTCTCATTTTAAACTGGAGGAATAAAGTATGACAGAAAACACAACAACGCAACTGATTCAGGAAGTGGTCGACTACCTTATCGATACAGATAGGGAAGCCCTGTCCGAATGGGGCAAAAAAAGAAATGAATGGCTGAAAATGGGTGGGGAACAGCTCAAGGGCATCGATAAAATGATATCGGGCGACCTGCGCATCATAAAAGATGACGGCACGGTCGGTACTCATTCTGCTTTCCGAGTCCAGCACAACAATGCGTGCGGTTACTATAAAGGCGGGATCCGTTTCAGCACAGGCGTCAATCAGGCTGAAGTGCAGACACTGGCGATGCTGATGACGTTGAAGAATGCCCTGCATGATCTGCCTTATGGCGGAGGCGAAGGCGGAGTACATATCGATGTACGCAAACATTCCAAACGCGAACTGAGGGAAATTGCCAAAGCCTACGTGCGTCTGCTTCAAAACGATATCGGCCCATTCCGGTGATATCCCGGCACCCGATGTCGGTTCAGGTCCGCAACTGATGGACTGGATGACGGAAGAATACAAGCAGCTGCATCCGAACCAGCCGTTTATCAATACGTTTACGGGCAAAGTGTTGAGAACGGCGGAACGAAAGGCAGAGCCGAATCGACAGGGATCGGGACATTTTTGAGTTACTGACTATTTAGTGGAAGCAGTGAAAAACGGTACAGTGAAAGTGAACGGAAGACATTCGCAGATGGGTAAACGCGTCAAGGCTATTGCGGAAAAAGTGAACGTGACCGTGGCGATTCAAGGATTCGGCAATCTAAGTCAGTCCGCTGCTCTGGAGACGATAAACTGCAAGAAAAACCATACAGTTGTGGCCGTTTCTGACAGTCGTTCGACCCTTTACAATGAATCCGGATTGGACGTAGAAAAACTGGTGCCGTTCAAAGTGGAGAATGACCGGCTGCCGAATGCAGAAGAGCTTGAATCAATGGGGCTCGAGGGTGAAGTGATGGGACCGAAAGACGTTCTGACCGTCGACTGTGACGTGCTGATCCTGGGAGCTATTGAAGACCAGATCACCAGAGACAACCAGAAAGACATCAAAGCAGATATCCTTGTCGAAGGCGCGAACGGTCCGGTGACTCACGAAGCGGATGAGTATCTGACTGAACAGGGGAAAGTGATCATTCCGGATATTCTGGCGAATGCCGGGGGCGTCACCGTGTCTTATCTTGAATGGGTGCAGGGCTATACCAATGAAGTGAAAAGCAAGGAAGAGATCCTGGATGACATGAGTGAGCGGATGAAAAAAGTAAGCTTGCGCGTGTACGAGGCTTATTTCTCTTCAGAACATGACGAAACCATACGCTTCTTGTGCTACAAACTGGCAGTGGTCCGCATCATCGATTTAATGAAACGTTCTGGAAAAATATCATGTAAACCAGAGGTGAACGCTGTGAAAAGGAAAGTGGTCATTACGGGTGCTGCTGGACGGATCGGGTCCAGCCTGATCGATAACTTCAAGGATGAAACAGACCTAGTTCTGGCAGATAAAAAAGTGGATGGACTGGTATGCGTTTGATAACGAGAACGTCACGGTCCTGGAACTGGATATACTGAACAAAGCATCCTGCTTTAAAGTATGTGAAGGCGCGGACACGGTCATACATTTGGCCGCCGATCCGTCACCGAGTGCCTCTTACGAAAGTGTCAAGCGCATCAACATGGACGGAACCTATAACATGATGTCAGCGGCCCATGAACAGGGCTGCAGGCGGTTCATTTTCGCCAGCAGCATCCATGCCGTCAAAGGGTATCCGAGAGATGAACAGGTCAAGACCGAAAGTCCTGTGCGCCCGTTCGATCTTTACGGTGTGAGCAAAGCTTTCGGTGAGGCGCTGGGAAGTTATTATGCGTATCAGACGGATATGGAAGTGATTGCCGTCCGTATCGGGGGTTTCCGTTCGCTGGACAACATGAAAAAAGAAGGAAAGCAGCCGGTAGACTACCAGCGCACCAGCTACATCAGTAAACGCGACTTGATCCAGCTGATCGACCGGTGTGTAAAAGCGAAACTGTCGCGTCCGTTCGAGATCGTCCACGGCGTTTCAGACAATGCGTTCAAGTATCTGGATCTGTCTGATACGAGAGTAAAGCTCCAGTATCAGCCGCAGGACGACGGGTTCGATGTTTGAATCAAAGGCGATCGGCTTTTTCTAATGAGAGCAGCTGCTCTTTCATGGCCAGTCCGCCTCTGAAGGCACGCGGTTTCTGAGACTTCGGGACCACCCGGTGACACGGCTGCACGATGAGCAGCGGATTGGCCGCCAGAGCAGTGCCGACTGACCTGGCAGCTTTCGGCGAATAGCCGATCAGCGCAGCCAGTTCGCTGTAAGTGATCGTTTCACCGTATGGAACAGTCATCAGACTGTTCCATACTTTTTTCTGGAAATCCGTTCCGACCGGCTGTATGCTCAGGTCCAGCGTCCTGGCTTTCCCGGAGAGATAGGCGCTGAACGCTTCGGTCTCCTGCGTCAGCTGAGCGGGATCTTCGGTCGAGAACAGCTTTGGGAAAATGGACGGCGGTCCAGTCGCGCATTTCTTTTTCTGAAGCCGGAGAGGACCCGACAAAGCATAAGCCAAGGGGAGACCGTACCAGATAAAAAGACCACGTTTGATGAGTGAACAAAGTGTAATAGAGCGTTTTTGTCATAATGAAAGACTCCTTCGATAGCCAGTATTCAGGGTTCAAAAAAGCTTCTCAGCATCTGAGAAGCTTTTTTTGATTGCCTGTTGTGTGCTGTAAATGACCTGCTGCTGCTGTTTTTTAGTGCCTGCTTGACTTTGTGCATGACCAGCGACCTGATCGCCCTGGCGTTCCAGGTTGATTTCATCGATATCGATGATCAGAGTGGGGCTCTTGTCATAAGAAGCGAACCAGTCGTCGTATCGACCGTGGAGACGTTTGTAGTAATCCAGCAGTTCCGGATTGCCTTCGATCTGCTCAAACGTTCTGCCGCGTTTTTTGATGCGCTCCAGATGCGTGTCGAGAGAACCCCTCAAATAAATAAGCAGATCCGGACCTTTTTTCGGCATACCGTCGATTTCTTCCATCATGTTGTCCAGCAGATCAGTGTACAGGGTCATTTCAGCTTCGCTCATGTTCCCCTGTTTCATAGTTGATGCGAGTGAACAGCGCATCTTCATAGATCGACCGGTCCAGGACGTTATGCCTATGGACCAGAGCCTCCTTGATGCTTCTGAAACGGGTGTTCAAAAAGAAAATCTGCAGTGAAAAGGCCCATCTTCTCGGGTCATCATAAAATTTTTCAAGTATCGTGTTGTCATCGACATGTTCGTAAAAAGCCTTGCTTCTGAGTTCTTTTGAGATCAAAGTGGTATAGGTGCTTTTACCGGCTCCGATCATTCCTGCGAATACAATCACAGACATTGTATCTCCTTCCAAATCTTTAAAAGTTTTCGTCCATAATATCATACCAGTAACTGACAGCGGGTTAATAACAAATTTAAGAAAGTTTCACACAAATGTGATAACATGAGAAGGTAAAATGTGCAGAGAGGATTGTTAATATGCAATGCAGGATTTGTCAAAATGATACAAGAGAACTGGTACACCCGAGTAACGGCCAGGTGTTCCATGAATGCCTGAACTGCCACTTCATCTCCAAAGACCCGGCGTTTTATCTGGATTCTGAAAAGGAATTTGAAGTATATGAACGGCATGAAAATTCTATCGAAGATCCAAGATATGTGGCCTTCTTTGAAAAGTTCCTGAACGCCGCCGTATTGCCGTTCATCAGTGAAGGGAAAAAGGCATTCGATTTCGGGAGCGGACCCAGCCCGGTGCTGGCTCAGCTGCTGGAGCGGGACTACGGCTACAACGTTGCGATATATGATTTATACTACTCGCCGGAAAGGACCTATCCCGGACAGAAGTTCGATCTGATCACAACGACAGAAGTGGTCGAACACATCCCCGAGCCTTTGGACATCTTTGCTGAGCTGACCACGCTCATGAAAGAGGATTCGATCCTGGCCGTCATGACGCTTTTCCATCCGAAAGACGACAGCAAACTGTGGGGCTGGCACTACATCCGTGACTTCACTCATATTTCTTTCTTCACCCCCGAAGCGATGCAGATCATTGCAGACAAAGTCGGACTGGAAGTCGTTTACTGTGATGACTACCGGTATACGACCTTTAAACTGAAGAAATGATACCTTTTAAGGCGTTCAGATTATCATTCATGATGATTTGGACTCACTTGAAAGTCTGAATAAATTGAATACGGGTCAATTTCGTACACCTTCCTCATCATAGGTATAATCGAAGATGAAGTTGATGGAGGACATTGTCTAATGGCTCTCCGTTTTTATAATCGTTATAAATAAGCGGTAAAATCGCAGCATCACTGCATAAAAACCTGTCTCATAGTGAGTTTTATGAGCTGTTTGATCGTATTCTATTGAAGTTATTTCACAATGTGTTACCATTACATTATAACGATTACAAACTAAGAGGAGGAAATAGAACAATGGAAATAGACTACAAAGATCATGGAAAGAAACCGTATATTATCGATATCGAGGATGCAACGGAAGACAATGACAATTACCGCACGACGATCTGGACAGGTGAAAAACTCCAGGTGACTGTGATGTCGATCGAACCCGGTGACGATATCGGGCTGGAAGTCCACGAAGGGATCGACCAGTTCATTCGTCTGGAAGAAGGTAAAGGCGTATGTAAAATGGGTCCTTCCAAAGACAACTTGAATGTTGAAGAAGAAGTCGAAGACGACGATGCCGTGTTCGTTCCGGCTGACATGTGGCATAACATCGATAAATACGGGAGATAAGCCTCTCAAATTGTATACCATTTACTGCCGGTCCGGACCATCTTCCCGGAACCGTTCATCCAACGCATCAGGATGCGGAAAACGATCCAAATGAAGACTGATCTTTAATTCAGAGGCCTGATATGGAGTGAAATCCGTATCAGGTTTTTTTCTGGAATGGATGTCTGTCGGCGATCTCTGCTTTCCATGTGGTATAGTGACTGTAAATAAAGATTTGCTGAAGTTTAAAAAAAGGAGATAGTGAAATGAACAGACATGACAGTGAGCACACCTGCGAGGTTTCTCATAAGGGCTGTGTTTCGATGGTCCCGATATTCAATCATCTGAATACTCAGCAGATGGATGAAATTATGGAGACGGTCCAGTCGCAGGCGTATGAGAAAGAGGAACTGGTCTACCGGGCCGGGGATACGTCCAATGTTCTGACGATCGTGAATAAGGGGAGCCTGCGTGTCTACCGTTTATCGGAATCCGGTAAAGAACAGCTCGTCCGTGTACTTAAACCCGGAGAATTTACAGGCGAACTGGCTTTGTTCAACGATACGGTCCACGAAAACTACGCGGAAGCGATGGAACCCTCCTCCGTATGCATGATAACCCGTGAATCGCTGCAGGAACTGTTGATGAAATACCCGTCGATTTCTCTAAAGATCCTTCAGGAACTGTCCAGTCGCGTGGATCAGAGTGAACAGCAGGCGACGAGGTTCACGACTGAATCGACAGAGCAGCGGCTGGCATTATACTTAGCCGATTTACTGGATTCGAATGCGTCTTCAGACGTCGTCACCCTCCCTTTAGCGAAAAAAGATCTGGCTTCATATATCGGGACAACGCCTGAAACGGTGAGCAGAAAGCTGAAAGTGCTGGAAGAACTGCAGCTGATCAAGCGCATCAGTTCCTCGAAAATCAGAATACTGGATGAAGATGGACTGCTGTTTTTATGATTTAATAAGGTGATCTACCTCGGGCTGATGCTGTCCCGGGTTTTTATCTGCCTTTGAATGTGAAAAAAATATAAAGAGTATTGACAGATATCTATGTAGGGTGTATTATCTATATAGATGATATTCAATATAGAAGGCCGTCGATATAAGGTCGGCAGAAAAGGAGGATCTATGACTGAAAAAGTCGCTTATTACGCAGATTTATTCAAAGTTCTCTCAGATGAAACCCGTCTGAAGATTTTACAGTTATTAACTGACGGGGAGTTATGTGCCTGTGATATTATTGAAGAATTCAATATCACTCAGCCGACCCTGTCATATCATATGAAAATACTGAGAGAAAAAAATCTTGTGACGACAAGACGTGAGGGAAACCGGATCCTTTATGCCCTGGACAGAGAAAATGTGGATGCGCTGATTTCTTTTACCCAGTCTTTAGGAACGTCCGCGCATACAGTATAGTAGATTAGGAGTAGATTAAAATGAATGTTTTTAGTTGGTTCAATGATGTGTTTTTAAAGATGACCTGGCTCAACGAATCGATGGCCTGGGTCGTCGACAATGTGTTTCAGCTCGATCCGACCAGCCGGGTAGGAGCCAGCCTGCAGTTCTTCATGTACGATACGATCAAGATATTTTTCCTGCTTTCCGTGCTGATCTTCGGGATATCCTATATCCAGAGCTTTTTCCCGCCGGAGCGTACCCGAAGGATCCTGGGTCGCTATAAAGGCATCAACGCAAGTATCTTCTCCGCCTTGATGGGTACGGTGACGCCGTTCTGTTCATGTTCTTCGATCCCGTTATTTATAGGCTTTACGGGAGCCGGTCTGCCTCTGGGGACGACCTTTTCATTTCTGATTTCGTCACCACTGGTCGACCTGGCTTCGGTTATTTTGCTGGCCAGCATATTCAACTGGCAGATCGCACTGGCTTACGTTGTGGTCGGACTGGTTCTGGCCGTTGTCGGCGGCGGCATCATTGACAAGGCGGATATGGTGAATGAAGTCGAAAGCTTCGTTTACGGTGTTCCTACCGTGGAAGCAGAAGAGATCAAGCTGTCTCAGAAAGAACGTCTCGATTTCAGTGTGGCTCAAGTCAAAGAGATCGTTCACAAAGTCTGGCTGTACGTTTTGATCGGTGTCGGTATCGGAGCTTTCATCCATAACTGGATCCCTCAGGAAGTCATCAATATGCTGCTGGGACAAGACAAATGGTATTCGGTACCGTTGGCCATATTGGTCGGTGCGCCGATGTATGCGGATATTTTCGGGACCCTCCCTATCGCGGAAGCTCTTTTAGCCAAAGGTGTAGGCCTGGGAACGGTACTGGCCTTTATGATGAGCGTGACGGTGCTTTCGCTGCCGTCTCTGATCATGTTGAAGAAAGTCATCAAACCGAAACTGATGACGCTGTTTGTCGGTATCGTTTTGGTGGGGATCTTTATCATCGGCTTCGGCTTCAATGAATTTGGTTATTTATTTATTTAAAAAATAGAAAAATTAAAGGAGAGATATATCAATGGAAGTTAAAGTATTAGGACCGGGATGTGCCAATTGTGTGCGTCTGGAAAACAATGTGAAAAGAGCGGTTGAAGGAACGGATCACGAGGTGACGATTTCCAAAGTCGAAGATCCTGTCGATATCATGAAATATGGTGTCATGAGCACCCCGGGACTTGTCGTGGACGAAAAAGTCGTTTCTTACGGCAGAGTGTTGACGCCGGAAGAAATCAGAACAAAATTAAATCTTTAATCATTGAGTAAAAAAGGCTGGGACATCACTGTCTCAGCCTTTTTGTGTGCCGAAAAAAGAGAACTTGACGGGAGTCAATTTAAACCAGATTAAGGTGGGCTATACTACGGTTGTGAACAACAGAGATGACACGAAAAAACCCATAAGGAGAGATTATCAAATGAACAAAGCCATCATCAGACTGGAAACACTGGCATGCCCGAGCTGTATGCAGAAAATCGAAAATGCTTTAAGAGGAACAGAGGGTATCGACCAGGACAGCGTCAAAGTACTGTTCAACTCCAGCAAAGCAAGAGCCCTGTTCGACCCGGAAAAGACAAGCATTGAGAAAATCGAAAAAGCTATAGAAAATCTCGGTTATCCAGTCATCAAATCGACCGTCAAGACAGCTTGAAAAAACAGTATATGACAGAAAGAAGGAAAAGTTATGACCGAATTTAAAACAGTAGTGAACGATTATTTTCCAAAACTGGAACTTTATACGTTGCCGCTGACACGGGCGCACGGAAAAAAACATCCGGAGGTCCTTGCTGTGCATGAACTGTTTCAGACCATCCAGAAGAAAGTAAAAGCCAGTGATTCGGATCGACCTGAACTAGACAATGACTTCAGGAAACTGCGTGAAGTGACAGACCACTATGCCCTGCCCTCAGACGCCTGTGAAACGTATGAGGCGGTTTACCGCATGCTGTCTGAAGCAGACGAGGCTTACTCCGCAGAACAAAGACCATTCCAAAGCAGGTAAGACTCGCTGAAAGGCGAGTCTTTTCCTCGCAGAGGAAATGAATTGCGGGTTCGACACTTAGACGTACGGAAAGTCGCAGTAATGACCGAAGCAAGGGAAGTTCGGCATTTAGAACAGCAGTTTTTGTGTGTACTTACCGAAATTTACCGGTATTCGGCATTTTGCTGAAAGTCTGACTTCTCAATCGACCGAATGGGGGCGTTTTCGGTAGTTAGCGGCTCCTGAAATAATTGTACGTGCCGAACATCCCCAATTTCGGTGTTTCAGATAGTGTACTGGCTCGCCTAACGACCGAAGTTGAGTTTCTTTGACACTTAGCTGGACGAAAAGTCGCAGTAATGACCGAAGCAAGACAGTATTCGGGACTTACCGAACGGCCAGATAGACGGACTTAGCGAACCTTGCACAGTGTTATCGAAGTTTCCCAAGTGTCCAAAGTTTCAAAGAAATACTGTGAACAAGATGAAAACAAAGGTCATTCTCAACTTGATTGCAGTCAATTCGACTTTCCCGATAAATGATTATACTTGGGGCAGCACCAATTAAGGTAAAACAGGAGGAAGAGTCATGCAGAAAATTATATTAAGTCAGAAAAAACGTATCACGCTGTTAAGCGGTTTGCTCATTCTCACAGGTTTTTTCAGTCGCTTTGTGCTGGGGAATGTGGCTGTAATGGAAGGCACGCTCATTCTCGCTTCTCTTTTTGGGGTCGCCCCGATCGCGATCCAGGCGTATCAGGCTTTGAAAGTAAAAGTAGTGAGCATCGACGTTCTGGTCACCCTCGCCGTTTCAGGTGCCTTTTTTATCCGTAATTTCGAGGAGTCGGCGATCGTGACCTTCCTGTTTTTGTTCGGTCATTATCTGGAACAGCGGACACTGAGCCAGACCCGTTCAGCGATCAGAGAACTGACAGATATGGCGCCTGAGAGTGCTCTATTGAAAATGGAAAGCGGAGAGTTTGAGAAGGTGGAGATAGATGATGTGGAAGAGGGCGACGTTCTGCTGGTTAAAACAGGAGCGAAAGTTCCGGTCGACGGGACAGTGCTTTCTGGTGACGGACATATCGATGAAGCCAGTATTACGGGCGAATCTGCTCCTGTATCTAAAACTCTGGGATCAGAAGTTTATGCAGGGACCATTCTGGAAAACGGCACCCTGCAGATTCAAGCAGACCGTGTCGGGGAAGAGACGACATTCGGAAAGATCATTGAACTGGTGGAAGAAGCCCAGGATTCGAAATCGGAAGCGGAACGTTTTATTGACAGATTTTCCGGATACTATACGCCGGCGGTGCTGATGATGGCAATGTTAGTCTGGGGGGTAAGCCAAAATGTTGAACTGGCCATCACGATACTCGTGCTAGGGTGTCCGGGTGCCCTTGTCATCGGCGTGCCGGTATCCAACGTGGCCGGTATAGGAAACGGAGCCCGTCACGGTATCCTGCTCAAAGGCAGCGAGGTGATCCATGATTTCAGTCGCGTGGACACGATCGTCTTTGATAAAACAGGAACACTGACTTCTGGAAACCCAACCGTGGCTATGAGACAGGTTTACGGTCAGCATTCAGATCACACATTCAACTATCTCGCAAGCGTTGAAAAAGAGTCGGATCACCCGCTTGCAAAAGCCATTATGGACGAAACAGAAGATGCGTTTTTTTATCCGGTAGAAAAAACAGAAGTGGTCAAGGGCAGCGGAGTCATAGCAAAAGTCGACGGACACCGTGTGGCTGTAGGGAATAGGACTTTAATGATTAAAGAAGGCGTGAAGGTGAGTCGTCAGGCAAGAGCGGATATAGATCAGGCTGAAACAAACGGCCATTCACTGGTCATGACTGCCGTGGACGGAGAACTCCGTATTCTGATGGGGATAAGAGATCAGGTCAGGCCCGGTGTGAAAGAGGATCTATTGAAGCTTAAAGAATTGGGAGTGGAAAAGCTTGTCGTTCTTTCCGGTGACAATCAGGGGACCGTTGACAGAATTGCCGGAGAGTTGGGACTGACGGAAGCCCACGGGCATATGCTGCCGGAAGACAAGGCGGGTTATATCGAGAAACTTCAGAAAGAAGGAGACATCGTCGCATTCGTTGGAGACGGTGTGAACGACAGCCCGTCTCTGGCCTTGGCTGACATCGGCATTGCGATGGGAAACGGGACAGACGTCGCGATCGAAACGTCAGATGTGGTGCTGATGAATTCGGACTTCAGCCGGCTGCCTCATGCATTAGGATTAGTTAAAGCAACAGCAAACAATATGATCCAGAATATCGTTATAGCCGTCGGAGTCGTCCTTGTTCTGCTGGCCAGTGTCTTTTTCAGCGAGTGGATGAACATGTCGATCGGCATGCTGGTCCACGAAGGGAGTATCCTGGTGGTGATCCTGAACGGGATGCGGCTGCTCAAGTTCCGATCAGACGGGAACGGGAAATCAGAAGCAGTGAAAAAAGTGAAAACAGCCTGACAGGGCAGAAAGGAAGCACTCAGCTGAAGCGGAGTGCTTTTTTTGTACCTGTTGAGTCAAAAAGCACTGCTGATTTCTTTCAATAATTCTGACTCAGTGGTTTGAGCGTTTCGAGCTGATGGAATTGTAAATAATAGCAGTAACCGGATGGACACGAGGGACTGGGTCTGAAGTATAAGGAGGGTTTAGTCGGTACTCCCGGATAATAATTGGGCGAGTTAGCGTTATTGCCCCCTTATAATAAAAGCTCAGCGAACAGAACTGTCCGGGCCGTTATTATAAGCCCCCTATAGTCGGAACTCACCGCAGAGATCCTATCCAGTCAGCGTTGCTCTCGACCTGTAAAGATGAGTGGACAGTCTTCCAAAGGGGAGTTGATAGAATAGTCAGGGAGTACAATCAACCCAAGGAGAAGGGGTCAGTGGGTTACGCCTCTATTATTTCGAATCCTTATTAAGAAGGAAAATGCCTTCAATGTGATCGGAAGAAGAGGTCATCTTGAAATCTTCACTAAAATTTCAATGATTCATCCATCTTGAGAGTTGACTCAATGGGAAAAAATGTGTAAGCTTAGAAAAGCAAACCCCCGGGGGTATAAAAGCCATAAAAAATATCATTAACAGGCTTTGAAATAGACACACTCTGTATATTTAATCCCTTAAAAAAGGGAAATCAATTGATCGTTACCCGTTGAGGTATATCAAGCTAGGAGAATCGATGTGGAAAACATACTATCCAATCCGATGTTCAGTGCCATCGTTACTTTGATGATGGGCGTGGGCATCTGGTTCGGACTCACAGACGAGCCGAATGCAGTGAAGAAAAAATTGGTCTCCGTTTTCATGGATACTGTTTTTTACTTTGTCGCGGCTCTGTTTGGAATCAATCTACTGTTAAACTTCAATGAGATCATTCAGGTCCCTTACCGTATCCTGCTGTTTTCATCGAACGTCGTATGGCTCGCAACACTGGGTGTTCTGGTATACGCGAGCTATCTGTACGGTGAAAAACTATGGAAACAGAAAACAGAGGCTTTGAGCCTGGGCAAGCTGGCAGTGACGATAGGTCTGGTGAACCATGCCTACACCTATTACCGCTACGGCTCAGCCCGGACGCTTTTGTTCCTGCTGCTTTTTGCGGGGCTGCTGGCGCTGCTGACCTTTACGTCGCTGACCCGGCGCGTTTCACCGCTTCTGATCCTGCCGGCCTTCGGGGCATTGCATCTGCTGATCATGGGCACGCGCTCAGCGATCTACTTTAATTTCGCATTTTCCCCTGCAGCGGTCCTGTCACTCTTTTTGGTGTTCAGTGGCCTGCTGTGGGGATATAAAAGGAGGAAACTGCCATCGAAACAGAACTGACCGCACTGCTGGCCTTTGCCGCCGGTGCCCTATCGTTTTTCTCACCCTGCACCCTGCCGCTGCTGCCGCTTTATCTATCGTACATCACAGGCAAGAGTGTCAAGGAAGTGAAAGAGAACCAGTCAACGGCTTTTAGAAAAACGGTGATGCTGCATTCGATCCTGTTTCTGATCGGTGTTTCCGTCGTTTACGTCAGTCTGGGACTGAGCATCAGTTACTTGGGTGGCTTCTTCAGTCAGCTGCTGACCGGCTCGACCAGTCTCCTGCTGCAGCGCATTGCGGGGCTTTTGATCATCGTGATGGGCCTGGTCACTGCCGAGTTTCTCCAGATACCGGCACTGCTGAAAGACACGCGCAGAATGACAGGCCAGCGCACAACGAGCTATTTATCGAGTTTCCTCATCGGCCTCGGCTTTGCGGCGGGTTGGACCCCCTGCATCGGACCGATTTTCTCATCGATCCTTCTGATCGGCGTGTCGACCGGGTCTCCGCCGGCTTTGTACTTGACCCTTTATATTCTGGGTTTTGCCTTGCCGTTCCTGCTGGTTTCCTTCTTCCTCGGAAAAATGGACAATATAATGAAACACAGCCAGAAATGGATGAAGGTCGGAGGGATTCTCATGATCGCCATGGGGATACTGCTTTTCACAGGCACACTGGAGATATTATCAGAATGGATCGCTCAATGGCTGGAAGGCACGCCATTTGAGCTGTTAGGATAGGAGCGATGAAATGTTAAAAAAAGGATTATGGGCAGTCATTGCCGTCATGCTGGTCTACGTGGTCTTTGATTTTGTCACGGGACTGAACCGCGAGCAGGAAGTCAGAGAACAGGCATCGGTGCAGAATGAACTGAGTGTACAGGACGAGCTGGACGAAGAAATGGATCTGGAAGAGATGTCGGAAGAAGAAATCCAGGCGATGATGGATGAGATCGCAGAGCAGAACAATGACAGTGAAACGGGATCGATGGTGGAATTTGGCCTGAACGCCGGCAATACGGCTTACGATTTTGAGCTGGAAGATATGGAAGGCAACGCCGTCCAGTTATCTGACTACCGTGGGCAGAAAGTCTTCCTGAACTTCTGGGCAAGCTGGTGTCCGCCCTGCCGCGTAGAAATGCCTCATCTGCAGGAATTTCATGAAGAACAGGAAGACGTGGTCGTTTTGGGTGTCAATGTCACGACGTCGGAAAGTGACCCGGAAAATGTGCCAGCCTTTATTGAAGAGTTCGGCTTGACCTTCACCAATGTCTATGCCCCGGCGGAAATCACGGACTTATACCGCGTCGAATCGCTGCCGACTTCTTACTTCATCGGAAGTGACGGTGTGATTTACGAACGTGTCGTCGGTCCGGTGACAAAAGATATCCTGGAAGCAAAATTTGAAATGATCAGATAATTCTGACAGACGCTTTCTCTCAATGTGGAGAAGGCGTTTTAATTTTGTGAAAGACTTTCAAGTTTTCATTTAAAATAGAGCGGAACAATATTTAGGAGGAAAACACCTTGAAACAGCTTAAGCAGCTTTTCTGGATTTTATTATTTTCATTTATCGGTGAATTCCTGTCTCTTCTCAGCCCCGTTGCGGTGCCCGGCAGTGTGATCGGCATGGTGCTGCTGTTTGTCGCCCTGCATTTCAAGTGGATCGAACTGAAGCAAGTCGAGGAAGTCGGCAGCTTTCTGACCGATAACATGGCCATCTTCTTCGTTCCCGCCGGAGTCGGGCTGATGACGAACTTCGGTATTTTAGGTGATGTCTGGTGGCAGCTGCTTTTGACCATCGTGATCACGACCACCTTGATGCTCGGCTTTGTCGGTCTGACCGTCCAGTTTATGAAAAGAAAATCAGGCGGGCTCCCGCAGAAGAAAAGGAGGAGATGTAAGATGCTTTCGACACTTTCCGTCAATCCTTTCTTTGGCATCGTTTTGTCCTTTGCCTTTTATCTGATCGGAACAAAGCTGCACAGACGCTGGCCGAACCCGCTCTTCACGCCGCTTGTCTTCGCCATCATCAGTATCATCCTGTTATTGCTGATAGTGGACATCCCTTACGAGGACTTCAACGAGGCGGTCAGTTCATCACGCTATGGATCACGCCGGCTACCGTTGCTCTGGCGATCAAACTGGAGAAGAACTTTGATTACCTGAAAAAGTATTATGTGGCTATCCTGTCCGGGATCGGTCTGGGGGTCCTTTTCCATACGGTGATTTTACTCATCGTCAGCTTGCTGTTCCGCTTCGATGTGGAAATGGTCGCGACCCTCTTCCCTAAATCCGTCACCACAGCGATCGCTTTAGGCGTCTCGGAATCTCTGGGCGGCATCGTCTCATTGACCGTGGCAATCGTCGTATTCACAGGGGTCCTGGGAACGATCATCGGACCGCCCGTCTTTGCTCTGCTGAATATCAAAGATCCCGTTGCTCAGGGTGTGGCGCTGGGATCCAGCTCGCATGCCATGGGGACGGCCAAGGCCATCGAACTCGGTGACGTCCAGGCTGCCATGTCCGGCCTGTCGATCATTCTGACTGGTATCGTGATCGTTATCCTGGCGCCGTTTGCCATCGAGGTCATCCAGATACTATTCTGACAGTGACCGAACGGTTTTAAAGGTTGAGCTGATTTTTTGTGAGCTGTATATTGACCGAAATGGCCGATCATGCTATCATGAGAGTAGCTTCACAAGCGTGAGGGTGTTTATTCAAAAATTAAATACGAAAGCTTTGATTATGCATTAGTTTCAGATAATCATTGTGATCTGAACAGGCGGTGAACGCAGCACAAGGTTCATGCAGCCGGGCTGCACTAGTTGCGGCAGCAGAAGATGTCAGTTAAGGGCATATCTGTGGGACAGTTAATTCTGTTCTACGGGTATGCCCTTTTTTAATATTTAAAAAGCGTTCAGGAGGCGGTTCAGCAAGAAAAAAGCAGACACACTCAAGTATAAAAAAAATATTCAGAAAGAAGGAATGGAAAATGACAAGTTATTTGACAAAAAGCAGACAAGGACAGTTTTTAGTGGCCGGTATGCTGCTTGCGGCAGTGGGCTTTGGGCTCATGTCCGTGAACAGTGAGCACAGCAGTAGGGTGTTTTATGCGGCAATATTTTTTCTCGGTTTTTATGCAGCCAGGGACGCAGTGGTCGAAACGATCAGGCACAAGTCGCCCAACGTGGATCTTTTGATGATTCTTGCGGCACTTGGGGCAGTGACGATCGGTTACGAGTCGGAGGGAGCGGCGCTGCTCTTAATCTTTGCGACAGCAGAAGTGCTGGAGGATTACGCCACAAGCAAGTCTACAAGCGCCATTTCAGACCTGATGGCGCAGGTGCCGGAGACGGCTCAGATTTTAAAGGCTGACGGGGAGGTCGTCAGTGTCCCGACAGAACAACTGAAAGTTGGAGACACCGTCGTTGTTTCAAAAGGCGAACAGATCCCCATAGATGGAACGCTCGACCGCAAGTCCATCATCAATGAGGCTGCCTTGACGGGTGAATCCATTCCTGCTGAAAAAAGTACAGGCGACGAAGTCTTTGCCGGAACGCTCAATGAGGGGGATGTCTTCCACGTGGAAGTGACGAAGGCCAGTGATGAAACAGTGTTCTCGAATATTATCCGTATGGTCAAGGAAGCGCAAAGCCGGCCCTCACGCATTTCAAAGTTCATCGACCGTATTGAAAGCAAATACGTGATTTCAGTACTGATCATCGTGCCGGTCTTCATTTTCGTTTTAACTGTCGTTATGAACCTTCCGTTTGACGAAGCTTTTTACCGAGGGATGGTCTTTCTGACGGTGGCGAGCCCTTGCGCACTGGTTGCTTCCGCCACGCCAGCCACGTTGAGTGCCATCAGTAATGGGGCGAAAAACGGGATCCTGTTCAAAGGCGGAGCAGCCATGGAAGCGCTGAGCACTATGGATACGTTGTATACCGACAAAACCGGTACGCTGACATACGGTGAATTCAGAGTCGACGATCATGAACTGCCGGAAGATGTTCTGAAAGAAGTGATCTATATGGAGCAGCAGTCCAGTCATCCGGTAGCCCGGGCGATCGTTTCAGCGTTCAAGGACACGGATTTATCGGGGGTGAACCAGAAGGAATCAGTCAGGGAAATGGCCGGCTCCGGCATTCAAAAAGGCACCATCAGCGTCGGGAAGCCACAAATTTTCAGCGGTTACACGCATTTCGAGGATTTCAGAGAGATCTTTGAAAAAGACAAGACCGTCATCCTGGCCGCCAAAGAAGAGGAAGTCGTGGGTTACTTCTCACTGAGCGATCAGATCCGTACCCAATCGGCCGAGGCGGTGGCCGATTTTCAGAAAGAAGGCATCCGTGTCACGCTGCTGACCGGAGACAACGAGGAAGTTGCAAAAAAAGTTGCGGCAGCTGTTGGAGTCGATCATTACCAAGCGTCCATGCTGCCGGAAGACAAGATCGACTTTGTCTTGAAGAGTCAAGAGAGCGAAGAGGTCGTAGGGATGATCGGCGACGGGATCAACGACGCCCCCGCTTTAGCTAATGCGGATATCGGCATCGCGATGGGCAGCGGGTCTTCCGCAGCCATGGAGTCTTCCGATGTGGTTGTCGTCAAAAACGATTTGTCCAAATTGTTCTACAGCTACAAGCTGAGCAAACGACTGAACAGGCTCATCTTCCAGAATGTCGTTTTTTCCATCACCGTAATCGTGACGCTCATTACACTGAATCTGTTCGGCATCCTCGGGCTTCCG
Source organism: Alkalibacterium sp. (assembly GCA_034520745.1). Classification (GTDB taxonomy): domain Bacteria; phylum Bacillota; class Bacilli; order Lactobacillales; family Carnobacteriaceae_A; genus Alkalibacterium. The sequence goes on from JAXHNF010000023.1 coordinate 221,600, forward strand.
CTTGCGGTTCTGTTCCATGAAGGCTCGACGATCCTGGTCATCCTGAACGGCCTGCGTCTGCTCGGCTCCAAGCCCTCTAAAGAAGACCCGAAAGAGTCGTATCGTTCAGTCAAAGCCTGAGGAAACCCGCGAGCGATAACGATAGTGGCCAAAGAACTATCTTTGATAAAGGCTCGTTTTTCAAAATAATTGAGCCCGGTGGTTTACTAACGGGGACGAAAACAGCTACAATAAAAGAAGAGACAAGTGAGTGAATTACTGGAGGAATGACAATGTTGACTATCGCCTATATCGGGGACGGGAAGAGCACGAACCGCTATCACGTCCCTTTTTCGAAGAAACTGGACAAAATAAAGATCAAGACCATTCAGGCCCGTTCCGGTCACAATGACGTCTGGGAAAAAGTTCCCGGCGCCGCGTACACGAAAGATGTTCAGGACATCTGGAACGATGCGGAGATCGATCTGGTCGTGATCTCAACACCGCCGCAGAGCCATTACAGTCTGGCCAAAGAAGCCCTGCAAAACGGCAAGAATGTTCTGGTGGAAAAACCGTTCGCTGAAACGTCAGAAGAAGCACGCGACCTTTTCCAGCTGTCAGAAGAGAAGAATCTGTTTATCCAGTGCTTCCAGAACCGCCGTTTCGACTCGGATTTCCTGACAGTTCAGAAAGTCATTGAAAGCGGCGTTCTGGGAGACATTCTGGAAGTGGAAATGCATTTTGACTACTACCGTCCTGAAGTGCCAAAAAGTGCCGAGTCCTTCAAAAAACTCGACAGCTTCATGTATACGCATGCCTGCCATACCGTGGACCAGATCCTGTCCTATTTTGGCGATCCGAAAGCCATCCATTATGACGTCAGACAGCTCCTGGGCGAGGGACGCATGAATGATTACTTCGATCTGGATTTCAATTACGAAAACAACCTGAAAGTTTCTGTGAAGTCGAGCTATTTCCGCTTGAAAGGACGTCCGAGCTTCGTTGTCTACGGTAAAAAAGGCACGTTTGTCAAAGAAACCAAAGACCGGCAGGAGGAACATCTGAAACTCTTCTACATGCCGACCAATGATGATTTCGGCGTGGATTTGCCGGAGCATTACGGGACCCTTTACTATATGGATGACGACGGGAACTATCACGAAGAAAAAGTGGTCTCAGAAGTCGGTGACTACAGCCGCATCTATGAAGGCATCTATGAAACACTCGTCAACGGCAAGGAAAAGATCGTCAAAGACGAAGAGACCATCCGCCAGATCGAGATTCTTGAAAAAGGTATCGAAGAGATGAAGAATGACTAGCCCCTTTGGCTGCCGGTTATCTTTACCTCACAAATGAAGTCGGGAGATGTAGGTTTTATAATAGGGGATACTCGTCAAGAGACGAGTATCTGCATCATTAATTGAACAGTAAAACCGGAAGCTGGTTGTTCCTTCAGGAGCTTTTTCAGCAACGGAAATTTTTGACAGTTTCTTTGTGACTCTTTAAACTAAGGAGTATGAAAAGTATTCACTTGATTCACGAGAACTGTAGAAATTCTAGTGATCCAACTGAATGAAGCTGAAGGAGGAATGATAATGTCTGATAATGCTAATCTGTTCCATATTTTATCATGGGCATGCCTGTTTTTAGGCTGGATGGGCTTATCCATACTGGCCTTTCCGCTAGGCATTTATTTAGCAGGCCAAGCGATGGAAGGCGGCGTGGATGCGTCTCTGGTACGTAAATTGAATAACTGGTCGCTGATTGCTGTGATCATAATGATCGTTCTTGCTTTAATAGTGTTTGCATTATTTGCATCTGCTTAATAGCAATCGATCATTTAAAGCGTGAAAACAGGTTTATGGATAAAAGGCATAGGAGTGCTGAGGCAGGCTCCGATGCTTTTTTTCATTTTACTGAAAACAATAACAGGGAAACAGAATGAATACTGTTTCAGATACTTGCCGATGTTTGATAAGATAGACCCAGCACAACTGAAATAAATTCATATATTCAAGAGAGCGGCAGTATGGGCCGATTTCATCATCAAACTAATTTTCATGAAGAAAAAGCGATCACTGGAGGAATTCATTTGGATACTTTAACCTTTCACGATATGACACTTTTCTGGCTGGACGGCGGCGTGGTGTCGTTTGACGGCGGGGCGATTTTCGGCGTTGTTCCCAAACCGCTCTGGAACAAGAAATACCCGGCCAACGAAAAGAACCAGATCACTCACGCGACAGAACCCATCCTTATTCAGTACCAGGGAAAAAATTACCTGATCGATACCGGGATCGGCAAAGACAAGCTGACTGACAAACAGAAACGCAACTTCGGTGTGCAGGAGGAATCGCGGATTGAAGAAAACTTGAATGAACTAGGCCTGAAGCCGGCGGACATCGATACTGTTTTGATGACGCATATGCATTTTGATCATGCCAGCGGACTGACGCGCTACGCAAACGGCGAACTTGTACCGACGTACCCAAATGCCGTGATTTATATGACTGAAACGGAATGGGACGAAGTCAGGCACCCGAATATCCGTTCGAAAAGTTCATACTGGAAACAGAACTGGGAAGCGGTGCGAGGTCAAGTGGTGACGTTCGAAAAGGAACTGGAAATCGTCCCGGGCATCGACATGTACCATACCGGTGGCCACAGTAACGGTCACGCGGTCGTCAAGCTCTCTCAAAACGGTGACACAGTGATGCATATGGCGGACATCATGGCGTCTTCGGCCCACCAGAATCCGCTCTGGGTCATGGCCTACGATGACTACCCAATGGATTCCATTTACGTTAAAGAAAGATGGATGAAAGAAGCGTATGCAAACGACTATAAATTCATCTTCTACCATGATGCCTACTACCGCATGATCCAGTGGGACAGCGAAGGAAAAAAAGTCGTTGCCTGCTTGAAACGCTCGAAAAGCTGAGGTCAGAAAGCAATGACCATAAAAAATAATGTCAGAAAGCCCGTTCTATCAGTGTCAGAAAACCTTATAGCCGAGTAGATGCGATAAATTGACCTTTAATTAAAAAAAAGGTTAACAAAACTATCCGAGTATGCTATACTAGTGAATGTTCCGGCTAGGTGGTGGAATGGTAGACACGCTAGACTCAGAATCTAGTGAGCGCAACGCTCGTGAGGGTTCAACTCCCTTCCTGGCCATAATAGATTAAAAAAACGCATAGATACCTATGCGTTTTTTTTTATATATATAAGTAAAGTTCGTTTTTTATCCCGGACTAGTGTGCCTTTCGAGCGTCAATAGAGGTGCCGAATGTCACGCAATGAGCTGAGGCGTGCCTTTCAGGAAGAAAACGAGGGGCCTAACGTCACGCAATGAGCTCAGGCGTGCCCTTCAGGAAGAAAACGAGGAACTGAACGTCACGCAATGGGCGCTGGCGTGCCTTTCAGGAAGAAAACGAGGTGCCGAAACGTCGCGCAATGAGCTCAGGCGTGCCTTTCAGAAAGAAAACGCGGAGCCGAACGTCACGCAATGAAGCTGAGGCGTGCCTTTCAGGAAGAAAACGCGGGGCCGAACGTCACGCAATGAGCTGAGGCGTGCCCTTCAGGAAGAAAACGCGGGGCCGAACGTCACGCAATGAGCGCTAGCGTGCCTTTCAGGAAGTAAAAGGGAACAATCGCCCGGCGATTGTATTCTTTGCTCATTACATTATCGTGGATTGAAAATAACAGGTAACGAGGTAGAAAAAAATTAAACAGAACTTCCTGCTGGATGGAAGTTCTGTTTTTTTATACTTTATGGCCAGACTGATATATTTTAGGGCTACTGAAAATAAAGCTCCGGAAATCACACAGCGAAAAAATTTTTGCGGGATCTTTTCGGTGATTCTCTTTCCGACATATCCGCCAAAAAAGAAGCAGGAATTGAGAGGAAAGGAGCTGAATCCAAGTCCTCAGTCAATCGGATGCCTTCGAGGAAGTAGCTGAAAATTTTCCCGCAGAACCTTCGTTTAGAAAAAATCTGTCAAGCTGAACCAGTCATTTTTTCATTATGTTCCTGACGCCGCCTTTTGGATTTTCGGTATCACCTTCGTATCTTGGAATCAGATGAAAGTGGGCGTGTCTGACCGACTGCCCGGCTGCTGGACCGCAGTTTGCTCCCATATTGTATGCGTCAGGGTTATATTTTTCGTCTATCAGCTTCTTGGCCTCGGTCATCAGATCATTGACCGCTTGCTGTTCTTCCCGTGTCATTTCAAAAAAATCCGGGGTGTGTCGTTTGGTTATGATGAGAAAATGTCCCGGAGAAGAAGGGGACTCGTCATAAAAACCCGCCGCATAGTCATTTTCAATCAGATAAGAGTTTTCATCTTTATTGCAGTAATAGCAATCATTCATTGTGCATGCTCCTTTGCTTCTTTTCTATTAGCTTACGTAATCCCGGTAATATGTGCAAATAAAACTCTTCAACGTATAAGTAAAAAGACTTATTTTATCAGCGAATCAAACTGTGGCGAAAAGCCGTTCAGTATCTCCTGGTTTTCTGCTAAAATAAGAAGAAATAAGCGAGTAGAATAAAACTATGGAGGACAAACATGAAAATCTTACATACGGCAGACTGGCATATCGGCAAGATCGTCAACGAGTTTTCGATGATCGAGGATCAGGCGGTCGTTTTGCATGCACTGGTTGAAAAAGTGAAGGAACTGGATGTCGACGTGCTGATCATGGCAGGAGATCTGTATGACCGTGCGATTCCTCCCGAAAGAGGCCGTCGTTTTAGCGACGGAGATTTTCAATCGGCTGATCCAGGAAGCGGGCATTCCGGTCCTGGCGATCGCCGGGAACCATGACAGCAATGAACGGCTGGAATACGGGGCGGAACTGCTTGCCGGAAGTCAGCTGTATATCGAAGGAACCGTCAAAGAAGACGTGAGGAAAGTGACGATCGATGGGATCAACTTTTATCTGCTACCGTTCGCGGATCATGTGACGATCCGGAAACTGCTGGAAGACGAAGACATCAGAGATCTGCAGGACGCGACACGCAAGCAGGTCGAATCGATCACCGCGACGATGGATAGAAATGAAGTGAACATCCTGATCGCCCACGGCTATATCGTGAACGGCGCTAAAAGACTCGGTGGAAGCGTCGGATTCCGAACGTCCGCTGAGTATCGGGACGGCTGAATATGTGGACGTCAATCTGTTTGATGATTTTGATTATGTGGCGCTGGGTCATCTGCATAAGGCCCAGAAAGTCAAAACAGATAGAGTCCGTTACAGCGGGTCGCCTTTGAAATATTCGAAATCGGAAGTCAGGCACAAGAAGCAGCACGTCCTTTTGGATATAGACAATGAGAAAATTGAGATTGAAATGATCGAGATAAAACCCCAGAGAGATATGCGGACCTTGAAAGGCACCTTCGACGACCTGATGCAGGGCGAGTCGGAAGATTACATCTTCTTCGAGCTGGAAGACGAGCATTACGTCATGGATGCGATGCATCAGCTGAGACGGCGGTACCCGTATGCGATGGGGCTGGAATACACGACCCAGAAAGACAGGCAGTCGAAAGAAACGACGCGTACCCATCAGCTGGCGGACGAGAAAAATGTGCTGGAGCTCTTTGATGACTTCTATTCAAACTTCAAAGATCAGCCGTCTGGATGAGGATCGGAAAAAAGCAGTGAATCATATCTGGGAAGCCGTTGAGAGAGGGGAAGAAGTAAATGCGTCCATTAAAGCTTAAAATGAGTGCCTTCGGGCCGTACAAAGGTGAAGTGGAAATCGACTTCACAGCGTTCAATCAGTCGTCGCTCTTCCTCGTCAGTGGCCCGACCGGTGCGGGGAAGACCACGATTTTTGATGCGATCGCCTATGCGCTGTTTGATAAACCCTCTAAAGATGGCCGTGAAAAAGATACATATAAATCGGACCATGCGAAAGATACGGACTTGTGCTATGTGTATTTTGAATTCGAGCTGGGCCAGAAACGCTACGCGGTCCGCCGGGAACCAAATCAGATCGGCCCGGGCACGCGGTCGGAAACCAAGAAGGTCAGTGCCAGTGTCGAGTTTCACAACGGAGAGCGTGTCACGACGAAAATCAATGAAGCGAACAAAGAAATCGAAGCGCTGATGGGGACTGACTCATGATCAGTTCAGACAGATCGTGATGCTGCCGCAGGGGATTTCAAGCGCATGCTCGATTCCGACAGTAAAGGCAAAGAAGCCATTTTCCGGAACATCTTTCAGACCAATCAGTTTGAAGCCTTCCAGGAGAAGCTGACCGAACAGGCGAAAGCCCTCCGGAAAGAGCGGGAAAGTTATGAACAGGCTGTCAGTATGGCTTTTCAGACTGTGGCAGCCGAAGGCAATGAACGCCTGGACAGGGCCATTGAACAGTTCGACGTGAAAACGGCTCTGGAAGAAATCGAAAAGCTGGTCGAAGCGGATACGAAGCAGCTTACAAGTGTGAAGACGTCCATCAAGCAACTTCAAGAACAGAAAACAGCCTATGAGCGCCTGATCGAACGCCTGGAGAAGAAAGCGCGTCTTGACAAGGAAAAAGTTGGTCTGGATGACAAAGAACCGACCATCAAGAGCTATCAGGAACAGCTGGCTCAAAACGAAGAAGCGCTGAAGCTGGTCGATGCTCAGAAAAAGGTCAGCGAATTATCTGAAGACATCAAAAGTACCAGAGAGAAAGCTGACTCAGCTGAAAAGAGGATCAGAAAACGCTGACTGAAGAGCTGGCAGAAGCAGAAAAACAGCGTGGAGCGATCCAGAAAGAAGTCGCCGAACTGAACGGTGTACGTGAAGCGATCCAGCAGCTGAAAAACGAGCTGGAACGCATGAAAGAAGCGGAAAAGAAACAGGAAACTATCACACGTTTTAGAAAAACAGATCCAAAAAAGCCAGGCTGAGCGCAGTGCCTTGAGTGAAAAGGGACAGAAGCTGAAAGAAGAGATCAAAACCAGGCAGGAAGCCCTGAAACAGCTTCAGGCACTGAAAGACAGTTTCTCGAAGCATTACGACCAGATCAGTGAGCTGAAAGAGAAGAAAACAGAGAAAAGTCAGGTGCTTCTCAAGCTAACCGAGCTGTGTGACCTGAGAAAAGAAGGCGCAAAAGTCAAAGCGGACTTTTCCGACGCCAATAAAGCCTGGAAAGCAGCCACGCAAAAATGGCAGAGTGCTAAAGATGCCTATTACGGGAATATGGCCGTCGTGCTGGCGGGAGAACTGAAAGAAGACGAGCCGTGTCCGGTATGCGGAGGGAACAGATCATCCCGATGTCGCCCACCTTCAAGACGACGCCGTTTCAAAAGAGGCCGTCGACCGTCTGGAAAAAGAAAAAGCGGAAGCTGAAGCGCACGTCAATAAAATCGGCGCGCATCTCCAGCACTTGTCTGAACAAGTCGGCAAACGCTGCAGAGAATTGGACATTGAACACGGTGACGCCGATTCGAAATTCAACGAAACGAAACAGGCCGTCGAAGCATTAACCACGTCGTTAAGCGAGTTGGAAAAAGACTTGAAACAAAAGCAGAAACAGGTTGAAAAAGAAGGCAAGCTGGCCGACGAGCTGGAGTCTCTGCAGAAAGAGGAACGGGACCTTTCGGATAAATCGGTTCAATTGAAAGCGGACGAAGAACACAAAGAGAAACGGATCAGTGAACTGAAAGCCGAATGCGAGGAACTGACCGCGTCTCTTTCTTCAAAATCGGAAAAAGAGATCAGAGAAGCGGTCGAAGCCAAAGAAAAAGCGATTGCAGCGACCGATAAAAAAGTCGCTGACAACCAGAAGCGTGTCCAGGAGATTGAGCAGCCAACGTTCCGCAAACAAGCGGGCCGTGGAACTGACGGAAGAACAGCTTGAATCTCTGAATAAGAAATGGACCGAAGCAGAAGCGCACTTCAACCAGCTGCTTGAAGAGAGCGATTTGGGCGATGCGTTTGAAACCGTCGTTTCTGGAAAAGGAAACGGCAGAAAAAATGCAGACGGCGATCAGCGATTATGAAAAGGCCCGTCACAGTTTAAATGTACAGCTGAAAGAAGTCGAAGCCTTTCTGGAAAAAGAAGAAACCCTGCTGCCGCTGGAAAACTACCGAAAGAAAGTCGGAGAAATCGAAGAATCTTTGCCTGAACTGGAAGAAAAACGCGACGACCTGATCAAGTCCATCAACCAGAACGAACAGGCACTTCAATCGATCCAGATTCATCAGGGCAAGAGCGATGAGATCGAGAAGGATTACCAGATTTACAGTGAACTGGCATTAATGGCAAGTGGAACGAGCAGCGAAACTGACCGTGTTTCCTTTGAACGCTATGTCTTGGGCATTTATTTCGACGAGATCCTGCTGGCGGCTAATGAGCGTTTTGGGGATATGACCAATAACCGCTATGAACTGCAGCGCAAAATGGATGCGGCCAAGGGGAATAAGCCTAAAGGACTGGATATGGATGTCTTCGACTATGAGACCGGAAAAGTTCGCGGCGTCAACACCTTGTCTGGCGGAGAGTCCTTTAAAGCTTCGCTCGCGCTGGCTCTGGGACTCAGTGATGTCATCCAGAGTCAAAGCGGCGGTGTCAGTGTGGATACCCTCTTTATCGATGAAGGATTTGGGACACTGGATTCCGATTCATTAGACAAGGCAATCCAGACCCTGCTCGACCTGCACCAGCGCGGACGTCTGGTGGGCATCATTTCACACGTGGATGAACTGAAAACGCGTATCCCGTCACATATCGTCGTTGAAAAAACGGCAACGGGCAGTCATGCTTATATTCAAACTTGATAGCAGCAGATTGATAATAGAATAGTTATAGAGAAAATTAACCTGATTGAAACAAATTCATAAAACCGTGTATAATAACTAAATATAACAAAATCAAAGGAGAAATTACGATGACTAATTCAGAAAAAAAGGTATTAAAATCAGATAAAGCACCCGCAGCAATCGGACCTTATTCTCAGGCAGTTAAATTCAAACAGACCGTATATGTCTCAGGACAATTACCGATTGATGCTGAAGCTGGGCAAATTACTGCCACAACAGCAAAAGAACAAACCAGACAATCACTAAAAAACCTTCAATATATCCTGGCGGAAGAAGGACTGGATCTGTCGGATGTACTGAAAGCGACGGTATCTCTTGAGTGATATCGGCAACTTCCAGGAGATGAATGACGTGTACTCGGACTTCTTCCAAGCACCTTATCCAGCACGGATCGCCTATGAAGTCGCGGCCCTGCCGGCTGGAGCTTTAGTGGAGATCGACGTGATCGCGGGTATGAGAACGAATTAGTAATTTGTAACGTTTCTGCATATAAAAGATACCCTTCTAAGTAACAGATACTGCTTCAGGAAGGGGTAACCTTACATATTTATAGTCGAAACGAGTAGGTATTTCTAAATAGTCTTTTCAGTAAAACATTGTATATAGAGGATGAAAAATATGTTTTTCATTGAAACAAGTCAAGTGTTTTTTGACAAAGATAGCCGAAAAGATTTATTAGGATTGATCGTTGGATTGTTAGGTGTTTTTACATTTGCAAATGTTATGATGCCAGATGAGCCAGCTATATTTTTTTCTGCAGCTATGATATTTACAAGTGCATTGTATCGTTTTGTTATGGTCAATGATGACTTTGTAAAAAATGATAGGAAAAAATGACTAAGAATAATGTCACAGATTTCATTATCAGTAAAAATGCTTTTGTTACCTTACTTTTGACCACCTTATTCATAGTAGTAATAATTAGCAGTGGTATAGTTGATGCTTCTTTTTTAAGCTTTACCTTTTTGATAGAGATATTAACCTATATTTTTTTTGTTTTAGGTTCTGAAAACATTATTTATATATTTCATAATAAACCAGTTAAGGGTTATGCGAGTGGCTTCAAAAGAGATGAATTGGATGATATAGTAGTTGGGTTTAAAATTTTTTAAAGATCAAATTCCATCATCTGATTGTCAATCTTTTTCTTTATCGTTCTATTTTTTGTAATCGGATTGATCACGCAACGTTTATAGTGCGATATACTATTATGTTATTTGCATAATTTCGACTATATATTTATAAAAAACAAGTAATTAAAAAAGAGTGAATAGTAATTTATCTATTGCTGTATTATGTATTAAATGAGATTTGGGCAACTTTACCGGAGAATCGACGTGATCGCGGGTAAATCAGAGAATAAGTAAAATGCTAAATGAATATAAAAACGAGCTCTCTATGCAGAAAATTATCTGCTCAAGAGGCTCGTTTTTTGTGTCTTATGCTGATTTTCTGCTGTTAAATGCAAAAGGTGAAACTTCATCATTCAAGTTCCGGCTGTATCTGTATACGACGACTATGAAGATAGGTAGCATTAAAATGAATATCAAGGCTGATATATTGAGTACCGGAGTCAGCTCTGAAATAAGTTCTGAAACAGAGAAGGCTTCGGTTAGTTCAACTGAAGGAAGAAAATAAAGACTGACAGGGATCAGATTATTTATCCCATGCATAATGATCGGATATATCAGTTTTTTAGTTTTTATATAGACAATACCGTAAAGCAGGCCGCCAATAAATTGAGGAACGATGAACGAACCAATATGCAGGATGCCGAACAATAAAGAACTGATGATAAGAGCCCGTGTATTCGTGCTTTTTTCCGCCCACTTATTCAGAATGATTCCTCTGAAAATGAATTCTTCTATCACGGGGCCCAGAATGACCGTGCTGATGATCAGCCAATTATTAAATTCTACAGGGGCTGTATCTTCCATCAGAGATAGGGCAAAGGCCGGAAATTCTGGACGAGTGATGAAAAGCCGTAAAATCAAACCGACAAAAGAGAAGTAGAGATAAGTTTGCCAATTGACATGTGCAGAAGAAAATAACAGTAGCTTGTTGTTAACTGATTTATCGCCAATGATCGAATGGAAAGAAATACCTGCTTTACCGAAGTGTCTGACTATGAAGAAAGCCACGGCCAGTATGATCCCAGTTCTGCCAGAAATCTCGAGAAAATCCTTCGAACCCTCTGGGAAAAAGGGGGTAATGAAGATGACCGAGAGAACGCTGAGTACAAACGCGAAAGCTGAAAAAGCTGCGATTTTTAACAGTGAAACCTTATGTAGAGAATGATTCATTATAAATCCTCCTTATATAAAAAGCCTTGAAGAGTTAAAATAATACTTTATAGATGTGCTGAAAGATCGATATCAGCTTAATCAAATTTAGCTCGAATCGCTTTAAAAGCATATCCTATAAGGTCAATTAAAATAGTTATGATCCAAAACCCCAGAAGATAAGACCAGGCTTCTATAAAAACAAAATTATGATAAAAAAACGAGCTGATCACTAATAAAGAAATCACACTTAAAAGTGTTTGATCTTTAACTGTTAACCGACTGTCTTTTATCCATTTAGGTAGAGAGGATACTAAGGATAATATGAGTGGCACACATCAGTAAAAATTCTCTACTTGACCTAAATTAAACTGCAGGAGAATAACAAATACAGAGATTATAGAAAAACTGATTATTTTATTGGAAAACTCAGCTTCTTGTAATATCTGTGCTCCTCTAAACATTTCTGAAGTCAGGGTTTTCATGGCAGGTCAAACTAACAAAATCCTATATAAGTTGTGTTTTACTTGCATTTATTTTTAAATATTTTATCCAGTAAAAGGATTTAACTCTCTCAGCCGCTATTTCCCATATAGAAACGTCACTTTTCTTCTGAAAAATGTAGAATTCGTTATTTATAACTAATTGGATCTCATTTTCAGAAAGTATTTCAAGAGGAACTTTAAATTTATCAAAATTTAAATCATAGTTATCAGTATCCAAATCGACGATTTGTCCTGAATACGACTCATTAAATTTCGTCGAGAATAGGTAACTTTTTCATCTTCAATATTAAGTGTGTATATACCAACTTCTTCTTCATTCTCGTTAAAGACTATTCCTTGATAACTGCCATTTAGCGTAAGGACATTAGGATTTTGATAATTAATAAATAGCATAACTGGCAGATACGATCAGCAAAATAAAAGCGATGATATAGAGTGGTTTTTTCATTCAATAAACACCTTTCTCTGTTGTGAATAGAGACTTTGTTTGAGGAATTCTTTCCTAATATATACATATTTTTTCATTCATTATATCTAAAATTGATTTCGAATACAATGTTGATCAGAGTGATTCTAGATTTGTATTAAAGGCGATTTACCGTATATTTATACGAAACAACTTATAGAAGAGGATGAGTGTGAAATGAGAGTAGAGTGGAAAGAAGAGGTTAACGAAATCGTCGAAGCAGTTGCGTCCGGAGCTTCAGGAACTGAGTGAATATATTTATGAAAATCCGGAGCTGGGGCACGAAGAGGTGAAGTCTTCTAAGGCGCATGTGGAGTTATTGGAAAAGCACGGTTTCACGGTGGAGTACCCATACTTAGGCATCGACACAGCTTTTAAAGCCGTTTATAAAGCTGAAAAAGAAGGGCCTTCGATTGCTTACTTGTCCGAATACGATGCCTTGCCTGGGATCGGACACGGCTGTGGACACAATATCCTTGGAGCGACAGATACGGGAGCGGGGATCGTTCTGTCGAAACTGGTTGATGAAATCGGCGGGACCGTGATCGTTTTAGGGACGCCGGCCGAAGAAACGAACGGCGACAAGGTAACGATGGCAGATGCCGGGACGTTCGATGATATCGACGTGGCTTTCTGCACGCATCCGTCTGACGAGTACCGTGCCAGCGGGACATCGATGGCGATGGAAGCCATCGAATTCCGTTTTTACGGCAAGACGGCTCATGCGGCCGCTTCGCCTTTTGAAGGTAAGAATGCCCTGGATGCCTGCATCAACTTCTTCAACAACGTCAGTACACTGAGACAGCAGATCCATCCAAGTGCGCGTGTCCACGGTGTGATCAAATCAGGCGGGGAAGCGGCCAATGTCATTCCGGATTATTCACGAGCCGAGTTTTACGTCCGTGCCATGGACATGCCGTACCTGAACGAACTCCGTGAAAAAGTGATTCGCTGCGCTGAAGCCGGGGCACTTGCTGCTGATTGTAAAATGGAATGGGGTCATTACGAAGCTTCATATAAAAACCTCATCACAAACGAAACGCTGTCTTCTCTATACAATGAGAACATGAAAGCATTAGGCATTGAAATGATAACGGAAGAACGCGATTCGATGGGATCGATGGATATGGGCAATGTCAGCCAGGTTGCTCCGGCCATCGAACCCGTATTTTGAAATCACCAGCGGCAAGTCCGTTTCGGTTACACGGCGGATCTTAGAGACGTGACACACTGACTGAAGAAGCGTATGAAGCGATGGAAAAAACGATCGAAGGACTGACGCTGACTGCCGTCGATCTGATTATGGATGATTCACTTTTAAAACAAATCAAAGCTGAATTCGAACAGAGAATGAAGTGAAACAGCTTTTTAAAATGATTATAAAAACCGGACGAGCTGCGAAAAGCCATCCCCCTTTTAATAAAGGCGAATGGCTTTTTGAATGAGTTAATAAAATAGCATTGACGCTTTGTTAACTGGATATTTTTAAGAATAGAGTTAACTGAAGTTGAAATGTTTTCGAAAAAACATAACCTAATTATCTCCGTCAACCTTTTTACCTGTTGCAACCTTGACCAGTCGGTACGTCTCAAAATACGTAAATACTAAAAATAAAACAGCCCATATGAGAAGAAGAGGGACAACGGGGTGGAGAATGCTTGAATATGTGATGACAATGGGCGAAAAGATAAGGAACAGTATCATCAGCCAGGAAGACCAGGGAGCAACACTTAATTGAACCTGATCTCCTTTAGATACTTTCAGTGTATTGCTTTTTCCGGCCAATTGAGTCACCTTCAGTAAAGCTCCTTCACTCGGGACATCGATCTGTTTCTTTTCTCCGGATGTAATGGTGTCAACTTTTTCGCCGTTTAATTTGATATGTAAGCGTGAAAAGCCTCTAAAAAATGCACTTTCCCGGTAAATGGTAACTGACATAGAATCCTCCTTATTATAAAAGTCGCTGTACTGGTCGAACGAGATATTTCTGTAAGTATAGTAGTATTGAAGCCAGATTTCAACTGGTTATGAAATTATGCCTGTCGCTTATATATAGTCAAGAAAACTGATGAGAGGTCTTGATGTTTTTGAGATGATTTAAAAAACTAAAAGTAAGTCGAGTTACGTCGGTGTATGCTATACTTCAATAATATAGAGTGACTTACGAGAGGAGAGAATGCATAGTGAGAGAGACCATTTATGATAAAGAACTGTTTGAAGCTATTGAGTTGGAGAAAAACCGTCAGGAAGAGAACATCGAACTGATCGCTTCAGAGAATTTTGTGTCACAGGCTGTGATGGATGCGCAGGGGAGTGTCCTGACGAATGAGTATGCGGAAGGCTATCCCGGTAAGCGTTACTGACGGGGGCTGCGAGTTTGTCGATGTCGTTGAAAACCTGGCGATCGACCGCGTGAAAGAGCTGTTCGGTGCAGAGTATGCCAACGTTCAGCCGCATTCGGGTTCTCAGGCCAATGCGGCGGTGTTTCAGACATTTCTGGAACCCGGCGACACGTATATGGGCATGGATCTGAGCCATGGCGGACACCTGACGCACGGTTCGCCTGTGAACTTCAGCGGTAAACTGTACAACGTCATTCCTTATGGTGTAGACAGAGAAACAGAAACGATCGATTTTGATCAGGTTAGAGAACTTGCACTGAAGCACAAGCCGAAAATGATCATTACCGGCTACAGTGCTTACCCGAGAGCCATTGATTTTGGGAAATTCCGGGAAATCGCAGACGAGGTTGGGGCCATTCTGATGGTCGATATGGCGCATATTGCCGGACTGATTGCGGCAGGCGAACATCCGGATCCAGTCCCTTATGCCGATGTTATCACCAGCACCACACATAAAACACTGCGGGGACCAAGAGGCGGTCTAATCCTGGCCAAAGAAGAATACGGAAAAAGACTGAACAGCGCCATCTTCCCGGGCACGCAGGGCGGACCGCTTGAACATGTGATCGCTGCAAAGGCGGTGGCATTCAAAGAAGACCTGCAGCCGGAATTCAAAGAGTATGCAAAACAGATCCGAGCGAACGCCAGAGCCATGGCGGAAGTATTTATAGAGTCAAAAGGGGCGCCTCATCAGTGGCGGGACTGACAATCATCTGCTGCTTATGGAAGTGACGGATTTCGGACTGAACGGTAAAGAAGCAGAAACTTTGCTGGACAAGGTCGGGATCACGGTCAACAAGAATTCCATCCCGTTTGACACCTTAGGCCCATTCAAAACCAGTGGCATCCGAGTCGGCACGCCGGCAATCACGACCCGCGGATTCAAAGAAGACGAAAGCAGGAAAGTCGCCCAGCTGATCTTGGAAACACTTATTGCTAAAGACGACGAGGAAAAACTGGCTGAAATCAAAAAATCTGTTCGAGAAATGACTAAACGATTCCCACTCTATAAGTGAGTACGATAAAAAACACAGTTTTCTTTTTTTCCAAAAAAGAAAACTGTGTTTTTTAAATTACCTGACAAAACAACCATACTAGATCATAGTATTAAAACACTTTCCCAGGATTCAACCGGTTGTCCGGGTCAAAGACACGCTTGATTTACGCATATAGTTTAAGTTGATGTCTTCAGTCATCGTATCCATATATTCTTTCTTAACGATCCCAATACCGTGTTCCGCTGAAGGGAGACCACCAAGCTCGTCCACTTTCTGATAAAGATCTTTAAGCAAAGCAGCCCGTCTCTCTGTCCATTGTACTTCTGTTAAATCATCTTTCATAAGAAGGGTGTGGACGTTACCGTCACCGGCATGACCAAAGTTCAGGACGTTCAACCCGTGTTTCTCCTGCATTTCTTTTGTCGCTTCAATGAGCTCTGCAAACTTATTGATCGGCACCACTTCATCCAGCAGTTCGAATTCTGTAAATTCAGTTAAGCCGAGCAGGATGTTATCGCGCAGCGCCCAGTTCTTCTTTGCCTCGTCAGCAGTCAGCACATGGTTTTCCAACGTCAATGCATCTGTGACGGACTGGACCAGATCGATTCGATTCGTCAATTCTTTCTGGTCGTTGCCATCCAGACTGATCATCAGATAAGCATCACCGACTTGCGATTTCAGAGGATAGCCCAAGTTTTGTTCAGCATAATAGAGTGCTTCACGTTCAAACAGTTCCACGCCTGAAGGGTCCGCACCGCTCTTTAAAATCTAAGGGTTGCTTCTGTTGCTTTTTGGACCGTATCAAAGGCCTGTAAAATCGTTACCTTCGCTTTAGGCAAAGGTACAAGTTTCAACCGGATCTGTGTCGTGATCCCAAGCGTCCCTTCAGATCCGATGAATAAATCTTTCAAATCATAACCGGAACTGCTCTTCAGATTCAGCTGTCGGAATGTCATTTCTTCAGCGTTCGGCAGGACCACAGTCATTTCGCGAACGTAATCACGCGTCGTACCGTATTTACTCGCTCGAAGTCCACCGGCATTTGTTGCGACGTTTCCGCCGATCGTTGAGTGTTTGGATGCAGGATCGGGTGGATGGAAGTAGCCTTTTCTTCTCAACATAGTCGTGGATGTCGCCGACGTTACAGCACACCGGGTTCAACCGTCAGTGTCAAGGTTTCTTCGTCCAGTTCGATGATAGTATCCATCAAGTGCACATCGATAATCAGTTCGTTGCCCTGGATCGGCACCTGTGCCCCTGCAACACCGGTCCCAGCGCCGCGCGCGATCATTACCAAATCCTTTTCAATGGCAAACCGGACCAACGCTTTTACTTCTTCATGTGTTTTAGGTAAGGCGACGGCAGAAACGGGTTGGATATTTTTTACATACGTATCATGATAATAGTCTTCCGGTATATCACTGCCTGTAAAAAGACGTGATGAATCGGATACTGATCTCTTCTAAATAATGCATGAAATTCCTCCTAATATTTAGAAAGCGTTTTAATCTTAATGTTATCTTATCTGAAGTGGAGGAGGTATGTCTAATGGAGCCAGCGCAATTAAACGATTAAGGTACAATTAATCATAGAGTGAAACTTTTACAATAATGAAAGAAATGATTATTCAATAATATTAAGAGTCTCTTATGTTGAATCCGAACACAGTGAGTACAACGTATTGACAGACGTATGTATTATTCGTTATTGTCGAAGTAAGTAAAGGAGGGGTTAGAAATGAGTGATTCACGATTGAATGTACGTATAGACAAAGAACTAAAAGAGGAAGCAGATAGGGTTTACAAAGAAATCGGCAATGAATTTGTTACTACCGCGGATTATCGGTGTTTTACGAAGCAATCTGTAAACGATCAGTCGATGCCTTTTAAGCCCAACCTGAATAAAATGGAAAACATGCAGGCAAGATATGAAGCTGAGCATGGTCAAACAGAAAAGTTCAATAGTGTTGAGGACTTGTGGACAGACCTGAATGAAGATTGAAAACCAAGTATTAAACAAGAGTTTTCAAGTGATAAATTGAAGATTACCGATCAATAAAAAAGCAGTGGAAGTATTGGTGGCGCAAGATAAAGATGTATTAGAACAAGGTACAAAATTCATTGACACGAAGGTGCAGTGGAAAGGATTCAGTTGCATATCAAGGGCGACTGATTACTTATTTATAAAATAAATCATAAGAGAATTGTCTTAATACTTACACGAACAGGTAGTCATGATGAGTTGCTTTAATGGCAATAAATAAATAATTATAAAGCGAGCCTACTGTTTTAATAAAACAGTACAGCTGGCTTCAGTAGGGGTTATATCTATGAATGACATACTGTTAAAGGGAAAAATTATAAAGACTCAAGGTTTAACTCTTCTAAAGTTGCATCAATAAATTCACGGCGCATCTTGAATTCGCTGCCGTATTGTTTAACAAGCAATACGGCCTTCATCGGATCGAAACCGGCGTACTTGTCAGGTACGTGAACAGCAGAGACGACGGATTGTGCACCTTCGTCTAAGGTTTTGAAAAAAGGATCTAAAAGTCTGAAGACAAACGTGCCGATGCTTTGACTGACGTTATTTTTTCCGATATTCGTCGAAACCATACCGGGATGAACGGCGGTGGTCCGGAATTATTTTACGGGAATAAAATTCATGCAGTTCCTGGGCCAGATAAAGGGTCCCCAGTTTGACCGCCCATACCCAAGCAAAGGCATTGAACCGTTTTGTTTTAAAGAACGGTTTTTTCATTGGTGCGAATTTGTAAGCACCTGAAGAAACGACGATGATTTGTTTGCGGTCGCTGTTCATTCACTAACGGCAGAAGTTCGTGAGTGAACAAATGAGACGATGTAATTGGTAGCCGTAGTGAGTTCGTACCCGTCGGCGCTCTTTTCCTTGGACGTTGAAACCATGCCGGCATTATTGATCAGACAGTCAATATGATCGAATCGGTACTTGATCGTCTCTGCGGCCTCTCTTACAGAAGCCAAGACACTCAAGTCGCATCAATGATATCTACGTTCAAATCAGGGTTCGACTCCAGCAGTTCTTCTTTCAAATAAGCCCCTTTTTCCAGGTTACCTACAGTAGCAGGATACGGTCAAAACTGTTTGTTAACACTTTGACGGTGCGGCCAATACCCGAAGTCGGACCGGTGATGGCTAAAATCGTTTCAGTCATATTATTGTTCCTCCCATTAATCAGTTTGGTTTTCATCGCTATCTTTTTGACGCTCGTTTTTTCTCAACAACCATTCTTGTCACATAGGTAGCTGGAATAGAAAGCCAGAGGATTCCGGCGATAAGTATGAGAAAATTTGATGTAATCTTACCATCAGCAATTAAAGGGGTATAGGGAGACAAAGAATTAAAAATATTGAGTACGCCTATTAAAAAGAAGATGACGGCATATAGCTTATGATTCTGCTTTTTAGTGAAATAGGCCCCTTTATAGATATACATAATAAGGGAGTACATAATTGCAATCAATACAATCACCATAGTCTCCAGTTCTCGTGTTTCGCCCAATAAAGACATAAATAAGCTCATGAAATAATTGATCAGTGTAAGCACAAGTACGATACCAAAAGCTTGATAACCATACTTATAGCGCATAAACTTCTGATATTCATCAAAGTTCTTCATTTTAGTTTTCCTCCCAAAGTATGTGGTTAATTGTTATGACTGTAACTGCTTTAAGATTTTCATTCAGTTCATTCTTCATAAACGTCATTAGCCTCTCGCTTTTTCTCTACAAATCGTTTAATTAAATATGTACTTGGAATGGATATATAAAATATTCCCAAAATAAGCGTAAAAATATTCATTGTTACTTTCCCATCTGAAAGAAGAGGCGTATACGGAGAAACAGAAATATTGATAAAGACTATCCCTAATATGAAAAATAATAAAGAATACAATACTGGGCTCTGCCATTTGGTGAAATAAGCACCTCGATAAATTAACATTATAACTGTGTAGACCACTGCAAATGTTATAATTACCATAGTTTCAATTTCTTTCTTTCAGCCCACTGTATATCGTATACTAAGCTCAAAAAGAATTGATCGCAATAAGTATAAGCACAATCGCAAAAGAATGATAGCCATACTTCTAACGCATCGTTTCTGATATTCATCCGTAATTTTTCATTTTTAGTTTTCCTCCAGATCATTACCATTGGTATTGTAGTTAAATGCCTTTTGATTTGGAGTTCCGTTATTCTTCGTCAAAGTTTTCTTTCTCGTCTTTTTTCAACAAACAATTTTTTTAAAAGGTATGATTGCAGATATAAAACAAACATCGCTCCGTTTAGTGGCATGATGATATTCGAGGTGATTTTCCCATCAACTATAATAGATAAATAAGAGAAAAACCTGTAATCAAACTCAGCAATCCTATCATAAAGAACAGTCCGGCATAACTTTTGCTTTTTATTAAAATAAGCGCCATGGTAAATATACATAATACCAGAGTATATGACTGCAATAAAACTGAGGATGAGATGCTCCAATCCTGGTTTCTGCCCACTGAAAGTCAGTATATGTACCCACTGCAAAGTTTATAATAACCAGAAAGAGCAGAAACTTAAACGCATGCGAGTCATATTTGTAGCGCATATATTTCTGATATTCATCAAGTTGATTCATTGTCCGTGTCCTCCCAGAATAAGTCGTTGAGTGTGACGTGTAATGCTTTGCCGTATAGTAAAATTGATGGTAGGATTGTAGTCTCCCCGTTCAATGGCGCTGATGGTTTGACGGGTGACATCCACCGCATCGGCCAGTTCCTGCTGAGACAGATCCAGTCTAGCTCTGGCTGCTTTGAGCTTTAAATTTTTGGCCATTTGCTATCTCCATTCAGTAATTTTTATCTAACTTAATGTAAACTATATCATACATAATGAACGAAATAAAGGCTATCTCGAAAAAAGATAGCCTCATTGTCAGTATAAAAATAGAAGTAAAAATTAACCTTCATTTCCAGTAGTGGTCGTATGGGATTTAATGACGTCAGTGATCAGTTCCTTCAGTTCATCAAATGGTTGATCCCAGGTAGCGACCGTTACACACGTTTCTACAGCTTCTTCAGTCGCCATAGAGAGATGCTGTCCATTTATGCGCAAAAAGTAAACGAGCGTCATGAACGCTGTGCGTTTATTTGCGTTGTGAAAGCAATGTTTTTTTACTAGATTGATAAACAGTATAGCCGCTTTTTCTTCCAAAGTCGGATAGACTTCTTCACCGAAAGCAGTCAGATGAATGGACTGAAGACACATATTCAGAGCAGTGGATTCCTTGACACCGATAAATTCTTCGGGTGAATCCTTTTTTATCAGATAGACATTAAAGAAAATGACTTGTTTCTCACTAAGTGTTTTCATTTGTCCACCAGTGATTTAAAGGTTTCTTTATGTTCCTCATAGATAGAATCCACCATATTGATGAAGTCTTCATTTACAACGTCCGCTTCCTGTTTAACCAGTTCTACCCGATTCTCCTCACTTACAAGTGAGACAGTGTCGCCTTCCTTTAAGTCAAGGGCTTTCATGATGGAGGGTGGAATAGTCAATACATAACTGTTCCCGCTTTTTCGAATTTTACGTATTTGTTTAGCAGTCATACAATGCCTCCTTGTATACACATTATAATTTGTATACTTATTATACCATAATAAGACTATTGCCTTCTACTTATATTGAAAGTATATTTATTACTTCATTTAGTTGAAACGATGGTATTGTATAGATACGTATGGATACCAGAATGATGAAAGGCAGGGTGTGTTTAGAGATGACTGAAAGAAAAGTGGTATTATTTATTGCATCGAGTCTGGATGGATACATTGCAGACGAAAATGAATCGCTGGAGTGGTTGCTCAGCGTAGAAGGAGAAGGCGATAATGGATTTACTGCTTTCTATAATACCGTGGATACAGTACTTATGGGGGAACAGGACATACCAAGTGGCTGTTGAATCAGGACCAGAATGAATTTCCTTACGATGATAAAGAATATTATGTGTTTTCCAGAACTAAAACGACCGATACTGAAAAGGTGAAATTTATTGATGAGGACATTAAATCATTTATTGAAAAATTAAAAGAAAGACAGGGAAAGAATATTTGGCTCGTGGGTGGAGGAGATCTGTTTCACTCATTTTTAGAAGAACAGCTGATCGATGAAATGATCGTGACTGTGGCCCCCAGGATTCTGGGAAAAGGGATTCCACTCTTTAAATCAGGAGATTACAGGTATGATCTTTCACTCGAAAGTGTTCAAAAATTCAACCAATTCGTGGAACTGTATTATATAATCCAATAAGGTTTTAATGATTATAATTTTGTATAAAGAATAGTGCCAACGTCAACTGTCTCTGTCACTACTTGTTTATACGATTTGAATAAAAAGAATTTCACGAAAAATAGAGGTTCAGCGACATGAACGGGCTTTATTCTCTTGTCTCCATTCCCCTTTTCACCTAAAATTTTTGTGTGATATAGTTCAAGTAGGTAGCAAAAAGACTAATCTTTTGTAAAATAAGTAATCGAAAGGGTAATGATCATAATGACTAACAAGGTAAAAAGAGAACAACTTATCGATGCACTGAGTGCCGCCTATTCTGATCCAGAAGTAAAAAAAGATAGTCATATGCATCAATTGTTGTTTGAGTCAGCGCAACAATTGACTAATGGACAAGATCATCGTGTCATTTGTGTTCGCCTCAGCAATGAAATTGGGCGCTTTTCATTGAGAAATAATTTGAAAACCCCTCAGTCTTTGAACGATTTATACGAACTGGTCATTAAAGTGCAAATGGCTTATAACGGAACAATCGCTGCGACAACGGTCTGGTGGGGAGGCGGAAGGTAGATAAAACAGGAGTAAGTCGGGTTTAAACAATCATATTCCACGGTAGTTATTTATGAGTGGGAACAGAGAAAACTTAAGAAGCTGGAACAATTTTTTTGGCGTCGGTCTAAATAGCTGGTTTGATATAAATCCCTTCAAAAAAGGGATTCTTTTTATTTATAAATAAGAATACATTATTATGTTAATATATAGTATAATTAGTGAAATCATGTATTTATTTTATAGATTGGTATTATGAGTTGATCACGAATGTTCGTTAGTATTTACATTTTCAAATAAGATGTTTTATCCATAAGGAATTTCGGTAGTGTTGAACAAAAGACGAGAAATAGTGAAAGGGGGTGAACCCTATTTGATTGATGTCATTCTATCCAACCAAACATACATGCAAATCGCTTTCGGCATTTTTTTGACGTTAGCGTTACTGACTTTGCCATTACGTGATATCATTACTATCGGCTTTTTCGATATCAGTGATTTGTTCGTCAGTTGCATGATTACTTTTTTCATTGCATACATGGTCAACGAAGCCATGTCCGGCAGCACCTATATTTCCGGAGGATTATTCAGTCTTATCTTTATATCCGTTGTGACCGGTGTTGTGTTACTTAATATTTTCGTCATCATACCCCCTTTAGAAGCCGTTCGGAAAACTCAAGCGCCACATCCATCCGGCAACTCGAAGGAAAAGAAGGAACGGTGTCGGTTTCTATCACCCAACATGGTATCGGTGAAGTTGTTGTCTACACGGGTTTTTCAAAAATCAATAAAATGGCTAAAATCTATGAAAACAAAGACCATATCTCCTTGATACCTCAGAATACAAATGTTTTGATCATGGAAGTCAGAGATTCGATCTTGTATGTCTTACCGTATACAAATGCAATCAAATCAACACAGAAACCGAATCAACATGGAACACAAATACAAAAAAATAGAAAACGAAAGCAGGAACTCATTAATGGACACAACCCTTTTTATGATCATTGGACTTGTCGTTACAGCATTACTTATTATCTTGTTACTTGTTAGTCGTTACCGTATTGCCTCGCCGGATATTGCCCTTATCATCAGTGGGACAGCGCTTGGCAGTAAAAACGTCTACACGGATCCAAACACGAACAACAAGATGAAAATCGTCAGTGGTGGTGGCTCCTTTGTCTTGCCGGTCATTCAGTCAGCTAAGACCTTATCACTTTTATCATCTAAATTAAAGGTCAGCACACCGGACGTTTATACTAAAGAAGGCGTACCGGTGACTGCAGACGGAACAGTTATCATTAAAGTCGGCTCAACGACTGAAGATATCGCTACCGCCGCCGAACACTACCTCGGTAAAGAGAATGAGGACTTAGAGAACGAGGCTCGCGAAGTCTTGGAGGGACACCTGCGTTCGATTCTGGGTGCATTGACCGTTGAAGAAATCTATAAAAACAGAGATCGCTTCAACCAAAACGTTCAGGAAGTCGCCTCTGTCGATTTGGCTAAAATGGGTCTGATCATTATCTCCTTCACCCTTAAAGAAGTAGCAGACAAGAACGGTTATTTAGACTCACTTGGTCAAGGACGTATCGCAGAAGTTAGACGAGATGCTGATATCAAGACAGCTCAGGCCGACAAGGAAACACGTATCCAGCGTGCCCTGGCCGAACAACTGTCGAAAAAGGAAGAATTGCAGCGCCAAACGGAAACAGCCGAAGCTGAGAAAGAAAAGAGCTTGCGTGTAGCGGAATACAAGAAACAGGAAAATGTCGCAACCGCACAGGCTGAAAGTGCCTATGAATTCAGAGAAAGCTCGCCTCAACAAACAAGTTATTATCGAACAGGGTAAATGCTCAGATCGTTGAACGCGAAAAACAAATCGAATTGCAGGAAAAAGAAACCATCAAAAAAGAACGTGAATATGACGCTTCTGTTCGTAAGAAAGCAGATGCTGAACGCTATGCGATCGAACAAGCATCTGAAGCCAATAAAGCCAAAGCCATCGCTGAATCAGAAGCGCGTGCCAAAGAGATCGAATTGAATGGTAAAGCTGAAGCGGAAAGTATCCGTGAAATCGGTAAAGCCCAGGCGGAAAGTAAGACAGCTCTTGCTAAAGCCTTGAAAGAATATGGACAAGAAGCCATTGCTACCATGATGATCGAAGCCTATCCTGAAATGATTCGTGCCGTCTCTGAACCATTAAGCAACATCGACAAAATAACGATCGTTGATGGCGGTAACGGTTTAGGCGCATCATCACTAACCAATACAGCCTTAAACACACTAGCCTCATCCCAAGAAGCCTTTAACGACGCGGTCGGTTTAGATCTCACGGGTTTGATTGAAGCATATGCCGGCACAAAAAATATTGGTGGACAAGTACGAGAATTAAATAGCACACTAAAAGATTTAGGAAAAAAAGAGTCTGTTCCAACTGAAGCGGTTAGTCAGTAACAGATTAAACGAATAGAATCACCCCCGTCACGTTTTGGCGGGGTCTTATAGGGAATGGATGTAAGCAAGACAATAAACAGGCGTATTCTCCAATTGGTTTTTACTAATTGGAGAATACGCCTGTTTTTGTACACGTTCGAGTCCTGTTTTCCGATAAAGAAAAGCAAACCAACAGGAGATCTAAAGTGTTTGATTTATATGTCATTTCATACCCTTATATTTTATTGGACGAGTTAAAATAGTGTATATTAGTGTGTATATTGCCCAGATAATTATAAGCACTGCAGAGTATGTGTCACCAGTAAGATATAGTATTAATAATTGTATCAATGATACTCCCATGAAGATAGGAGCCCACTTCAGCTGATTGTTCCTTACTTTTTCCCAATCGAACTGATTCTCTATGTTCCATAGTTTGCGTACTTTATAATCTCTGCTGATACTCAACATCGTATCTAACCCTTTTTTAGCTGCACGGTATTGGATTCCGCAAAAAAGAATAGTCAAAAAGAGTATAGCCATTAAACCATTATAGCGATCTAGTTTAAAGAGATTAAACACGTCAGCTATAAACGATAAAATTAGTAGTGTTGCAAGTAATATATAAAATTTATTTTTAAAAGTCAGATTAAACATAGTCACTCCCCTCAAGAACTGCGTATTAAATTTCTCGTATAATCAATTCTTTTTAAATATATTTATCAAATAGAGTACAAAATATATTAAGTTTAAGCCTAATCCTATAAAACCAGCACGAAGTAAGATTCTGCCTAGAGGATAATTTAAAGCTAAATCATTTTGTGCGATAAGAATCTCTTCGCTAGTCATAAGATGAAAATCTTGAATCGGAATAAGTATCGTCCATAAAATGTAACCGATAATTATAGAGATAAACGAAACAATAAAGATTGATATCACTATTGTTTTTGTCTTTTTCAAATATATCTCCACTGTCATCACCACATTCAATGTATTTAAAGCTATATATATTATAATATGTATAGCTTAATTATTTGTTAATAATTATTTTAATAGATACCTTGTCGCGCCAACGATGTAACATATGGCGATCTTGTATACGAATTAGCAAAACTGACTGTAGTGACTATCAAAATGGTAATAGCTTCTGTTTATTGATTATATGCAATAGATAACGACCCATTGCCACACGTAAATGAGTTTAGCAGAGTATTAGATAGCTGTGACGAATCTGTCTGTATAATTAAAACAACCAAAGTATCGATCGTTCCGTTCCTTGAAGTATTTGAAGAACACTCCTTTAAAGAAGTAAGCTCTTCAAATAAGCTATAATATACCTGTAGTCTGCGAAGGATTTTAAGTTGTATCTAAATAGATCATCTATTTAGGTGTTAACAGTCAAAAAAATGAATGTTTTCTATTGAATATACATCCTTGATTATACTAATACTATCGAACTTTAGGATATACAAAGTAGATACATTTTGATATAATGTAGAAAAGAAATAGAACGGGAGGACTTATAATGATCCAATTACCAGTTAAACAGTGGGGAAACAGTCACGCAATCCGTTTACCAAAAAGCTTATTAGAAGCATTGGAAGTAGAAAAAGATGATGAATTAAATGTTGAAATTATCAATCATTCTATTGTGTTAACCAAGGCCGAAAAAGAATTAACGTTTGACAAGCTGTTTAAAGATTATGACAAAAGAAAAATTGCACGACAAAAATACAAGAGTTTTCACCTACAGGAAATGAAAAATGGTAAAACAAGGCGATATTATTAAGATGAATTTAGATCCTAAACAAGGACATGAACAACAAGGGTACAGACCTTATATTTGTTTAAGCTATCATGGCGTTAGTGACTATGCTAACATAGCAGTCTTTGCTCCAATATCAAACACAGAACGTAACTATCCTTTATATGTACCATTAAAAGGTACCAAATCTTCAGGAAAAGTCCTGTTAGATCAATTAGTGACTATAGATTACAATGCAAGAAAGCATGATTATGTGGAAACTGTTCCAGAGAAATTAATAGACGAATTGTTATTGAAAGTAAAAGTGATTTTTCAAAAAGATGAAAAGATAAAGTAATGAAGTCTATTAATGGTTATTGCATAAAAGGATTCTAGCGTATTTAAGAGCTGGAATCCTTTTTAAGTCTTAATTAAATTGAGTAGGGAAAAAGTATCCTGTTCAGTGGTTTTTTCGGTGCTTTGATTAGAATTGTATTTCTGGACACTTATTTAGTTCTGTGTTAGTAATACACTTCATCCAGAAACAGTCCTTGTGAGGGGACGGTTATGCCGGCCTCACTTCTGATGCCACTTTCAAAAACGTCATCAATACTATCCGTCTCTAAAACACCCGAACCGATTTCCAAGAGAGTTCCCGTGAGGATTCGGACCATTTTATAGAGGAAACCTTCTCCCATAAACGTAAAGTGCAGCAGATCGCCTTCTCTTTCGATCGTGACCTTGTCCAGAGTCCGAACGGTCGACTTTTTGGATTTCTTAAGTGCTGAAAAACCAAGAAAGTCATGCCTGCCTGTCAGTTTCTCTGCAGCTTCCCGCATCTTTTTCAGATCGAGCTGTTCAGGGTAATGGAAGCTGTAGTTGCGCTCAAAAGCAGAAGGTATGGTCTGGTTCCAGACATAATAGCTGTACTGCTTCCCCGTAGCGTGATAGCGGGAATGGAACCGTTCGGGGACTTCTTCCAATTTTTTAACAATAATGTCTTGAGGAAGATTGTTGATCAGGACCTCCTGCATGGCGGCCAGATCCATGTCGGAGTCTGTCTTGAAGTTGGCGACCTGTCCTCTGGCGTGAGTTCCGGCGTCTGTCCGCCCGCGAGCCGACGATTTCAACGTCTGTTCCTGTGAGCTGTGAAAGAATGTGTTTGATTTTTCCCTGGATCGTCTTGTCAGAGTTCCCGAGCCGCTGCCAGCCCAAGTAACGCCCGCCGTCATATTCGATGGTCATTTTTATGTTTCGCATAGTATCCCTCTTTATCTTTAAGTTTGATCTATCTAATCTTATTGCTTTAACAATTACCTTGTATAGTTCACTAAAAGTAGCATTAGTGCACTCAAAATCTGGAACAATAGAAAGAATATATAGTTCTGTGTGTATTTAGCTCTATGATATACTAGAATTAAGTTCATTTCTATAAAGAGATTGAATTTCAAAGTACAGAATAAAGAGTTTTGAGAAAATAATCGGCAAAATAAATACTATATTTAAATAGTCATTGGAAAGGGTAATCAATGAAAAAAACAGGAGACTGTTTAAAGATATCCTATTGCTTTTTTGTTTAAGAATGAATGGATTTGAAACCTGACAAATCTGAGCAAGCGAGGTCATGAATATGAGCCTTTCTCCTTTTATAATAATAATGAGGTGAGTGATATGGACTATTTTTCAACTATTCAACAAGCTATAGCTTATATGGAAGACCACTTAATGGAGGAGATCAGTTATAGTGATGTAGCGAAACACCTGTACCTTTCGAACTATCACTTCCAGAGAGTGTTCAGTCTGATAACCGGTGTCACGCCGAACGAATATATACGAAGCCGGAGATTGTCAATGGCTGGAGAAGAGCTTACTTTATCTCAAGCGAAGATTATAGACGTCGCTTACAAATATGGGTATGAATCACCAGAAAGTTTTTCTAAAGCCTTCACCCGGTTCCATGGGGTGTCTCCCGGCAAAGCTAAAAAAGCTGGAATAGAGTTAAATAGTTATAACCGCCTCGTTATGAAACTATCGACTGAAGGAGGAACAATCATGAATTATAGAATTGTCGAAAGGGATCCGTTCAAGCTGATTGCCAAGGTGGAACAATTTCCGAATGAATCGATTGACGAATCGAGTGAAGTGGAAAACAAAATACCGGATTTTTGGGAAAAAAGCGGGAAAACGGATGTCTTTGAGACATTGAGGGAACATGCTTTGACTGGGGATCTGTATGGTGTGTGCGCCCCTATATCAAAAGAAAGTGATTATTTCGATTATGGTATCGGAATGCTGCATGATGGCAGTGAAGTGCCAGAGGGGTATCGAATATGGAATGTGAAGCCGACACTTTGGGCTGCGTTTCCCTGTATAGGAGACGATCCTGTTTGTATTGGTGAAACGTGGGAGAGGATATTTAAAGAGTTTCTACCGGGGTCTAATTATCATATGCTCGATGACACCGACTTTGAATTGTATCCAGCTGAAAAAGACGACAAGCTGTTTTGCGAAATATGGATACCCGTTGAGAAAATAAACTTGTAAAATTTAGAACACACAAATAGTTTGATGTTTAATATAAAAAACGCCCGTTTCCAATTATGGAAACGGGCGTTTTGATTAGGAAATATTAAGCTAACTGTTTACGTGTTTTCACTGCTTTGGACACTTGAACACCATATTGAGCAACGGTCCAGGCCAATACGAGTGTAAATGGAATGAAGAAGAGCAGAGATCCTCTGAACTGGTGCCAAAGAAGCCACGTGATAATAAACGAGCGTGATCCCGGCTGTCATCAGTCCATTAATATATAGAGTAAATTGTGCCAGACGACGTGCTTTGTTCATGATGTAAGTCATTCCAGCTAGTAAAAACGCAGCGATTGCAGCATATCCAAACGGATTGGTTACGGATGCAAGTCCGATAGTTGAGAATAAACTTGCTTCAATGAGAACGTGTGCACCAACAAATGTCAAGCTGGCAAATGCACCTGCAATACCCAGTTCTTTACTGTTCACTGATGCGAAGATAACGATACCGCTCATAAATATGTAAGCTAATGTACCTATGATCATCGAACGACCATGAGCAGAATAAGCCGGAAGTACAGCCGTTGAGAGGGCTATAAACATCGTAACGGCAAGAGAAACAAAAGAAAATGAAGTGATGATGGAACGTGATTTTTTCATGAATATCAATCTCCTTATGTATATTTATAATGATTTATTATAAAGATAAACTTAACATATGTTTGGGTTTTTTACAACTAAATAATGCAATTGTGAAGATAACATGAGTTTTCGCTTTTTTCATTGCGATCAACAGATTGTATCTATTATAATATAAAAGTTAGTAAAAAGTAAGGAGAGATACATAAATGATTGAAACAAATAATAAACTCACGACTTCGACCGGTGCACCTGTGGGCGATAATCAGCATTCCATCACGGCAGGAAGCAATGGTCCCGTACTTATCCAGGATATCCATTTACTTGAAAAACTGGCTCACTTTAACCGTGAACGGGTGCCGGAACGAGTGGTACATGCTAAAGGAGCTGGTGCCCATGGGCATTTTACTGTGACGAATCCCGATATTGCCAAGTACACGAAAGCTGATTTCCTGGCAGAAGAAGGCAGGAAAACACCGATGTTCATCCGCTTTTCGACTGTAGCGGGCGAACTGGGCTCAGCGGATACAGTCAGAGATCCAAGAGGCTTTGCCGTTAAATTTTATACGGATGAAGGAAATTACGATATTGTTGGAAACAACACGCCGATATTCTTTATTCGTGACGCCATTAAATTCCCGGATTTCATTCATACCCAAAAACGTCACCCGCAGACGAACTTGAAAGATGCCAACATGGTCTGGGACTTCTGGTCGCTGTCGCCTGAATCTCTGCATCAGATCACTATCCTGCATACAGACAGAGGGATTCCCGCAACGCTCCGTCATATGCACGGATACGGCAGTCATACGTTTAAATGGGTCAATGATAAAGGCGAATCCTTCTGGGTGAAATATCATTCAGAACGGACCAGGGCGTCAAGAATATGGATCCTGAGGTTGCCGAAAAAATCGCCGGGGAACACCCGGACTACCACACGGAAGATTTGTTTAATGCGATCGCTGAAGGAGACTTCCCTTCCTGGACACTGAAAGTACAGATCATGCCGGAAGAAGAAGCGATGCAGTATGCGTATGACCCATTCGACATTACTAAAGTCTGGTCGCATAAAGACTATCCGCTGATCGAAGTAGGGAAAATGATCCTGGACCGTAACCCCGAAAACTACTTTGCCGAAGTCGAACAGTCAGCCTTCTCACCAGGTAACTTTGTTCCCGGAGTGGAAGCATCACCAGATAAAATGCTTCAAGGTCGTCTGTTTGCTTACTCCGATGCTCATCGTTACCGTATCGGAGCAAACCATAACCAGCTGCCGATCAATTCACCTAAAAAAGCAGTGCAGAATCACCAGCGTGGCGGAATGATGGCTTACAGCAATGGTGGAAGTGCGGTCAACTACGAACCAAACAGTTATGATGGTGTGAAGGAATCGAGAGAAGATACTATCAAGCCTTTTAACGTCTCTGGCGAAGCAGACAGTGTGCCATATGATAGTGCCGATCATTTCTCTCAACCACGTCAGCTGATCGAAGAGGTATTGAGTGAGGACGAACGCAAGCGTCTGTACAAAAACTTTGCCGATCACTTAAGTGGTGTCAAAGACGAACAGATCGTTGTACGTCAGCTGAAGTTGTTCCATCAAGTCACACCTGAACTGGCTGAAGAGGTAGCAAAGCATCTGGAAGTTAAAAACCCCGCCACAGCTAAAAGATAAATAATAAACGGGAATCTCTTTAAAAATTTAGAATGCCCTTCGTCACTACACAATATTTTCAGTGAAGTTAATATAGTTACAAAATGACATGAAAAACGGTAGAGGGTGATTAAAATCATACATCCTGCCGTTTTTTTCTGTATTAAAAAGAATAAAGATAAAATACTGCCTGAATCAATCAGATGATTTAAGTAAAACGCCTTCATGACAGTTAAAAAGTCGTTTTTGGCAAACTATTTGATTGAGGCAACTATCTATGATAACATTATTTTTGTGCGTGTTTCAGGTCTATCCGTTACATATGTCAAAACAATAGCATATTTATCACTAGATAAACTTGAAACAGGCTTAAAACTAGGAGGGAAAAAATTGAAGAAATCGAAATATCGCAGACTATTAACCGTACTACCTGTTGCATTCTTACTGTTAGGGTGTGAATCAGAAGAAGCTAATGAAGAGTCCATGAACGTCGGGGAAGAGGTGGATTATACCATCGTTGGAATCGAAGCAGGTTCAGGAACGACTGAATTAGCCGCGAACGCGTTAGAGGACTACGATAATTTAGAGGGCTGGGAAATGCAGACAAGTTCAACAGCCGGCATGATTACGTCGCTTGAACAGGCTATTGCAAATGAAGAGCCGATCATTGTGACAGCGTGGCGACCGCATTGGATATTTGAAGAATATGATTTGAAATTCTTAGAAGACCCTGAAGCTTCTCTTGGAGAAGAAGAGTTCATTCATAC
Organism: Alkalibacterium sp.; assembly: GCA_034520745.1. Classification (GTDB taxonomy): domain Bacteria; phylum Bacillota; class Bacilli; order Lactobacillales; family Carnobacteriaceae_A; genus Alkalibacterium. Next base: position 253,682 of record JAXHNF010000023.1, read on the forward strand.
GATTACGCGAGAAGGCTTAGAAGAAGATATGCCAAACGCTTTCACCGTCCTGGAAAATTTCAGTTGGAACATCGCAGATATGGAAGAAGTCATGCTTGCCGCACAAGACGTTCCTTTTGAAGAAGCTGCCTTAGATTGGGTAGAAGAGAATAGGGATATGGTCGATGAGTGGACAGAAGGAGTCGAAACCGTTGACGGTGAAGATTTTCAATTAGTTTCCACACCGTGGGACACAGAACGGTCATCTTCACATGTTATGGAAATCGTTCTGGAGGAATTGGGTTATGATGTTGATATTACCAATGTTGATCCTGTAGTGATGTTCCAGGCTATTGCATATGACGAAGGAGATGCCAGCTTAGCGCCATGGCTGCCGCTGACTTTCGGATCTTACTACGATGAATATGAAGATCAGATTGTCGATTTAGGACCAAACATGACGGGCGCACAAAATGGACTCGTTGTTCCAGCATACATGGACGTTGACTCTATTGAAGATCTGCCAGCGCCAGAATAATTTTAAAAATTAAAATAAATCTCGACAACTTATCCTGTGGTGAAGCCTATCAGGATAGGGAGTCGGGATTTTTTAGTGCATTCATCCGGCAGACGGGTTAAAATGATTAGGAACAGAAAACTGCATCAACAAGTTGAAAGACAGCTGAGAGGACGTGGGATCTTGAGAAGTATGACTATCGCGCATAGAGGGTTCAGTGGCCGGTACCCGGAAAATACCATGATTGCTTTTGAGGAAGCCTATCAAGTGGGGGCCGACGGAATCGAACTGGATGTCCGGCTGAGTAAAGACGGCAAAGTGGTTATTTTTCATGATGAGAAGATCGACAGACTGACCGGAGGTAAAGGCCGGGTGAACGACTTTACGCTACAAGAGCTTCAATCGTATCCGATCAGCCATCCGCTGCTGAAAGGCCTGGAAAGGCAAGTCATCCCCACGCTGAAAGATTATCTGGCCTGGGCACAATACAAACCGCTATTGACAAATATAGAATTGAAAAGTGTGGAGAACAATTACAGACTGGAACTGCGGGTGGCAGAGATGCTTCTTGAATTCGATATGGAAGAACGCGTCATCCTGTCTTCCTTTTCCGAAAACAGCCTGACGCGCATCAAAGTGCTTTTGTCTAAAGTTAAAACAGGGCTGCTTCTTTCTAAATATGATGAAGCGACTGTAAAGAGGGCAAGTGAGCGGGGCGTGGATTTTCTTCATTTAAAAGCAAACAGACTGAATCCCTCGGTGATCCAGTCCGCAAAAGCACACGGCTTAGAGATCAACACATGGACGGTCAACGAAAATGCTGAACTGGAGAAAGTGACTCAGTTAGGTCTGAAAGGGATCATCACAGATTTTCCCGACCGGCTGAAAAAGATCCAGGCCGGTCAGTAAAAGGCAGCCTTCTTCTATAGGGAGAAGGCTGCCTTTTTTTCATAGCCAGACAGCGTGTACCCGAAGTCCTTTTTAAAATTTGTAACAAACCTGTTATCATGGAAAGAGGAACTATTTTTCAGAAAAGTAAAATGAGACGACATAAAGGAGAACGAATTAAATGATACATAAACGACTAGTGATCGGAATGATGAGCAGCGCAATAATGCTGGCCGCCTGCGAGCCGGTGGATGAAGCGGCGGACACAGAGGAAGCCGCAAGTGAAACGGATCTAACTGAAACAGAAGCGGACGAAACTGCGGATTTAAAAGGTGACTCAGCTGTAGAAAGTACGGAAGAGCAAGGCGCTGAAGGTGAACCGGAGACGGAAGATGCTGTCAAAGAAGAAGCAGACGAAGGTGTCACGTATGAAGCGGAGCCGGATGAAAATGAATCTGAATCTGGATCGGGCGACACTGTAGCGGAAGACGATGCGGCCTATGACGTGGCCGAAGAAACGGAAGAAAAAGTAGATGAAGAGGATGAGCTGGTCTATGACATCGATGCGCTCGACCTGCCCAGTCCGGAAGATCTGCCGCTGGATGATGTCTACATCGAGGTTAATGACAACGTGCCCCTGTTCACCAATGAGGAGCTGGAAATCAGCGAACCGTTCCATTCCTACGATTCCAGAGACGAGTTGGGCCGTGTCGGTATGGCGGAAGCCCTGCTTGACGTCGAGCTGATGCCGGCTGAACAGCGCGGGTCCATCAGTCACATCGAGCCGACCGGCTGGAACCAGGGGAATTATGAGGTCGTATCGGGCAACTGGCTCTATAACCGCAGTCACCTCATCGGCCATCAGATGACCGGCTACGATGGGAAAAACAACCTTATGACCGGCACGCGTCAGTTCAATGTGGAAGGCATGCTGCCGTTTGAGAACTTTGTCGCCAGTGTCGTTGAAGATACCGAAATGCAGGTCCGCTACCGCGTCACGGCGCTCTTTGAAGACGATAATCTCCTCGCACACGGGATATTGATGGAAGGCTTCTCCCTAGATGATAACGGCGAAACGCTGACCTTCAACGTCTTCGTCCCGAACCAGCAGGACGGCATCGAGCTGGACTATGAAACAGGCGAACATGCGTTAGTTGAATAAAGTATCATTGAACAAAGCAAGGAGGCTGGGACATTTGTCCCAGCCTCTCCCTTTTTAGGGCAAATTTAATAGTAGTTTGAAGAAATATGACGTTTCTGGCTGTTCCTTTACCCACTCAAAGGTAAAATGCTTTGAGTGGGTAAGCAATTCGTCGGACCTACCAACTGGTTAGTATTTATTTGTTCGAGCTAGTAGACTGTGTTCTAGGCTTACTATCTCAAAGAGGATTTTTCTATCGAGATGGTACGGGGATATGTAAGGTTACTAACTGGATGTCAATTATTCCAATGAGTAAGTAAGCGTCGAGCTATGCACACCATCTCAATCAGATTTTCCCCCTCGAGATGGTACGCGTTTGCCTGGGCTTACCAGCTCGTGTACCATCAGCTCGGCCAGTTGGTCCTCCAGTCATTTCCAATACCTATTCATCTACACTTTTACTTCTGAGTGGGATATATTCTTCGCCAAAGATTGATTTACTTCTATATGACCCATGAAGTCACTCTTTATTTCTTTTGGTTATTTTAATTGATTCAACAAAGTAATTGAAAACGAAATAACCTATTATGACGAGAGCGAAGCCGACCCATTCGGACGATCCCTCAAAGCTACTTACTATATTACCTAAAATAAATAAACTGACGAACTCCCAGAAAATCCAGGAAGCATTGCTGATTTCAATATAGTCACCATCATTAACAACCAGCTTGTTGCTCCTGCTGCCTAATTGTTTAACCTGAAGCACTGCTTTTTCTTCAGAAAGTGTGAATTCTTCTCTCTTCACCCTGTGCTATTTTACCGATACTTTCCTTATTTAACTCTACTTTAAATTTTAATAAAGAACCTGCAACGTCTGAACCTCTTTTAAGTATGATTGCCATCGAATTACCTCCCTGATTATGAATAAGTGTAAAATGGATATAGTCTATATTTATATCTTTGTTCTAGATTTTTTAGGAATTTTTTCCTTATATATTGAACCCATAAAGTATGCCCCTGCTAATATCACTACACACTATATTCCTAGACCGATATTAGTAACAACAAGTCCAAATATATGTCCCAAAATTATGAAGAGTGCTGAAAATGAAGAAATCATTAAAAGAACTCGTTTATGGGTCCTTAAATTTTTAGACCAATCATATTCTTCTCTTTCAACTCCAAAAAGAGGGTATGTTGTTAACCATTTTATTGCTTTTTCTCATATTTTCTTAATTTAAAGGAGTCGATCAACTGAAGGGCAACAAGATAGACGATGACGACAAGCGCTAAACCGATCCATCGTCGACTCCAAAAGTATGGTCGCTAAAGGTACTCAAAGTAAGGAAAGGACAAAGCCCCAGAACACGAAGGGCCCGTTACTTATTTCAACTACATCTCCGTCATTCACAGTAAGTTTGTTGCTTTTACCGCTGAACTGTTTTACTTGCATCACAGAATTCTTCTGTGGGAGCGTGATGTCTTTCTCTTCTCCCTGAGTTATTTTTAGAGTCTTCTCATCATTTATTGTTACTTTAAACTTGAGCAGTGAACCTACTGTATTCGTACTTCGTTTCAATCTGACTGTCATAGGTAAACCATCGCGATTATGATGTGTGCATTATACGAAAATTAGTGCGCCAGTTTTCAGATGTTAAAAAGAGTAACATCCGAAATGACAATTTTCCTGTATCCTCAATATGTATAAGTATTTAGATCAAGCTTCAAACAAGTCACTCAACTGAAGAGACCTTGCTTTTGGTGAGCTTGAAGGTGTCAAAATAACCGAAAAGAACCACGATGACTGCTGCACTCAGAATAAAATAGGCACTAGTGTTTACGAGGTCGAAAAAGAGTAACACATAGGTAAACAACAAATAACTTAAAACCCTGAAAACATTCCATTCTGACAGCCTGATTTCAATGTAATCTCTATTTGACACAGTCAGTTTGTTGCTCTTGCCGCTGAACTGTCTAACCTGAAGTTCAGCCGTTACTGCCGGAAGCTGTATTTCCTTTTCTTCTCCTAAGGCAATCTTAGCGACACGTCTACCCGTTTATTTTGACGTTATAGCGAGCGAGGGAGCCGGGGATGTCCCTAGCAAATAAAGTAGACTTTCATTAAAATAGCCTCTAGGTGTCAGGTAGTGTCAATTTCTGCATGTGTGCTAACGAATATTATAACGGGATCACGATTTGTGGTTTGTAATTTAGACCGTAGTTTGGAGAAAATAATGTCTGGTGCGGAATCAATAATAAAGCCGCCGATGAATGTCAGCAATACAGCGAGTATACAGGGTAAGTGCTCCTTGTTATATCCAAAAAATAAGGTTAATCTATAAAGATAAGCGTAAATACCAGTGCCCGAATGAGATTCCTTTTTCATCAGAATTATCTCCTCATTTTTATGACTTTGTCATTGGATTTAAAAGTATATGTCTGTACAAATAGTATAACATAGACAAAACCTCGTTACAGACTAAAAGCTGGTATTCCTTAGGATGAGTATAAAGTCTGATGCCTCTTCATTCTAAGCTCGCTTGATTCAATGGTTCACACTGGCCCCCTGTTAAATTCCATTGCCTAGGTCATGAAGTAAAGATACAATAGTCTTATCAGTATTTTAAAAGTGGATACTAAAATCAGACAACTTCCAGGAGGACATTCGATGAAAATAATTTTACTCTCTATTATCCTTTTAGTATCTGTGGGCTGTGCGGATGAAAATGCTGCTGTCACGCATGAAGCGCCTGAAGAGTTAACAGAAAATGAAGACCGTTCAAACCAGGAGCAGTTAAGTGAGGGCAATGATGGATCAGATGCTGTTGAACCGAGCGGGAGTGAGTCAGGTGAAAAAACAGCTCCTGATTATGAGCAGTTAAAAGAAAGCATTGTCAAACAGTTTGAAACGGCTTCGCCAACAGTCTGGGGAGAAAACATAGACGGCGTCGTAACTGAAATAGACACGGATGATAAAGTTGTTGCACTGACCTTTGATGCGTGTGATGGTTCTCCAGACGCCTATGATGAAAAGTTGATTGATTTCCTGATCGATGAACAAATCCCAGCAACGTTATTTATCAATGCACAATGGATCGAGAAAAATATGGCTGTTTTTACCGAGCTGGCCGAAAATCCTCTTTTTGAAATAGCCAACCATGGTTACTATCATAAACCTCTATCAGTGACCGGAGAATCCGCATACGGAATCATGGGAACAGAAAACACCGAAGCAGTATTTGATGAAATACATAAAAATCAGCAACTGATTGAGGAAATAACCAACGAGGCCCCCAAATATTTCAGATCGGGAACGGCTTATTATGATGATGTTGCCGTAGATATTATTGAGGCATTAGGATTAAAGGCGGTAAACTACAACGTCTTAGGTGATGCCGGCGGGACCTTTAATAAAAGTCAAATCGTCAGCGCTTTTGAAGCAGCTCAAGAAGGCTCTATCTTTTTATTTCATATGAACAAGCCGCATTCAGATATCAGTAGCGGAGTACGAGAAGGCGTTCAGATGTTAGAGAGACGAGGGATTTGAGTTTGTCCAACTTGGAGAATATGATGATCTTTAGTTTTAGGTAATAGTAAATTGTCTGATCAATTAGAAGGGACTTGAAAATAGCGATAGTATAGTAGTAATATGCGGAATATTTATCTTTAGCGACCAGTTTATTAACATACTGATACAGAACTCGTTTCAAAACGCGTATTGAGACAGGTTGAAGTGAATCTTCTCGTGAACTGGTTTCAAAAACGTTTTAGTGACCAGTTAATCCTGATTTTCCTGTAAAGTCGTTCTAAAAAGGATATTGGAACCAGTTCAGATAACTAGAGCAAACGAACTGGTCCCAAAAGTCATATTGTGACTAGTTCATAGAAGCGAAAAAGATAAACTAGTCACAAAAATCATTTAGTATCCAGTTGAACCACGAAAATCTGTAGAACTAGTCTCTATCCCGAAGTAAGTGCTGAAAGCAGGCCACTTTTGTCAAGACTAATACAAAGTGGTCTGCTTTTCAGTGTTTTTTAGATAATCATTTCAGCGAGTACTGAATTAAGGTTTATTCCCACTCCACTGTGGATGGTGGCTTGCTCGTTATGTCGTACACGATGCGGTTGACGTGGCTCACTTCATTGACGATGCGGACGGAAATTTTCTGCAGGATGTCCCATGGGATGCGGGCAAAGTCTGCGGTCATGCCGTCGATCGAGGTGATGGCACGGATCCCGATGGTGTAGTCATAGGTTCTCGCGTCACCCATCACACCCACACTCTTGAAGCCAGGCAGGACCGTGAAGTATTGCCAGATGTCGCGGTCTAAGCCGGCTTTTTTGATTTCTTCGCGCAGGATCGCGTCACTTTCTCTGACGATTTCCAGTTTGTCTTCGGTGATTTCACCGATGACGCGGATACCAAGACCCGGTCCAGGGAAAGGCTGACGCCAGACGATAGACTCGGGCATATCGAGTTCCAGTCCGAGTTCACGGACTTCGTCTTTGAATAAGGTATTCAAGGGTTCGATCAGCTGGAAGGTCATGTCTTCCGGCAGGCCGCCCACGTTATGGTGAGACTTGATGGTCTGAGCGGTAGCTGTCCCACTTTCGATGACGTCCGTGTAAAGCGTGCCTTGCGCCAGATAGTCGATCCCGTCCAGTTTGGTCGCTTCATCGTTGAAGACATAGATGAATTCATTGCCGATGACTTTGCGTTTCTGTTCAGGATCGGAGACGCCGTCCAGTTTGCTTAAGAACCGTTCCTTGGCGTCGACGCGGATGATGTTCAGACCGAACTTGCCTTGGAGGCTGTCCATGACCTGATCGCCTTCGCCTTTACGCAAGAGGCCGTGGTCGACAAAGATACAGGTCAATTGGTCACCGATGGCTTTGTTTAATAAGACCCCGACAACACTCGAATCCACTCCGCCGGATAAACCGAGCAGGACTTTTTTGTCACCGACGAGTTCTCTTATTTTTTCAACTTCCATATCAATGAAGTTCTGCATGCTCCAGTTGCCTGAACATCCGCAGACGCCAAAGGCAAAGTTGCGCAGCAGTTCGTTGCCGTGTTCTGTATGACGGACTTCCGGATGGAACTGGACCGCATGGAAGTTCTTGTCTTTGTTTTCCATGGCACTGATCGGGCAGTGGTCATTGGAGGCGGTCACGGTGAAGCCTTCTGGGGGAGCCGTGACGTAATCGCCGTGACTCATCCAGACGTTTTCTGTTTCTTCCAGCGAGGTGAACAGGTCGGCTTTACGGTCTTTGACGCTGATTTCAGCTTTGCCGTACTCGCGGTTCAGACTCGGTCTGACTTCGCCGCCGAGCATATAGGTCATCAGCTGCATGCCGTAGCAGATCCCTAAGATCGGGATGCCGAGTTCGAAAATTTCAGGATCGATGGAGAAGGCGTCGTCGTCGTAGACGCTCATCGGTCCGCCGGAAAAGATGATGCCTTTCACGTTCATATTTCTCAGTTCTTCTGCCGTCGTCGTGTGGGGAAGGAGTTCAGAATAGACGCCGAATTCTCTGATACGGCGGGTGATCAGCTGATTGTACTGGCTCCCAAAATCCAAAACGATTAATTTTTCTAATGTTGTTGTATCAATGATTGAAGTCACTCGGTTCACACCTTTCTCTGTTAGTTTTCAATGCTTAACGCATGGTATAGTTTGGTGCTTCTTTGGTGATCTGAACGTCATGCGGATGTGATTCTTTGAGTCCGGCGCCGCTCATCTGAACGAACTGGGTATCCTCACGCAGAGCCTGCAGATTTTTGGCACCGACGTAGCCCATACCAGAACGGAGCCCGCCGAGCATCTGGAAGACGACTTCCTCCAGGCTGCCCTTGTATTCGATGCGGCCTTCGATGCCTTCGGGAACCAGTTTATTGGCTTCGTTTTTTGAATCCTGGAAGTAACGGTCGCTCGAGCCTTTTTTCATTGCGCCCAAGCTTCCCATGCCGCGGTAAGTCTTGAAACGACGGCCCTGGAACAGTTCGAATTCGCCAGGGGATTCATCGGTTCCGGCAAGCAGACTTCCCAGCATCACGGCATGACCACCGGCAGCGAGGGCTTTGACGATATCGCCGGAATATTTGATCCCGCCGTCTGCGATGATGGGCTTGTTGAATTCTCTGGCGACAGTGGCGGCATCGTAAATGGCTGTGATCTGAGGCACACCGACACCGGCAACGACTCGCGTGGTACAGATGGATCCGGGTCCGATGCCCACTTTGACGACATCCACGCCGGTTTCAAACAGGGCACGTGTCCCTTCACCCGTCGCGACGTTTCCGGCAATCAGGGCCACGTCAGGGAAAGCCTCGCGCAGTTCTTTGACTTTGCGGATCACACCGGCACTGTGGCCATGAGCGGTATCGATCACGATCGCATCGACGCCGGCATCGACGAGAGCCTGAGCACGTTCGAAGGAGTCACTCGTAATACCGATCGCGGCACCGACGAGCAGGCGGCCGTGTGTGTCTTTTGCGGCATTGGGGAACTGGACGACTTTTTCAATATCTTTGATCGTGATCAGTCCGCTGAGGCGGCCGTCTTTATCCACGAGCGGCAGTTTTTCGATTTTATGTTTCTGCAGGATTTTCTCGGCTTCTTCCAGCGACGTGCCGACGGGTGCCGTCACCAGGTCTTCATCCGTCATTTCTGTACTGATCTTCTGAGTGTAGTCGGTCAGAAAGCGCAGGTCACGGTTGGTCAGGATGCCAACGAGCACGCGGTCTTCCATCGTATTGACCAAAGGGACCCCGCTGATGCGGTAGCGGGACATCAAGGCTTCGGCGTCGGAAATCAAGTGATCCGGGGTCAGATAGAACGGATCGATGATGACGCCGTTTTCCGAACGTTTCACCTTGCGCACTTCCATGGCCTGGTCTTCAGTGGACATGTTCTTGTGTATGATTCCAAGTCCGCCTTGACGCGCCATCGCGATCGCCATTCTGGAATCCGTAACGGTATCCATGCTGGCACTCAGGATCGGGATAGTCAGTCTGACTTTGTCCGTGAGTCGGATACTCAGATCCACATCATTCGGCAGGACGTGACTTTCCTGTGGCAGTAGCAATACATCGTCAAATGTTAAACCTTTTTTAGCAAATTTCATTTCCCATGGGTTCATGAGTGAATAGCCTCCTTGGATTTTAGGTGTTTCGGGCGGATAATTTTAAGGACTAGTGTATCAAAGCGGGTGAAGAGGGTCAAAGGGTATTTTTATAACTTTTCGAGTATGAGAGTTTTATAATGAATGTTCAAATGCATATTCAGATTGAGAAGCTGCAGGAAAGTTGTCTGTTCAATGTTTATTCGGTGAATAAACAGGTCAGTCAAACAGGTGTCTGGAAATGGATTGTAATCTAAATTTAATGATATTCTGGTGATGCCTATCCCGTATTGTTCAGTTTTGATTGATAAAAGCCGAATGTTCGTATTTTTTGCGCACCTATATCCAGTAAAATACGAACATTATTTGAAAAGCGGTGGTTCGTATTGTTTTCGTCAGGTGCTAAAATCGTACAAATAACACAGGGAGGAGAATCAAACCCTGTCTGATACGGTCAAGTGTCTTGATACTAATCTTCAACCGGCTATATGCTATGATAAATGAAAGTGATTCAAGTATAGTTAGGAGTAGATAAATGATGAGAATTAAATCAGTGTTTCTGACGTTTCTTCTTATCGGTCTTTTGACAGTGACAGGCTGTTCGGATGCAAATGATTCGAACGGCGATGCGGAAAATGGTTCGGCGGATGCCCTGACTGAGCCGCCGGGGCTGACGGTTCATGCGGGCGAAGAAAGTGTCAGAGCGGAACTCGGGACATACAGCTGGCGTATCACTCATGAAGACGGGACAGAAACCGCGATAGAGGCAGATTCTGCTGCTCCGCCTGCATTGGTCGAACTTAGTGAGCCTCTAGCGGTATCAAGTGACGCTTCTGTCGAGCTTGATTTCGAAGAAGAGCCGCAAAGCTATACCGTGAGAATATGGGATGAGGAGAACACAGTCTTGAGCGAATCCGACGAGGTCGAACTCTCTGGAGAAGGAACCGTCATCTATGAAGTGCTGGCAGAGTGGGAAAAAGGCACCGCAAGCTATGCCTTTTCTCTGGATATCGACTGACTTATAGAACGAACCGGTCGCCTGTACTGAAGTGAGTTGAACACTTCAGTACAGGCTTTTTGTTTTTGATCAAACTCAACTTTTTTTCCAAAAAGTTGAGTTCAGCTATTTTTGTGTACTCTGAACTTCAATAAACAAGAAAAAAACCAAGTACAGAACGTTGATCCAGCACTGAACTCAACGAATTAAGAAAAAAATGCAGTACAGCATTTCCCTTTGTCCTGAACTTAAAAATGATGAAAAAGAGCCGTTCAGGTCCTGTCACACAGGGCTGAACGGCTCTTATGGTTTTGAAATACTGTATCTGTACAAATAGTTATTCTGCAATTAATCCTTCTTCGATCAGGAATTCACGGGCAACGTCTTCAGGCAGACGGTCTTCAACGTCAACCTGGTAGTTCATTGTCACGCATTTGATCATCGGTGATTCGGCCGCCTAAAACTGACAAAGCGTCTTCTACCTCAGGATATTCTTCGATCAGTTCCGTCATCATCAAAGGCGCACCCTGATATGGCGGGAAGAGATCCTGGTCATCTTCAAGAACAACTAGGTCATAGACTCGGATTTGACTGTCTGTGCTGTAGGCGTCGATCACGTTGACGTCTCCCTGTTCAATAGCTTCGTAACGCAAGCTGCGGTTCCATTGTGATCACTTCCCCGAAAGAGAAGCCGTACATATTCTGAATGCCGGGATAACCGTCTTCCCGGTCATTGAATTCAAGTGTAAAGCCGGCCGTGACCTGATCAGCAACCGGGGCAAGATCGGAGATGGTTTCGATGCCGTTTTCTTCCGCGAACTCAGCCGTCGTGGCGAGGGCATAAGTATTGTTAAAGTCCATCGGTTCCATTAAAGTCATGTCATACGTTTCCTGGAGACGATCTCTGGCCTCCTCATAAACTGCTTCTCTTGATGTACCGGGTTCTGGGATTTCATCGAAAAAGTTACCCAGAACGGTTCCGGTAAACTCGGTATAAATGTCTATTTCACCAGAACGGAGTGCATTGAAAACAAAGGTTGTTTTACCGAAGTTCGGTTCGACCTCGGCTGACAAGTCTGTCTGGTCTTCGATCAGTTGTTTGTAGACATTCATCAGGATTTCCGGTTCTGTACCCAGTTTTCCGGCGATGATAATGTCATCATCTTCCCCAAAGAAAAGAGGAGCGATGAGGACAGCCCCCATCACAACTAAAGCAGTGCCCAGAATGATCACTGTTTTTCTGAGTGACGTATGCTGCAGGTAGCGCAGCAGCCGGTCAAAGATGATGGCTAAAAGCGCAGCCGGCACGGCACCTAAAAGGATCAGGGCATTGTTGCCGCGGTCGATCCCCAAGAGGATCAGGCTTCCCAGGCCGCCGGCACCAATCAGTGCGGCAACCGTTGCAGTACCGATGATCAGAACCGTGGCGGTGCGGATCCCGGCCATGATGACAGGCAGGGCAAGCGGGAGCTGGACCCGGGTCAGTTTCCTGTACCAGTCCATCCCCATTGCATCGGCTGCTTCATTTAGCGAAGGGTCGATCCCTGTCAGTCCGGTGTACGTATTTCTTAAAATAGGTAAAAGCGCATAGATGAACAGGGCGATGATCGCGGGCACGAAGCCGATACCGACCAGCGGGATCAGAAGACCCAGTACAGCCAGTGACGGGATCGTCTGGAAAATCGCGGTGACTTGAATGATTGGTTCCGCGATTTTTTTACGGTCCATCAGGAAAATCCCTAAGGGTACAGCGATCAGAACAGCGATTAGCAAGGCGATAAAGGACAGCTGCATGTGTTCGATCAGTGCGACCCATAGATCGTCGCTTCTTTGCTCAAAGGTTTCAAAGAGATTAGTCATGATACGGCCCCCTCTCTAGTCGACTGTTTTTCATCTGCCAGATAGCGGATGAGATGTTCCTGGGTAATGATCCTGTCTGCCTCTGTGTCTTTTGAGGCGACCCTTACGGCGGGGGTTCTGGACAGGATCAGTGTCAGATCATCGATCGTTGTGTCCGCGCCGATCGTTTTGTCAAAATTAGTATCTTCGGTCGTGTAGTACTCTTTTTCTATGAAAGACTGGACGGTGACTTCTTCCCGGTAATGGGGCAGTCCCGTCTGCAGGAACTCTTTGACAAAGTCATTTGCCGGATTTTTAAGGATCTCTTCGGCAGTTCCGACTTGTTCGATCCGTCCTTCATTCATGACGCAGATGCGGTCGCCCAGTTCAATGGCTTCCTGCATGTCATGCGTGACAAAGACGATCGTTTTTTTGAATTTATGCTGGAGATTCATCACGTCTTCGCGAAGGCTGTGACGCGTGATGGGGTCCAGCGCACTGAACGGTTCATCCATCAAAATGATATCAGGGTCTGCCGCCATAGCTCTAAGGACACCGATCCGCTGCTGTTCGCCCCCGGAAAGCTCGGATATTTTTCTGCCTCTGTACTTGTCGGGTTCCAAGTCCACACTCTCGAGCAGTTCTGTCACCCGGTCGTGCATGTCCTGTTTCGACCACTTTTTCATCTCCGGGACGATGGTGATGTTTTCTTCCACCGTCATGTTCGGGAACAAAGCGATCTGCTGCAGGACATAACCGATATTCCACCTTAATTCCTGAATGTCATATTCGCTTATCTTCTTTCCTTCAATATACAAATACCCTTCAGATAACAAGATGAGTTTGTTGATCATTTTTAAAGTTGTGGTTTTTCCGCAGCCACTCGGTCCAATCAGCACAAAAAATTCGCCGTCATTGATTTCCAGATCAAAGTCAGAAACCACGGCAGTGCCGTCATAGCGCTTGGTTACATTTTCAAAGCGTATCATCATACACCCTCCTCTTTCTTTTCATTCATTAAGTATACCAAAACAGCTGTATATTTTTATAATCATACACTCCGTCATATTGAAGGTTCCTTTGATAAACGGTATACTGTTTTTTAAGAAAAGGGGAGAAGCAAATGGTGAAACTGCGAATGATCGAAGAAAAAGATAATCAGGCAGTGGGGGAAATCGTCCAAATATCTTTAAGCAGCCGGGGATTGGATCTGCCGGGGACCGCTTATTTTGATCCATACCTGTTCGAGCTCTACAGCTATTATCAGGAGCCGAAGCGGGCTTACTGGGTGCTGGAGAAAGAAGGGAAAGTCATCGGTGGATGCGGGATCGGCCCGTTCGGTGACAGTGAAAAAGTCGGGGAACTGCAGAAGCTTTATATCCGGGACGAAGAACAGGGGAAGGGCTATGCCCATCTGTTGATGAAAAAAGCGCTCGAGTTTGCGGAGGAGCACTATGAATCCTGTTACATCGATACATTTGCTTCACTTAAAGAAGCGAATAAACTGTACGAAAAATACGGGTTCAAGAAGCTGACTGAACCGATCGCAGGCTCCGAGCACAATGCCTGTGACACGTGGTTTTTGAAAGAGTTTAAGTAGTGACGTTTTCGCTACCTTGGTTCTTGCTAATAAATTTTATTTAGATTGAGAGGAGGGAGAAAATGAGATTGATCGCAATATTGCCGCTTTTAATGCTGATTATTTCAATTTCGATTATTGCTTTACTGATTTATGCTTTGGTAACTTTGGTGAAAGCAAACCAGTCGCAGGCAGAGTCCTTAAGAGAAATAGAATTGACCTTGAAAAGAATGTCCGACACGCATAAATAATCGTAGTGCTGAAAAGAGGATCGTTAAAAGATTCTCTTAAAATCACTTGAATAAGTGCAGTTATGGCTCTATACTATACATAGACAGATTTCTATATATAAAATAAATGTAAAAGACGAGGAGAAAACAAAATGACTAAATTAGAGATATTTGAACCGGCTTTATGCTGCAGCACGGGGGTCTGCGGACCATCCGTGGATGACGAACTGATGATGATCACGTCGATCGTAAATACACTAAACACCGCTGAAGGTTATGAAGCAGTCAGGTATAACTTGTCCGGTGACCCGCAGGCTTTTGTGAGCAATGAAAATGTCACGGCCATTCTTCAGGAAAAAGAAGCAGAGGCCCTGCCGATCACACTGGTCAATGGCGAAGTCAAAAAGACGGGCGCCTATCCTACGCTGGAAGAAATTTCTGACTACATGGAAGTGCAGTTTGTCATGGCAGGCTCATCAGGCGAAAACTGCTGTGGTGGGTCTGCAAATACGGGTGACTGCTGCGGCGGATCAAATTCGGGCTGCTGTTAATTTAGAAAGGACGTTCAATTTATGGAAACTTATTTACCGAATGAAACGAACTTAACGAAGTATCTGTTCTTTACAGGAAAAGGCGGCGTCGGTAAAACTTCGATCGCCTGCTCGACGGCTGTTTCTCTGGCAGACAGCGGGAAAAAGGTCATGCTGGTCAGTAC
The DNA here is from genome assembly GCA_034520745.1 of Alkalibacterium sp. Classification (GTDB taxonomy): domain Bacteria; phylum Bacillota; class Bacilli; order Lactobacillales; family Carnobacteriaceae_A; genus Alkalibacterium. The sequence goes on from JAXHNF010000023.1 coordinate 268,692, forward strand.
AGATCCGGCAAGCAACCTGCAGGACGTTTTCGGCAAAGAACTGACCAACAAAGCGGCGCCTATCGAAGAAGTCCCTGGCCTTTACGTGGCCAATTTTGACCCGGTCACAGCTGCGAACGAGTATAAGGAATCAGTCGTGGGTCCATACCGGGGCGTACTTCCTGACTCAGCCATAGCGAACATGGAAGAGCAGCTGATGGGTTCGTGTACGGTTGAGATCGCATCATTCAACGAATTTTCAGGCTTCCTGACGGATAAATCCATCTCGGAAAACTATGACTACATCTTGTTCGACACTGCACCGACAGGGCATACGCTGCGCATGCTTCAATTGCCTTCTGCCTGGAACGATTTTCTGGATGAGAATACGACTGGTGTTTCCTGTATGGGTCAGCTTTCCGGCCTTGGGGAAAAGAAACACAGCTACGAGCAGGCCGTGAAAACACTGGGCGATTCAGCCAAAACAACGCTGATGCTGGTCACGCGGCCGCAGGAAGGCCCACTTACGGAAGCTGGCCGTGCGTCTGAAGAACTGGATGCCATCGGAGTCAAAAATCAGAAGCTTATCGTGAACGGCCTGCTGGACTTGCCGACAGATGCCGTTTCGCAAAAAATCGTTGACGAACAGCAGAAAGCACTGCGCGAGATGCCGGAGATCCTGAAAGAATTTCCGACCTGGAGCATTCCTCTGCGTCCGTATAACCTTACCGGGATCGATAATCTGAGACGTCTTCTGAAAGAAAAACAGGAAACGCCGGATGTTTCGGCAGTTGAAAAAACGGCCTTCCCGCCTTTGAATAAAGTAGTGGACGATTTGATCGAATCCAACAAGCGGGTCGTTTTCACCATGGGTAAAGGTGGCGTCGGTAAAACGACGATTGCCGCCACGATCGCGCTGGGACTGGCTGACAAAGGGAAAAAGGTCCATTTGGCGACGACGGATCCTGCGGCACATCTGGAAAACGTTTTTGGCGGATCCAGTCAGATCAAAATGAGCCGCATCGATGAAAAGCAAGAACTGGCAGACTATCAGGAAGAAGTCCTGTCTAATGCCCGAAAGACCATGTCGGGTGACGATCTGGCCTATGTCGAAGAAGATCTGCGCTCCCCCTGTACGCAGGAAATCGCCGTCTTCAGAAGATTCGCGGAAATCGTGATGGACGACGACTGTGATGTGGTCGTGATCGATACGGCACCGACGGGACACACCCTGCTCCTGCTGGAATCGTCTCAAAGCTACGCCAAAGAAGTCGCTCGCACATCAGGCGAAGTTCCGGAATCGATCCAGAAACTGCTGCCCATGCTTCAGGATAAAGAGCAGACCGAAGTGATCATGGTGACCCTGCCTGAAAACACGCCAGTCTATGAATCCCTGAGGCTTCAGGAGGACCTGGACCGTGCCGGGATCGCCCATACGTGGTGGGTCGTCAATCAGAGCATGCTGTCCAGCGGGACGACCAATGAAATCCTGCAGGCACGTGCCCAGAGTGAAAAAGAGTGGATCGACAAAGTGGCTGAGGTATCAAACGGTCATTTCGCCGTAGTGGAATGGAGCTCCGAGGAACTGAAAGGTCAGAATCTGACGAACATACTGAATTAGGATCTCTTTGAGCCAGACATTAAATTAAATAAAACGAATCAGACAGCCCGTATTTCTCTTGATCAGAGAAATACGGGCTGTTTTTATCGAAGATATAAGGCAGCGGATTCTTCTAGCGGCAAAAAAATGATTAGAATAAAATGATAAAATACTCTTAATTCCTTGCAGATATATGATAAACTAGTTAAATGAGAGATAAAAATATACTTAAAGGACGATTCGATGATAAGGCAAGTAATGAGTGAAACGTTCACCTATATGTGGCGGAACAAAAAGAACCGTCTGGTTATGATTTTGTGTCTGGGCGCCGTACTTTTACATAGTTTGTTTATTTTACCGAACACCCCCGGTCCTGATGAAGTAGACATCGTTCAGCTGGAACGCCAGATGGAGGGCAACAGGCAGACCTTTGAGGATCAGCTGGACAAAGGACTGACTGTCCCGTCGTTTATGACGGGAACCAGTGCGTATGAACAAGCCCGGAACGAATACGTGAATCAGCGGGAGCTCCTGACCGCCCTCAATAACGGTGACGTCAGACGGTATCTTGAAATTCCTTACCGGCCAGCGGACAGTGGCGGAGAAGGAGACGAAGGAAGCGCATTCGCCCCGGCAGTGAACCGGATTTTCGGCTACGGGAAAGAAAGCTTTTCCAGAGCCAATAAACTGGACTATTACCTGAATGAAGCCGATCCGCTGACGTTCCACATGGTTCATGAGCGGACGAGTCTTCAGCAGCTGCATCTGTTTCTGATCGGTTTAGGGCCTTACATCCTGCTTATCCTTCTGCTCTTTATGATCAGTGACGTGATCACCAAAGACCGGGATTTGCGGACGCAGAAAGCTGGTGTACCGCTGAACTGGTTCGGTTATCTGTTCATCCAGTCGGTGACCGCACTCGGCTTTGTCATGCTCTTCATGACAGCATTGACCGGACTGTTCGTACTCGTAAACGGCCTTCAGTATGGCTTTGGATCGCTCGATCTGCCGGTGATTGCTTTTGGCGAAGCTGAGGCCACTTATCAGGCATCGCCTATACTGACGATGGAAATGGGGACCTTCCTGCTCCGCGCGCTGCCGTATCTTCTATTGCTTTTTTACGGTTTTGCCCGTCTGAACACCCTGTTCAGTCTCCTGTTCAAGCAGGATGTCGTGACGTTCGTCGCTTCCGTTTTCGTGCTGCTCTTTCCGCTCCTGTATTACAGCGCGGACACGACAGAGCTTTTAGGCTTCGATCTGACTTATTACCCGCAGACCTATTATCATTTCGGTAATGTGGTGACGGGACGACTGAATGCGCCGTATGCCAGAGGTCTGATCGTACTGGCCGTAACACTGACTGATTATTGAAGTGTTAAATGTCCTTGCCGCAAACGTATATCAAACGACAACAGTACGTCAGATAGGAGGAGAAGTCATGAAACGTGTTTTAAAATGGAATGGGCGCCTGATGCTCAGGGACTGGAAGACGCGTCTTTTGCTGATCGGCTTCCTGCTGTTTTTGGGGACGTTTTCGCTTCTGTACAGACAGCAGAACGTCACGCTCCCGGAAACGCAGCTCCGGGCGGAATACAGTGATGCGCACAATATCTTCCGGCAGATCCCCGATGCGCATTTTGAAGGCGAACTGGGTGAAGAAGTCCAGCAGCGTCTGGGACGAAATTCGTCACTGATCGGTCTGAACCGTTACATACTGACCCAGCGCGAAGGAAATACCGTTGAAGGTCTGGAAGACGTGGTTTCCGATTACTTGAATAACGGCAGAGAAATGGCCGAAAACAATCTGTTTTTACTCGAAGCCACAGAATTTGAGTCCTATGAGACCCTTACGTCGGTGTACCTGCCGTCACGATACGAGATCGAACGCCAGCTTGCCTTTTACAATGCTTTGGATGACAGCGGACTGGCTATCGAGTGGAACCCTTTTGCTTCCTCGCAGATTTTGCAGCAGCAGCTGGAACTGTTTGTCTCGGTCGTCCTGTTCATCGCCGTCGCGCTTTTAGCCGGCGATCACTTTACCAGAGATCAGGAGAAAAACTACAGCGTGACGCAGGGACTGCCCTTGCCTGTGAAAACCCAGTGGCGGACACGCAGTTTTCTGCTCTGGCTGATGACCTGGCTGACGGCCTTGGCTGGCATTTTGGTCAGCTACGTGCTGTCATTATCCTTTGAGACGTCAGGCAGTTTGAGTTACCCGGTTGAAATCTACTTCAACCAGTCTGCAACCTATGTGCCGCTGTGGCAGTACGGCCTGCTGCTCGTCTTACTGGGGATGATCGTCAGTTATCTGTTCCTGCTGATCATAACAGGCCTGAGCTGGATGATCCGCAACACTTATCTGACCCTGTTTATCACGGGTCTGCTGGTCTTGTCTCCGCAGATCTGGACGGCGATCGATCCGGTCTCTTCCTGGCAGCCGTCCTTTTATTCGGAAGTGGTGTCTGTCGTCACGGGTGAAAGTGCCGCCGCATTCAATCTGCCGGGGATCGAATTCTGGAAACTGCCGGTCGCGGCACTAAGCGTCTGGCTGCTGCTTGAAGCGGTCTTCCATTTCATTTTCAAACTGATCCCGACCCAACGCCTCGGACTGAAAAGGAGAATAACGCAATGACTTTAGAAGTGAAAAATTTAACCGTAGCTTATGGAGAAACTGTTATCCTGGACGATATTTCCTTTAAACTGGACAATAGCCAGATCATCGGTCTGGTTGCCCCGAACGGTACAGGGAAAACGACGCTGTTCAATGCCGTCATGCACTTTATCCCGGTTAAATCCGGACAGATCTTAGTCGACGGCAGGGAGTATACAGCAAAAGACAAGGATGTTTTGGACCTGCATCAGCTGATCACCTTCTTTCCCGATCAGGCGGATCTGCATGAGAATTTCAGCGGCACGGAGCATATCGAGATGTATGCCGATATGTGGGCCGGCAAGCGCGGTCACGTCAGAGATATCATCAGCCGGCTGGAGATGGACGATTACGTCGACAAAAAAGTCAGCACGTATTCGCTCGGCATGCGCCAGCGTTTGTGCTTTGCCATGGTGATCGCGTCCGATACACCGGTCATGTTCATGGATGAAGTCATGAACGGTCTGGATCCTGAGAACGTCTCGCTGGTTTCAGACATTCTGATCGAACTGCGGGAAGAAGGTAAGATCATCATGGTTGCTTCTCATCTGCTGGATAACCTGGATGAGTACGCAGACAAGATTTTCTTCCTGAAGGATAAAAAACTGCATTTTGTGCTCGATCACAGCGAAGAAAAAATAGAATACTTTAAACTGACTTGTACGCAGCAGCAGGCCAAGTATCTGGAGTCCCATGTCACGCTGCCTGAGGAGACGATCCATCTGGGCAACAGTGTCCTGTGCATCCCGATCAGTCAGTTGAGCGAGTCGGAACAGCTGGTCATATACAAGCATCTTCGTCACCTTGAGAATGTGGAAATATCAGTGGGTCCATTAGGAACGTCCCAGTATTATTCGCATCTTTACGGCCTGGAACTGCATTCTTACAGCAGGGGGCATCAGCATGATAAAGCTGTTACAAAATAAAAAGACACGTCTTCTGCTGGTCGTCCCGGTCCTGGCCATTTTTCTGTCCGGCTGTGCAGGGTTTAGGGGACTCCGGACACCGAAGTACGACGGCAAGCCGGTAGAGCGAAATGATGACGCCATTGCTTTATATGAAAGGACCCAGCGGATCAATGAGGAAAACGAAACGCATTATTTCAGGTACCCGCTGAGTGAGACATTGAAAGAACCTTCCCTGGCGTTTTCAGAGAAAGCTTCGGTGACGCTGGAGAAAGGAACGTATACGGTGGGCGACGATCTGCCGGCCGGGCGGGTGATCCTTCTAGGTCAGCCGAGTGATTTCAGACCGGAAGTCTTTATTATCCGGGCAGGGAACCTGACTGTGTATGACGAAGAAGGCGTTGTTGCCTTCGAGAATCATTTCCAGGAAAACAGCGGTGTGATGCAGGCGGTGGTGGACCTCCGAGAAGGCCAGACGGTCGAAGTCGAGGGAGACGATCCCGAAATCGACGTGCATTATTCAGAGGATACGGCCAGAGCTTCAACACTGATGGATCCGACCGAGTCAGACCAGGTCGCTTTGATGGCGGGTCATTATGAAGTGGGCGAGCATCTGGAGCCCGGTAATTACACGCTTGAACGTGTCGCGGCACCGCGGACGCCTGTGTTGTATCACTTTATCGAAGGAGAAATCAATGTGGTCGAGCTGACGCAGAACAGAGGCATCAGACCCCGCTTGTCAGTTCAGGAAAATGAGGAATGGTTCGAAAGTGGCCGCATCGCTGAAGAAGAGTACGAGAACAATCTGGCCTTATTTGAAAATCGGCCGGATCGGCCTGTCATTGAACTGAAAGCCGGGGATAAGCTGTACTTGCCTATGCTGGACGGGCTGATACTGGAAAAACACTAAGGAGAAAAACGATGTATTCATTTTGGATGAAAGCTGAACAGTTCTACACCTTTACGATGCCACTGATCATTATCGTTTTGCTCTTGCTGGCCGTCGTTTATGTGTTTGTGCTATCGTATGCGGATCCCAATAAACCTCACCGTAAGAACATTACCCGGGGGTTTTTCGGACTGATCCTTGTAAGTCTGCTTTATTTTGGCTGGGGACATGCGACATACAATCGCTGGGTCGAGCAGAACGAGTACATTTCCCGGGCATTCGGTCACGGGAAACGATACTGGGGATTGAGACGACTGAGGATCCGGGCATTGTCAGAACATACAGACGGTCGGATTCACTGAAAGAAAACCTGCTTGCTTTAGACATGTATGAAGCTGAAATAGTAAGTCGGCCGTTTGCTTACACGGTACGCAGGCTCGACAGAAACCACGCATTATTTCACCTATGGGGACGAAGAGCAGTTCGTCTTCAAGCTGCAGGGAGAATTAAACTGGACCGATGGTGAGCGGGAACTGGTGGGTTATGCCTTTCAGCTGACCGATGAACGGTTTGCGGATATCGGATTTTACAACGAACCGGATATCATCTTCGATTCGCTGTCTCTACCCGCGTCCGATCAGACAGAGCTGATAGATGTCGATACGAACGATGCCATTCCCATCACCGAAATGATCGGCGGATGGAACTTCGGCAGGCAGTTCTATTAATGAGACGCAAGGGCAGACATTTTGACGTTGTATTTTTTCTGGAAGGCTTGTAGAATAGGAAGAGAAATCAAATTAAAGGAGATTACTATGACTATCGAAGTGTTTACACAGTTCCGACTGGTTTTTGGACTTATTCTTGCTTTCCTGATTCTGTTTTTAGTTTTATCGATCCTGCCTAAAGGCCGCGACGCCATTGTCACGTTCTTTTCCGTCCTGGCCGTGTCCATCACCCACGCACTCATTGCGGTCGCCATGATCGTGACCGAAAACATGTTCCTGGAAGACTTTTCACTCGAAGGCGATTCGATCACCTTCTATATGTTCCTGGCTATTTTGATTCTGGCCATCATCAATCCGATCGTCTACAAACTGAGAAACAAACCCAAATCAAGAGGATCATACTCTTTCCGTTAAAGAGTATGAAGGGATTTTAAAGAGCGTCACTCCTGCTTATCGCATGAGTGAGGCTTTTTTTTATCTCTGAAGACAGGAATCGCCGCTGAAAACTTATATTTAGTCGTGACTCAGTTATATGAGAACTCCGGGCAAATAGAACCAAAAGTATTAGACCAGACTGGATGAACATTGCAATCTGGGTTTGTAGTATACGGGTGCGTTAGTCGTTACTCCCGGCAAAAAAATAGGCGAGTTAGTATTATGGAGCTTCCAGTAATGCTTGCTTAAGGAATAATTCTGGCGGAGTGATGACTATAAGGGCCTTATAATTAAAACTCAGCGTACAGGTCCGGTGGAGTCAATATTACAGTCGGTGCATAAGTAAAACCGGGGATTTTTTGAGAGCTGAGCTTATACAATCTGGAGAGTATTGGCTAAACTCAAGGAAAATACGTCAGTGAGTGACTATTATGTAAGGCTGAATCCTCTCAGGACGTCAATGCAGCTCGGTCAGCAGGGACGACTCATGGCTCTGGATATGATCAAACAGCCTCTCAGTATGTAAAAAGGACTCCCGCTTTTTTGCGGGAGTCCTTTTTCAGTTAATGAACAGTTGATTCAGTTTTTTTCGTTCAAACAGGTGATTGCTGCATTAGCTTCCTGATTTACCGCCAAAGAAGTAGAAGCCGCCTGTGACGGACAGAAGGACAACGACGACGCTGCTCAAGACGATGGGCAGCCCCTGAGAGGTTTCAGCGAAATAGCTCTCATCATTTTCTGAATCTGATTCCGGCTGTTCAACTTCGCTTTCTTCAGTGGTGTCATCGTTTTCCTCTTCAGGTTGATTCGTTTCAGCCGCTACGGCCGATTCCAGTTCTTCAGGATCGAAAACCGCGAGCGTGCCGGTTTCAGCTTTTACCCCGACGACACCGCCTTTGGTATATTTATCGCCCAGAAGTTCCCAGGATTCCTGGCTTTCGTTCCATTCATACAGATGATCGCCATTGTACTCCGCCTGCGGGGTGAAAAAGCGGTAAATCATGTCTGAAGGAAAATCTTCTATTCGGCTGCCGTTTTGTTCAATACCGAATGACAGAATTTTTCCTTTGGTCAGCTCCTCATGAGCATAGTTTGACCTGGCGGATTCGAACGTGATAAAGGCATCACCTTCTGAAAGATTTTCCGAAGGGATCAGCCATTCCAGATCGGCACGGGCAACCAGGAGCGTGATGTCTTTCCTCTTCAAGGAAGCGACCTGATCCTCTGATAAACTGATCCGGTCGATGCTGCCGAGCGATGCGTCGAAAGAGACAGCCAGCACGCCATTTTCGGCAACAGCTTCGATGTCTTCGTCAGCGACCGTGGCTAAGCCGTTTGTTTCGGAAGGGCGGACCCAGACTGTGCTGCGCTGATCGAGCCGGTTTTGTTGTTCGTCAGTATTATCTTCATCTTCAGAAGGCTCTTCGTCAGTATTGTCTTCATCTGATTCAGATTTTTCCTCGTCGGCAGGCTCTTCGTCAGTGACCTCTTCATCTGGTTCAGAGTCTTCTGTTTCATCTGTTCTGTTTTCTGTATTCTCTTCAGGTTCACTGTCGGGCTCTTCTGTATCGGATTCGTTTTCAGTGTTTTCATCCGTTTCTTCTGCAGAGGTGTCAGTGTCTTCGGTATTTTCAGTGTCGTTTTCAGTCGTTTCATCTTGAGTGTCTTCTTCTTGGTCAGGCTCGGTTTCCGGTTCTTCATCAGGTGCCGGTTGCTGGGAAGGCTGAGCAGAAAACTGAACGAGACCGTGGCCGTATAAAACATCGTGACCGGGGTCGCCCAGATCGAGTGCCTGATCAGTCAGGCGCTGTCTGATGGCAGCGGAACTCTCATCAGGGTATTTCTCCATCAGCAGTGCAGCGATGCCCGCAACGTGCGGCGTCGCCTGAGACGTGCCGGACATAGTCGTGTGGGTGCCGTCGATACTGTAAACCGAGGATATTCTGCCCCGGACCGGCCAGTTCATTCTCGTTTGCCACCATGGCATCAGTGACACGAGCCTGTCTTTGATTGATGCCTGTGACCGCAATGACTTCTTCGTGAGCAGCCGGGTAGTCGATCGAGGTGTTATCACCGGTCATGTTTCCGCTGGCCGCAAAGATCAGCGCGCCCTGACCGTAAGCGATCTGAATCATGTCATGGATCTCCTGATTCAAATTGGCGTAGCCTGAACTGATGACAATGATGTCACTCTCGTTCTGGATGGCCCAGTTGAGCCCCTGGAGGAGATTGCCTACACGCGTCTTGTCTCCGTTCGCTTCATGGTAGACTTTCACGCCATACAAATCGGCGTCGGGCGCGATCCCCTGAGCGCGCGTGCCGGTGTGAGCACCTATTATACCGGCAATATGGGTCCCGTGACCGGAATGGTCGTTTGTCCATTCATCCGGACCGGACTCATCGTCTTCTCCGAAAATGCTGTGTCCGCCCGCATATGTAATCTCGGGGTGGTTATAAAAGCCCGTATCGAGTACGGCAACGTCGACACCTTGGCCGGTATAGCCTTCATCCCAGGCATCGAACGTTCCGATCATCTCCTGGTTCCAGTCCTCATCAGATATCGTGTAAGTGGACTCTGAAGTTTCGACTTCCTGATTATAGGTGATGCGTCTGACGTTTTCCTGCAGACTGATGTCTTTCACAGCCGAAACAGGCACAGTCATCGTCTGTACCGGCAGAAGATCCATAGTGTTTATATTTTCATAACGCGGATCCAATGTGTCTTCGTCAGGGACGGTCTCTTCGTAACGGATGATGATATCGATAGTGTTTTCATCAGCCGACATCCCATGAGTGCTGACCTGAAAAGCGGGCAGAAGGATGGACAGGAGAAAAACACTGGCCATTCCCGCTGCGGCGTTTCTAAGTTGTTTCATTTTCATTCGATCCGTCTCCTTTAAGTTACTGTTTCAGATAATTATATAAATTTTTAAATCAGTTTACTTGCAACATTAATAATATCTTATCACATACCTGTGTGACAATTAGTGTCAAAACACTTGCCAAACTGTAATAATTGACGAGAATGTCACATTTTGTTAAAAAAATGAGATATCGTTCAAAAAGTGGTAGAATAGTTGTGACAGTATAGAGAAGGAAGTGCATAGAACGATGTTTAGCCGTGAACACCTGCTCAGTGAACTGCAGGAGGAATTTCCCCTGGTAAGAGACTGGCTGCAATATATTAAAGACAATAAAGAAGGAACCGCGTGGATCAATGACCTGCTTATGGATTCCCCGAAAACGTTTGAACAAGGCGTACTGTATTTATCTGAAGGGATCCGTCTGCTTCCGACCCGCCCCGTGCGCCTTTCGGTATTCAGCCAGATCATCACGCTGGATGCGAACGCCTTTCTTCCGACAACCGATTTGGGTAAACTATGGCTGCATGTTCTGGCAGAGACCCGGCGTGTCCACAGAGACGAGCCGATAATAATGCCGGTAACGAAAGCAGAGATCAGCACGCTGCTTAAAGAGTATCATCTGCACAGGGAAGATATCACAGATGCCGTGACGGTGGTCAACCTGTTTGCCGAAACGTCTGCGGGTTATCATCCGATGTGGGAAGCCGCGGTCCACAGTCAGAGCGTGATGACCGTTCCGCTACGGGAATGCGTGAAGCTGAATGCCGTTTACCCTGCACATGAGCAGCCGATCGTCTGGATCATCGATGATGCGGAGGTGTTCAGCCGGCTTGCGGACAGTGTGCCGACTTTGCCGATGATCTGTACAAATGAATCCTGGACGCGTACAGCCTGGGAAATGTTCGACAGGCTGACAGCGAACGGCGTGGAACTGCGCTTTGTCGGTGACTTGACCCCGCTGGGCATTGTACGGGCGGAAGAACTGCTGCTGCGCTACCCGGACCGGGCGCGTACGTGGCAGATGGAAGTCGACACGTATCTGAAGGCTCTGGACGAGTCGGTCGACTTGACCGAGGGGGACCATCTGCTGCTCGACAAACATCATGTGGATTACCTGGCCTGCTTAAAGGATGAAATGCGCGACCAGGGTCATCCTGGCCATCTGATCACGGTCATTGATGAACTGATAAACAATCTGAATCATTATTACAGGAAAAAATGAGACGGAAGGATGAGCGACTTGGACAAAAAACGCGTACTTGATGAAGGGCGTCTGCTTCACGGCGGGGACTATAATCCCGATCAGTGGCTGGCGTATCCGGAAATACTGAAAGAAGATGTGGTGCTGATGCAAAAGGCACACACCAACACGTTTTCGATAGGAATCTTTGCCTGGGCCGCACTGGAACCTGAAGAAGGCGTCTATGCGTTCAAGTGGCTGGACGACGTGATCGACCGGATTCACTCGATAGGCGGACGCGTTATTTTAGCAACGCCAAGCGGTGCCCGGCCGGCCTGGATGTCAAAGAACCATCCTGAAGTCCTGCGCGTGGACGCTCTGCGCAGGAAACAACTGCACGGTGCAAGGCATAATCACTGTTTTTCTTCGCCGTACTACCGCGAAAAAACGCAGGAGATGAATACGCGGCTGGCCGAGCGTTACGGAGATCATCCGGCCCTTTTGATGTGGCATATCTCCAATGAATTTGGCGGTGACTGCCACTGCGACCTGTGCCAGGCGAACTTCAGAAAGTACTTGAAAAATAAATACGACAATGATCTGGACCGGCTGAATGCGTCCTGGTGGGGCCCGTTCTGGAGTCACACGATCACGGACTGGGAACAGATCGAATCCCCGTCACCGATCGGGGAAAACGCCGTCCACGGCATGAATCTGGACTGGCGCCGGTTTGTCACGCATCAGACGATCGATTTTTACAAAAATGAAATCAGACCTTTAAGAGAACGGACACCGGGGATCCCGATAACGACGAATTTCATGTCGGACAACCCCGAATTCACGCCGTTTACCGGACTGAATTACAATGAATTTGCTAAAGAAGTGGACGTCGTGAGCTGGGATGCCTATCCGGCCTGGCACAATGACAAGGAAGACACGGCGACTCTGGCGTCAAAGGTCGGCTTTTTAAACGACCACTTCTACGCCATGAAAAGTCAGCCGTTTCTTTTGATGGAATCGACCCCGAGTGCCGTGAACTGGCATGACGTGAACAAAGCCAAGCGGCCGGGCATGCACTACCTGTCTTCGATGCAGATGCTGGCGCACGGGTCTGACAGCGTGCTGTACTTCCAGTGGCGCAAGTCGCGCGGGTCTTCCGAAAAATTTCACGGGGCTGTCGTCGATCATGACCGGTCTCCTGAAAACCGTGTATTCAAAGAAGTGGCGCGTTTAGGCAAGGCGATGGAAGAGATTTCTGACAAAGTCGTCGGGTATCAGCGCCAGGCAGACGTCGCGATTTTGTATGACGTTGAAAACGAATGGGCTCTGAACGATGCTCAGGGATTCGGGCTGAAGACGAAGAAATACGGCGAGACCCTGCAGAAACATTATCAGGCGTTCTGGGACAAGAATATTGCCGTTGACGTGATTTCCAAAGAAACGTCCTTTGAAAACTACGACCTGGTTATCGCACCGATGCTTTACATGATGTCCGAAGAAACTGCTGAAAAACTGCAGGCGTATGTCGGGCAGGGCGGGACTTTGGTCTCGTCTTATATGTCGGGTTTGGTAAATGAATCGGACCTGACGCATCTGGGCGGCTGGCTGGAACCTTTAAAAGAGACCTTCGGCATGGAACCGCTGGAAACTGACACGTATTACCCGACAGATGAAAACTGGATAGACTACAATGGAAAAAGGTATGGGATCAAAGATTACGCGACCGTGATCGAACCGGTCACGGCAAGCGACCTGGCTGTTTATCAAAGCGATTTTTACAAAGGAACACCCGCTGTGACGGTGAATGGTTACCAGGAAGGGGAAGCTTATTACATCGGTGCCCGTTTGACCGACGACTTTTTGGCAGACTTTTATAGTGGACTGATCTCTGAGCTGGACTTGCAGCCGGCACTTGACTGTCACCCATGAACGCGGCGTGTCGATTCAGGCGAGAGAAGCGAACGGACTGCGGACGGTCTTTATCATGAATTTCACTGAAGACAAGCAGACGATCGACATCCACGAAGACGTCAGAGATATCCAGACAGATAAAGTGCTGAGTGGCCGTCTGGTCCTGGATCCGTATGAAGTGAGGATCGTGGAGAAAAAAGTTTAGACGATGTTATTGAATAAATGATGTGACTGAAAACGACAGGATTCAAAATAATCGGTTTCATGTTATAATCGACTGGAAAGAATGCAGCAACCCTTTTTACATACAGGGTGAAAGGAGAAAACGTTTGGCTACATTAAACGACGTTGCAAAAAAAGCGAATGTCTCTAAAATGACTGTTTCACGAGTGATCAATCATCCCGAACAAGTGACGGATGAGTTGAAAGAACTCGTCTATGCGGCCATGAGAGAGCTGAATTACCGGCCTAATGCAGCAGCTAAAGCTCTGGCGAACAACCGGACGCAGATCATAAAATTACTGATTTTAGAAGAAATGGATACGACCGAACCCTACTACATGTTCCTGCTGACAGGGATCGCCAATGAACTGGACAAGTATGCCTACAGCCTGCAGCTGCTGACTCATAACAACGTGCAGATCGGTGATTCCGACGGCTTTATCGTCTGCGGGATGCGCCGGGGCGACGAGGAACTGATCAGAAGTCTCGATAAACCGACTGTTTTGTTTGGACAGAATGACATGGACATCGATTTTGTCGACAGCAATAATGAAGAAAGCATGAGCAAAGCGACGGAATACGCGGTTGAAAAAGGTTACGAGACTATTGTCTATATCGGCATCGACGTCGATGAGCCGTTTGCTCATTCCAGAGAAAAAGGCTACCGGACAGTGATGGAAAATCACGGCAAGGAAAGCCATGTCTATAAACTGGAAAACCGCTCGCGTTATTCAGCGGCGTTCATCCGAGAAAATTGGGGCACATTTCCGAAAAACACCCTGTTCCTGTGTGCCTCGGACCGTCTCGGACTCGGTGTGATCCGTGAAATCAAAGAACTGGGTGGAGACATCCCGAACGACTACGGTGTCATCGGTCACGACGGGGTTTTCCTTGACCAGATCGCTTACCCGAATCTGACGACCCTCAAGCAGTCGATCTCGGAAATGGGCGCAGCCTGTGCGCGGATGGTCCTGAACAAGGTAAAAGAAGAAGGCAAGCCGCAGGGGAACCAGCTGTTTGATACCGAACTGAAAAAGGCGGGACGACCCGCTGAAATAATGAGGAAACAGACCGCATCTGACCATTGGCACAGTCAGATGCGGTCTGTTTTTGTCTGATTTGGGTGCTGTTCGGCAGTTAGAAGCAGAAACGGTGGCCCAAACGACCGAAGACTGACGTGTTCGGTCGTTTGGGATTGAGCGCGCACGGTAGTTACCGAAATCCGGTGCTGTTCGGTAACTACGACGCCGAAATGGCCGGGCTAATGACCGAAGAAGGCCTTCTTCGGTCATTAGCAGAGGAGAGCACAAACGAACTTACCGAACAGGGGGCAAATTCGACAAGTAGGAGAAACGTGACTTGCGCTACCTGCCGAACCCGGTCATCTTCAGCAGGTAGCGGGTCTTTCGGAAAAGCTAGTGACCGAATGGGACTCTGATGAAGGGCAGAGGATCGAATAAGGATGGAAACGAGCCGATGCTCGTTTCTGCCTGTTGATTTCTGTTACCGATAACACCTAAAAGTATCTTGTATAATTCTGATACAATGCTAGAATTTAACTGGAACCGCTTTAGCCTGGCGATTATACTATTCGAGTTATATACGGTAAAATAAAAGAGTAGATACTTGATAACTAAAAATACTTTTTAAATGAAGAAGGGGAAAATTATGGATACTGCAGCAATTTATCACCGTTCCGAAAGTGAGTACGCGTATTTATATGAACGCGGTCATTATCACATACGGATCCGGACGAAAGCAAAGGACGTCGACAGCGTTGAACTGATCAGCGGGGATCCTTACTCGCTTGACGAACAGAAATGGTATACGAACGGGAAAGAAATGAAAAAGGTCGCCACGACCAACATGCATGACTATTGGATGATCGATACCCATGAGCCGACCAAACGGATGGCTTACGGTTTCCGTGTCATAGGAAAAGATGGCATCGAGATCTTTTACTCTGATCAGGGCGTTTATCCCTTTGAAGAAACGTTCCTGGAACAGATGAACTTCTACTTCCGCGTGCCTTACATTCACGAAATCGATGCTTTCCGGGCGCCGAAATGGGCAGGCGAGACGGTCTGGTATCAGATCTTCCCGGAACGGTTTAAAAATGGCGCTCCTGAGAATGATCCTGAAGGGACCCTTGAGTGGGACAGCAAAGAACATCCTTCCCGCGACGATTTCTATGGCGGGGATCTGCAGGGTATCCTGGACAAGCTCGATTATCTGGAAGACTTAGGGATCAACGGCATCTACTTTACGCCAGTATTTGAAGCCCATTCCAATCACAAATATGACACGATCGACTACAAAGAGATCGATCCGGACTTCGGTGACAAGGAACTGTTCAGAACGGTCGTCGATGAAGCCCACAAACGCGGGATGCGTGTCATGATCGATGCGGTATTCAACCATGTGGGGATCCAGTCGGGACAGTGGAAAGACGTGCTGGAGAACCAGGAGAATTCCAAATACAAAGACTGGTTTTATATCCACTCATTCCCAGTGGAAGATATCAGCGGAATGAGTACGGATGAACTGGAGAACGTGGGTCGGGTGAATTACGACACCTTCGCTTTTACCGGCCACATGCCAAAACTCAATACGGCAAATCCGGAAGTCCAGGAATATCTGCTTGATATTGCGACGTATTGGATAAAAGAATTTGATATCGATGCGTGGCGTCTTGATGTAGCCAATGAAGTGGATCATTTCTTCTGGAAACGGTTCTTCAAAGAAACCACTGCAATCAAAGAAGATCTGTATATCCTGGGAGAAATCTGGCATTCATCACAAAACTGGCTGAACGGAGATGAATTCCATGCGGTCATGAACTATGCGTTTACGGATAATATCGAGAACTATTTCTTCAAAAAAATCTTATCTCCCACACGTCTGGTTTCAGGACTGAACAGCCAGCGGATGCTATACCGCAAGCAGACGACTGAAGTCATGTTCAACCTGATCGATTCTCACGATACTCCGCGGATCCTGATCTAAAGCTGGCGGCGATAAAAATCTGGTGAAGTCTGCCATGGCCTTCATGTACTCTCAGCCCGGTGCGCCGTGCATGTATTACGGGACGGAAGTCGGAATAGATGGTGAAGGCGATCCGGACTGCCGCAAGTGCATGATTTGGGACGAAAACAAGCAGGATCACGATATGATGCGCTTCTCTAAAGAACTGATCCGTTTCCGCAAGAAGTATCAGCCGATCCTGAGCTACGGTGAAACCGAATGGCATGACGTGAGAGACGATGAACAGTTTTTAGGCTTTAAACGCAAGCTTGGCAACCAAGAGCTTTACTTCTTCTTTAATCAGGACGAAGACGAAGCTTTCCTTCCGCTGTTGCCGCATGGTGCGAACAAGGTCTTCGGCTTCAACGACGAATCGTATGAAGAAGACGAGATCCTGCATCAGAACGGTTTCTCAGTTTTTTACTATGTCGACAATGAAGAAGAGAAGAAACAGCGCCTGATGAAAAAACGCAAGCGTGCCAAGAAACGCAAGGTCTTACTGGAAGCCATAAAAACGACTAATTAATCAAAAACAGAGATTGGGATGTGTGATGAATGAAGAGAATAGCGAAGATCGATCCGTGGAAGATCATAACGACGGAAGTCAAAGAAGACAAGCGTGTGCAGGAAAGCCTGACTGCCATAGGCAACGGGTATATGGGCCTGCGCGGGAATTTTGAAGAAGGCTATTCCGGCGATACACATATTGGGACTTACCTGGCTGGAGTCTGGTATCCCGACAAGACACGTGTCGGCTGGTGGAAGATCGGTTACCCGGAATATTTCGGCAAAGTCATCAATGCGACCAATTTCATTCCCGTGACAATATGTGTGAACGGGCACCAGGTCGACCTGGCAGAAGATGAAGTCCGGGATTATCACCTGGAGCTGGACATGAAAAAAGGTATACTGAATCGTTCCTACGTCTGGATGAAAGACGATATGGAGGTAGCCTTTACGTTCACTCGTTTTGTCAGTGCGGCGACAAAAGAACTGGCTGTGATCAATGTCGAGGCGAAGGTGCTTCAAGGAAATCCAACTATAGAAATGACGCCTCATCTAAACGGAGATGTCGTCAATGAAGACAGTAACTATGATGAGAAATTCTGGATCGAACGCGACCGTGGCTTGACGCCTTATCCGTATCTGACCACAAAGACGGTAGAAAATAATTTCGGGACCGACCGTTTCACAGTCACGACGATGATGAGCACTACCGCACAGGGTTTGACACAAGCAGACAGCAGCGAGTCGGATATGGCTGTTTCTGAAACGTATAAAGGATTGGTTTCACAAGGAGAAACGGTGAGTCTGACGAAACTGGTTTCTGTCATTACCAGCCGGGACGTTGAAGAAGCCGGTCAGGTGAAAGCGGCGGAAAACATTCTGGCGGAAGCGGACAAAGCGGCCTTCACCAAGTTAAGCGAAGCGCATGTCCAAGAATGGGCAAAACGATGGAACAATGCGGACGTCGTCATCGAAGGCGACGCAGAGAGTCAGCAGGGCGTGCGCTTCAATATTTTCCAGCTGTTCTCGACATACTACGGCGAAGATCCGCGTCTGAACGTCGGACCGAAAGGCTTTACCGGTGAGAAATACGGCGGAGCGACATACTGGGATACGGAATCATGCATCCTGCCGATGTATCTGTCGATCACGGATGAAGAAGTTTCAAGGCAATTGCTTGTTTACCGCCACAACCAGCTGGAAGAGGCACACATCAACGCATCCAAGCAGGGACTTGAAGGCGCGCTTTACCCAATGGTGACCTTCACAGGGATCGAGTGCCACAATGAATGGGAGATCACGTTTGAGGAGATCCATCGTAACGGCGCGATCGCCCATGCGATTTTCAACCACGCGACTTATTTCGGGGACGACTCGTATCTGCTGGACAAGGGAATCGAAGTTCTTACGGGCATCTCCCGTTTCTGGGCGGACCGTGTCCATTATTCCAAGCGTAATGAAAAATACATGATCCACGGCGTCACTGGACCCAACGAATATGAAAACAACATCAATAACAACTGGTACACCAACACGATGGCCGCCTGGACTCTGCGTTACACGCTGGAGTCGCTGGAAAAAGTGTCTGACGACAAAAAAGCGAGCCTGGACTATCACGGATGACGAACTCAGATCAGCTGGAAAGATATTGCTGAAAATATGTACTTCCCTGAAGATGAAGAACTGGACGTATTCGTTCAGCACGATACCTTCCTGGATAAGGATCTGCGTCCGGTCGATTCTCTGAAACCGGAAGAACGTCCGATCAATCAGAACTGGTCCTGGGACAAGATCCTGCGTTCACCGTTCATCAAGCAGGCGGACGTCCTGCAGGGATTCTACTTCCTGAATCACGAATTCAGCCTGGATAGAAAAAAACGCAACTTTGATTTCTACGAACCGATGACCGGTGCATGAGTCTTCGCTTTCACCTTTAGTCCATTCGATTCTGGCTTCGGAACTGGGCAAGAAGGAAAAAGCCTTTGAGATGTATTCGCGCACGGCACGTCTGGACTTGGATAACTACAACAACGATACGGAAGACGGTCTGCACATCACGTCAATGAGCGGCGGGTGGCTGTCGATCGTTCACGGATTTGCAGGGATGCGCACACTGACCGGTGAGTTGTCGTTCGAACCGTACTGCCCTGAAAAATGGGACGGCTATGAATTCAAGCTGAAGTACCGCGGCCGACTCATCAAAGTCACAGTCGACAAGGAAAGTGTCAAATTCACGCTTCAGGAAGGCGAATGCCTATGAACTTGTTCTTTACGGCGAGCATGTCACACTAAAAGACAGTGTCAAAGCACAGTCGGTAAACGTGACTGCATGAGGTTGAGATAAGCAGCTGGCTGCTTATCTAGCTCTGGGGCAGGTTGGATTTTGAATGGTAAGACCCAGTGTCTCAGGTGAGATATGCCGTTACTGCAACCGGAAGGATCAACTCAAAGTGTTGCGCCAAGTTCAGTATCGTTGCCGTTTTGCGCCAGAAATGGCTGACCCCCAAGCCCGGCACGACACCAGTTGACCGTTTTGCGATGAAATGGCTGACCCACGGACTGACGCGATCGGTCAACTATTCGAACAGAAAACGGCAGGCTAAACGAACCGAAAATTACCCAGCCGACAAGTCTTGAAATCTTTTAACCCGAAAAAGCAATGATAAAATAAGGAAGAGAGATGACCATCTCTCTTTTTTCATTACTGAAAAGGCAGGACACTATAAGGAGGCAATCATGATTAAAGGATTGATTTTTGATTTAGACGGCGTGATCACGGATACAGCGGAATACCACTACCTGGCATGGAAAAGTCTGGCGGAGAAACTGGATATTGAAATCGACCGGGAGTTCAATGAACAGCTGAAAGGAATCAGCCGTATGGAATCGCTGGATCTGATTTTGAAGCACGGCAATAAAGAGCAGGACTACACGGATGAAGAAAAACAGGAACTGGCGACTCAGAAGAATGAAGAGTATCAGGAGTATATCGAAGAGATCACACACGATGATCTGCTGCCCGGCATAGAGACACTTCTTAAAGAAGCCAGAAGAAAAAGGCCTTGGAATGGCTTTAGCTTCAGCCAGCAAGAACGGACCAAAAATAATCAGACAGCTGGAAATCGAAGATGTGTTTGACGGGACAGTCGTTGACCCCGCTTCACTAAGTGCGGGCAAGCCTGATCCGGAAATATTCATCAAAGGCGCAGAGGTCTTAGGACTGGATCCTTCCGAATGTGTCGGCCTGGAAGACGCCGAAGCAGGTGTGGAAGCCATCAACGCGGCAGGCATGTTTTCTGTCGGCGTGGGATCTAAAGACGCCATGCAGCAAGGCAGACTATATCGTTCCGGATACCAAAGACCTTAAACTGGATGAAATCCTAAAACAGCAGAGAAATAGTTTGAAGCAAAAGGAGAGGAGCTTTTTATGAAATGGTGGCAGAATGCGGTCGTCTATCAGATTTATCCGCGCAGTTTTCAGGACAGTAACGGCGACGGCATTGGAGACATCCCGGGGATCATCAGCCGGCTGGACTATTTAGAAGAGCTTGGGCATCGATGCCATCTGGCTGAGTCCGGTTTACGATTCGCCCAATGATGATAATGGCTATGATATCAGTGATTATCAGGCGATCCATCCTGACTTCGGGACGATGGAAGATATGGACCGGCTGATCGATGAAGCAGAAAAACGCGGCATCCGTATCGTGATGGATCTGGTCGTGAATCATACGAGTGACGAACACGAGTGGTTTATCGAAGCCAGAAAAAGCAGAGAGAACGACTACCGTGACTTTTACATCTGGCGTGATCCGGTGAACGGCGGACCCCCGAACGATCTGGGATCTGCCTTCAGCGGGTCAGCGTGGGAATACGATGAAAATACGAAGCAGTATTACCTGCATTTATTCAGTAAAAAGCAGCCTGACTTGAACTGGGAGAATGAAAAGGTGCGCCAGTCAGTCTATGACATGATGAATTTTTGGCTGGACAAAGGCATCGGCGGTTTCCGCATGGATGTGATCGATCTGATCGGGAAAAAACCGGATGAAAAAATCACTGTCCAACGGTCCGAAACTGCATGACTACATTCAGGAATATGCACGCAGAAACGCTGAAAAACCGAGACGTCATGACTGTCGGTGAAACCTGGGGAGTGACACCTGATCAGGCTAAACTGTACTCGATCCGAAGCGCCAGGAACTGTCGATGGTGTTTCAGTTCGAGCATATGCAGCTGGACGAAGTGCCTGGTCAGCCGAAATGGGACATAAGAGAGCTCGACTTTGTGAAACTGAAAAAGGTTTTTGCCAAATGGCAGGTCGAACTGGATGACAAAGGATGGAACAGTCTGTTCTGGAACAATCATGACACACCGCGTGTCGTCTCTCACTTCGGGAACGACGGCAAATACCGGGAAGAAAGTGCCAAGCTGTTTGCGATCATTCTTCACCTGATGAAAGGCACGCCGTATATTTTTCAGGGCGAAGAGATCGGTATGACCAACCGTAAAATCGAATCGGTCGACGAGCTGGATGATATCGAAAGCATCAACATGTATAACGAGCGCATCAAGGCAGGCTATACCCACGGTGAGCTGATCAGTGCAATCAATATCAAAGGACGGGACAATGCCAGGACCCCGTTGCAGTGGGACGATTCTGAACACGCGGGCTTTACTGAAGGAACACCGTGGCTGCCGGTCCAGCCGAATCACAAGACGGTCAATGTAAAAGCGTCCTTGGCGTCAAAGGATTCTGTCTTCATACCTGATAAAAACTGATTCAATTGAGAAAAGACCATCCGCTGGTCGTCTGGGGCGATTATGAACTGCTCTTGCCGGATCATCCGTCGATCTATGCCTACACCCGTACTTATAAAGGGAAGAGCTGGCTGGTGGCCGGGAACGTCAGCGAGGATTCTTCCAGATTAGAATTGGATGAGACATTTAGTGCCGGACGGGTTATTGTCTCAAACTATAAAAGGGAGTCTTTTGACTTGGAAAAGGCAGTGCTTCAGCCTTTCGAAGCCGTTGTTCTGGAACTGACGGTTTAGTTGAAAAATGAATAAACTAAGTGAGTCATCCTGATACCGGTAACATGGAAATAACGATTGAAACAATTGTAAAAAGCCACTATAGTTAGATTGTAATCACTTACAACAATACTTTCTAAACAAACGGAACTTTGGAAAGCCTTTTCCTGATGTTTAGTAAGTAGAGTGAGGAACGAGAAAAATATAAAAAACAGGAGGCAACAAAATGATCGATAAGAAATTATGGTACAAAGGAATGTTACTGCTCTCAACAGCTGGGGTACTTGCAGCATGTGGAACAGGAGACAATACAGACGATTCAACAGGCGATACATCTGAAGACACTACAGAAGAAACAACAGAGGATACAGGGTCTGAAGAAACAGCAAACGAAGATACTCCTGAAAAACCAGAATCGCTACATATCTGGGTCAACGATGAAGAAGCACAATTAAATGCTTACGATGAAATCACAGCAAACTTTACTGAAGAACACGGTATCGAAGTTGAAGTCACACCTTACAGCATGCTTGAGCAGACTGAAGGAATGAGTCTGGATGGCCCTGCTGGACAAGGACCTGATTTGTTCTTCCAGCCGCATGACCGCATGGGTGATATTTCACCTGCAAGGTTTAGCTGCTGAACTGGAATTGACAGAAGATCAGTTGAGCCGCTTGGGCGAATACAACGAAGAAGCTGTCACTGCATTCAGTTATGAAGGCGCACAGTACGGTATCCCGGCAGTTGTTGAAACATACGGTTTGTTCATCAATACAGATTTAGTACCGGAAGCTCCAGAAACGATGGATGAACTGATGGAAACAGCACGCGACTTAACCGAAGGCGACCAGTACGGATTCATGATGGATGCAGCTAACCTGTACTTCACACTATCCGTTCCTGACAGCTGACGGCGGCTACATCTTTGCACAAAACGAAGACGGCACATACGACACATCAGACATCGGTTTGAACACACCTGAAGCTGTTGAATCGGTTGAAATGATCCAGTCATGGTTTGAAGAAGGACTTATGCCTTCACCCACTGATTTAGAAGTAGCTAACAGCTTATTCATGGATGGCAAAGTTGGAATGATCGTGAACGGTCCTTGGGCAATCCCGGATTATGAAAAAGCTCTTGGCGATAGCCTGTTGGTTTCAGAATTACCAACACAAGACGGCGAACCGTTGAACTCATTCTCAGGAAATAAAGGCTGGCTGGTCAACTATTACTCAGAAGATCAGTACTGGGCAACTGAATTGGCACTGTTCATGACAAATGAAGAAAGTTCAGCAACTTACTATGATGTTGCGGGCGAACTGCCTGCTCACACTGCTGTTGAAATCGAAGATGAGTTGATGGCACCAATCTTTGCTCAAACGCAAAATGCACATCCAATGCCTAACATTCCAGAAATGCAACAAGTTTGGGACCCAATGGGTGACGCACTGCAATTCATCCAGCAAGGTGACGATGTACAGGAAGTCTTGGACGAAGCTGTTGCAACAATCGAATCTGAAATTTCAATGATGGGTCAATAATTAGAATAACTGTGTAACGTCAAGCTAATTTGAGCAAGGAGATTGAGCGACTAAAACTCAGTCTCCTTCTTCATAATTAGTTATTTATGTGTTTAGAGCTGAAAACCAGCTCTACAGACATAAGTGACTGCTTTAGGGCTAGTAGAAGGAGAGGAATTATGGCTGCTAACGAGAATCAAAACAAACCGTCTCAGACACGGACGAAAGATCTGAATCATAGCCCCAAAAAAGCTATGCTTCTATCGATCATTCCTGGTATGGGACAGATTTACAATAAAAAGAAAACTGAAAGGAATCGCTTTATTCATTCTATTTGCTGCTTTTGCAGTTGTATCGTTTGAATTTATCGCTTCCGGTCTGCAGGGGCTTATCACACTTGGGAATGAGCCGCGTGTCGATGATTCACGCGTGTTCCTTATTGAGGGATTCTGGCCTTGCTCTTTGCCGTGATCTACGGCGCTCTTTACTGGATAAATATCCAGGATGCTAAAGTGGAGGCGCAGAAGATCAGAGACGGATGGAAACCCGGAGGCGTGATCGAGAACTTCAAAAACTCCTGGGATACTGCTTTTCCTTATGTCCTGATCGGTCCTGGCTTTCTGCTTCTTGATTTTTGTGGTTATACTGCCACTGCTGTTTATGGGCTTTTTAGCCTTTACAAACTATAATCTTGTACAATGCACCACCGAGAAGTCTGCTTCAGTGGGTAGGCTTTGAAAACTTCATTCGCCTGCTTACCTTGTCAGAGTGGCGAGACACGTTCATCAGTGTACTTTCCTGGACGCTGACCTGGACGTTCGTTGCAACAACTTTGCAGATCGCTTTGGCGATGTTCCTGGCTATCTTGACGAACGATAAACGGATCTTAGGCAAGAAGTTCATTCGTACATTCCTGATTCTGCCGTGGGCTGTTCCAGGTTTTGTAACGATCATTATTTTCTCAGCCTTATTTAATGATAACTTCGGCGCAATCAATAATGACATTATTCAGCCGTTATTTAATACCACGATTCCCTGGATGACTGAAGTACTCTGGAGCAGGATCGCTATTATCATGATACAAGTCTGGCTTGGTTTCCCTTATGTTTTCGCACTGTTTTCCGGTGTCCTGCAGGGAATATCCGATGACTGGTATGAAGCGGCGGATATGGACGGGGCTTCGCGCTGGCAGAAATTCACAAACATCACGTTCCCGCATCTGATGTTTGCGACGGGGCCGCTGCTGTTGACCCAGTACACATTTAACTTCAATAACTTCAATATTATCTACCTGTTTAACGAAGGGGGCCCTGCTGTCCGCGGACAAAATGCCGGCGGTACAGATATCCTGATTTCCTGGGTCTATAACCTGACATTTACCAATCAGCAGTTCAGTATGGCTGCTGCGATCTCACTGATTCTAGGAATTATTGTCGCAACCTTTGCATTCTTCCAGTTCAGACGTTTCACGATCATTTAAAGAGGAGGGCAACCTGTAATGAAAAATCTTTTCACTAAAATGCGCGACCAACAGTATAGCCGTAAAGAAAAAAGTCGCTTCGAAGTTGCTCTCATCTACTTGATACTTTTCGTCTATGTTCGTCATTGTCTCTTATCCGCTCTTTTGGGCATTCGCGATGTCGATGAATACAGCCAGTAATTTGTACAGTGCGTCTTTAAGTCCTGCAGACTGGTCACTGGATAACTTCAGATGGCTGTTCACAAGTCCCAGAAGTGACTACCTGCTCTGGTACAGAAACACATTGTTCGTTTCAACTGTCGTTACTGTTGTCACAACATTAATGGTAAGCTTTGTGGCCTATGCCTTCTCACGTTACCGTTTCAAGGGACGCAAGAACGGCTTGTACGCCTTCCTGCTCCTGCAGATGTTTCCGGTACTGATGGCGATGGTGGCCCTTTACATCCTGCTGAACATTGTCGGACTGCTGGATAACTTATGGGGACTGATCCTGATTTATATCGGCGGAGGTATTCCAATGAATGCCTTTCTGGTCAAAGGATACTTTGACACCCTGCCGAAATCGCTGGACGAATCAGCCAAGATGGACGGCGCAGGTCACTTCAGGATCTTCTTCCAGATCCTGCTGCCTTTGGCTAAGCCAATTTTATCCGTGGTTGCCTTGTTCAACTTCATGACACCGTTCATGGACTTCATCCTTCCGCGGATCGTCCTGAGAAGTCCTGAGAATTATACATTGGCGCTGGGTCTTTACAACTTCGTTAATGCCCAGTTTTCGAACAACTTCAGCCGCTTTGCTGCGGGTGCGGTGCTTATTGCCATACCGATCGCAACAGTCTATCTGATGCTTCAGAAATACCTTATTTCCGGGCTGGCATCGGGTGCAACAAAAGGTTAAGTTTATTTACAATTCAATACTCTCCTTGCATCAGTGTGGGGAGAGTACTTTTTTGCCCAAAATGACAGCGTTAACAACACATCACAAAGGAGAGTATCAGATGAATAGAAGAACAAAACCCTTACTATCCGCATTTTTTGCGGCTGTCTTACTTTTTCAGACGCTGGCGAATGTATTTCCGCTCGTCACATTCGTTCAAGCTGAAGAAGCACGTAATCTGCGTGTTCACCTGGAAACAGATTCGGTCGAGAACGATTTATCCCTATGGCTTTGGGGGGATGTTATCACGCCTTCGGATGCCAACGGAAATGCCTGGCCGAATGGCTCGTTGTTTTCGGAAGACCAGCAGACCGATTTCGGCTATTATCAGGATATTGAGATCAAAGATGATGCCGGTTCGGTGGGCTTTGTCGCTGTCTACGGCGACCAGGTAAAATACATTGAAGAAAACGTTGAATTCGAGATTCACGAAGAGGTCGATGAAGTGTGGGTAAGAGCAGACGGATCTGTCTACTACTATGAACCCGTTGACTTCGAAACACCGACTTTACGTATCCATTATTCAAATGAATCAGTCGACTACGATGACTACGGGGTCTGGTTCTGGGGAGAGGCTCCAGATGTTCCTCAAGGAGATGACTGGCCAACAGCTGCAGCATCATTTTCAAATGATAAGGTAGGCAAACATGGCGCTTATGTCGATATCCCAGTGAATGAGGATGCCTCTTCAGTTGTTTCCTTATCGTCAATACCACTGACGGCGAGGACAAAAAAACAGGTGACTTGAGCTTCGCCTCCTTTGATTCGATGGACCAGGTCTTCGTGACAGATGAAGATCCGAATCAGGCCTTTACAAATCCATTTTATATAACTGATGAAGTAGAAGAAGAAAAACCTGAAGAAACAGAGGGAACAGCAGAGATTTCAGTTTCCGCTTCAGTTGACCGCTCCTTCAACTACAATGAACATGGACTCCTTGATGTTACGATCGACAATCAATCCGATCTGGCTATCGACCGTATTTCTGCGGATGTTTCAGCGATTGGCGGTCCAAGTGACCTGGCTGTTTCACCGGAATTAAACAGAGTGACCCTATCAGTTGACCATACCGTTCAACCGGGTACTTATAGTATCCCTGTCAGTGTCTGGGACGAGAACAACGGACGCTACACCACTGAAGCAGAGGTCACGGTAGAAGCCAGAAACAAGGCGGAAGGCGACCGTGACTGGGACGAAGAAATCATTTACTTCATGCTGACCGACCGTTTCGCTGACGGAGACGAAGCAAACAATAACCCGTACGGTCTGGATTATGCAAATGCCGACAACCCTCGCGGGACATACCAGGGGGGAGACTTTAAAGGCGTTACTGACAATCTTGATTATTTAGATGAACTCGGCGTCTCAACGATCTGGGTGACACCGATCGTCGAAAACGTGGCGCATGACGTATCATTTGCTGATGATGAAAACGGCAGTTACTATGCTTACCATGGGTACTGGGCTGAAGACTTTGAAACGCTCAATCCTCATTTAGGCACATTGGATGAGTTCCACACACTGATCGACGAAGCAGCTGCTCGTGGAATCGACATCATGGTCGATGTGGTTCTCAATCATTCTGGCTACGGGACTCACCCGACAGATGGCATGGTAAATCCTCCGGAAGGTTATCCGACCGATGAAGACCGTCAAAGATTTGACGCTATGCTTAGGGAATCCTCCGGCGGCGGTGATCTGAAATCGGAACTGGCCGGTTTACCGGACTTCGAAACGGAACGACAGGATGTTCGTGAGCAGCTGGTCGACTGGCAGTCAGCCTGGATCGGAAAATCAACGACGCCAAACGGAAACGCGATTTCAAGTTACCGTGTCGACACAGTGAAACATGTGGAAGACACAACGTGGCAGCACTTTAAAAACGAACTGGTCGAAAAAGACCCGTCTTTCAAACTGATCGGCGAATCGTGGGGCGCAAGCTACACCGGTGACCACGGCTATCTGAACACCGGCATGATGGACAGCCTGCTGGACTTCGGATTCAAAGGGATCGCTACATCATTTACCGGCGGGAACATCAAAGCGGCAAACAATACCCTTATTGAACGTAATGCGGCAGTCACAAGTGACGCTACCTTGGGACAGTTCCTAGGCAGTCATGATGAAACAGGCTTCCTGCATTCTTTAGATAACGATGAAGGTAAACTTAAACTGGCCGCTTCTCTGCAGATGACAGCTAAAGGACAGCCCGTCATTTATTACGGAGAAGAACTGGGTCAAAGCGGCGCCAATAACTGGCCGCAGTATGACAACCGCTATGACTTAGCCTGGGACCAGGTCGAGAACAATGACATACTCAGCACATTATCAGAAAGTCATCGGATTCAGAAATGACTTCAGTGAACTGCTGTCCCGAGGATCGAGAAGTGAGTTCCTGACTTCGGCAGATGACGAGTGGATGATGGTCGAGCGTGCACTGAACGACGAATCCGTCTTCATGGCATTCAACGTATCAGAAGAAGAACAGACCATTTCTGTGGAAGTCGACAGTGAGAATGCTGTCGTGATGGATCACTATGCCGACGTAGAGTACTCAGCTGCTGAAGTGGATGGCAGTCACGTGATCTCGTTCGTATTGCCTGCGATGGCAGATGGCGGAACGGCGCTGCTTACAATAGACAACGGTGCATTCATTTCTGAAGAAGTAGATACGCCGAAGAAGAATCATCAGATGAAACGGAAGAAGTAGAAGACGGCTTTTTTCGCCTCCATTTTGCGGCGCTTCCGTCAGATGATATCGAAAATCTGGGACTTTGGATCTGGGAGGATGTAAAAGAACCTTCTGAAAACTGGCCGACAGGGGCATTATCCTTTGACCAGGCTGTGGAAACAGACTACGGCTATTACATGGACATTGAACTGGCCGATGATCCTGAAAAAATCAGTTTCCTGTTCAATACGAAGTCAGGGGCGAACGTATCCGATGATTACACTCTGCGTCTGGTTTCATCAGAAATGAATGAAGCCTGGTTAGACGAAGACTACACGATCTATCCATATGAGCCTTTATCCGAAGAAGATATGATCCGCATCAACTACAGCAGAAACAACGAAGATTATGAAAACTGGGGCCTGTGGACCTGGGAAGATGTTCTGAAAGCAACGGACGAACTGGGCATGACAGGTGCACAAGATAGTGACGGTATTGGTGAATACGGTACATTCTTTTGATTTAGCATTAGCTCCAGATGCCAGTGAAATCGGCTTCTTGTTCGTCTTGAAAGACGGGTCAACTCAAACGACCGATTACCATATTCTCCGATGTATCAGAACACAGCCAAATCTTTATCCGTGAAGGAGACAATACTATTTACACCAACCCTTATTATGCCAGTGAAGCAGGTATGATCAGAGCTGAACTGATTTCAGAAACGCAAATAGAAGTGTTCTTCCACTCAACAGAAGGACTTACTGAAGAAGGAATCAGTGAAATGATCGAACTGAAAGATTCTGATGGGAATGAAGCCCTATTCTCCTCTGCAGTGATCGACAATGAAAAGAATGTCGTTACTTTGGAAGGGGACTTCATGATCCAAAACGGACCTTATACTGTCGTGTTCGATGAAAATGAAGCTGAGGCACGTATGGGCTGGCGCTTGAAAGATGCGCTCTATGCCTACGACGGCGAGCTGGGCCTTGATCTGCATGAAGACGGGACAGCTGACCTCAAGGTATGGTCCCCAAGCGCTGATGCCGTCCGTGTCGTCTTATACGACAAAGACGATCAGTCAGTAGTTGTCAGAGATGACATTGAAATGGCAGCCAAAGACTCCGGTGTCTGGGGAATCAGCCTTGATGAAGACACGACCGGATTAAGTGACGTCACAGGCTACTACTATCACTTTGAGATCGAACGTGATGGAGAAACAGTTCTGGCACTGGATCCTTATGCCCGTTCAATGGCAGCATGGAACAGCAGCGATCCGGATAACTATATCGGCAAGGCTGCCATCGTGAATCCAAGTCACATTGGACCCGAACTGGACTACGCTGATATCGACGGCTACGAAAAACGTGAAGATGCGATCATCTATGAGATCCATGTCAGAGACTTTACTTCTGACCCTGAAATCGCAGACGAACTGGACAGCCAATTCGGAACGTTCAGTGCCTTTATCGAAAAACTGGATTACATTGAGAGCATGGGTGTCACGCATGTTCAAATGCTCCCAGTCATGAGCTATTTCTTCGCGAACGAGTTTGAAAACGACGAAAGAATGCTGGATTATTCTTCAACGAATACAAACTTCAACTGGGGTTATGATCCACACAGTTACTTCTCATTGACGGGAATGTATTCAGAAAATCCCGAAGACCCGGCAAAACGTATCGAAGAATTCAAAAATCTGATCGATGAGATTCATGAGCGTGGTATGGGTGTAATTTTAGATGTGGTTTATAACCATACCGCGAGAGAACACATTTTCGAAGATCTGGAACCGAACTATTATCACTTCATGGATGCAGACGGCACGTCCCGAACAAGTTTCGGCGGCGGACGTTTAGGCACGACGCACGCCATGTCACGCCGTATTCTCGTCGACTCCATCACGCACTGGGTCGAAGAATATAAAGTCGACGGTTTCCGTTTCGACATGATGGGTGATCATGATGCGGAAAGTATTCAGATCGCTTATGATGAAGCCAGGGAACTAAACCCTAACATCCTGATGATCGGTGAAGGCTGGCGTACATTTGCCGGTGATGAAGGCTACGAAGATGTCCAGCCTGCAGACCAGGACTGGATGCAGGACACTGAAGCAGTCGGTTCGTTCTCCGATGACATGCGTAATGAACTGAAGTCAGGTTTCGGCAGTGAAGGCGAACCGCGCTTCCTCACAGGCGGCGCCCGTTCGATCCAGCGCATTTTCGACAACCTGACAGCGAATCCGCACAACTTTACCGCAGATGATCCAGGCGACGTGGTCCCTTATATAGCGGCACACGATAACTTGACCCTGCATGACGTGATCGCTCAGTCCATCCAGAAAGATCCGGCTGAACATGAAGAAGATCCACCAGCGTATTCGTTTAGGTAATCTGATGGTGCTGACGGCTCAAGGCACACCATTCATTCATGCCGGACAGGAATACGGACGCACCAAACAATTCCGTGATCCGGACTTCATTGAACCGGTCGCTGATGATCGGGTTCCTTATAAATCAACGTTCATGACTGATGAAAACGGTGAGCCGTTCGAGTATCCATACTTTATTCACGATTCATATGATTCGACGGATGCCATCAACAAATTTGAGTGGGACAAAGCGACCGACTCAGAAGCTTATCCGATCAACACAACGACGCAAGCCTTTACGAGCGGAATGATCGAGCTGAGAAGAAGCACGGATGCCTTCAGCAAAGGAACCATGGAAGAGATTGCAGAAATGGTTTCACTGATAGACGTACCGGAAGTCGAATCCGAAGACCTGGTCATCGTTTACCGCGCTGAAGATACTAATGGTGACAGCTACCTTGTTATCGTCAATGCGGACGATAAAGAACGCACCCTGACGCTGGATTCAGATCTGACAGACGGTTATGTTCTCGTTGACGGCAAGCAGGCCGGCACACGTCCGATCGAAAATCCAAAAGGCGTGACTGTTTCAGAAAACACGGTCACAATGGATGCCTTGACTGCTTCAGTTCTGTTGTTCACAGACAGAGATATGACAGATAAAGAACCAGACGAAGGTGAAGAAACACCGACAGATGAAAATAAAGCACTCCACGGGATAATGCACCAGGAAGACAAAAAGGTCATCCAAGAGACTAATGCGCCAGGAAGACAAAAAGATCATCCAAGAAATAATGCATCAAGAAGAAATAAATCGAAGGGTATTTCTTTAAGAGTAACATTGAATTGATAGCAAGATGAGGATAAAGCGTTTATATACTAGGTTAATGATGTTAATGTTGTTGTAGCGCCGATAATTAGGTGATCTCTCATCTTAGCTTTGATTTAAATGTAAAAAAGCAACAAGAAACTGGCACTCTCCCCGTCTGTGCAGCATGCACTTGAGGAGAGTGCATTTCTGTTTACAAAGAAGCCGTTTGAAGGAGCAGAGTGTTGTTCAGGATGCGGCTAAAGTTATCGATACACAGACTTTTATTTTCCAAAGGAGAGGGTAGTATTAATACGCAAGCAAATCAAACCACGCACAACTCTATGACCGGCGCAGTGATGATATCAGAAAATGAGATGCACGTCTTTTTCGACTCTGCTGAGTCTTTAAATGAAGAAGAGATAAAACAGGATCTGGAAATAAGAAATAGTCAGGGAGATAAAAAAGCAGTTGAATCTTTAGCGATAAATAGAAACAAAAATAATGTGGTAATAACAGGCGACTTCGCTATGGAAGGTCCCCCCTATACCGTCCGGTTTAAAGACAGTGAACGTTCTGCTTTGACTGGATGGCGGCTCAAGGACAGTCTGTACGCGTATGACGGAGAATTGGGCGCCCGCCTTCATGAAGACGGGACCGCTACACTAAGCGTCTGGTCTCCCGGTGCAGAGGCTGTCCGGGTCATCCTGTATGATAAAGAGGATCAGACGCGTATCTTTAATGGCGGTATAGATATGGAAGATACAGGGTCTGGTGTATGGAAAGTTCTCTTGAATAAAAATAACACTAAGCTGGCGGATATGAGAGGGTACTTCTATCATTATGAAATCGTAAGAGAGGGCACAACCGTACTGGCTCTCGATCCGTATGCCGGTTCACTGGCAGCTTGGGACAGTACCGATCCGAACAGTCATATCGCAAAAGCGGCTATCGTGGATCCGGAAACTGTCGGACCCACGCTCGATTATGCCGAGATCGAGGGATACAAAAAACGCGAAGATGCGGTTATTTATGAAATCCACGTCAGAGACTTTACGTCTGATCCTTCGATCGAAGATGAACTGGAGAGTCAGTTCGGGACATTCAGTGCCTTTATCGAAAAACTGGACTATATCAGACGTTTAGGCGTCACACATATCCAGCTGCTGCCGGTCATGAGTTATTACTTCATCAATGAACTTAAAAACGCTGAGCGCCTGCTTCATTATGCTTCCAATGGTGTGAATTATAACTGGGGGTATGATCCGCAGAGTTACTTTGCCTTGACCGGCATGTATTCTGAAGATCCGCAAGATCCAGAAAAACGTATCGAAGAGTTTAAAGAGCTGATTGATGCCATACACCAGCGAGGGATGGGCGTCATTTTAGATGTCGTTTATAACCACACCGCCAGAGACATATTTTTGAGGACCTGGAGCCGAACTACTATCATTTCATGGATGCAGACGGTACTCCGCGCACAAGTTTCGGCGGGGGACGACTGGGCACCACGCATGCCATGGCGCGCCGCATTCTCGTGGATTCCGTCACGCACTGGGTCAAAAAGTACAAAGTCGACGGCTTCCGGTTCGACATGATGGGTGACCACGATGCAGAAAGCATTCAAATCGCCTTTGACGAAGCGAAAAAGCTGAACTCGAATATATTGATGATCGGGGAGGGCTGGCGCACATTTGTCGGTGATGAAGTTGGCGAAGAAGTCAGGCCTGCCGATCAGGACTGGATGCAGCATACTGACGGGGTGGCATCATTTTCTGATGATTTCCGGAACGAGCTTAAATCCGGCTTTCAAAATGAAGGAGAAGCGAGTTTCCTGACCGGAGGCCCGCGCTCGGTTCAGCGGATCTATGATAATCTGACAGCCTGTCCGCATAACTTCACGGCGACAGATCCGGGAGCGGTGGTCCCTTATATCGGAGCGCATGACAACCTCACTCTGCATGATGTCATTGCACAGTCCATCCAGAAAGATCCTGAATACCATCAAAAAGAAATACACAGACGAATCCGTCTGGGGAATCTGATGGTGCTGACGGCTCAGGGGATTCCTTTCCTCCACGCCGGCCAGGAGTATGGACGCACGAAGCAGTTCAGAGATGATCAGTTCACCCAACGCGTGTCGGAAGAAAAAACGCCGGACCGTTCAGTCTTTATGACGGATATAGAAGGTAAACCGTTTGAATACCCTTATTTTATTCATGATTCCGTGTATTCAACGGATGCTGTGAATCTGTTCGACTGGAATAAAGCATTGAATAAAAAAGACTACCCTATCCATACCTTGACGCAGTCCTATACAGCTGGTCTGATCAAGTTGAGAAAAAGTTCCGATGCTTTCCGTAAGGGAAAGATGGAAGAGATTGAAAAGAGTGTCTCATTAGTCGAAGCACCGGAAATCAGTGAAAAAGATCTGGTCATCGTCTACCGGGCTGAAGATACTAACGGCGACAGCTACGTTGTTATCGTCAATGCCGATGAGAAAGCCCGCATCCTGACGCTGGATCTGGATTTGACTGACGGTTACGTATTAGTTGACGGCAAACAGGCCGGAATACGTCCGATCGAAAATCCAGAAGGCGTGACTGTTTCAGGGAACACAATCACGCTCGATGCCTTGACTGCTTCAGTTTTATTGTTCACAGACAGAGACATGTCTGGCAGCGAGTCAGAAGGCTGATGAATCAGGAAGTCACCTTTGAGCCGCATATAAATCCCGAGTTTAAGATGATAACACGTGAAGAAAACGGTCACATCTCCTTAAAAGACAAATGTATGAGAAGCACTTTTGTTAAATAGGCATTTCGATTAATGATACAATGAAAGCAAAGATAAAAATGTATCTAAACTACAGAATGAGGGATCGATATGGAAAGCAATAAGATGAAAGTATCCACAGTTTGGGAAAATGACTTTGTTTTTTCAATGACTAATCCGGATGGCAATCAGCTTAAGATGGACGCCCACATGGAAGCGGGTGGGCAGAAAAAGGGGATTTTGCCGATGCAGGCGCTCTTAGGCTCGCTCGCGGGATGTATAGGCATGGATTTCAAAGCAATACTGCAGCCGCATATGGATACAGTAAAGAGTATTGAGATCGTCACGGAAGGAACTAAAAGAGAAACGCGACCCAAGGATTTTACGGCAATCACGATTCGTTTTGTCCTCACCGGAGACGTCCCGTCAGAAAAAGTATGGCGTGCCATCAAAATCAGTGCAGAAAAGTATTGCCCGGTCGTACATTCACTGAAACCGGAGATAACCTATCAGCTCTTGTTGAATGGAGAAGAAATACCCGAACAGTAAGAATGGCTGAATCATTCAGTCAGAAAAAGAAAGACGATCGAATGTGAATAATAAGTAAAAAGTAAAACAGGAAGATTCAGTATTGACCGGAACTTCCTGTTTTTGGTCTGTGATCGATCCTGCTAAATAGTTCCTGCTAAAAGTCAGAGACGCTTTATTGTATGTTAAAATAATAAATCATTAGACTTTTTATATATTCGAGTTTAATTCAAAGGGATAAGTGATAAACCCGATACCGATAACATTGGGATAAGTATTGAAACAAGCAGCCTCAGTCGATAAAATAAGGGATGCTTCTTAAAATGAAAAAGGGTATCAAAACAAGTAAATCCGTACGATAACGATTAAGAATGATCACATAGGGAGAGTGTACGAACCAATGAAAAAACAGTGGTGGAAAGAAGCAGTCGCTTATCAGATTTACCCGCGCAGTTTTTATGATTCCAATGGGGACGGGATCGGTGACTTGCAGGGTATCATTCAAAAACTGGATTATTTAAAAGATTTAGGGATAGACGTGATATGGGTCAATCCGATTTATCAGTCTCCCAATGATGATAATGGCTATGATATCAGTAGTTTTTACGATATTATGGACGAATTCGGGACCATAGCTGATTTTGATGCAGCTGCTTAAAGAAAGTACATAGTCGCGGAATGAAAATCATCCTGGACCTGGTGATCAATCATACATCAGACGAACACGACTGGTTTATTGAGTCCCGTTCATCTAAAGACAATCCTTACCGCGATTTTTACATCTGGCACCGGGCATGCCGGATGGTTCTGAAATCAACAACTGGGAATCGTTTTTTGGCGGATCAGTTTGGGAGTATGATGAACAGACGAAGGAATACTACATGCACATCTTTTCGAAAAAACAGCCTGATTTAAACTGGGAAAACCCGCAGTTGCGTGAGCATTTGTATGACATGGTCAACTGGTGGCTTGATAAAGGGATCGACGGCTTTCGTGTCGATGCGATCACGCATATTAAAAAGAAAAAAGGCTTTCCTGATTTGCCGAATCCTCAAAGCAAAACGTACGTCCCTTCAAACGGTGGACATGCCAATCAGCCTGGCATCGATGAATTTTTATCCGAATTTGTTGAAAAAACAATAAAAAACTATGATGTCATGACAGTCGGTGAGGCCGGCGGAGCTAAATATGAAGAGGCGAGACACTGGATAGGTGAAGAAGACGGGTATTTTAATATGCTGTTCCAATTTGACCATCTTGGATTGTGGAAAGCCAAAGATGGCAGGCTGGATATGGAAGAGTTGAAGAAAGTGATGACGAAATGGCAGAAAGGCCTTGAGGGACAAGGCTGGAATGCGCTGTTTATCGAGAATCATGATCAGCCTAGAAGTGTCTCAACATGGGGAGAAGACACTGATTTAAGAAAAACGTCCGCAAAAGCCTTCGCAACGTTCTATTTCTTTATGCAGGGGACGCCGTTCATCTATCAGGGTCAGGAAATCGGCATGACGAATGTGCGGTTTGATTCTATTGAAGAGTACAATGATACTGGCATAATAAATTTGTACAAGAATGAAACACAGAATGGAACGTCTCACGAAGAAATCATGACCCATATCTGGCAGAACGGCCGGGACAATTCCCGCACGCCGATGCAATGGTCCAGCGAACCCCAAGCAGGCTTCACGACCGGTACGCCGTGGTTTAGTGTAAATCCTAATTATCCGGATATCAATGTGGAACAGGCTCAAAACGATCCGGATTCCATCTACTGCTACTACAAGAAAATGATTCAGTTGCGCCAGACCACACCGGCGCTGATTTACGGCCGCTATGAATTGATTGCTAAAGAACACGAGCATGTTTATGCCTACTTAAGGTCATATGAGAACGTTGAGTACGTCGTGATAGTCAATCTCTTTAATCTGTCAACGACACTCGATCTGTCACAAGAGCTGGAGCTGGGTGAAATGAAGCTGAGCAACTACAAAGTCCAAGATGAGTTAAATCCGAACATGACTCTGCGTCCTTATGAAGCGCGGGTTTACAAAGTAGCTAAGCAGAAAATATGACATGATCCGAACTGTTATGCAGTCAGCAAGTAAAATTGGCGGCTGGTAATGGAAAACTGTTCAAATCCATCAATAACAGGACTTGAACAGTTTTTAGGGCTTAATTGACATAAACAGACCAAAAATCAGCAAACGGCATGGTGCCAGAGTGATTACAGTGGGAGACTTACTTATAGTCAGGTTTTTACGTGACAATCATTCGAATTCATGCTATATTAAGCACTGGACATTTTTAACGTTCAGTGTTTTTTTGCGCTAAAAATGTCTTAATTACGAGATGATTTAAATTAAAAGGGGATTATATCGATGAAAAAAAGAATTCTACTTACTAGCATAATTTCAATGGGAGGATTATTATTCGCCTGCGGGAATGATACAGAATCTGACGTTGAAATGGAAGATGAAACAACAGAAGAAGTAACGGAAGATACGACTGGAGAAGATACTTCCTGGGATGAAGTTGAAGAAGAGGGTGTCCTGGTGAGTCGGAACATCCGGCTCATATAGGCCCATCACGTATTTGGATGAAAATAATGAACTCACTGGTTTTGATGTCGAAGTGCTCCGTGAAGTCGGAGAAAAACTGGATCTGGAAGTGCAGTTCGAAACAATGGCTTTTGACGGTATCCTGGCAGCTTTAAGAAACGGACAGATCGATATAGCGGCCAATGACTTTGCTATTACAGAAGAACGTCTGGAGATTTTCGACTTTACCGAACCGCATAAATTCTCTTTCGGGTCTGCTGTCATCCGAGCTGAAGACGACGAACGATTCGAATCCGCCTATGATCTGGAAGGTGTGAATGTCGGCCTGGGTTCTCTGACAAGTAACTATGCGATATTTGCCGAAAATATAGAAGCAGACAGCTACCAGCATACGACGGCGGGGTCGACGCGATTTTAGAGACATCATCAACGGCAATCAGGATGCGTATCTGAATGACTATCTCGTACTGAACCGTACATTGGAAGAGTTTGGCGATGACAGCCTGATCGTTGACGAAGATATCGAGTATCATTCCACTGAAAGTGCCTTTCCTGTTCTTTTAGGAAATGAAGCGTTGAGAGACAGAATCAGCGACGCAGATCCAGGAGCTTATGGATGAAGGCGTCATTACAGAATTATCTCAGGAATTCTTGAATGCAGATGTGACAGAACCCGTGGATGACGAAGAAGTCGTAAATCTAGAGGGAGAATAGGGTTCAAGAAATGTCCAGAAACATGCAAGAAGACACCTCTTCTTGTATGTTTCTTTTTAGGAATAAACAGTAAAGGAGACCGACATGTTTGATTTTTTTAGAGAAATCCGCTGGGAGTATTTGTATGATTTTGAATTAGCGCTTGATTCCCTGCCTTTTTTACTTGAAGGCTTGCGTATTACGATGCTCATCGCGCTTTTCAGTATGTTTTTTGCCCTGATCATAGGGATCGTATTAGGCATAGCACGCATGTCAAAACATGCTGTATTTCACCTGCCTGCACGGCTTTATATTTCTTTCATGAGAGGGACCCCCATGCTCGTCTTCCTGTTTATCCTCTATTACGGGTTGCCGGTCATCGGGATAGAATTTCCCAATGCAGTGCTGGCGGCTATTTTTGGCATAAGCCTGAACTTCGCTGCCTATAACGCTGAGGTGGTACGTTCTGCCATTCTATCCGTACCCAGAGGTCAGTGGGAAGCCGCTGCGACACTGCAGATGGACTATTTTCAGACGCTGAGAAAAATAATCATCCCACAAGCCACGCGTATTGCCTTGCCTCCGACCTTCAATATTTTCATGGATGTCGTGAAAGGGACCTCTCTGGCCTCTGTAATTACGGTTCAGGAACTGCTTTACAGTTCACGTTTAGTGGCGGGAAGAACATTCGACAGTATGACCATGTACATCTCAGCGGCACTCATCTACTGGATGGTCTGTATCGTCATTGGCTACTTCCAGGATCGATTGGAAATACGGTATAATCGCTATCTATCTAAATAAGGAGGAAAACGCGTGATCACAATTGAAGGACTTAAAAAGAGTTTTGATGATACACCTGTTCTGAAATCAATTGATCTTCAAGTCGATAAAGGAGAAGTCGTCTGTTTAGTCGGCGCTTCCGGTTCGGGAAAAACAACGCTGCTCCGCTGCCTTAATTTACTGGAGGTCCCGGATGAAGGGACAATTAAAATCGGTGAAAAAGAAGTGACATTCGGTACGAAAAAAGTCACCAAAAAAGATAAAAAAGACATAAGGAAGTATTCCGGTATGGTGTTCCAGGGTTTCCACTTGTTTCCGCATATGACACTTCTGGAAAATATCATTCAGGCCCCGCTGACTGCGAAACAGCAGGATAAAGAAGTGATCATGGAAGAAGCCAGAGTCCTGCTTGAAAAAGTAGGCCTGACAGAACATCAGGACAAATTTCCGGACGCGCTCTCCGGAGGTCAGCAGCAGCGCGCCGCTATTGCCCGTGCTCTGATGATGCATCCAGAAGTCATGCTGTTTGATGAGCCGACTTCTGCACTGGATCCTCA
This sequence comes from Alkalibacterium sp., assembly GCA_034520745.1. Taxonomy (GTDB): domain Bacteria; phylum Bacillota; class Bacilli; order Lactobacillales; family Carnobacteriaceae_A; genus Alkalibacterium. Next base: position 308,298 of record JAXHNF010000023.1, read on the forward strand.
ACTGGTCAGGGAAGTATTGAAGGTGATCGAAGATCTGGCTAAAGAAGGTCAGACAATGGTCATCGCTGACCCACGAAATGAACTTTGCCCGCCGTATCTGCTGATAAAGCCTTCTTTATGGATGACGGCTATATTCTTGAAGAAGGCCCCGCCGAAAAAGTGCTGACTGATCCGGAGGAAGAACGTACACGAGAATTCTTAGCTTTACTTCAGGATGAATAAAGAACTGAAAAACCAGCTGCCCGTGCAGCTGGTTTTTTCATACATAAGAGAAGCTTGTTTGGTGCTCTTTATATGACAATGGTATACTGCTTTTATAATCTTCATGGGAGAAAGTAGGATAATTATGAAAAACTATGCCATTGGGGTAGATATCGGCACGACCAGTACAAAAGCAGTTCTGTTCTCAAGAGACGGTAAAAGCCTCGATCAGTCATCTGTCGAATATCCGATGCATCATCCCGTGCCGCAAGCTTCAGAACAGGATCCGAATGAGATATTGAAAGCCGCCCTCGCATCAATCAGAGAATTAATGAAAAAAACAAAAGTGGCCAAAAATGACATTCAGCTTGTTTCATTCAGTGCGGCCATGCACAGCATTATCGCCGTGGATAAGGATGGGAAACCGCTGACGGCATCCATCATCTGGGCTGACCAGCGCAGCGAACCTTACGCGAAAATACTGAAGGAAACGAACGGTCAGTCGATCTATGAAAAAACAGGGACACCGATCCATCCGATGGCACCCTTGGCGAAACTCATGTGGCTGAGAAATGAAAAACCGGCCGTTTTCGAGCAGGCCCACCGGTTTATCGGGATCAAGGAATATGTCTTTTATCATCTTTTCAATGAATTCGTCATCGACCATTCCATTGCCTCTGCGACTGGTCTCTTCAACATGTATACGCTTGACTGGGATGAAGAAGCGCTGGAGACGGCTCAGATAACTGGCGGAAATTTATCCAGACTGGTTTCGACGACTGAAATTTTCACCGGGATGAACGGATCAGCTGCTGAAGAAATGGGCATCGATCCTCAAACGCCTGTCGTCATCGGCGCCAATGACGGCTGCCTGGCAAATCTGGGAGTCAATGCGATCGACGAAGGAACCGTGGCGGTCACGATCGGAACGAGCGGGGCGATACGGACCGTTTCGAACAAACCAGTCACGGATAAAAAAGGGCGCATTTTCTGCTATGCCCTGACGGAAGATCACTGGGTCGTCGGCGGACCGGTCAACAGCGGCGGGATGATCCTGCGCTGGCTGAGAGACGAGCTGTGTCAGGAAGAAGTTAGAGAAGCCGCTCAGACGGGTGAAAATGCCTACGACCTTATAACTGAAAAAATCGCGAAGGTCCAGGCGGGGTCAAACGGTCTGATCTTCCATCCGTATCTGTCGGGGGAACGGGCACCTTCCTGGAACGCGAATGCCCGGGGATCGTTCTTCGGTTTAGCCATGCACCATAAAAGAGAACACATGATGCGTGCGGTCCTGGAAGGGATCAATATGAATTTATATACAGTCATGCTGGCACTGGAAGAACTGATCGGCCGGCCGGGTAAAGTGCAGGCTACGGGCGGTTTTGTCCAGTCTGCTGTGTGGGTCCAGATGCTGGCCGATATCTTTGATCAGGAGGTACATATCCCGGAAGCATCGGAAAGTTCCTGTCTGGGTGCTGCCGTTTTGGGCTGGTACGCGCTGGGAGAGATCGATGAGCTAGCGGAGGTCAGAGATATGGTGGCGACAAAGCGCATTACCCGACCGGACCCTGACAGTGCAGTGGTATACAAGGAACTGCTTCCTCTCTATCAGCGGTTGAGCCGCCTGTTTGAAGAAGAGTACGACAGTCTTACTGCTTTTCAGGAAAAGCATAAATGATTCACAGTACAATCCGAAAAAGATGAATAGATTTATTGGAGGAGGAATGAGCAGCGGATGCTCATTCCTTCTTTTTTGAGTGTTAAGTCAGATAAGTTAGCCAGTGTTTTTATTGAAAGTGTCGATCAGTCTATAGATTAGCAGTTCTCGGGCGATTTTAGCGTGGAGGATTCCAAACATGTGATATAACCGTGAATATTCATTAAATTATACAAGTAATATACAGTTATAAGCATGAAAACGTTATTATTTATTCTTTTTTAAATAATATATTGCATAAATATTTTTATGATGGTATGATACTTTCTAAGTTGCTATTAAAAGTTAACAAAGGGGAGATTTAAAGTGAAAAAGAGTGTGACAAGTTTACTGACATTGATACTCGTCCTTTCGAGTCTGATCATACCGGTCAGCACGGTTTCGGCAGAAGACGGGGCGGCGCTGGAGCGTATTCAGGAAAAAGGGGTTCTGGTTGTGGGGACCAGCGCGGACTTTCCGCCGTTTGAATTTTATGCTGAGGTAGACGGGGAACGTCAAGTCGTAGGAATGGATATGATGATCGCCCAGAAAATCGCGGATGATCTGGGTGTAGAGCTGGAGATCCAGGATATCGGGTTCGACAGTCTGCTGCCTGCACTGGAAGCGAGGAATGTCGATATCGTCATTGCGGGGATGACGCCGACAGCAGAGCGACGAAAGAGTGTCGACTTTTCTGAAATTTATTTCAAGACATTCCAGAATATCATGGTAAGAGCTGAAGATGAAGATGTGTATACATCACTGGAATCACTGAAAGGTTTGCGTATCGGGGTTCAATCTGGTTCGCTGCAGGAAGGTCTGGCGGAGCAGATAGAAGATGCCGAACTCATGAGCCTGACGAACTTAAGTGATCTGCTGCTGGCTTTGAAAACCAATCGTATCGAGGCAATGGTCATGCAGGGTCCTAATGCGGAAGCCCACGCCGGCAGTGACGAAGATTTATTCACGTTCGTAGGTGACTTTGAAATGGAAGACGATGATGCAGGTTCAGCTGTTGCTTTCCGACAAGGCGAAGATTCGCTGGTCGATGCAGTGAATCAGAGCCTGGCCGAAATTGAAGAACAGGATTTAGTTGAAGACTATCTTGCTGTAGCCGGGGAGTACATGGCACAGTCAGAAGACGGGGAAGCAGATGAGATCGGATTTGCCGCCAATTACTGGGATTACTTCTGGGACGGGACTTCGATCACACTTCTGATTTCTGCGGTTTCAGTTTTAGTTGGTCTTATACTCGGTTTCATTTTAGCTTTGATGCGTCTTTCAAAATCCATGGTATTAAAAGGTCTGGCAACAGCCTATGTGGAATTTGTCCGAGGCACGCCGCTTCTTATCCAGGTGATGTTCATCTACTTTGCTTCTGGACTTATCGTCAACCTGCCTGCTCTGGCAGCCGGAATCATTGCGGTATCACTCAACTCAGGGGCCTACATTGCCGAGATCATCAGGGGAGGAATCAATTCAGTCAATAAAGGACAGGAAGAAGCCGCTCGAAGTCTGGGCATGAGCAAGAAAGAATCGATGCGCCACATCATCTTCCCGCAGGCAGTGAAGAACATCCTGGCCGGCACTGGGGAATGAATTTATCACCATCATCAAGGAATCGTCGATCGTGTCCGTCATCGGTGTCGGGGAACTGATCTTTCAGACGCGTGTGGTCCGTTCGATATCCTTCCAGGGCATCCTGCCGCTGTTCGTGGCGATGCTGATATACTTCACACTGACGTTTACCTTGACAAAACTGCTGAACTTCTACGAGGGGAGAATGAATCATGATTAAAGTGAATCATCTGAAGAAATCATTTGGAAAAAATGTCGTATTGAAAGACTTGAACGAAGAGGTCAGCCAGGGAGAAGTGGTGGTCGTCATCGGGCCTTCAGGTTCCGGGAAATCGACCTTTCTGCGCTGCCTGAATCTGCTGGAGGAACCGACGGACGGGGAAATCGTGTTCGAAGGTACCGCACTGACGGGGTTAAAGGAAAAGGAAATGAATCAGCTGCGTCAGAAAATGGGGATGGTTTTCCAGCAGTTCAATCTGTTTCCGCATAAGACGGCCAAGGAAAATCTGACGATCGCACCGGTCAAGTCAAAAGGTGTGAATCAGAGGGAAGCAGACAAGAAAGCCGAGAAGCTGTTGAATCAGGTTGGCTTAGGGGACAAAGTCGATGCCTATCCTGCCAGCTTGTCCGGCGGCCAGCAGCAGCGTGTGGCGATCGCACGAGCTTTGGCCATGGATCCGGACGTGATGCTGTTTGACGAACCGACGTCAGCTTTGGATCCCGAGATGGTCGGGGAAGTGCTGAAGGTCATGAAAGACTTGGCCAAGTCGGGCATGACCATGGTCGTCGTCACCCACGAGATGGGCTTTGCCCGAGAAGTGGCGGACCGCGTCCTGTTCATGGATGACGGCTATATCGTGGAGCAGGGGACTCCCGAACTCATCTTTTCTCATCCGACACACGAACGTACACAGGATTTCCTGGCAAAAGTATTATAATTCTGATGGTGCACAAGGTCTCTCAAGGGATCTTGTGTTTTTTTGGAAAAATGTGGTCTGGCACAGCAAGTTCGACAATTAGAAAACGATAGAACTACTGAAAGTACCGAATTAGGAGATGTTCTGTAACTAGGAGTGCTAAATAGTACCCTAGTTACCGAAGTTGGGCAAGGTTCGGTAGATTGAAATAAAAAATGCAGATGTAATTACCGAAGTAAGCGATATTCGGTAATTAGGAGCGGTAAATAATATTGAAACGACCGAACTTGTGGCAGGTTCGGTAATTAGAAAAGATACCCACTTATGTTACTGCCGAACTCTGAATGGGTTCGACAATTTAGAAAGATATCCGCAGTAGAAGTGACCGAACTAGTGGCCAAAAACATGAAAACACGCGTTAGAATCAGCTTTTTTACTGATTTCCTGAGTGTTAGATCTCAACCTTCTATCAGTATAAGGTGATGACGCTGGTCGCCCTCAACTTTTTCTGTCAAACTATGGTTTCGTTCGTTTGTTTCACTAGGTTAACCAGAGAAGAATAGGGTGTAGAGTAGTGACAGCTTGGCTCCAGAAGTACAACCATTCAGAACACCCTTTCCTTTTATCAAAGTATTTGAGATATATATAGTCCTTAAGACTGATTTATTATGATTCGAGGTGTGTTATACTAATATCGTGCTAAATAAAAGAAACACTCAATCCTTATTTGTTCGTGACTAATTCCCGCAGATGATAAAAATTAACGAAGCCATATGAAGAAAGGGCGCTGCTATATGAAATTCCATAAAAAACAACAAAAAACACCCATGACGAAAATCAAATCACTGGTCCTGTCCCTGTTTGATGCCAAAGTCGATAAGAAGAGAAAACTGATGGTTTTAGGTATTGTGCTGTATATCCTCAGCCCTATCGATCTGATTCCGGACTTTATCCCAATGGTCGGCTACGCGGATGATATTCTCCTGCCGATCCTCTTGATTGTGGCGGAGAGAATGCTTTCGGAAGACAATCAGCCGGAACCTGTTAAAGTCAGAAAAGAAGCCGAAAAAGTCGACTGATCAACCATGTAATGCCCTTTCCTGATTATTGGAAGGGGCATTTTTTCATGTTATTTTAAATAATCTTCAGAAGTGAACTAAAAAAAGATGTAAACTTATGAAGATAGTTAACAGATCTTAATAAGTTTGGATAGAAGAAAGCCAAACTCCTGGAGATAACGCTGAATCTTAAGGAGTTTTGGAAGAAACCGCACTCACTTCTTAAGTTAAGTGAACAGAGGTGAAAATGACTTGAAAAAAGGGAATTCACGGCATCGGATATATTTTTATAAAAAAACGCTTGCATGATTTTTTTCTGCGTGTTATAGTTTACTCACAGTCAAATAAGAGGAACACAAGTTGGATTGTTACTGGTCTTTCAAAGACGCAGGCAAAACCTGAATTGATCCGAGAACATACCTTTAGGGGACGTATACCTGAAGATAAGTTTGGGATGAGTTTAGGTTTATTTTTTTGCTTTTATTCAATGGTGGGGGTATCAGTATATTGAGATGAAAATTGAAAAGATTTTGAATAACAATGTTGTGCTCACTTTAAATGAAAGCAATCAGGAAACAGTTGTCATGGGGAGAGGGATTGCCTTTCAGAAAAAAGTGGGCGAAGAAATCGAGTCTGAAAAAATCGAAAAGACCTTTGTTCCTGAAGGTCGGGATGTGATGGAGCATTTGTCCGATTTATATCGTGATATCGATCCTGATATTCTTGAGGTAGCGACAAACGTCATCAAGTATGCTCAAGGGGTTCTGCGTTTAAAATTAAGCAATCATATTTATTTAACCTTACCAGACCATCTAAGCTACGCGATCAGTCGTACAAAGGAAGGACTTGAAATCAAGACGCCTCTTATCTGGGAGATCAAGCGGTTTTACAAAGTGGAATATGAAATCGGCTTGAAAGCAATTGAATTGAGTCAAGGATGAGATGGGTATCGAATTACCTGATTCTGAAGCGGCAGCGATCGCCCTTCACATCGTTAATGCAAGAGAAGATGACTCCGACTTGGGCGTGACGATTCGCATGACTGAGATCGTACAGGACATTCTCAATATCGTCCACTTTTATTACGGTCAGACGTTTGATGAAGAATCGTTTCAGTACACACGGTTTATCACGCACCTGCAATATTTTTGCACGCCGTCTGCTCAATAAAGAGCGGCATGAATCGGATGACGATTTCTTGTATGAACAAATACAGAAAAAATATCAGAAAGCATTCAAATGTACAGAGCGGATCAATGACTACCTTAAAAAAGTCGAGAATACCTCTCTTACCAAGGATGAACAGCTTTATCTGACGATTCATATTGAACGCGTCACAACTGAATAATAATCTATCGCGGATGGATTGTTACCTGGTCTTTATATAAGATGCAGGCAAAACCTAAGTTGATAGTCAAGAGACCATACTCTATTTAGTATTCGTGTACTCTTGACTGTTGATTTGGGTTTTTTTCATTAATTGAAACAAACTTTAAAACAAACAAAAAAAGAAAGAAGGAAAATGAAATGGCTTATGAAGAACTCGCCAGAAAAATTTTAAACAATGTCGGCGGTAAAGAAAACATCAACAGTGTCACCCACTGTATCACACGTCTCCGCTTTAAATTAAAGGACGAAAACAAGGCAAACACAGATGTCCTTAAAAAAATGGACGGTGTCGTAACGGTCATGCAGAGCGGTGGACAGTACCAGGTTGTTATCGGTAACCATGTCCCGGACGTTTATGCTCAAGTTTTGGAAGAAGGAAACCTGAGTGGTGATTCAAAAGCGCAAGAAGACGAAGGCGAAAAAGGAAATCTGTTTGATCGATTTATCGATCTCATTTCCGTATTTTCCAGCCTGTATTGGGAGTGCTTGCCGCAACTGGTATGATCAAAGGATTTCTTGCTCTATTCGTTGCATTGGGATGGCTTACTAATACTTCTGGAACATATCAAATATTAAATGCAACAGGAGATGCGCTGTTCTACTTCTTCCCGATCTTCTTAGGATATACAGCAGCTAAGAAAATGGGACTTGCTCCATTTATCGGTATGGCATTAGGAGGAGCTTTGGTTTATCCCAGTATGGCGGGGCTGGCCGGTGGCGAAACATTATACACCCTTTTTGAAGGGACCGTATTCGCTTCACCGGTGGTACTTGAATTCATAGGCGTACCCGTTATCCTGCCTCAGGGTGGATATGGTTCTACAGTTATTCCGATTATTTTAGCAGTCATCTTTGCAGCTAAAGTGGAAAAACTAATGAAAAAAGTTATCCCGGATGTCATTAAATTATTTATCGTTCCATTTACTACATTGCTTATCGTTGTGCCATTGACATTTATTGTTATCGGTCCTATTGCCAACATTGCAGCTAACATGATTGGAGCGGCTACGTTAGCGGTTTATGAGTTCAGCCCAATCGTTGCAGGATTAGCTATTGGTGGTTTATGGCAAGTACTTGTTATTTTCGGTCTTCACTGGGGACTTGTTCCAGTGGCCATCAACAACTTGACTGTCTACGGATTTGATCCGATTTTAGCCTTATCATTTATCGCATCATTTGCACAAACAGGAGCAATCATCGGTGTCATGCTTAAGACGAAAGAACAGAAAGTAAAAACATTGAGTATCCCTGCTATCATTTCAGGATTCTTCGGCGTAACTGAACCGGCTATTTATGGTATTTCACTACCACTTAAAAAGCCATTCATCATCAGCTGTATTGGTGGCGCACTTGGCGGAGCGGGTCTTGCTGTGATCAGTACTGAGAGTTTACACGATCGGTGGACTGGGAATCTTCGGCTATACTAACTTCCTGAATCCTGCAGAACCTGGATTAGGCTTGGTCCCATGGATCGTAGCAATCAGTATCGCTGGTTTGATCTTCGGAGCTGTCGACTTATCTCGTCGGATTCGGCAAACTGTTTGAAGAAGATCAAGTCGCAACAGATCAGGGTGTAGAAACTGTTGATGCATCAGGCGCTGCTGTTATTACGGCAAACGGCGAAAGCTATATTGAAAAAGAAGTATTGGCAAGTGTCATGGAAGGTAACGTAGTGTCATTAAGCGAAGTAAACGATGAAGCCTTTTCTTCAGGCGCCATGGGTAAAGGGATCGCAATCGAACCCCTTGATGGTAAAGTCGTCTCGCCTGTCACAGGTACAGTATCGGCTTTATTCCCGACAAATCATGCCATCGGACTCAAGAGTGATGAAGGCGTTGAAGTACTCATCCATATCGGTATGGATACCGTTCAACTGGATGGAAAAGGATTTACTGCCCATGTAAAAGTTGGAGATCAGGTCAATGCAGGACAACTGCTGATCGAATGTGACTTGGATGTCATCAGAGATGCTGGATTCAGCACGATCACACCGGTCATTGTTACAAATTCAGATGAATATCTGGATGTTGTGACAACTGAGGAAAAAGTTGTCAAGCCATCGGATCATTTGATGACTGTCGTCATTTAGAACTAAATCAAAATAGAAGAGGCAGACTAAACCACTGCCTCTTTATTAATAATTGAAAAGGGGAAATAAGGAATGAGTAAAGATGGATTTAAAGAAGACTTTTTATGGGGCGGCGCGACCGCTGCCAATCAGTTCGAAGGCGGATTCGATGAAGGCGGACGAGGGCTGAACCTGGCCGATGTGCTGCCGGGCGGAAAAGAGCGTCTGAAACTGCTTGCTTCTTCAGGCTTTGATTTTGAGATGGATACTGAAAAATATTCTTACCCGAACCATGAAGGCATCGATTTTTATCACCGTTACAAAGAAGACATCGCCTTGTTTGCAGAAATGGGTTTCAAAGTTTTCCGTATGAGTATTGCCTGGAGCCGTATTTTCCCTAAAGGGGATGAACTGGAACCGAACGAAGAAGGTCTGGCTTTTTACGACCGTGTCTTCGACGAGCTGGCCAAATACGATATCGAACCCTTAGTCACGATCGCTCACTACGAAACACCGCTTCACCTGATCAAAGAATACGGCGGCTGGAAAAACCGTAAATTAGTCGAGTTCTTCGACCGTTACACTGAAGCGATCTTTACCCGTTACCAGGATAAAGTGAAATACTGGCTGACCTTCAACGAAATAAACGGTGCGACACATATGCCGTTATTTGGCCTGGGATTTTCTCCAGAAAGCGACGAAACACGCCTGCAGGAAAGCTTCCAGGGGCTGCACCATCAGTTCGTCGCCAGTGCCCGTGCAGTCCAAAAAGGTCACGAAATCATTCCGGAATCACAGATCGGCTGCATGCTGATTTATGCACCTGTTTATCCGTTCAATTCAAACCCTGAAAATGTCATGCATGTCAGAAAAGAAGCAGACTTATTCAACTTCTTCTGTGGCGATGTGCAGGTGCGCGGGGCGTATCCGGACTTCATCGACCGTTACTTTGAAGAAAATGATATTGAAATCGACATGGAAGACGGCGATCTGGAAACGATCAAAAACGGCACCGTTGACTTTATTTCGTTCAGTTACTACATGTCACGGACAGACAAGAAAGAAAAATCACCTGAGGAACTAGGGCAGGGGAACCTCATCGGCGGCGTCAAGAATCCGTTCCTGGAAGCCAGTGACTGGGGCTGGGAAATCGATCCAGTCGGCCTGCGTATTTCACTGAATGAACTGTACGGCCGTTATCAAGTGCCACTCATGATCGTTGAAAATGGTTTAGGGGCTTACGATAAAGTCGAAGAAGACGGCACGATCCAGGATGATTACCGCATCGACTATCTGCGTGAGCATATCACTGAAATGAAAGAAGCGGTCAAAGACGGCGTGGACGTTATCGGCTATACATCATGGGGCTGTATCGATCTGGTCAGTGCTTCGACTGGTGAATAATCCAAGCGTTACGGCTTTATTTACGTCGACAAGCACGACGACGGATCCGGTACCATGGAACGCAGAAGAAGAAAATCATTTGACTGGTATAAACAGGTTATTGAATCAAATGGTGAAGATTTAAAA